>CAWACN010000013.1:0-21026 GCA_963780525.1 uncultured Acidimicrobiaceae bacterium | reverse complement strand
CTCGACGGAGGCGTAATCGATCATGTCGGTCTCGTCGGCCACCGCATTCTGTTCGGGGGCGGCGACCGGTGGGGTGTTGAGGAGATCCCTGCGGAGCCGCTCAACGGCTGCGTCCATGGCCCGGGTGTCAGAGGAGGGATGGCTCTCCATCTCCATCTCCATCTGCATCTTTTCCCTCCTCGGTAAAGCCCGTCCCCGGGTGAACTCATTTCGAGCACGCCCTCTTCGAACAGCATGGTGACAGGGTCTTTTCGGGCGCTATAGAGCCGTTGGAACCTATTCGGCAGACGGGTCACGTTTGTTGTCACAACATTGCGACCGTTGTCCGGTCGTTGTTTGTCGCAGGCACGAAAGCCTCAGACCGATACCTCAATGAGGCTGGGGCCGGGTTCGGCGAAGGCGGCGGCCAATGCGGACGCGAGGTCTTCGGCGTTCTCGACTCGGCGTGCCGGCACTCCCATGCCGCGGGCCAGATCGCAGAAGTCGAGCTCGGGCTCGGTGAGGTCGAGCAAGCGCCGGGCCTGCGGTCCACCCGCATCGGCGCCCACCCGGTGCAGTTCCATGTTCAAGATGGCGTAACTCCGATTGGAGAGCACGAGCGTGGTCACGTTCAGGCCTTCGCGCGCCTGGGTCCACAGAGCCTGCAGCGTGTACATGGCGCTGCCGTCGGCCTGCAGACAGAGAACGGGCCGTTCCGGGGCCGCCACCGCCGCGCCGACCGCCATGGGGAGCCCGATACCGATGGCGCCGCCCGTCAGGGTCAGCCACTCGTGCTGGGGCGCGCCTGCCGTTGCCCCCGAGACGAAAAGGCCTGCGGTGTTTCCCTCGTCCACGACGATGGCTCCCTCGGGCAGTGTGGCGCCCACGGCCGCCGCCACCGTCTCGCTCGTGACGTCACCGGTGGGGCGTTCGGGCCGCCATGCCGGCGCCGGCACGCCAACGTCATCCGGAGCGCCCAAGGCGTCCGCCAGGGCCTCCAGGGCCTCTGCGGCGTCCTCGCCCGGCCGGGCCAGCGTGTGCACCGTGCAGCCCGGGGGCACCAGATCGCTGGCCTTGTCGGGGTAGGCGAAGAAGGACACGGGCGCCTTGGCATCGACCAGGACGAGGTGGCGGACCCCGTCGAGCTGGGCCTGTGCCATCTCGGCCAAATAGGCCAACCGGTCCACCGCGGGAATGCCTGCGCCCCGCTCGAGCTTCGCCGGAAAGGTCTCACCCAAGAGCAGCGCCCCGGACGTCACCGCCACTCTGCTGGCGGCGCGCAGGCCTGCGGCCCGCAGTGCTCGTCCACCGAGGAGGAGTGCTGCGGGCTCGCCCCCTCGCAGCGCTTTGGCCGCCTCGTCAATGGAGTCGTGTGACACCGCGCTCGCCCGCCGCTGCGGCCGTGGCGGGCACGGACCGGTCGCCGATGCCGACCACGAGGCGTCCGCCGGAAGGACCAGTGTGGCGACGCAGCCCGGCGGGCCCAGCGCGGCTGCCACGGCATCGGCGCCATCGGCCGCCACGTCGTCCGCCCGTGCCGTCGAGCGGTACCACCCAGAGACGGGCCGTGCGATGGATGCGATGTCCGACTGGAGGGGCGCGTCATAGCGGGCGTGGTACGTGGCGTGGTCGCCCACAATGTTGACGATCGGTGTCCGAGCCCGTCGGGCGTTGTGCAGGTTCGCCAAACCGTTGCCGAGGCCGGGGCCCAAGTGCAAGAGCGTCGCCGCCGGGCGCTCGGCCACCCGTCCGTAACCGTCGGCAGCGCCAGTCGCCACGCCCTCGAAGAGGCAGAGCACGCCCCGCATGGCGGGCACGTCGTCGAGCGCGGCCACGAAGTGCATTTCCGAGGTCCCGGGATTGGCGAAGCAGACATCGACGCCGGCATCGACCAAGGTCGAGAGGAGCGCGCGGGCGCCGTTCACGAGCGCACCCCAGAGCGCGCCACGCCGAGCAGCCGGTCCGGGCCGAGGATGCCCGTCGGGTCGAAGGCGCGTTTGATCGCACGCATGAGCTCCAATGACACGGTGTCCTCCAACTCCAAGAAATAGGGCAGCTTCGCCGTCCCGATCCCATGTTCACCCGAAATGGCACCCCCGACCTGGAGCGCCAGCTCGAAGCTCGCGTGCATCAGCTCGTGCCGTTGCGTGTCGTCGGGCTGGAAAACCGTGATGTGCACGTTGCCGTCGCCGATGTGGCCACACCCCGTGATGAGAGCCCCGTGCTCCTGTGCCAGCTCGGCCACGCGGGCCAGGTAGTCGGGAATGCTCGCCCGAGGGAGGACGGCATCGATCAGGTCGTCGCACCCGGCCGCCTTGCCGACGAAGAACGCCCGCTCGCGAGCGGCAATGAGCCGAGCCCCCGACGTCGGGGGCAGGACGTACACGTCGAGAGCGCCCAGTTCCTCCAAGAGGGCGGCCAACCGGGCCACGTCCTCTTCCACCCGGTCGGCCTCCATGCCCTCCAAGACGACCACGAGGTAGGCCAGGGTGCGGGCCTTGACCTCCTCGGGCACGCCGAGATCGAGCCCGGCGGCCTGGGTGATGCCACCCATGACCAGGATGTCGACGTACTCCAAAATGGATGGGTTGATGCCGCTCTGCACAATGTGCGGCACGGCCTTGGCCACTTCAGACAATGTCGCAAAAGGCGCCAGGACCGTCGACGTCGCCGTGAACCGGGGCTGCAGCTTGACCGTCACCTCCGTCGTGATGGCCAGCGTGCCCTCGGAGCCGATGAGCAGCTGCGTCAGGTCGTATCCGCTCGAACACTTCACGAACTTCCCGCCGGTCCGCATGACAGTTCCGTCGGCCAAAACCACTTCGAGCCCGAGCACGTGATGGCGGGTCACGCCGTAGCGGACAGCGCGCATGCCTCCGGCGTTGGTGGCGACGTTCCCGCCGAGCGAGCCGCTCTGCTCGCCCGGAGACACCGGGTAGATCAGCCCCAGTTGAGCGAGCTCACCGTTCAGCTGTTCCAGCGTCACACCCGGTTCGACGACGGCGACCTGGTTCTCGGTGTCAATCTCAACAATGCGATTCATGCGGTTGAAGGCGAGCAGGATGCCGTCGGCCACCGGTACGGCGGCGCCGGAAAGCCCTGTGCCGCTACCCCGTGCCACCACGGCGATGCCGTGCGAGCCGGCCAGCCGCAGCACCTCGGACACCTCGTCGGTCGAACCCGGCATGACGACGGCGAGCGGCACGACCGGCACCGTTGTCAACGCCTCGTCGTGCGTGTAGTCGGCGTGCACGGATGCGCCGACGAGGACGTTGCTCTCGCCGACGGCCTTGCACAGCCGCTCTAAGAGTTCCGACATTCCCCCACCTCGGATCGATCGGGCCGCCCGACCTTACCGGGCCTTACCCGTCGTCGGCTCCGTCGGCCAACCGCCGCCTGAGTTCCGCGACGCGCCGGGAGACCTCCGTCGCCGCGGTCGGTGCCGCCTCCTTCTCGAGTTCGGTGATCGTCCGCTCAATCGTCGCCAGCCAGGGGCTGGGCCCCCGGATCCCTCGGGTCCCCGACCCGGCGTCCTCGTACCAGCTGCACCACAGTTCCTCTTCGGATCGGGTCAGCGCGACGTAGAGCAAACGGCGCTCCTCGTCGATAGCGGCGGGCGTCTGGGCCGACGCGATGGGCATGAGGCCGGCGCCGAGGCCGAGGATGATCACCGTGGGCCACTGCAGGCCCTTGGCGCGGTGGAAGGTCGTCAGCACGACGCGGTCGCCGTCACCCGGAGCCTCCGCCCTGCTTCCACTCACCCGTGTCCACGTCACCGCCGCCGCGCTTGTCGCCGTCGCCACGCAGGTCGGATGCCGGTCCGAGGTCGGCCCCGGCGACCAGGTTGGGCACCCGCGCCTTGTCCAGCGCCGCCTGCACCATGGCCAGCTGGGCGTTGGTGCGGGTCAGCACGGCGATGCTGGACCACTGCCGTCCCGGGGTGCGTGACATTTTGATCCGGTCGGCCACCCACGCCGCCTCGTCTTCGGCGGTGGCGTGCGACACCACCTTGGGCACCGGCCCGTCCACCCGGGTCGTGCGGGGCAACACCACCTCGCCGTCCGAGCCGAACGAACCGCCCTCCCGCAGGACGGCCGTCGCGACCGCCACCACCTGGGGTGTGCACCGGTGGTTCTCGTCCAGTCGTATGACGGCGGTGCCTCGCAGAATATCGGGCAGCCGGTCGAGCAGCGTCGGGTCCGCCCCGTTGAACCCGTAGACCGACTGGTTTGGGTCACCGACCACGAAGAGGTCGGGCTCGTCGCCCAACATGGCCGTCAACAATCGGAACTGGGCCGGGTTGACGTCCTGCATCTCATCGACGAAGAGGTGCCGCGTGCGCCAGCGGATGGAGTCGGCGAACTCGCTGTCGCCTGCCAGCGCGTCGGCGCACGACACGATCAGGTCGTCGAAGTCGAGGAGTCGCCGACGACTCCGCTCCGCTTCGTAGCGGGAGAACGCGTCCGCCACCTGTTCGGCACTGAGGCCGCTGCGACGACGGTGGCGGCGGGCCTCGGCTTCGTACTGCTCCGGCGAGACGAGGCGCGCCTTGGCCCACCCGATTTCGCCGTCGAGGGCGCGGGTCCGGCGGGCATCGCCGTTGGTCACCTCGGCGAGCAGCCGGCGGCGGTCCGGCAGCAGCTGGGGGAGGGGGCGGCCCCGCAGCTCCCGGTGCTCGCGCAACAGGCCCAGGGCGGTGCGGTGGAAGGTGCCGGCCTTGACGCCGGACACGCCCAGTGACCACAGCCGGGTACGCAGTTCGTCCGCCGCTTTGCGGCTGAAGGTGGTCACGAGTGTGCGATCGGGTTCTATTGAACCGTTGCGCACCCGTCGGGCCACCCGGAGCGTGAGGACCCTGGTCTTCCCGGCTCCGGCTCCCGCCACCACACACAGCAGCGGCTTGTCCGACTCGATGGCCTCGCGCTGGGTCACGGTCAGGCGGTTGGCACCCGGGAGCGTCTCCCAGGTGTCGTTCTCCAAACCCTCGAACGTCATGACCACACTCCGCACGGTACAGAAGGGGTGCGCGCAGCACCCGCCGGACCCACGCCTATCGTGGCCGAACCGGGTGGCGGGTGCCCCATCGGGAGGAACGGGCCGTGGCCGGGCACGCCACCTGATCTCCTCCGTCCGTTCTGGGCGCGGTCGCAGGACGTGTCGACGGCCCGAAAGCCCAGGTCGGAGGGCCGTTGGTCGGTAGTCCGGGGGCGATGGACTCGGAGGATGGCCGGAATCCCGCTTCGAATGCGCGCCCTACAAAACGCGATGCGTGCGCAGCGAGCGCCGCCGGACGTGGCGGGCCCGTGCCAGCAGCACCAGCTCCTCAATGACCGTCTGGAACGGAACCCCTTCGGCTTCCCACAACATGGGGAACATGGAGATCGGGGTGAAGCCCGGCATGGTGTTCACCTCGTTGATCACGATCTCGTCGTTCTCGCGGAGGAAGACGTCGATGCGAGCCAGGCCCTCGACACGCAGCGCCTTGTAGGCCTCCGTCACCAGCTGCTGCGCCTTCGCCAGCTGCATGTCCTTCAGATCGGTGGGTGCCACCGTCTCGGCGAGGCCGAGTACGTACTTGTCGTCGTAGTCGTAGAACTCCCGGCTGGCGAGGATCTCGCCCGCCCGCGTCACCCGCACGTCTTCGTTGCCGAGCAGTGCAAGCTCCAGCTCGCGGCCGGCGACGAACTCCTCCAGGATCACGCGGTCGTCGAACTCGAAAGCGGAAAGCACTGCGTCTCCCACCGCCGCCGGGTCGGATGCCTTGGCGACGCCGATGGAGGAGCCGAGATTGGCGGGCTTGACGAAGAGAGGAAGCCCCAACGCTTCGAGGGCCTCCTCCATGACATCGATGGACCACGATGAGCGCGCCACCAGCCTCCAGGCGGCGACGGGGAGCCCGTGGTCCCGCAGCACGGACTTGGCGATGCCCTTGTCCATGCAGACAGCCGAAGCCAGGACACCGGCGCCGACGTACGGCACGCCCAGCGTCTCGAGATGTCCTTGCAGGACTCCATCCTCACCGAACGGACCGTGCAGGACGGGGAACACCACCGCATCCGCAGGCAAGCCCGCACCGAGGTGGCCGAGCACCACCGCCGGGTTCTGTCGTGCCAGGTCGTCCGGGGAGGGCAGCGCCTCGAGAGCGTCCACATTGTGGAGGACTCCACTGGCGTCGATCCACTCTCTGTCGTGGGTCAGGCCGATCACTTTCACCGCGAACCCGGCTTGCACCGCGGTGGCCACGATCCGACGCGCCGAGACGCATGACACCTCGTGCTCAGCGGATGGGCCCCCGTACAGGATCGCCAGCACTCCCGGATCTGGCATCGACCGAGGCTATACAATCGGCCGCGAGCGTGATGCGTGCGATTCTCCATTTCTGAACTCGCGACCCGGCTCGGCGGGCAACAGGTCGGACCCGATGTCACCGTCACGGGAGCGAGTATCGACACCCGGACACTCCTCCCGGGGCAGCTCTACGTCCCCATCGTCGCCGAGCGCGATGGGCACGACTTCATCGGTACGGCCCTCGAGCGCGGCGCGGCGGCCTACCTGACGGAGCGGGAACCCAGCGGCGGGACGGCGGTCGTCGTGGGGGACACTGCAGCGTCGCTCCTCCGTCTCGGCCGGCTCGCCCGCGAGCGCACGGATGCCGGCGTGGTCGGAATCACGGGCTCCGTCGGGAAGACGACGACCAAGGATCTGCTGCACAGCTGCCTCGCCTCGACCTTCCGTGTGGCGGCCAACGAGCGGTCCTTCAACAACGAGCTCGGGCTCCCCTTGACGCTCCTCAACGCGCCGGACGACGTCGAGTGGGTCGTCCTCGAAATGGGTGCCCGGGGGGCCGGCCACATCACCCGTTTGACTGAGATCGGCCGCCCGGACGTGGGTATCGTGACCAGCGTCGCCATGGCGCACGTCGAGTACTTCGGTGACCTCGAAGGCGTGGCGCGGGCCAAGAGCGAGCTCGTCGCCGCGCTGCCGCCGAGCGGGGTCGCAATCCTCAACGCGGATGATCCGCGCGTCGCCCGCATGGCGTCCGTCAGTCCGTGCCCCGTCCTGCGCTACGGCGTCGAAGGCGCCGCCGCCGACGTCCGGGCGGAGCGCATCGTCCTCGATGCCGACCTCAGGCCCCGCTTTCGCATGGCGACGCCTTGGGGCAGCGCAGAGGTGGAGCTCTCCTTGCACGGGCTCCAGCAAGTCCCCAATGCGTTGGCTGCCGCCACCGCCGCGCTGTGGTGTGGCTCCCCTCTCGACGGAGTGGTCGCCGCTCTCGGATCGGCTCTGGGGTCGCCCCTCCGCATGGAGGTGCGACGAGTGACCGACGGGCCCGTCCTGGTGGTCGACTGCTACAACGCGAACCCGGCATCGACCGAAGCGGCCCTGCGGTCGATGGCGGCCCTGCAGGCCGACCGGAAGGTCGCCCTGCTCGGGTTGATGGCGGAGCTGGGGACCGAGACCGAGGCCGAGCATCAGCGAGTGGCCCGGTTGGCCGAAGAGCTGGGGATCGAAGTGGTGGGCTATCAGACCGGTGCTCTACGGCTCAACCCAGGTGTTCAGCACCGATGACGCCGTGGCCCTGCTCCTCCAACTCGGTCCCGACGACGCCGCGCTCGTGAAGGGAAGCCGGGTGGCGCGTCTCGAGGATGTCGTTCAGCGGCATGCCGAAAGAGTGGGCTCCTAGTCGACCAGGTCCGGCATGGAGTGCGGAACTCCATCGTCGGCGAGCGCGACCCCGACGAGCACCCGACGCGACAACTCTCCGTAGAGCGCTTCTGTCCGCGCCGACGGGGAGCCGCCGGGGTCGAGGGAGTCAATGCGGCGCTGACAGTCGCGCCATTCCAGGCGAAGGCGGTCGGCGTCCCCCTCGGCAGCAGCCACCTGCATGGCGGCCCGCGAGAGCGCTTCGCTGTAGGGCTCCACCACCCGCGCTTGCTCGAGCCCCCACCGGGCGAGATCGAAGAGCCTGGAGTCGGCGGCGAGCGCAGCCATGACGCAGGCCGCGTCGACGAGTACGGCGGCGATGCGGCCTCCGTGCCCCTCAGCCTCCCACCATGCGTAACCTGACAGCGCATTGGCCAGCGGCTCACCCTCGACCAGTTCGAGCGCGGCACGGAGGTAGGCGATCGCCGCGGCCGGGTCTGACTGCGACTTGCCTTCAGCCGCCAGCACCACGGCGCGCTGCACGTCGACGGTGACGCGGGGCGAGAGTTGGTACAGACCCTGCCGTGTCCCAGCGGGAAAGAGTGGATCACCCTGTTCGTCGACTCCCAAGGCGCGGCGGGCCGCGTATGCAGTGTTGAACAGAGTCTTTGCCGCAGCATCGGCATCGGATGACCCGAGCACCCGCGTGCGGAGCCGATCGCTCGTAATGACGTCAGGGTGGTGCAGGGCCAGATAGGCGACGAGCTCGACTGCCCGACGGGCCCGATTGGGCGGAAGATCTTCGTTGAGTCCGTCGATCCGGGGCGTCATGGTCAGAAGGCGGACGTCCACTGTTCCCGGTGACAGGGCATGGTCCGGTCCGTCGTCGGGGCCGTCGTCGGGATCGCCGACTGGTCCGCATACCTCGAGGCCTGCAGCGACGTCCTGCGTCCGCGCCTCGACCCCGGGCGAGCGGCGCCATCAGGTCGGCAATGTGGTGGGCCGTTTCTGCTGATTGGAGATGAGGGCGGACGACGAGTCCCATGGGATGAAGGGTTGCGGCATGACGATCGACGAGCACGGTCAGGTTGCTGCCCGCTACCGGCTCCAGCGTGACCACGGCGCAACGCCCCACGGCTGCGGAGGGCAGTGCCGCCGGATCACCGCAGAAGAGCACGTGCCGGGCGATGGAGGGATCGGCCAGGGTCTCGGTGCGCAGCGCGGGGTCGTCGGGATCCTCGGTGACCAGCACGGTCTCCGACCAGGCCCACGATCCGACGGCACCTCGCGCGGCGCGCCAGAGTGCCGGTGCGGCCTCGCCCAGGAGGGGCAGCACATCTCCCGGCTCGAGCGGCACGAGCCAGGTTCCCTCTTCGTCATCGCCCACGGGAAGCACGACGGGCAGCAGGGGAAAGCAGGGGTCATGGCCCTGGAGGGCGTCGTGGCCGACGTGCCACGCCCTGCCGTCTTTTGCGCGGTCAAACCCCTGAGGAGGCTCGCCTGTCTCTGCTTCGGCGAAGCAGAACGTGACGCCCGATGCCGACACGCAGATCGCTCGGACCTTCGGTCGGGTTGACCGACCCTCGAGAGACAGGCCCAAGAAGCAGTTGGCGGCTTCGAGCGACCGGAGGGCGGGGACTTCGGCGAAGCGCTGCAACAACGTCGCCGCATCCTGCGCCTCCTCCGACGGCACCGGCTGCAAAATCAGATCGCCGCTGAAGCGAGTGCCCAGCCTGCGCTGGCGCCTGGCGCGCCGGGCCAATGCGGCGCAGGCCACGGAGCCCAGACCGAGCGCAACCAGTTCTGGGAGATGCCCCTGTGACGGTTTCGTGGCCGCCGTCGCCGTCGCCGTCGCCGACACGGTGATCAGTGGGGCGTCGGGCATCGGCGGGCAACCGCAGGCGCCACCCTGTCTTCAGCTGATCCGGATCGACGAAGTGCGCCCCCCCACCGAGGTCGCGGCCGAGATTGAGCGTTGCGAGCGAGGTCCAGTCGGCGCCGTCGCCGAGGAGATCTGAGGCGATCTGCCAGAGCGTGTCACCCGGTCGCACGGTGTAGGTCGTTGCCGACACCGTCGACGGGACCATTTCAGTGGCGCGTGGCAGCGCCGCGGTGACGGAGGAATTCGGCCAGTGGGCGGCCGGCGCACTGGCTCCCGCGCCGGTTGCCAGCGAGAGTGGTGTGCCGAAGCTCGTCAGGGCGAGCACGCCGAACGCGATGCGTGCCGCCACGCGGTCGAGAACCGACGAGCCCTGCCGCATGCCGACCTCACCGTTGCGCACGTGGGCCACGACGGCCCGGACGAGCTGCGTGCAGCAGGCGATCCATGCCACCCAGGCCGCCAGGACGAGCAAGTCCAACGCGGCATGGGGGAGTGGTCGCCAGCCGTGCCCCAGTCCTCCGGCCAACGGATTCCCGACGATCACCACGAGCACGACCGGCACGGCGGTGAACGCGAGGAGAGCAGCGCAGGCGGCGCCGACGATGTCGAGGATCCGCCGTGACCCCCTGGCGCCGAGGAGAGCTACCCACCGGCTGGGCCGATGGAGATCGTGTACGTCAGCGAAGCCGTCTCCGACGTGGGCTCGCTCACCGTGGCCAGACAGCTCCCGCTGGCGTCGGGCAAGGACGCTGCCATCGCAGCCGTCCCGCCGACGCTCTGTCCTCCGCTGGGGCAACTGACGTCCATGGTGAGGTAGGTGTTCCCGGACCAGACGACGGAGATCTCCATCGGACCCGTTCCGGTGAACCCGAACTTGTTGGATGGCTCGGTCGGGGGGTCGAGGTAGCCCTGGGTCTGGGTGCGATCGGCCGGCACGGCACCACTGGCGCCGGTCGTCGTCGTCGCTGGTGGTGCCGTAGTGGTGGTCGTCGTCACGACAGGCGCCGTCGCAGGCGAGCTGGCGGCGGCCGAGGTCCCCGAAATGAGGTGTGCCGCGGGAGCGTCGGTTGTGCCCGCCGATGGTCGGGGTGTGGTCGTGGTCGTCGTCACGGTGGTCGTCGTGGTGGTCGTCGGGTGCGCTGCCGCACCGGCGCTCCAGAGCAGGCCCGGGCCGGGGGAGATCTGGGTGGCGGACGCGGCAGGCCCGCTCTTTGGCTGCGGTGTCCGCGGGCTGCCCGCTGTCGCCACCAGGAGCGCCATCAGACCGAGTGAGACCGCGAGGATGACCCACCAGTTTGGACGGCCCCGCGCGGCTCGGGAGCGCAGTCCTTCCGTTCCGCCGGATCCGCCGGACCCTCCGCCAAACACCGGCCCACGATACGCACGCGTCACACCTTGCGCATTCGGCGGTCAGGCGCACAGGCGACGCTGACCGCGGTCACGTCGGGCGTAGAGGGCGCGGCGGTCACGGCCCGTCAGGGCCGCCAGCTCCGCCATGGAGTAGCCCAGGACATGATGCGCGTAGAGCACCTGCACCTCGTCGGGTCGCATCCCTTCTCCGTGCAGGTCGATCAGCATGCGGGCGAGCTCCTCCAGGTCGGTCTCGGGCCGGGCGGTGGGGACTGCCGTCTCGCCGGACTCGGATGCGAGCGGGGTGGAGCGCCAACCGACATCTTTTGACCGAAAGAGCTGGCGGCGCAGGCGGCAGCGGACCGCCGACAGGAGATCGAGCACCGCGTAGGGGCGGTCCTGCCCCGCCCATTCCTGCACGACGAGCCAGGTCGTCGAGACGAGCTCACCGAAGAACTCCTCTCCGTCCCGCCATTCCCCACCCCGTCCCCACTGGAGCTTCCCGGCGACCGTCACCAGGCCCGGAATCAGGACCTGGACCAGCATCCGGGGGACGAAGGGGTCGGCCTCGGCCTCCCGGAGCATGACCCTGACCAGGCGGGCGGCCTCCTCCCTCTCGCGGCGGCCCTTCGCATGTCGCATGTGCTCGACGACGTCATCGGGGGTGGGACACGAGGGCGGGTCGCGGTCGGTCCCGACAACGAGGGCCGCGAGGCCCCGGTCGCGGCAGGCGACGATCCGGAGCGACCGAACGGCGGAAGGGGAGCGGCCGATGGAACTCCATTCGGCTGCCATCTGGTCGATGAGTGCGACGCGCTGGTTCGAGGTGGCGGTGGGCATGCCCCGAGCGTCGTCCCCCGACCTCCCCCGATCCCTCCCACCGGCGGGTCGCCGACCGAGAAATCTCCGGGCCCGGGCAATGCTCCTGGTCGGCGGTAGTGTGCCGCCGATGGACATCGACGAGTTCTACGAAGCGGACCCCCGCCGGCGTGCCTCCGCCGAGCTCGAGCTGGGCTCGGAATGGCTGGGCAAGGACGGCGTCCAGCACGAGCTGAACTACGTGGAGGACACGGGCGAGCTCTACGTGCTCCGCGAGCCCGCACCCCACGTGCGCGAGGACCCCTTCGGGGGGATCCACGTCACGGACCCTCCCGGGTACGAGAACAAGATCACCGTGCACGTCATCGCCAGGATCGCCACGGTCGACGAGCTGCACACCATTTTGGAGGGATGGCCCGAGGCCATGCGCGAGCAGGGCAACCAGGGCACGCATTGGCTGGGCCAGCGGCTCATGGCGGCCGGCGTCGCCGTGGGCCCGACCGGCGACCCCATTTCGGACAGCTAAACCGGCGGCTCCAGGTCGAGCATCTTGGCGAGGAGCTGGGTGGCGATGTTGTCGGTGGCCATGTCGGCGTCCCCCTCCATGTCCTCCCGGTCGAAGACGAGGTCCGAGAGCCGGTACATGACCACGGCGAAGCGGAAGCCCGAGAAGATCTCGTAGTAGAAGATGTCCTGCATGGGCCGGCCCATCAGCTCGGAGTAACGCGCAACGGTGTCCTCGTGGGTGCCGAAGCCGGCCGGGCGGGGCACCCCGAGGCCCTCGGAGAACTGGCGATCGAAGTAGAGCCACCAGCCCAGGTCCATTTCGGGCTGGGCCAGTGAGGCCATCTCCCAGTCCACGACCGCCGCGGCCTCGAAGTCGTCCCAGATGATGTTCCCGATGCGGCTGTCGCCCCAGCTGATCACCACGTCGCCGTCCTCGGCGGGCTTGTGGTCCACCAGCCATTGCCAGGTCGACTCGATCACCGGGACCTTCTCGCCCTTGGTGGCCCAGTCGAGGAAGGAGCGGTAGTAGGACAGTTGCTGTTCGAGCCCCGGCTTGCCCCGATCGCTCATGCTGAGCCACTCGAGGCCGGTGGCCCGCCAGTCGGTGCGGTGCACGGCGGCGAGCGCGTCGATGCCGCTCCACCACATGCGCTCCTGCTGCTCGGGCGTCGCCTCGATCACCCAGCCGTCCATGGTGTACGGGAGATTGTCCGAGGGGACGAGGCCCTCGACGTGGTCCATGGAGAAGAAGGGCACGCCGAAGTACTGCGGATCCTCTTCGTACCAGCCGAGCGTGGGGAGGGGGACCCCCGAGCCGCTGTCGCTCAAGGCGCGCATGGCGCGGTACTGGGTGGAGAACTCGGCGTCGAGGAAGAGCAGGTGCTTGGTCGGTGCGACGCGGACGACCAGGCGCTTCTCCTCACCGCCGGCGGCGCGGGTACGGCACAGGATGGTCTCGTTGGAGAACCCGTTGGAGCCGGGAGCCTGCACGTCGAAGACCTCGGGCCCGCTGCCGTCGGCCGATTTCGTCGCCAACCAGCGCGAGAGGATGGAGGCCACCTGGTCGGGATCACGCTGACTGATGTCGGGCACGGAGCGGCACTCTACCGACCACGCGGACCGATCGTGGCAGCCCGTCGTGGGAGGCGTCCGGGTCGGGCGGGTAGGGTCCCACGCCGTGCTGGTTGTGATCGACCTCTCCATCGGCGCCGTCTCGCTCCGTCAGCCCGAAGAGTTCACCCGGTTCTCGGCGACGGTGGAGGGCACCGGCGACCTGGCCCGGGTGGTGGAGCAGTCCGGTCTGGGCCGCCTCGCCGCCGACGGCGAGCACGTCGTGGTCGACCCGGTGGCGCTGCGGGCGCTGGTGGGGCCCGCAGCGGACGAGGCCTGGGACGAGGGCTTCGCCGGCATGTGCGCGTACGCCGCCGGAAAAGGCTGGGTGGAGCCCGATGGCGGCGTCCTGGCCCACATCGAGCCGGACCAGGGGCGGGCTGAGCCTGCCTGAGGGCGCTGCCCGATGGCGGTCGGAACTGTCGCCTGCGGGCGGAGCGCCGCTACCCTTGTGCTACCGACCGGTACTCCGGCGGTGGGGGTGGACCCCCTGAGATCCCTGGGAGGGACACATGGCGATTCGGGACTACGACCGCTTGTTCATCGGCGGAGACTGGGTGGCCCCGGAGGGGACCGACACCATTTCGGTGATCTCACCGTCGACCGAGCAGGTCATCGGCACGGTGCCCGACGGCACCGAGGGTGACATCGACAAGGCCGTGGCGGCCGCCCGGTCCGCTTTCGACCACGGGCCGTGGCCCCGCATGACGCCGGCCGAGCGGGCGGAAGTCCTGGCGAAGGTGGGGGCGCAGATCATGGCCGAAATGGACGACCTGGCGGCGATCATCACCCAGGAGATGGGCTCGCCCATTTCCTTCGCCGGCCTGGGTCAGGTCCTGGCGCCGTCCATGATCTTCAACTACTACGCCGACCTGGCGACCACCTACGCCTTCGACGAGGTGCGCACCGGCATGCTGAACCCGCAGGTGTTGGTCACCAAGGAGCCCGTCGGCGTGGTCGGGGCCATCGCCCCGTGGAATGTCCCGCTCTTCATTGCGGCCGCCAAGCTGGCACCGTCGCTGGCCGCCGGCTGCACCGTCGTCTACAAGCCGGCGCCGGAGACCCCGTTCGACGCTTTCCGCCTGGCTGAAATTTTCGCCGACGCCGGGCTGCCCAAGGGCGTGCTGTCCGTCGTGCCGGCCGGCCGTGAGGTCAGCGAGCACCTGGTGAAGCACCCCGGGGTCGACAAAATCTCCTTCACCGGCTCCGGTGTGGGCGGCAAGCGCATCGGTGGCCTGTGTGGTGAGCGCCTGAAGCGCTGCACGCTCGAGCTCGGCGGCAAGTCGGCGGCCATCATTTTGGACGACGCCGACCTGGCCACGACGATCCCGACCCTGCTGCCGAACTCCATCATGAACAACGGGCAGGCCTGCATCGCCCAGACCCGCATTCTGGCGCCGCGCTCGCGCTACGCCGAAGTGGTCGACGCCGTCGTCTCGGGCGTCGCCGCCATGAAGGTGGGCGACCCGATGGACCCGGCCACCGAGGTCGGCCCGGTGGTGGCGGAGCGGCAACGGAGCCGGATCGAGGGGTATCTCGACAGCGGCCGCGAAGAGGGCGCCACGGTCGCATTGGGTGGTGGACGCCCGTCGGGGTCCGACTTCGCCAAGGGCTGGTACGTGGAGCCGACCGTGTTCTCCGACGTGGACAACAAAATGAAGATCGCCCAGGAGGAGATCTTCGGGCCTGTGCTGGTGGTCATCCCCTACGACGGTGACGACAACGCGGTCGAGATCGCCAACGACTCGAACTACGGCCTCTGCGGGTCGGTCTGGACCGGCGACAACGACCGGGGTCTGGGTGTCGCCCGCCAGGTGCGCACCGGGACCTACATGCTCAACGCCCCGGTGCCGATCGACTTCTCCACGCCGTTCGGCGGGTACAAGGAGTCGGGTGTGGGGCGCGAGTTCGGTCCTGAGGGCCTGGAGGGCTTCTTGGAGATGAAGTCGATCGCCCTACCGGCCGGGTACACGCCGGGGACCTAACTTCCGGACGCGGACGGACGCGGACGCCGGAGGCAGCGGGGACACGTAACCCGACAGCGGGGCACCCTTCTGCTCGGCGTCGGCGAAGGCCTGGTTGTCGCCGACCTCGACGACGCTGTAGCCCGTCTTGTCGCCGTCGCCATTGATGACGTCGGGCGCGGCGTCGTTGCCCGTGGCCGCGGTGACGATGGCGACATGGACGGCCGTGACGGCGGAGGTGTCGAGTCCGTACACGGCGACGTCGCCGGGTTGGGGGGTGTAGCCGGCGCCGACCGGGTGCCAGGTGCCGTGGTCGGTGCCCCAGACATAGAAGCTGGCCGAATCGCCGTTCAGGTATCCGGGGGCCAGCTGGTAGGCCACCTCGGCCCCGGCCTGCTTCCACACCCAGGCGGCAAAGTCGGCGCACCACTCCTCGGCGCGGTTGTCGTTGCCGCAGTCGTCCGTGCCGGCGTACCAGTAGGCGCTGAACTTGTTGCAGTAGGTGTCGGAGGGATCGGTCCGGTAGCCCACCTGTCCCTGGGCGAGGGCCACTATGCGGGCACGCAGTGGGCTGAGCGGCGGCCCGCGGCGGACCTGGCGCACCACGAGCACCGCCCCGCCGATCAGCACGAGCACCAGCACGAACGTGACAAACCGGTGCCGGCCCCGTCGGCGGAGGCGGGGTTGCAGGGGGCGGGCCAGCGGTCGGTTCGGGCTCAGGGAGGCCAAGGTAGCCAGCGCAGGCCGCCCTGAGGACGCGGGCCGGTTCTGCGAGAATGCGGACCCCGGCCACCCGGAGTGCGGTGTCACCGGAGCTGACCAAGGAGGGATCGGCCCCATGCAGGACGACGAGAGCGCGGTTTCGCACACTCGTCTGGCCTACCTCCCCGCGCTCGACGGCATGCGAGCCTGCGCCGTCCTGGCGGTGATGATGTTCCACGGCGGGATCCCACACATGGACGGCGGGTTCATGGGGGTCGACGCCTTCTTCGTCCTGTCGGGCTTCCTGATCACCTCGCTGCTCATCGGGGAATGGCGCCAGGCCCTGACGATCAAGCTCGGCGCCTTCTGGGCCCGCCGGGCCCGACGCCTGTTGCCCGCCCTGCTGCTGATGCTGCTCTTCGTGGCCTTCTTCGCGTCGGTCATCGTCCCGAAGGGCACGTACGGCGCGTTGCGGCTCGACGCCCTGGCCACGCTGCTCTACGTGAGCAACTGGCACTTCATTCTCGTCAACTCCAACTACTTCAACGAGACGTCGGCCTCCTCGCCGCTCCTGCACACGTGGTCACTGGCGGTGGAGGAGCAGTTCTACGTGATCTGGCCCCTGGTCGTGCTCGGCGTGATGCGGTTCACCCGGAGCCTGCGGGCGCTGTTCGCCTTGTGCTGTGCGGCGGCCATCGGCTCTGCGCTCTGGATGTACCACGTCTACGACGGCGGCCTCAATACCAACCGGGCGTATCTCGGCACCGACACCCGCTCGCAGTGCCTCTTCATCGGCTGCGCGCTGGCGGTGGGATTGGTGCTCGTCTCGCAGCGCCATCACGAACTGGGTCGCTTGGCCAAGGGAGAGCTGTGGCGGCCGGAGAGCTCGACCGGGCGGCTGCTCTGCGGAGTATTGGGAGTGCTCGGGGCCGGCGGTGCCATCGCCCTGTGGGTGGCGACCACCTCGACGTCGACCTTCCCCTACTCGGGCGGGTTCTTCCTCATTGGGCTCTCGGTGGCCATGGTCATCCTGGCCGCGGTGGGGGCGCCCCGCAGCGTTGTCCCGCGGATGCTGTCGTGGTCGCCGATCCGCTACGTGGGGCGGATCTCCTACGGGCTCTACATCTGGCACTGGCCCATCTTCATTTGGCTCACTCACGCCCGGACGGGGCTGTCCGGCTACGAGCTCTTCGGGTTCCGCGTCCTCGTCACCTTCGCCGTCTCGGTCGTGTCCTTCCACCTCGTCGAGCGCCCCATCCGCATGGGCACCTTCATCAGCCAGTGGCGAGCGTGGCTGGTCGTCCCCGCCGGTGTCGGGGCCGTGCTGGTGGCCGTGATCGCGGCAACGACGGGAACATCGGCCGTGGCCAGCACAGCCTTGCCGGGCGGTACCGGGAACACGGGATCGTCGTCGTCGCCACGACCAGCACGACGGCGCCTCCGGCGACGGCTGCGGGCTCCCCGGTGAAGGTCCTCCTCTTCGGTGACTCGGTGGCCCTCACGCTGGGCCTCGGTCTCGGGCTCCCGACGGAACAGGACACCTACGGCTACACGCTGGCCGACAAGGGGATCCTCGGCTGCGGTGTCGTCGACGGGCCCCAGGTCGAGCTCATGGGGAGCCGGGACGACACGCCGGAGGCGTGCGGCGGCCCGGGGGTCGCCGCGGGCGGTCCGGCGGCGAACCAGCCATGGCAGAGCCAGTGGCTGGCCGCGATGGGCAACGACAAGCCCAACGTCGTCGTGCTCCTCGCCGGGCGCTGGGAGGTGGTCGACCGCGAGTACCAGGGCACGTGGACGAACATTTTGCATCCGACCTACGCCGCCTACGTGAAGAGCCAGCTCGAGCAGGCGTCGCAGTTGGTGACGGCAACCGGGGCGCACATGGTGTTCCTGACCGCACCGTGCACGGACGAGGGCGAGCAACCGGACGGGGCGCCGTGGCCCGAGGACAATCCGGCGCGGCTCGCCGTCTACAACAAGCTCGTGCGCGAAGTGGCGGCCGAACACGCCACGACCGACTCGGCCGTCGATCTCTTCGGTGCGGCCTGTCCGGGCGGGAAGTTCGCCACCACGGTCCACGGGGTGACCATCCGGCAGACCGACGGCGTCCACTTCACCGTGGCGGGAGGCCAGTACCTGGCGCCCAAAATCATGCCGGCCATTGTGGCGGCCGGGCGAGCGCAGATGGCCGCGCACGGCGCCGACGCCCTCAGCCGGCGGGTGACGCCGGCTGCGGGTTCACGTTCTGGGGCGTGGTGCTGCTGGTGTTCCCGCTGTTCCCGCTGTTCCCGGGGGTCTGCGGGTTGACGTTCGGGTTGGCGTTGGCGACGACGCACTGCGCACGCAGCGAAGGGACGAGGTGGCCCTCGTCGACGGTGGCGCCCTCGGAGATCGTCGTCATGAGGGCGTTCCAGGATCCGTCGTCGGAGTTGGCGGCGGCGGCCAGCGGGAGGGCATCCCGCAGCTGCTGATCGGCCTGGTCCTGCAGCCGGGCAGCGGCGGCCGCCGCTGTCCCGGGCCGCACGGCCCGCAGGTAGTCGGAGACGGAGAGGCGCACGTGCACGCAGGCCTGTTGGGCCAGGTCCTGCCCGTTCTGGGTGCTGCAGGCGCTCAAGCCCAGGGCCGCCCCGCCCGCCAGCGCCAGCACCGCCACGACCCGAGTGGCATGGGGGCGCCCGGCGCGCCCGGCGCGCCGCACGTCAGCCCAGCCAGCGTTCGGCGGACTCGAGGAGGAAGCGGCTCACGGCGAGGGCCCGGTCGAAGACATCGCACAGGAGCTCCTCGCCGCTGAGGACCCGGGCCAGCGAGACCGGATGCCGGGCCACGATGCTCAGGCGGCGCTCCGAGCCGTCGGTGGCGTTGGCGAAGGAGTCGATGGCCGAGACCTCGAGGGGCAGCTCCATGCCGCCGACGCCGGCCAGGTCGATGGCCAGCCGGAGCAGGTCGGGCCCGCTCGGGAGGGGCGGAAGGGCCCAGGTGAAGGTGAGCGGGAAATGGAACTCGTCCGGCGGCTCCTCGTCCTCGGACAGGAGGACGACGGCGTCCTCGAAGGACAGGAGGACACGGGGGTCGACGTCGAGGGCCAGATGCAGGTCGAGGGGCCCGCCACACCCCTCTTCGGGGTGCAGGTCGACCTCCCAGACCTGGCGCAACGAATAGGTCTCGACGAAGTGCCGCTCGTCGTGCACGTGGAATCCGTGGTCGACCGAATGATCCTTCAGGTCGGCCACGTACCCGGCGACGTCAATGGCAGCCACAGCTGGGAAAGCCTAATGGCCGTGAGCGGTCGGGCCGCCAGACGGGCGGGAGCGACACCGGCCGATAGGGTTCGTCCTCCGTGGACGACGTTCGGCTCCTGGAAGTGCTCGATGAGGCGATTGTCGCCGTGCGCGGCGCGCTCGACGTCCTGGAGGACTGGGGCCCGAGCGGGGGCAAGCCGGGGCAGTATCGGCTCGACCTGGCCGCCGACGGGGCGGCGCTGCCCGTGCTCCATGGCGCCGGACTGGCCGTGCTCTCCGAGGAGTCGGGCGTGACCGGCGACAGTGCGTCCGGCCTGCTCGCCGTGATCGACCCGATCGACGGCTCCACCAACGCACACCGAGGCGTGCCGTTCTACTCCACGAGCATCTGCGTGCTCGACGCCGAAGGACCGCGGGTCGGCGTGGTGACGAACCAGGCCACGGGGCAGCGCTACGCCGCCGTGCGTGGCGGCGGCGCCGAGAAGGACGGGCAGCCCATTGCGCCCTCCGGGTGCGAGGACCTGGGACGCGCCATTGTGGGGATCTCGGGCTTCCCCGGCCTGCACCCGGGCTGGGCGCAGTTCCGGGCCCTCGGCGCGGCCTCGCTCGAGTGCTGCGCGGTCGCCGAGGGGGTGCTGGACGCCTACCTGGTGGTGGGACGGAGCACCCTCTTCAGCTGGGACTACCTGGCGGGGCTGCTCATCTGCCGCGAGGTCGGCGTGGCCGAAGGCGAGCGCCAGGGCAGGGACCTGATCGTGCGCGACGCGTCGAGCCGTCGGCCCATAGTGGCGGCGACGAGTCGGTTGGCCGAGAGGCTGGCCGCGGAGGAGGGCTTGTGATCGAGGGAGATGGAGTGGACGCCGCGGGCGCGCTGCTGGCGCGCAAGACGTGGCGGACCCTGGAGCCCCTGCACGGAATGATCTACTTCGTGCCCGAGGCGGCGGAGGCGTATGCCCGGCTCGGCATCAAGGGGCAGGCGGGCTACTTCGCTTCGCGGGCGGCGCCCATGGGCGCGGTGACGGCCGACGTGGTCGTCTCCACCTTCTTCAACTTCAACCCGGAGCTGGTGCATACGGCGATCCCCGCGGTCTGGGAGGTGGCGACGCCGGTGGCGCTGGTCCGGGCCCGCTTCACTGCCGTCGACGCGGCCTATCGGCGCCTGCTGGGCGAGGACGTGCTGGCGTCGGAGGAGATGCAACGGGCCGCCGAGTTGGCCCGGCTGGCCGCCGAGGAGGCGGCCCGACGCATGGAGGGACGGCCGCTGGCGGCCGCCCACGCCCACGTGGCCTGGCCCTCCCCGCCGCACCTGGTGCTCTGGCACGCCCAGTCGATCCTGCGCGAGTACCGCGGCGACGGTCACGTCGCGCAGCTCGTGGTGCGCGGTCTGTCCGGCCTGGAGGCCCTGGTGACCCACGCCGCCGCCGGCGATGTGCCGGAGCGGATCTTGCGCGCGACGCGGGGCTGGCCCGAGGAGGCCTGGGACGGCGCGGTCGACGCACTGCGGGTGCGAGGTTGGCTCGAGCAGGGCGACGAGCTCCGCTTCACCCCGCTGGGCGAGGCCGAGCGCCGAGCCCTCGAAGACGGGACGGACGCGCTGGCCGCGGCACCGTATGCGGTGCTGGGCGAGGAGCGTTGCGCCGAATTGCGGGCCCTGGCCCGGCCGTGGAGCACGGCGTTCGCCCAACAGTTGCCCTGACCTGGCACGGGCTCCTCGACCGGGGAGCAGTGCGGGATGGGCCACAATGGCGCCTGCGCTCGGGCGCTTAGCTCAGTTGGTTAGAGCAGCTGCCTTACAAGCAGCAGGTCGGGGGTTCGAGTCCCTCAGCGCCC
>CAWACN010000012.1:0-27626 GCA_963780525.1 uncultured Acidimicrobiaceae bacterium | reverse complement strand
CCATGACTGCCACCCGGGCACCATCCGCGGCCAGGACCTCGGCCACGGCGCGTCCCATCCCTTTGCTCCCGCCCGTCACGACGGCCGTGGCGTCAGCGAATCCGAGATCCATGTCGATCCACGTCCTTCCTCAACGTCGTCTTCGATACGCCGCGCTCGCCCTCGCAACGAAAGCATGTCGTCATCGGGAGAACCGCTTGCTCACAGCCAGCCTTCGAGCCGCCATGGTCGTCTGCCGCTCTGCCGGCGTGACCCGGCGGGTTCCCGCCGGCACCGACTGGTCGATCTCGGAGAACTTGACCACTCGCATGGTCGGCACGGGTGCGGTCTCGGTGCGGACGCAACGCAGAATGATGGGGCCGACGCTGTGGCCGGCGGTGTCCAACCAGTTGGCGACACCGGGATCCTCGTGGGCGATGACGGTGCGCAGAATGCCGTCGTCGTCCACCATCGCCTGGTGCCCGTTGAGGCTGCTCTGGTGCGCGCCGTAGTCGATGGTCTCCCACCAGGGGTTCCCCAGCGAGTAGCTCCAATAGAGGCCCTGCGGCGGTGAGACCTCCACGACGAGTGCCTCGTCCGGTGCGATCTCCCAGGACCCGATGACGGGTCGGTTCTCCGCCGCGGCGCCCATCGCCGTTCCGTCGAGGGGCGCATTGAACGAGTTGGGCTTTTCCGGCCGGGCGAATTGCAGGAAGAACTCGAGGTTGGCGACGACGAAGTCCCCGAGGGCGATCAGTTGCCGGGCCACCACGGCCCGCGGGTCCTCCGCCGGCCGGTCCGCCTTCTCGCGCTTGGCGCCGATCCGCTCAATGGAGAGGGACGACGCCACCTCGGTGTCCCAGTCATAGAAGAAATGGCGCACCACCAGTGCAGTGGCGTCGTCGGCGATCTCGAGCCAGTTCCCTTCGTGGGGCTCGGCCGAGAGGATGAGTTCCACCTCGCCGTCAGGTCCCAGGTCGAGCTCGTCCAGAAGGACGTTCGCCGAAGACGCCATGCCGGCCATGGACTGCAGGCCGACATAGCGGGCCGAGCCGCGGTTTCCCCAGAGGCGATACGTCTCACCACCGCGGAGGCTCGAGCCCGTATAGATGCAGTCCGGGCAGTCCATGCCCCACTTGTAGATCGAGTCGACGCTCGAGGGCTTTACGGCGAGGACCGAGCCCGACTCTTCCCGGAGAGCATTGTCCAGCCCGATGCCGAGGAGCACCAGCAGATGACGGAAACCGGCGGCCATATCCGCCGAGTTGTAGCGGCCGGAGTCGGCAAGCACCACGGCCGAGGCCCGGCGGAGGCCGTCGAGCAGGTGGGACCACGCACGTCCCGACAGGAGGTCGTCGGCGGTGGCGTCCCCGGCGCGAGCTGCCTCGCCGACCGAATGGGGCATCCACGACGGGTTGACGAAGGCGGACGTCACGGCGCGCTCCTCGGACGCGTGCGAACCAGTGACGAATTCCTCATGTGCGGACCCCCGGCGCGAGTTGGTCGGGCCATGCTGCCGCGCCACCGGGGGATCGTCAAACCTCCGAAATCACCCTTCCACAAGGTGTGGCGCGTAGCGTGGGCCGGGAGGCGGCGGCAGCGTGCCACTGCTGGTGGCCACAGGGCGAGCGGACGACACGATGATCGAAAGCGCCATTCCCACACTGGTCCTGATCGGGGTGGCGGCGGTCCTTGCACCCATTGTCGCCGAATGGTCGCGTCGGTTTCTCGCCATTCCCGAGGTGGTGATCCAGATCGTCTTCGGCATTGTGCTCGGGCCGTACGTCCTCGACATCGCGCACCCGAACAACATCGTGACGGCGCTGGCGGACTTTGGCCTGACCTACCTCATGTTCCTGGCCGGCACCGAGCTCGACCTTTCGACCATGCGCCAAGGCCACCTCGGCCGGACGACGGGCTCCTGGGTGGCCTCGCTGGCCCTCGCACTCGCCGTCGGCGAACTGCTCCATGCCACGCGGGCTCGTCCTGGACCACACCGTCGTCGCGCTGTGCCTGACCACCACGGCGCTCGGGACACTCCTGCCGATCCTGCATGACAACGGTGTGCTGCGCACCCCGCTCGGGCCATCCATCCTGTCGGTGGGGGCCATCGGGGAATTCGGCCCGATTGTGGCGGTAGCGGTCCTGCTGACCAACCGCGACGCGCGGGTGACCTTTCTCCTTCTCGCACTCTTCGTCGCCGTCGCCGTGATCGCCGCCCTGCTGGCAACCGAGGTCCACCCGCCGCGCTTCATCGCCCTCATGCGCAAGCACCTCCACTCGACGGCGCAGCTGCCGGTTCGGATCTCTGTCCTGCTCGTCGTCCTGCTCGTCTACCTGGCCGACAAGCTGAGTTTGGATGTGCTGCTCGGCGCGTTCGCTGCCGGCGTGGTCGTGCGCCTGTTCATCAAGGGCGAGGACAGCCCACCGATCACCAGCAAGCTCGAGGCGATCGGCTTCGGCTTCCTCATCCCGATCTTCTTCATCGACAGTGGGATCAAGTTCGACCTCCACGCCCTCGATCCACATGCCCAAGGTCCTGTTGCTGGTGCCGATGTTCACCGTCATCTTCCTGTTCACCCGCAGGCCTCCCGACATGGGCCTTCTTCCGGGGCGTCGTGACGAAGGTCGAGGCTCGGTTCGCTGGCTGTCCTGTCGGCCACGGGCCTGCCGATCATTGTGGTCATCACCACGTTGGGCGTGAGCGAGCACCGGATGAAGCCGCAGAATGCCGCGGCCCTCGTCGCCGCCGGCATGCTCTCGGTCCTGATCTATCCGCTCGTCGGGCTGCGTTGGCTCGAGAAGGGCTCGAAAGCGACCGGCCGGCCGACGGCCCCGTGCACCCGATGCACCGGGAGTGTCCGGCCCAGCGGACGTCCCGTGACCAGCGTGCGGGCCAGCTCCGACCGGGCCGATCGCCGGATCGGCCTGGCGGAACTCAGGTGTCGTAGCCGCCGGTGAAGATGCTCGGGATGGGACGTGCCGGTGGCGTCTCGAAGAACGGGCGGACGTGGGTCTCCATGATCTCCTCCACCACCGGCCCGGCCGCCGGATCGGGCAGAAGGTTGTGGTCCTCCGCCAGCATCCTCCGACAGGTCGAACAGCTGGCAGGGCTCCAGCGCGTCCTCGTCGACGACCAGCTTGTAGCGCTCGGTCTCGAAGGCGGCGAAGCCCCAGTTCTCGCTGACCGTCACCGAGCGGGACGGAGGCGCCGCCGGATCGTGCACGCTGGCGAGGAGCGACCGCCCTTCGGAGCAGCGCCACGTCGGGCGCACCGGCGATGTCACGCACGGTCGCCGGCACGTCGAGGTGCTCGACGAGCGAGTCGACCACGTGCGGTGCGCAGCCGCCGGGGGGACGGACGATCAGCGGCACGCGCACGGCCGGCTCGTACAGGACGCACTTGGACATCATCCCGTGGTTGCCACCCATCTCTCCGTGGTCGCTGGTGTAGATGATCCAGGTGGTGTCGAGGAGACCCTTGCGCTCCAACGCACCGACCATGTCACCGACGGCCTGGTCGATGACCGAGACATCGGCGGCGTACGACGTCCGCATTCCCCGGATGGCATCGTCGGTCATCGTCTCCGAGTCGGAGAGCCACAGAGAAAGGAATTCAGCAGCGCGCCGTAGCGGCCCGTCCCCTCAATGGTGGGGCGGCGGGTCGAGCGGGGCATTTGGATGTCGACGCCGCGGTACCGCTCCACGGCCTCTGCCGGCGCGTCCCAGGGATCGTGCGGCCCGGGAAACCCCACGAACAAGAAGAACGGTTCGGGGCGTTCGTAGCGCTCGATCCACTCCACCGCCTGCTGGCCGTGCCATGCATCCACGTAGGACTCGAGCGGTATGGGCATGGGGGTGGAGTCCCACATCGGCACGCACTTGGTCGCGTTCTGGCCGTCTTCGTTCTCGCCCTGATAGCTGCGGTCCGCAATGTGCTTCTTGTAGGCGTCGAGCAGTCCGCGACTCGACAGGTAGTCCGTGTAACGGGTGGGGATCTTCCCGACGAACTTGTCGCCCGTCTCGAAGACCTCGGCGAACCCGAGTGCCTCGAGCCGTCGCGCCATGTCGTCCATGTGGGGCACGGTGAGCTGCTCGTCGAGGTAGAGGTGGGCCTTCCCGAGGAGTGCGGTGTGATAGCCGGCCTCCCGGAGGGCCCAGGCGTACGTCGGGCTGTCGGACGGAATCTCCGACGAGTTCGTGTACACGCCGTGGTCGCGCACGTACCGCTCCGTCATGAACGACGCACGCGCCGGCATGCACAGCGGACCCTGACACGACACCCGTGAGTAGCGGACGCCCTGCGCTGCCAAGGCGTCGAGCGACGGAGTCAACGCGCTGACATCTCCGGCACAGCCCATCACGTCGGCCCGGTGCTGGTCCGACATGACGAGCAATATGTTGGGGGCATCGGTGGCCATGCTGTTGATCTTTTCCGTCCGATCGAATGTTGGTATGGGTGGGTCCCAAATGATCATCGCATGAATCCGCTCGCGACTGCGTTCCTGTGGACCAGGTGAATGCAGCGCACTACTAACCTGTCGCCACCGCAGCAGCGATCCCCCTGGAGCCTTTGCATGCCCTTTGATCTGAAGCAGGTGTTGGACGAGCGCCGAGGTGAGAATTTCTCTCTCCACTCGAAGTACATCAATCCCCAGCTCCCCAAAATCCTCGGCCAGATCGAATTCGACCGCTTCTACGAGAACGGCGAAGGCTGCTACCTCATCGACGACAAGGGGGACCGCTACCTGGACCTCCTGTCCGGTTTCGGTGTCTTCGCGCTCGGACGAAGCCATCCAACAATCGTTCGGGCTCTGCACGACGCCCTCAATGCCGACCTGCCCAACCTCGTGCAGATGGACTGCTCTCTGCTCTCGGGCGTCCTGGCCGAGCAGTTGGTCGCTCGGTCACACGCCGGGATCGAGCGCGTGTTCTTCACCAACTCCGGAGCGGAGGCGGTGGAGAGCGCCATCAAGTTCGCCCGGGCGGCCACCAAGCGCACGCGCATCCTCTATTGCGACCACGCTTTCCACGGCCTGACGACCGGCGCGCTCGCCCTCAACGGCGGCCGCGAGTTCCGGACGGGTTTCGGCCCTCTCCTCCCGGGCGCCGACATGATCCCGTTCGGCGACTCGGCGGCACTGGCCCGGGAGCTCCGCCGGGGCGACGTGGCGGCGTTCATCGCCGAGCCGATCCAGGGCAAGGGGGTCAACCTGGCGCCGGACGAGTTCTGGCGCGAGGCAGAATCGCTGTGCCGCAAGCACAAGGCTCTCATGGTCCTCGACGAGGTCCAGGCCGGCATGGGGCGCTCCGGCACGTTCTTCTGCCACGAGCAGTTCGGCATCACGCCGGACATCATCACGGTGTCGAAAGCATTGTCCGGCGGATACGTGCCCGTGGGGGCGATGCTCAGCACGGCCGAGGTCTCCGATGCTGTGTACAGCTCCATGGAAAGAGCGGTGGTCCACTCCTCGACGTTCAGCACCAACCAGTTGGCGATGGTGGCGGGGCTGGCCACGCTGGCCGCGTTCGACGACGAGGACATCCTCGACCGTGTGCAACGCACCGGCAAAGCCTTCACCAAGGCCCTCGAACCGCTGGTCGAACAGTACGAATTCCTGCACGAGGTGCGGGGCAAGGGTCTCATGATCGGGTTGGTCTTCGGCGAGCCCACAACCCCCGGCCTGCGCCGCCGCTTCAAGATGGTCGAGGCCGTCCGGCCCGCCCTGTTCTCCCAAATGGTGGTGACCCCGCTGTTCCACCGGCACCACATCCTCACGCAGGTCGCCGCCGATAACTTGAACGTGATCAAACTGCTGCCTCCTCTGATCGCGGGGGACGAGGAAGTAGAGCTCTTCGTCGACGCGTTGGAGGACGTCCTGACCAGTGCCCAGCGGGGGTCCAGCCTGATTTTCGAGTTCGGCAAGACCATGGCCAAGGGCACGCTGCATCGGGCGCGACTGTGAGGCTCGCCTCCGGAGATCGGGTCCTCGTCACCGGGGCCAGTGGGTTCATCGGTTCAGCCGTCACGCGCCAGCTCCTCGCCCGCGAACAGGAAGTGGTTGCGCTGGTCGAACCGGGCGCCGACACCACGAATCTCGAAGGACTCCAGGTGAAGCAGGTCACCGGCGACCTGCGCAGCCGCGACAGTGTCGTGAGCGCCGTGAGCGGCTGCCGCGCCGTCTTCCATGTGGCGGCGCTCTACCGCTTCTGGGCCCGGGACCCCGAAGCCTTCTATGCCATCAACGTCGACGGCACGCGGAACGTCCTCGGGGCCGCCGAGGAAGCCGGTGTCGAACGGTTGGTCTACACCAGCACCGTCGGCACGCTGGGACTCGAGCATGTCTCGGGCTCCCGCTCGGCCGACGAGCGGGCCTTTCCTGACATCCGACATCTCTATGGCTCCTACAAGCGGTCCAAGTACGTGGCCGAGCACGAGGTCCTGCGGGCCATCGCCGAAGGCCTGCCGGCATCGCTGGTCCTCCCGACGTTCCCGGTCGGGCCCGGGGATCGCGCCCCCACCCCGACCGGCAAGCTGGTCCTCGATTTCCTGAACGGTCGCATGCCGGCCTTCGTGGACACCGTGTTGAACGTGGCGCATGTCGACGACCTGGCCGCCGGGCAGGTACTCGTGCTCGAGAAGGGGCGGACCGGGCGCAGCTACATCCTGGGCGGGGAGAACATGACGCTCCAGGAGGTACTCGCCGAACTCGCCGAACTCACGGGACTCCCTGCTCCGTACGGCAAGGTCCCCAACTCGCTGGCCTTGGCCGTCGCTGCGGTCTCGGAGTTGATTGAGGGGCGACTTCTGCATCGCCACCCGTCCGTCCCGCTGGAAGCAGCCCGCATGTCGACGTCACGGATGTCCTTCGACACCACCCGGGCCCGGGAGGAATTGGGGTACGCGCCCCGCCCCGCAGCCGAGGCACTCGAGGCTTCGGCCCGCTGGTTCGTCGAAGAGGGCATGGTCAAGGAGAACAGGGTGGGCCGGATCCGCTGGTCGTCCGGCCGCTGAGGCCTCCGGTGCGCCCGCCGGCGCGGGGGCACGTCCCGGATCGGGCACACTGGTCGCCGTGGCTCCCCAGTTCATCTACACCATGCGCGGGCTCTCACGCTTCTATCCGCCCGATCGTGAAGTGCTCAAAGGCATCAACCTCTCCTTCTATCCGGGGGCGAAGATCGGCGTCATCGGCTCCAACGGGTCGGGAAAGTCGTCGCTCCTGCGGATCATGGCCGGCGAGGACGACGGGTTCTCCGGCGAGGCCCGGCTGACGCCCGGCTTCACCGTCGGCTTCCTCGCGCAAGAGCCGCAGCTCGACGAATCCAAGGACGTCGCCGGGAACGTCGCTGATGGCGTGGGTGAAGCCAAGGAGCTCGTCGATCGCTACAACCAGGTGTGTGCCGCGTTCGGTGATCCCGATGCTGACATTGACGCGCTCCTGGCCGAACAGGCCGATCTGCAGACCAAAATCGATGCGGCCGGGGCGTGGGAGCTGGACCGCACCTTCGAGATCGCCATGGACGCCCTCCGTCTCCCGCCCGGAGATGCCGACGTCGGCACGCTCTCCGGTGGTGAGCGGCGGCGGGTCGCTCTCTGCAGGCTGCTGTTGTCCAAGCCGGACCTCCTCCTTCTGGACGAACCGACCAACCACCTCGACGCCGAGTCGGTGGCGTGGCTGGAGCGGACGCTGCAGGTGTATCCGGGGACGGTCGTGGCCGTGACCCACGATCGTTACTTCCTCGACAATGTGGCGGGATGGATCCTCGAGCTCGACCGCGGAGCCGGCATTCCGTGGGAAGGCAACTACTCCTCCTGGCTCGAGCAGAAGCAGGCCCGCCTCGCCGCCGAGGAGAAGGCGGACCGTTCACGTCAGGCCTCGCTCGAGCGTGAACTCGAATGGATCCGGATGTCGCCCCGCGCCCGTCAGAGCAAGGGCAAGGCGCGCATCACCGCGTACAACGAGCTCGTCACCGAGGCCGAGTCAGCCGAGCGCCGTGCCGAGAAGGTGGAGCTGACCATCCCGCCGGGGCCGCGCCTGGGTGATCAAGTGGTCGACGCCGACCGCGTCGTGAAGGCCTTCGGCGACCACCTGCTCATGGATGGTCTGTCGTTCAAGCTGCCCCCTGGCGGCATTGTGGGCGTCATCGGTCCCAACGGGGCGGGCAAGACGACTCTCTTCAGGATGATGGTCGGGGAGGAAAAGCCCGACGCCGGCAGCGTGACCCTCGGAGCATCGGTGCAGTTGGCCTACGTGGACCAGTCGCGTGAGTCGCTGACAGCCGACGCCACCGTCTACGAGGAGATCACCGGAGGGGTCGATCGCATCATCGTCGGTGGGCGTGAGCTGCACGGCCGCGCCTACGTTGCCGGGTTCGGCTTCAAGGGGAGCGACCAGCAGAAGAAGGTGGGGCAACTTTCAGGAGGTGAGCGCAACCGGGTGCTGCTGGCCAAGGTGCTGCGCAGCGGCGGGAACGTCCTCCTCCTCGACGAGCCGACGAATGATCTCGACGTGGACACCCTGCGGGCCCTCGAGGACGCGCTCCTCGCCTTCCCCGGTTGTGCCGTCGTCATCAGCCACGACCGGTGGTTCCTCGACCGCATTGCCACCCACGTGCTCGCCTTCGAGGGCGAGTCCGAAGCCCGGTGGTGGGAGGGGAACTTCAGTGACTACGAGGCGGATCGCCACAAGCGGCTGGGCGTGGACGCCGATCAGCCGCACCGGCTGCGCTACAAGCCCCTCGTCCGGGACTGAGTCGAGGCCGGACCCGGACCCGATTCGACCGGGAGATCCCAGAGTCCGCTCACGTCCTCATAGGCCGTCGTGCAGGGCGGACCATCGGCGACCCACAGACGCGGCGGGGCGTCGCCTGCGAGGACCCGGACCACGCAGGACGACCGTGTGCCGAACGTGTCCAGGTGCACGCAGTTGGCCGCGTTGGGCCGCGTCTCGCCTTCGGGGTTGCGATGGTCGGTGAGAACGCGACGAAAGGCCTCCGCTACCCGGTCGCCCTCGGGCGCGACCTCGAGTCCGGCCCGTACCAGGTCGACCTTGGGCGACGTCTCGCCGAGAGCTCGGTTCTCGAGCACATGGATGCCCGGTGGCAGGGCGATGGCCATGCCGTCGTCGGAGGCAACGCCGGTGAAGTCCACGAAGAACAGCGAGTCACGATCCCCGACGAGGAGCCACGAGCCGTTGTAGTCGGCCGGACGGAATCCCGACAGGAGGGCGGCGACGGCATCGGCCGCGGTGGCGTGTCGGGCGAGCTCGAGCGGCAATTCGCCACGGGACCGTTTCGAGGGATCCTTGGCATCGCCCAAGGGCTGGTTCGTCAACCCGGCGCAGACGCCGTGCTCGTTGACGGCGAGCCACGTCCCACCGGACACCTCGTCCCGGCCGCCCAGGACGCGCGGTGATCCCTCCTGGAGCACCGTGACAGCGGTCGACGGCCGTCCCAGAATCTCATCGCGGTTGGCGCCGACGATCAACGGCTCCCCGGCCACCACGCGCGAGGCCACGACGAGGAGGCACACGCTGCTCACCCTACCGATCGCCCGCCTGGTCACGGCCCGCCCGGGCGACCAAGCCCTCTCTGCACCCCCTCATGGCGGGTAAGGTCACGCGTTCGTGGTCAACCGCTGGCAGGAGAGCGACCGTCCGCGGGGAGCGGACTATGACCGGCGCTTCGAGGACCTGGCCGCCGCCGGCATGGACATGCACGGAGAAGCGGCGCTCGTCTGCGAATACGCCCCGGCGTCGGTCCTCGATGCGGGGTGTGGCACCGGCCGGGTGGCCATCGAGCTCAGCCGACGGGGCTACGACGTCGTGGGGATCGATCTCGACGAGGCGATGCTCCGGTCGGCCCGCACCAAGGCCCCTGACCTCACTTGGCTCCACGGTGACCTGGCCGACCCCGGGCTGGACCTCGGAAACCGGACCTTCGACCTCATCGTCATGGCCGGCAACGTGCTGATCTTCGTGGCCCCCGGCACCGAAGGTCAGGTCATGGAGAACGCCGCTCAATGGTTGCGCCCAGGCGGACGCCTCATCACCGGCTATTCCATAAGGCCCGATGGCTTCGGGCCCCGCGAGCACGATCTGCTCGCTTCCCGCGCCGGCCTCGTCCTCCGGGACCGCTGGTCGACCTGGGACAAGGGGGCCTTCGCACCCGGCGACATTTACGCCGTCGCCGTCCACCAACGGCGATAGAAAGCCTCCCCAGAGCACCTCGCGCAACGGAGGAGCAACTCTCTGGCCCTTCAATGCACTGAACGTGCACAGCAGCCCTGTGTCGTTAGTCTTCACACATGGGAACTGAGGATCTCGACCCGATCGATCATCACATCATCGAATTGCTCTCGCAGAACGCCCGCAGGACGATGGCCGACATCGGTGAGCAGGTTTCGCTGTCTGCGTCGGCGGTCACCAGGCGTATCGAACGGCTGGAGCGCACCGGTGTCATTGCCGGGTACACCGTCGTCGTCGACCACCGCAAGGCCGGCCGGCCGATACAGGCCTTCACCGAAGTGCGCTTCGCCGGCACCGCCGACCTGCAGGAGATCAAAGAGACGGCGATGCAGATGTCGGAGGTGCAGGCGGTCTTCACCACCGCCGGCGATCCCGATGCCCTCGTCTGGCTCCAGGTGCCCGATGTGGAGCGTCTCGGCCAGGTCATAGAGCAGTTGCGCCGTCGCGGCCGGGTCACGGGCACCAAGACGCTCATCGTCCTCGATACATGGTCACGCCACCGTGCCCTCGAGGCCAACGGCCTCCCCGCCCGCACCTAGTGAGGCGGGCGGGACCGATCACGGCAACGCTCGCCGCCCTCACGCTCTCGCTCGTCGCGGCCGGATGCGGCCAGAGCCAGAGCCCGGGTTCGTCGAGCGCCGGATCGACCACCACCCGCGCCACCGCGGCCACCACCACGACCACGACGGGCCCGGCCGGCACGTGGTCCAAGGCCATCAGGGTCGCCGCCGACACCAACCTCTCCGTGGTCTCGTGCGCCGCGCCTTCGTCCTGCGTGATGGGATCGGCCACCGGCCAGACCTACCGGCTGTTCCTCGACAAAGTCACCGTGCTTGGCCTTCCCGTCCCGTCTCCCTCGCCGCAAGGTGTGGCCTACGTCTCGTGCGCCGGCACCGGGTTTTGCGCCGCCGCGCCCAACACCAACCAGGTCGCCTTCCTGAGTGGGTCGTCGTGGCAGCCCCCCGCCACCATTCGCGCCGCACAGGGCATCACGGCGATCGACTGCACGGGCCCGTCGTTCTGCATCACGATCGACGGCGAGGGCAACTCGTTCGCCTACGACGGCAGCGGCTGGTCCGGCAACATCGGCGCCTGGGGGGCGGCCAACCAGATCTCGTGTGTGTCCCCGTCCTTCTGCGTGGCCGCCGAGGGCGGGCCCTCGGTCTACAACGGCTCGACCTGGACCCAGCCGGGCAACATCGACAGCCAGGGCCAGCTGAACTCGGTCTCCTGTGCCACGACCGCGTTCTGCGTCCTCGTCGACAGCAACGGAGCGGTCCTGACCTGGAACGGGACCGGCTTCTCCACCCCGGTCCCCATCGCCACCGAAGCGCCCCTCACCGGCTCCGATGCCTCCGGCCTGACCGCCGTCTCGTGCCCCACCACGACCTTCTGCCGCGCCGTCGACTCCATCGGCCGGGTCTTCGCCTTCAACGGCACGGCGTGGAGCTCGGGCACCCTCATCGACAACGGCCATGCCCTGACGAGCATCTCGTGCCCGACGGTGTCCTACTGCGTCGCCGTCGACCGCTCGGGCAACGCGTTCGTCTCCACCTGATCACCAGGGGGCGAGAACGGGCGGCTCCCCGCGCCCGATGACCCAGGACAGGAGCCCGGCGGGGTCACACCTCTCCGCCAGACGCGGGAGCTCCCGCGGCAGCCAGACCTCGACCAGCGCAGGTGGCAGTGGCACGGGCCCGAGTCCCAGGTCGCCGTGATGCACCACCACCTCCCTCCACCGGGAGAGGACCGCGTCACGCGAGTCCTCCACCACACCTCTCGATGTCCGCGAGGGGGCATCCCACCCGGCGGGAGAGAGCTCGGCCATGACCCGCTCGACGTCATCGGCCGTCTGCCGCACGTCACGCACGAGCTCGGCGGCCGGTCGACCGGCACCCGCCTCAATGTCGTCAGCGCGCTGCCCGAGGCCTCCGGGGTACTGGTCCCGCAGCTCGCCCCGCGCCGCGCCCTCCAGCCGCCACACCAGACTGTCGGCGTTGCGGGCGATGTGCGTCAACACATGGCCCACCGACCACCCCGGCAGCCGGCTGGGCCGGCGTGCCGCCTCGTCGGACAGATCAGCGATGTCCCGGAGCAGTACGCCCTGCGCCTCTCCACACCCCTCGACCAAATTCGCTTCTGCTCCCGACCCCTTCACGGGGACGGAATGGTGGACTGCCCGTCGAGCATGTCGGCCATGACGGCGCGGATGAATTCGTCTGCCTCTTCGGTCATGCCGCCGGCCACGCCGCCGTAAATGGCACCCGATCGGGGTGCCTCGTCGGCGTGCTCCTTGGCGTAGTCCACCGCGTCGGCGAGGTCGGCGGTGAACTCGGGCACCACCTGGGGCTGGGTCTGCGGCCTCGTGACCGCCATGTGCAGTGCGTTGGGATACTGCTGCCCGTTGAAGCGCCATCCCCTCGTCCGCATGAAGTCATTCACGTGGTAGATGTCGAACTCGTCCGAGGTGAAGGAGAAGAGGAACGTCGGCCTTCCCACCAGGCGGAGCTCTGGGTGCGACGTGACCGCCGCCTGCATCGCCGTCGACGTCTCGAAGATCTCCCGTGCGTAGCCCAGGTAGCCGGCGTGGCCGTACTGCACCATGGCGGCCCAGGTGGCCGCGATCAGTCCGCCCGACCGCGAGCCTTCCATGCCGGGCGAGGTGTACTTCCCGCCACTCCAGTCCGTCAGGTAGAAGTACTGCGCGTTGCGCAGGGCCTTGGTGCGGAAGGTGAGGACCGAGGAACCCTTGAAGGCATAGCCGTACTTGTGCGTGTCGGCCGACATGGAGGTGACGCCTGGCACTGAGTAGTCGAAGGCCGGGATGTCGTACCCCAACTCACGGCCGAAGGGCAGGATGAAGCCGCCGAGGCAGCCGTCGACATGGAGCCCCACACCACGCTGGATCGCAATGTCAGAGAGCTCGCCGATCGGGTCGACGGTGCCGTAGCCGTAGTTGCAGGCCGACCCGATAAGGGCGACGGTCTGATCGTCAATGTGGTCGCGCACCCAGTCCACATCCACCTGGGTCGTCACCGGATCGATGGGCGCTCGCCGCAGCTCGACGCCGAAGAGATGGCACGCCTTGTCGAATGCGGGGTGGGCCGTCTCGGGCTTGATCACGTTCGGCCGCGTCACCCCGCGTGTCTGCGCGCCATGTTCGCGGTAGGCGAGGATGGCGTGGAGAATGCTGCCTGTACCGCCCGTCGTCACCAGGCCGCAGGGGTCGTCACCGGCCTGCTGCGCGGCCGCCCCGTGGTGCAGGTCGAGCGTCATGGCGATGATCTCTGCCTCGAACTTCGTGGCGCTGGGGCACATGTCCCGTTGGAGGACGTTGACGTGGGCGAAGAGGCCGAAGGCTTCGTTCATGAAGTGGTAGTGGTCGTGGTCGCCGCAGTACATGGTGCCCGAGCACTTGCCTGTTTCCCAGAATGCGTCCTCTTCCGTTGCCATGGTGCGGAGTTCGGCGAGGACATCGTCCCGGCTCATGCCCTTCTCCGGGAGCACGCGATTGATGGCGAAGCGGTCGGCATAGGGGTAGTCGCTCATCAGATGTTGCCTCCTGGGGACGGGAGCCGGCGATGGGATCGTCGGCTGTCGGACCAGAGACTATGCATTGGGGTCAAACTGGTGAACACGCTGGTGGGCGACAATGGCGCATGCGCGGTCCCAGGCCCTTCGAGTCGCTGCACGGCTACCAGCGTGCCTGGGTCAGCGGGGACCTGGTGGGGGGCCTCATGCTCCTGGTCATCGCCGTTCCTGAGCAACTGGCCACATCACGCTTGGCCGGCATGCCGCCCATCACGGGCTTCTATGCCTTCGTCGCGGGAACGGTCGTCTTCGCACTCCTCGGCTCCAACCCCCAGATGTCGGTCGGCGCCGACTCGACCATCGCGCCGCTGTTCGCCACCGGGGTGTCGGCCCTTGCGCTGACCGGTTCACCCCACTACGTCGAGCTGGTGGGGATCCTGGCGGTGATGGTCGGGTTGATGGTGATGCTGGTCAGCCTTTTGCGGCTGGGCTGGATCGCCGAGTTCCTGTCGACGCCCATCGTGACCGGTTTCCTGTCCGGAGTCGCCGTCATCATCATCATCCACCAGCTCCCGGACCTGATGGGGCTGCCCCCGAGCACGGGTTCGAACGCCGGCCGCTTCGGAGACGTCCTCACCAACCTGGGCGAAGTCAACGGCTGGACGCTCGCCATCGGCCTCGGCGTCCTGGTCGTGATGTTCGCCTGCGCGCGCTTCAGTCGCCGCATTCCCGGTGGCCTCATCGGTCTGGTCGGTTCCACGGTGCTGGTGGCCGCGTTGGATCTGCAGGCGCACGGAGTCGCCGTGTTGGGCACGGTCCACAGCGGCGCCCCCCACATCGGGCTGACGGGGTTGTCGTGGTCCACGCTCGGCAGCCTGGCGCCGCTCGCGGCCGTGGTGGCGCTGGTCGTTGTGACCCAGACGGCGGCGACCACACGTGCCTTCGCCGAAGAGGGCGGCTACGACGTCGACGCCGGCCGCGACTTCTTCGGCGTCGGTGCCGGCAGCGTGGTCGCAGGTCTCGTGGGCTCGTTCCCCGTCGATGCCAGTCCGCCCAGGACCGGGGCTGTGGTCACGGCTGGGGGGCGTTCCCAGGCCGGAGCCCTCGGGGCAGCGCTGGTGATCGTCTTTCTCATCCCCTTCGCCAATGTCCTCGAGGATGTGCCGCTGACCACGCTGGCCGCCGTCCTGATTTACGTCGCCATCCGCCTTTTCAAGCCCGCCGACCTGCGTGCCATCGCCCGCTTCGACACCTTCGAGTTCGGCCTGACCGCCGTGACACTCCTCGCCGTGGTCTTCATCGGAGTGGAGCAGGGGATCGGCGTCGCCGTCGGGCTGGCCATCTTGGACAGGATCAGATTGAGCGCCCGCCCCCAACTGCACGTCCTCGGGCGTCTGCCGGGAAGCACCAGTTGGGCGCCGCTCTCGGCCGAGACCTCCGCGGCCGAGCTGCCTGGCGTCCTGGTCGTGCTTTTCGCCACGCCGCTCTGGTATGCCAACGCGGTCCACTTCCGGGACGAGGTGGTTGGTGCGATGGGCCGCAAACCGGGCACGCGGATCCTCGTGCTCGATGCGCTCGGGATGTCCGATGTGGACTTCACAGGATCACGGGCACTGAGCCACGTGTTGAATGCCTGCGACCAGGCCCATGTCGCCTTCGGCGTGGCGCGTGCGGGCGACCACCTGGCCGACATGTTGCAACGCAGCGGTCTGGCGCAGCGCATCGGCCCGAGCCACTTCTACCCCTCCGTCTATGCGGCGGTCACTGCATTGACGGAGGGGCCGTCGTCGCCCTCCTGAGTCGTCCTGAGGACGACCCGTTCACCGGGCGCAATCAGCCGCCCCCTGCGACGGGCACGACCTCTATCTCAGCCCGCACCGGCCGGTGATCCGAACCCGAATGGGGGAAGACCACACCCGAAACAGGCCGCAACCCGGTACCCCGCAGCAGAATGTGGTCGATCTGGCTGTGCGGATGCTTGGTCGGCCACGTCGGGCCGATGACCGCCCGCTGCCAGCCCGGCATGAACCGGCGCACCAACGGACCCCACGTGTTCATGTCACCGGCCAGCACGGCGTCCGGTCGAGCCAACCGCCGCAGTCCCCGACGCAGCTCCGCCCAGTTGCGGTGCGAGCCCATGTGCAGGTGCGACATGTGGGTGCCTGCCACCGAAATTGGCCGACCCTCCACGGTCACATCGAGCACCAACGCCGCCCGCTCCACACGGTCGGCCCGCAGCCTGCGCATCGGCAGCACTCGAGTCGCCTCAATCGGCAAGGAAGGCCGCACCAAGACCGCAATGCCCCAGGACCCCTGCTCGGCCTGTTGCCAACGTTCCAGTGCCTGGACATGGGATGACACCGGCCGCACGCCGTCCATGTACAGCGCCTTGTTCTCGTTCCTCCAGATCGGACCGCCCGACCAGGTGTCGCCCGTCTCCGTCTCCGCCTGCGGCGGCCGGATGCGTCGCCCCGACCCGAGCGTGCGCGCCGAAATCTGATACCCCAGATACCGGGCCGCCTCTGCCGCCTGCCCGCCGCTGTCGTCGCCGAGCACCGTCCACGCCTCTTCCAAGACGATGACATCTGCGTCCAGGGAGGCAATCGCAGCCACATGGTCGAAGGGCCTGCCCCAGCCGTCCATCCCGCAGTGCATGTTGAAGTTGGCGATGCTCAGCACGGTGGCGGTCACGATTCGTCCAGACGATAGGCGAGCCAGATCACGGTTGGTACGATCGTCGCGGTGGCAGCCGGGGATGCACACCTGACCCGGCGGCTGCAGCCCTTCACCACCACGATCTTCGCCACCATGTCCGAGCTCGCCCTCAAGACGAACTCGGTCAATCTCGGTCAGGGCTTCCCCGACACCGACGGGCCCGAGGAACTCAGAGAGGTTGCCGTCGGCGCCATCCGGGAGGGTCGCAACCAGTACCCGCCCAGTCAGGGCATCGCCGAGCTGCGCCAGGCCGTCGCCGCCCACCAGCGCGACTGGTATGGCCTCCATGTCGATCCTGATACCGATGTGCTCGTGACGGTCGGCGCCACCGAGGCCATCGCCGCCACGTTCCTGGCCCTGTGCGAGCCCGGCGACGAAGTCGTCATGTTCGAGCCGACCTACGACTCCTATGCGGCCGACGCGTCCATGGCAGGAGCGGTGCCGCGGCTGGTGCGCCTCCACCCGCCCGACTGGCACTTCGACCCCGATGATCTGGTCGCCGCGGTCGGGCCGCGCACCAAAATGCTGCTGCTGAACTCGCCCCACAACCCGACCGGCAAGGTCTTCTCGCCCGACGAACTGTGGCAGGTCGCCACCGTGTGCCGGGCCCATGACCTTCTGGCGGTGACCGACGAGGTCTACGAGCACTTGGTCTTCGACGGGTCGCACATCCCGTTCGCCACGCTGCCCGGCATGAGCGAGCGCACCCTGACCATCTCCTCGGGCGGCAAGACGTTCTCCTTCACCGGCTGGAAGGTGGGATGGGTCAGTGGGCCCGCACCCCTGGTGGCCGCGGTGCGGGCAGCCAAGCAGTTCCTGACCTACACCAGTCCGGCGCCGCTGCAGCTGGCGATCGCCCACGGACTCGGGCTTCCGCCGTCGGCCATGGGCCGGTTCGCCGCCGAGCTCGAGGCCCGCCGGGACCAGCTCTGCGACGGACTCTCGGCACTGGGGTACGACGTCTTCCCGCCCGCCGCCACCTATTTCGCCACGACCGACATCTCCGCGGTGGCTCCGGGTCTGAGTGCTGCGGAGTTCTGTCTGGCCCTGCCCGAGCGGTGCGGCGTCGTCGCCATCCCGAGCTCGGTCTTCTATGACCCCGCGGACCCCGATGCCGGGCGGACACTGGTGCGCTGGGCCTTCTGCAAGCGGGCCAACGTGCTGGACGAGGCACTGGCCCGCTTAGCATTGTGGGCACCATGATCACCTGGGTCGACGCCTTCAGCGAGGTCGCGTTCGGGGGCAACCCCGCCGCCGTCTGCCTGCTGCGCCAGCCACTCGACGACGGCCGTATGCAGTCCATCGCGTTCGAGCTCGGCATCGCGGAGACGGCCTACCTGACCCCCACCGACGATCCGACCGTCTTCGGGCTGCGCTGGTTCTCGCCGGCGGTCGAGATCGACCTGTGCGGCCACGCCACCCTCGCTTCCGCCGCACGCGCTGCGTGAGAACGGCATCGTCGACGGGACAGCGCCGCTCACCTTTCACACGCGCAGCGGCCCCCTGAGGGCCTCGTTCGACGGCGACACCATCGAGCTCGATTTCCCTGCGGACCCCGTCGTCCCCGGTCCGTTACCCGACTCCTTGGGGGACCAATGGCCCGGTGCCGTCGTGGCCAGCGGGCGCACCGGCTTCTTCGCTTTCGTCGTGCTCTCATCCGCCGATGCGGTGCGGACCTACGAGCCCGACCTGGCGGCCATCGCGGCCACCGGGGCCAAGGCGCTGCTTCTGACCGCGGCCGCCGCGCCTGGCGCCGGTGCCGACTACGTCCTGCGCGTCTTCGGCCCCAATGTGGGGATCGACGAGGACCCTGCCACGGGTGCAGCCCAATGCGTCGCCGGCCCGTACTGGGCGGCCGAGCTGGGTCGCGATCGCCTGGTCGCCCACCAGCTCTCCCGGCGCGGCGCGACTCTCTACGTCCGGCCCGAGGGCGACAGGGTCTTCATCGCAGGACACGCCACCACGGTCCTGACAGGCGAGCTGTGCTAGGGATGCGGATGATGGCGAGTCCGGTAACGACGGAGGACCTGCGCAGTCTCGTCGAGGGCCGCGCGCCATCGTCCCCGCGTGAAGTGGCCGCCAAGGAGCGCTTCCTGTCCGAGCTCAGCCGGCTTGGCGCGCCGTGTGACGAGCACGCCGGCCCGACCCATGTGACCGCGTCGGGCATTGTGGTCGGTCGGCGTGGCACCGTGCTCCACCGCCACAAGAAGCTCGGCATCTGGCTGCAGCCCGGTGGCCACATTGACGCGGGCGAGACTCCCGACGAGGCTGCGTTGCGCGAGGCGGCCGAGGAGCTCGGTCTCGCGGTCGCGCATCCGGCGGCCGGTCCGTTGCTGCTCCACATCGATGTGCACGACGCGGCACACGGGCACACCCACCTCGATCTGCGCTACCTGTTGCTGGGCTCGGACGAGGACCCGCTGCCGCCTCCGGACGAGAGCCCCGATGCCCGCTGGTTTTCGTGGGACGAGGCCATGCAGATGGCGGATCCCGGGCTGATCGACGCGCTGCCCCTGGCGCGGGCCGCCATGACGTGACCGACGCCCTGGAACAGCTGCTGGCCGTGCAGGACCTCGACATCGCCATCATGCAGCTCCAGCACCGGCGCGATGGGCTCGTCGAGTCGACGGGCCTGGCCGCCGTCGAGGCGCAGCTGGCGGCGCTCGAGGTCGAGCGGGTCGATGCCGCGGTGCGGCGCGGCGCGCTGGCCGCGACGCAGAAGGAGCTCGAGGAGCAGATCGGTGGCATCAGTGAGCGGCGCGGCGTCGTGGAGAAACGGATGTACGCCGCCACCGGTTCATCGGCTCGCGACCTCCAGGCCATGAACGACGAGGTCCGGCACCTGACCGAACGCCAGGCCGAACTCGAGGAGCTCGAGCTGGTGGCCATGCTGGAGCAGGATCCCATTGACGCCGAGCTGGCTGCGCTCCGCGAGCAGGGCCGCCCCTCTCGAGGCGCAGGCCGTCGAGCTGCGTGGTGTCGTGGCGACGAGCCAGGTGGAGATCGACGCGGCACTGGCTGAGGCGACCGTGGCCCGGGCGGCCGGGGCGGCGCTCTTGCCGACGGCGCTCTCGGACCGGTACGAGGCGTTGCGGGCGCGCCTCAAAGGCACCGGCGCGGCGCGTCTGGTCAGGAGCCATTGCGACGGTTGCCATCTCGAGCTGTCCTCGGGAGAGGTCGAGAAGATCCGCGCCCTCCCTCCGGGCGAGGTGGCCACCTGCGAGCAGTGCGGCCGCATTCTCGTGCCGACCTGATCATGCTGATCCTGGTGCGCCACGGAGAGTCGGTGGCCAACGCGCAGGGGCTCTTGCTCGGTCGGACCGACGCGGAGCTGACCGCGACGGGCCGGGCCCAGGCGGAGACGGCCCGGGCGCTGGTGTACGACCCGGTGGCCGAGGTGCGCTCGAGTCCGCTTCGCCGCGCGCTCCATACCGCCGAACTGCTCGCCCTGGGCCCGGCCGTCGAGGTCGACGACCGCTGGATTGAGGTCGACTACGGCGAGTTCGAGGGCGAGCATCTCGGCGCCATTCCGGCCGAGGTCTGGCAACGGTGGCAACGCGACCGGGACTTCCGCCCCGAGGGCGGCGAGACTCTGGCCGAGGTGGACCGGCGCGTGGCGGCGACGTGCGAAGAGTTGTTCGCCGTGGACGGCGCCGGAGCCCGGCGGCGCGACGGTGACGTGGTGGTCGTGAGCCACGTGAGCCCCATCAAGGCGGCAGTGGCCTGGGCGCTGGGCACCGCCGACCTGTACTGGCGCCTGCACCTGCGTACGGCGTCGGTGACGCGCATCGGGTGGAGCCGTGATGCGCCGATCCTGCACGGCTTCAACGAGGTGTCGGTGGTACCCCACCATGCCTGACGATCAGCCCACCCTGGCCGCGCTGCGCCCGCCGCCGGGCTCGGGCGAGGAGCCCGTCCACCGCCGTACCATCACCATGGAGGTCTTCCGGCGCGGCGAGTATTTCGCCGTCGTCGGGACCCTCCACGACGAGCGCCCCTGGGCCAGCGGGGAGTATTCGCCGCGCCAGCTGCACTTCATGGACCTGGGTCTCGTGGTCCGGCGAGCCGACATGACGATTGTCGACGCCGCCGCCGACATGCAGACGTTTCCGCACGCCGAGTGCACCGACATTGAGCCGCACTTCCGGGACCTGATCGGCCTGTCGGTGGCGCGGGGCTACTCCAGCGCAGTGCAGGAGCGTTTCGGTCGTCAGCGCGGCTGCAGTCACCTGGAGTTCCTGGCCCGGGCCATGGGTCCTGCCGTCGTACAGGGCATCACGTCCTCGGCCGCGTGGGAGGTCGAAAAAGGCAGCGGCGAGCATCCGGGCCGCGAGGGCGGCTTCACCTTCTTGACCAACACGTGCCACGTCTGGACCGAGGACGGGCCGGGTGCGCAGAAGATCGAGCTCGGCTGGCGCCCGGGCATTCTCGGCTATCCGGCGCCCAGTGTCGCCGAGGTGCGCCGGCGCATGACCGAGCAGCCCGAAGGCTGACTACACGGTGGTGCCGGCGCTTGTGCCGGTGCCCGCACAGAGTGTCTCGAGCATGAGGGACATGACCCGTCTCGCCCCGCGGACCGGGACACCCGAGGTCGTCCGCAGGCGTTCCCAGGCCTCCCAGGACGTCCCGGTGTCCATGGCGTTGAGCGAGTCGGCACGGACATTCGCCGGCAGGTCGGCCAATTCGGCGGCGAAGGTGGCCTTGAGGTCTTGCAGGAAGAGGTTGTCTGCGGTGGCCAGCGCCTCCCGGACGGCGGGGGATGTCGGGGCCCGGCACTCGAGGGCCCGCCGGATCTCCGAAGTCTCCTCGAACAGGGCGGCCCGGTGCCCGACCGTCCGTTCGATGCGGATCGGCAGCGACAACTGGGGGGACAGCTGGGGCATCTCCGACCACTGGCGGCGGAGCAGCAGCGCGGCCACGAATTGGTAGAGGTCGTCCATATCGGCAAAGTGGTGGAAGACGAGGCGCAACGAGACACCGGCGCGCAGTGCGACCGCCTTCGCCGTCGGGTCCGGCTCGCCGGCGCGCAGCAACTCCATGAGGGCCTCCGCCACATTGCGACGGGTTCGTTGGCCGCGGGCCACCCGTCCGTCCCGGGCTGGCTCTTCGAGTGCCGTCAGGGTCGCCAGGTCGAGCGGTGCCTGTTTACGGAGGGCGGTGCCGGGCGCGCGATGGCCCCCTGCAGAACCCGCCCCGCCGGCCATTGCCGAGAAGCTTCCAACCACTCCGTTCCCCTTCCTGTCATTGGGGGAATCCAACGGGAGCTGGAGACTTGCGAAATGTGCGCCCATCCCTCGGCCGGCCCGTCGCGGCCGATCAGCGCATGAGGGGTTGCAGAGCGGAGAGATTGCACAACGGAAGTACAACAAACGATGACCTACTAGAGCTGCGAGGTCACCACGCGCCCGCCTTCGAGCATCACCGTCTCGTCACAGCGGGACGCCTCGTGGGCCCGGTGGGTGATGAGGAGGATGCTCCGTTCTCCGGCGGCAGCGGCCCCGAGCACGCCCTGGAGCACTTCGTCGGCCAGCGCGGGGTCCAGCCCGCTGGTCGGCTCGTCGAGCACCAGGACCCCACCAGGCGCCAACAGGGCGCGGGCCACAGCGAGTCGTCGGCGCTCGCCGCCGGACAGGGTCACGCCGGCCTCGCCCACCGGCGTCTCGAGCTCTGCGGGGAGTGCGGCCACCCAGGCCGTCAGACCGGCGGCCTTCAAGGCGTCGGCGATCTCCTCGTTGGTGGCGTCGGGCCGGCCGAGGACGAGATTGGATCGCAGCGTGCCGGCGAAAAGCTGTGCCCGTTGGTCGGCCAGCGCACACGCGGCGCGCGCATCGGCTTGGCGGAGCTCCTCCACGTCCGTGCCGCCGATCGTCAAGGTGCCGGCCTCGAGCGGCCAATAGCGCAAGAGCGCGGTGACGAGGCTGGACTTGCCGGCGCCGCTCGATCCCGTCACGGCAACGCGAGCGCCGGGCGGGACGCGGAGGCTCACACCGTCGAGAGCGCGGGGGAGTCCGGCGCCATAGCGCAGGGCGGCGCCTGCGAAAGCGAGCGCGGGCGCTCCTGGTGCCAGGCCCGAAGGGTGGGTCGGGTCAACCACCGGGACGGGCACATCCTCGAGCGCGAAGAGGCGCTCCGCCGCGGCACGCACCTCGAGCGAGCGGGCCACAGCCAGCGGGACCCCGGGGACGGTCTCGAACGTGGCGAACGCGGCAAGGGGAAGCACGGCCACCATCACCTGGCCGAGGTGATGGGCATGGACGGCAGAAACGCCGACGGCCAGAACTGCTGTCACGGCAGCCCCGAGGCAGACCTGCATGAGCAGGGTCGTTCCGGTCCCGAGCTGAGCATGGCGACGTTGGAGTGCATCGCTCCGATCGCCGAGATCCTCGACGGCGTGCAAGAAGGGCGCGTCGGCGCCGAACGCGAGGAGCTCGGGTGCCCCGGCCAGCGCGTCGACGACCTGGGCGGACAGGGAGCCGGCGAGGGCAGCCACCTCGGCGTCCCCGGCGCGGCGCCACGTGAGCAGGGCGGGCACCGTCAACGCGATGAGGAGCGGGATCCCGAGAGCCAGGGCGGCCCACGGGAGGATGACCCCGACGGCGACGGTGCCGATGGCGGCGGCCCCCGTGGCGATCGCCACCGGCAGCAGCGTGCGCAGGTAGAGGTCCTGCAATGCATCGACGTCGTCGATGGCGTGCGCCAGGAGGTCACCGCTGCGCCATCCGGCCAGCGCAGCCGGCACCCGGGGTGAGAGGCAGTCGTAGAGCCACAGCCTCCAGCGCGTGAGCGCTCGTAACGCCGCGTCGTGGCCCACGAGGCGTTCGGCGTAGCGCAGCGGTCCGCGCAAGAAGGCCAGCACCTCGACCGCAGCCAGAATGCCGACGAGAGCGGACAGGCCGGGCTCCAGCGCGGCGCGGCCGACCACGTAGCCGGAGCCAGCCAGGAGGCCGATGGTCGCGGCCGCGGCGAGGAGGCCGAGCAGCCCGGCGAACGCCAGGCGCCCGTAAGGGGTGCCCGGTTCGGCCAGGACGCGCCGGAGTGGCCCTCGGGCTCGGCTCATGGCGCCACCGCCAGCGGGAGGCCCACCGTGGCCGGGAGCACGACCACTTTGTCGAAGTGGGGGAGGAGGAGCGGCTCATGCGCGGCCACCACGACCGTGCGACCGCTGAGCCAGGGTTCAATGGCGGGCGCCAGGCGCGCCACGGTCGGTTGATCCAACGCCGCCGTGGGCTCGTCGAGCAGCAGGACGGGTGCCGGGCGCAGCAGGGCGCGGGCTAACGCCACGCGCTGGCGCTCCCCGGAGCTCAGCGTGAGGCCGTCGTGGCCGACCGCAGTCAACAGCCCCGCGGGCAGGTTGGCCAGCAGGTCGGCGAGGCCCACGGCGTCGAGCACCCGGTGCAGATCCTCGTCGGACGTATCGGGCGCGCCCAGGCGCAGGTTCTCGGCCAGCGTCGCATTGAAGAGGTGGGGATGCTGGGGCAACCAGGAGAAGTGGCTTCTCCACGACGCAACAGCCTGCGCGGTGCTGGCGGTTCCGCCGAAGGTCATGGTGCCGTCGCTGGGCTCCACGAAGCGAAGCAACGCGGCCAACACCGTCGATTTCCCTGCACCGGATGAGCCGGTCAGGGCAACGCGGGTTCCAGGTTGGGCCTGGAGGGAGAGGCCCGTCAGCGCCGCCTCGGCGCGGTCGTCGTAGCGCACACCGAGACCCACAATCTTCAACCCGCTGCCGTCGCCGCCCTCCGGGTCCGCGGCAGCGCTGGCGCTGGCGCTCTCAATCGCTGAGGACGGGACGGGCGTGGCCAGGACCTCGACGACCCGCGCTGCGGCCGCTTGCCCTTCGGTGCTGGCGTGGAACTCGGCTCCGGCCCGGCGCAACGGAATGAAGATCTCGGGCGCCACGAGGAGGACCGCCATTGCGGTCTGAAGGCCGAGCTCGCCCCAGAGGAGGCGGAGCCCGAGCACCATGGCGACGAAGCCGACGCCGAAGCCGGCAATCATGTCCATGGAGAGGGCCGACAAGAATGCGACGCGGAGCGTCCGCATGGTGGCCGACCGCACGCCTTCGGTCGCCGCCTCGACCTCACGCCGCCCCTGCGCTTCCCGGCCGAAAGCGCGCAGAGTGGGAAGCCCTTCGACGAGCTGCAGGACCCGACCGGCGAGGGAGCTCAGTCGGCGCCACTGACGTTCGGAGCGCCTGGTGGCCTCGCGTCCGAAGGCGATCATCGTCACCGGGACGGCCACCACCAGAGCAACGACGACCACGAATGAGAGCCAGTCCTGGGTGGCCACCCAGATCAGGAGGATCAGTGGGATGACGGCGGCCGCTGCCGCCTGGGGGAGGTAGCGGGCATAGTAGGTGTGGAGTGAGCGCAATCCCCTGGTGGCGGTCAACGAAAGCTCACCCGGGCGCTCCCCGCTGAGCCAATCCGGCCCGAGGGCCAACGCATGCTCCAAGAGTTGCCTTCTCAAGGTGGCGACGACGCGATCGGCGGCGCGCAGCGCGGAGAGATCGCCGGCACCGTGGAGCACAGCCCGGACGAGGATGGCCAGTCCGACGACGACGATCGTGGGTGTCACGGAACGCAGCGATGCATGGTGGAGCAACGAGCGGTCAACGACGGATGCCAGGGCGACGGCCTGGACGACAACGGCCACCGCACTCACGGCGGCAAGTGCCACCGCAGCGACAGCCACACCCCTGAGTCCGGGTACTCGGGTGGCGAGGTCGGGGTCGACCAGGCGGGGCCGGCTCCGCGGGGGTTGTGCGCTCACAGGCTGAATGTCGTGTCCTTCACCGAGACCGCTCGCCCGATGAGGCCCTCGGTGACGGCGAGGCGCGCGGTACCTGAATCTTCGCAGGTGGCGGCTGTGCGCACCCCATCGGGGAGATCGGCCACGACGACCGTGCGGACGGGGTCGAACCCCTCGGCGCCTCCGTAGGTCACGGTGAAGGACACGACGGTGGCCGTGCTGGCGCTCGGTGGCGCCTCGGCCACGGGTACGACGTCAGTCGCCGCGCTCGTTTCGGCCGCCAGGTCGGCGAGGAGTGGCGCTCCGGTCCCAGCAGGTGGCGTGGCCGACCAGATGGCGAGCCCTGGCTTTGAGAGCATGCCTGACACGGTGGTCAGGAGGCCGTGGGCGTCGGGCTCGCTTCGCAAGCGGTCACCGAGCCCGCGAGGGATTGCAGGACGAAGTGATTGAACGGCCCGCCCGAGAACGCCATGCCGCCGCTCAGCGTCGGCGTGGCGTCGGGGTCGAGGCCGAGCCGCGTTGCTGCACCCGCACCGCGGCTGGGAAGCAGGAGTAAACCTCCGCCAGCGGGAGTTCGTGTAACGGCTGGCCCATGTGGAGCGCCGCGGCTCGGCCGAGCACCCCCATGGCCGGCCATGCCTCCAGCCGGCGCCGAGCAGTCAGTGTGACGGCTGCCGACGAATGGAGCGCGACATGGGGGAAGAGCCAGCGCTCGGTCGGAACGCCAGACGCACGCGCCCGCTCGGCCGAGCAGATCACCAGTGCCGAGGCCTGGTTGATGGTCCACTGGCTGGCGTGCCACCTGTTGTAGGGGTACGCCAGTGGCCGGTTGTGCGGTCCGGGCGCGGCGATCCACGCCGCATCGCGTGGCTGCGGGAACGCCGCCTCGGGGTTCTGCACCGCAACCGCGTTAAAAGCGCGCCCAGAGCGCGGCGATCTCGGCGCGCTGGCGGTCCGAGGAGAGCTGCTCGGCGGCCGCGAGCGCGTTTTCAATGAGCGCGTACTGCTGCGCGACCGGCCAGACCATGCCGGCCGCGATCTCCACGGGTGCCACGAAGTCCGGCGGTCTCATCAGCATTTCGTCGGGCGGCTGGTTCTCCTCGTCGACGTCGCTCCCGCCACCGCGGACAAACGCCCGCGCCTCGGCACCGGCCACCACGACGGTTTCGGCGCGTCCGGCGGCGACAGCCGCCAGGCCGTGGTTGATCACTTCTTGTTGGGAGACGCCGATCTCACACAGCAGGGTGCGCGCGTTGGGTGACCCGACGCGCCGGGCCACGGTGCGCCCGGGGTCGGTGAGCGACCAGGAGCCCTGGGTCACGGCGATGGAGTCGATACGGTCGAGGAGTCCCGGCGCCCCTGCATCGGCCGCCGCCGCGACCACCGTGTGGGTCATGAGGTCGACGACGCAAGCCGATGATGCTGCGGCACCCAGCCCGACCAGAACGGGCAGGCGCGGGTCGAATGACTGCATCGGTCCGGCCACGATGGCCGATGCTACGGTCCCGCCATGGCCAACGGCGAAGTGGGCAGGTGGGAGGCGGAACTCGAGGATTTCACCAAAGAATCCTTCGAGGCCGACAGCAAACGGCGTGACGTGTTCCGGATCGGGACCGGTCCCGCCGTCATCGTGATCAGCGAGATTCCGGGCATCACCCCGCTGGTCGCCCAGTTCGCCCTCCGGGTGGCCGCGGCCGGTTGTACTGCGGTCCTCCCGGTGCTCTTCGGCGATCCCGGTCGTCCAGCATCCGGAGGGTATGTCCTGCAATCGATCGGGCCGGCCTGTGTCTCGCGGGAGTTCTCCGCCTTCGCACTCAAACGGACAAGCCCGATCACGGTGTGGCTGCGCAAGCTCGCCGCGGCGGAATACGAGCGGTGTGGTGGCCCCGGAGTCGGTGTGGTCGGCATGTGTTTCACCGGTGGGTTCGCTCTGGCCATGATGGTGGACGACATTGTGCTGGCGCCCGTGCTGAGCCAGCCGTCGCTCCCGTTCCCGCTCTCCAAGAAGTCCAAGGCCGACATCGGGATCTCCGATGGCGACCTGGCCAAGGTGAAGGAACGGACGGCGTCGGGCACCTGCCTGCTCGGCTTGCGCTTCACCAACGACCCTTTCTGCTTCGAGGAGCGCTTCGAGACCTTGCGCCGGGAACTCGGAGACGCATTCATTGCCGTGGAGATCGATTCGGCTCCGGGCAATCCGCACGGACACCCCAAGCAGGCACACTCCGTGCTGACCGAGCATCTCGTCGACGAGGAGGGCACGCCGACGTGGTCTGCGCTCGATCAGACGCTGACGTTCCTCCGCTAGAAGCTGGGCGTGGGTTCGGGCCCCGGAGCCCGACCGGAGGGCCAGGCGCCATAGGGGGGGGCCGGTCACGCCAGACCGGATTTCGTGGGACCAGA
>CAWACN010000011.1:0-35576 GCA_963780525.1 uncultured Acidimicrobiaceae bacterium | reverse complement strand
TGACGGTGAGCCGGCCTGTAGGCGGGATTCTGTCCAGCCCCCGGAGGGGCTTGGGTGGCCATCCATCTGAGCGGCCTACCTGGGGAACCCTCCCTTTCAGGAGGCGGGCGAGCAGCCCATTTTCCCACGCTTGACCTTGCTCCGGGTGGGGTTTACCGAGCCATTGAGGTCACCCTCAATGCTGGTGCGCTCTTACCGCACCCTTTCACCCTTACCTGTGCGAGCCCGGAGGCCCGCCATCGGCGGTTTCCTTTCTGTGGCACTGTCCTGCGGGTCACCCCGACTGGCCGTTAGCCAGCACCCTGCTCTGCGGAGTCCCGACCTTCCTCGACACGATCCCGCTCAGCGGTCCGTGCCGCGGCCACCCAGCCGACTCACCGTCAACCCCAATAGTGCCACCACCGGGCACGTGACGGTGACCGGACAACGCATCGGTAGGGTGTCGTCGATGTCCGGCGGACCCCGTCAGCTCTTCGATCCCGAGGCTCCGCCTGAGGTCGCCGCGTCGGATCTCGAGACCGGGCCCGGCGGGGACGAGGCCCCAGACGAGGAAAAAGGGACCCGACGAGGGGTCCACTCCATCGGCGGCGTCTACGAACAGGTCGAAGGTGCGCTCAACTTGGCCTTTCCCCGGAACCGCCATCTCTGGGTCCGTGGCGAAATTCAGCACGTCTCAGATCATCGGTCTGGTCACCTCTACCTGAGCCTGGTCGACCCCGAGGACGAGGGTGGCCGCCGGCGGGACCGCCCCCGCGGCGGCGTGCCCACGCTCAGCGTGAAGTGCTGGCGCAGCTCGTGGGCACCCCTTCGGCACGGTTTGGCCAAGCAGGGTATTGAGCTGACCGAGGGCATGGTGGTGGTCCTCCGGGGCTCGCTCGATCTCTACCGGGCCAAGGGCGAGCTCAGCCTCATCCTGGCTGAGGTCGACGTCACCGCGCTGCTCGGGCAACTGGCGGCGAAACGAGCCCAGTTGCTCCAGACGCTCGACGCCGAAGGATTGCTGCAGCGCAATGCGCGTCTTCCCCTGCCCGAGGTCCCGCTCCACGTCGGCCTGGTCGCCAGTCCGGGTACCGAGGGATGCTCGGACTTCCTCGGGCAGCTCACGGGCTCGGGGTTCTCGTTCCGCGTCTCCCACGTGCGGGTCACCGTGCAGGGCCCCGGCGCGCCGTCCTCCATTGCGCGGGCCGTCACTGCCCTCAGCCGGAACGACTGCGACGTCATCGCCGTTGTCCGTGGAGGGGGAGCGCGGGCGGACCTGGCGGCCTTCGAGAACGAAGCGGTCGTCCGTGCGATCGCTACTGCGTCCAAGCCGGTCTTCACGGGCATCGGGCACACTGGTGACGAGACGCTGGCAGACGTCGTCGCGGCGCGGGCTTGCATCACACCGACAGAGTGTGGTCAGCAGATCGTGGAGGTCATCCGCCAGTGGTGGACGGAGCGCGTGGTCGGGTCTGCGGCGCTGTTGGCTCGTCGTGTCCCGACGTACCTCAGCGACGTGCAGTCTCGAGACACGCAGGCGCGTGGTCGTCTGACCGCAGCAGCGCGTCAACAGCTCCGGGTGCATCGAGAACGCCTGTCCCGCAAGGGATCTTCGATCGGCCGGTCGGCGCCAGACAGGCTTGGCTCGAGCGCAGCGCGGCTCGCTGCCCATGCGACGCGTCTCGGACCGTTGAGCCTGGGCCACCTCGGTCGCCAGGACGAGCGTGTGCAGTCGTGGCGCAGGCTGGTGGCGGCGTACGACATCGAGCGACAGCTCGAGCGTGGCTACAGCCTCACGCTCACAACTGACGGCGAACTGGTGCGCAGCGCGACTGCGCTGGCCGAGGAGCAACAGATCGTGACCCGATTCGCCGACGGTACGGTGCGGAGCCGGGTGCAAGGGAACGAGGCAGGAGGAAGCGCATGACGGACCAGGACCAAGCCGTCCCGGTGGAGCAGCTGAGCTTCACGGAGGCGAGTCGCGAGCTCGATTCGATCGTGAACTTCTTCGAACAACGCGAGGTCGATGTGGACGTGCTCGTCGGCCGGCTGGAGCGTGCGACCGCACTGATTGACGAACTCGACCAGCGGCTGCGCCGAACACAGGCCCAGGTCGAAGAGTTGGTGCCCCGACTCGATGCCCTCGCCGGCAACGCGGCCGGCACAGACGGGGGAGGGAGCGCAGATGGTTGACGGCAGTGACACGCATGTGAGCAATGGCTCCGACGACCGCCTTTATTTCCGGCAGCTGCTCTCCGGTCGCGACTTCGCCAAGGGCGACGTGATGGCGCGCCAGATGGTCAACTTCGTCTATCTCATCGGCGACCGCGAGACCGGCGAGGCTATGGCCGTCGACCCCGCCTACGCCGTACAGGACCTCCTCGACATACTGTCGGCCGATGGGATGCGGCTGACCGGGGTGCTCGGGACGCATTTCCACCCTGATCACCTTGGAGGGCAGATGGGAGGCTGGGAGCTCGAGGGGATCAGCACCCTGCTCGACAAAGTGCAGGTACCGATCCACGTGCAGGCTGACGAGGTCCCGTGGGTGGAGCGCACGACCGGTGTCGGCCCGGCAGACCTGGTGGCGCACCACAGCGGGGAGTCATTGCAGATAGGCGGCGTCACGGTGGAGCTGATCCACACCCCTGGGCACACCCCGGGAAGCCAGTGCTTCCTGGTCGATGGCCGCCTCGTCGCCGGGGACACGCTCTTCCTCGAGGGCTGCGGACGGACTGACTTTCCGGGCTCGGACCCGTTGGCCATGTACGAGTCGATTCACACCCGTTTGGCTCGGGTGCCCGACGAGGCGATCCTCTTCCCCGGCCACCTCTACTCCCAGGACCCCTCGCAGAGCATGGGGGAAACGCGACGGTGGAACTACGTGTTCCGGCCGCGCTCGGCCCAGGAGTGGATGGCGATGTTCGGTTCATGAGTCCGAGCGGAGAGTTGTCCGGGGACAGCACGGTCCTGGTCGTCGGCGCGTCTCTCGCCGGCTGGCGAGCCGTTGAGACCCTGCGGGCGGAGGGCTTCGAGGGGAAGATCTCCCTCATCGGCGACGAGCGTCATCTGCCCTACGATCGCCCACCACTCTCCAAGCAGGTGTTGGCCGGGACGTGGCCTCCGGAGAAGGCTGTGCTCGCGGATAAACGACGTTCCAGCGAGCACCGGATCCACGAGGTGCTGGGCCACCGCGCCGTCCGGCTCGACGCCGGGACGAAGAAGGTCGAGCTCGACGACGGCACGGTCCTGGAGGGCGACGCCATCGTCATTGCAACCGGGGCACGGCCCCGGCCGCTGCCCGGGACCGAAGCACTCGGTGAACGCGACGGCTTGTTCACCCTGCGAACCCTCGACGACTCGTTGGCCCTCCGCGCCGCTGTCTCGGCGGTGGATGCGGCCAGAGTCGTCGTGATCGGGGCGGGTTTCATCGGAGCCGAAGTGGCCTCCACGTGCGCCGCCCTTGGGTGCCGCGTGACCGTTTTGGAGGCGCTCGACGTCCCACTGCGCAACGTGCTGGGGTCCACCATCGGCTCGCACTTCGCCCGGCTGCACGAATCGCACAATGTGGATCTGCGGACTGGCGTGGGTGTCAGCGCCATTCGGCCGATGGGCGCTGAGGCTCCCCGAACGGCAGGCAGGCTCCAGGTCGAGCTCGACGGCGGCGAGACGTTTCCGGCGGATGTGGTCGTGGTGGGCATCGGCGTCATACCGGCGACGGATTGGCTGGTGGACTCGGGGCTGACGATCGACAACGGCGTGGTCTGCGACGACCGGCTCTTCGCGGCGGATGGCATCGTGGCAGCGGGAGACGTCGCGCGCTGGCAGTGGCGACACGATGGCGGCGAGGAACTCATCCGGATCGAGCACTGGCAGGTCGCAGCAGAGGCGGGCGTTGCCGCGGCGGTCAGCCTGCTGGCAGGCCGGGCTGACGCGCCGGGCTTCACGCCGGTGCCCTACTTCTGGTCCGATCAGTACGGCATTCGCCTGCAGGTGCTGGGAAGCCCGCGCGGAAGTGACGACATTCACATCGTCGATGGTTCGCTCCAAGAAGGGAAATTCGTCGCGCTGTTCGGTAGGGACGACCGACTGCGCGCGGCCATGGCTATCGGCAGGCCCAGGCAGCTGATGGGATTCCGTCCGCTGTTGCAGGCGGGCACGAGTTGGTCCGACGGGCTGGCCCATCCAGTCTGACGCCGGCCAGGCTGGCCCCATTGCGGGCTCCAGGCGTCACGCGGCGCGTACTGCCGACCCGAAATAGGGCCACTCGGCTCTAACGAACGCTCCTCTCCGGGCGTACCTTGCCAAGGAGAAGGTCGCTGGGAAGGGGGTCGCTCGGGTGGCGGAATCTCCTTCTGGGGTGGGTGGAAGCTCCCTCAGAAGGAGATGCCCGAGAGCTCCGGAATGGTGCCCTCCGCCCTGCGACGTGCGGCCAACCAGCGCTCGCGCCGACCGGCCCGGTCCGCCTCGGTTCCGTGGGGCTCGACTGTCCGACGAGGCGAGAACGTGCCGGCCAGTTCATCCGTCGTGCCGTAGTTGCCGACGGCCAGTCCGGCGAGGAGACCGGCTCCCAGCGTGGTCGCCTCCTTTACCGGCGAGATCTCGACCGGGCGCCCGATGGCGTCGGCCAAGGCCTGGACGAACACCTCGTTGTCCGTCATGCCGCCGTCGATGCGGAGCGCCGCGATCGCGTACCCACTGTCGCTCTCGCTCGCCTCGACCATGTCTGCTCCCCGGTGCGCCACACCCTCGAGCACCGACCGGACGATTTCGGCGCGCCCCGAGCCTCGGGTGAGACCGACGAGCGTGCCTCGGGCGCCGAAGTCCCAGACCGGCGTGCCCAGACCGAGCAACGCCGGCACGAACCAGACATCGCCCGCGGTGGCGCACTCGGCCGCCACTGTCTGGGACTCCGCGGCTGTCGTAATGATCCCGAGGTCGTCGCGCAACCATTCGATGCAGGTACCGGCCGAGAGCATCACCGCTTCGGTACCCCAGGTTGCCTTTCCGTTGACGCGAAAGGCAACGATCGGGAAGGTACCCGCATCGCCGCGCCCCAGCGCGCCGGGAGCCGCTCCGGAGCCGACGCACTGGTCGAGCATGCCCCCGGTGCCGAAGGTGGCCTTGGCCATGCCCGGAAGGGTGCAGCCTTGACCGACCAGGGAGGCTTGCTGATCTCCGGCGATTCCACAGATGGGCGGGGACCCGGGAAGAGCTGTCGCGTTTCCGGGTGTCCCGGAGGAGTCGACAATCCGCGGCAGCATGGCCGGCGGTATCCGCAACTTCGCCAGCAGCGCCCCGTCCCATCCGACCTCCGCATCGACCAGGGCGGTCACGGCCGCGTTGGTGGCGTCGGTCACGTGAAGGACGTCGCTCCCGGCTGCGGGGCCGCCCGAGAGGGTCCAAGCGACCCAGCTGTCGACCGTCCCGAAACAAAGCTCGCCCTGCTCGGCCCGTGACCGCTCCGGGTCGATTTCGTCGAGGATCGCCATGACCTTGGTGGCGGACGCATTCGGTGCCAACCGGATCCCCTCGGCCTGCAGTACCAGGCAGGTCCCGACGGTACGCAGGTCTTGCCAGCCGATGCCAGGAGCGACGGGCTTTCCGGTGGCGCGCTCCCACACAATGCTGGACGCCCGTTGGTTGGCAATCCCGACCCCCGCGACCGGGCCGCCCTTCGCGAGCGCGGCACGGGCAGTCTCCAAAATGGCATCGGCCATGCGTGTGGCGTCGAACTCGACCAGACCGGGGGCCGGCGAATCCGGCAACAAGGGGACGCGGTGCTCGTGCTCGACGGTGGCGTCAGGCCGTACGATGGCAGCGCGGACACCCGATGTCCCGACGTCGACGACGAGAATGCTCCCCCCGCCGCCGCTCATGTCCAGGGCGCCGGTCCGAACGGCGAGGCGAGACCGAACTTTCCGGGGTTGAGGATGCCGTTGGGGTCGAAGGTCGCCTTGAGGCCGCCGAGCACCTCGAAACCAGAGCCCAGCGCCCGGGGCAGGAATCGGGAGCGGTTGAGGCCGATGCCATGGTGATGGCTGATCGCGGCGCCATGGGCCAAGGTGGCGTCGGTCACGGTGTCCCACGCCTGGCGGTAGTAACGCTCCCGCCATTCGGGGTCGCCATCTGGTCCGCGTCCGCCGAACGTGAAGTAGAGGCAGGCGCCGTCCGGGTAGGCGTGGGATTGGTGGGCTGAGGCAGCCAGCGTCCCGTCGATTGCCTTGAGCGCGCCGATCACTTCGTCGAAGAGGCCGGGGAGCACAGACCACGAACCGGAGATCTCGGCCGTGTCGACGACGATCCCGCCCCGCCACAGCGGGGCCAGTGCCGACACGTCGTTGCGGTGACCCAGCCACCGCTCCACCAGACCTTCGTCGAGTGGGCGCGCACCAGCCTCGGTCGAACATTCCGCGTCGACAATCTGCAGTGTGGCCGAAAGGATCTCCGTATCGGCCTCGTCGAGCACAATGAGGACATTGGTGTCGCCGTGCTCGAAATTCCGCTCCGACTCCGTCTCGTCGTACAGGCGCAGGACCGCCGGCGTCGCCCCGCGACGGAGGATCATGCGGCACGCCTCGAGACCGGCGGCGAACGTTGTGAAGCCGAAGGCACGGCGCCCCTGCGCCGGCGGCAAGGGGTGCACGCGCAGGCGGGCTTCGGTGATGACGCCGAGCGTTCCCTCGCTTCCGACGAAGAGCTGAGTCAGGTTCGGCCCGGTGGCGGCCCTGGGCCCCTTGCCCTCGGTGTGCACCACGCGACCGTCGGCCAGCACCACCTCGAGGCCGATGACCATGTCCTCAATCTTCCCGTAGCGGGTCGAGTACTGCCCGGCCCCGCGGCAGGCCAGCCAACCCCCGACGGTCGAGAGGTCCATGGACTGGGGCCAATGTCCGAGTGTGTAGCCCGCACCGACGTCCCCGAGCGCAGCTTCCAGGTCGGGGCCGAAGGTACCGGCCCGCACATCAGCCGTCAGCGACGTCTCGTCGACCTGCCGCAGCCCATGGAGTGCCGTCAGGTCGAGCGCGACGCCGCCGTGCACCGGAATCGATCCACCGCAGACGCCGCTGCGTCCAGCGGCAGCCGTCACCGGCACCATGGCCTCGTTACAGGCGGCGAGCACCGCGGAGACTTCCTCGGTCGAGCTGGGGCGCACAACCACCGCGGGCCGTTGCGGCACGGCGCCTTCGGCAGCCCAGCCGATGGCGATCGGCCACCAGTCCCGGCCCGCCTCGGCCCGCGCGTCGTCGTCGAACAGGACCTCGGCCCCGGTGCTCATCAGGCGGTCGAGAAGCTCGGGTGGGACTTCGACGACCCGTGCGCCGAGGCGATCGGTGACGCCCGCCCCTTCGGCGTCAATCGGGGTGACCGGGGTCGGCTCGGTCATACGAGGTCGAGCCCGGCCGTGAGCAGTTCCTTTTGGCATGCATCGGTGAACCGAGCGACCTGCTCGCGCTGCTCCTCCTCGTCCCATCCCATGTCGGGGGCGATGAGGGCGGCGACGGAGACGGCGGCGGCGATGGTGGGCTGGGCGCGTTGAATAGAAGCGCGCGTGCGTCGCGACAAAACGTCGTCGAGTGTCCCGGCCATCTCCTCTCGCGCCGCGTACAGAGCCTCGGCGCCGGTGTAGGAAAGCCCGGCCACCATGGGCTCGAGCAACTCGGGGCGCCCTTCGGCCAAGGCCAGGACCTCGCTCGCCTCCGTCCCGTAGCGACGGAGCAGCCGGGCATGGGAGAGGGCCAGCGTGACGGGATCACGGGTCCTGGTCGTGGCACCCAGCAGGGGAAGAGACTTGGTGACGCAGCGCCGCCGGTGCGGTGATTCGCCGAGGCCGGCCACGACGACGTCGACGGTGTCCTGGGCCATTTTGCGGTACGTCGTGAGTTTGCCGCCGGTCACCGTCACGACTCCGTTGCTCGACGTGCTGACCGTGTGGCGACGCGAGAGGTCGGCCGTGCGTTCCGAGACGTGACCTCCCTTGTCCGGAGGCGCCAGAAGGGGACGCAGGCCCGCCCACACGCCCGTCACGTCGGCTCGGGTCAGGTGCGAGGTGGTGATGGCGTTTGCGGCATCGAGGAGGTAGTCGACGTCCTCTGGTGTGCAGGCGGGATTGTCGAGCGGGCCGTGGTAATCCGTGTCGGTCGTGCCCAGATAGACCAGGTCCGTCTCGGGCCACGGCACGACGAAAATCGAACGCTTGTCCTTCGGGACAGGAATGACCGCGGCGATGTCGCACGGCAGACGGTCGGCGGGCACGGTCACGTGGACACCCTTTGCGGGCCTGATGGCGTGGGGATCCCGGCCCTCGTCGAGGGCGCGGACGGCGTCGGCCCAGACACCCGAGGCGTTCACCACAATCCGGGCCCGGATCGGGAACTCCGAGGCCTCGTCGTCGGGGACCGGACGCACGACGGCACCGTTGGCCTTGGCATCGGCGCCGGTGGTGAGGCGGACGACCGGGGTGTAGTTCGCCACCACGGCGCCGAACTCGAATGCGGCGGTGCGGGCCACGGTGAGCGTCAGCCGGGCATCGTCGGCCCGGGCGTCGAAGTAGAGGAAGCCTGCGACGAGGTGGTCGGTGTTGAGCGTGGGGAGGTGGGCCAGCGCCTGGTCCTTCGTGACCTCACGGTGCCGCTCCCCGATGCGCCAACCACCGGTGAGGTCGTACATCCACAGAGCGGTGGCGTAGGAGCGAGCCACCGTCTTGGAGACCACACCGTCGCGGCCGAAGAGGGGGATGAGAAAGGGGAGCGGGCTGACCAGGTGCGGCGCGTTGTCGAGGAGGCGCTGTCGCTCGGCCAGATTCTCGTACACGAGGCGGAATTCACGTTGTTGGAGGTAGCGGAGACCGCCGTGAATCATCTTCGAGGATTTCGAGGACGTCCCGGACGCAAAGTCGTCCTTCTCGACCAGGGCGGTTCTCAAGCCGCGGCTGGCCGCATCGAGGGCCACACCGGCACCGGTAATGCCCCCTCCGATGACCAGCACGTCGAACTCCTCGTTGGCGAGGCGTCGCAACGCATCGGCGCGGCGAAAGGGGTGCACTGAGCAAGCCTGCCACATCCTCCGCGCCGCCCGAACCGGGGCCGTCAACTGCCATCGGGGTAGCCGCCGCGGTGCAGGACCATCGGGTAGTGGGGGAGCGTCTCGGGTCGCCGGACCCGGGCCCGCCAGTTGTCGGGGTAGGGCTCGAGGCCGGCCGCCAGGGGAGAGGCGGTGGTACGTCCCGTTGCCCACGACGGTCCTCGAGCGCGGCCCGCAGCTCGTCGACGGCCGCGGCGCCGTAGCGGGCTCGCCAGGACTCCTCGGTGGCAGCCGAGGACCCGGCGGTACTTCTGCTGCGCCTTCTCACCTTTCGGGGTCAGTCGGACGACCTTGCCCCGGCGCGCCGCCGCATCCGGCTCCGTGCACGACGCAGCCGTGCCGTTCGAGCCATCCGGTGCACATGGCGTTGGCCTCCCGCGAGATCGCCGGTCAGCCGCGGCAGATCGCTGCAGCACGCGTGCCCGAGCGTCCGAGCGACCGGCAGAGACGTGGCGCTGATCGGCAAGGAGATCCGCGACTCCGGACTCGAAGTCGACCGTGAAGGCCAGGAGGACGCCGCTGAGAAGCGTTGCGAGAGCGCGCCGCTCGGCGGGAGCGGTCTTGCCGGCGTCACCGCGAGGGAGCGGTGCAGCATGGGCGCCGCCCTGGGTCGGATGGATGACGGGGAGATAGTCGGGTGGATCGATGGCCAGGAGATCGAAGACCACCCTGAGCGCTCGCTCCAGTCGGTCCACGGCAGGGCCGCCCAGACGGTCCCGCCAGCGAGCGATCGACGAGCGCAGGGAGCGGCAGCCAGACCTCCCGGGCCCGACGGGCGGCACTCGCTGAGGCGCACCACGGCCTCGTCCTGTGGCGGGTTCCGCAGTGACTGGCCGTCGCGGGGCGGCGATCGACACGTATCCCCAGCGGCGTAGGCCGCCCAACAGAAGCTGATCGGTGCGGGCCCGGGAGCGCAGGTCTGCCACGGTGATGCCGTCGCCGTCGACGTACTGCAGCACGTTGGCCCACAACGAGAACGACACCAGCCAGGGTCCGCTCGGCCCCTGGCGTCGGGACCGCCGTGCCGCGTGGTCCGGTGCGGCAGGCGGTGTTCGGCCTCATTGTCGAGCTCAATCGTGTCGGCGACGAGTGCCTGCGAAAGCAGCGTGGGCAGCGGGGGTGGTGGAGGCACCGCTGCCCATAATTGTCGGCCGGAGGCTCGTCCTGGTGCACGCCTGCTGACCAGCGCTGTGGCATCGTCGCCCGGGATTTTCGCTTCAGCCGGGCGGCGTGCCGCGCCGATTTGTTGCAGGGAGGCGGCGCGCCGTCGGCACGAAGCGCCATCCAGGGGGAACCATGGAGCAGTTTGACGAAATATGGGATGACGGCGCACCGAACGCGGACCTCGAGCTCGAATTCCGATCCGGAGGAGCTGTGGCGCAGCCTCCTCCCCGACGAGGACTCTCCGAGGTACTGGTCCGAGAGCGTGTGTTCGCACGACGACGGAGACGAGTCCGAGTCGCACTCCTGTTCACGGACGGGGCCGCCGAAGCCGAGCTGGCCGGCGAGCTCCGGCTGTCCGAGCTGTGGGCCCGCTGCGAGGGTGGCTGTCTGGCGATGGACGAGTTCTTCGAACTGTCGGCCCTGATCACACAGGTGCAGGGCCTGCCGGGGTCGCTCTGCGTCGACTGCGACATGCTGGGCCGTCCCGATGTGAGCCCCAATTGGGCTCTGGCGACGACGACCCTGTGCCGCGCCGCACCTGCGCTTCAGGCTGGGCCACGCGCGGATCGACGGAGGAGCGGGCCGGGAGTAGGCGGAAACCGCCCGCGGCCTGGCGCGGCGGTGCAGAATGAGAGACGTGACGTTGGCTGCCCGCGTCTTCGCCGCCTCCCATCTGACCGGTACGTTCGTCCTGCGCTCTGGGCGCACGGCCGACCATTACTTCGACAAGTACCGATTCGAGTCGGACCCGGCGCTCCTGCGCGAGATCGTCGAAGCTCTCGTGCCACTCGTGCCGCCGGGGATCGAGGGTCTGGCGGGACTGGAGCTCGGTGGCGTGCCCTTGGCGACCATGCTCTCGTCGGTGACCGGCCTGCCGGCGTACTTCGTCCGCAAGCAGCCCAAGAAGTACGGCACCGAACAGCTTTGTGAAGGCGGCGCCGTCGCGGGACGGCGTCTCGTGATCGTCGAGGACGTCGTCACGACGGGTGGGCAGATTGTCCTGTCCGCACAGGATCTCCGGTCGGCGGGGGCGGTGGTCGAGGATGCGATCTGCGTGATCGATCGGGAGGGCGGCGGAGCAGACGTCACGGCGGCTGAGGGGATCAGCCTCCATGCGCTCTTCACCATGCGTCAGCTGGAGGCGCTGGCAGGCTGACGCGTAAGTGGCCCAGCCTTTATCGCTTTCGTGCGCGCCAGACCTCTTCGTGCGGCCATCGTTCCGCCCATTCGGCCGTCACGAAGTCGTACCTGGTCGTCGCTCCGGCGGACGCGTGCAGCTCAATGAGGTCCTCGACATCGAAGTCGTGCGCTCGGAGCAGCCGTATCCAATCGCCGTGACTCAGATGGAATTCCACGGTCGAATCGTCTGGCCACTCGAAGCGGTGCATGCCGAGCTGCGGGCGCACGAGCTCGCTTCCCGCCGCAAGCCCCTCGAGGTCGGGGACACACAACATGAGAAGCGTGCTGTTGCCCAGGAACACCAGCTCTCCGCCGGGACGTACGAGGCGGGAGGCTTCGGGTATCCATCGATACGGATCCGACCAGATGGCCGCGCCGTATTCGCTGATGATCAGATCGAATGACTCGTCCCGTAGCGGCACGTCCTCGGCCGCCGCCCTGACGAGTGGAAAGCCAATATCGAATTCGCTTTGGAGGTGACGTGCGTTGGCCAGCTGGCCGGGTGTCGGATCGAGCCCGACCGGGTGTGCGCCGAGGCGGGCGAGCCAGGCCGACACGTATGCGGTCCCGCAGCCGAGCTCGAGGGTGTCAGTGCCGCCGAGGTTTTCCGGAAGGATCCGGGCCTGGGACTCGGGCACCGAGAAGACGCCCCAGCAGGGGTCGCCGGCCCACCGCCGCCGCGCCATCGTGAGCTGCTCGGCCTGCCGGGCCTGCCAGGCATCGACGTTGGCCCCGAGGTAGTCGATCGGCCCCGTGCCCACAACCGCAGGTTAGGCCGTCGTCTCCATATCGACAGGGTGAGGAGCTGATCGGCGGACCCTGGTGGCGACGCCATTTCAACAATGATTGTCAAAATGGACTCGGTCCCCGCTAGGGTGACGAAGCCATGCAATCGCCCGGCGAACTGACCGATCTCTTCCGTGCCAACGGGCGCAAAATCACCGCGCAGCGCCAAAGCGTCTTCAAGGCCCTGGAGGGGGACGTGACCCATCCTTCGGCCGAGCGGGTGCACGAAAGGGTGCGCCGGGAGATGCCCAACGTCTCGCTCAAGACCGTCTACCAGACGCTCAACGACCTGGCCGATCTCGGCGCGATCGCCGTGCTCGACGTCGGGACTGGCTCTGCCCGTTTCGATCCCAACGTCGAAACGACGCATCATCACCTCGTGTGCCGGTCCTGTGGCAAGGTGCGCGACGTGGCGGCGGACCTCCCCGGGCTCCGGGTGTCCCGGCGGGCTACCCAGGGCTTCGAAGTGGAGAGTGCCGAGGTCGTCTTCCGCGGCCTCTGCGACGGGTGCAAGGGATCTCAGCAGGACCAGCAGTAGCACGCACAACCGAAGACAACAGAAAGGGCAAGAATCCACCATGCCAGCATTGAAGGGCTCCAAGACGGAGGCCAACCTGAAGGAAGCGTTCGCCGGCGAGAGCCAGGCCAATCGTCGTTACCTCTACTTCGCCCAGAAGGCCGACGTCGAGGGTTACCCCGACGTCGCTGCGCTCTTCCGTTCCGTCGCCGAGGGCGAGACCGGCCACGCCTTCGGGCACTTCGACTTCCTCAAGGAAGTTGGCGACCCGGTGACGGGTGTCCCTGTCGGCGCCACCGAGGACAACCTCAAGTCGGCCATTGAGGGCGAGACCTACGAGTACACCGAGATGTACCCCGGATTCGCCAAGACGGCGCGCGAAGAGGGCTTCGAGGAGATCTCCGAATGGCTCGAGACGTTGGCCAAGGCCGAGAAGTCGCACGCCGGCCGCTTCACGCAAGGGCTCGAGTCGGTCTCCTAGGACCGGCGGCTCCATGACCGCCACGTACGACCCGACAGACCCCAAGTACTTCGACCCGGCCGCGCTCCGGGAGGAGCTCGACCGCGTCTTCGACCTGTGCCACGGGTGCCGGCTCTGCTTCAACCTGTGCCCGTCGTTCCCGACTCTGTTCGACTTCATCGACGCCAAAGACGGGGATGTCCACGCCCTGACCGACGGCGAGCACCGTCAGGTCGTCGACGAGTGCTACCAGTGCAAGCTTTGCTACGTGAAGTGTCCCTACGTGCCGCCGCACGAGTGGGAGCTCGATTTCCCGCGCCTGATGAGCCGGGTGCATGCGGTGCGGCAGAAGCAGCTGGTGCCGGTGAAAGAACGTCTCACCGACCAGTTCCTGGGCCGGACCGACGCACTCGGCCGGGTCTCTGTCGCCGCGGCGCCGCTCGTCAATTGGGCGACCGGCACGCCGGGCTCGTTGGCCCGCCGGGTCATGGAGAAGACGGCGGGACTCGCTGCCCAGCGTCTGCTCCCCCCGTACGCCAAGCAGCGCTTCACGACTTGGTTCAAGAAGCGGAGAGGCCAGGCAGCGACGTTGGGGCACGAGGGAACCGTGTCGGTGTTCCCCACGTGCTTCGTGGAGTACATGGAGCCGGACATCGGCCGGGCCATCGTGGAGGTCTACGAGCACAACGGGGTGGAATGCGCGCTGCCCCAGGGCACCAAGTGCTGTGGGGCGCCGTGGCTGCACTCGGGTCGGGTCGACGAGTTCACCAAGGCGGCTCGCCGCAACGTGGCGGCTCTGGCCGCCGAGGTGCGGGCAGGGCGAGACGTCATCGTGGCGCAACCCACCTGCGCGTATGTCGTGAAGCGGGACTACCCGATCTACGCCAAGGGCCCGGAGGCCGACCTGGTCGCCGCGCACACCTTCGACCCGGCCGAGTACCTGATGCGTCGTCAGCGCGACGCTGACGACCCGTTCGCCTTACGCGGTGAGTTCCCGGGTCGCCAGGACGGCACCGTGCCCGACACGGTGACCTACCACGTTGCCTGCCACCTGCAGGCGCAGAACGCCGGGCTGCGGAGCCGGGACCTGCTCAAGGTGGCCGGCGTGAAGTGTTCGCTCGTCCAACGCTGCTCGGGCATCGACGGGACGTGGGGCTATCGGGCGGAGAACTACGAGCTGGCCCGCAAGGTGGCCCGGCCGCTCGGCCGCGAGATCGAGGCGGCCGGCAACGACACCGTGTGCGGCGACTGCCATTTGGCCAACGGGTCGATCCTGCAGGAGACAGGTACCCAGCCTGTTCATCCCATGCGATTGATGGCCCGGGCCTATGGCCTGGGCGGCACCGGGGAAGGTGAGTCCGGGTGAGCGAGCGAGGCGCCGACCGGCCATCGTTCGACCTCACGCTGGCCGACGTCCTCGACCTGCGGGCGTACGAGCGTGTGCGCGACGACTACCGGGCCAAGATCATCGCCCGCAAACGCGATCGGCGGGTGGCCCTGGGGCCGGTGATGACCCTGGTCTTCGAGTGCTTCGACACGGTCCGCTTTCAGGTCCAGGAGATGGCCCGGGCCGAGAAGATCATCAGCGACGAGGCAATTCAGGTCGAGCTCGACATCTATAACCGGCTGCTGCCGGCCCCCGGCGAGCTCTCGGCCACCGTCTTCATTGAGCTGACCTCCGACGACGGCCTCCGGGAGTGGCTGCCCCGCCTGGTCGGGATTGAGCGACGACTTGGCCTGTCCATCGATGGTGACGTCGTAGGAAGCGTCCCCGAGGCAGAGCACGAGGCGGCCCTGACGCGAGAGGCGGTCACGCCGGCGGTCCACTACGTCCGCTTCGACTTCAGCGAGGCCCAGGTGGCGGCCTTTGCCGGGGTAGGGAAGGTGGCCCTGGTGGCGACCCACCCTGCCTACGAGGCCAGGACCGAGCTGTCACAGGGGGTCCGCCGCGAGCTGCTCGGGGACCTTCTGGGCACAACAAAGCCCCTTCCAATGGGCTGACCAGGGACAATTCCTTGCGCAAGTCTTTACAGGCGCACAGGACTTGCGCCATACTCGTCGTTCGCCGAATTTGGAGTTGCCCTGGCCGGTCTCTTGACCAAAAGGGCCTCTGAACAGGGTGAATCAAGTATCCGCCTTTTGATCCGTTATTGAGGAAGTGTTTCCAATGATCGCCACCACGTGGCGCAAGCAAGCCGCCTGCCGGGGACTCGACGTCGAGGCGTTCTACCCCGTGACCGAGGATGAGGCCGATGCGGCCGAAGCCAAGGCTGTGTGCGCTGACTGCCCGGTCCGCCAAACGTGCCTGGAGCACGCCCTGGCCCACCGCGAGCGTGAGGGCATCTGGGGCGGCACGACCGAGCGGGAGCGCCGGCGCATTGTGCGCCAGCGCCGCAAGTCGGCCTGACCCACTACTTCCGGGCGGTCTTGTGGGCCGTCGTGGTGGTGGTGTGGCCGGCTGGCCCAGGGTGCAGGGCGTGGGATTCCAGGGCTCGGGCTGTGCGTTCAAGTAGACGTCCGACGGGACCGTTGTCGTCGTGGTCGAGGTCGGCGCCGTGGTGGTGGTCGTCCCGCTTGACGTTGACCCGCCGCTGGTCACGGTCAGGGGCGAGCCGGCGATCAGGAGCTCGACCGTCGAGTTGCTGAGGCTCGGGTCGGGCACCAGGGTGACCGACCCGCTCAGAACCGACGCCAGCGTGTGCGCGGCCTCCGTGCCCGACGGTCCGTAGAGGATCTCCGACGGGCCCGAGTCGCTGAGCTGGGTGGAGGCGTCTCCGATCTCGTTGACGACGAAGCCCTGGGCGGTGAGCGCTGCTGCAGTGGTGTGTGCGATGCCGCTCAGCGTCGATGCGTTCAGGACGTCGACGCCGACCAGGCTGTGGGCCTCCGTGGGGACCGTGCTGGTGGTCGTGTTGGTCGACTTGCCCTTGCCGGGCGTGGTGGTCGTCGGCGTCGGCGTCGATCCGATCGCGTTGAACTGGTTGATCACGTTCTGGGCGTACGGCTGCGCCTCCTTCAAGGCAGCAGCGCCCCCCGAGCTCGTGTAGGCCACCGTGGGCAGGGTCTCGGTGACGAGGTTCGATGCCGGCAGCCCCCGGAAGACATCGGCAATGTGCAACAGGTCGCCCTGGGTCAGCGTGTCGTCGATGGTGAGGTTGCCCACTGCGGCGCCGATCAACGAGTTGATGGTCAGCGGATTGGTGATGGACGAGTTCACCTTGCTCAGCACCGCTCGGAAGAAGGCGTCCTGGCGCTGAATACGGCTGAAGTCCGAGAGGCCGTCGTACTCCCAGTAGCCGTTGGCGTTCTTGTAATAGAGGTGCCGGCTGCGCACGAGCTCCAGCGCTGTGGTCCCGTTCACCACCTGGCACCCGACGGTGCTGACGTTGAGACCGGTGTACTGATCCTTGACCGGGGTCGAGAAGAACATGGTGACGCCACCCAGCGCGTTGACCATCCCCGTCAACCCCGGGAAATCGACTGCCATGTAGTGGTTGATGGGGATCCCGAGGTCCTGCTCAATCGTCTGGATCAACAGGTCGGGCCCGCTGTCATAGGCGGCGTTGATGCGGTTCATCCCCGAAATGCCGCTGTCGTTGCCGGGAATGTCGACCCAGAGGTCGCGTGGGATGGAGAGCATGGTCACGGTCTTGGCGGCGGGGTCGAAGCGCGCCACGATCGTCACGTCGCTGCGCTGCCCGCCCGCGTTCGCTTCGTCGCCGAAGGCGTTCTCCTGCGTGGCGTTGGAGACGAATGCACGTGAGTCCGAGCCCACCAGAAGGAGGTTGAACGGCTTCCCCGGCGCGGCCGGAGGCGGCGACCAGGTGCTTGGCGTGGACCTTCTTGATCTGATTGAAGCGGTAGTTGGCGTACACGTAGATGCCCCCGACCCCGAGGGCAGCCAACGATGATGACGAAAGAGAGCGCGTAAAGGGAGCGGCGCCGCCAGCGGTGTCGTCGTTTCCGTTCTTTCTTTCTCGACGAACGGAGTTCTGCCTGGAGGTCCGCCCGCGACTTGGCGTGATCCTCGGGTTCCTCGGTCGGCAGGGGGGATTCGGGTTCGTCGGGGGTCAAGAATGAGAAAGTACCTGGCCGGGAGGTCCGATACCCTTCACCGGTGGATTTCGAACTCCCCGACGAGCTTTTGGAGCTGCGCGACTCGGTCCGCCGTCTCGCTCAGGACAAGGTCAAGCCACGGGCCCGGGCCATCGACAAAGAGGCCTCGTACCCGACCGACATCTTCGAGGCGTTCCGCGACGCCGGGCTGCTCGGCCTGTGCATCCCGGCCGAGTTCGGGGGCTCGGGCGCAGGCATCCTCGGCCTGGCCGTGGCCATTGAGGAGGTGGCCAAATACTCGAACACGGCGGCGCTCATGCTCCTCTTGACCCGGTTGCCGACTGGGCCGCTGATGATCGCCGGCACTGAGGAGCAGAAGCGGCGCTACCTGCCCGGCATCGGCGACGGCACCTTGCGGGCCGCCTTCGGGCTGTCCGAACCTCAGGCGGGCAGCGACGTGATGGGTATGCGGACCAGGGGAGTGCCCGACGAGGGCAGCGACGGCGGTTGGGTGCTCAACGGCACCAAGTGCTGGATGTCAGGCGTGCGCGAGGCGAACTGGTACACCGTCTTCGCCAAGACCAGCGACCCCACCAGCCGGGCGCACGACTCGGTGACGGCCTTCATCGTGGAACGGGCCTGGGACGGGGTCGAGGTCGGCCGCACCGACCACAAAATGGGCGTCAAGGGGGTCGACACGGGCGAGCTGCTGCTGACCGATGTCCACGTCCCGGCCGAGAACGTCATCGGTGAGGTGGGCGGCTTCCGCCTGGCCATGTTGGGCCTGAACGCCATGCGCCCCATTGTGGCGGCACGCGGCATAGGGCTGGCCGAGGGCGCGCTGATGTACGCCACGGACTACGTGCAGCAGCGGGCCGCTTTCGGCAAGACCATCGCCGACTTCCAGGGCATCCAATGGGAGATCGCCAAGTGCGCCGTCGACATCGAAGCGGCACGGTTGTTGACCTACCGGGCCGCCGTGTTGGCCGACGAGGGCAAGTTCACCAAGGAATACGTCCCCTACCTGTCCATGGCCAAATACCACGCGACCGAGCTCGCCGTGCGGGCCTCGTCGCTCGCCGTCCAGCTGCTCGGCGCGGCCGGGTACATGGAGGACCACCCGACCGAGCAGTGGTACCGGGACGCCAAGCAGCTGACGATCGTGGAAGGCACGTCCCAGGTGCAGCTGGGGCTGATCGCTCGGGGCGTCCTCGAGAGGGACCTGTGGTGGGACTGACCTGGCCCGAAGTTCTGTCCCGCTTGAGCCGGCGGGAGCCGCTGAGTGCTGCGGAGGCCGAAGAGACCCTGAAGACGGTTGTGAACGGTGAGGCCACGCCGACCCAGGTGGGGGCCTTTCTGGTCCTGTTGCACGCCAAGGGCGAAACGGCCGAGGAGGTCACCGGGCTGGCCCGCGCCATGGTGGATGCCGCCGTGCCGTGCCCGCTGGCGCGAGAAGGATGCCGACGCCGCCGTCGACCTCGTCGGCACGGGCGGCGACCGGCTCTCGAGCATCAACGTGACCACCCTGGCGTCGTTCATCACCGCCGGGTCCGGCGTGCCGGTGTGCAAGCACGGCAACCGCGCCGCCTCCTCGTCGGTGGGTACGGCGGACGTGCTCGAGGCGCTCGGCGTGGCCATTGAGCTCGGACCCGAGGGCGTGGCCCGATGCGTCAGCGAGGCCGGGATGGGCTTCTGTTTCGCCCAACGCTTCCATCCGGCCATGCGTTTCGTGGGGCCGGTCCGCAAGGACCTCGGCGTGCCGACCGTGTTCAACTTCCTCGGGCCGCTGATCAATCCGGCCCGGACGCGGCGCCAGCTGGTCGGCGTCAGCGACCCGGCCATGGGCCCCATCATGGCGGGCGTGCTCGGGGCCACGGGGAGCAGGCACGCGCTGATTGTGCATGCCGATGACGGCCTCGACGAGCTGAGCGTGACGTCGCCCTCGAACGTCTTGGAGGTGCGTGGCGACGGCTCCGGTGCCTTCGAGGTCACCGAGTGGCGCGTCGACCCTCAGGAGTTCGGTCTCGCCCCGGCGACAATGGCGGACCTACGCGGCGGCCACGCCGAGTTCAACGCCGGCGTGATCCGCTCCGTGCTCGAGGGGGAGCACGGCCCCCGCCGCGACATCGGGATCCTCAACGCGGCAGCTGCGCTCAAGGTGGCGGGCCGGGTCGACGACCTGCAGAGCGGGCTGGCGCTCGCGGCGGACTCCATCGACAGCGGCCGGGCCGTCGCGGTGCTCGACGCGCTGATCGCTACGTCGCGAGACGAGTTGCGCCGGCAACCGGGCTGACCCGCCAGCTCCGGCGCGGGCCATGGGCCTCGGGGTCGAGCGCGGGCGAGTCGGGATCGCACAACGCGATGACGCACCCGCCGAAGCCGCCGCCTGTCATGCGGGCACCCAGGACGCCGGGCTGACCGAGCAGGTGCTCGACCAGCTCGTCCACCGCCGGCACCGAAATGCGGTAGTCGCCGGCCAGGCTGCGGTGCCCTTCGGTCATGACGGCGCCCAGCCCGGTGAGGTTGCCCCGGGCCAGGAGCCTCTCGGCCTCCCGTACCCGCGCACACTCGGTGATGACATGACGGGCGCGCCGGCGCAGGACCGGATCGTGGCAGTGCGCTGAGGTCGCCGAGGGTGCACAGGCCCAGGGGGCGCCCCACAATGTGCGCGGCACGCTCGCACTCCGCACGCCGGTCGGCGTAGGGGGTGCTGGTGAGGAGACGGGGCGCCTCGCTGTGCACAATGACGAATGCCGCCGCCTCGGGCACGGCGACCTGCTGCGTTTCGAGGGTGTCGAAGTCGATGCGGAGGGCGTGCCCGGCCTCGGCGCCCGCAATGGCCAACGGATCGAGCAGGCCCACAAGGGCGCCGGCGCTGCGTTCGGCCTCCTGGCAGTCCCGGGCCAGAGCGAGCGGGTCGGGGTCGTGCCCGAGGGCCAGCAGGAGCGCCACCGAGAAGGCGGCACTCGAGGACAGGCCGGCTCCGACCGGAATGGTGCTGGTGACCCGGCCGCCCCGCCGCTCGCGGGAGGCTGCAGCCGCAGGAGCCCGGCCGCCAGGGCGGCCTCGGCCGGCACCGGGGCGGTGTCCCCCAGCATGATCTCAATGGGTCGACCGGGGAACTGGTCCGAGTCGATCCCGACCAGGAAGCTGCCCGGCTTCGGTGTGAAGGCGACCTCGGTGGCCAGCTCGATGGCCATGGGCAGCGAGAGCCCTGCGTTGTAGTCGGTGTGGTCGCCGATGATGGTCACTCGTCCAGGGGCACTCGCGGTTGGCACAGGCCCCAGCTTGGCGCAGGACACGCGTGGGCTTGACCATCGTGGGTGGCGCGGGTCACGATCCTGCGATGGCCGACCGCAGTGGACCGCTGAGCGGGATCAAAGTCATTGAGCTGGCGGGCATCGGGCCGGCTCCCTACACCTGCATGATGCTGGCCGACGCCGGGGCACAGGTGCTGCGCCTCGAACGTGCGCCCGCCGGTGCGGTGGAGCGGGGCGAGGAGATGCGGGCCGCGGGAGCGGGGCCGTACTGGGATCTGCTCAACCGGTCCCGTCCCTCGGTGGGCATCGACCTCAAGAACCCCGACGCCGTCGAGCTCGTGCTCGGGCTGGTGGCCGAGGCCGACGGTCTGATCGAGGGGTTCCGGCCCGGGGTGGCCGAACGCCTGGGCGTGGGGCCCGACGCCTGCTTCGAGCGCAACCCCCGGCTCGTCTACGGGCGCATGACGGGCTGGGGTCAGGACGGGCCGATGGCGCCCATGGCCGGCCACGACATCGACTACATCGCCATCGGCGGTGCCCTGTGGCCGCTGGGCCGGGCCGATTCAGCCCCGGTCCCGCCGCTCAACCTCGTGGGCGACTTCGGTGGCGGCGGCATGTTGCTCGCCTTCGGCATGGTGGCCGCCCTGCTCGAGGCGGCCCGTTCCGGCGAGGGTCAGGTCGTGGACGCCGCCATGGTGGACGGAGCGGCATCCCTCATGACCATGATCCATTCGTTTCGTCTCGGGGGCATGTGGAACGAGCGGCGCGGGTCCAACATGCTCGACACGGGAGCGCCCTTCTACGAGGTCTACGAGACGTCGGACGGGCAGTGGATGGCGGCTGGTGGGATCGAGAGGCAGTTCTACGCCGCCCTGCTCGAAGGCCTTGGCCTGGCCGACGACGAAACCCTGCCGGACCAACAGTCGCGGGAGAACTGGCCGGCCATGAAGGAGCGCTTCGCTGCGGTCTTCAAGACCAAGACGCGGGCAGAGTGGTCTGCCATCTTCGACGGGACCGACGCCTGCGTGGCTCCCGTGCTCTCCCCTTGGGAGGCCCACGAGCACCCGCACAATGTGGCGCGCTCGACCTACATTGAGGTTGACGGCGCCGTGCAGCCGGCTCCGGCGCCGCGCTTTTCCCGGACGCCGTCGGTGGTCTCGAAGCCACCGTCCCCACCCGGGGCCGACACCGTGTCCGGGCTCGTCGAGTGGGGTGTGGACGAGAGCGTGGTGGCCAAGCTCCGCGAGTCCGGCGCGCTGAGCTGATCTGACCCCGAACGCGTGAGGAGGGCCCCTTTCGGAGCCCTCCTCACACATGTGTGCCTTGCAGCCTGCTTACATCCCGAGGCTCATTCCTGCGACGTCGGTGATCCCTGTGCCACCGAGGCTGCCGTCGAAGCCGGCTGAGCCGTAGTTGAACACCCCGCCGTCGGAGGCCGTGAACCAGTAGCCCGTGCCATCCGGGGTCGGGGTCATGCCGACGATGGGCTCGTTCAGCCTGCAGGCTCCCGGTCGACCCGTAGAACCCGGCGTCGCCGTAGGCGAAGATCCCGCCGTCGGAGGCCACGAACCAGTAGCCCCCACCATCGGGCGTCGGCGCCATGCCGACCACCGGCTTGTTCAGCTGCAGGCTCCCGGTCGACCCGTAGAACCCGGCGTCGCCGTAGGCGAAGATCCCGCCGTCGGAAGCCACCAGCCAGTAGCCGTGGCCCGACAGGGGTCGCGGCCATGCCCACGATCGGCTTGTTCAGGTGCAAGCTGCCCGTCGAGCCGTAGAACTGTGCGTCGCCGTAGGCTGAAGATCCCTCCATCGGAGCCGACGAACCAGTAGCCCTTTCCATCCGGGGTCGCAGCCATGCCGACGATGGGCTTGTTCAGGTGCAGGTTGCCCGTCGAGCCGTAGAACTGCGCGTCGCCGCTGGCGTAGACGCCGCCGTCGGAGCCCACCATCCAGTAGCCGGCGCCATCGGGGTCGGTGCCATGCCCACGATCGGGGCATTGAGGTTGTAGTTCACCGCGCCGTCCAGATAGACGAGGTAGTTGTCGTTGCCGAAGCCTGCCAACTCACCCTGCTGCCCGAACACGTAGTACCCGTCACCCGGGTCGGTCGGGACGATGTTGTAGGCGATGCTGCCCGAAATGTCGTAGGCCGAGTTCGTGCAGTCGAACTGCGCGGCGAACGTGTCGAACGGCGGGCTCTGGCCCGTCCAGTCGAACTGGTCCAGCTCCACGTCGAAGGTCGTCGTCGGTCCGTTGGCAGCATCACCCCCTTCGCCGCACGAAGTCCCGTTCACGCTGACTGTGGCCGACCCCGTCATGTCGCTGTACACCTGCCCCGCCTGTAGTGGCGTGCTGGTAGTCATCGTGAATGCCCCCGAACCTGTGGTCAGGCAGATGAACGACTGATTCTGCGCGCAACCGGTTGAAGGTGCCACCACCGCCGTTGTGGAGACGTCGGTGTTCTCCTGTGGCCAGGTTCGTCACGTCGAACGTGGCCAACGTCAACGGTGTGACAGAGCTGTGAGCTCCGGAGGTTCGGGCTTGCGGCACTGCCGGTCGCGTTGCCCTGCTTCGGGGCAGCAGGTGCGCCGTGAGCCCTGTAGCTGGTGGACGCGCCGCAGGCGCGCCGAGCAGCAGGGCCGAGAACGCCAGGCAACAGGTCAGTGCCGCCAGCGTTCCCCCCGGACGAAGCCGGGGAGAACGGCGCGCACGCTGCCGGATATCGGATTTCGGTCTTCATGTGTCTCTCTCCTTTTCTTGCGGGGCCCGGGTGCGATCTCGTCCCGTCTGTTCCCCGTTCCCTCTTCATCGCCGTCTCGCCGATGCCTCCGGAAGCCCGACGGCAACCGAAGAGACGAGAGCGGCAACCTACGGAGGGCAGGTAAGGCGCCGGTAAAAGTCGCGCGCCGAGCTGACCCCGAACCAGTTCAGGGGCAGGGCCCAAAGGGGTCGATCGGCGTATCGGCCACGCCCGTAATGACGTAGGAGTTGCAGGTCAGGGGCAGGGCCCAAAGGGGTCGATCGGCGTGTCGGCCACTCCCGGTGATGACGTAGGAGTTGGACGCCTCGTTCATATAGGCCTGCGGGCAGGGGTCGGCGATGGCGATCACCGACGTACCGGGGCAGGCCCCGGTGCGATTCATGCAGGTCATCGCTTCCCGCCCTTCGGCGTAACCGGGACATTCGAGTGCGAACCCCTGGGCGGCATAGGTCTGCAGGTAGGCCAGCGCGGCAGCGCAGCCCCAGGCGGAGGCCTGCCCGACTGGGGGTACGACACCCGGATCGCTCGGCGCGGGAGCCGACGCGGTGGCGGCGGCCGGCACTGGCGTGGGCGGCGGCGCAGGCGGAACGGTGGTCGTCGTGGTTGTGGTCGTGGTCAGGAGCGGGAGCGGGAACGGGAATGGGAGCGGGAACAAGAGGCAGCGTGATGGGGCGGACGATGGCGGCGGCCATCGCGGTGGCCGCCGCTTCGAGCGCCGTGTGCTGGGCGAGAAGTGTGGTGGGCTTGGCCCGGAGCGGCGGCTGCGAGGTCCCGGGTGCGTCCGTGACGAATTGGGCCGCGACCATGGTCATGAGGGTGAAGAGAACGATGGACACCAGCACGAACGGGCGCGTGCGAACGACAGACGGCAAAGCGGGTTCTCCTTGGAGTTCGAGCGGGCCCTCGGGCAGAGAGCGCGACTGGCGTTGCTCACGTTCGATACCCATGGCACCCCTGTTGGACGAGCGCAACGCGGAGAACCCTCGCAGAAAATCCCAGAACGGGGCTCCAGCGAGCGGGCACTTTCCCGCCCTGCAGCGGTGAGAGTGTTGGCCGCGTCGCAACAGGCATGCGAGCGTCGACTTGATGCGTTGTCCGGTGCCTGGAGCCGCTGGCGCGTGACATTGCCCCGGAGTGGTGGGCGATGGATCAGACCGCGCCGTTCAGATGGTGACGACGGGGCAGGTGATGGTCCGGGTAATGCCCTCGATCTGCTGCATGTCCCGCACCACCATGCGGCCGAGGTCGTCCATGGAAGCAGCCTCGGCCCGGGCGATCACGTCGTAGGGCCCCGTCACCCCGTCGGCCACGACCACGCCGTCGATGCTGCCCAGCTGCTGGGCGACCTGGGCCGCCTTGCCCACGTCGGTCTGAATGAGCACGTACGCATGGACGGTCACGGCACACCGTACATTGGCCTGGTGGCGATGTCCCCGAAGATCGAGCAGTTCAAGGACATGGCCCGCCAGGCCCGCCGGGACCTGTTCGACCAGTCACATCCCATCGGCCGGCTGTCGTTGGTGCAGTGCGCCATGCTCGGGGGCGGAACCGTCGTCACCATCTCGCTCGCTGGTTCGCTCTTCTTCTCCATTTCGCCGGACGCCGCGGATCACAAGATCCTCCTGTACCTCCTCTTCACCCTGGCCCCGTTCGCGATCGTGTCGCCGTTGCTCGGCCCGCTCATCGACCGCAATCGCGGGGCGCGCCGCCTCATGGTCGTCTCGTCCGCCGTCGGGCAGGTGGTCCTGTGCCCGCTCATGGCCACCCATCTCCACAGCCTGCTGCTCTTCCCGCTCGCCTTTCTCGTGCTCGTGTGCCAGAAGCTCTATCTCGTCACGAAGGGCGCCCTCGTTCCCGAAATGGCCGCGCTCGACGGCTCGGACTCAGAGAGCGAACAGGCGGGCTATGCGACCCTCAACGCCCGCTTGACGCTCCTCGGCACGCTGGCCGGCTTCGTGGCGTCCATTCCGGCCGTGATCCTCTACAAGGTCGCGGGCTCTCCGGCCGTCCTCGTCTTCGCCACCATCGTGTTCGTGGCCGCCACGGTCGCCGGCGCCCGACTGCCGGTGCTGACGAGCCGCCGAGCGGAGGAACTGTGGGCGGACCAGTCGACGAAGGTGCGCGAGTACGGCCAGGAGGGCGAGGCCCTCACCCGCGAGCAGGATCTGCTGCGATTGCAGCCCTTCGCCAATCCCGAAGTGATGCTCGGGCTGAGCGCCATGTGCATTGTGCGCGGCCTTACCGGCTTCATGACATTCATGCTCGCCTTCGGCCTGCGGCGAATGCACGGGGTGGGCCTGTACTGGTACGGACTGGTCCTGGCGGGGAGCGGGGCCGGGGCCATCGTGGGCCTCGTGCTCGTGGGGCGCCTGCGGAAGCGCATGACCGAGCAGCAGCTGCTGCTCTCCTCCCTCTGGCTCATCGCCATCACGGCGGGCGGCTGCGCCGTCTGGGGCACGCTCCTGGCGCAGGTGGTCCTCGCCTTCATGGTCGGCCTGTGCGGTTCGGTGGCCCAGCCGTCTTTCGATGCCATGACCCAGCGCTACATCCCCCTCTCGGCCCAGGGACGCGCCTTCGCTCGGTTCGGCATGCGCCAGCAGCTGGTGTGGGTCGTGGGCTCGCTCATCCCCTTGATCATCGTCTTCACCCTGCCGCAGGGCGACGCCACCATGGCCGTGCTGGCCGCGCTCGGCGGGCTGTCGTACGTGACGGGTCGACGCGCTGCCCACGCGCCGCGTGTGGTGCGCCGGGACTATCGGGAGATCGGAGACGTGGGGGAGGCCGGGGGATAGCGCAGCGCCCGCCAGCGCCCAGCGCTCAGCCCAGGCGCTCGGCCAGTGTCTTCACCTGGTCGGCCAGGGCCTGGGGGAGTCGGTCGCCGAACTTCGCGTAGTACTCCTCAATGAGGGGCACCTCCGCCCGCCAGCCCTCGGTGTCGACGCGCAGGAGCTCTTCCATCTGGTCCCGGCTGATATCGAGCCCGGCGGTGTCGATGGCGTCGGGCGTGGGCACCGCTCCGATCGGCGTGTCGACGGCCTCGGCCTTGTCCGTGATGCGATTGAAGATCCATTCGAGCACGCGTGAGTTCTCGCCGTAGCCGGGCCAGAGGAACTTCCCCTCCGCGTCCTTGCGGAACCAGTTGACGTAGAAGATCTTCGGCAGTGCGTCGCGGTCGGGCGCTTCCGCGCCGATGCGCAGCCAGTGTGCGAAATAGTCGGCCATGTTGTAGCCGCAGAAGGGCAGCATGGCGAAGGGGTCGCGGCGGAGATTGCCGACGGCACCGGCCGCCGCCGCCGTCGTTTCCGACGCCATGATGGAGCCCAGGAACACGCCGTGCTCCCAGTCGTGGGACTGAAACACGAGCGGGACGACCGAGGCGCGCCGACCGCCGAAGAGGATGGCGCTGATCGGGACGCCTTTGGGATCCTCCCACTCGGGGGCGATTGCCGGGTCCTGACTCGCCGGCGCCGTGAAGCGGGCGTTGGGGTGGGCGGCGGGCGTGCCGGACTCGGGGGTCCAGTCGTTGCCCTTCCAGTCGGTCAGGTGGGCCGGCGGCTGCTCGGTCATGCCCTCCCACCAGATGTCGCCGTCGTCCGTCAGCGCCGTGTTGGTGAAGATGCAGTTGCCGTCCAGCGTCAGGATGGCGTTGGGATTGGTGTGCGTATTGGTCCCCGGCGCCACGCCGAAGAAGCCGGCCTCGGGGTTGATGGCGTAAAGGCGGCCGTCGGCGCCGAATTTCATCCAGCAGATGTCGTCGCCGACCGTCTCGACCTTCCATCCCTCGATGGAGGGGATGAGCATGGCGAGGTTCGTCTTGCCGCAGGCCGACGGGAAGGCGCCGGTGACATAGCGGGTCTCACCCTCGGGCGAGGTGAGCTTGAGGATGAGCATGTGCTCGGCCATCCAGCCGGCGTCGCGCGCCATGACCGAGGCGATGCGCAGTGCGAAGCACTTCTTCCCCAGCAGCGCGTTCCCGCCGTAGCCGGAGCCGTACGACGTGATCTCCCGAGTCTCGGGGAAGTGCACGATGTACTTGTTCTCCGCGTTGCAGGGCCATGCCACGTCCTGCTCACCGGGCTCGAGCGGAGCGCCGACCGAGTGGAGGCAGGGGACGAACTCACCGTCGCCGAGCACCTCCAGGGCACCCGTGCCCATGCGGGTCATGATGCGCATGGAGACCGCCACATAGGCCGAATCGGTCAGCTGCACACCGATGTGGGCAATGTCCGAACCCAGCGGGCCCATGGAGAACGGCACCACGTACATGGTGCGCCCCTTCATGCAGCCCTTGAACAGTCCCTGCAGCCTCTCGCGCATTTCCGCGGGCTCACACCAGTTGTTGGTCGGCCCTGCGTCAATCTCCTTGGCCGAGCAGATGAAGGTGCGGTCCTCGACGCGGGCGACGTCGCCGGGGTCCGAGTGGGACCAGTAGCTGTTGGGACGCTTGGCGTCCGCCAGACGGGTGAACGTGCCGGCGTTGACGAGCTCTTGGCAGAGCCGGTCGTACTCGTCGGCCGAGCCGTCGCACCACTCAATGCGGTCCGGTGTGGTCAGGCTCGCCACTTCGTCGACCCAGGCGAGGAGTTTCGCGTTCTTTGTAGGCGGCATGTCGGGGGAATCTGCTCCTTCGTCCGGCCGGTTTCGGTGGGGTCCAATGCTAGGCATGTGACGTGGGATCCCCCAAACCTCGGCACACGACACGTCCCGTCGAGGAAGACGAGGTCTTAGATCGTATCCGAGGCATGGTCGGAAACGGAATCGAGGCCTTCGGGCTGCGCGACGACGCCGCCGTGCTCGACGTCGCCGCCGGCCGGCCGCTCTTGGCTTCGGTCGACAGCGTGGTGGAGGGCGTGCACGTGGACCTGTCCCTCTGCAGCCCCGATGACGTGGGCTGGAAGGCCCTCATGGGCGCGCTGAGCGACCTGGCCGCCATGGGGGCGGTGCCGCTCGGGGCGCTGGTGGCACTGTGCGTGCCCGGCGGCTCGGGCGAGGGGGAGCTGGCGCTCGGCGTCATGGGGGGCGTGGCCGAGGCCTCGGTGGTTGCCGGTTGCCCGGTGGTCGGGGGCGACGTCTCGGAGTCGGGCGTGCTGGTGGTGGCGGTCACGGTGCTCGGGGCGGTCGAGGGCGACGGGGCGCCGGTCTCGAGGTCCGGGGCACGACCTGACGATGTGCTCTTCCTCACGGGCCCGTGCGGCGGGTCGGCAGCCGGGCTGCGAGCCCTGCGGACCGGTACCGGGGCGGGGGCCGCCTACCGGCGCCCGCTGGCCCGGCTGCGTGAGGGTCAGGTCGCCCGGCGGGCAGGGGCCAGCGCCATGATCGACGTCTCCGACGGCCTGAGCCTCGACCTGCACCGGATGGCCGACGCCTCGGCTGTCGGGTTCCGCCTGGACGAGGTGCCGGCCGCCGATGGGGCGACCCTCGACGAGGCCCTCGGCGGCGGGGAGGACTATGAGCTGTTGCTTGCCGTGAGCGGGCCCGAGGCGGACGGCCTCATCAATGCCTTCGAGCAGGATGGGCTGCGGCTCCCGGCCCGCGTCGGCACCGTCGTGGCCGACCCGGCACTGCGGCTCTTCGGCGACGCGCCGCTCGAGCGGCTGGGCTGGCAGCACCGCTTGGGCTAGGCGCGCAGCGAAACTCTCAACAGATCCGTTTATAAACCGATTCGTTTATAGTTTCCCAGCGTCGGACCAGCAGGCCTGGACGGCAAGAAGGCAACGGAAGAACGCCGCCTGGATCGATCTCCCGAAGATGGCGCCAGGCCCGCGAAGGCAGGGCCGGTAGAGCTCTGCCCGAGTCAGCTCGTGGTGCTGGGCTGGTGCGACCGGCGCAGGGGCTTGGTGACCTTGCCGGCCCGTATGCACGAGGTGCAGACGTGCAACCGCTTGGGCGCACCGTTGACGACGGCCCGCACCCGCTGAATGTTCGGGTTCCATCGCCGCTTGGTGCGACGGTGGGAGTGGCTCACGTTCATGCCGAACGAGGGCTTCTTGCCACAGATATCGCACACTGCTGCCATTGGAGAACCTTCCTGGGGGAGGCCGGGGTCGACGGACCACGCAGGCCTTCACGAACGGGTCAAAGGTTAGCATCCCCTGCCATGACCTCTTCGGCGACGCTGGGCGCCGACGATCTTCGCGCCGTGATGGAGGGCTACCGGGACGCCCTGCGCCTGCACCAGGCCGACATCAATCGCCTCAACGTCTACCCGGTGCCCGACGGGGACACCGGCACCAACATGGCCCTGACCCTCGAGGCCGTGGTCAGCGAGTTGGCCGAGGTCGAGGCCGGGGCCGGGCTGCCGGAGGTCTGCAAGGCCATCGGGCACGGCTCGCTCATGGGCGCCCGGGGCAACTCGGGCGTCATCCTTTCCCAGCTCCTGCGCGGCATGGGCGAGCGCATGGCGGAGGCCGGGGAGGCCGGTGTCGGCCCCGAGGTCCTGGCGGACGCCCTCGGCCACGCCTCCGAGCTGGCCCGGCGGGCCGTGGTGCGCCCGGTGGAGGGGACGATCCTGACCGTCGCCTCGGCCGCCGCCACCGGTGCCGCCCGGGGGTCCGATCTGCTGGGCGTGATCGAGAGCGCCCGGGGTGAGGCGGCCGAGGCGCTGGCCCGCACGCCCGAGATGCTGCCCGTCCTGGCCCAGGCCGGCGTGGTCGATGCCGGCGGCACCGGCTACCTGCTCTTGTTGGATGCATTCCTCCTGGTGCTCGACGGCCGCCCGCTGCCCGAGCCGTCGGGGGTGGACGGGCCGGACCTCAGCAACCTCAACGGCGCGTCGACGACAGGCGCCGATGGCCACGGCGGCACCGGAGGCGAGGCGCACGCCGTCGGGGATCTGCGCTACGAGGTCATGTACTTCCTCAGCGCGCCCGACGACTCCATTGAGGCCTTCAAGGAGGTCTGGGCCGGCATCGGCGACTCCATCGTCGTGGTCGGGGGAGACGGCCTGTGGAACTGCCACATCCACACCGACGACATCGGCGCCGCCGTCGAGGCCGGTGTCGACGCGGGGCGGCCGCACCGCATCAGGGTGACCGACCTCGACGAACAGGTCGAAGAGGAGCGCTGGGTGCGCGAGAGCGTCGGTGCTCCCGGCGCCGGACCGAGCACCGAGGGGACCGGCCCGCCGCCGATCACGAGTGTGGTGGCGGTCGTCTCGGGTGACGGCATCGGGCGCATCTTCCGCTCCCTCGGCGTCCACCACCTGGTGGTCGGCGGCCAGACCATGAACCCGGCCACGGCCGACTTGGTCAAGGCGGTCGAGTCGGTGGGCTCGGACCAGGTGGTGATCCTGCCGAACAACAAGAACATCCGGCCCGTGGCCGACCAGGTCGACGCGTTGTGTGGCAAGACCGTCCGGGTGGTGGCGACCGGTTCCATTGTCGAGGGTTTCGCCGCCCTGCTGGCCTATGACCCGGCGTCAGGGGCTGATGCGAACGTCGCCACCATGTCCGAGTCGGCCGCCCGCGTGGTGCCGGCCGAGGTCACCCAGGCGGTGCGCGACACCCTGACCGACGCCGGCGAGGTGCACGAGGGCGACTTCATCGGGGTCTCGCGAGACGGGGTGGTGGCCGTCTCGGACAACGTCGTCGTCTGCACCCGCCTGCTCTTGAGCCGCCTGCTCACTCCTGCCCACGAGCTGGTGACGCTCATCGAAGGCGAGGGAGCCCGCGTGGCCGACACCCGGCGCATTGAGGAGTGGCTCACCGAGGAGCACCCCGACGTGGCGCTCGAAGTGCACCAGGGCGGCCAGCCCCTCTACCCGTATCTGCTGGGGATTGAGTAAGGGCCGCACACTCAGCGACCTGAGCCTGCGGGAGGTCTCCGTGCTCGAGTCGGTGTCCGAGCGCAAGGCCGGGCGGTTGGCCGAACTTGGTGTCGAGACCGTCCTCGATCTCCTCACGACGTATCCGCGCCGCTACATCGACCGCACCCGCCAGGCTGACGTCTCGGGGTTGCAGGTGGGTGACGAGGCGGCGGTGCTGGCCACGGTGCAGACGGCGAGCTCGCGCCGCGCCCGGACTGGCCGGGCCGTCGTCGATGTCGTCGTGCGAGACGACACGGGCCGGCTCAAGGTGGTCTTCTTCAACCAGCCCTGGCGCGCCAAGCAGCTCGAGGCCGGCACCGAGGCCATCTTCTTCGGGAAGGTGACGGATTACCGGGGCACCCGCCAGATGGTCAACCCGGTGGTGGACGTGGTGGCCGGTGTCACGCCCGGGCGCCGGACGCTGCGCATCCTCCCCGTCTACCCGGCCTCGGCCAAGGCCGGCCTGACGTCGTGGGAGATCGGGGAGTTCGTCACCGAGGCGCTGGAACGGGCGGGGGAGTTCGCCGACCCGCTTCCCGTCGAGTGGCGGGACCGCATCGACCTGTGGGACCGCACGGACGCCTTCCGGGCCATTCACGGGCCGGAGTCGCTCAGTGTCGTGGAGCCGGCGCGCCGGCGCCTCGTGTTCGACGAACTCTTCCGGTTGCAACTGGCCCTGGTGCTGCGCCGGCGGGCGTTCGAGGTCAACGCCCGCGCCCTGCATCACGCCGTGTCGCCGCGCGAGGTCACCGGAGGGGTGAGCGACACACTGGTGGCCCGGTTCCTGGCCGACCTGCCCTACGAGCTCACCAAGGCGCAGCGCCGAGCCCTGGCCGTCATCGTCGCCGACATGGCCGGGCCGTTCCCCATGCACCGCCTGCTGCAGGGCGACGTGGGCTCGGGCAAGACGGTCGTGGCGTTGGCCGCGCTCCTCGCCTCCGTGCAGAGCGGGCACCAGGGCGCGTTGATGGTGCCCACGGAGGTCCTGGCGGAACAGCATTTCGCAGCCGTCCGGGCTCTGCTCGGCGACCTCGAGGGCCCCGGCGGCATGGGAGGCGGCGAAGTGCGCGTCGAGCTCCTCACCAGCCGGGTCAAGGGCAAGGCGCGCGCCGCCGTGCTCGAAGGACTGGCCTCGGGCGCAGTGGGCGTCGTCGTGGGGACGCACGCCCTGTTGACCGAGGAGGTGGCGTTCGGTTCGCTCGGCGCGGTGGTGATCGACGAGCAGCACCGCTTCGGGGTCGAGCAGCGGGCGACGTTGCGCGCCAAGGGCACCGACGGCGACCCGGACCTGCTCGTCATGACGGCGACGCCCATTCCCCGTACAGCTGCCATGGTGATTTTCGGCGACCTCGACCTCACCACGCTCGACGAGCTGCCGCCCGGCCGCCAGCCGGTGACGACCGAATGGCTCCCCGGCGATGCGCCCGGCGCGGACCGCCCGGCCTGGGATCGGGTGCGCGACGAGGTGGCGGCCGGTCACCGGGCCTTTGTCGTCTGTCCGCTGGTGAGCGACTCCCTGCGGGTGGAGGCCAAGTCGGCCAGCGAGGAATTCGAGCGGCTGACGGCCGGGGAGCTGGCGGGCCTTTCCGTGGGGCTCATGCACGGCCAGATGGCGGCGGCCGCCCGCGAGGAGGTGATGGATCGGTTCCGGACGGGCGAGCTCAGTGTCCTGGTGGCCACGACGGTGATAGAGGTCGGCGTCGATGTCCCCGAGGCCACCGTCATGGTCGTCGAGAGCGCGGACCGATTCGGCATTGCGCAGCTGCACCAGCTGCGTGGCCGGGTCGGCCGGGGGGGCACCGCCAGCTGGTGCTACCTGCTCGGCGGCGAGGAAGGCAACGAGCGCCTGACCGCAGTTGCGGGCTCGACCGACGGCTTCGCCCTGGCCGAAGCGGACCTGCGAGTCCGGGGCGAGGGGACCCTGCTCGGCGCCCGCCAGAAGGGGCAGAGCGACCTGCGGCTGGCCTCGCTCACCGACGCCGGCGACATGGCGCTGTTGGACGAGGCGCGCCGGGTGGCCGAGACAATGGTCGACGCTGATCCCCAACTCCAGGCGCACGCCGACCTCGCCGACGAGGTGGGGCTGCTGTTGAGCGAGGACGAGGAGGAATACCTCTTCAAGAGCTGAGCCGTCTTCAGGAGCTGAGCCGTCGCCGTGTGCCTAGTACCCACTAGTCGAACCTAGTGGGTCTATGGAGTCACGGGCCCTGTTCACCGTAGGGTTGACGGGATGCGGGTCATCGGAGGCCGGAGCCGTGGGCGCCGGTTGCCCGCCAAGCTGCCCAAGGCGGTCCGGCCGACGTCGGACCGGGTGCGTGAGGCCATCTTCGACATTTTGGGCTCCCAGGGCGGCGTCGAGGGCCTGACGGTGGTCGACCTCTTCTGCGGCAGCGGCGCGCTGGGGGTCGAGGCTCTTTCGAGGGGGGCGTCGTCGTCCACCTTCGTCGACATCGATCCGGAAGCGTTGGCCGCCGTCCGCCAGAACCTGACGGCGGTGGGGCTCGACGACGAGCCGGCGAGTGTGGTGCGTGCCGCGCTGCCGGGCTGGCTCGACACCGCGGCCGCCGGGTCGTTCGACCTCGCCCTGTGCGACCCGCCCTACAACTTCGAAGAGTGGCCGGCCCTGCTCGGCGCGCTGCGCGCCGACGCCGTCGTCATGGAATCCGGCGGCACCAATTGTCCTTCCGGATACCTGGGTGGTCGCGAGAGAGCGCCGGTACGGCGGTACGCTCGTCACCGTGGCTCATCGCAGCGCAGACAGCTCGTGAAAGTAGGACTTTTCCCCGGGTCGTTCGACCCCTTCCACAACGGGCACCTCGAAATCGTCGAACGGGCCAGCCGGCTCTTCGACGAGGTGGTGGTCGCCGCCCTGCGCAACCCCCAGAAGAGCACGGCACTCTTCGATCTGGAGGAGCGCCAGGAGATGTTGGAAGAGGTAGTGGCCCACCTCCCCTCTGTCCGGATCGTGTCGGTGTCCACGCTGCTGGTCAACGTGGCCCGGGACGTGGGGGCCTCGGCGGTGGTGCGGGGCCTGCGGGCCGTCTCGGACTTCGAGGCGGAGATGCAGATGGCCCAGATGAACAACCACCTTTCCGGCGTGGAGACGATCTTCATCCCGACCAGCCCCGAGTGGTCCTTCGTCGCTTCCAAGCTCGTGCGTGAGGTCGCCCGCTTCGGCGGCGACGTCTCCGCCTTCGTACCCAAGGTCGTGGCAGAGCACCTCAAGGCCAAGTACGAGAACGGTCCCCTGGGCGGTGACGACGAGTGAGCGACCAATTCCTCGACGTGGACGACGAGTCACCGGTGGAGGACGTCGGGATCGAGTCCATCCTGCACCAGTTGCTGGACCTCATGGCCGTGGCCAAGTCGATGCCGCTGTCCTCCTCGGTCATGGTCTCGCGGGAAGAGGTGACCTCGCTGGTGCAGTCAGCCATCGAGTGCCTGCCCGACGAGCTGCGCCAGGCCCGCTGGCTGTTGCGCGAACGCGAGGAGTTCATGGCCGAGCGCAACCGCGATGCCGAGGCGCTCATGGACGACGTGCGCGCCCAGGCCGAGCACATGGTCCAGCGCACCGAGATCGTGCGTCAGGCCAACTTGGTGGCCCAACGCATCCTCGACGATGCCAACGAAGAGGCCAGGACGTTGCGCCATCAGGCCGAGGACTTCGTGGACACGAAGCTGGCCGGCATGGAGATCGTGCTGGACCGGCTCACCCGCACGGTCGAGGCCGGCCGGGCCCGGCTGGCCGCGCCGTCCGTGGACACCTCGCCGGTCGTGCACACCGCCAGGACGGAGGAAGACGGCTTCTTCGACCAGGACCGGTCGTAATGGGCCCGGCGATGGCGCGAGGCGCCATCTGATGGCCGCAGACCCCTTCGTGGTCCACGTGGCGCGGTTGCGCCGTTCGCCGGGAGCGCCGGTGCACGAGGTCCGGCGGGGCGAGGTCGCCCAGGCCGGCCCGATCGACGAGGCCGGGCATCGACCCCGGACGCAGCGTCGTCCCTGCCGGTGCCGAAATCGAAGTCGACGTGACGCTCATGCCCTTCGAGGGTGGGATCGACGTCAGCGGCACGGTCACGGCGCCATGGTCGGGCATCTGCCGCCGCTGCGCCGAGCCCGTGACGGGCGAGCTGCGAATTCCGGTCCACGAGCGTTTCGCCGACCCTCCGCTGGCGCTGGCCTCCGATGACGAGCTCTACCCGATCGTCGACGAGACGATCGACCTCGGGCCGCTGGCCCGCGACGCGGTGGTGCTCGAGCTGCCCATGGCACCGCTGTGCCGGGACGACTGCGCCGGCCTGTGCGTCCAGTGCGGGGCCAACCGCAACGAGGGCGAGTGCGGCTGCGTTGCCCCACGCGACCCCCGGTGGGCTAATCTCGACGTGCTCCGGTAGCCGGTCCTTCCCGGTCCGGCACCGTCCGAGAGCGCTCGTGCGCCCGAATCGATCGTTGGAGTCCTGTCATGGCCGTCCCCAAGAAGAAGAAGTCCAAGGCCAAGGGCCGCAGTCACCTGGCTGGGGCGTGGCG
>CAWACN010000010.1:0-10808 GCA_963780525.1 uncultured Acidimicrobiaceae bacterium | reverse complement strand
TGCTGGTGGCGGTCCTCAAGGGCGCCATGCTCTTCATGAGCGACCTTTGCCGGGCCATCGCGCTGCCGGTCGACGTCGACTTCATGGCGGTCTCCTCCTACGGAAGCGCGACCAAGACGTCGGGCGTGGTCCGCATCGTCAAGGACCTCGATTCCGAGCTTGAGGGGCGGCATGTACTCGTGGTCGAGGACATCATCGACAGCGGTCTCACGCTGAACTACCTGCGCCGCTACCTCACGGCGCGCCAGCCGAAGAGCGTGGAGATCTGCGCCCTCTTGGTGAAGGAGGGCGAGCAGCGGGTCGACCTCGACCTGCGCTACGTCGGCTTCACCATCCCGCCCGAGTTCGTCGTGGGCTACGGCCTCGACGTGGCCGAGCGCTACCGCAACCTGCGGGGAGTCCACCGCTACAAGGGAGCAGAAACGTGAGCGTCGACGTCGAACGGGTCAGGGCCGCTGTGTCCGAGATCCTCATTGCCATTGGGGAAGACCCTGAACGGGACGGCCTGCTGGCGACCCCCGAGCGGGTGGCCTCCATGTACGAAGAGCTCTTCTCGGGGCTGCACGACGACCCGGCGCGCCACCTGGAGGTCACCTTCGCGGCCGAGCACGACGAAATGGTGATGGTGCGCGACATCCCGTTCGCGTCGCTGTGCGAGCACCATCTGGTGCCGTTCCTCGGGAAGGCGCACGTGGCCTACATTCCGGCCGAGGACGGCCGCATCACCGGCCTGTCGAAACTGGCCCGCCTGGTCGACGGTTTCGCGCGCCGGCTCCAGGTGCAAGAGCGCATGACCACGCAGATCGCCGACGCCATCGCCTCGGTGCTGTCGCCCGCGGCGTGCTCGTCGTGATTGAGGCTGAGCACCTCTGCATGTCGATGCGGGGCGTCAAGAAGCCCGGCACGGTCACGGTCACCTCCTCGGTACGCGGGCTGTTCCGCTCCGACGTCGCCACCCGCGCCGAGGCGATGCAGTTCATCCGGGGCCACTGAGGACGGTGCGACAGGGCGCACGCAGGCCCCTGGTCATGGGCGTGCTCAACGTGACGCCCGACTCCTTCTCCGATGGCGGCCTCTACGCCACCGTCGACGCCGCTGTGGCCCAGGGACTCCATCTCATGGCGTCCGGGGCCGACGTGGTCGATGTGGGTGGGGAGTCGTCCCGGCCGGGCGCCGAGGCGGTGCCGGTCGACGTGGAGCTGCAGCGGGTCGTGCCGGTGGTCGAGGCCCTGGCCGCAGCGGCCCGCAGCGACGGGCGGGGTGTGCGGGTGTCGGTGGACACGGTCAAGCCCGACGTGGCCACGGCGGCGCTGGCCGCGGGAGCCGATCTGCTGAACGACATCTCCGCCTCTCTCTACGAGGTGGCCGCCGCCGCTGGCGCCGGATGGGTGGCCATGCACATGCGGGGCAGGCCCCGCACCATGCAGGACGACCCGCAGTACACCGACGTGGTCGAAGAGGTCCGCACGTTCCTGCTGGAGCGGCGCCGGCCTGGCGCTCCGGGCCGGAGTGGGCGAGGTCTGGATCGACCCCGGCATCGGGTTCGGCAAAACGGGGGCCCACAACCTGTCGTTACTGCGGCACCTCGGGGACCTGGTGGAAGCCGCGTCCGGCGCCGGCTGTGCCGGGGTACTGGTGGGGACCAGCCGCAAGCGCTTCCTCGGCGCCCTGGCCGCCGCGCCCGGCTCGAGCGGCCCTGCCCCGGTGGCCGACCGGGCCGAGGGATCGCTGGCCACAGAGGCTGCAGCCCTGGTGGCGGGCGTGGGCATGGTGCGGGTCCACGACGTGGCGGCAACGGTACAGATGACGCGGCTGTATGGTCCTGCCGCATGAAGGGCAAGTGGGCAGCCGGTATTCCGCCGCGCAACTTCACCTGGGTGATCACCGATCATCTGGCCGTCAGCGAGCGGCCGGGCGGATTCTCGGTCAATCACCGCCGGGTGCGGCGCCAGGAGGAGATCATCTGGTTACGCGTCCAGGGTTTCGGGCGCATCATCTCGCTGCTGGTTTCGCCGCACAACCTGTCGGCCTACGACGACGAGGGTCTGGCCTGGGGCCACTACCCGCTCGAGCGCACCGGGGACCCGCGGCCCGTCCTGTCCGCCTGCTACAAGGACATCGACGACTCCCTGGCCTCCGGCCTGCGCATCCTGGTGCACCAGGACGAGCTGGGCGACCGCGTCATGGGTGTGGTGGCCGGGTACCTGGTCTGGTCGGAGCGGATCGCCAACCAGCCCCAGGCGGTGGCCCTGGTCGAGCACGTCGTCGGACACGCCATGGGTGAGCCCGGCCGCGAGCTGCTCTCGGAGTTGGAGGGCATGCCGTCGCGCGGCCAGGCGCAGTGAGCGATCGCATCGAAATCCGTGACCTCCGGGTCACGGGGACGCATGGCGTCTTGCCCGAGGAGCGTGACCGGGCCCAACCCTTCTCGGTCGACATTGTGGCCTGGGTCGACATGGAGGCGGCCCAGCAGAGCGACGACCTGGCGGACACGGTTGACTACGGCGCCCTGGCCCAGGCCGCGGCCGACGTCGTCGCGGGCCGGTCCTACCGTCTGCTCGAGGCGCTCGGTGGCCGCCTGGCCAGCGCGCTCCTGATTGTGGACCCCCGGCTCGAGGCAGTCGAGGTGACGGTGCGCAAGCTCCGTCCGCCCCTTGCGCTCGATGTGGGCTCGACCGGGGTCAAGGTGCGGCGCGCCCGCTGATGGCCGCAACGGCACCGCCCCCGCGGCGTGCCTTCATCGGGCTGGGATCCAACCTGGGGGACCGGCGCGCCCTCCTGCGCCGGGCGGTCGAGGCGCTCCGAGCCAAGGGCGACGTCGTTGGTGTCTCCCCCCTCTACGAGACCGAGCCTGTCGGGGGGCCCGACGGGCAGGGCCCCTTCTTCAACCTGGTGGTGGAGCTGTCGACCTCGGACACCCCCCGGATGCTGCTCGAGCGCTGCCGCGCCCTGGAAGCGGCGGCCGGGCGGGTCCGCATGGTCCGCTGGGGCCCACGCACCCTGGACGCCGACGTCCTGTGGGTCGAGGGGTGGCAGGTGGACGAGGAGGATCTGACCGTCCCGCACCCCCGCCTGTGGGAGCGGCGCTTCGTGGTGCAGCCGCTGGCCGACCTGGCCCCCGACCTGGTGACATCGGACCAGCTCAGTGCCTCTGGTGGTGAGGTCGTCGCTGTGGGTAGTCTTTAGGCGTCGTTATCTTCGATCGTCTGTAGGCGAACGGCACCCGCAAGGGGCTGGAACGCCGAAGGAGGTCAGATGCACTCCATCCGGATCATCGGTCCCGGTCGGGCCGGCACGTCCTTGGCCGCTGCATTGTCTGCGCGCGCGGCTGGGAGTTCGCCGGTTTCCTCGGGCGTCATGACGTGCTGGCGCGCGCGGCCGCCGATGTCGACCTGCTCGTCATCGCCACCCCCGACGACGCCGTCGCCGAGGTCGCGGCCTCCGTCGCGCCGTCGCCGGGCACCACCGTGGCCCACCTCTCGGGTTCGCTCGGGCTCGACGCCCTGGCGCCACACCCGCTGAGAGCGGCCGTGCACCCGTTGGTGCCCTTGCCCAACGGCGAGGTCGGTGCCGCCCGCCTCGGCTCGGGTGTCACCTTCGCCGTCGCCGGGGCGCCACTGGCCCGCGACGTCGTGACGAGCCTCGGGGGCCGCATGGTCGAGGTCGCCGACGGCGACCGGGCGGCGTATCACGCCGCCGCCTGCATCGCGGCCAACCACGTGGTGGCACTGCTGGGCCAGGTGGAGCGGGTGGCCGCCTCGGTCGGCCTGGACCTCGAGTCGTTCCTCCCCCTGACCCGGGCCGCCGTCGATGACGTGGCCGCCCTGGGCGCCGGCCCGGCGCTCACCGGACCGGCCCGCCGCGGCGACTGGGCGACGCTGAGCCGCCACCTCGACGCCTTGCCCGAGTCCGAGCGCCCCGGCTATCAGGCCGGTGCGGCTCTGGCCACCCGCCTGGCCCATCAGGACGCCACCGTTCCTGACGCCACCGTTCCTGACGCCACCGCCCCGGCTGAGCCGGCGCGCGGTCTAGGGGCCACGGTGGAGGTCGTCGAGTCGGTCGCTGCCTGTCGTGCCGTGTTGGACCAGGCCCGGGCTGCCGGTCGGGTGGTCGGCCTGGTTCCCACCATGGGCGCATTGCACGACGGGCACACATCGCTGCTCAATCGGGCCCGCTCCGAATGCGACCTGGTGCGTCGTCAGCATTTTTGTGAACCCGCTGCAGTTCGGTGACCCCGAGGACATTGCGCACTACCCGCGCACGCTCGAACGCGACCTGGTCGTGTGCGGCGAGTCGGGAGCTGACGTGGTGTTCGTTCCGAGCGTCCGCGAAATGTACCCGTCGTGGCCCGAGGCCCCGTCGACGACGGTGTCGGTGCGCGGCGTCAGCGAGTCCTGGGAGGGCGCATCGAGGCCCGGTCACTTCGACGGCGTGGCCACGGTGGTGGCGAAGCTGTTCACCATCGCCGGACCCTGCCGGGCCTACTTCGGATTGAAGGACTTCCAGCAGCTTGCCGTCGTGCGGCGCATGACGCGTGAATTGTCGCTGCCCGTCGATGTCGTCGGCTGCCCCATTGTGCGCGAGCCCGACGGCCTGGCCCTCTCCAGCCGCAACGTGCGGCTCTCCCACGCCGAGCGGCAGGCCGCCACGGTGCTGTCGCGGGCGCTGGCCGCCGGCCGCGCCGCCCTGGCCGGAGGTGAGCGCTCAGGCGCGGCCGTCAGCCGGGCCATGGGCGCGGTGGTCGCTGCCGAAGCCCTGGTGGCGCTCGACTACGCCGTGCTGGTCGAGGCGGACACGCTCACAGAAGTCCGTACCGTTGCCGACGACGCCGGTACAGACCACGCCGACGCGCACGACCGGTTGCGCTTGCTGATCGCCGCCCAGGTGGGCCCCGTGCGGCTGATCGACAACAGCGCCGCGTGGACCGCCGACGACGATGTCAGGGCCGTACCCGGTGCCACCGAGAAGGTGCGCCAACTCGAAAGGATCGGGTGAGCCGATGCGCCGCCGCATGATGAAGTCCAAGATCCACCGGGCCACCGTGACCGGGGCCAACCTGCACTACGTCGGGTCGGTCTCCATCGACACGGAGTTGCTGGCGCTGGCCGACATCCTCCCCTATGAGCAGGTGACCGTCCTCGATATCGACAACGGCGCGCGCTTCGAGACCTACGCCATCGAAGGGGAGCGCGGCCAGGTGTGCCTCAACGGCGCTGCGGCGCGCCTGGTGCAGCCGGGCGACAAGGTGATCATCATCACCTACGCCGACTACGAGCGGGCCGAACTCGAGGCCTACGTGCCGCGCGTCGTGCACGTCGACGGCCGCAACCGGGTGATCGACGAAGCATCGGCGCACCTCGATGCCGAGCTCACACTGACCGAACCGGCGTGACCACCGGGGCCGGGCCCGGACCTTTCGACGTCCTGGTCCTGGGCAGTGGCGTCGCCGGCTTGTCGGCCGCGGTGCGGCTGGCCGGGCCGGGCGGCCCTTCGCCGTCGCTGTCCCTCGGCGTCCTGACCAAGGGCGTGCTGTCCCAGTCGGCCACGCGCTGGGCCCAGGGGGGCGTCGCCGCGGTGCTGGGCGCCGACGAGGACTCGACCGACCTGCACCTGGCCGACACGCTGGCGGCCGGGGCCGGCCTGTGCGACGAGGAGGCGGTGCGCATTTTGGTCGACGAGGGTCCGGGCCGTGTGCACGAGCTGATCGCCCTCGGGGTCGAGTTCGACCGCGAGGCGACAGGGCGGCTGGCGCTGGCCCGCGAGGGTGGTCACTCCCGTCCCCGCGTCGTGCACGCCGGCGGAGCGGCGACAGGCGCCGAGGTGGAGCGCGCGCTCGTCGACGCGACGTACCGCTCGGCCAGCGCCGTCCTCGAGGGCTGGTTCGCGCTCGACCTGCTGGTCGAAGGGGGCCGCTGCACCGGCGTGCTGGCCCTCCCGCCGGGTGGTGCCGCGGCGCCCGTGGAGGTGCGGGCCGGCCACGTGGTGCTGGCCACCGGTGGCGCCGGCCAGCTCTTCTCGGTCACGACCAACCCGCCTGAGTCGACCGGCGACGGCGTGGCCATGGCGCTGCGCGCCGGCGTTCCGACGGCCGACGTGGAATTCGTGCAGTTCCATCCGACTGCGCTCCATCACCCGGCCATGCCCCGACCGCTCCTCTCCGAGGCGTTGCGCGGCCATGGTGCGCTGCTACGCGACCGCGACGGCGAGCGCTTCGTCGACGAGCTCGCGCCGCGTGACGTCGTGAGCCGGGCCATGGCCGCCCGCATGGCCGAGCAGGGCGTCAACCACCTCTGGCTGGACGCCACCGGTCTCGAGCGCTTCTCGGCGCGCTTCCCGACCATTGCGGCGTCGCTCTCGTCCATCGGCCTCGACCCCCAGCACGACTGGTTGCCCATTGCGCCGGCGGCCCATCACCTCTCGGGTGGGGTGGTGACCGACCTCTGGGGCGCCACGGCGCTGCCCGGCCTCTGGGCGGTGGGGGAGGTGGCCTGCACCGGCGTGCACGGAGCCAACCGGCTGGCCTCGAACTCACTGCTCGAAGGCATGGTGTTCGGGGCCCGCCTGGCCGAGCGCATCCCGTCGGGCGCGCCGGCCCCCGAAGCGAGCGGCGCGCTGCGTGCCGTGCTGGGCAACGAACCCATCGACGGCATCGGCTGTACAGAATTGGTGCGGCCGGCCACGCCGCCGCCGCCGGACAGTGACCGGTGGCCGGGACCCGATGTGACGAAGCTGCGCGACACGGTGCAGCGCGCCATGACGCGCGGCGCCGGCGTCATGCGCAGCGCCGATTCACTGGCCGGCGCGCGCGCGGTCGTGGAGGAAGCCGGTGCTGTGCTCGGGGAGTCGCCGGCCTCGGTCGCGTCCGGCGAGCTGGCGAACCTTCTGCGGTTGGCGGAGGCGCTGTTGGCCTCCGCTCTGGCCCGCACGGAGAGCCGCGGTGCCCATGCCCGCAGTGAGTACCCCGACGCCGTGCCGTCGTGGCGGCGCCGGCTGGTGCACGGCCACGCCGGGAGCGACGGAGTCGCCGGCCATGACTGACACCCTTGGCTACGCCCTGGCGGTGACCGAGGCGGTCGAGCGCGCCCTGGCCGAAGACCTCGGTCCCGAGGGGGACCTCACTTCGGCCCTGGTGCCCGAGGACCTGCGCGCCCAGTTCGCTCTGCGCGCCCGGCGGGCCGGGGTGCTGGCGGGCCGTGACTGCGTCACCGAGACCTTCCGGCTCCTGGACCCGGCCATCGATCTGCGCTGGCATGCGGAGGACGGTGACGAGCTTGCGTCGGGCGACACCCTGCTTGAGTTGGCGGGCCGACTGCGCCCCATTCTGACGGGCGAGCGCACCGCGCTGAACTTCCTCGGACACCTGTCCGGCGTGGCCACGCTCACGGCGCAGTTCGTCACCGCCGCGCACGAGAGCAACCCCTCGGTGGCGGTGCTCGACACACGCAAGACGACGCCGGGCCTGCGCCTGTTGGAGAAGGCGGCCGTGCGGGCCGGCGGTGGGACCAACCACCGCGCCGGATTGTCGGATGCCATTTTGGTCAAGGACAACCACCTCGTCGGGACGAGCATCGCCGATGCGGTGCACCGGGCCCGTGCGCTGTGGCCGGGGAAGATGGTCGAGATTGAGTGCGACACGCTCGACCAGGTGGCCCAGGCCTCCCGCGCCGGTGCCGACGCGGTACTGCTGGACAACATGGACCCGGGCACTGTCGTCGAGGCCATTGCGGTGGCGCACCTGGACGCGTCCGGTCCGATCCTGACCGAAGTGTCCGGCAACGTGACGTTGGCCACCATCGGCGCCTACGCCGCCGCGGGACCGGATCGGATTTCGATCGGCGCGCTGACCCACTCGGCGCCGGTGCTCGACCTCGGACTCGACCTCCTCTGGAACACCGCGACCGGCGCGGTGCAGCCAGAAGGGAGTTGAACCGTGCTCCTGGTCATTGACGTCGGGAACACCGAGACGGTCATCGGGCTTTACGCGCCCGACGCGGACGACGGTGCCCCGGCCCCTGAGGAGAGCATCGGCGTCGGCATCGGCACCGAGCACGACCCGACGGCCCCGCGGGGTCTGACCCACCATTGGCGTCTCTCCACCAGTCCCAGCCGCACGCCCGACGAGCATGCCGTCCTCCTCACCCAGCTGCTCGACCTCGAGGGCCTCGACATCTCCACGTCGGTTTCGGGCATCGCCGTCTGCTCCTCGGTACCCCATGTCACGACGGAGCTGCGCCAAATGGCCTCGCGCTGGTTCTCGGACTTGCCCTGTGTCGTGCTCGGCCCGGGGACCAAGAGCGGCATGCCCATCCTGTACGACAACCCCAAGGAGGTCGGTGCCGACCGTATCGCCGACGCCGTCGGGGCCTACGACCTCTACGGCGGTCCCTGCGTGGTGGTCGACATGGGCACGGCGACGACCGTCGAGGCCATCAGCGCCAACGGCGAGTACATGGGTGGCGCCATCACGCCCGGGGTCGGGGTGAGCCTCGACGCCCTCTACCAGTCGGCTGCCGCCCTGCGCCGGGTGGAGCTGGTCGAGCCGCGCAGCGTCATCGGCCGCTCCACCGTGGAGTCGATTGAGTCGGGGACGCTCTACGGCTTCGCCGGTCTGGTCGATTCGCTCGCCCGGCGCTTCATGGAGGAGCTCGGCCCGGCGACCGTGGTGGCCACGGGAGGGTTCAGTTCGCTCATTGCGCCGTATTCGGACACCATTGAGCACGTGGAGCCCTGGTTGACCCTGCACGGCCTGCGCATTGTGTACGAGCGCAACGTCCCCTCGTGAGCGACACACCGCCGAGCGAACCGCCCCCGAGCGAGCCGCCCTCGAACGAGCAGCGCGCCGGCGAGGCCGTCCCGCGGGACATCCCCTACCGCTTCGACCGTACGCACCAGACAGCGGACATCGTCGAAACCTGGTCGTCGCTCGACCCCGGCGACGAGTCCGGCGCGACCGTCGGGGTGGCCGGCCGGCTCATGCTGCTGCGCAAGCAGGGGAAGGCGGCCTTCGGCGAGCTGCGCGACGCGTCAGGTGCGGTGCAGCTCTTCGCCCGGGCTGCGGTCACCGAACGTTTCGACGAGTTCGTGAAGCTCAACCTCGGGGATTGGATCGGCGCGACGGGTGAGGTCATACGGACCCGACGCGGCGAGTTGTCGGTACTCGTCAACGACTGGGTGTTGCTCGCCGAGGCGCGGCGGAACTTCGGCGACAAGTGGCACGGCGTGAGCGACGTGGAAACGCGCTACCGCCAGCGCGAGGTCGACCTGTGGGCCAACGAGCGCTCGCGCCAGCTGCTGCAGATGCGCAGCGATGTCGTACGCCACATGCGACGGCGCTTGTGGGAGCAAGGCTTCGTCGAGGTGGAAACACCGTTGCTCCATCCCATTGCGGGTGGCGCGACGGCGCGCCCGTTCGTCACGCACCACAACACGTTCGACACCGACTTCTACTTGCGCGTGGCGCCTGAGCTCTACCTCAAGCGGTTGGTGGTCGGCGGCTTCGACAAGGTGTTCGAGATCGGCCGCAGCTTCCGCAACGAAGGCATTTCGCCGCGCCACAATCCCGAATTCACGACACTCGAGCTCTACCAGGCCTACGCCGACTACAAGGACACCATGGTCGTCTTCGAGGAACTGGTCGCTGGTCTGGCGTCCGACGTGCTCGGAACCACGAAGCTCACGTACGGCGGCCGTGACCTCGATCTGACCGCGCCATGGCGGCGTGCCACCATGAGCGAGCTCGTCGCGGAGGCCACCGGGTTCGCGCTCGACGTGCGCTCCCCTCGCCAAGAGCTGGCGAAGGTGGCGAGCGAGGTCGGCATCGAGGTGGAGGTCGGCTGGGGGCCCGGCAAAATATTGCTGGAGATCTACGAGAAGACCACCGAGACCGGATTGTGGGGTCCGGTCTTCGTGATCGACTACCCGGCCGAGGTTTCGCCGTTGGCGCGCCGCCACCGCGACGCTCCCGGGCTCGTCGAGCGCTACGAACCGGTGGTGGCGGGCCGCGAGCTCGGGAACGGGTTCACCGAGCTCATCGACCCCGACGACCAGCGCGCCCGGTTCGAGGAGCAGGCGGCCAAGGCCCGGGCCGGTGACGACGAGGAGTCCGCGGTGGTGGACGAGGATTACCTCCGCGCGCTCGAGTACGGGTTGCCCCCGACGTCGGGGTTCGGGCTCGGGGTCGACCGGCTCCTCATGCTGCTCGGCGACGTCGCCAACATCCGCGAGGTCATCGCCTTTCCCACCCTGCGGCCCGATCGAGGTTGAACGCGCCACCCGTCGCGGGAGGATGCCTTCTTCCGATCTCCTTAAGTGGCGGGATCTTTCTTCAAACCTCTCTCACGGTTCCCTCACATGTCGCACTCAGTATTGGGGGTGCCGCCGAACGGTGGTGGTGCGTGCACAGCGCACCAGAGGGACGTCCGAGGAGGACACCATGTTTCGCACAGTCGTCGCAGGAGCCGCAGTCGCCGGTGCCCTGACCTTCGCCGCCACCGGCATCGCCGGTGCGTCCACCCCCGCCACGGGTTCCGCGGGGACGCCGACGGCGGCCATATGCGCCAAGCTCCCCACCCTGCAGGCCAAGGTCCAGAAGGTCGAGACGAAGGTGTCGACCTGGGTGCCCAAGGCCGAGGCACGGGAGACGAGGGCCAAGGCCGCGGGGCACACGAAGCGCGCCGACGCCATCGGCAAGCGGATCACCTGGGTGCAGAACCGCGAGTCGAAGGTCAACGCACGGTTGGCCAAGGCCCAGGCTGCATGCAGCGCCGGGGGGACGAGCGGCACCTGAACGGCGCCAGCTGTCGGGCGAG
>CAWACN010000009.1:0-620065 GCA_963780525.1 uncultured Acidimicrobiaceae bacterium | reverse complement strand
CAGCGAAGGATGGAACGAGGTCAGGCCTGAGAGGCAGGTTGAAGCAGTGCCCAGGTCGAGTTGTGCCGAGGTTGAACGAAAAGGGTCCGCTCGGACGGATGTGCTCTTGCAGGCGTCTTCGTAACCTGGGACGAACAATGGAAAAAGATCCGCTTGCGTTGGCGACCAGACTTCTGGTCAAGGCACAGGGCACCACGTTCGACGCCGAGGCCGCCGCCCTCACCGGGAGGGCGTACCGGCTGCTGGCGGAGGCGCTCAATTCCTACGAGGACTCGGCGGCATCGACCGGGGCGGTCCGGAAGAGGGAGCGTCGCCTGCTGCGCGACCGCCGCTCGGCCTCCGGGTCCGCCAAATGCGAGCAGTCAGCGTCGAATCCATCGAGCCCGCGCCGGTCAACATGCGCCACACCGAACGGGTCCATCTGCCGTCCTACGGTCATGTCGACCTGAGGATCTGAAGCACCGTCGAACCGGGAGGTCGACTGGCCCGATGATCGGAACCAGCTCGGTGGAGTGATCCACGTCAACGGCGCCGTGCCTCCTGTTCCGTCACGCGTCAGAAGCCTTCTGGATCCTGCGTGAGACCATGGTGGCTGGTCGACGATGGCCTGGCGGATCAATCCCATCACCCAGCTGATCCCCCGGATCGCCTCGGCCGGGTCCATCTGCCAGTCCACGACCATGCGTTCGTAGCTGGCCACGCCCCACAGCACGTCGAGCACGGCGGCCGCCACCGTGCGGTCTTCCTCTGACCACGTTCCGGCAGATGCGGCAACCGCCGCTCGCAGCGCCTCGTGTTGCCGTTGCTTGGCATCGAGCAGTGTCGGATCGAGTGGTTGGCGCGCGTCGGGCGGGTAGGTCGAGACATGTGCGAAAATTCGCGCCGTCACGTCGGCCACATCCTCGAGTTGCATGCCGCGCAGGTCGATACCCGCCTCCTCCTCGAACTGGTGCATGACCGCGTCGCGCAGTCCCTGCTCGTTGACGAAGTGCCGGTAGACGGTGCGTTCATTGACGCCTGCCTTGTCCGCCACCGCACGGATGGTCAGACCGTGCCAGTCCCGCACCGACGAACCATGCAGGAGTTCGGATCCGGCGGCAATGATGCGCGCCCTGGTTTCGCCAGCGCGTTGGCGGCGCAGCGTGCTGTCGTACTGGCGGCGTGCGGGCGCCGATGCCTGCACGGTCGCAGGCGCCCGCTGCGTGGTGGGGACGGCGGTCATCCGCTCAGGCCAGCTTGGCGGACCAGCCCCCGTCGACCGGAACGACCGCGGTTCACTACGTCGTGACCACCGGGAGCGTCTCCCAGCCCCGCACCGTCGAGGTGGGGGAGAGCCGGGCGTTGTCCATGTCGACGTCCCATCGGGGGATGCGGGCCAACGTCTCTTCGAGGGCGATGATCCCCTCCATGCGGGCGAGGGCGGCCCCCATGCACAGATGGATGCCGTTGCCGAAGGTCAGGTGCCGGCCGTCCTTCCGGTGGATGTCGAAGGTGTCGCCGTTGGGGAAGCGGCGATCGTCCCGGTTGGCCGAGCCCAGCAGGAAGAGCATCACGCTTCCGGCCGGGACTTCGGTGCCGTGGACCACGAGGTCCTGGCGCGCCACGCAGCGCCCGACGTGGGGTGCGGGCGACTCGTACCGCAGGATCTCCTCAATCGCATTGGGGATCAGCGACGGATCCGCCACGAGCTCGGCCCGCTGGTCGGGGTGGTCGGCCAGCACCTTCGCGGCCCAACCGATCAGACGGGTCGTGGTCTCGTTCCCGGCGCCGGCCAGGACCTCCAGGTAGGTGAGCAACTCGTTGCGCGTCAGTTTGCGGACCGTCTCCGTTTCGTCGACGAACTCGACGTTCAGCAGCTCGGTCATGATGTCGTCCGAGGGATGCTCGGCGCGCCAGTCGACGTAGTCGGCGAACATGGCGCCCGTGACGAAGTTCTCCGAGACCTTCATCGGCTCGCCCGCCTCGGTGCGCAGGTTGGCGTCGACATGATCGCGGACAGCTTCCTGGTCGCTCTCGGGAATGCCCAGGAGCATGCTGATCACCTGCATCGGCATCTGCGCACCCAGGTCCGCGATGAAGTCGAAGCGCTCCGCTCCCACCAAGCGGATCGAGGCTCTGTGCGCAGAACTCGCGGATCTTCGGCTCCAGCTCCGCCACCCGCCGCGGGGTGAAGGCGCGCGAGAGCAGCCGGCGGTGGATGGTGTGGGTCGGCGGGTCCTCGAAGATGATCACGCCGGGCGGCATCTCAATGTCCGCCTTGATCAGCTCGATGATGCCGCCCTTGCCCGAAATGTAGGTCTGGGCGTCGAGGAGTCCCTTCTCCACGTCGGCAAAATGGCTCACGGCGAAGAAATCGTGCGTGGCGTTGTAATAGACGGGTGCCTCTTCGCGGAGCCGCCGGTAGACGGGGTACGGATCGGCGTTGATGCCGACGTCGTAGGTGTCGTAGTAGACGTCGCTGCTGCTGGTCGTGGTCATGGCCAACCCCCGGAACTATTGGTGTCAGCAATATGACACCAAATGTCCGGGATCGTCAATGTGCAGCGTGAGGCACCGATTCGGGCTCCGGGAGCCTCCGCGGTGGTGCGGAAACGCTCTTCTCATCTGTAGAGAGGAGTGCTACCATCGCCCCGTCAACGAACGCCACGCAGAGAGGACCCAACTCATGCCACGTTGGCCCAAGCCACCCGAAGGCAGCTGGACAGAGCACTTCGACCTCGGGACCGAGCCGATGAACTACGAGGACTCCATCTCCCAGGAGTTCTTCGAGCTGGAGCGAGAGGCCGTCTTCAAGCGGGCGTGGCTCAACGTGGGACGTGTCGAGCAGGTGCCGCGCACGGGGAGCTACTTCACCAAGGAGCTTGCCGTCGCCAAGACGTCAGTCGTCGTGGTGAAGGGGAAGGACGGCGAGGTCCGCGCCTTCTACAACATGTGCCGGCACCGCGGGAACAAGCTGGTCTGGAACGACAACCCGAGGGAGGAGACGAGCGGCACCACGCGCCAATTCGTGTGCAAGTACCACGCGTGGCGCTACGACCTCGACGGTGCGTGCTCGTTCGTGCAACAGGAGCAGGAGTTCTTCGATCTCGACAAGGCGGACTACGGCCTCGTCCCCGTGCATTGCGACGTCTGGGCGGGGTTCATCTTCATCAACCTGGCCAAGGAGCCGGAGCAATCGCTGCGCGACTTCCTCGGGCCGATGGTCACCAAGCTCGAGAATTACCCGTTCGAAAAGCAGAGCGAGCGCTACTTCTACCGCGCCAACGTGAAGAGCAACTGGAAGCTCTACATGGACGCCTTTCAGGAGTTCTACCACGCACCGATTCTCCACGCGAAGCAGTCGCCACCCGATTGGTCGGCCGCCGCGGCGCAGGCCGGATTCGAAGCGCCCGCCTACAAAATCGACGGCCCGCACCGGCTCGTCAGCACGGCCGGGATCCATCCCTGGAACCTGCCCGAGAACATGGTCAAGCCCATCGACACGCTGACCCGCAGCGGGCTCTTCGGGCCGTGGGACGGTCCTGACCTCGGCTACGACCAGAAGGATGCCGGCATCAACCCGGCTGGCTGCGACCCGTGGGGTCTCGACTCCTTCCAGCTGTGGCCGAACTTCACCATCCTCGTCTGGCAGCAGAGCTGGTATCTCACGTACCACTACTGGCCCGTCGCACCCGGCGAGCATGTCTTCGAAGGCACGCTGTACTTCGTCCCGGCCAAGAACGCCCGGGAGCGCGTGGCGCATGAGAACGCCGCCGTCACCTTCAAGGAGTTCGGGTTGCAGGACGCCAACACGCTCGAGGCGACGCAGACCATGCTCGAGTCACGCGTGGTCGAGCGCTTCCCCCTGATGGACCAGGAGGTGCTCGTCCGCCACATGCACAAGGTGGCCCAGGAATGGGTGGACGACTACAAGAAGCAGCAGCACGCGGAGGTATGACGCAGATGAGCACGACCCTGTTGCCGAGCGAGTTCTCGGACCTGGAGCCCTTCGCCGCCAAGTGGTGCCTGCCGACCGAGCGCGAGCGCTACGCCACCCGGCTGGCCAGCTCCATGGACGAGATGCAGGCGTTCTACGACGCCGCCATGCCCCGGGCCGACGCAGCCATGACCTACCTCGATCAGTTTCCCCTCGAGGACCTGTCCGAGGACCAGGTGAACCTGCTCCACCTGCTGTACTCCATGGTCACGGTCTCGTTCCCGGTCGAGTGCTGGGGGCAACCGCAGGTGCCCGACTCCGGCGCCGCCTACCTCGACCTGCTGGTCGAGCCCGGGCCCTGAACCAGATCACATCGGTTCGTACTCGACGGTGACGGTCCTGCCGGACGGCAGGCTCTGACAGGTCAGGACCCAGCCCTCCGCCACCTCTTCGGGCGTCAAGGCATTGTTCGCCCGCATGCGGACCGAGCCCTCGTGCAGGAGAGCCATGCACGTGGCGCAGTTGCCGGCCTCGCAGGAGAACGGGGGGCGTAGGCCGCCGCGGCGGGCCGTCTCGAGCAGGGTGTCGCCCGGCTGGTAGCGCACCACCACCGTTTTGCCTCCGAGGGTCACGGTCACCTCGTCGGGCGTCGTTGCGTCCCCGGCCCCCGCCGCTTCGATCGTCGATCAGCGCATCGGTCTTCTCGGCCTGCTCCACCAGGAAGCGTTCGATGAAGATGCGTTCGGGCGCGAGGCCGTTCGCCTGCACGGTCGACTCGACAAGGTCCATGAAGGGGCCCGGCCCGCAGATGTAGACGTCGGCATCGACGTCCCCCACGAAATGGTCGATCGCCTCGGGGGTCAGGAACCCGTCGTCCGTGTCGAAGTGGTGTCGCACCTCCAGACGACCCGGGTGCTCGGAGCCGAGGACCCCGAGCGCGTCGTTGAAGATCACCGAATTGCGGTCCCGGTTGGCGTACAGGAGCCGGACCGGCCGTTCCGTCGTCGCCAGCACGTGCTTGGCGATCGACATCACCGGCGTGATGCCACTGCCGCCGCAGAAACCCACCAGTGGGCGTGCCGACTCTCGGGGGCAGAACACGCCCGCCGGTTTGGTGAGCTCAATCGATTGGCCCGCCGAGAGGTTGTCGAGGAACCAGTTGGAGACCAGGCCGCCCGCCACGCGCTTGACGGTGACGGTGAGTTCCGCGTCGGTCGCGGGCGCACTGGACATGGAGTACGAACGAAGGTGTTCGTCGCCGTCAATCCGTACGCGGAAGGTACAGAACTGCCCGGGCTGGTAGCGAAAGGTCTCCGTCAGGTCCTCGGGGACGTCGAGGACGAAGGAGCTGGCGTCGTCGGTCTCGCGCACGACCCGCGCAATCCGGAGCGAGTGGTACCCGTGGTCCCGCAGGACCGCGCTCTGGTCGCTCACGCTGTGGCCGGGCGAGCTACTGGGGCGTGGGCCACGCCACGGACTTGGTCTCGAGGTACTGGTCGAAGCCGGCCAGCCCGTTCTGGCGGCCGATGCCGCTGTGCTTGTAGCCCCCGAAGGGCATGTCGGCCTGACCGACAGGCATGCCACCGTTGACCGAGAACGTCCCGGTGCGGACGCGCTCGGCAACCGCCAGCGACCGCTCGAGGGAGCCGGAGAAGACCCCGCCGGAGAGCCCGTACACGCTGTCGTTGGCGATCCGCACCGCGTCGTCATCGTCGTCGAAAGGGATCACCACGAGGACCGGCCCGAAGATCTCCTCCTGGGCGATCGTCATGGCGTTGTCGACGTCGGTGAAGAGCGTCGGCTCGACGTACCAGCCCTTGGGCAGGTCGGCCGGGCGGCCACCACCCAAGGCGAGGGTTGCTCCCTCGTCGACGCCCTTCTCTATGTAGCCGAGCACACGGTCGCGTTGCTTGGACGAGATGAGCGGTCCCATCAGGACGTCCGGGCGCTGCGGGTCGCCATAGGCCACCGAACCCAGCGTGGCCTTCAGGATCTCAACCCCCTCGTCGTATCGGGAGCGGGGGAGGAGCATGCGGGTCTGAATGGCGCAGCCCTGCCCGCCGTGGAAGCACACCGCAATGCCGGACGGGACGGACGTGGCGAAATCGGCGTCGTCGAGGACGATGGTCGCCGACTTGCCCCCCAGTTCCAGGAACGTGCGCTTCAGGGTGGCGCCGCCCTTCTCCATGATCCGCTTGCCCACCGCGGTCGATCCGGTGAACGAAATGAGGTCGACCTTGGGGGACAGCGTCAGCTCCTCGCCGACGAGGTGGTCCGAAGAGGTGACCACGTTGAGGACACCGCTCGGGAAGTCCGTCTGCTCGGCGACGAGGCGGCCGATACGTGTGGCGTTCCACGGCGTGTCCGGCGCCGGCTTGAGGATGACGGTGTTGCCGGTGGCCAGGGCCTGCCCGAGCTTGTTGAGGGTCACTTCAATCGGGAAGTTCCACGGCACAATGGCCCCCACGACGCCGATGGGCTCCTTCCAGACCTGGCGCGTGTTCGGCGTGCCCCGACGGTCGACAATGTCGCTCAGGCTCGTTCGCCAGGGGAACTCGTCGATCAGCTTGACCGGGTAGCGCAGCGCGCCGTCGAGCGGGATGTCGAGTTGGTTGGCGTGGGTGGTCATGCGCGGACAACCCACTTCGAGGATGAGCTCCTCGCGCAACTCTTCGCGGTCCTTCTCGAGTGCTTCCTGCAGCTGGGAGAGGCAGCGCTTGCGCAGTTCGTGGTTGGTGGACCAGTCGGTCTCGTCGAAGGCGCGTCGGGCGGCTTCGATGGCGCGCTGCATGTCCGCGGTCGAGCCGTCGGCCACCTGCCCCAGGACCTCTTCGGTCGCGGGATTGCTGTTGTCGAACGTCCGACCCGTGTCGGATTCCACGAGCTTGCCGTCGACGAGCATCCGCTCTTCGTGACCCGCTGTTGTTGTCATACCCGACCCCCGGTCTCGGTGCAGGTCTCTCACGGAGTGAAAACCTGATTATCAAAAAGTGCCATCAGCATAATCGAGCGCTCCCAGGGCCGCCCTGCCGGTGGCGTCAGAGAGGGAAGGCCGCGGGGAGGACGGCGCTCGACAGCACGTCGGACCCCAGGGCCCGAGTGAGAACGGTTCCCGCGCCGAGCAGCTGATCGAGGATGATCGTCCGCCGGACCGAGCGGTGCAGCGGATGCTCGGTCGTGAACCCGATGCCGGCCAATACCTGCTGGCAATGACGGGCCGTCGTGCGAGCCGACCGGCCGGCGAACGCCTTCGCCATGGCGGCAGAGACAGGCGAGGGGTCTTCCCAGGCGGCACTGAGGAGAGCGGCGGCCGCTTCCAGGGCAACGAGGCTTTCCGCCAACCGGTGCCGGACAGCCTGGAAGCTCCCGATCGGACGGCCGAACTGCATCCGTTCCAGCGCGTGGGTGCGCGCCAGCTCGAGCATCGTGCGACCGGCACCGATGAGCTCGTGACCGAGTGCGAGCTGTCCCAACGCCAGCGCGGCCGGCCAGTCGGCGGCCTGCGGATGGGCCGCCCACGCCGTCTCGAATTCGCCCATGACTTCGAACAGGCCGAGCGCGGGGTCGAGGCCCTGCGCAGGCCGGCGCGTCAACAGGCCAAGGTCGACGGCCATGGTCGCGACACCGTCGGGCGTCTGGGCCACGACGAGTGCAGTGTCGGAGCGGTCGAGAGCTGCTGTCCCGAGCCCTTCGACGACGCACCAGTCCCCGTCCAGACGTCCTGGGGGGTCGGTCCGTCGGAGCGCCGGCAACACGACCGCGACACCGTCGGCCTCGACACCCAAAGCCGAGGCCAGCAGCTGATCGAGCGCGGCCGAGGTGGTCGTCGCCGCCCCTTGGGACTCGAAGAGCACGGAAACTGCCGTGGGCCGGTCGGCTTGGAGTGCGTCGCGCCATCCGAGTTCGTCAAGGGCGGCGTCGAGCGCCGCACCGTCGTTGGTCTCGGTGGCACGTCGCACACCGCTCGCGAAGAGTGCGCGCTCTGTCGCCTCCATCAGCGGTCGGCCCCCATGTGGAGGAGTCGGCGGGCGATGATGTTGCGCTGAATTTCGGCGCTGCCGCCGTAAATGGTGGCGGCCCGTGAGTAGAGGAACTCCGCCCGCCAGCGTTGGCTGATCGGGTCGTCGCCGAGCGCGACGTCTGCGCCCAGGCCTTCGGCGACGAGGTCGAACACCGCCTGCTCGGCCGTGGCCACCAGGACCTTGTCGACGGATGTCTCGGCTCCCAGGGTCTCGCCGGCGGCGAGCCTGCGCTGGGTCGCCCGTGAGCGGGCCCGCAACGCCCAGAGGAGCTCGACGGCCTGGCCGACCGCGGTGGGGTCGAGCCCGCCCGCCGGCGCCGTGGCCACCAGTTGCTCCAGGCGTCGTTGCAGGTAGGCGGCCCGGTGCCACAGTGCGGTGCTGCGCTCGTAGGGCAACAGGTCCATGGCGATCGACCAACCGTGATCGACGTCGCCCAGGACGCGGTCGAGCGGCACCAGGACGTCGTCGAAGAAGACCTCGCAGAACTCCTGGGCGCCGTGCATCGTCTCGATCGGCCGCACCGTGATGCCGACACTGTCCATGTCGATGAACAGCGCAGTGATCCCCTTGTGCGCAGACTCGGTCGTCCCTGTGCGCGTCAGGAGCACGCACCTTTGCGCAAACTGGGCCAGGCTCGTCCATACCTTCTGGCCGTTGATGCGCCATCCCGCGTCGGTGCGCGTCGCCCGGCACGCCAGCGAGGCCAGGTTGCTGCCGGTCCCGGGCTCGGAGAACCCCTGGCACCAGATCTCCTCACCGCGCAGGAGACGCGGCACCATCACCGCGGCCAGCCCGGGCGGTGCGTAGTCGATCATCGTCGGCGCCAATACCTCCGGCATGGAGTAGATGCCGGGCTCAACGAGGTCGCGAGCGGTGAGCGCCTCGCCGAGGTAGGCGCGCAGAAGGTTCGATCCGCCCAACCCACCGACGCGCTCGGGCCAGCCGAGACGCATGAAGCCGGCGTCGTAGGTCAGCCGCATCACTTTGCGGAGTTGCGTCATCTGCTCGTCGAGGGTGCCGATCCCTTCGAACGCGGGCGCGAGCTCGCTCTCGTTCGCGTCCAACCAGTCGTCGACGGCAGTCTTGAATTCCGGCAGCTCCACCGCGCCCGGCCTCAGTGCGTGTCGGCCGATGGCGCTGGCCGCGTCGGGTCGTGGGCCTTTCCGGCATCGCGGGCGCCGCTTCGACGGAGGAACGTCATGGAGCGCGTCTGGAGCCGCCAGCCCTGCGCCGTCCGCCGGTACGAGTCCGTGTAGTAACCGATGCGCATGTCGTGTGTGGTCTGGTCGACGAAGCAGAGCGTCTGCTGCCCGGTGCCCGTTCCGGCGTCACCGTCGAGCACGAGGGCCGGCGTCCCGGTCAGGAAGAGTCCCTTGGGAGCGGCCCGGACCAGGCCCGGGAAGTCGGCCAGCGCGTAGGTGTCCCCGAAGGCGCTGTAGGTCCCGTCCGGGGTGAAGACCTCAATGACGGCGTCGATGTCGTCGCGGGTCATCCCGATGGCATAGCGGGCGAGCAACTGCTCAATCTCCGTGATGTCGGCGATCTGGGACTGGTCCATTGGCCGCGCGCTCCTCGGTCCTCTCGTGCCTGATCAGGCGTAACGCCAGGGACTGCGCGGCCACGATAACAGCATTCTCCAAAACCGCCATTGGCTGTATACCCTGGATCGGAAGGCTCGCGGCAGGCGCCGCTGAGCTGGGCCGCGGCGCCGGAACAGCCTTGGCAGATTTCCTTCCCCACGGCCCTCGCCCTGGGGAGAGTCGTACTCTCAATTTGAGACAACAGCCGTTAAGCTCGCGCCATGTCAGTCGACGATCCCACGGCAGGTTCGCCCACCGCCACCGAGCCAGTCCGAAGGCGCGACCTCGCCGTGGCCCGGTCGTTGGATTCGGCCCGTCTCCGGAGCGAGGGACGGGTCCAGCGCTTCCTCGATGCCGGTTTCGAGCTCCTGGCCCGAGCCGAGTCCGGCAAGGAGTTCACCGTCCAGGAGGTGGTGGATCGCTCCGGGCAGTCGCTGCGCAGCTTCTACCAGTACTTCGCCGGCAAGCACGAGTTGCTCCTCGCCCTCTTCGACGAGGCGATCCTCTCGACGGCGGACCGGCTCGAAGAGCAGACTCGCCCGCCAGAGCATCCCCCTCGAGCGGCTGCACACCTTCGTTGTCGAGTACTACCGCATGTGCCTTCCGGCGCCGAAGGGACGGGCGTCGAAGAACAACCCCACCCCGGTCATGGCCGAGTTCTGCCACCAGTTACTGACCGCGCACCAGACTGAGGCCGCCCGCGCCTTCGTTCCCCTGGTGACACTGCTCGAGAAGGTGCTCGACGAAGCGGCGGAGGCGGGGGACTATCCGTTCCGGCCTGGACCATGCAGAGGTGGCGGGCGTCATTTTGTCCACCATCATGTTCAATGCCGCCTACGCCCACACCATCAGTGGCAGCGAGGAGGAGCAGGGACGGCGACGCACGCAGCCGGACAACTCTGGGACTTCCTCTCGGGTGGAATCGTGATCCGCCCACCGGCCTGAGGCCGAAGGGGACTTCAGGCCCGGAGCGATGGCGCGACCGCGGCGAGGAATTCCCGCGTCCGTTCTGCCGAGGCCTTCAGCTCGTCCCGCCCTTCGCCCAGGGGGACGATGCGCGCGTTGAAGTCCGTGAGGCCGGCATCGGCGAAGCTGCGCAACCGCTTCTCCATGGTGGCCTCGCTCCCGCAGACCAGGACGTCGCCGATGCTGGTGGCGTCCCCGTGCTCCATCAGCCTGACGTAGTTCGGGGACGCCTCGACTTCACTGAGCGTGCGGTTCGTGCGCGCCACGGCGGCCTCGATCTCGTCGTCCCGGCACAGGCAGACGGGGACGCCGGCCAATATCCGGGGCGCCGGCCGTCCGGCCGTCTCGGCGGCCTTCGTGATGCTCGGGACCACATGCGTTCCGATGGTGCGCTCGTCGGCCAGCCACAGGGTGGTGCCGGCGGCCCGCTCACCGGCAAGCTTCAGCATCACCGGTCCCAACGCGGCGATCATCACGGGTGTCGGCGCAATGTCGGTCACGTCGAGTGGGTTGTGGATCGTGAACAGCTCGTTCTCGACGTCGACCATTCCCGGACCGCTGAGCGCCTGGTCCAGCACGTCGAGGTAGCAGCGCATGGTCGTCGCCCCGCGCTCGTAGGGCAGGCCGAGCATGTCCTGAATGATCCAGTGGTGCGAGACGCCGAGGCCCAGGGTGAAGCGCCCTTCGCACACGGCCTGATTCGACAGCGCCTGTTGGGCCAGCACAATCGGATGGCGCGGCTGGAGGGGGACGATGGCCGTCCCGACTTCTATCCGCGTGGTCGCCGCCCCAATGAGCGTGGCCGCCGTCATGACGTCGAACTCGTCGGGGATCTGGGGCGTCCAGACCGAATCCAAGCCGGCCTGGTCGGCCCAGCGGGCATCGGCCTGGAGCTTCTCCACCTTGGTGGCGTATCGACCACGGTCGGCGCTCACCTGCAGACCCATGCGCATCCGGGGCCCCTTTCAGTCCGGAAATGAGATTCTCAGAAACAGTACATGCTGCTATCGCCAGCTGCTAGCGACGCTTGACAGGATTTTGCACTGTCAATAACATCCGACCACTCTACCGGCACGCATTCGGGCTGGCAGGGGCGCCGAAGAAGGGGAGGCCCGCATGGGAAGCAGCGGTCGTCGATGAGCCGCGTCGCAGTTGTCACGGGTGGTGGGTCCGGCATGGGCCGGGCCATCTGCGGGCAGCTGGCGGACGCCGGACGGCGGGTCGCCGTGCTCGACATCAACGCCGACGCGGCTGCGGCGGTGGCCGAGGAGATCAACTCTGCCGGCGGTACAGCCACTGCCGTCACGGTCGACGTCAGTGACCGGGCCGCCATTGAGACCGCCCTCGCCGAGGTGCGGTCCGCCCTCGGGCCGGTCGAGATCATGGTGACCAGTGCCGGGATCGAAGGCTTCACGGAGTTCCTCGACATCACCGCCGAAGCGTGGGACCGCATGATGGCGGTCAACCTCACCGGCACCTTCCACTGCCTGCAGGCCGCCGTGCCCGACATGATCGAGGCCGGGTGGGGGCGCATCGTCACCATCTCGTCGTCGTCGGCCCAGTCGGGGACGCGGCGCATGTCCCACTACGTCGCATCCAAGGGCGGCGTCATCGCCTTCACCAAGGCGTTGGCTCTCGACCTCGCACCGCATCAGATCACTGTGAACACCATTCCGCCCGGCGTCATCGACACTCCCATGATGCGGCGACCGATCGACGCCGGCACCATGAACGTGGACGCGGTGATCGCCCGGGCCCCGCTGGGCCGGCTCGGCACTCCCGAGGACATCGCGGCCGCCTGCGTCTTCCTCTGCTCCGAAGAGGCCGGGCTACATCACGGGCCAGCAGATCAACGTCAACGGCGGTTGGTACGTATGAGAAGGGCAGCAGCATGGCCGAACTGACCACCAAGAAGCTGGGAGCGACCGTCGGGGCCGAGGTGCTCGGTGTCGACCCGGCACAGTTGCTGTCGGACGACACGCTGCCCAAGGCGTGCATGGAGGCGCTCGAGGAGAACGGGGTCCTGGTCTTCCGCGAGCTCCATATCGACGACGACACCCAGGTCGCCTTCTCCAAGCGACTCGACGACGTCGGCAAGGCCGAGCCTGCCGTGCCGCCGCGGATCTTCAACGTGACGCTCGATCCGACGAAGAGCTCCACCGCCGCGTACCTTCGCGGGACGGTCTACTGGCACATCGACGGCGCCCAGGACGACATCCCCAGCAAGGCCACGACGCTCAGCGCGCATGTGATCTCCGCCACAGGTGGCGAGACGGAGTTCGCCAGCACGTACGCCGCCTACGACGACCTGACCGACGCCGAGAAGTCGCAGTACGAGGAGCTCCGAGTGCTGCATTCCCTCGAGGCCTCGCAGCGTCTCGTCTTTCCCGACCCCACACCCGAGCAGCTGGCGGGTTGGCGTTCGAAGCCCGACAAGGAACACCCGCTGGTCTGGCAGCACCGCTCGGGCCGGCGCTCGCTGGTCCTCGGCGTGTCGGCCTCCCACGTCGTCGGCATGGACCTCGCCGAGGGCAAGGCGCTGCTCGACGACCTGCTCGAACGGTCGACGGCCCCCGAGCGCGTCTACCGCCACGAATGGACGGTCGGTGACCTGGTCATTTGGGACAACACCGGCGTCATGCACCGGGTGCACCCTTACGACCCCGCCTCGGGGCGCGAAATGCACCGCACCACCATGAGTGGCGATGAGCCGATCCGTTAGGAGATTCCGATGAGTGACGTGACCATCCTGCGGGCCGATCGCTGGCTCGACGTCGTGGCGGGCGAGGTGCGCGAGCGCGCCGTCATCGTGATCGATGGCAATCAGATCGTCGGCGTCAACCCGGCCGAGCTCCCGACCACCGCCACGGAAGTCGACCTGGGCGACGTCACCCTGCTCCCCGGGCTCATGGACATGGAGCTCAACATGCTCATCGGGGGCCCGGGCGGCCCCGACGGGCTGCCCGACCCGATGCACGGGGTGAAGGACTCGCCGGTGTACCGGACGCTGCGCGGCGCGGTGAATTGCAACACGACGCTGATGGCGGGGTTCACGACCGTGCGCAACCTCGGCCTGATGGTCTACACGGCCGGTTTCCTGCTCGACGTGGACCTCGCCAAAGCCGTGGACCAGGGGTGGTTCCCGGGGCCCCGCATCTTCCCGGCCGGCCATGCCATCACCCCGACCGGCGGCCACCTCGATCCGACCATGTTCCAGGGCCTGGCGCCGGGCATCATGCCGCAGAGCGTGGAGTCGGGCATCGCCAACGGCATCTCCGAGGTGCGCAAGTCGGTCCGCTACCAGATGAAGTACGGGGCCAAGTTGATCAAGATCTCGGCTTCCGGCGGCGTCATGTCCTTCAGCTCGGCGGCCGGGGCCCAGCAGTACTCCGACGAGGAGCTGGCGGCCATCGTCGACGAGGCGCACCGCAACGGCCTGCGGGTGGCGGCGCACGCCCACGGCGACTCTGGGATCCGGGCCTGTATCCGGGCCGGCGTCGACTGCATTGAGCACGGTTCGCTGGCGAGCGACGACACCATCCAGTTGATGGCCGACTCCGGGACCTTCCTGGTCGGCACCACCGCCCTGGCCGATCACATGGCGATTGACCGCATCCACCCGATCCTGCAGAAGAAGGCAGCCCAGATCTTCCCGCAGGCCCGGCAGATGTTCGCCAAAGCCCTCGCCGCGGGCGTCAAGATCGCCTGTGGCTCCGACGCTCCGGCCATTCCCCACGGGACCCAGGCCGACGAACTCATCGCCATGGTGGACCGGGGCATGACGCCGACCCAGGCCCTGCAGGCGGCCACCCTCACCAGCGCCGACCTCGTCGAGCGGTCCCATGACCTCGGGCAGCTCACCCCCGGCTATCTGGCGGACGTCATTGCCGTGCCGGGCGACCCCACCGAGGAGATCAGGGTGACCAAGGACGTCACGTTCGTCATGAAGGACGGTCAGGTCTACAAGGGCGTCTGATCACCCCGCTCCCGTCGTGGAGTTGATAGAGAGGGGGATTGTCGCCGAAGATCCGGCGGGGGCAAGTCGGCCCGCTGGTCCAATCGGTCCAGACGATCCATTGAGAAGGAAGGTGTGAGCGTGACGCACGTGATCCTGGGGGACCTGAGCACATCCTCCGTCAACATGGCGCTGCTGATCCTGCGGGTGACCGTCGGGGCCGTCTTCCTGGCCCATGGCATCAACCACATTTACGGGGGCGGGAAAATCGCCGGCACGGCGCGCTGGTTCGAATCGCTCGGCATGAAGCCTGGCATCCTCCACGCCTGGATGGCCAGCCTGGTCGAGGTCGCCGCCGGCGCAGCCCTCGTGTTGGGCCTCTTCACACCCATTGCCGCCGCCGGCGTGGTCGGCGTGATGCTGGTGGCCTTCATCACCAACCACATGAAGAACGGATTCTTCATCTTCCGGCCGGGGGAGGGTTACGAGTACGTCATGACCCTGACCCTCGTGGCCGTCGCCATCGGCACCGTCGGGCCTGGCGACTGGAGCATCGACGGGCACATCGAGCGCGCTGCAGCACCTGTGGGGCTGGCCCGGCTTCGCCATCGCGGTGGGCGCCGGTGGTCTCGGTGCGGCCGGTCTCCTCGGCGTCTACTGGCGCCCGGAGAAGCCGGCCGCAGCCGACAACTCCTGAGCAGCGAGAGGCGGCTGGACCGGGTGGGCGTTCAGTCCCAGCTGCGGGCGAGCAGGAACCCGGCGGCCGCGTTGGCCGGCGGGAACGAGTTGGTGATGCCCGAGCTCACGTAGCCGACGTCGCTGATGAGGGTGATCCCTGAAATGGCAGCTGCGGCGTCGCTGCACAGGAACACCAGCGGGTACGCCTGCTCCAGCGGAGTGGAGGCCTCGATGCCGGTCTCCTCACGAAAGTCGGAGCCGAAGGCCAGCCACATGTCGGCGTTGGCCTGGGCCAGCGGCGTGTCGGTCGGGCCGGGACAGATGGCGTTGATGCGGATGCCCTGCTTGAGCAGCGGGAACGCCTCGCGGGCCACGTAGGCACACACCGCCTGCTTCGAGTGGAAGTAGTCGGCGTAGCCGTGCTCCTGGGCCCAGGCCGCGCCGGAGTCGAAGTCGGGTGTGTCCAGGTATTCCTTGATTTCGCCGAGGCTCGCCTCCCAGCCCAGGCCGGCGGCCGAGGAGATGAAGCCGATGGCCGAGCCACGCGGCAGCATGTCGCCGGCCAGCAAGCGGTTGATGAGGTGGCGGTGGCCGACGAAGTTGATCTTCTCAATGCCGGGCGTGCCGTCGGCCACGCCGGCGCAGGAGAAGAGGGCGTGGATCGGCCCACCGCACTCGTCGACCGCGGCGTTGATGGACGCCTCGTCGGCCAGGTTGACGTGGATGGCCTTGGCGCCGGGCAGCTTCACCTCGGCGAAGTCCATCACGACGACCTCGGCGCCGGCATCCTGCACCAGCTCGGCCGCGGCCGCGCCCATACCGGTGGCGCCCCCGACAACGAGGACTCGCTTCCCGTCGTAGCGGAATGCATCGAACAGTGACATGTGTCTCCTCCTGACAAACGAAACAAGCGGTTACGAAAACGACTGACGAAAAGACTGGCCTACTTCGGCCTGCGAAACGACGCGGCCTAGCCGACGACCGAGCGGACCTTGAGATCGACGATGGTATCCCAGTCGACTCCGACTTCTTCGAGGATGGCGTCGCCGTGCTCGTTGAACTCGGGGGCCCGTCGGACCGGCGACGGCTCGCCGTCGAACTGCACGGGCGAGGCCACCAACTGGAAGGGCGTGCCGCTCGCCGTCTCGCAGTCCTGCATGTAGCCGTTGGCGATGGCCTGGGGGTCGACCGCACACTCGAGCGTGTCCTGCACGACGCACCACTGGCCGGTGAAGTCGGCCAGGCGCTCGCGCCATTCGGCCACGGTGTGCTCGGCGAACGCCTCTTCCAGGAGCCGCTGTCCTTCCAGGCTGTTCTCGACCAGACCGGCGTGGTCGGCGAAGCGTGCGTCGGTGGCGAGCTCCGGCCGCCCGACCGCAACGCAGAGCTCGGCCCAGTAGCGGCTGGCCTGCAGGCAGCAGAAGGACAGCGAGCGCTCGTCCTTGGTTTCGTAGTTGCGCACCAGCGGGTTCAGCCGCGGCGCGCCGGCCGGCGGGCCGCCCCAGGGCGTGCCGCTGACGAGCGAGAGCGCGAAGGCCTGGCCCATGGCCCACATGCCGGTGCCGAGCAGCGACACGTCGACCGTGGTGGCCTCGCCGGTGCGCTCGCGGTGGAACAGCGCGCCCATAATGCCGCCGGCGATGGTCATGGCCCCGATGGAGTCGCCGAATCCCGGCCCCGGGGGGCCGACGAGTCGGTCCTGGTCGGTCGGCGTCGCCCCGAGGGAGACGCCGGCCCGGAACCAGAAGGAGAGGGAGTCGTAGGAGCCCTTGTCGGCATCGGGGCCGCGCTCACCCTGGCCGGTGCCGGCGACGTAAATGATGTTCGGGTTGTGGGCGCGGATGTCCTCGAGCTCAATGCTGAGCTTCTTGCGCACCCGCGGCAGCTTGTTGATCAGGAACACGTCCGCCGTGGCGACAAGCTTGTAGAGGATGTCGAGGCCTTCGGGCGTGGTGAGGTCGAGGGCCAGGCTGCGCTTGCCCCGGTTGGAGTGCTCCAGCAGAGCGTGCACGTCTCCGTTGATGGACACCACACCGGTGGCGGCCAGACCACGCATGGCGTCGCCGCGCTCGATCGGCTCGATCTTGATCACGTCGGCGCCCCAGTCGGCCAGGAGCGCCGAGGCCGCCGGCACGAAGGTGTGCTCGGCCACTTCGAGGACGCGGACGCCCTCCATCACTGCGGTCAACGGAACCCTCCCTCTGTCCGCCCTGCTCGGGAGCGAGCCCGGCGGTTCACGCAATCGAAAACTGACATCGACGTCGACAATAGCCTTGTGCCTGGGGGGCCGCCCCCCGGGTCCGCCGGGCCTCAGCCCGGGGGTGTCACCGCCAGGAGCACCTTGCCCACCGCCTTGCCGTCGGCGACATGGCGCAGGGCGGCCACGACGTCGGCCAGGTCGAACTCGGCCCCGATCAGGGGGGCGGCGCGGCCCTCGGCCAGCAGATCCAGGAGCTCGCGGTCGTTGCGGGCCATGTCGGCCGGCTGGTGCATGGCGAAGTCCCGGAACTGGAACCCGAGGATGTGGATGCCCTTGAGCAGCACCAGGTTGAGCGGGATGCGGGGGATGGCGCCGCCGGCGTAGCCCACGGTCACGAAGCGGCCGCCGTAGTGCAGCGAGCGCAGGGCCGGCTCGGCCAGGTCGCCGCCGACCGGGTCGATCACCACGTCGGCCCCGCCCGGCAGGGCCTCGCGCAGCGCCTGGCGCAGGTCGCCGGCGCGGTGGTCGATCAGGCGGCGTGGCGCCGCAGGCCTTGGCCGCCTGGAGCTTCTCGGGCGACGAGGCGACCGCGGTCACCGTGGCGCCCAGGGCTGCGCCGAGCTGCACCGCGGCGGAACCGACGCCGCCGCCGGCGCCGAGCACAATGAGCTCTTCCCCAGGCTGCAGCGCCGCCACCGAACGCAGCACGTGGTACGCCGTCTTGTAGGCGACACCGAAGGCCGCCGCCACGCGGTCGTCCACCGCGTCGGGGATCGGCGTGAGCGCGCCGGCCCCGACGACCACCTCGTCGGCGAAGGCGCCGATGAAGCACGAGCCGAAGACGCGCTGGCCGACCGACACCTTGTCGACACCCTCGCCGACCTCGGCGACCACGCCGGCGAACTCGCTCCCCGTGACGAAGGGCAGGGGAGCCGACATCTGGTACGTGTTGGCGATCACCAGCAGGTCGGGGAAATTGATCGCCCCGACGTGGACCCGGACCCTGACCTCGCCGGCGCCGAGCGGCGGCGGATCGATGTCCGTGACGGTGACGACCTCCGGACCGCCGTAGGTGGAGCACAACGCGGCACGCATGACGGCTGAATCCTTACGCCAGCACCGAGTAGTCGGTCGATTCGGCCAGGTCGGCCGCCGACTGCATGAGGTCGAGCACGACCGCTCCGAATGCCTGCAGCTTCTCGTCGCCTCCCGCCCGCTGGAAGCCCTGCTCCAGCACGACGGCGAGCTTCCACTTGGCCAGCACGCAGTAGTAGTCGATGTCGTCGACCTGCCGGCCGGACGTCTTGGCGTAGTGCGCCAGGACCTCGTCCCGCGACGGCATGCCGGTCATGTCGACGTAGCCGCCAGTCCTGTCCTCGTCGGCTGGTGGTGTCGTCGGGCCACGACTGCACGACCCAGCCCAGGTCGAGCTTGGGGTCACCCACGGTGCCCATCTCCCAGTCGACGATGGCGGCCAGGCGGGCCGGGGCGCCGTTCTCGAACATGACGTTGGCGAACTGGTAGTCGCCGTGCATGAGTCCCGGGATGTAGTCGATCGGCCGGTGGGCCCGCAGCCACGCGGCCGCCTCGTCGAAGCCGGGCAGCTCGCGCCCCTTGATGCGCTCCAGGAAGGCGGTCCAGCGGTCGACCTGGCGCTCGTGGAAGCCCTCGGGCCGCCCGAGGTCCGCCAGGCCCTTGGCCTGCCAGTCGACGTTGCCCAGCAGCGCGATGCCCTCGACGAGCTGGAAGGCCAGGCCGCGTCGCGCCTCGAGGTCGGTGTCGAAAGGTGCCGGCCACTGGCGCCGCGTCGACATGGGGGACCAGCCGTCGACGAACCCCATGATGTAGAAGGTCCGACCCAGCACCGACTGGTCGGTGCAGACCGCGATCGCCTCGGTGTGGGGCACGTTCGTCCCCGTCAGCGCCTCGATGATGCGCCACTCCCGCAGAATGCCGTCGTCGCGGGACGCCGGCGCGCTCGTCGGGGGGATGCGCATGGCGCCGTGGAGGTCGCCCCGCCGCAGCTCGTAGATCTCGTTCTGGCTGCCCCCCGAGATGTAGCGGTGCTCGAGTGGTGCCCCGACGCCGAGCCCCTGCGTGTCGAGCCACGCCGTCAACTTGTCGACGTCGGCGATCGTCGGCTCGTCGCCGACGGCAAACTCCTCGGTCACGCTCACAGGTTCCCTACCTCCAGCTCCATGTACTGGCCGTACTTCGCAACGGCCGCTTCTTGTCGTTTGGGCAACCACTGCGTGGGCCAGATGTCGTCGCTTGCCTTGTAGTCGCGCAGCACCTGGCGGGCCACCGTGACCTTGTGCACCTCGGTCGGACCGTCGGCCAGCCCCATCACGGCAGCACCGTGCACCATGCCCATGAAGGGCATTTCGTTGGTCGTGCCGAGGGCGCCGTGGATCTGCATGGCGCGCCACGCAATGTCGTGCAGCACCGTGGGCATGACGACCTTGGCCGTCGCGATGTCCTTGCGCACCCGCTTGTAGTCGTTGTACTTGTCGATCTCCCATGCGGTGTAGAGCACGAAGAGGCGGAACTGAATCAACTGGGCGTAGGAGTCTGCGATGTAGCCCTGAACGAACTGCTTGTCGGCCAGCTTGCTGCCGGCGGTCTCCCGGCTCAGCGCCCGCTCGCACATCATGTCGATGGCCTTCTGGGCCATGCCGATGGTGCGCATGGCGTGATGGATGCGGCCACCGCCGAGGCGGGTCTGGGCGATGACGAAGGCCTGACCCTCGCCACCGAGGAGCGCCTCCTCGGGTACGCGCACGTCCTCGTAATGAATGAGCGCATGCGAGCCCTCGTTGACGGGCTCGCCGAAGAGACCGACGTTGCGCACAATGTTGACGCCGGGCGTGTCGGTCGGGACCAGGAACATCGACATGCCCTTGTAGGGGGTCACGTCGGTGTTGGTCACCGCCATGACGATGAGGAACGAGGCCGTCTTGGCGTTGGACGAGAAGTACTTCCATCCGTTGATGACCCACTCGTCGCCGTCCTTGACCGCTTGCGTCTTGAACAGTGTCGGGTCGGCGCCGGCGTGCGGCTCCGTCATGGAGTAGCTCGAGAAGCACTCGCCGTTGAGCAGGGGCATCAGATAGCGCGCCTTCTGCTCCTCGGTGCCGTAGTGGGCGATGATCTCCGCGTTGCCGGTGTCGGGGGCCTGGCAGCCGAACACGACCGAGGCCCACTGCGACCGGCCCAGGATCTCGTTGAGCAGTGCAAGCTTCAGCTGGCCGAAGCCTTGGCCTCCCAGCTCGGGTCCGAGGTGCGTAGCCCACAGGCCTTGGCGTCGCACCTCTTCCTTCAACGGATCGATCGCCTCCCGGCGTTTCCCTTCCAGCGGCACGAATTGCATGTGGGGGAACGCGAGGTCGAGTGGCTCGACCTCCTCGCGGACGAACTGGTCCACCCAGTCGAGCTTTTCCTGGTACTCAGGATCGGTTTCGAAGTCCCACGCCATGTGCAACCCTCCCTCGGTCGGATTTCAGAATATGATTCTGGCTATCAAGAACGCAATACCAAACTCTCCGCCTGATGCTCAGCCCGACGACGTCGCTGGCCGGATCGTCCGCCGGACGCTGGCCAAACGGGAGGACCAGTACGCCAGCGAGGTCCGGCGCCTGCTGGACGCCGCGCTCGAGGTCATTCGCCGCTGCGGGACCTCCTCGCGCCCCCGGGTGGCCGACATCGTGGTCGAGGCAGGACTCTCCAACGACGCCTTCTATCGTCACTTCCGGTCGAAGGATGCCCTGGTCACCGCCATCCTTGAGGACGGGGGCGAGCGTCTGCAGAGCTACTTGGCGCACCAGATGGCCAAGGAGTCCACCCCGGAGGGCCAGGTGCGGCGCTGGGTCCCGGGCGTCCTGGCCCAGGCCGACAAGGACATCGCGGCGACGACGCTGGCGGTGCTGTGGAACGCCAGAGCGCTGGTGGGGGACCGGCGGCGGGTCGCCACTTCGCCAGCGCGCCCCTGTCCTCCCTGCTGCGCGAGCCTTTTGCGGCACTGGGGAGCACGGCGCCCGAACTCGACGCCTCGCTCGCCGCGCATGCCACCCTCGGCATGCTCTCGGACTGCCTGTGGCGCCAGGTCCAACCGACGCGCGCCGAGGTGGAGCGTGTCACCTCGTTCTGTCTGCGCTCGGCGAAAGGCTGAGCTCGGTCCTCAGGCGAATTCCTCTGGCACCCAGCTCGGCGCCCGCTTCTCCATGAAGGCCAGCATCCCCTCGCGCGGTTCGGGTGACTCGGCCAGGGCCCAGAACATGGTCTGGTAGTCGATCAGGCCGTAGCGCTCGTTGAGCATCCGCTTGACGTGCATGCGGGCCATCGGCGGGGTCTGGAGGATCTCCCTCACCGCCTGCAGCGCCGCGTCGCGGAGCTGCTCGTGCGGGACCAGCCGCGAAACCACGCCGATCCGCTGCGCCTCGGTGGCGTCGAACCGTCGGGCCGACAGCAGCAGGTCGCGGGCGACGGCGAGTCCGACGTGGGCGGGCAGGACTGCGGCGTAGGTGGCGTCGGGAATGCCGCGCAGCAGCTCGGGCACCCGGAAGGTGGCCCGGTCGCTCGCCACAGCGATGTCGGCCAACATGGCGATCAGAAGGCCTCCGGCTTGGCAGATCCCGTTGACCGCGGCCACGACAGGCGCACGGCTGTCCCTTATGGTCAGGAAGGGGAGGATGTCGTGCCCGATGTCGGGCGTTGGCTCGTCGCCGGGGTCCGAACGGCCTCCCAGATCCCCACCCGGTGCGAAGACGTCGCCGGTACCGGTGATGATCAGCGCGGCCAGGTCCGGATCATCGTTGACGATGCCCACGGCCCGTTTGATCCCGAAGTACATGGCCGGGGTGAAGGCATTCCGAGCTTGGGGCCGGTCGATCACGCACCAGGCCACAGCGCCTTCGCGCTCGAAGCGAAGTCCGGCGGCACCGAGTTCCTCTGACATGGGTGTTCTCCTTCGTTCGCCGGCCCCGGGGCCGACCCTACCGGTACCCCGTTTGTCTTTCTCGTGAAGGAAACGCTCAGCGGGGAGCGAGTCGTTCGATCAGCTCGATCGATGTACGTCTCCATCGCCCCGGCCATGTCGACCCGCTCGGGATCGGTCAACCACTGGAGCTCGACGCCCATGATGGTGGACATGACCTCGAGTGCAATCTGGTCGACGTCCACGTCCTGACGGATTCGTCCTTGTGCCTTCTCGTCCTCGAGCAGAGCTCGCACGAACTGCCTGCCGATCGCGTAGCGCTCGACGAAGAAGTCGTGGAGCGGATCGTCGGCGTCGAAGCTCTCCGCGCCGAGCACGAGGTAGAGCCGTGTGAGCATGGCGCCCTCGGCGTTGTGGCGACCGAGGTGGCGCAAGCTCGAAAGCGTCAGCTGCAGAGGGAAGGCCCGGTCCGGGTCGACGGCAGCCATGCGGTCGCGCTCAGCCACCACCTCGCGGAGCAGTCTCTGCTTTGTGCCGAAATAGTAAAGGAGCCCCGTCGCCGTCATGCCGACGCGTTCGGCCAGCGCCGTCACCCCCGTGCCGCGATAGCCCTTCGTGGCGAAGAGCTCGACCGCGGCCTCAATGATCTGTTGCCGTCGCAGGTCGCCCCGTGGCTGCCGGCTGTGTTCGTCGGCCCCGGCCGTCTCCCCGTAGGGGGCGTCTTTGGTCTGCCGGGGCTCTTGCTGCTCCCGGCCATCGTCGGCGCCGCTGGCCATGGCGCCATTGGACCCGGCTCCCGCGGGCGTCGTCAAAAGGGCGTCGGCAGCTGGGCAGACCGGGCGGCGGTTCGACTCTGGATCGGTCCAGGTCAGCCGCTGAAATTCGCAGATCCACCCCGACTGCACCTCGGTGGCCCCCAGGTGTAGGGTCACCGGCCTTGTGCTCAATTTGGAACGGTCGGTACAGTTGCGCGAGGCCGAAAAGTTTTTTATAGTCCTCAGAAATCACATTCTCACTAATTTAGAGTGAGGGTACGGGGGCAGTGAATTGACCGATGTCAAAGCGTTGGTAGATGCGCTGACGCTGGAAGAGAAGGCCGCTCTCACTTCGGGAGAGGACATGCTGTCCACCGTTGCTGTCGAACGGCTCGGCATCCCCAAAGTGTCCGTGACCGACGGCCCGAACGGCGCCAGGGGGAATTCGCTGCCCGGAGTGGGGGGCGCCCCCTCGGCCTGCATTCCGTGCGGCTCTGCGCTCGGCGCAACGTGGAACCCGGCGATTGTCGAGGCACTCGGTTCCCTCGTCGGAAGGGAGGCGCGCGACCGCGGCTGCCGGGGGCTGTTGGCTCCGACGGTCAATTTGCACCGGTCACCGTTGGCCGGCCGGAACTTCGAGTGCTACTCCGAGGACCCTCTTTTGTCGGGCCGCCTTGCCGCCGGGTACGTGCGGGGCGTCCAGTCCGAAGGCGTGTTCGCCACCGTCAAGCATTTCGTCGGCAATGACGCCGAATTCGAGCGGGCGTCCATCAGCTCGGTCATTGACGAGCGCTCGCTGCGCGAGCTGTATCTCCTTCCTTTCGAGATTGCCGTCAGCGAGGGCGGCGCGCTCGCCATCATGACGGCCTACAACCGGCTGAACGGACGCTGGCTCACGCAGCGGCCCGAGTTCCTGCTGGGCATCCTGCGTGACGAGTGGGGTTTCGAAGGCCTGGTGATGACCGACTGGTTTGCCGTCACCGACACGTTGGTGTCGCTCGGAGCCGGGCTCGACCTCGAAATGCCCGGTCCTGCCCGTGGCCTGGGAGCGACCGTGGTCGATGCGGTCAAGAAGGGCGATGTTGACGAAGCGGACCTCGACGCTGCCGTGAGCCGCCTGCTCGGCGGGTTCGACCGGATCGGGGCCCTGGACGGGCCGGCGCCCGCACCCGAGCCCAAGGCACCGACGCCGGGCGACCTGGCGTTGCTGCGGTCCGCCGCCGCCGAGGCGACGGTGTTGCTCTCGAACGACGGCGTCCTGCCGCTGGCGCCCTCGGCCGCACGCATTGCGCTTGTCGGTGCGCACGCCCTGACACCCACCATCATGGGGGGCGGGTCGGCACAGGTGACGCCTCACCATGTGGAGAGCATTGTGGACGCCTTGGCGGAAGCGCTCGGACCCGACCGTGCGCTCGTCTACGAGCGAGGATGCGAGCCATCCTTGTCGCCTGCGGTCGTCGGCGATGCGGTGCTCCGTGCACCCGACGGCTTCCTGGCGGAGACCTTCGCCGGCCTTGCGCTCGAGGGTCCCGTGACCGAGACCGAACGACTTGCGCAGCTCCGGATGATGAAGATCGGCCTGAGCTTCGAGCCTTCTGCCGGTGACTGGTCGATGCGGGTCAGCGGAGCGGTGATCCCGCAGGAGACGGGGATCTTCCAGCTGGCCCTGGCCCAGGCCGGGCTTGCCCGGCTCCTGGTCAACGACGAGGTCGTCCTGGACGGATTCACCAACCACCCACCGCCGGGCGGCAACGACTTCTTCGGGCAGGCCAGTCAGGACCTCGTCGCCGACGTCTCTTTGGAGAAGGACGTGCCGGTCGATCTGGTCGTCGAGTACGCCTTCAGCGACACCAGTCTGGCTGGCTTCCGGGTGGGCTTCCGGACCGCTGACGGCGACGCGCTGCTGCAGCGTGCCGTGACTGCTGCGGCTGAAGCGGACGTCGCCATTGTCTGTGTCGGCACGTCGGCCGAGACTGAAACGGAGGGACGCGACCGCACCACCTTGGCCTTGCCGGGACGACAAGCCGAGTTGGTCCGTCGCGTCGCCGCAGTCAACGACCGGACCGTCGTCGTGGTCAATGCTGCGGCACCGGTCGACATGGAGTGGGCGGGGGACGTTGCCGCCGTGCTGCAGTGCTGGTTCGGCGGCCAGGAGATGGCCGGAGGACTGGTGGACGTGCTGGTCGGCGCCGCGGACCCCGGCGGGCGCTTGCCCACCACGCTCCCGATCCGACTGGAGCACGCACCCTCGCACGCGAACTTTCCCGGCGAGAACGGCCAGCTGCGTTACGGCGAGGGCCTTTTCATGGGGTACCGCGGCTATGAGCACAATGCGATCGCGCCACGGTTCGCGTTCGGCCACGGCCTGAGCTACACGTCGTTCACTTTCGGCGAGCCCACGTTGTCGACGGCGAGCCACCGCTCCGGGGGAACAGTCAACGTGCGTGTTCCCGTGACAAACGTCGGAACCCGCGCCGGGTCCGAGGTCGTGCAGTGCTATGTCGCGCCGGTATGCACCGCGCCTCGCCCGGCCGCCCAAGGAGCTGAAGGCGTTCGGCAAGGTCGCATTGGACGCAGGAGAGACGGCAGTCGTGGATCTGGTGCTCGACGATCGTGCCTTTGCCTACTGGGACCCGGGCCAGGACGACTGGGAAGCCGTCCAGGAGTTCGTCCCGGAGATGTTCAACTTCTTGTCCCCACCGGCGCCTCGTCGGGAGCGCGGCTGGCAGGTCGACGGTGGTTCTTACGAAATTCTCATCGGGCGTTCGTCCGATGACATCGCGCACCGCTGCACGGTGGTGGTACCCGACGTTGCGAGCGGGAGTTAAGGAGCAATCATGTCGCACAACATCCAATCCGTAGGGGGAAGAGTCGGGAGGGAGCCTCGAGAGGGGCGCTCCCGAAAAGGAGGGGCCATGGGCACCCGAACATCCATCTGGGCCGCGGGAGCGGCCCTCGTCACCATGCTGGGGTCGACGCTGATCTTCAGCCCGGCCGCCGGGGCATCGAGTCCCGGCCGATCAGGGCGTGACGGCGAAGACCATCGCTGTCGGCCTGCCCTACGTGAACTTCCAGGCTCTCAAGAGCCTCGGCGTCACGATCAACGACGGCAACTTTCCCGACGCGTACCAGTCCGTCATTTCCGACATCAACGCGAAGGGGGGGATCAACGGCCGCAAGCTCGTGCTGAGCTCGGTCGAGATGAACCCATCGGTGCCGGCCGAGGCGACGTCGTCGTGCACCCAGCTCACCGAGGACGACCACGTCTTCGTCGCCATCTCGCCCGTGTTCCCGGCCTGCTACCAGCAGACCCATGACACGTCGGTGATCGCAGGGTCGTTGCCCGAGCCGCTGACGGGCACGTACGGGCAGGACTTCACGCTCATCCCTCCCTCGGCGAACTTCGACCCGCTGCAGCTCGCCGCCTTCAAGAAGGCCGGGGACTTCAAGGGGAAGAAAGTGGCGATCTTCTACGGCGCCGACTCGGACGCTCCTGAAGTGAAGGTGGTGCAGATCAGCCTCAAGAAGCTGGGCGTGCCTGTTGCGCTGACCGCAGAGGACAGCGTGCAGGCGACCGACGCGGTGGCCTCCGACCAGGAAGCCCAGTCGATCTCCCAGCGCTTCCAGAGCGCGGGCGTGAACGTGGTGATCGGTGTCGGCGGCTCGGGCTCGACGACCTGGCCCCGGGCGCAGCTGGACAACCAGAGCACCTACAAGCCCACGTACATCGCCACGAGCCAGTCGTCGCTCCTCTCGTACGTCGAGTCCACCAAGGGTGCCAACCCGTACCTGAAGTACGCGCTCGCCGCGCTCGCCGCGCCGTCCAACTACCAGCAGTGGAAGGACCCGGCGATCAAGAAGTGCGCCACCGACTACCACAAGGCCTACCCGTCCGACCCGATGACGGCGCCGGTCAACCCGACGACGCCGGGAGCGGGCAGCACGACCGATACCTCCTATGAGGCGATTCTCGAGGCCTGCCAGTATCTGGGTCTCTTCGACGACATCGCGACCGCGGCGGGGAAGAACCTGACGACGGCGAGCTTCACCAAGGCGGGCTATGCGCTGAAGAACGCGAGCGTTCCCGGCATCGGCGTGGTCTCGTTCGGCCCCAACCAGCCCTACGCCACGGGCCCGGTGACCATCTACAAGTACAGCCCCACGAGCGAGACGCTCGTTCCTGCGTCAAGCTAGGCATCGTGACCCTGATCGGCCCCATCTCCGTGCGCAGATGCGCCGTGCGTCCTGACGCGCCGGGGTGGGGCCGATACAGGGGATCGGCAGTGCCATGAGTGATCCGACGGTCGGAGGCCCGCCGGGTCCCGGCGCCGCCGACGACATGAGCGCGGCCGACCTGGCCCACCTGGTGGTCGATTCGGCTGCCGAGCGGCAGTTGGCGGCCGAGTCCATGCCGGAGTTCCTGTTCCCCGAGGACATGCTCCCGGGAGCGGGCGAGGACCAGACTCCGCTGCGAGAAGGGCTGCGCACCGCGGGAGCACGCGCCTTCATCGTCCTGGCCATCATCGTGACGCTGGACAATCTCCAGAGCTCCGGACTCGCCGTCCTCGCTCCGAACATCCAATCGTCCTTCCACGTCTCGACCGGTGCCATCACCTTCGTGGCGGGGATTTCGGGCGGATTCCTCGTTCTGGGCATCCTGCCGATGGGTTGGCTCGCCGACCGCTACCGGCGCCCGCCCATCATCGGCTGGGCCACCATCGCCTTCGGGTTGATGGTGGCCGCAACGGGCTTCGCCATGAACATCTTCGTGTTCTTCCTGGCCCGCCTCGGTGCCGGCATCTCGCAGTCGAGTACGAACAGCGTCCACGGGTCGTTGCTGGCGGACACCTACCCGATCAACGTGCGCGGCCGGATCTACGCCGCCATGGGCATGGGGCAGGGCCTGGCCCTTGCCGCCAGCCCCCTCCTGGTGGGCCTCATCGCCACCGAGGTAGGAGGCCCCAACGGCTGGCGTTGGGCCTTTTACATCCTGGCCATTCCCACTCTGTTGGTGGCGGTCTTCGCCTTCCGCATTCCCGAGCCGCCCCGCGGGCAGTTCGAGAAGAAGGACGTCCTCGGGGAGGTCCTCGGGGACACACCCCCTGCCGCGCCCTCGTTCGAGGCGGCCTTCGAGCGGGTCATGCGCATCCGCACGATCAAGACGGTCCTGATCGCGTTCTCCGCCATCGGCTTCGGGCTCTTCACCGGGCCCGTGCTCGGCAACCTCTATCTCAAGCAGCGGTTCGGGCTCGATGCCTTCCAGCGCGGCATCATCGGCTCCGTCGGCACCATCGGAGTGCTGATCACGCTGCCCCTCGTCGGTCGGTACTACGACCGCCTGTACCGGAAGGATCCGGCCAAGGCCCTCTCGCTCATCGGCAAGGTCGTCCTGCCCGTCGCGGTCATCGTCCCCATTCAGTACTTCATGCCCAACGCGGTCCTCTGGGCCGTCTTCAGCGTGCCCAGTGCCGTCCTGCTCCTGACCGGATTCTCCATGATCGGCCCGGTGCTCACCTCGGTGGCGCCGTACCGCCTGCGCGGCATGGTCGGCGCGGTGGGCGGCATCTACGTCTTCTTCATCGGCGCGACCGGAGGCGCCGTGCTGGCGGCCCTCCTCGACAGCATTGTGGGCATCCGGACGACTGTTCTGATCATCATGATCCCCTCGACGATCTTCGGGGCGATCATGATCATCCGGAGCGCACACTTCATCCGGAACGACCTTTCCCTCGTCGTCGTGGAGCTGCAGGAGGAGCTCGAGGAGCACCGCCGCCAGGAGGCCGACCCCGAGTCGATCCCCGTCCTCCAGGTCAGCAACGTCGACTTCAGTTACGGCCATGTGCAGATCCTCTTCGGGGTCAACTTCGAGGTGCGGAAGGGAGAGGTGCTGGCGCTCCTGGGGACCAACGGCGCCGGGAAGTCGACGGCGCTCAACGTGGCGTCCGGCCTGGAAGTCCCCGGGCGCGGTGTCGTGCGTCTCAACGGCCGGGATATCACCTACACCACACCGGAACAGCGTTCCCGGCTCGGCATCCACCTGCTGCAGGGTGGAAAAGGCGTCTTCGGCCCGATGACGGTGGCGGAGAACCTCGAAATGGGTGGCTTCGTCTACCGCTCCGACAAGAACGATCTGCGCCGACGGGTCGACCGGGTCTACGAGCTCTTTCCCGCCCTGCGGGACCGCCGTGGTGAGCGGGCCGACTCGCTCTCGGGCGGGCAGCAACAGATGCTGGCCCTGGGCATCGCCATGCTGCACGACCCGGCCGTCCTGATGATCGACGAGCTCTCCCTCGGCCTGGCGCCGATCATCGTGCAGGAGCTGATTGAGGTGATCGACGGTCTGAAGGCGGCCGGAGAGACGCTGATCATCGTCGAGCAGTCGCTGAACGTGGCGGCCGCCATCGCCGACAGGGCGGTCTTCCTGGAGAAGGGGCGCGTGCGCTTCGAGGGTCAGATCCGCGACCTGATGGAACGCGACGACCTGGCGCGGGCGGTGTTCCTCGGGGGCCAAGAGGCCGACTGATGCTCGCGGTGACCTGGCTGAACAGCCAAATCATTTTCGACGGCGTCGTGCAGGGACTCGGCGTTGCCGTCATCGCCGTCGGCGTGGTCCTGGTCTACCGGGCCACCCGGATCATCAACTTCGCCGTCGGCAACATGGGCGTCGTCGGCGCCGCCGTCCTCTCGTTGCTGGTCGTGCAGTACCACGTGCCGTTCTGGGTGGGGCTCGTGGTCGCCCTGGTCCTGGGGCTGGCCTTCGGGGCCGTCGTCGACCTGGCCATCATCCGGCGGCTGCGCAAGTCGCCCCGCGTCGTCGTCCTCGTCGCCACCATCGGCGTGTCGCAGCTGGCCTTGGCGATCGCCATCAAGATCCCGACGCCGACCGCCATCACCACCCACTTTCCGAGCGCGATCAACGGCACCTGGACGGTGGCCGGTGTCACCGTCCGCGGCTCGGACCTGTCGATCCTGATCATTGTGCCGATCACGCTCATCGCACTGACGTGGTTCCTCGACCGCACGACGCTCGGCCGGACCGTCAAGGCGTGCTCCAGCAATCCACGGCTCGCCCGCTTGTCCGGCATCAGCCCGAAGATGGTCTCGACGTTGGTCTGGGCCCTGGCGGCCGCCCTGTCCACGCTTTCGGTCGTCCTCATCGCCGGTCAGAGTGGCGCCGCCGGCGACCTGACGACCCTCGGCCCACAGACCCTGTCGCTGGCTCTGGTGGCCGCCGTGATCGGCGGGATGACCTCCTTCAGCCGCACCATCGTCGCCGCCGTCGCCATCGGCGTGCTGCAGAGCATCGTGAACTTCAACTACATCGACAAGCCCGGACTGATCAATCTGCTGCTCTTGATCATTGTGGTCGTGGCGGTCCTCTTCAACCGGGAGCGCACCGACGAGAGCGAGGTCTTCGCGTTCACACCCAGGGCCCGCCCGATCCCCGTGCGCCTGCAGTCCTCCCGCTGGGCCCGCAACATCAACAAGAGCGGGATCTTCTTCCTCGGGGCGATCGCCATCGTTCTCCCGCTGATCTTCACCGAACCCTCGACCCAGCAGACCTTCACCGAGATTCTGGCCTTCGCCATCTGCGCCACCTCGCTGACCGTCCTCACCGGCTGGTTGGGCCAGCTGTCGCTCGGCCAGATGGCCTTCGCCGGCCTCGGCGCGCTCTTTGCCGCCCGCCTGGTCGAAGGAGGCGTGCCCTTCTGGCTCGCCATTGTCGCCACCACGGCCGGCTCGGCCGTCCTCGCCATGATCCTCGGGCTCAGCTCGTTGCGGGTCAAGGGGCTCTACCTCGCCGTCGTCACCTTCGTGTTCGCCCTGGCGGCGCAGCAGTATTTCTTCAGTCTCGGGATTCTGAGCGGGGCCTCGACCGACGGGGCCAACCTGCCGTTCGTCCCGGGCAAGCTCTTCTCGTTGTCCTTCCCGGGCCAGCGCACGTACTACTACGTCGTCCTCGTCATTCTGGCCGTGGTGCTCCTGATCGCCAACCGGTTCAGGGACAGTGGCATCGGACGCTCCATCATGGCGGTGCGCGACAACGAGAACGCCGCCTCCGCCTACCGGGTGCGGCCGGTCTGGGAGAAGATCCGCGCCTTCGCCATTGCGGGAGCGTTGGCGGGCATGGGCGGCGCCCTGTTGAGCGGTGCGTACTCCAACATCGCGTTCGGCGGACCGGGCAGCTTCTTCATCGTCGACATCTCCTTGAGCCTCGTGGCCATGGTGGTGATCGGTGGGATGGGTTCGGTCACGGCCGCGGTCATCGGCGCCATCTGGGTCATCGGGATCCCCGCTCTCGCTCCCAACAATCAGGTTCTCGGGTTGCTCACGTCGAGCATCGGGCTCCTGGCCGTCCTGCTCTACTTCCCTCGTGGGCTCATGCAGGTCGCCTACGACGCGCGCGACGCACTGCTGGACTGGGCCGACCGGCGATTCGGCAAGGACGTCGTCGCGCGGCACGCCGAAGCCGCCCGCCAAGGCGGCCCTGCCGGAGCCCGAACACCGCGAGGCCGGCGTGCCGACACTGGCCGTCTCCGACCTTCGGGTGCACTTCGGCGGGAACGTCGCGGTCGACGGCGCCACCGTGAGTGTGAGCGAGCGCGAGATCGTCGGGCTCATCGGGAGCAACGGGGCCGGCAAGTCCACGCTGATGAACGCGATCGGCGGCTTCGTCCCGGCATCGGGGTCGGTGCGACTGGGCGACGAGGAGATCGGCGGTCGAGCGCCCGCCTACCGGGCCGGCCTGGGACTGGGCCGGACCTTCCAGTCGGCGACCTTGTTCCCCGAGTTGACCGTGACGCAGACGCTGCTGGTGGCGCTGGAGGGGAAGAACGAGACCGGCATGCTTCCCACCGCTCTCGCCTGGCCACCGGCCACGCGTCGGAGCCGGCACGATCGCGCCGCCGTGGGCGACCTCGTCGACCTGCTCGGCCTGGGGTCCTACCGTGACCACTACATCGCGGACCTCTCCACCGGGACCCGCCGGGTGGTCGAGTTGGCCGGTCTGCTGGCCCTCGACGCCAAGGTGCTCTGCCTCGACGAGCCGACGGCGGGTCTGGCGCAACGCGAGACCGAGGCCTTCGGCCCGCTCATCGTCACCGTGCGCCGACAGCTCGACGCGTCGGTGCTCCTCATTGAGCACGACATGCCCCTCATCATGGGTATCAGCGATCGGGTGTACTGCCTCGAGGCCGGAAAGGTCATCGCAGAGGGTCATCCGACCGCCGTGCGCGACAACCCCCGGGTCATCGCCAGCTACCTCGGCACGGACGAACGGGCCATCAACCGGAGTGGCGCCGAAGGAGATTCGAACGGGGCGACGCCGCCGACTGCGACGGCGCTTCGGACCGAAGCGAACCCGGCCTGATTTCGCCTCGGGTTCAGGCAGCAACGGTCGCCGAGCGCTGAGGCCGAAGTAACGTCCGAGTCGATCACGCAAGGAACGGGGAGCAGCACATGACAGTCGGCATAGTGACGGGGGCGGGCCGCGGCATGGGGGCGGCGTGCGCCGAGCGCATGCTCGACATGGTCGACGTCCTCGTGATGGTCGACCGGGACGACACGCTGCTGGCCACCCAGGCCGACATGCTGGCGGACGCCGGGCGTCGGGCCCAGCTGGAGCCCTTCGTCCTCGACGTGAAGGATCCCGGCGGGATCGCCCGCCTGGCCGCCAGGGTGGCCGAGCTCGGCTCGTTGCGTGCCGTCGCGCACGCCGCCGGCCTGTCGCCGACCATGGCGGACTGGCGGGAGATCCTCATGGTCAACCTGGTCGGCACGGCGCGGCTCGTGGAGGCCTGCCGTGTGCTGGCGGTCGCGGACACCGCCGTCGTCTGCTTCGCGTCGGTGGCGGCGCTGCTCGCGCTCGACCAGGGAGACCTCCCTCCTGATGCCGTCCTCGACGATCCGCTGGCCGACGGCTTCCTCGACAACATCCGCGAGGCGGTCGGTCCCGAGATCGAGGATCCCGGCATGGCCTACACGTGGAGCAAGCGCGGCGTGCACCGGTTGGTGCGGCGGGAGGCCGTGCGCTTCGGCCGGGTCGGCGCGCGCATCTGCTCGGTCACGCCCGGCATGATCGACACGCCGATGGGGCGCCAGGAGGCGGAGGCCCGTGACACCAGCGCCATGTTGGTCGACATGTCGCCCCTCCATCGGGAGGGGCTCCCCGGAGAGGTGGCGGCCGGAGCGGTCTTCCTCCTCTCCGACGAGGCGAGCTTCATCAGTGGGATCGATCTCCCCGTCGACGGCGGCCTGGTGGCGGCCATCCGCGGGGGAGGGGGGATGCTGTCATGAGCGACGAGTCGGTGAACGTCAAGCACCTGCTCGATCCCGAACTGCGGCCGGTGCTCGACGCGTTCGAGCTCCCGACCGTGGACGCCGAGGGGGTGGCCGCCATGCGGTCGGCGTCCTTCGCCTCCCCGGATCTCTCCGAAGCGGTGGTGCGCACCGAGCACGTGGTTCCGGGCGAACCCCCCGTCCCGGTGCGCGTGCACCGGGCCAAGGATGCGCAGGGGCTTCTGCCCGCCATCGTCACGATTCACGGCGGCGGCTACGTCATCGGCTCCTACGACATGGACAGCCCGGCGCTCGACCGTCAGGTGTCCTGCCCTCGGGGTGGTCGGCGTCTCCGTCGAGTACCGGCTCGCACCCGAGACGCCGTATCCGGGGCCGCTCGAGGACTGCTACGCGGCGTTGCGCTGGACCTACGACAACGCGGATCAGCTCGGCATCGACAAGGAACGCATCGGTCTCTACGGGCTCAGCGCCGGCGGCGGTCTGGCTGCCGGGCTGGCCCTGCTCGCCCGCGACCGCGGCGAGGTGCCGCTGGCCTTCGTGCTGCTCGACTGCCCCATGCTCGACGACCGCCAGGAGACGCCGTCCATCGAAGCCGACGGGCTCTACGTGTGGAGCGCACAGTCGAACGAGTTCGGCTGGCGCTCCTACCTCGGCGAGCTCTACGGCTCCGACGAGGTCCCGTCCTACGCGGCGGCCGCCCGCGCCGTCGACCTGTCCGGCCTCCCGCCCACGTGCGTCGTGGTCGGCGCCATCGACGGCTTCCGCGACGAGGACATCGGCTACGCCCAGCGCCTGAACCAGGCCGGCGTGCCCTGCGAGCTGCACGTCATTGCCGGGCTGCCGCACGCGTACCTCCTGGTGCCCGGCGCGGCCGCGGTCCAGCTCGCCGCGCACTGCATGGACGACTGGCTGACGCGTCAGCTGGCCGGGCCGTCCGCCGGCTGAGTCGTCGCGCTTCAGCCGATCAGAGCGCGCCGGCCTTCCCGGAGCGGGCGCGGATCATGGCGTCCTGCACGAAGGAGGCGGCCAGCTGCCCGTCGCGACGGAAGATGTCGCCCTGCCCGTAGCTGCGGCCGTTCCCGGCGAACGAGCTCCGTTGCTGCAGGAAGTGCCACTCGGCGGCGGGGCAGCGCTCGTGGTACGTGAGGGTGTGGCTGAGGACACCGGTCGAGAGGGTCACGTGCGCCTGGGCCTGGCCGACGCCGGCGTGGGGACGCATGGCCGTCCCGATCAGGAAGCCGTCCGTGGAGTAGGCGACGAGGGCCTGATCGGTGGCGGGATCGTCGGGCGCGTCGAGGAAGCGCACCCAGGCATCGAGTTCGGGCGGGCCGACCAGTTCGGGATCGCTGATGTCGACGTCGTCGACGATGACGATCTCCCACACGCCCTCGCCGCGCACCGTGCCCCCCGCCTCCTCGGGGGAGGTCATGGCGCGCGGCGTGTCGGCGTGGCGGATCACGTCGGGCTCGTCGGCGCTGAGAAGCACGAGCGAGCGGGTGACCAACGTGTCGCCCTGGCTGATGGTGACCGTGCTGCTGGCCACGGAGCGCCCGCTGTGCATGCGATCGACCGCAATTTCGAGCGGCACGTCGGGGCTGGCGCCCCTGGCGAAGACGGTGTGGATCGTCTTGACCGACTTCCCCTCCTGGCCGGCCAGCCCCGCCATCACGGACTGCGCCAGCAGCTGCCCGCCGAAGACGATGCCGTGCGTGGCGCTGAGGCTGTTCGCCCGGTAACGGTCGGTACCGACCTCCTCGAGCGTCAGCGCCTCGACGAACGCAGCAATCGTGAACATGATCCTCCTCTGGGGCCCGGGGGCCACCACTGTTGCATCACCGGTCCGGCGGTTCTCGGTCCGGCCTCGGGAATGAGGTCTCAACGTGCTCCGCGAGGCGGAAGACCGGATCATACAGTCGTTTTTGACGGCGACGTCAAAGTCAGATACCCTCCCGCGAGAGGCTTTCCAGGCACAAGTCTGCGACATTCCGTGTCGTTGCCGGCACCGCCCGCCGTCGTGCCCTGGGTGATCCGGACGACGAGAGGATGACGACCGTGAGTGACGCAGTGAAGGTCAACCCCGAGCAGAGGATGCTGATCGACGGCAAGCTCGTCGACGCCGATTCCGGCAAGACCTTCGACAACGTGAACCCGGCGACCGAAGAGGTCATCGGCCAGGTCGCCGACGCCTCGACCGCCGAAATGCAGCGGGCCATCGACGGGTCACGGCGAGCCTTCGACGAGACCGACTGGTCGACCAACCACGCCTTCCGCAAGCGTTGCCTCGAGCAGCTCCACGAGGCGCTGCAGGGTGAGCAGGAGGAGTTGCGCGAGCAACTCATCCTCGAAGTCGGCTGTCCCCGCATGACGACGAACGGCCCCCAGCTCGACGTCCCGCTGGCCGACGCGCTGTCCTGGCCGGCCAAGGAGATCGACAACTTCGAGTGGGAGACGGTGCTGCCCGATGCCGTCAACCTGCAGGGCTCGCTCGACTCGCGGCGTATCTGGCGGGAGCCCGTCGGTGTGGTCGGCGCCATTGTGCCGTGGAACTTCCCCTTCGAGGTCACCTCGAACAAGCTGGGCCAGGCGCTGGCCACCGGCAACACCGTGGTGCTGAAGCCCGCCCCGGACACGCCGTGGAACGCCACGTTGCTGGGGCGCCTCATCGCCGAGCAGACCGACATCCCACCGGGCGTGGTGAACATCGTGACGTCGTCCGATCACCTCATCGGCGAGGAGCTCACGCTGTCGCCCAAGGTCGACATGATTTCGTTCACCGGCTCGACCGCGGTGGGCCAGCGCATCATGGAGAAGGGCGCCGCCACCATGAAGCGCAGCTTCTTGGAGCTGGGCGGCAAGTCGGCCACCATCGTCCTGGAGGACGCCGACCTCGGCTTCGCCACCCTGATGGGCATGGGCGCCTGCTTCCACGCCGGCCAGGGCTGCGCCATTCAGACCCGCATGCTCCTTCCCCGGTCCCGTTACGAAGAAGGCGTCGAAATGCTCAAGGGCTTGTTCGCCGCGGTGCCCTACGGCGACCCGCAGCGTCCCGACGTGATCATGGGCCCGGTCATCTCGTCCAAGCAGCGCGAGCGCGTCCTCGGCCTCATTGAGAAGGGGAAGGCCGAGGGCGCCACGCTCGCCGTGGGCGGCGGACGTCCCTCGGGCGACGAGTTCGCCAAGGGCTGGTGGGTCGAGCCGACGTTGTTCACCGACGTCGACAATTCCATGACCATCGCCCAGGAGGAGATCTTCGGCCCGGTGCTCGTCGTCATCCCGTTCGAGGACGAGGACGACGCAGTCCGCATCGCCAACGATTCGAAATACGGGCTGTCCGGCGGAGTGTTCTCGGGCTCGGTGGAGCGCTCGCTCGCCGTGGCCAAGCGCGTCCGCACCGGTGGCCTGAGCATCAACGGTGGCGCACCCTACGGACCGGACCTGCCCTTCGGTGGGTACAAGCACAGCGGCATCGGCCGCCAGAACGGTGTGGTCGGGTTCGAGCAGTATCTCGAGGTCAAGTCGCTGGCGTGGCCGGCGGCCTGAGCGAGGGAGGTCGCAACGTGACCGTCACCAGCGAACCGGGGGTCTACTACGACCCCTACGACTTCGACATCGACGCCGATCCGTACCCGGTGTGGAAGCGCCTGCGCGACGAGGCGCCGCTGTACTGGAACGAGAAGTACGAGTTCTTCGCGCTGAGCCGCTGGGACGACGTCGACAAGGCCATGCTCGACTGGAAGACGTACATCTCGGGGCGCGGCTCGGTGCTCGAGATCATCAAGGCCAACGTCGAGATCCCGCCCGGGTCCATCCTCTTCGAGGACCCGCCCAACCACGACCTCCATCGCGGCCTGCTCTCGCGTGTGTTCACGCCCAAGAAGATGCAGGCGCTCGAGCCCCAGGTGCGGGCCTTCTGCGCCCAGGTGCTCGATCCCCTGGTCGGGGCGGGGGAGTTCGACTTCGTCGCCGATCTGGGCAAGTTCATGCCCATGCGCGTCATCGGCATGCTGCTCGGGATCCCCGAAGAGGACCAGGTGGCCATTCGCGACCAAATCGATGACGGGCTGCGCCTCGAAGAGGGCGTCCCGAACGAGACGGAATACGACGCGCTCGCCTCGGCCCAGGTGTTCTCCGATTACATCAAGTGGCGCGCCGAGCACCCCTCCGACGACCTCATGACCGAGTTGCTCAACGCCGAATTCGAGGACCAGCACGGCACGACCCGCACCCTCACCCACGACGAGATCCTCGGGTACGTCGGTTTGCTTTCCGGGGCCGGGAACGAGACCACGACACGCCTGATCGGCTTCGCCGGCGAGGTCCTGGGCCGCCATCCGGACCAGCGGGCCGAGCTGGTGGCCGACCGGTCGCTCGTCAACAATGCCATTGAGGAACTGCTGCGCTACGAGGCGCCCTCGCCCGTGCAGTCCCGCTACGTCGCGACGGATGTCGAGGTCCACGGCCAGACGGTGCCCCAGGGCAGCATCATGGTCCTGCTGAACGGCTCGGCCAACCGGGACGAGCGCCACTTCCCTGACGGCGACAGCTTCGACATCCACCGCGACATCGGCCGCCACCAGTCATTCGGCTACGGCATCCACCTCTGCCTCGGAGCTGCACTGGCGCGGCTCGAAGGCCGCGTCGCGCTCGACGAGGTGCTCAGCCGCTTTCCCGAGTGGGAGGTCGACTACGACAAGGCCGAGCGGGCCCACGCCTCGACCGTGCGGGGCTGGGAGACGCTGCCGGTGCGCACGGCGTGAGGCAGACGCGCACGACTTGCATCTGGAGAGGAGCAACCCATGAACCTCGAGGACATGATTCTGGTCAGCATCGACGACCACATGATTGAGCCGCCCAACATGTACGAGAACCACGTGCCGAAGAAGTGGCTCAACGAGGCGCCCAAGGTCGTCCATGAGGACGGCATCGACCGCTGGGTCTTCCAGGGCGAGAAGACCAGTACGTCCTTCGGCATGTCGGCCACGGTGGGCTGGCCCTCGGAGGAGTGGGGTTTCAACCCTGGCACCTACACCGAGCTGCGGCCCGGGTGCTTCGACGTGCACGAGCGTGTGCGGGACATGAACGCCAACGGCGTGCTCGGCTCCATGTGCTTCCCGACCATGGCCGGATGGAACGCCAGGACCTTCTCCGAAGCGCAGGACAAGGAGATCGCCCTCGTCATGTTGCAGGCCTACAACGACTGGGCCATCGACGAGTGGTGCGGGGAGTACCCGGGGCGGTTCATTCCGCTCGGCATCGTGCCCATGTGGGATGTCGACGCCGCGGTGGCCGAGGTCCGGCGCATCGCCAAGAAGGGCTGCCGGTCCATCAGCTTCCTCGAGACGCCGCACGTGCAGGGGTTCCCCAGTTTCCTCTCGGGGTACTGGGACCCGATGCTCGCCGCGCTGAGCGAGGAGAACATGGTGCTCTCGCTCCACATCGGCGCCGGCTTCGCTGTTATCCAGAGGCCCGAGGAGGCCCCGGTCGACCACCTCATGGTGCTGGCCTGCCAGATCAGCGCCATCACCGCCCAGGACCTCTTGTTCGGGCCCACCCTGCGGCGCTTCCCCGACCTCAAGGTCGCCCTCTCCGAAGGAGGGATCGGCTGGATCCCCTTCTACTTCGACCGGATCGACCGCCACTTCACGAATCAGGAGTGGATGCACGGCGACTTCGGCGGCAAGCTCCCGTCCGAGGTCTTCCGCGACCACATCCTGGCCTGCTACATCACCGATCCCTCCGGCCTGTTGCTCCGAGACCGCATCGGCATCGACGGGATCGCCTGGGAGTGCGACTACCCGCACACGGACACGACCTGGCCCAACTCACCCGAGTTCGCCTGGAAGGAGTTTCAGGACGCCGGCTGCCGGGACGACGAGATCCACAAGATCACGTGGGAGAACGCCTGTCGCTTCTACAGCTGGGACCCCTTTGCGCACACGCCCAGGGAGCAGGCGACCGTCGCAGCACTGCGGGCGGCGACGCCCGATGTCGACGTCACCCGCATGTCCAAGGACGAGTGGCGCACGCGCAACGAGGCCGCCGGCATCGGCGTCGTGAGTGCCGTCTAGCCTCACCGCACCAGCCGTCCCGATGCAGATCAACCTCCAGGCAGTCGCGCCCGAGAAGATGAAAGAGAACCACGTGAGTGAGCAGCAAGGAGCACCATGCTCCTGAACCTGAGCGAAGACCAAGAGTTTTTCCGCCAGACCACAGATCGCTTCCTGACCGAGCAGGTGCCGCCGGATGCTCTGCGGCAACTCCGTGGCGACCCGATCGGGTACGACCCCGCCTACTGGCGCCGCGGCGCCGAGTTGGGGTGGACCTCCCTGCTGGTCAGCGAAGAGCACGGTGGAGGGCACCATCAGTGACTCCGGTTTGGAAGATGCCGGCCTGGTCGCCTACGAGTTCGGCCGTCATGCCGCGCCCGGGCCGCTGGCTGTGGTCAACGTCGTGGCGGCGACGCTGAGCGAGCTGCACGCGGCACCCGACGTGTTGGCCGGATTGCTCTCCGGAGAGAGCATCGCCACCTGGTGCGCCCCGCCCTTCGGTTCGACGCGGTGGGAGCCGACCGTCGATGTCCGTCGCGACGGAGCCGACTTCGTCCTCGACGGCGAGGCCCGCATTGTGGAGTCGGCCGGCCAGGCGGCCCATCTGCTGGTCACCTGCAACGACGGAGCCGGCGTCACCCAGGTGCTCGTCCCGGCGACCACGCCGGGCGTCACCACGACACCGATGGAGACGGTCGATCTGACCCGGCGTTTCGGCGTCGTGACCTTCGGCGATGTCCGGGTTCCCGCGGCAGCGGCGGTCGGACCGGCCGGCGACGCCCGGGCCCAGGTCCACCGCCAGTTCGAACTGCTCATCGTCCTGCTGAACGCGGAGTCGGTCGGGGCCATGCAGGCGGCCTTCGACATGACCGTCGAGTGGGCCTTCGACCGCTACTCGTTCGGGCGGCCGCTGGCGTCGTACCAGGCCCTCAAGCACCGGTTCGCCGACATGTACATGTGGCTCCAGTCGAGCCACGCCACGAGCGATGCTTCCTGCGCCGCCATGGCCGCCGGTGACCCCGACGCGGCCGAGCTGGTCGAGCGCGGCCAAGGCCTACATCGGCGAGTACGGCGCCGAGTTGGTGCAGGACTGCACACAGATGCACGGGGGCATCGGGGTGACGTTCGAGCACGACCTGCATTTGTTCCTGCGGCGGGTCACGTTGAACAGAGCACTGGCGGGTACGCCGGCGGACCACTGTCAGCGAATCGCTGCCTTCGTCGACGCACGGGAAGGGGCGGCGGCGTGAGCGCCTTGCGAGTGGAGACGGCGGAAGAGATGGAGAGCCTCGAGGACTTCCGGCAGAGGGCCCGGTCCTTCATCCGGGCCAACTTGCGGCAGGTCAGTCCTGACGAGTTGCGCTGGGAGCGCAACGGCAATGACGACGAGGCGGAGCTCGCCACCGTCAGCCGGGACCGTGAGATTCAGCGCATGCTGTTCGACGCCGATTTGGCCGGCATCTGCTTCCCGCGCGAGTACGGCGGTCAAGGCCTGACGTACGAGCACCAGAAGGTCCTGAACGAGGAGTTCGCGGGCTACGAGTATCCCCTGCGGGTGCAGATCCCCACCCTGTCGCCGTGTGCCGCCGTGATCCTCGAGTTCGGCACGGAAGAGCAGAAACTGCGCCACCTCCCCGCCATCTTGAAGGGAGAGGAGCTCTGGATGCAGTTCCTCTCCGAGCCGAGCGGTGGCTCGGACGTGGCCGGTGCGCTCACCACGGCCGTGCGCGACGGTGAGCAGTGGGTCCTCAACGGCTCCAAGGTGTGGACGTCTGGGGCGTGGTGGTCGGACTGGGGGCTCTGCCTGGCCCGGACCAACTGGGACCAGCCCAAGCACCGTGGCCTGACGGTGTTCATGCTGCCCATCCACCAGCCCAATGTCGAAGTGCACCGCATTGAGATGAACAACGGATCACGCGAGTTCTGCCAGGAGTTCATGACCGACGTCATTGTCCCCGACACGGACCGCGTCGGGGAGGTCGACGAGGGCTGGACTGTGGGCACGCGCTGGATGTTCCACGAGCGCATGCTCTACAACTCGACCTACGTGACCGAGCCTGTCGGTCTGGCCCACGGCAGCCAGGACACGAAGATCGTCTACGACATTGCCCGGGAGCATGGTCTGCTGGACGACGCCACGGCGCGCGCCAACATCGGCGAGGCGCGCATGCTCGAGCTGGTGGTCAACCAGCTCGGTGAGCGCATCGGTGAGGGGATCCGGACGGGCCGCATGTCCGATCAGGCGGCCGGGACCGTCCGGTTGTTCAAGGGCACCTCGGTCTCGCGCATCGTCACGCTCGCCTTCGATACCGCTGGACCTTCCGGCGCGGCCTGGAGTGAGGACGACATCGCCTCCATGAGCGCCATCGGCTTCCTGATGCGCCAGGCGGGGAGCATCGGAGGCGGAACGACCGAAATGGCGCGCAACGTGATCAGTGAGCGCGTGCTGGGCATGCCGCGGGAGCGCCGGCTGGACAAGGATGTCCCCTTCCGCGAGGTCCCGCGCGGCCGCCCGACCGAGAGCTAGTCCACCCGCCCGGGACACCGCTCCCGACGCCGATGCAGAGGAGTCCATCCGTGCCGACCGCCACCATCAACGGACTGTCACTGGCCTACGAGGTGGTCGGCGATTCGGGGCAGCCCTGGGCGATCACGCCCGGCGGACGCTTCACCAAGGAGTCGCCCGGCGTGCGCCAGCTGGCGGAGGCGCTGGCCGAGCAGGGCAACAAGGTGCTCATCTGGGACCGCCCCAACTGCGGCGCGTCCGACGTGTGCTTCGAAGGCTCGTCGGAGTCGGCCATGCAGGCCGACGCGCTGGCCGGCCTTCTGACACACCTCGACATGACGCCGGCCATCATTGCGGGAGGCTCGGGCGGCGCCCGGGTCTCTCTCCTCACCGCGGCGCGGCATCCCGAGACGGCGGCCGGCCTGGCCATCTGGTGGATCAGCGGTGGCGTGTACGGCCTGCTCTCCCTGGCGACGCACTACTGCGGTGGATCGGTGCAGGCGGCCTGGACCCACGGCATGGAAGCCGTGGCTGACCTCCCGGAATGGGCCGAGGTGCAGGAGCTGAACCCGTCCAACCGGGACCGCTTCTTGGCCCAGGACCCGGCCACCTTCATTGCGACGATGGAGCGCTGGATGCAGGCCTACTGTCCCCGCGACGACGAGCCCGTGCCCGGCCTGCCCGAAGCGGACGCCAAGGCGCTCGACATCCCGGCTCTCGTTTTCCGGAGCGGCGTCAGCGACCCGCACCACACGAGGGCGACCTCGGAGGCCCTGGCCGGCATCCTCCCCGGCGCCCGCCTCGTTGAGCCACCGTGGGGCGATCGCGAATGGATTGAGCGCGGCGAAGCACGGGAGGAAGGGCTGTTCGCCCGCTGGACGCTGCTGGCCCCGCAGCTCCTGGAGTGGAAGGCAGAAGTTCTGGGCTGACCGCGTCGTTCCGCGCGCGCTTTACCGGGCGGGGAGGACCAGGATCGGCGCGCCGGGGGACGTCAGTCGCTGATGAGCGCCTCATCCGAATTCTCGAGCCGACGTCGCTGGACCGGTGTCGCGCAGGCCCAAGGCGTTGACGAAAAGGCGCGTCAGCTGATCGACGCCCAGGTCGAAGTCGCAGTCCACCAGACCCTGCACGAACCACATTTCGGGAAAGCGGTACGTCATGGCGCCCAGGCCGGCCGCGGCAATGGCGGGATCGAGGGTCTTGTCCGCCAGTCCGTGTTGCTGCAGCCGACGGATGGAGTCGGCGATCTGTGCCGATGAAACGTGGTGCCGTTCGTTGCGAAAGGCGCGCAGGTTCTCGTCGAAACGCGAGACCTGCTCTATGACGCCCATAATGCGGGCTTCGTCCCGGTAGCTCTCGAAGTTCCTGCGGATGCCTTCGTGGATCCGCTCGTAGGGCGATGCGGTGGAATGCGCGTCCAGAATCACGCTGTAGAGCGGCTCGCTGAGGCGCTCCTCGACCTCTGCCGCGACCTCCCGGAAGACCTCCTCCTTCGATTCGAAGTAATGGTAGAAGGACCCGTGCGAGAGGCCGGCCCGCTCGGCAATGTCGGAGATGCGGGCGTCGAGGAAGCCGTCCTGTTCGAAAATCTCCTTGGCGGCAGCCAGAAGGCGCGCCCGTGTCTCGACACCTTTGCGGGACCTGGGCCCACTCGGCTTGTCGGTCGGGTCCGGCGTCGGTGTCGGTTCGGCCATCGGCGTCACGCGTCCTTCCGTTGCAGCAACAGGACGCCGGACGGCGTTCCGCCGCCGGAGGTGACCACCGCCGTCTTGGCGTCCTTCACCTGGCGCTCGCCGGCGTCGTGGCGCAGCTGGGTGACCGCCTCGTAGAGGAAGCCGAAACCATGGCTCCTGCCCTCCGAAAGCTGCCCACCGTGCGGGTTGACCGGGAGTTCGCCGTCGAGGGCGATGCGGCGACCGCCGTCGAGCCAGTCGTAGGCCTCACCGAAACCGCAGAACCCGAGGCCCTCGAGCCAGGAGATGGCGTTGAAGGTAAAGCCGTCGTAGACGAGCGCCAGGTCCACCTCCGACGGCCGCATGTCGGTCCGCGTCCAGAGGTGCGCGGCCTGGCCGATGACCTGGGGCTCGTGCGTCAAGGTGTCCTGGTCCCACGACACCCGCTCGAGGATCTGCGTGCCGACCGCCTCAATGCGCACTGCAGGGTGGGGGAGGTCGTCCGCGACGGACGCCGCCGAGACGATGACGGCGATGGACCCGTCGCAGGGCACGTCGCAGTCGTACAGCCCGAAAGGCGAGGTGATGGGTCGCGCCGAGAGGTAGTCGTCCATCGTCATCGGGTCCCGGTAGATGGCGTTGGGGTTTAGTCCGGCGTTCCGCCGCCCGTTGACCGCAATCAACCCGAGCATTTCGCGGGGAGCGCCGTAACGATGCATGTACTGCGTGGCGTTCAGGGCGATCCAATTGGCGGCGGACATGGCGCCGAAGGGAGCGCGCCATTCGCGGAACGGTCCCGAGACACGCTCGGCGCGCCGGCTGCCCCCACCCCCGCTCGCCGCAGCAGCCTGCGCGGCCTGAGCAGCGAGCACGCCGAATGTGGATTCCCAGACGGTCCGGAAGCACAGGACGTGACGGCAGAGCCCCGAGGCCACGGCCATGGCGGCCGCAATGACCGAGCCCCCTGGCCCCGGCAGGTCGCCCCCGCCGTTGATCCACGTCGGGTGGATCCGCAATGCCTCTTCGATGGCGCTGACGCCGCCCTCGCTCATGCCGCCGCCGCTCATCCCGGGGTACGTCGAGAGGCCGTCGATGTCGCCGATGGTCAACCCCGCGTCGGCAATCGCTTCGAGGCTGGCGTCGACGGCCAGCGCAAGCGGGTCGATCATGAGCCGCCGGCCGAAGGTGGAGCGACCGATGCCGCTGAGGACGGCCCGGTGCTCGAAGCGCTCGTCGCTCAGGGGCGCACGGGGGAGCGGCCGTACCGGTTCGGCGACACGGTCGACCGGATCCACCGACCCCGTCAGCCCGAACAGGGGTAGCCAGACGTCCTCTTGTTGGAGGAACTGGACCGCGACCTCCTGGCCGATCTCCACCTCGGTCGGCTCGCAGCCGATGATGTTCGTCGTCAGGTGCACGCGTGGGTCCTCGGCCAGCGCGACGTTGGCGATCACGTACGGCGGTTCGAAGTCGGGCAGCCAACGATGGGCGTTGACCGTGTAGCCGACAATTGTGCCGCGGCCCGACACCGGGGCCGGCTTAGACGACCGGCTCCGGCAGTAGGGGCAGATGGGCACCGGTGGATGCACCAACTCGCCGCAGTCGCTGCACTCTTGGATGCGGAGCGTGCCGTCGGCTCCGGAGGTCCAGAACCACTCGTTGGCCGGGGTCAGCTCAGGCAGGGGTCGCATGGTCGCTCCAGCCAGGGAGGCCGCGTCCAGTATTGACATCGACGTCGCAATCGAACACGCCCGCCATGTTAGGTGCCGCGGCCTGGGGCGCCGAAGCCGGCCGCGCCGCCGGCCACGTCACCGACCGGGGGCAGACCCATTCTCCCGCGTCTGACCAGGGGGTGGGCAATGCCGGTGGCCGGGGGTCGCCGTAAGATCATCGGCGATATGGCTCCCGGCCCTACAGACCATCAGGCGACGGCCTCGGACGTGAAGCAGATCGGCCACTGGGTCGCGGGCCGGGCCACTGCCGGCGCATCGGGCCGGGTGGCGCCTGTCTACGACCCCGCCCGGGGCGTCCAGATCGCCGAGGTCGCGCTGGCGTCCGCGGCAGAGGTGGACGCCGCGGTGGCGTCGGCGCTCCAGGCTTCGCGCGAGTGGGGCACCTCTTCCCTGACCCGTCGGGCCAGCCTGCTCTTCCGGCTCCGTGAGATCCTCGACGCCAGCCGGGACGAGCTCGCCGCCGCGGTGACCCGGGAGCACGGCAAGGTGCTCGAGGACGCGAGGGGCGAGGTGGCACGCGGCATTGAGAACGTCGAGTTCGCCTGCGGCATCCCGAATCTGTTGAAGGGGTCGTCAAACTCGGAGATCTCGACGGGCATCGACATCCGCACGGTGCTCGAGCCGATGGGCGTGGTCGCCGGCATCACCCCGTTCAACTTTCCGATCATGGTGCCGCTGTGGATGATGGCCAACGCCATCGCCTGCGGCAACTGTTTCGTCCTCAAGCCTTCCGAGAAGGACCCGTCCGCCGCGCTGGTCCTGGCCGACATCGTCCGGCGCGCCGGCTTCCCCGACGGTGTGTTCAGCGTCGTGCAGGGCGATCGCGAGGCGGTCGAAACGCTGCTGGCACACCCCGACATCGCGGCGATCTCCTTCGTCGGGAGCACCCCTGTGGCGCGGCACATCTACGAGACGGGCACGCGCAACGGGAAACGGGTCCAAGCCCTTGGTGGGGCCAAGAATCACATGGTCGTGCTCCCCGACGCCGATCTCGACGCCGCCGCCGACGCAGCGGTGTCCGCCGCCTACGGGTCGGCTGGCGAACGGTGCATGGCAATTTCGGTGGTCGTCGCCGTCGGCGCGGTGGCCGATCCACTCATTGACGCCATCGCCAGCCGGATTCCCGACGTCGTCGTCGGGGCGGGTGACGATCAGGCGAGCATGATGGGGCCTCTCATCACCGCTGAGCACCGCGACCGTGTGCGGTCCTACGTCGAGCGCGCTCCGGACGAGGGCGCCAAGGTCGTGGTCGACGGTTCGGCCACGGCAGCGAGGCGACGGTTTCTTCGTCGGCTGCTCGTTGCTCGACGACGTGAAACCGGGCATGCGCGTCTATGACGACGAGATCTTCGGCCCGGTGTTGAGCGTGGTGCGGGTGCCGAGCCTCACCGAAGCCCTCGCGCTGGTCAACGGCAATCCCTATGGGAACGGCACGGCGCTGTTCACCCGTGACGGCGGCTCGGCCCGCCGCTTCGAGCGGGAAGTCCAGGTCGGGATGGTCGGCATCAACGTCCCCATCCCCGTGCCGGTCGCCTCCCATTCCTTCGGCGGCTGGAAGGCCTCCATCTTCGGTGACTCCTCGATCTACGGTCCCGACGGCATCCGCTTCTACACGCGGCCCAAGGTCGTCACCTCTCGTTGGCCCGACCCGGGCCCGAGCACCATGGAGCTGCACTTTCCGACCAATCGCTGACGCCCCGGACAGCCGTAGCCCTGGCTCTGGGGCAGGTCCGATCCGGGCTGAGCAGGGATTTCGGCTGCCGTAGCGTTCAGGGGAAGGGCGAGAGTTCTATGACATTGACGTCATAGTCAGAAATCTATATCCTCTCGAGTATGCCGAAAGTTTGCGATTTTCCCGTCTTCGACGCTGACAACCACTTCTACGAGACCAGGGACTCGTTCACGAGGCACCTGCCCGACCGTTACAAGGGTGCCATCGACTACGTCGAGCTCCGCGGCCGCACGAAGATCATGATCCGGGGCACGGTGAGCGAGTACATCCCGAACCCGACCTTCGAGGTCGTCGCCCGGCCCGGAGCGCAGGAGGAGTACTTCCGCAACGGCAACCCCGAAGGGAAGTCCTACCGCGAGGTGATCGGGGAGCCCATGCGGGGCATTCCGGCCTTCCGGGAGCCCGGACCTCGCCTTGAGGTGATGAACGAGCTGGGCGTCGACCGTTCGCTCATGTTCCCGACGCTGGCCAGCCTGCTCGAAGAGCGCATGCGCGACGATCCCGAGCTGACGCACGCCGCCATTCACTCTTTGAACGAATGGATGTACGAGGAGTGGCAGTTCAATTACGAGGACCGGATCTTCGCCACGCCGGTGATCACCCTCCCCATTGTGGAGAAGGCGATCGAGGAGCTCGAATGGTGCGTGGAGCGAGGTGCCAAGACCGTCCTCATCCGCCCGGCACCGGTCCCGGGGTTCCGAGGGTCGCGTTCGTTCGGCTATCCGGAGTTCGACCCCTTCTGGCAGGCCGTGGTGGACGCCGACATCCTCGTGTCCATGCACTCCTCTGACAGCGGCTACGCCCGGTACGTCAGTGACTGGACCGGACCCGAGCGAAATGCTGCCCTTCCGGCTCGACGCCTTCACCTACATGACCGGTCAGCACCGGCCGATCCAGGACACCATGTCGGCCTTCGTGTCCCACGGCGTGTTCGCCCGGTTCCCCGACTTGCGGATCGCGTCGATTGAGGCCGGCGGGGAGTGGATCAGGAGTTTCGTCAACCACCTCGGCGACACCTACAAGAAGATGCCGAACGCCTTCGACGGCGACCCGGTCGCGCAGTTCAAGCACAACGTGTACGTCAGCCCGTTCCACGAGGACGACCTCGGCGAAATCATCGACGTGATCGGCGCCGACCACGTGCTGTTCGGTTCCGACTGGCCGCACCCCGAGGGACTGGCCGAGCCGTGCAGCTACGTCGACCACCTCCCCGAAGGCCTCGTCCGACGAGGACGTCCGGAAAATCATGGGCGGCAACCTGGCCCGGATCATGCGGGTCGAGCAGGCCGCTGCTGCAGTCTGATCCGACGGCATCGGGTCGCGCCGCGCCGGCTCGTCCGCAAGGTGCGCCGCGCCGTTTCTAACAGTAGGGTCACCCGCTGAACGACTCGCCTCGACCGTCAAGGAGTTCTCTTATGGCTGACTACAAGTTCGTGACCTACGAAAAGCTGGACTCGGGCAAGGTGGCGCGCATCATGCTCAACCGTCCCGAGGCGCGCAACGCCCAGAACCGGGGTCTGCTCGTCGACTTGAACGACGCCTTCCTCGAGGCGGAAGCCGACGACGAGGTGCGGGTCGTCATTCTGGGCGGAGTAGGCCCGATGTTCTCGTCCGGCCACGACATGGGCTCCAAGGTCTCGCAGGAGGAGTTCACGCCGGGACCGAACCAGCACTACACCCGGACGATCAACGGCTCCAACCGCAAGGGCGCCGAGAGCCTCATGCTCCAGGAGTGGCACTACTACTTCCAGAACACGTTGCGCTGGCGCAATCTGCGCAAAATCACCATCGGGCAGGCGCACGGCGACGTGTACGCGGCCGGTCTCATGCTCCTCTGGGCCTGCGACCTCATCGTCGCCGCCGAAGGCACCCGCTTCGCCGACGTCGTGGGGACCCGGCTGGGCATGTGCGGCACCGAGTACTTCGCGCACCCGTGGGAGCTCGGCCCACGCAAGGCCAAGGAGCTCCTCCTCACGGGCGACTCCATTGACGCCGAGGAGGCGCACGGCCTGGGCATGGTCAGCAAGATCTTTCCCGCTGACGATCTCACGGAGCGGACGCTCGAATTCGCCGAGCGGATCGCCATCCTTCCCTCCGTCACGTCGCTGCTCGTCAAGGAAGCGGTGAACCAGAGCGTGGACAACATGGGCTTCTACAACGCCCTCAACGCCTGCTTCACGATCCACGAGCTCAACCACTCGCACTGGGCCCAGGTCAACGAGGACAAATACCCCGTGGCCAAGGAGGACAGCGGGCTTCCGAACTGGAAGGACGCTCCGCCGATCGTCCCGTCCGTCAAGGACAAGGTGCGCGCCGACTCCTGACGTGCGTGTGGTGCCGGCCCGCACCCGCGGTGCCGTGTCCGCCCCGGCAACACTCAGCGGAGGTCGTGACGTGACGGCAGGGGAAGCCAGCTCGACCCTGGCTCAGCGCGAGGACGGCGGCGAGCCCGTCACGCGGCGCGCGCCCTTCTCGGACAACCCGCGCGTGGGCGCCCGTGGGCAGCGAACGAGGCAACGCATCCTCGACGCCGCGCTGCAACTCTTCGGTGAAGAGGGGTTCCATCAGTGCAGCATCGCCCGCATCAGCGAGAAGGCCGACTGCTCGAGGGTCTCCTTCTACCAGTACTTCTCCGGGAAGGAGGACGTCTTCGCCAGCCTGGCCGGCCAGGTCTCCCGCCAGATCAGCGCGTCCACCGAGACGATCGATCCGTTGACGCCCGATGCCAGCGGATGGCAGGGACTCCGGGCCTGGGTCGGCCGGTATGCGGACATCCACGCGCGCTACGGGCCGATCTTCCGCGCCCTCCCGGCAGCCTTCGAAGAGGACGACGGGTTGCAGACGGGAGCGGCGCGCCTGCGTGATCAGACCGTGGCCCGGATCCGCTCGAAGCTCTCGACCAGCGATTTGCCACCGCGTCAACTCGACCCGTTGCTGGCGTTGCTGATCTCCTGCCTGGCCCGGACGCTCGACGACGCCGCGTCGCTCCGGTCCGTCGCCCCCGAGGACTACCCGAGGGAGCGGGTCGAGGTGGCCATCACCGACGTCATACATCGCTCGCTCTTCGGGCGGAGCCACGTCAACGTCCGGCCCAACGATTTTCCGCGGCCACTGCGCGTGGAATTCGGCCCCGTGGTCCACGACATGTTGGAGAAGGAGGGAGAGGTCCGGTCCGGAACGGATCGACGCGCCGCCATGAAGGCACTTGTCGACAACGGTCGGGACGTCTTCGTCGAGCGGGGCTACCACGCCACACGGGTGGACGATCTCGCCGCCGCGGCCGGGGTCTCCCATGGCGTCTTCTACCGCTACTTCGAGAACAAGGATCAGCTGGCCATCGTTCTGACGGTCCAGGCCATGCGCGCCGTCGCCGACACCTTCGTCGAAATTCCCGATCTGACGACCTCCAACGGCTCGGACTTGCGCCGATGGCTTCGTCGCTACAACACCGCGCAGTCCGGCGAGGCGGCGATGATCCGCGTCTGGGTCGAAGCCGCCCAGGAGGACGCCCGGCTCCGATCGCTGTCCGCGTCCGCGCTGGACTGGGGACGGCGCCGGATGGTGCCGATCCTCGCCGGCCGCGGGTTCGGCGACGTGGATGTCGACGCCGTGGTGATGGTGGCGCTCCTCGGCGCGTTCGGGGCGCTGCAGCGCGGCACGGCCACCGTCGACGCCGCCGCCCATGTGCTCGAACGTGGGCTGCTCGGCCGCCCCGGGCTCGGCGAGGAACCCTGACCGGTCCGGGGTCGCAACGGCCGTCCTGCCGGATCCATTCCCGCAGCTCAACATGCATTTTATTCGTCGTGCAGGACGTGCTGCGCATCGTTAGGATCTGAATCGACGTCAATGTTAGAAATGCCTCCGGCAGCCGGCCGGTGAGGAGGGGACCGCAGGAATGCTCCAATTCGTGATCGCCGGGCTGGTGCTGGGAGGGATCTACGCGATCTGCTCCGCCGGCCTGGTCATCACCTACACGTCGTCGGGCATTTTGAACTTCGCCTTCGGCGCCATGGCGTTCTTCATCGCCCGCTTCTACTACTTCTTGAACACGCAGCACACCTGGCCGATCCTCCCGGCCGCGATCCTCGCCATCGTGGTGGCGGCGCCGGCGCTCGGGGTGTTCCTCTATTTCGCGCTGTTCCAGCACCTGCGCCTGTCCTCGCCCATGATCAAGGTGGTGGCGACGATCGGGTTGCTCGTGGCCATCCCGGCGGCGGCCGTCCTCATATTCGGCAACCAGGCCATTCAGTCGGCACCTGGGCTCGCTCCCCAGCCGGTGGCCGTCTACCAGGTCTTCGGTGTCGCGGTCACGTTCGACCAGGTCATCGTCTACGCGTGCGTCCTGGCGACGGTGATCGCGGGCGCGCTCGTCCTGCGCTACACCGACGTCGGGCTCAAGGTCCGTGCCATGGTGGACTCGCCCGCGATGACCGACCTGTCGGGGACGAACCCGACCTTCATATCCGTCGGTGTCTGGGCCGTCAGCACCCTCTTCGCCGGCCTGGCCGGTGTCCTGGCCGCCCCGATCGTCGGGCTCGACCCCGACAAGTTCACGATCCTCATCGCCGCATCGTTCGCGGCAGTGGTGGCGGCGCGGCTACGCAACCTCACCGTGGCGGTGGTCGTGGCCCTCCTCATGGGCATCGCCACCTCGCTCATTGAGGGGTACCTGCCTCCCTCGAGCGCGTGGACGACGGAGTTCATCGACGCCGTGCCCTTCATTGTCGTCGCGGTCGTCCTCATTTACGAGCTGTTGCGTCGGGGACGCGTGGGCGAGACCGACGGCTTCGGCGGGGCGCTCGACCGCGCCATCACGCCGCAGGGCGAGAGCCGGCTCGCCGGATCGACCAGCAGTGTCGTCGAGTCCGCCTCCCTCGGATTCTTCGGCAAGTACGGCGGGCCCATCCTCCTGATCGCCGCCGTCGGTGTCGTGCCGCTGATCGTCCAGGGCTACTGGGTCGGCGTCATGGCGGCCGGCTTCGCCTACGCCGTCATCCTTCTCTCCTGGACCATCGTCACCGGTGAGGGCGGCATGCTCTGGCTCTGTCAGATCACCTTCGCCGGCGTCGGAGCACTGACCACGGCCCAGTTGGCGAACAACCACGGATGGCCCGTGCTCCTCGCCGTTCTCGCCGGCGGTGTGGTGGCACTCCTGATGGGCGTCGTCGTCGGTCTCTTGAGCATCCGCCTGGGTGATCTCTACGTCGCCTTGGTGACGCTGACGTTCGGGCTCCTGATGGAGAACCTCGTCTTCACTCTCCCCAGCTTCGTGAACCAGGGATTGGGGCTCACTCTCAACCGGCCTGGTTTCGCCACGTCCGATCGGGCCTTTGCCTACTTGTGTCTGGCCGCCTTCGTGATCATTGCGCTCTTCATCGTCAACTTCCGACGATCGACCACCGGCTTGGCACTCAACGCGGCGCGCTGGAGTGAGGCCGGAGCGAAGACGTCGGGCATCAGCGTCGTCCAGCAGAAGGTCATTGCGGGCGCGCTGGCGGCCCTCATCGCCGGGATCGGGGGTGGCTTGTTCGCCCTGTCGCAGACGACCTTCCAACCCAGCGAGTTCGCCACGTTCGAAGGCGTCGTCTGGTTGGCCGTGCTGGTGACGTGGGGCGTCCGCTCCAATGCCGCCGCGCTGCTCGGCGGGGTCTCGCTGGCCCTGCTGCCCGCCGTGACCCAGAACTACCTTCCGACATGGACGTCGAACGTGACGCCGGTGCTCTTCGGGCTCGGTGCGGTGTCGGCCGCCAGGTATCCCGACGGGGTGCTGGCGGAGCAGAGCCGCCGGCTCCGGCGCCTGGTGCTGCACGTGCGCCCCCGGTCGGGCGGCACGGACCTGCCCGACCTCACCCTCGCCGGCGCGGACGTGGGTCAGATGGCGACGACCCGCGTGGCGGAGCACATTTCGTGACGACGGCCCCGAGCGAGGCAGCCCCGTCGGTGGATGTCGAGACCGCCGCCCTGGTCGCCCGCGGGATCACGGTCCGCTTCGGAGGGCTCACCGCACTGTCCGCGGTGAGCCTCGACGTCCAACCAGGGAAGATCGCAGGCTTGGTCGGCCCCAACGGCGCCGGGAAGTCCACGCTGCTCGCCGTCTTGTCCGGCCTGCTGCGCCCGAACAGCGGTGAGGTCTATCTGCACGGTGACGACGTGACGAACGCGTCGTGCCGGGCCCGCTCGAGGAGGGGCCTGGCCCGGACGTTCCAGCAGCCGGAGCTGTTCATGGGCCTGACCGTGCGTGAGCACCTGATGTTGGCCCACCGGGCCCGCGTGGCGCCGCAGCGGCTGTGGCGCGACATGCTCGATCCGCGGTCGCTGCTCCCGCCGGGCAAGGACGAGAGCGAGCGGGTGGACGAGCTGCTCGAGCTCTTGCGGCTCACCAGGGTGGAGAAGGCGCCTGTGGCGGCACTGCCCCTCGGCATTTCCCGCCTGGTCGAGGTCGGGAGGGCACTGGCCAGTGAACCCAGCGTGCTCCTCTTGGACGAGCCTCTCTCAGGTCTCGACATCAAGGCGTCGGAGAATCTGCTGGCGGTCTTCCGCCAGATCGTCGATCAGCCCGACCATCAGGTCTCGCTGATCATGGTGGAGCACGACGTGGCCGCGGTCCTTTCGCTGTCCGACATTGTGTTCGTGCTCGATTTCGGTGAGCGCATCGCCGTCGGCACTCCGGAGGTGATCCGCAACGACCCCGCGGTGCGGGCCGCCTACCTGGGGGACTCCGACCCTGAACCCGGTCCGCCCGCCGAGCCGGCTCCCGGCAGGGCGCACCCGGCGTGAGCGAACCACTCCTCACCGTCGAAGACCTCGATGTGCGCTACGGGTCCTCACGGGCACTGTTCGGTGTCTCCGTCACCGTGGAGCCGGGCACCGTCCTCGCCGTGCTCGGTGCCAACGGCGCCGGCAAGAGCACCCTGGCGCGTGCGGTGTCGGGCCTGGTGCCTTCCACCAGCGGCCGCGTCTTCTTCGACGGGCAGGAGATCACCGGACAGCCGGCGCACCGCATCCGCAAGCTCGGGCTGACGTACATCCCAGAGGGTCGCGGCATCTTCCCGGGCCTCTCGGTGGTGGACAACCTGCGCATGGCCGTCGCGCAGGAGGCGCGCCACGAGCGCGCCGCGGCCATCGACCGCGCCATCGACCGGTTCCCGGTCCTCGGCCAGCGCAGGACGCAGCGGGCCGGCAGCCTCTCGGGAGGGGAGCAGCAGATGCTCGCCCTGGCCCGGGCCCTCGCCGTCTCGCCGAAGCTCGTGATCGCCGACGAAATGTCGCTCGGCCTGGCCCCGATCGTCACCGAGTCCGTCTTCCAGGCACTCGAAGAGGCGCGCCAGTCGGGCATCACCATTGTGCTCACGGAGCAATTCGTGCACAGGGCACTGGCCATGTCCGATGCCTGCGTCATCCTCATGCGGGGCCAGGTCGGCTGGTACGGCCCCGCGTCCGAGGCCGGGCAGGAGGTCATCGACCGCTATCTCGGTGACGCCGAGCCGGCGACCCCGGCCGCGGCGGGCGGTCCTGTAGGGTAACGACCGGTCATTACAGTGCTGCAGCTCCGGCTCAGCCTATGACCCCGAACGATGGATCCGGTGGCAGGGTCCGGGGAGGCGAACGAGACCGTGGAGACACTCATGCATTGCGTCGGTACGAAGCGCAAGCGGCGGGCCATGGCCCCCGTGGGACTGGCCATGCTGGCCGGCCTGCCCCTGCTCCTGATCGGCACGACCGCCGCCACGGCGTCGGCCTCGCCGGCACCGATCACCATCGCCTACATCACCGACCTCACCGGTGAGGGCGGGTCGGAGAACGCGACCTCGCCAGCCGGCTTCGACGCCCGGATCGCCGAGCAGAATGCCGAGGGCGGTGTCAACGGGCACAAGTTGGTGCCACTGGTCATTGACGACCAGACGAACCCGAGCGAGATCGCGACGGCCGTGCAGAGCGCCATCTCCAAGGGTGCGTTCGGCATCGTCTCCCAGAGCCCGCTGATGTTCCTGGCGGCCAAGTACCCGCAGCAGGCAGGCATGCCGGTGACCGGCTCCTACGACGACGGCCCGGAGTGGGGCGAGCAGCCCTACACGAACATGTTCGCCTCCGACAACGGCAGCGTCGATCCGAAGTACCCCGTCAACACGCAACTGGGCGACCTGTTCAAGAAGCTGGGGGCGACTGTCCTCGGTGCCTACGGCTACAGCATCTCCCCGTCGTCCAGCCGCGCCGCCATCGGAACCGGGCAGTCGTTCCAGCATGCCGGTGGCAAGGTCGGCGTGCTCGACACGACCGTGCCCTTCGGTGGCGTCGACTTCACGGCCGAGGCGCTCGTGGCCAAGAAGGACGGCGTCAACGCCATCTCTCCGGCCATGGACGCCAACTCCAACTACGCGCTGGCCACCGCGCTGAAGCAGGCCGGCGTGAAGATCAAGGCGGCCATTTACGCCACCGGGTACGAGCCCGACGTGATCAAGTCGCCGGACTGGGCGACCCTGCAGGGCGGCTACTTCCTTTCTCTGTTCCGTCCCTGGGACCTCCCCAACGCCGCCACGGAGCAGATGCAGTCGGCCATGGAGAAGTACGCGCACTTCACCAAGACCCAGTTCCCCAACTTCGGTCAGTACGAGTCGTGGGCGGGTGCGGACCTGATGATCAAGGGGTTGCAGATGGCCGGAGCCAACCCGACACGGGCCGCCGTCATCAAGGACCTGCGGGGGCTCAAGTCCTACAACGCCGAAGGCCTGCTGCCCGTCACCTTCAATTACTCGACGGACTTCGGCCACAACCCGGCCAAGACCTGTGCCTGGGTGATGAAGGCGGGCCCCACGGGCTTCACGCCGATTTCGTCGCAGCCTTCGTGCGGGACCGACCTGGCCGGGACGTCGACGGCGAGCTGACAGGATTCGGTCGGGGGAGGGCGGCGTCGCCGCCGGCCTCGCAGCCGTGCGAGTTCAGCGGAGCCTCCACTCCGGGCGGGGCTCGTTCCCCTCGAAGATCTCCTGACCTCCAGCGACGTCGTCGAAGAGCGTCCCGAGGGCGACAAAGGTCGAGACCTGGGCGAGCGCCTCGCGCCGGCTGAGCTCGTGGGTCATCCAAATGGCCCGCAAGGTGCCCTGCACCGCCATCACCGGTGCCGACGCGATGGCCTTCGCCACCCAGAGGGCCCGCTCACGGAGCTCGGTCGCCGGGACGATTTCGGAGACCAGTCCCATCTGGTGGGCCCGTTCGGCTGACATGCGTTCCCAGGCCCCGAGGAGCATCATGCGGAGCACCTCGCCCAGCGGGAGCTTCTGCAGCAGGTGCGTGGATTCGAAGCCCGCCACCATGCCGTAGGTCACATGCGGGTCGAAGAACGTCGCGTGCTCGGCGGCGATGATGATGTCCGACTCGCCGAGCATGTAGAGCGCACCGCCACAGGCCATGCCGTTGACTGCGGCGATGATCGGCTTCCACAGGTCGTTGGTCTTCGGGTTGATGTTGACCCCGGGGTCGTTGAACATGAAGGGCGTCGAGACGGGGCCGGTCCTGCCCTGCATCTTCCAGCGGTTCTCCTCGTAGGCCAGATAACTCTCCTGGATGGTCTCGTCCCGGTCGATCCCCGTGCAGAACGCCTCGTCGCCCGCTCCGGTCAGGACAACCGCCCGGACGTCCTCGTTGCGGCGGAGGTGCCGCCACAGCCCGCGCAGTTCCGCCTGCATGCGGTGGTTGAACGCGTTGTGCACCTCGGGCCGGTTCATGGTGATGACGGCGACACCGTCCTCCTGCTCGTACACCAATGTCTCAAGTTCCATGCAACGTCCCTTTTGCCCTGAGCGGCCAGCGCGCCGGAGCCGACCCGCCGGCCCAGGTTAGTGATGCCATCTGTCCCACCCGGTTGGCGTCAGTCGGCGCCGGGGAGGTCGTGGAACACCGATACGCGCTGGTCGTCGAAGCTGACCAGGTGCTGCAGTGGGACGGACTCGGGGAGTGCGTCCTCGTAACTCCACGCCACGTCCGTCAGGAGCTCCCCGCCGACGAGCGCGTTCCAGTACGTCGCCGTGCCCTTGTACGGGCAGTAGGTGTGCACCTGACTCCGCGTCAGTTCCACACGGACGTGGCGCGGGTCCACGTAGAGCCGCGGCTCGAGTGCCGTCTCGTAGACGACCATCGTCTCGGTCGTGTCGACGAGGACGGTGGCGCCGGCCGTGACCCGCAGCGAGCGCTGCGAACGCACACAGTCGACCCGGTGGTAGGGGTTCCGCGGGTGCCCGAGCATCTGTTCGTCTTCCTCGTACCAGGCGTCGGCGGCATCCCACGGCACGGTGACGTAGCCGGGGGCCTCCGGAGCGTCCTCCGTCGGGAGGCCGCCGACGTCTTCGGCCGGGAAGGCCAGCGTGGGTGGCTGTCCCGGCCGGTGCAGCAGCAGGGCCCGCTCACTGTCGATCAGCGTGCGACCGTCCTTCGTCGCCCGGACCCGCCGTCGGAACGGCTCCATGTACGACACGTCGCGCGGCATGGAGGCCGAGAACCGCCCGGCCGGTGTGGAACTGAGTGGTCCGCGACCGGTCGTGAGGCTCATAGCGCGGTCCGTGCGTCCATCGGACCCTTCGCAGCACTCGGGAGGGGTCGCACCATGGCGTCGACGGCGAAGGAGGCGACCAGTGTGCCCTGACGGTCGAACACCCGGTTCTCCGCGTGCGTGGTGCCCGCTCCGGCAAAAGTGGAGTCGTGGTGGTACAGCAACCAATCGTCCGCCTTGACTGGACCGTACAGCGAAAGGCTGATGCTGTTGATCGCCATGGAGAGCGTGAAGTGCGCTTGGTCCTGGCTGACCCCGACATGGGGGCGCAGAGCCGCCGCAATCGACATGTGGCCTGTGAACTGCGCCAGGAGGCCTGCGTGCAGAGGCGGATCGTCGGGGAGATGGCGGAACCGGACCCAGGCGTCGATGACCGGCGGCCCCGCCGGCACCTCGGGTTCGTTCGTGTAGGTGCCGTCCACCACTCGGAGGTCGCGACCGGTCACGCCCATATCGTACGGTTCGCTTTCGTACGGTCCCGCGACGTCCGGCGCGTCGACCGCGTGGCGGATGACGTCGTCGGACGGCACGTCGAGCAGCAGCGTTCCTGCGGCACAGACCCGAGGACCCTGGAACACCCGGACCGCCAGGCCTGAGAAGGTCCGGCCGGAACTGAGCTCGTCCAACTCCAACCGCAGGGGCTGACGGGCATCGGCCGCCCGCACGAAGACCATGCTGGCCGAGACGACTCGTCGACCCTCGGCGTAGCGGCCGGCCGCGACGATGGCCTGCCCGAGCATTTGGGACGCCTCGACGACGGGTCGTCGCTCGTCACTGCGAGCGACCGTCACGAAGCTGCGGTTGCTGTCATCGGTGGGACGCACATCCATGACGTCGACCAGGTGCGTGGCGTCACCCCAGGTGGGAAACCGCTTGCGCGTCACATCACGTGGCGCGTCCCCTGCGGCCTCGTCCGTGACCTCGACCCGGACGCGGTCCTGGTCGAAGGCGACGTGGCCGGCGAGCTCGGCCCGCGTGTCCGCCGGCCGCAGGCACTCGGACAGGCCCGCGAGGGCGTCGAGGTCGACGCCGGGCTCCATGTCGGCGACAGGAAAGAAGAGCACGGGGAGCTCGCCGGGGACCTCACCGCACAGGCAGGAGTCGGACTGCACGAGCAGCCGATCGCCCCACCATGCGCGCGCCGGGTAGGGGTACTGCGAAATCTTCATGCTGAGGACAAGGACCGCTCGGCTCAGCCTGCGGCGCGGGTCGCCACCGTCACCGAAGGGATGTGTGCACCGGCCTGACGCAGGACGGAGTCGACGACGCCGATCAGGCTCTCGATGTCGACAAAGTTGCCGCTCATGTAATTGCGCGCGAACCACACCGGCATCACCTCGGCCGCGAGCTCCTGGTCCCAGCCGTCGGCGAAGCCCGGCACCGAATCGCCCTCACCGCCCATGCACTCGCCCACGATCACGCGGGTGAATCCGACGTCGGGATGCTCGGCCCGCCAGGCCTCGACGAGCTTGTCCAGTGCCGCCTTGCTGACCGCGTAGGCGCCCAGGCCCGGCCACGGGGGCGTCATCGAAGCGCTCACCGACGACAGGAAGACGGCATTCCCGGAGGACTCGGTGAGAAAAGGCACGGCGGCGGCCGTCACCAGCGAGGCGCCGATGACGTTTGTGTCGAAGACGTGCCGCCACGTGTCCGCGTCCATGTCGGCGAGCCGCACGAGGGGGCCGACACCCGGCGCGTAGACGAGGGCGTCGATGCCGCCCAGACCCTCAGCGGCCTGCCCGATTGCGGACCGGCAGGACTCGGTGCTGGTCACGTCGCACGTGATCGCCAGTGTTCCTTCTCCGGCCTCCTTGGCGGCCCCCTCCAGTCGCTCCTGCCGGCGGGCCAACAGCGCGGTCCTGGCACCACGCTGCGCCAGCCCGATACCGATACAACGCCCCAGTCCGCTCGACGCTCCTACGACAACCGTTCGCAACCTGACTCCTCCAGTTGGCTGACGGCGATGTTAGACAAGATTGTTCTGGGCCGTCCCGGGAGCAGGTGCACCACCGGGGAAATGACGCCCTTGTTAGACCACGGGCTCCGGGAGGGGCCTCGTGCCCGTCGACGCGCAGCAGCCCCGCCGGAGCGAGGCTGCTGCGTGCCACCTGGTGAGTTCAAGCGAGACGACCCCACCCTGGGGGGTGAGGGGAGATGCGGGGTCGAATCGCTCAGACCAGAGTGACAGCCGGGCGTTACGGGACCGTTGCAATACGCGCGCCGCCGCATTCGAAATGCATAAAAAGACCGTAAATGGGCGCGGTCGAGGCCCGCTGTTGTATCCGGGAACACTGCTGACGAACCGTTCCCGAGACACCTCTGACGTTCCGGACACACCCCTGACAGCCCCAAGCAGCGCGAAGCATGGGAGCGCTAACATCGCCCTCACGCACACGCCCACTCATCTCCGGGTCGAGCATCTCGACACGCCCCTCCTCGGTCTCGGCGTCCCCCGCCCCCGTCTCTCCTGGCGTCTGCCGCCCGGTGCGACGGCGCAGGAGGCGTACGCCGTCGAGATCGACGGGTCCGCCCAGGACCGGGTCGAGTCCGAGGCCAGCGTCCTCGTCCCCTGGCCCGGCGAGAGCCTGACCTCCCGGCAACGGGTCGTCTGGCGGGTCAAGGTCTGGGCCGACGGCGTCGAGAGCGACTGGTCGGCGCCGGCCTGGTGCGAGACGGGCCTGCTCGACCCCTCCGACTGGACGGCGCGGTTCATCGAACCCCGCGAGACCGAGCGATCGGCCCATGTGTTGCGCCACTCGTTCCGGCTCGCCACGGCGCCGGCGCAGGCGAGGCTGTACGCCACGGCGCACGGCGTGTACGAGACGTTTCTCAATGGCCGGCGTGCGGGCGATGTCGAGTTGGCCCCGGGTTACACCAGCTATCCGACCACCCTGCACGTGCAGGCCTACGACGTCGGTACCTTGCTCAAGGCGGGCGAGAACATCTGGGAGGTCGTTCTCTCGGACGGCTGGTGGCGGGGGCGCACCGGGTTCTTCCAGGGCACCGACGGCTTCGGCAGCTCGCTCGCTTTTCTCGGTCAGCTCCACGCGGACGACGAGGTCATCACGACGGGCCCGGATTGGAGGTCGGCGACCGGGCCGCTCCTGCAGGCCGACCTCATGGCGGGGCAGATGGAGGACCACCGGAAAGGCACCGGCGCCTGGCAGGCCGTCTCGGTCGTCGACGACGACTTCGCGACGCTGGCCTCTTCACCGGCCCCGCCGACCCGCCGCGTGGAGGAGCTCCGCCCGATCGCCGTGACCCGTCCCGCGCCTGATCGCCAGGTCGTCGACCTCGGGCAGAACATCAACGGCTGGCTGCGGCTGCGCAACCTGGGTCCCGAGGGCACCGAGCTGACGATTGTGCACGGCGAGGTCCTCAAACGGTCGGGCGACGTCACCCGGGACCACCTGAAGCCCGACTGGTTCGGCGACATGGACGTCGGCATGATCGACCGCGTGGTCGCGGCCGGGACGCCCGGCGAGGTGTTCGAACCGCGCCAGACCACCCACGGCTTCCAGTTCGCCCGCATTGAGGGCCACCCCGACCGCCTCACTCCCGACGACGTCACCGGCGTCGTCGTGCACACGGACCTGCGCCGTACGGGCTGGTTCCGGTGCAGCGACGAACGGCTCAACCGGTTCCACGACATGACCGAGTGGTCGTTCCGGGACAACGCCTGCGAAATCCCGACGGATTGCCCCCAACGCGAGCGCGCCGGCTGGACCGGCGACTGGCAGCTCTTCATCCCGACCGGCGCCTTCCTCTACGACGTGGCCGGCTTCTCGCTCAAGTGGCTGCGAGACGTCGCGGCCGAGCAGCTCGACGACGGCCGGATCATCAACTACTCGCCGGATCCCCTCCGCCAGCACATTTCGGAAACCGGGAGATGGCTGGGCATGCAGGGGTCGTCGGGGTGGGGCGACGCCATCGTCATGGTGCCCTGGGAGATGTGGCGGGCCTACGGCGACCGCGATGTCCTGGTCGAGCTGTGGCCCCACATGGTGTCCTGGATCGAGTTCGCGGCGACCGCGGCCCGGCTGCATCGTCACCAGAGTCGCCAGGAGGCCCGTCCCGAGGCGGCGGCGCACGAGCAGTACATCTGGGACGGCACCTACCACTGGGGCGAATGGATTGAGCCGGGCGCCGAGGCCGACGACCACCTCGAGCGCGACCAGGGGTCCGTCGGCACGGCGTTCCTGTTCCACTCGGCAGCCCTGAGCGCCCGCATCGGCCGGATGCTCGGTCATGACGCCGACGCGGCGCGCCTGGAGGAGCTGGCCGCCAACGTCCTTGCCGCCTGGCGCACCGAGTTCATCGGACCCGACGGTGCGCTGACGCCGGACACCCAGGCCAACCACGTGCGCGCGCTGGCCTTCGGCCTGGTGCCCGACGAGCTGCGGGCCCAGACGGCGGAGCGGCTGGTGGGTCTGATCCGCGAAGCGGACACGCACCTCGGCACCGGTTTCCTCGCCACGCCGTATCTCTTGCCGGTGCTGGCCGACACCGGCCACCTGTCCGTGGCCTACGAGGTCCTGCTGCAGGACACGCCGCCGTCCTGGCTGGCCATGGTCGAGCGCGGCGCGACGACAGTGTGGGAGTCGTGGGAAGGCATTGACGACAACGGCTGGGCGCGAGAGTCGCTGAACCACTACAGCAAGGGAGCGGTCATTTCGTTCCTGCACAACTACGTCGCCGGCATATCGCTGCTCGACGGCTACCCCGCCTACCGCCGGTTCCGGGTGGCGCCGCGGCCGGGCGGCGGGTTGACGTGGGCCGAGGCGGTGCACGACTCGCCCTACGGCCGCATTGAGTCGGCCTGGCACCTGGACGGGTCGTCCCTGCGGCTGACGGTCACCGCGCCGCCGGGCACCGTGGCCGAGGTCGTACTCCCGGACGGATCCATCCGTGACCAGGGCCCCGGCACCGAGACCTACGAGTGCGCCATCGGCTGATCACCCCTGGTTCTCACGGCATGAGAGCGCTAACATGCTGCGCACACATGCCGAAGGCGTGTGGAAAGGGGGGCCGATGTCGAAGGCCGCGATCATCTCGGTGGACGGTCATGTCCGGGCGTCCCGCAGCGAGTACCGCAACTACGTGGAGCGGCGCTTCCTCGACACGTTCGACGCCTGGGCCGGCGCGGAGGAGGCAGCCGGCGCGCCGGAGAGCGGCAACCTGAGCGCCGGGCTCGATCCGACATCGCAGTGGGACTCGGACCTGCGCGTGAAGGACATGGAGAGCCAGGGCGTCGTGGCCGAGGTGCTGTTCCCGAACGGGCTCCCGTTCCAGTCGGGGTCGGCCGACGTGGGCTCGTTCAGCGACCCCGAGATCGATCGGCAGGCACGCCTGGCCTACAACCGCTGGCTGGCCGACTTCTGCGCGCAGACCCCGGGGCGCCGGGCCGGTCAGGCTCTCATCTCCTTCGACGACGTGGACCAGGCGGTCGAGGACATCCACTGGGCCAGGGAACACGGCCTGGGCGGCATCATGATGCCCGCACTGCTGCCAGGCGGAACCTTCTTCTTCGATCCGGCGCTCGACCCGGTATGGGCCGCGTGCGTCGACGTCGGCCTGCCCATCAGCCAACACGGGGGCACGGGGGCGCCGACCTACGGCCCGCCCGGATTCGGCGCCATCATGACCCTCGCTCTCGAGCACTCCTTCTTCTCGGGCCGCTCCCTGTGGCAGATGATCCTGGGCGGCGTGTTCGAACGCTTCCCCGAGCTGCGGATCGCCTTCATTGAGACGGAGGCGGATTGGATCGCTCCGGTCATCCGCAAGCTGGACCGCCGGCTGAGCTGGGGCGACGACTGGACCGGCTGGGCCCAGACATTGCAGCGCATGCGCCAGTTCTCCGGGTCCGCCCGCGACTACTGGGCGACCAACTGCCTGGCCGGCATCTCTCCCTTCACCGAGGACCAGGTGCCCCTCGACGAGCTGGCACGGCCGAGCGCCGACTACGACGCCTTCGCCATCGGTTGCGACAACGCCATGTTCGGCGTCGACTATCCCCACTTCGAGTCGGTCTTCCCCGAGACGAAGGTGCGGGTGGACGCGCTGGTGCAGCACCCTTCCATTTCCGCTGTCGTGTCCCGCAAGATCCTCTACGGGAACGCCGCCGACCTCTACGGCTTCGACCTGGCCGGCCTGGCGTCCGACGTGGAGCGGGTCGGCTTCGAGGTGGACGGGACGCCCGAGCCCGACCGTCGCTGAGTCAGTCGAGGCCGTTGCGCCGGGCCACCTGACCCAGCCAGCGTGCTGACGGCTTGACGGTGCGCGCGAAGTCCCCGCGGTCGACGGCGATGAGGCCGAACGTCTTGGAGAAGCCGGCGTTCCATTCGAAGTTGTCGAGCAACGTCCAGTGGAGGTACCCACGCACGTCGATCCCGTCCGCAATGCACCGGGCCAGTCCCTCGAGCGCGGCCCGGGTGTAGGCGATCCGCGCCGCGTCGTCGTCGGTCGCCATGCCGTTCTCCGTGACGAGGATCGGCACCCTGGCGTGCTCGGCGGCCAGCCGGACAGTGTGACCGAGCGCCTCGGGGTAGACCTCCCACCCCGTCTGCATGGTGGGCGACCCCTCGGGTGGGGGGAGCTGGCCCTCCGGCCCGATGCGGGTCCGCGAGTAGGTCTGCACCCCGACGAAGTCGTCGTCGGCGGAGACGGCGAGCCAGTCGGTCTGGGCCACCCGCCGCGCCTCGCGCCAGCGCTCCTCGCCGCTCTCCGCCGGTTGGAAGTCGACGAGCGCCAGGGTCCAGCCCGCCTTGACGTTGCCCGCCGCGGCCTTAATGGCCTGAAAGGCCAACCGGTGGGCCTGGGCCATCTGCTCGACGTCGGCGGCGACAATCCCCATGCGATAGCGCGCCGGGTCGAAACCCCCGACTCCGCCTTGCTCCGACTCGACCGGATCAGGTGCGGCCGGGCGATCTCCCGCGCCCATGGCCAACACGCCGGTGCTCCGCATCATCGCCATGAGGTTCGGCTCGTTGAGGGTGCAGACCCACGACAGGAGGTCCCCGCAGTGTTGCGTGACGCGTGAGGCGTAGTCGGCGAAGCGTGCCGGCGCGTCCGGTGCGCTCCATGCGCCCCGACCTGCCACCCAGCGCGGGACGGTGAAGTGGTTGTACGTCACGACCGGCGTGACGCCCTGCTGCAGGCAGCACTCGATCATCCTTTTGTAATGGTCGAGCGCCGCCAGCGAGTAATAGCCCGGCTCGGGCTCGATGCGCGACCACTCGAGTGAGAAGCGGTACGCGTTCAGCCCGAGCTCGGCGAGCGCAGCGATGTCCTCGGGGTAACGGTGGTAGTGGTCGCAGGTGTCGCCCGACGGTTCATTGAAGCTGGAGTTCGGGGCCCACTCCATCGGCCAGAGGTCGGCGTTGACGTTGCCTCCCTCGACCTGATGGCCGGCGGTCGCCGCGCCCCAGAGGAAGCCGTGTGGGAATCCGGTCATCGCAGGTCCTCTCTGCCCGTCACATCATGTCGGGCCTGCTTGCTCAGCGGAGCCCCCGGGAGTGTGGCACGACAGATCGGCGTCTAGCGTGCGCCCATGGCCGAACCACGACGGCTTCGCTTCGATCCGATCGCCGAGGCGCAGCGCCAGTGGGGTGCGCACGGCTGGCAGGACCAGGGGCCAGGCATGGCGGTCGTGACCTCCATCATGCGGCTGCAGCAGATCTTCCTTGCCCGCGCCGACGCCGTCCTTCGTCCTCTCGGGCTCACGTTCGCCCGTTACGAGGTGCTCATGCTGCTGTCGTTCTCGCGCCAGGGTGCCCTGCCTCTGGGGAAGATCGGCGAGCGCCTGCAGGTCAATGCGGCCAGCGTGACCAACGCCGTCGACCGGCTGGAGGCAGACGGCCTCGCCACCCGCCGGTCCAATCCCGACGACGGCAGGGGCACGCTCGCCGTCCTCACGGCGGCCGGACGGCGGCGCGCCACGGCGGCGACGGATGCCATGAACGAGCAGGTCTTCACCGATATCGGCGTGGAGCCGTCGACGGTCTCGGACCTCTTCGAACTGTTGGCTGATCTCCGGCGGGCCGCCGGGGACTTCCAGTAGGCGTGTCGCCGTCGGCATCTGGAAAGTAGTTTGACGTTGAAGTAATCTGGAGGGGTGGCAGACCGAAAGACGTGGCAGGAGCAGTTCGAGCGTTCGCCGCGGCGGACGGCCCGCTTCGAGACGATGTCGGGCGTGCCCGTCGAGCCCGTGTACGGCCCGGAGGGCGCGGAGCTGCCCGGCCAGTACCCCTATACGCGGGGGCCCTATGCGTCCATGTACCGGTCCCGCTTGTGGACGATGCGCCAGTTCGCCGGGTTCGGCTCGGCGGCCGACACGAATGGGCGCTTCAAGGAACTGCTGCGCGCCGGCGGTGACGGGCTGTCCACGGCCTTCGACATGCCGACCCTGCTCGGCCGCGACTCCGACGACCCCTGGGCCCGAGGTGAAGTCGGACGGGCGGGCGTCGCCGTCGACACCCAGGACGACATGGAGACCCTCTTCGACGGCGTCAACCTGGGGAAGGTCTCGACGTCCATGACGATCAACTCCCCGGCGGCGCCCATCCTCGCCATGTACGTGGGCGTCGCCGACAAGACCGGTGTGGAGCGGGCCGCCCTGTCGGGCACGCTCCAGAACGACATTTTGAAGGAGTACCAGGCCCAGAAGGAGTACGTCTTCCCGCCGCGTCCGTCCGTCCGGCTCGTCACCGACGTCATGCGGTTCTGCTCGGCCGAAATGCCTCGCTGGCACCCGGTGTCGGTCTCGGGGTATCACATCCGGGAAGCTGGTTCGACGGCCGCCCAGGAGCTCGCCTTCACGCTCGCCAACGGATTCGCCTACGTCGAGGCGGCGCTGGCGGCCGGCATGGCGGTCGACGACTTCGCACCGCGGCTCAGCTTCTTCTTCAACGCGCACAGCGACTTCTTCGAGGAGATCGCGAAGTACCGGGCCGCCCGACGCATCTGGGCCCGTTGGATGCGTGACCACTACGGCGCCGCCGACGGGCGCTCCTGCCAGCTGCGCTTCCATACCCAGACGGCCGGCGTGTCCCTGACCGCGCAGCAACCCGAGGTCAATCTGGTACGGGTGGCGATTGAGGCATTGGCCGGCGTCCTGGGCGGGACCCAGAGCCTGCACACCGATTCGTTCGACGAGGCCCTGGCGCTCCCGACCGAGCACGCGGCGCGGCTGGCGCTGCGGACGCAACAGGTCATTGCCGAGGAGACTGGGGTCGTCCACGTGGCCGACCCGCTCGGCGGCTCCTGGTTCGTGGAGGAGCTCACCGACGAGCTGGAGCGTCAAGCCGAAGACATGTTCGTGCACCTGGCCGAGGCCGGCTCGGGGTCCATGCTCGAAGGCGTCTTCGCCTGTATCGACGACGGCTGGTTCGTCGGGGAGATCGCCGACGCCGCCTATGCCTTCCAGTCCAAGATCGCCAATGACGAATGGATCATGGTCGGGGTCAACGGCTACGTGGAGGAAGACGGCGTGGCGCCGTCCACGTTGTCGATCGGCGCCCATGTCGAGACGGAGCAGCTGGCGCGCCTGGCCGCGGTGAAGCAGGCGGAGAGACGACGACGCGGTCCGACGTGCGCTCGCTGCGCTCGCCAAGGACGCGTCGGATCCGACGGTGAACCTGATGCCCGCCCTCATTGAAGCGGCCCGCAGCCACGTGAGTGTCGGCGAATCGATGCGGGCGCTCGAGTCGGTCTTCGGGCTCTACACCGAGCGTCACGTCGCCTGACCCTGCAAGGGCCTGTCGCGAGCTCGGCCCTGTGAATGCACGCTGATTCTCGTTCCTGTAAAGTGGAATTCTCACCGCTGAGCAGGAGAAACAGAGTGGCCGAAGACGAGAAGTTCGAGTCGTCCCGGGCGATGCGCCGGGCGATGCTGGGCCCTGAGTACGTCGACGCCCAGACGAGCGACCCCAATCCCGTCATGCGCGAGTTCTCCGACTATCTCACGTCGATGGCGTGGGGTGTCTGGACCCGCGACGGCGCCCTGAGCACACGGGACCGGAGCCTGGTGGTCATGGCCATGACGGCGGCCCTGGGCCGGATGGACGAGTTCCGGCTGCACGTCAGCGCGCGCTCGCGGACCGGGGTCACCGACGACGAGCTGGACGAATTGCTCTTCCAGATAGCGGCCTACTGCGGCGCGCCGGCGGGGGTCTCCGCCCGACGATCGCTGTTGGCGGTGCGCGCCGAAGAGCAGGGCGAAGGCTGAGCATGGCGGTGCTTGGCTTCGTCGGACTCGGCAACATGGGCAGCGTCCTGGCGGCCAATCTCGTCGGGACCGGCCACGACCTCGTCACGCACGACATCGCCGGGTCCGGGCGGAACCCGGATGGAGCGGAATTCGTCGATGCGGTGGCCCAACTGGCTCGCCGCGCCGACATCGTCGTCCTGAGCCTGCCCGACGGCGCGGTGTCCGAGGAGGTGGCGAGGGAGATCGCCGGCGCCCCGGAGCGGCGGGTGACTTCCGTCGTGGACACCTCGACGATCGGCGTCGCGGCGGCCCGGGCGATCGACGGTCTCTTGACGGAGGCCGGCCTCGGCTACGTCGACGCGCCGGTGTCCGGCGGCGTCGCCGGGGCGAGGGCGCGGACACTGTCGGTCATGTACGCGGGCCCTGACGCGACCTGCCGGGCCGTCGAGCCCGTGCTGGCCGGGTTGAGCGACCGGCGCCGCCGGGTCGGCGACCGGGCCGGCATGGCACAAGCGCTGAAGCTGGCCAACAATTTCCTGTCCGCGACGGCGCTCGCCGCCACCAGCGAGGCCATCGCGTTCGGCCTCTCGGTCGGGCTCGACATGGCGACCATGGTCGAGGTCATCGACGGGTCGAGCGGCCAGAGCGCGGCCACCCGCGACAAATTCCCGAACCATGTGCTGACCGGTCGCTACGACGCCGGGTTCGCCAACTCGCTCATGTCCAAGGACCTCAAGCTCTACCTCGGCGCCGCGGAGGGACAGGGTGTGGCATCGGTGCTCGGACGAGTGACCGAATCGGTGTGGGAGCGTTTCGCGACCGAAGAGCCGGGGGCGGACTTCACCCGGATCTACCCGTTCGTGGCCCGATGAGGGGCGGAAGGCGACCGTCGCGTAGCGTCCGCGTGAAAGACGAGTGGAGGTAAGGCCGATGCGAGTTGTGGTTGATTTCGATCTGTGCGAGAGCAACGCGCTCTGCATGGGCCTGGCCCCGCAGGTGTTCGAGGTCCGGGACGACGACCTCCTCTACGTCCTCGACGAGAACCCTCCCGAGGAGTTGCGCGAGCAGGTACTGGCCGCGGTGCGCACCTGTCCGAAGAACGCCATCTCCATAGAGGACTGAGGCAGGCCGGCCCACGGCCGGCGCGGTTCTCTTCTAGGAGACGGTGGTGGTCCCCGGAATGTCGGTGCCGCACCAGGGCTGGCTCGACACCGCCACGAAGGAGGTCTTCTCCGCCTTCATGTACCACCCGCACGACTTGGGCAGGTCCTTCCCGAAGTCATTGGTGTAGTTGATGTTCTCGGGGAGCAACCCGTTTCCGTTGTAGCTCTTGATGCTGCGCAGCGCCTTGATGACGTCGGCGTGTGAGGCGGTCGGGCCGGCCATCTGCAGGCCCTTGATCATCAGGTCGGCTCCGAGCCATGACTCGTACTGACTGAACGACGGGAATTCGTTGCCGGTGAAGTGGGCGTACTTGTCCAGTGCCGCCTTCATCTGCTCAGTGCCGGCGTTCGGCAGGGAGAACGGGCGGAACTCGGTCTCGAAGTAGCCACCCTGCACGGCCTGCCAAGCCGGGGTGCCGATGACCTGGGAGTCGTAGCCGGTGGGGAAGACCATGACCTTCGGCTTGACACCCTCCTGCTGCAGCGCGGTCGCCAAGGCGTCATTGGAGTTGTCGTCCAGTCCGGCGTAGTAGGCGTTGCAGCCCTTCTGCTTGGCCGTGAGCGCCGGGGTCGTCATGGCCACCGAGCCGAACGGGATGGACGTGTCGAGCACGCCGGCCTTGCCGCCCGCATGCACGAAGGACAGGTTCGTCCCGATGGCGGACCGGCTCGAGGACGGCGAAATGCCGTACCCGTACGAGCAGGCGACCGTGCCGCCGTGCGCCTTCATGAAGGCGCCGATGGCCGTGTTGACCGGATACTTGGTGTCGACGCTGCCCACGTCGGAGGCGAACATGTTCGTGAACCCCGGCGTGCCCCACTCCGGCCCGTCGAAGAACCCGCCGGTGACCGGCAGGCCCGCCTGCTGCGGGTACTTGTCGGCCAGGAAGAACAGGGGGCTGGTCGACACGATGCCCGCAGGGGACTTCGAGATGGCGTCCTGGACCGCCGTGGCGATCTCCGTCGGGCTGGTCTGGTCGTCGAGAACGACGCCGTTGATTTTGTGACCGTCGATGCCGCCCTCCGCGTTCTGCAGGGCGATCCGCGCGTTGAAGCCGGCCGGCGCGTTGCTGAATTCCGACGAGCCCTCGCCCGTCAGCGAGGTGATCATGACGAGGGTGATGGGCGAGCCCGAGGCAGCGGCGCCAGCGACCCCTCCGGCGAGGCTCGTGAGACCGACCCCGGCGGTGAAGGCGATCGCCGCCAGTCCCAACCTGCCCTTGTAGCTACCCGACGCTTTCCCCATTGCTGTTTCCTCCCCAGGAAGTGCCATCCGATGCGAAATCGGGACCCTAGGCATACACGCCCTGAGGGACCGGTGTCGGTCAGCCCCCTGCGACCTGGACTAACGCCCGTGTCACTTTCTCGGGCTCGGTGATCATGAGGTCGTGACCGGTGTCGATATCCCAGAGCCGGCCCTCTTCCCGCGCCCGGTCCAGGAGGGCCTTGTCGCGGGTGGCCAGGGTCGAGGTGCAGACGATGTGGTACTGCGCAATGGCCCAGAGCTCGTCCTCGTTGCGGAGGTCGAGCGGCTGCTCGAAGCACTTCCACGGGTGCGCGGCTGAGGCGCTCGGCCATCCAGGCCAGGTCGTCGGGGTCCGTGACGCCGTACAGCAGGCCGGCGTCCGGGCCCGGCAGGAGGACCAGTTCCATGCCGTCACGGACTTCGCCGAAGGGTCGCACCGCATTGATGACGGGACCGGCGACGTCGGCGAGGGACTGCCCGTTCACGGGATTGGCGGCATCGAGGAAGACGAGTCGTCCAACCCGTCCGGGCACCCTGTCAGCGGCGCCCGTGATCACCATGCCGCCGTAGCTGTGGCCGACCAGGATCACGTCGCGCAGGTCCTCGAACTCGAGCACGGCCGCAATGTCCTCAATGTGGCGGTGCAGGTCCACGTCGGCGTTCAGCAGGTGAGCCCTCTCGCCGAGGCCGGTCATCGTCGGCGTGTAGACCACGTGGCCCTGGGCCTGCAGAAGGCGAGCGACCCGCTGGTAGCACCAACCCCCGTGACCGCCACCGTGCACGAGCACGTAGGTCGCCATGTGCGCCTCCTTACCTTCCGTCGGAAGGGCCTCTGTGTGGCGCTCAAGCTAACACCGCCGTCATGACTTCGGCCGAGGGCCGGTGCAGAGGGTTTGCGGCATCATGATAGCGATAACATCCCTGGTGGCATAGGATGCCGGTCCATGCGCAGGACCCCTTTCAACGATGGCTGGACAGTCGGTCCGAAGGCCAACTCCTTCATGGAGATGATCGTCGGTTCCGGGTCTGAGCCGGCATCGGCGACCTTGCCCCACGACGCCATGATCGCCATGGAGCGGTCACCCGCCGGGCACGCCGCGACGGCGTTCTTCCCGGGCGGGAGTTGGGAGTACAAGAAGTCGTTCGATGTCGCCGCTGACGAGGAGGCGAGCGCCATCTTTCTCGAGTTCGAAGGGGTCTATCGCGACGCGTCGGTGCGTGTGAACGACACCTTGGTGGCCCACCGGCCCTACGGCTATTCGGGCTTCACCGTCCAGATCGACCCTCTGCTGCGGTTCGGTGAGCCCAATGAGGTGAAGGTCGAGGCACGCGCCCACGACGACAGTCGGTGGTATTCGGGGGCCGGCATCTACCGCAGCTGTCTGGCTGCACCAGGGGGGACGTGTGCACCTGGTACCGGGCGGCCTGCAGTTGACGACGCCGGAAATCGACGACGACGTTGCCGTCGTCGCCGTGAGTGCCGAGGTGCGCAATCAGTCCATCGGGACCTCGAACGCCGTCCTGCGTGTCGAGGTGCTCCATCCGGACGGGACGGTTGTCGCCGGCGCCCAGGCGCCGGTCACGACGGCGCCGGGCGATGTCCTGGCGGCCCGGCAACGCCTGACCGTCCCGAGACCTCGCCGCTGGAGTCTTGACGATCCCTTCCTGTACACCGGCCGGGCGACCCTGCTCCACGCCGGCGTGGTGCTCGACGAGGAGTCGACGACCTTCGGGATCAGGTCCCTCACGGTCGACCCGATCCGGGGCCTGCGCCTGAACGGGGAGACGGTCCTGCTCCGTGGCGCCTGCGTGCACCACGACAACGGACTGCTCGGTGCGGCCACCATCGGCCGGGCCGAGGAGCGCCGGGTCGAGCTCCTCAAGGAGGCCGGCTTCAATGCGATCAGGAGTGCGCACAACCCCTTGAGCCGGCCGATGCTCGAGGCCTGCGACCGCCTGGGGGTCGTTGTCATGGACGAGACCTTCGACGTGTGGACGCAACCGAAGAGCGAGCACGACTACGCGCTGCGGTTCCCCGACTGGTGGGAAGCGGACGTGGAGGCCATGGTCCGCAAGGACCGCAATCACCCGAGCGTGGTGCTGTACAGCATCGGTAACGAAATCCCCGAAGCAGGGAGGCCGATGGGCGCCCGCGTCGGCCGCGCCTTGGCGGAGAAGATCCGGTCGCTCGACAGCACGAGGTTCGTCACCGAGGGCATCAGCGGCCTGCTGGTCGGCGGTGCCGAACTGTTCGCGCATTTGGCCGAGGGGCGCAACGCGGAGAACCAGGGTCCAGGCGAGGAAACGGGCGTCAACACGGCCATGTCGCAGATCGCGGATCAGCTCAACGACCTCATGAAGGCGCCGGTCGTGGCCGAGAACTCGGCCCAGACGGCCTCCTATCTCGATGTTGTCGGGTACAACTACATGGATTCGCGCTTCGGCATGGACGGCGAGCTTTTTCCGAACCGGGTGATCGTGGGGAGCGAGACGCATCCCGCGGCGATCGACAGGGGGTGGGCAGCGGTCCGTCGTCATTCGTATGTGATCGGCGACTTCACCTGGACCGGTTGGGACTACCTCGGCGAGGCGGGAATCGGTCGCACCGTCTACAGCCAACCGGATGGAACGCCGGCGACGCCCTCCTTCCTCGGTGAGTACCCGTGGCGCGCCGCATGGTGCGGCGACATCGACATCACCGGTCACCGGCGCCCGCAGTCGTACTACCGCGAGATCGTCTTCGGACTTCGCACCGAGCCGTACCTCGCCGTGCAACGACCCGAGCACCACGGCGCGGCCGCGGCCCGCACGCCGTGGTCCTGGACCGACGTCGTCTCCAGTTGGAGCTGGGCCGGCAGCGAAGGGGCCCCTGTCACGGTGGAGGTCTATGCCGACGCGGAGGAGGTCGAGCTGGTGGTGAACGGCCAGTCCGTCGGTCGCCAACCGAGCGGCGAGGAGCACCGCTACCGGTCCGCGTTCGAGACCACGTACGAACCGGGTGCGGTGGAGGCGATCGCCTTCCGGGACGGGGCCGAAATCGGCCGCACGGTGATGCGGTCCGCCGGGGCCCCGGTGTTGCTGGAAGCCACCGTCGACCGTGCCGCCGTCACCGCCGACCCAGAGGACCTGGCGTTCGTGACATTGCGGCTTGTGGACGAGGACGGCGTGCTGCACGTGACGAGGGACCTCGAAATAGAGGTCCAGATCGAGGGGCCCGCCGTGCTGGCGGCACTGGGCAGCGCCAACCCCGTCACCGAGGAGGGCTTCAACCGGACGCGCTGCACGACCTTCGACGGTCGCGCCCTGGCGATCGTCCGGCCCAGCGGTGAAGGTCGCATCACTCTGCGGGCCACGGCAGCAGGATGCGAGACCCAACAGGTCGAAATCGATGCCCGGTCCTGATCCGCTGCAGGCCCGGCCGTGACCTGGGAGCTGCGGTGGCATCCGTTCCGCGGCGAATGGGTCCTCTTCACCTCGCACCGTGACGCCCGACCCTGGATCGGCGAGGTCGTGGCTCCGGAGGAGCCGCCGGTGCCCGACGAGAACGCCCTCGCCCCGCTCGGCCGGCGCCTGCACGCGAGGAACCCGGACTATCGCGGCGTGTACGTGTTCACCAATGACCTCCCCGTCTTCTCGCCCGAGGCACCCGAGCCCGAGGCGGGCGACGACGTTTACCGGACCCGTCGGGCACTCGGCACGGCTGAGGTCGTCTGTTACCACGACGATCCCACTCGTTCGATGGCCGACCTCACGGACGACGAAATGGCGGCCATCGTCACCACGTGGCGCGACCGGACCGTGGCGTTGCAGACGCAAGAGGGCGTGGCGCACGTCCTGATTTTCGAGAACCGGGGCGCCATGGTCGGCACCTCCAATCCCCATCCGCACTGCCAGATTTACGCCGGGGCGATGGTCTACGCCACCATGGCCCGCGAGGCGGAGGTGGCACGCGACTACGAGCGGCGGACCGGGCGCTCTCTGCTGGCCGAGGTGGTCGAGCGAGAGGTGGACGGTCCCCGCGTCATCAGTGAGGGCGAGCACTTCCTCGCCTGCGTGCCGTGGTTCGCGCAGTACTCCTATGAGGTGCACATCCTGCCGAGGCGGCCGGCGGCGTCGCTGGTGGACCTGGACCAGGGCCAGTGCCGCTCGCTCGCGCTCGTTCTGCGCGACGTCGTCCGGCGTTACGACGCTTTGTGGGGCTTTCGCCAGCCGTACGTCCTGGCGGTGCATCAGGCGCCGGTCGGTGACCATCCGCACTACCCCTTCCACCTCGAACTGCACCCACCGCTTCGGTCTCCGGGCATCCGCAAGTACCTGGCCGGGCCCGAGGTGGGTGGCGGCTCCATGACGAACGAGTCCGACCCCGACCAGAAGGCCGAGGAGCTCCGTGCCGCCCTCGCCTGAAGAAGCGCGTCGCCTCCTCTGCGCGCTGGGCGACCACGTGCGCGACCTCATTGTGGCCTCGCGCGGCATGGACATGGCGGCGGTGGCGGGGGAGACGGTGGCCGACACCATCTATGCCATCGACCGCGTGGCCGACGATACCCTCATCGACTGGTTCGAGGAGCACTGGCCCGGCGTCCTGGTGGTGTCCGAAGGCCTCGACGAGCCGGTGCTCGTTGGCGATGCCGCGGCATGGACGGTGATCGTCGACAGCATCGACGGCACGCGGGGACTGATGTACGACAAGCGTTCCGCCTGGTGCCTGGCCGCCGCTGCCCCGCCGGACGGCGGTCTGGCCGACATTGTGGCGGCGGCCATGACCGAACTGCCCACCGCCAAACAGGGGGCGGTCGACCAGTTGAGCGCCACGCGTGGCGGTGGCCTGCGGGCCGAGCGCGTCGAGCTCGCCGATCAGAAGCGGGTGGCCCTGAGCGTGCGGCCGTCGTCGGCGACGGATCTCGAGCACAGTTTCAGCGGGTTGGCCAAGTTCTTCCTTCCCGGCAAGCCGGCACTGGCCTCGTTGGAGGCCGAGCTCTTCGCGCGGCTCGGCGTGCGCCACGTCTTCGATGACGAGTACCTGTCGAGCGGCGGGCAGCTCCACGAGCTCATCACCGGCCGGGACCGGTTCGTGGCCGACCTGCGCCCGCTGGTGCAGCACGAGGGCCTGGACTGCCATCCCTACGACGTCTGCACGGCCATGTTGCTCGAAGAGGTGGGCGGCGTGGTCACCGACCCCTGGGGCGACCCGCTGTCGGTGCCGTTGGACAACGTCTCCCCGGTGGCATGGGTGGGTTATGCCAACGAGACGCTGGCGGCCCGCATCGGCCCGGTGTTGGCCGAGCTGGTGGACGGTCTGGGTGCGGGGTAGAGCGCCGGGCCGCCTCGACCTCCTCGGTGGCGTGGCCGACTACTCCGGGGCGCTCGTGCTCGAGATGCCGACCCGGCAGGGGACCGAGGTCACGTTGTGTCCCGACGAGTGCCTCGTGGTCGGCCCGGCGGCGTTCACGCCGGGCGAGCTCGAGCGCCTGGCCGGATTGGACGACGCGGCCGTGCGCCGGGAACTGTCGCCGCATCCCCGATGGACGCACTACCTCATCGGTGTGGCGCTGGTGCTCATGCGCAACGGCGTCATCGGTCCTCCCCGCGGGCGGATCGAGATCGCGTCGGACCTGCCGGCGGCCGTCGGCGTCGCTTCGAGCGCGGCGCTCGAAGTCGCGACGGCGCGGGCCCTCGGCGCATGGACCATTGATCCGCTTCGCCTGGCCGCGCTCTGCCAGGAGGCGGAGAACCGTGTGGTGGGCGCACCGTGCGGGATCATGGATCAGGTCGCGGTGGCGCTCGGGACACCGGGCGCCGTGCTGCCGATCCTCTGCCGGCCGGCGTCGGTGGCCGAAGCGGTGGCGTTGCCGGAAGGGCTGGAGCTCGTTGGCTGGCCGACGGGAGCTGCCCATGATGTCGGCGGGATCCCGTACGGCCGCGCCCGGGCGGCGGCCTTCATGGGCAAGCGCATGGTGGAGACCGCGGCCGGACGGCCGTGGCCCTGGGTCAGCCAGTTGCCACGCGATGCCGTCGAGGAGTTGCCCGAAATGCTGGACGGACAGCGCGTTCTTGGCCGAGTGGGGAGCCACGGACGACGACGTCACCCATGTCGACCCGGGGCGAGGCGTATCCGGTTCGGGCCGCCACGCTGTTCGGAATGGAGGAACACGTGCGGGGCGTTGCCGCGCTCGAAGCGCTGGCCGACGGCGAGCCGGACCACCTCGGCGAGCTGATGGCGGCCAGCCAACGTGGATACGACGCGATGGGATTAGGGCACCCGGCCGCGACGGCCGTCGTCGAGGAGGCGCTGGCCCGGCCCGGCGTGTTAGGTGCGCGTTCGAGCGGGGGTGGCTGTGGTGGCACCGTGGTCGTCGTATCGGAGCGTGGCGCGCTGGACGGCATCGACGGGCTGATCCTCTAACGCCGCTCCTGGGACGGCCCCGGGGCGGCCTGATGCACGTTGCCTTGCTGAGCCTTTACCGCCAGTGAGCACACTGCGTCTCGGGATCCGCAGACCGACGGAGAGACCGCCGGCGCGGGCAAGACGGACGGAGGATGGCTCACGATGACAGCTCTCGACCAGGCGACAATGGACACGCACGTGCATGCCGAGAAAGCTGAGTCGACACGCGCCCCTCCCCGATCAACTCGAGGACGGGGAGACGGTGCTCGCTCTTGGAGTCTGCTCCCCTCCGGGAGCGATTGAGCGGCAATCGACGCAACCGATACGGATCGCTGTCACGAGTCGGCGCTTTCTTGCACTGAAGACGAGAAGAATGACTGGTCGAAGCAAGGGAGAGGTCGAACTCGCGGTTCCACTTGGTGACGTGGTGTCCGTACTGACCGTGAAGCGTCACCCGGTGGCGACCATGGGGGTTCCGGTGTTGTCCGTCGCCATGGTCCTGTCGAACGGGGAGGCGGTGGTGATCGAAACCTCAGGGTTTCGCATCAAGGCGATGCGGCATTTTGCTGACGTCCTCGAGTCGGCAGCGCAGGCTGTCCCACGGAGAGCAAGTACGGGACCTCTCTGGAGGCTCCAGACGGCCTGTAAGTGCCCTCACCGCACAACTCGGTTCTTTCCTGACTTGACTTCCGGAACCCGCTGAAAACCAACCGTCAGGCCCTCAGCCGTCGGCGAAAGAAGCAGGAACTCTCCGTCACCGATTTCGGTGTCGACGTCGACTCCGAGCAATCCGCACCAGAACGGAGCGAGGCCGTTCGGGTCGGTAGAGTCAATGGCCAGGTACCCCACTTTTGCGGGCATGTCGGGCTCCTTCCTGGCCAGGCACTACCTGGGCAGCCCGACCGCGGAGGGACTGTTCCCAATGACGATCGGCGCTGCCGGATGGCCACGGGGCGCCTCCGAGGACGCCGCCGGGACGGTGGGACATCTGCAGACGCAGGTGCAGCGGCAGTGCGGAAGCGAGGACGGGACCATGGCAGAGGAGAGCAAGCCGGTCGAAGTGTCACGCAGAATGGAAGCACCGGCAGCCCTCATCTTCGGGATCCTGGCGAATCCGCAACGTCACATGGATTTCGACGGATCCGGCATGCTCAGGGGAACCGTCCTCGACCGACCCCTCTCCGGCGTGGGCGACACCTTCACCATGAAGATGCACCGGCTCGGAGACGACTACCTCATGCTCAACTATGTGGTGGAGTTCGAGCCAGATCGGCGCATCTTTTGGGAACCGGCTCCCGGAGACCCTTCTCGGGCTGAGGGTGACGATCCGTCCAAGGTCGGCATTCCTGCGGGCTACCGCTGGGGCTACATCCTCACCCCAGACGGTGACGACGCCACCGTCGTCACCGAGGTCTTTGACAGCGGCCCCTTGCCGGAGGACCTGCTCCGTGATGGCGGTGCGTGGATCAACGGGACCACCACTGTGCTCGAGTCAATGACGGCAAGCTTGGCGAGGCTCGAGAAGATCAGCACCGTTTAGGACCGCTGCCGGAGTTGCCTAACGAACGATGCGATGGACCTCGGTGATCTTCTCTTCGGGCGCGCCCACCTTGGACGGATCGAGGCCCCGTGCCGCAGCAACCTTGCCCATGGCCGGCACAAGCGTCGACTGGACAAACTGCTGATAGGCCTCGACCGAGTCCCACACGTCGACGCCGTGAGCACGTCCGTCCTCTTCGAAGTGCACATGCACGACCCCACCGGGTGGGAGTTCGGCGTCGACGCCCATTTCGTCGGTCACGGCATCGAGTAACTCGTTGGTCACACCGACCGGGAACACAGTCTCAATCAGAACCGCCATGATGAATACTCCCTCGTCGTGGTCTGCGCACTTTGCAGTCCGTTTCTCTCTCATGAGATTCTGCGGCTCCGCTGTTACAGACGCGCGTCACCCTGAAAACTGCAGGTTGTCGCATCATGAGGCCTCGTGAGGCAATGAGCACGTCGCGAACAGTGGATGCCGATGCGAAATATGCTCACGAGGTGCCGTCGCCGGAAGGAGCCAAACGCCGGCCGGCCCGATCGGTGCGTGATCGGATGGCCGGGGCAGTGGGCCGCGCCGCCAAGAGAATGGAGCTCGATCCCGAGTCGGCTCTTCTGGCGGACCAGAACACCCTGGAGTGGTCGATCCGTCATCGCGGTCCCGAATCAACCATGACTCTCAACGCAAAAGGCCAGGTTGCCGTCCGCCTTGAGCAGCTGGGTCGCTACGACGAGGCTCTCCAGCTCAGGACCGAGGTCACCAGTCATCTGCGAAGTCATCTGGGAACAGAGCATCTGAGCACGCTCACCGCGGAAGGACTGCAGGCGTTCGACTTGGACCGACTTGGTCGGCATGGAGAAGCTCTGCCTCTGTTCGAACACGTTGTCGCTGGTCGGACCGACGAGTTGGGTCCGGATCACCAGCTGACGTTGCTGGCCATGGATTGGCTTGGTTGCACTCTGAGAAGCCTTGGAAATCTTCCTGAGTCACGCCGGCTCTTCGAAGATGCTGTCGATCGCTACGAAGAATCGGGTGGCGGCGAGACAGAAGAGTGCATGACGACGACGGCGCACCTTGCAAGCACCCTCTTCCAGCTCGACCGGCTTTCGGAAGCCTGCGAGTTGCGTCGACACATTCTGGATGTTCGAAATCGAACGCTGGGCCCTGATGATCCAGTGACGCTGAACTCGCTCGAGAGGCTGGCCAACGCTCTCCAGTGGATCGATGAACTCGACGAGGCCAGGGCGATGTACGAGAACCTCCTCGCAAGGCGGGTGCGGTTGCTCGGTGCTGACCACCCAGACGCCTTACGCACAAAAGAGCTTCTGGTCTCGATGGACCGAGACCTCGAGACCGGCCCGTAAATCCACTGCTCCGGTCCCATCAGTCACGACGTACCGTCGAGGGATGAGCACCGACGACGAAGGTCGCGCTCCCATCTGTCCATTCTGCGGGGTGACTGCCCTCCCGGGCGACGCGGGTCATGTTCTCGACCCGAGCTTCATTTGTGAAAATCCCGACTGCGAAGCGTTCGGCGAAGTGATTGAGGCCGGCTGAATCGTCCGGTCCGTACCCACTACCGCAGGAGATGAGTGCTATCTCCGTCCCTCCGCTGCGGCCAATCTCTCGAGAAACTCATCGACCTCCTGCTTGTTGTAGCCCTTCCACGAGACGCGGAACTCGTTGAAGAGCACATCCTCAGCAAAAATCTCTTCACCTGTGTCAATCTTCGCGGCAAGGGAGTCAAGAAACTCATCCACCTGGAGGACGTTGTAACCCTTCAATGCGACGCGAAACTCGACGGTGCGAAGCACAGACGCCACGTCCTGCAGGGGCGGCGGCGGCGGCAGACGCATGAAGCCCAACTGCACGATGACGCTCTCTATCTTTCGAGAGAGATCGGCCAAACTCTCCCAGCCCGATGAACGGCCGCCCGAGAACGGGAAGCGCCGATGATGCCGTCGGCTCACCTCGAGAGCACTCGTCGCGTCGGTCGCTCCCGGGAACAAGGTCATGTGGAACTCGACGTCAACGAGACGCGACTGCGACTTGATCAACAAGGTGTGAAAATCCTCGCTGGTCACCGTATCCCCCAGAGGAGCGAGAGCAGTTGTCAGCTCCTCCCAAGCGATATCGATGGAGCCGGGAAAGTAGAACGTCTTCCATCGAACCGGCTCGGCAAGTTCGGGAGGGCGAAGCCAGCGCCGGCGGACGACGAGAACGCAGATGGTCGCACCGACCCAGTTCGCAACGGAGACACAGGCGGCCACTGAGGAGGAAGCGGAGTTGGGTCCGGTCCCTGCGGCCACAAAGAAAGCGACGCCCACCGAAGCGGCTGAAATCCCCGCCACCACAAACCACTTTCGTGTGCGTGTCCGAATGCCGAGCCAGATGAAGACCAACCAGCTGGCGAAACCCCAGCTGACGATGGCCAGCACGACAAGCGGCCACCACCGGAGGCGTTTCGTTGCCGGCGAGTCCTCGGAACTACTCGCGTCGAAATCCGATACAGCCGCAGAGTCCGCCTGGTCACGCACCTTCGGATCCCGCTCCTCCTTCGGACTCTGAAGACCCACAGTCTGCAATGGATGACCCACTCAGGATGGACGGATACCGCCTGCCCGTCAAGGAAGCCCGTCCAAATTGAGCCACGCCCGCAGCTGACTCAAGCTCACCCGTTGGCCGAACTGGTTCTCGCCCATGCGGGCACTTTGGTCGCTGCCGGGCATCCGCACCCGAGCCGTGAGAGCTGACCATGGGACAACCCGAATTCCCAAGGTGACGCGGATCTGTAACGGCGGATTCGCAGAATGGCATGAGAGACAAGCGAACCGCGATAGGAGATGTGAAATGTCGACCAATAAGCAGATCATTCAGGGCGCATACCAGGCCTTTGCCGAAGGAGATGTACCGAAGGTGCTGGCGCTGATGGACGACAAGATCGAGTGGACCGAGGCAGAGGGCTTCCCTCTCCACGGGACGTACGTCGGACCGCAAGCGGTTGTCGAGGGTGTCTTCATGCGGCTCGGTGAGATCGGCGACGACTTCACGGTTACCCCGACCCGATTCGTCGCCGAGGACGACACCGTGGTCGCGACCGGCACCTACTCGTGGAAGCATCGCTCGACGGGCAAGCCAGCAGTGGTGCAGATGGCGCACGTCTGGACGTTTCGTGACGGCAAGGTCATCTCCATGCAGCAGCACGTCGATACGCTCAAAGTGCAGGAGTTGTCCGCCTAAGCGGTTTGGCCGGTCTGGTCCCGGCCGACTGCCCCCGTCGCCCGCGTGGCGACACGTCGGGGCACCGAAGCATCTGCCAACATTGCGGGCCTGGGAGGTGGAGACCTGTGCCAATGCTCTGGTGGCCGAGTGACGACGTGGTCAGCGCGGTCATAGACGGGGAAGGGCCGTGGCCGTCGCTGTCGCCGGCATCGAATGGGAGATGTGTGCCTTTTGATGTCGACAAGTACGACGGTCTTGCTGTCGTCGTTGGTCATGGCCGCAATCGCAAGGGTCGTGAAGTGCTCGGATCGGATCAATTTCAACAGAATGACGCAGGAACGTGGGAACACTTGACGGGCAGCGGGAGCGGCTGGTCGCCGGGGCAACGCTGGGACCTCCAAGAAGCAAGGGACGTCCTCCACGTGCGGATGCGAGGAGTATCTGGAAAGTCGCCATTCGACGCCCGACGCGAGTTCTCCTTTGCGGTTTTCTTGTGTGGACCAGCAGTCACCACCGTCGAAGTCGACCGCCAGCAAGGGATCAGAATCGCTGACGTCAGCGCAGGGCCCGGGTGGCTTGCCGTCCTTTGGACTCCCGATGACCCAGCCGTGGTGACGGCCTTTACCGCAGACGGACGGCGGTCCTTCCTCTGGAATTCACTGAACGGCGCCGCCTGAACGCTCGCCCCCTCTGAATGACTGGCAACGGCGACACGTTGCACGGCCTTGGCGCGGCTCACCGATTGTTCACAGCGCAGGGCTTGTCGCCCAAGGGCCGATGCCCCCAATTCTCGTGATGGAGTAGCGCACAATGAAGCCAGGCTCCGACCCTTCGGGAACGGGAACCTCAGCATCGGGCGAGACGTAGACCTTCGCGTGCCTGGCCATCAGATCCCAGATGCGAGGGCTGGGTTCTACCGTGGCCTCCGCATAAATGACTGCATAAGGGTTGATCCACACCCCGGGCTCTCGCGGGACGTCGAACGAGAGCGCGACGCGGGGGTCGCGTCTGATGTTTCTCAGTTTGATGTTGTCCCGCATGTGGGTGCTCACCAGATCGTCACCGTCCAGACCTATCCAAATGACGGTCACGTGAGGACTCCCATCGGGGTTGATGGTGCTCAGGTGGACCATTGGTCCAGACTCGATCAACTCGCGGAGCTCTGGCGGTAGCGCTGGCATGGCCCTACTGAACCGACTCGTGGGACTCTGTCGGCGACTGTCCGGTTCTCCAGATGGTGCGAGGAGCGAACCGCTCAAAGCGCCACCCGTTGCTTGTTCGAACCGCATCAGCGTCCAAGACATTGGCGGCTATCAGTGGGTCCGGTGGGTTCTCCCCGGGGTGCACGTGGATCGCCATCAGTCGGGCGGTGAGATGGGCGTGCTCGCCGTCGAGCTCAATGCGATGGTTGGTGCTGAAGTGCAAGGTGCGCTCCCAGCGGGCCATGACCACGCTGGTGCGCGGCAGCGACCTCGTCAACACCTTCAAGCACGGCGATCTCGTGCTCCAGGCGCACGTCCTCGGTGAACAAGGAGCGGGCCCAGTCCTCGTCGAAGACGGTTGGCTCGTCGAGCGTGGTCACGTAGCGGTCCACGAGCTCCTCTAACCGCCGCCGCTCGACGAGTTCTCGAAGGTCTTGCTGGTCTGTCTGCTCACTCATTGCAGCCCTTCTCGGGGGTCATGGATTACCTTCTATGGAAACGGAACGATGACCCCGGTTACTATAGACGGAACGTACGCCCCGCTTTCAAGGGGCAGGGAGATTTGTCTGATGGCTGGAATCCACACCCCGGCGTCCGGCACCGGGCCAACGGACGTCGATGCCGGTCAGATTCGTCCGCTGACGCGCCGACGCACGGCGGAACCGAGACCGCGTGCTCGCGGCGGCCCGCGCCGCCTTTGGCGCGGAAGGCTCGGATGTGTCGCTCGACGAGATAGCCCGTCGCGCCGGCGTTGGTCCCGGGACGGTCTACCGGCATTTCGCCACAAAGGAAGCCCTGTTCGAGGCCGTCGTCTTCGATCGAATAGGCGAGTTGGTCCAGGAGGCTCGGATCCTGTCGGACGATCCGGATCCCGGCCATGCGTTCTCGACCTTCGTGGAGCGCTTGGGACGCGAAGGCGCACGAAAGCGCGACCTCGTCGAAGCGCTTGCCTCCGACGGAGTCCAGCTGCAGCTTGGCGGGGCGCCGATCGTCCGAGCACTCACGGAAGTCCTCGCCGAGCTCTTGCGCCGTGCACAGCTTGCGGGCGCGGTGCGAGCCGACATCAGCGTCGACGACGTGCTGGTTCTCCTGACGGGGGTCGTCCTCTGCCATTTCTGCGCACAGCTTGCGGGCGCGGTGCGAACCGACATCAGCGTCGACGACGTGTTGGTTCTCTTGACGGGGGTCGCCTACACGATCTGCCACTCGCGAGCCGGTGACGCGAGGACCCGTCAACTTCTCGCGATCATGTACGACGGCCTACGGGCCGACCGTCCCGCTGAAGACGTGCCGTCAGCTGCGTCTTCGAAGAAGTCGAGATCGTCGACCACTGCGTCCCAGCTTCGCCCCACCGGAAATGGGCGCAACTGACGAGGCTCGAGGAACTCGAACACTGAGACCGAGCCGGCTGGCCTTTGTCGGACTTCCGCCTCACCCCCAAGTTCACCGAAATCGTTCTGCGGACTATCGTCGCCCGGAGTCTGGTTCGGAGGCGTCACCATGGCCAAGCTCATCTACGTGGCGAACATGTCACTCGACGGTTACATGGAGGACCGGGACGGTGGCATCAGTTGGGGCGATCCGGATGAGGAGTACTTCGGCTTCATCAACGACCTTGAGCGCCCGGTCGGCACCTATCTCTACGGACGCCGTATGTATGAGGCGATGACCTACTGGGAGACCGCACCCACAGCCGACCAGCCGCCCTGGGTCATGGAGTTCACCGAACATGTGGCGAGCGGCCGACAAAGTCGTCTTCTCGAAGACCCTGGCGTCGGTGTCGAGCGGCAGAACCACCCTTGAGCGGGAATTCAATGTCGAGTTGATTCGACGGTTGAAGGCTGACGCAGAACCGCGATCTCACGGTGGGAGGAGCCGACGTTGCCGCCCAAGCGTTTGGAGCGGGCCTGGTGGACGAGTGCCATCTGTTCTTCTGGCCAGTCGTGCTGGGAGGCGGCAAACACGCCCTCCCGAGGCACGAGCGTCTCGACCTTCAACTGCTCAATGAGCGGCGCTCAGGCAGCGGAGTCGTCCACCTTCACTACCGCGTCGCCGAATGACGCCTACGCCTGAGCTTTGGCTCTGGCCAACCCGCTGGAGCTGTAGACACCATCGGGAAAGACGGCATCCCAGGCGTCACGGATGCCACGGAAGTCTTCGCTCGGTCCATAGGCGGCGCGTGCGGCGGCGACCACCTCGTCTCGACGTGCTGCCACGACGAGGCCCGAGTCGTATTCCAGCTGGGCGTCGATCTGGGTGATCGCTTCGGCGAAGCGGGCCTTGTGCCCGATCAGGCGGACTGCATTGGCGGGCGGAGTCATGACGGATTCCTTTGTCAGGCGTTGCCAGGAGGGAGTTCTCCTGCGCATGCGCCGATGCTCAGCGAGTCTCCTCATCCGGCCTCGGGCAGCTACAAACGTAGTGCCCGACCCGGACGACCACCGCAGCGGCGGAATTTCTCACAGGTTGGGACCGTCAGGGCTGGGCCGGGTTCCGTCGGGTCGCGATCGGGGTTCGAACGGATGGCGGCCAGGTGGCTGGGTGCACAAGTCCAGAAGAAGTTCAAGCCATTGGCCGTCAAGGACGATGTTTCAGCATGGATTACATCAAGGACCAGGGCGCAGAGGTCGCGAGCCATGTCCGGAGCACGTTATGGCGGCAGACGTTGCTCACGAGTTGCGTCCTCGCCGGCTGCCTTGCGTTGATCGCCGTGTTGGTGGTCTTCTAGGCCGAAGGAGCGGCCACCGGATCGCCTTGAGGGCCCGGTCGCCGCCGCTTGTGAGTTCTGCCGTCACGCTGCGGCGGTGACCGATACGTTCTTGCTCCATGCAACAGGCCCTGGCCGACCTGGTCGGTCCTGATCTACGCGTTCTCTTCTGTGGGATCAACCCTGGGACGCTCTCGGGCGAGCTCGGGCTGCATTTCGCCCGGCGAGGAAACCGGTTCTGGAGGCTGCTCTGTGCCGGTGGGTTCACTGATTCGGTTCTCTCACCGGCTGATCAGCACGTCCTGCCCGAGCTCGGTATCGGCATTACGAACCTGGTGGGGCGAGTGACGGCGGCCGCCAGTGAGGTGAGTGCCTCTGAGCTGCACGAAGGGGCCATGCAGTTGCAGGCCAAGGTGGAGGTCCTGCAACCGGGTTGCGTCGCAGTGCTCGGGCTCCAGGCATACCGGACGGCCTTCCGTAGACCCGGGGCAACAATCGGTCCGCAGCCCGAACCTCTCGGTGACGCCCTCCTTTGGCTCCTCCCCAACCCGAGCGGCCTGCAGGCCCGCTATCAGATCCCCGAGATGGAGGAGATGTACCGATCGCTCTTTGTCGCCACGGCCGCCACCTGATCATCGACGGGAGCTTTGCGGCATCATGTCGGTATGGACAGCGACCGGACGGCGAACTCGCGATGGTCACTGTGGTCGGAGAACTCATTTCTCTCCATCGGGTCCAAGGGATCCGTCCTCTCCATAGGCTCCATCGGATCGGCTTGTTCGATTGCCTCGGTCGGATCCTTCTTCTCAATCGGCTCCATCGCGTCGGCGGGCTCAGCGCTCTCTCTTCTGTCGGCCCTGTCCAGGCGGTCGGTGCTGTCGTACAGAGCGACAAGAGCGGTGATGGAGGCCGGCTCCCGCCGACGGTGAGCGTGTGGGAACGCCGCTTCTCGCGCCCGCGCCATCTCGGTTGTCGCGCGGGGTCTTGGGCTTCTATGGAGGAGGCGGTGCGGTGCTGGCGCGCACGACCAGCTCCGCAGGGACGATGACGTGCTGCTCCGCCGGTTCGCCGTCGGTGAGGGAGAGGAGCAACTCGACGCTACGGCGGCCGACTTCGCCGAAGTCTTGGCGGACGGTGGTCAGCGGCGGCAGGAAGTACCCCGATTCCGGCGTGTCATCGAATCCGACCACGCTGACGTCCTCGGGGACTCTGCGACCGGCATCGTGGAGGCCCCGGATCACCCCGAGCGCCGTCTGGTCGTTGGCGGCGAAGACGGCAGTGACGTCAGCGTCGCGGGCGAAGCGCATTCCCGCGTCGTAGCCGCGGCGGGCGCTCCAGTCGCCGGCCACGGATCGACCGCGCGGCGCGGGGTATGCCCGGAGGGCGTCGGACCAGCCGCGCATGCGGGCAGTGGCATCGACCCAGGTCTGTGGACCGGCCACGTGGTGGACCGTGCGATGACCGAGGTCGAGCAGGTGGCGTGTCGCCATCCGTGCGCCTTCGAGCTGGTCGATGGTGACCGTCGGTGCGCCAATACCGGGGTCGCTGCCCACGACGACGAGTGGCATGTCGCCATTGAGTTCGGTCACCGCCTGAATGACACGCCGGACGGGTGCGACAATGATGACTCCCTGTACGTGGGAGGCCCGCAGCCGATGGAGCGTGGACGCCATGTCGTTGCCGCTCCTGCTGAGGGTCACGAAGCTCAACGCATGCCCCGCCTGGCGCGCCGCCGCCTCAATGCCGAACAGCGTGTGCGAAGGCCCGAATTGCTCGGTTTCGACCGCCATCACCCCCAGCGTCCGCGAGCGTCCCCCGGCCAGGACGCGTGCCGCAGTGTTCGCCTGGTAGCCCAGCGCGTTGACCGCCTCTTCGACCCGCGCCCGGGTCTCGTCGGTCACCCCCGGGAACCCGTTCAGCACCCGGGAGACCGTCATGACGGAAACGCCGGCCTGTACGGCGACATCAGCCATGACGGCGCGGCGTGATGTGTCAGCCGTCATGGCACACGCTCGGGTCGGAGTCGGGGCCGGGGATGACCGGGTTGCGATACGTCATCGGAGTGCCCCCGCAACTGCCTCGGCGTAGGCGCCGCGGATGGCCACCCGGTCGACCGTGTCGTCCGGCTCGACCGTATCGCCCTGGCCCAGTCCCCACGCCTCGGCCACCTCGACGAAGTCGCCGTTGTGGTGCAGAGCAGCGGCCTGCACCGCGGCTCCGGCGGCGACGAGCTCGTCGTCGGCCGGGACCCGGACGGCGCGCCCGGTGAGGTCGGCGACGACGCGCCGGTAGGCCCGGCTGTGGGCGGCACCGCCCACGAGGAACACCGTTCCTCGCCTTGTCTCGGCCCCAAGGGCGTCGGCCCCCGCGAGCAGGTTGCAGACCACGCCCTCCACGGCGGCCCGGGCGAGTTGGCCCGGCGTCACGTCGGTGCGCAATCCGGTCAGCTGCCCGGTCGCGCCCGGCCGGTTCGGCGTCCGCTCGCCGTCGAGGTGCGGCACCAGGACGAGCCCGCCCGCCCCGGCCGGAGCCTCGAGTGCGAGCGCATCGAATTCCGCGTGGTCGACCCCCAACAACCTCGCGACCGCATCCGTGACCTTGGTGGCGTTCATGGTGCAGACCAACGGGAGATAGCGGCCGGTCGCATCGGCGAAGCCGGCCACCGTGCCGGTCGGATCAGCGGCCGCCTCGTTCGAGACCGTGAACGCGGTCCCACTGGTCCCGAGGCTCAGGGCGAGGTCGCCCGGACGGAGGCCGAGGCCGAGGGCGGCGGCCATGTTGTCACCTGTTCCGGCGGCCACGGGGATCCCGGCACCGCGCCACTCGCCCGCCACGGCGTCCGGACCGAGCACCTCGGGCAGCGCCGCGTTCCAGTCGACGTCGTCGCTCACGAGTCGCAGGAGATCCTCCCGGTACCGCTCCTCGCGGGGCGACCAGTACCCGGTGCCCGAGGCATCCCCCCTGTCTGTGGTGCGCCGGCCGGTGAGCCGGAAGGTGAGCCAGTCGTGGGGGAGCAGCACGGCGGCTGTCCGCCGGAAGGTTTCGGGCTCGCACCGGCGCAACCAATGCAACTTCGTGATCGTGAAGCTCGGGACCGGAACGCTCCCGCAGGCGTCCGCCCAGCCGGCTTGCCCACCGGGGAGGGCAGAGAGGAGTGAGCCGGTGTCCGCTGCGGACTCCGTGTCGTTCCAAAGCTTGGCGGGACGCAGGACGGCGCCGTCGTCGCCGAGAACGACGAGTCCGTGCTGTTGCGCAGCGATGGCAATGGCCACCGGCGTCTGCTGGGCCGGAAGGGCGGCCTGTGCGCACGCCGCATGGAACGCCGCCTCCCATTCCGACGGGTGCTGCTCGCTCCGCGGCGGAGAAGTGGGAGAGTGGGCCCTGCGCCCTGCTGCGACCACGGCGCCGGTCTCCATGTCGCGCACCTGGACCTTGCAGGCAGAGGTGGACGAGTCCACCCCGACGACGAGGGGCACTAACGGGTCCCCAAGAGGAGCTCGGTGACGAGTTGGTCCAGACGTTCGTGACCGTAGCCCTGCGCGGCGAGCGCTTCCTCGTCCTCGCTGGCGGCGAGCAGCTCCTCGAGGCCACCGGCCGGGGTCGTGGCCTCGGCCAGTTCGGGCACCTTGGCGACGCGCAGAGCCTCTTGGATCTCAGGGTCCTCGTGAAAGCGGCGCGCCTTGTCAGCCAATATGAGGTACGTACGGATGCAGCCGCGGGCGAAGTCCCAGACCCCGTCGGCATCTTCGGTCCGATACGGGTGCGCGTCGAAGTGCCGCATGCCGTCCCACCGGGCGTCCTCTAAGAGTTTGACGACGTAGAAGGCGTCACGGATCCCCTCGGAGCCGAACCGGAAGTCCTGGTCGAACTTGCCGATCCGCTGAGCATTGAGGTCGATGTGGAAGAGCTTGTCCTGCCAGAGTGCCTGGGCGACCGCCTGGGAGAAGGAAAGACCGCTCATGGTCTCGTGCGCGAACTCCGGGTTCAGTCCGACCATGTCGGGGTGCTCGAGCGTCCCGATGAAGGCAAGGGCGTGACCGACGGTGGGCAGGAGGATGTCACCACGCGGCTCGTTCGGCTTGGGCTCGAGGGCGATGCGCAGACCGAGACCGCGGTTGGCGATGTGCTCGCAGATGAGATCGATCGCCTCCTTGTAGCGATCGAGCGCCAGGCGGACATCCTTGGCTGCTTCGGCCTCCATTCCCTCGCGCCCGCCCCACAACACGAACACGTCGGCGCCGAGCTCACCCCCGATCTCCACCGCTTCGCACGCCTTCTTGACTGACAGCCGACGAATGCGGGGGTCGTTGGCCGTGAACGCTCCCTCCTTGAAGACCGGCCGCCAGAAGAGGTTCGTTGTCACCATCGGAACCTGCATGCCGGTGGCGTCGAGGGCGCGGCGGAAGCGCTTCAGGATTTCGCCGCGTTCGGTGGCTGACGACCCGTACGGCACAAGATCGTTGTCGTGGAAGCTGACCCCATACGCGCCGATGTCGGCCAGCCGGTGGACCGAGTCGACCGGGTCCAGCGGCGCGCGCACTTCGGTGCCGAACGGATCGCGGCCGGGGTTCCCCACCGTCCAAAGTCCGAAGGTGAAGTGATCTTCTGGTTTGGGGGTGAAGGGATCGGTCATGGTCCTCCTGTCGTGGCGGCGCCCGGGTGCGCCGGCCCGGAACCAATGGCACGCGTTGTCCCAGGCAGGGACCGATGATAGCGTTATCAGGCAGAAAAGTCCGCTGCATGTGGGAAAGGGATCCATGCGTCGTTGCACTGCCGATTGCTCCCTCCGTGAGGCCGATTCGGACGGCGGGGTTCGGCGGTGATCCGCTGGGGCGTCATCGGCCCCGGGAGTATCGCGACCGGGTTCGCGGAGGCCATGCAATGGGCCGACGGTGGCACCATCAGGGCTGTGGCATCGCGATCGGCCGAGCGCGCGGAGTCCTTCGGTGACCGCTTCGACATCCCGATGCGGTACGGCGACTACGACGCCCTCGCCGCCGATCCGGATGTCGACGTGGTCTACGTGGCGACGCCTCACTCGCGTCACGAGGTCGACACCATCGGGCTCCTTCAGGCAGGCAAGCACGTCCTCTGTGAGAAGCCGTTCGCCCTCAATGCTCGACAGGCCGTCCACATGGCGGAGGAGGCTCGTCACCGGGGGCTCTTCCTCATGGAGGCTATCTGGAGCCGGTTTCTTCCTGCCTACCGTTCCCTGGTCGAGATCATCGGCGAAGGTCGCATCGGCGAGCCCCTCATGGTGGAGGCCGATTTTGGGTTCCGCCGACCGGTAGATCCCGAGCACCGCCACTTCGCTCCCGTGCTCGGCGGCGGCGCGCTGCTCGACCTCGGGATCTACCCCGTGCAGCTGTGCACCCTCGTACTCGGCCCCGTCGAGCGGGTCGTAGCCGACGGAGTCGTGGGCGAGACCGGCGTCGATGAGGTGGTCACCGCCCTGTTGCACCATCCGGGAGATCGGCTCGGCGTGGTCAAGGCGGCGCTGCGGGTGGGCATGACCTGCACGGCTCGGATCGCCGGAACCGACGGCACCATCGACCTTCCCGCCATGATGCACTGCCCGAACTCGCTCACGGTGTCGAGTTCCGCCGGCATTGAGCACATCGATGCCTCGTACGAGGGAAATGGGCTCCGTTTCGAAATCGACGAGGTGCATCGGTGCCTCGAAGGTGGCCGCACCGAAAGCACGGTTGTCTCCCTCGACGAGTCGATCGCCTTGGCGACGACGCTCGACACCATCCGGGCCGAGCTCGGTGTGGTCTATCCCGGCGAGTGAAAGCTCCTCACCGCAGCCGGTAGAGCACCTCGCCGGCGTCGGGCACCACCAGCGTGCCGGGTTCGGCCGCCCACCCCTCGGCGTCCACGGCCTCGGGAGCGAGGTACCCGAGATTGGCCTGTCGTACGACATCTTCGGGAATGCCCGTGGCCAGTGTCACCCTGACGCGCTGCCGTTCCGTGACCCCGTCATAGGTCCCGGCGCCGTACAGGTGGGTGGCATGCGCCAGGTCGCCCCACGGGACCGTGCGGTAGCGATCCCATTGGGCCAGGAAGAAGTCGCGACAGTGATATCCGATCTCCGTGAGACGTGGATGCATGGCGGCGATTTCGGTGATGTGCGGCGCGTACAGAACGACCTCGCCGCCGTCGGCGACGATCGGCTCCACTTTGTAGAAGCCCTTCGCTCCCGTCCACAGGTCCGGATAACGCATGGGGATCAGCGACAACACGCGCCGGACCGGGAGATCGAGGTACTCCACGTGGGTCTCCGCCGCGACGTCGGCCGCCTCGGTCCAGGCGCGTCCGGGCTCTCCGAAGGAGAGTGACTCCAGTCCGCCGCTGTGGTGGTCGACGACCACGCAGAGAGCGTGCCGTTCGCCGGGGACCAGGCTCGCCGCCGCGTCCACCAGCGCCCGTACGGGCGTGATGCCGCGCGTTCCGATGATGGCACTGCTCGTGATGAGTGCCCCGAGCCAATGCGTGACGTCAATCATCTCCTGACCGGAGAGGCCGGGGAAGAGGTACTTGTTGCCGCCCGAGAATCCGATCACCTCGTGGGGGAGAACGGGTCCGACCAGCAGCGTCACATCACTCTCGACGACGAGCCGGTTGAGTCGCACGTCGATGCCGTTGTGCAGCCGGTCGCCGGAGAGCTCCGTGACCAGCGCCGCCGGCAGGTGTCCGACGTGCACGTAGGTGTCCTCCTCCCACCACTCGTGGTTGCGGACAGGAATGGACGTCGGCCCGACCAGGGCACGGAGGGCGTCCTCGGACATGGGGGCATGGGTACCCAATGCGACCACGGCGTTGCACGCGCTCGTCCGACCACCGATCCCTTCCTGAATGGCTCCCAGGAGAAGCGGCAACGGGCAGCTCCGGGTTCCATCGGGAATCACGACGCACAGCGAGCGACCCGTGAGATCCAGAGCGGCCACTTCTGCCCGTACGAACGAACGCACCTCGGCAGGGTCGAGGACGAAGCCGGCTCTTCCGAGGGTCGTCGTCACGGCGCCGCTTCCAAAAGCGCGAGACCGTCCTTCGTCAGCCGTTCGAGCATGAAGGCGACCTCCCCCGCGAACACATCGGCACCGAACGCGACGCGGCTGAGTGCCTGCAGGCCATCGGGGCGGGCCGCCACGGCTTGGAGCCGGGCCGCAAGCGGATCCGCCAGGGAAGGAAGGCGCGCTCCGGGTACGCCGACCCCGCCGGCGGCCGCCAGCCAAATGGCGGCCACGAGGGCGAACCCCCGGGTCCCGAGAGATCTCGCCTCGCGAGCGGCGACGACGGGAAGCAATCGTTGAGGCAACTTGCCTGATCCGTCGGCTCCGACCTGCTCGCAGGTGTGGCCGAGTGCGGGGTTGGCGAATCGCCGCAACGCGTCGTCGGCGAACGCCTCCGGCCGCAGTCCGGTCGGGAACTGGGACACTTCGAGCGTGTCCCGCACAATGCCCCGCGCGAACCGGGCGATGACGGGGTCGGTCACCGCGTCCGCAATGGTCTCGTGGCCTGCCAGCAGGCCCCCGTACGCCACGGCGGAATGCGGGCCGTTCAGGAGCCAGAGTTTGCGTCGCTCGAACGGGGCGACCTCATCCACCAGCTCGATGCCAACGCCGGCGAGGAGGTCCAACCCGTCCACCGACCGAATGATCCACGAGCGGTGACGCTCGGTCAGCGACGGCGGCCCTGTCCGTCAAGCCCAACTCCCCGGCGATCTCCTCCAGCACGGCTTCGGTCGGAGCGGGAACCATGCGGTCGACGACGGAGCTTGGGAACTGCACCTTGCCGTCGATCCACGACGCCAACGCACCGTCGATCCGCTCCGCCTCGTCGAGCACCCGCGCCCGTAGGACGGCTCCGTTGTCGAGCAAGTTGTCGAGGGGGGCAAAGACGGGGGGCGTCAACCCGGTGTGTCGCTGTCGATCCAACGCCAGAGCGATCAATGCCGGCGCAGACGACGGCAGCGCACCGGACGCCAGCTCCCCGTCGGCACTGGCGCTGTAGCCGTTCTCGGTGATGGTCAGCGTCACGAGCTTCGTGGTCGGCGCGGTCATAGCGGCGAGCGCCGCAGCAGGACCGCTCTCCATGGAGGCCAGCGCACCGACCACCTGGACCGTCGACGGGGCGCTGGGATCACGCACTGCCACAGTGAAGAGTCCGTCCTGCGGTACGAGCTGGTTCTGTGCCCGTCGGCTCCTGAGCGAAACCCCTCTGATGAGCGCGGGTGTGCCTTGCCGCAGCAGGTCGTCGCAGTAGACCGCGACATGGGCCCGGGCGAACGCGCCGAAGCCGAGGTGGGCGATGACCGGCGCGCCGCCGCGGTCGTAGTCCGGCTGACGGCGAGCATGCGCGTGGGCCAGCGTGCGGGTGTTCAGCCGTTGCCGTCGTTCGCCCGTCATCGTCCCTCTGGGAATGCGGTGGCCGCGGGGTAGGGTCCCAAGTCGTGGGGCGCGAGCAGCGAGCGACCATTCTCGATGTTGCGGCGCGCGCCGGCGTGCACGCGGCCACCGTGTCGCGGACCATCAACGTCCCGGAGAAGGTTGCACCCGAGACCCGGCTGCGGGTCGAGGCGGCCATACGTGAGCTCGGTTTTGTGCCGAATCGTGCCGCGCGCGGCCTGATCACTGGCCGCACCGGCAATGTCGCCGTCATCGTCCCCGACATCACCAACCCACACTTCGCATCGCTGGTGCGCTCTGTGGAGCGTTCGGCCCGACAAAGCGATCTCCAGGTGCTGCTGGTCGACACCGGAGAGCATCCGGACGAGGAGGTGCGGGCCGCGGAGTCCTTGTCGCGGGAGGTCGACGGGTTCATTGTGGTGTCGCCCCGGCGTCTGCACGGGGCGCTCGGCGCCTTGGGGTCCACCCCCGCCGTCTTCGTGAACCGTCCAGTCCCCGAGCACGCGTCCATCCTGCTCAGGACGGCTCCGGCCGTGAACGACGCTCTCGCGCACTTGTCGGACCTCGGACACAGGCGCCTGGCCTATCTGGGTGGACCCAGCGGATCGTGGGCCGCCGGGGAGCGCCGAAGCGCAGTGCGGCATTCGGGCCGCACGAGCGGGATCGACGTGCTCGAGCTCGCCGTGTCCACACCGACCTTCGACGCGGCGTCGTTCGTCGTACCAGAAGTCGTCGCCAGCGGCGTGTCGGCCGTGCTCGCCTTCAACGATCAGATGGCGCTCGGGGTCGTCGCGGGGCTGGGTCACCTCGGCCTGTCCGTGCCCGAGGACATCAGCGTCATGGGTTTCGACGATGTCCCGATGGCCGCCATGGTCGCACCGCCGCTCACGACCATCAGCTTGCCGACCGCCGCCGTCGGCGCGGTCGCGGTGGCGATGCTCGGCGAAGGCCCCGCCACCAGAGAGCTCTACGGCGAGCTGGTCGTCAGGCATTCGACAGCACGCGTCAGGTAGCCCCGAGCCAACGACGTCGGAGATCGTGTGCGGCCATTTTGGGCCGACGCTCCCGGGTGAACACACCCTTCTTGTTGCCGTCGACGCGCATGAAGGAGGGCCCCGTGGCGAAGTCTGCAAAGTTCCAGACGTGCTCGCCGACGACCGCCTCTGTCCGGTCGAAGACGCGGTGATACGCCTTCAGGAGCGCCACCTGGTATTCCTCGCTCCACATACCGGCCTCAACCGTGTGCAGGCCGGACATGGTGTCGGCTCCGTACTCGGTCACGATGATGGGCTTGCCGTGTGTGGTGGCCCAGGCCTGGAGCTCCGCCTCCAAGAGGCGCTCGGCTGCATGGAGGTCGCCCGGCTCCACGTACCAGCCGTAGTAACGGTTGATCATGACGACGTCCGCCAGTGCGGTCACCGTGCACGTGTCGGGCAGTGCGAACATCATGTTGACGAACCCGACCGGCCGGCTTGGGTCAGCCTCTCTGGCTGCCGCGAACAGGGGCTCGAAATAGACACGGCCCGCATCGGTGTGGGACTCGGGCTCGTTGGCCAGGCTCCACAGGACGACGCAGGGATGGTTCTTGTCCCGGGCGATCAGGTCTTCGATGGCGCGTCGATGCACCTGCTGCGTGACGGCACTGATCGTCTGGTCCGAATAGGTCGTCCTCGGGCCGCCGAGGAACATGCCGCCTCCGACGCCGAGGTTGAGCCCGACCGCCGCCGTCTCGTCGATGACGACGATGCCCTGGCGGTCGGCCTGTTCGAGCACCTCTTCGGCGTAGGGGTAGTGGGACGTGCGAAACGAATTGGCCCCGATCCATGCGAGGAGCGAGAAGTCGTGCACCATGGCGGCGTCGTCGTGACCGCGGCCGCGGACGTTGAGATCTTCGTGCTTGCCGAAGCCCCGGAAGTAGAAGGGCTCTCCGTTGATGAGGAACTGGGTGCCCTCGACCCGCACCGTGCGGATCCCGACGGGGAGCGAGTAGCAGTCGAGCACGGCGTCCCCGTCGACCAGTTCGACCTGTAGGTCGTAGAGGTACCCGCGCCCGGGAGCCCAGAGCTCCGGGTCGCCCACACGCAACGCGCCCTCGGCACCCGCGGCCGCGGCGATCTGTGCGCCCTCGGCATCCCGCAGTCGTACGCGCACCGAAGCGGCCTCCGCGTCGGCGACCACCACGGCATATCGGACGACGCCGACGCCCTCGTCAATGCCCGTCGTCACCGTCAGGTCATGAATGTGCGCACGCGGCGTCGTGTACAGCCAGACACTGCGGTGCAGGCCCGCATAGTTGAAGAAGTCGTGGTACTGCCGTTGGCGGCGGGACCCGTCCGCCAGCACCTCGACGAAGCCGGGTGGGATGGACTCCCACGTGAGCTCGTTGTTGACGACGACGGTGAGCCGGCACGGCTCGCCCGCCCTGACGAGAGCGCTCACGTCGACCTCGAACGGCGTGTAGCCACCCTCGTGCTCCACGACGCAGATGTCGCCGATCCAGACGGCTGCGCGGTGAGTCGCCGCGTCGAACCGGAGGACCACCCGTTGCTCCGCCCAGCCGCGGGGGATGAAGATCTGACGTTGGTACCAGACGTCACCGACATGATCGTGGAGTTGCGGGTCCGCCAGGACGTCGTTGAAGCTGCTCGGCACCGGCATGCGTCGGGCGTCGCGCAGCGGCTGGCGCCACCAGCCCTCGACGCGACCCACCCCACCCGGGTCGGCGGCAAAGGTCCAGATACCGTCGAGCCGTTTGGTCTCGCGTGTCGTGGTGTCCTGTGGTCGAAGCATGCTGTCTCCCGGTTCCAGTCCCTCAGGCGTCGGACGGTTGGTCTGCCAGCAACTTGATCACGCCGTCCGCCACGGTGTCCGGCGCGCAGTCGTCCGTGTCGAAGATCGCCGTCGCCACCTGGCGGTAGAGGTCGGAACGCGCATCGGCCATCACGGCGAGGGTCTCGGCGGGCCTGTCTCCCAACAGCGGGCGATGATCACCGACGTGGACGCGACCGGCCAGCGTCGTGGGTCTGGTTCGTAGCCAGACGACGACATTGCCGGCGAGCGCGGCACGCACCCTCGGATCGAGCACGACGCCTCCGGGCGCGGCCAGCACGGACGGGGCGTCGCCGGCTAGGACGCGCAGCACCGCCTCCGACTCGAGCTTCCGGTAGGCGGCCTCGCCGCCCTCCTCCCAGAGCTCTCGAACGGTCTTCCCTGTCTCCTGCGCGATGACGATGTCCACGTCGACGAACACCCGACCCGTGCGCGTCGCCACCAACGAACCGACGGTGGATTTCCCGGACCCCATCAGGCCGACCAACACGACCTGCTTCATGTTTCGACTCCGAAGGCGCTGCAGGCGAGGTTCAGGGCCAGGTCCGCTGCCGTCAGCACGGCCTCGGTTTCGTCCATCCTGTGCTCGGCCACCAGGTTGGCCAGGTAGCCGGCGTTGAGCCGCCGGGCCACGTCGTGGCGGGCCGGGATGCTCAACAGCGAACGGGCGTCGTCGTTGAAGCCGACGGTATTGGCGAATCCGGAGGTCTCGACGACCGACCGGTAGAAGCGCCGCATGCCCTCCGGGCTGTCGAAAAACCACCAAGGTGGCCCGAGGCGCAGTGCCGGGTAGTGCCCGGCCAGCGGGGCCAACTCCCTGCTGTAGGTGGTCTCGTCCAGTGTGTACACGATCACGGCCAGGCGGGGCTCGTTCCCGAAGCGGTCGAGGAGCGGCTTGAGGCCGCCCACGAAGTCCACCGGTTTCGGGATGTCCGCCCCTTGGTCGGGCCCGAAGCGGGCGGCGACCGTTGGATTGTGGTCGCGCCAGGCGCCGGCGTGGATCTGCAGCGCCAGGCCGTCGTCGATGCTCATGCCGGCCATTTCGACGAGCATCTGGCCCCGGAACAGCTCGGCGTCGCCCGGTCGTCCCGTCCCGGCGATGATCCGGCCGAAGAGGGCTTCTGCTTCCCGACGAGGGAGATCCGTTGTGGCGGGAGACGGATGGCCGTGGTCCGACGCGGTGGCTCCCGCCGCCACGAACGCGGCGCGCCGGCTGCGTAGGGCGTCGAGGTACCCCGCCCAGCCGCCGGTGTCCATGCCGGTGAGTTCTCCCAATGCCGCTACGTGCGCGTGGAAGCCCGGCCGATCGGGGTCCACGACGTCGTCGGGGCGGAAGGTCGGCACGACGCGACCGGTCCAACCCGATTGGCGGAGGCGCGCATGCGACTCGAGAGGGTCGAGGGCTCCATCGGTCGTGGCGAGGAACGTGATGCGGAACCTCTCGAAGAGCGCCCGGGGCCTGAAGTCCTTCTGCGACAGGCGGTCCGAGATTTCGTCGTAGACGTCGTCGGCATTCTCGGCACTGAGCGGATCGGTCACGCCGAAGACCTCTTGCAAGGTGTGATCGAGCCAGAGTTTCGAGGGCGTGCCGAGGAAGAGCGTGTAGTGCGCGGCGAGTTCACGCCAAACCTGCCGCTCGTCCGTGACAACGGGCCCGCCGTCGCGCCGCGGCACCCCGAGCGCTTCGAGCGGAACGCCCTGGCTGTAGAGCATGCGGAGGAGATAGTGGTCCTTCGTCACGAGCTCGTTTGCCGGGTTCTCGAACGCCGTGTCGTCGGCCAGGGCCGCCGGGTCGCAGTGGCCGTGGGGGCTCACGATGGGGAGCCCCCACGTGCTTTCGTAAAGGGAGCGTGCGATCCGACGAACTCCGGGGTCGGCGGGGAGCAGGCGGTCCTGATGGAGCATCGATGCAAAGCTTTGCAGGGCGGGCGAGGCCGTGCCAGGCGTCGCGGTGGGGCCGGTGTGCCGCTCAGTGCTCCGATTTGTGCCGGCCGGCCGCCCTTCCTGTAATATTGACGTCGAAGTTGAAAATATCCGCTTGCCTCGTGGAGACGCACGGGGGAGTTGCGGTCCGTCCTCCGGAGGTAGTCATGCCGAAACCCATTGTCGATTTCCCCGTCTTCGACGCCGACAATCACATGTACGAGACGACGGACGCCTTCACGAAGTTCCTGCCGCCCCAGTACTCGGGACTGATCAAGTACGTCGAGGTCAACGGGCGCACCAAAATTGCGGTTCGCAACGTCATCTCCGAGTACATCCCCAACCCGACGTTCAACGTGGTCGGCCGACCCGGTGCGTCCGAGGAGCTCTTCAAGAACGGCAATCCCGAAGGGAAGACACGCCGCGAGCTGATGGGGGATCCGATCCGTTCGCCCGAGGCGTTCTTCTCGCCCGAGCCGCGTCTGGCCTTGATGGACGAACTCGGGCTCGACCGCGCCCTCATGTGGCCGACGCTGGCCAGCTTGTTGGAGGAGCGCCTCGCCGACGACCCGATCGCCACACATGTCGTGGTCCACGCGCTGAACGAGTGGATGCATGAGCACTGGACGTTCAACTACAAGGGCCGGATCTTCGCGTCGCCCGTGATCACGCTGCCCATCGTGGACAAGGCGATCGAAGAGCTCGAGTGGGTGGTGGAGCGAGGCGCCAAGCTCATTCTGATCAGGCCGGCGCCCGTTCCGGGTTACCGCGGCTACCGCTCGTTCGCACTCCCCGAGTTCGATCCCTTCTGGCAGCGCGTCACCGAACTCGACGTCACGGTCGGCATGCACGCCTCGGACGACGGCCTCACCCGCTACTACAACCAGTGGGAGGGCAACTTCGGCGGGGAACACCTCCCCTTCTCCGGGCAGTCCGCGTTCATGAACATCGCGCACACCCAAGGTCGGGGGATCTTCGACACGGTGGCGTCGCTCATCGGGCATGGCCTGCTCAACCGGTTCCCGACCCTGCGGATCCTGCCCGTCGAGAACGGTGCAGCATGGGTGCGTCCACTCATCGACGCCCTGGGCCGCTCGTACGCTCACGAACCGGCGCTGTTCGCCGAGGACCCGATCATGGTGCTCAAGCGCAACGTCTGGATCCACCCCTTCCACGAGGAGGACCCGCGTGGCCTCATCGATCTCGTGGGCGTCGACCGAGTGGTCTTCGGTTCGGACTACCCGCACATTGAGGGGATGTCGGAGCCGCTCTCCTACGTGGACGAGCTCAAGGGCCTCCCGCACGCGGACATCGCCAAGGTGATGGGCGGCAATCTGGCCGAAGTCATGAAGTTGCCCTTCGCGGCCTGAGCGCGAAGACACGCAACGGGCGGTGCGCCGTAAGGCCCGCTGTGGCCGCCCTGTGTCCGATGGGCACTGCGATCGCACGCGCTCCACACAGTCCGCTCCCAGTCGCGCATCTGCAACGCTTGCGCTCGTCGGATACAGCACAGGGCGAGACAGACGGGGCTGACAACGGTGTCCAAAGCGCGGGGACGGAGGTTGTCTTGGCTGACCAAGGGCATCTCCGTCACGCTCGGGATGGTGCTGGCGGGAGTGGCCGCATACGCGGCGACGAACTGGGTCGTCGGGTTGACGAGCAACTCTTCAGGTGAGGCCCAGTCGGCCACCATCGGCAAGCTCACCATTACCGCCGTGTCCAGTCCGGCCCCTGGCAACCTGCTCGACCCGGGTGACAGCGGCGATGTCGTCATCAGCATCGCCAACGCCAATCCGTACCCGGTCACCGTCACGGCTGTGCAGCTCCCGACGAGCAGCACTTATGCCACTGGCTACACATCCAGTGCGTTGACGACCACGCAGACCGGTTGTTTGTCCACCACTCCGAGCGACGTGACGTGGAACTTCTCGACGACGACGAGCGGCAGCAGTCACACTCTGACGACACCGTTGACCGTGGCCGCCAGCGGCAAGCCCAACAACCCACTCGTCGTGACGCTGAGTGACGATGCGCTCATGGGTTCGTCCGCACCGCTGGCGTGCGCCAACACCTTCTTCTCCATGCCGGCCTTGACCGGCATCACCGCCACCGGTGGCGGTACCGGGACGGCGACGACAAGTCCCGCCACCGACGGCTGGACGAGCTGACCAGCCTGACTGCACCGGCACACGCCGCGGTGAGCGGTCGTCAGACGTAGTCGCTGCGGCGTAACCAGACGAGCGTGGCCCAACCCCAGATCGGCGGCAGGTATGCCGTGCAGAAGCGCTCGATCAACACTGCCGCCACGGCCTGATCCTGCGGAATCCCGGCAGCGCTGAGCCCGGCGATCAGGCCGACCTCAATGACCCCGGCGCCACCTGGGATCGGGACGGCGCCGCCGATCATGGCGGCCAAGGTCAGCACCACAATGAGGGTGGCGAAGCTGGCGTGCGCGCCCACCGAGTGGAGGGAGGCACCGAGGCAGAGCGCGATGAGGACCTGGCTGCCGAGGGACCCCCCCAACACGTAGGCGATCTTTCGCGGCTCCACGGCGATGCCCTTCACGTCCTTCCAGATCGTCACGACGTGGGGCCGAGCCTTCTCGTCCGCCAGCCGCCGCACCCGGGGAACGAAGGTCACCACAGCGACGAGGACAGCGACGGCCAAAATAACGATGAGGATGATCCATACGATTCCCTGGTGGCTCCCGTCCGCTCCCGAGGTCGGCTTGTGGAAGTCGTCCCAGGCAAAGGGGAGGCACAACACGAACAACGCGCCCTTGACCACCCAGCTCGCAGTTCCGGCGATCGCCCCCGAGCTGATGGCCGCCGGCGCGTCCAGGCCTTGGCGCTGGAAGAAGCGCACGCGGACGCCGAAGACGGCTGCATCGCCGCCGACGAAGGAGGTGAACATGTTGGAGGTCTCCAGGGCGACGCACCTCCCGAAGGGCAGCGGAGCCATGACCGCGCCGGTCAGGGCCCAGGCGCCCGTGACCACGGGGAGTTGCCCCAGCACGAAGGCAGCGGCAACCCAGCCCCATGCGGCACCACGGATGACGCTCAGCGAACCCGCAGCGTCGGTCAGGACGCCGATGATCAGCCACAGGCCGACGAGGCTGCCGACGACCATCAACAGGTTGGGCCAGCTGATCCGCTTCGCCTCCACCAGTTTCGGCACCTCGACCCCGGCGGCTGCGGCGAGCGACTCGCGCAGCCTTTTGAGGAACCCCTTCTGCGACCGGGCCATCCGCTCGGTCTCGGGGTCGAGCGCGGAGCGCTGCAGCTGGGTCAGGACTGCTTGCATCGTCTCGGCGTCGAGTACACGGCAGATCGAGGCGACCGCGCGGTCGACGCCGACGACCGCGGCCACCGTCCCGACGGCGGCGGCCAGGTCGCGATCGGTCCGCATGGCCGGCGCAGACGAAGAGGCGCGCCGGAAGTCGCGCAGAAGTGACCCATCTGGCGTGATGAGCACGGTGTCCGGACTCAGCCCGCCGTGCGAAATTCCGGCCATCCGGAGGATCAGCACGGAGCGGAGGAATCCTTCGATGTCGTCATCGCTGACGTCGTCAGGTTCCAAGTCGGAGAGTCGGTGCCCTTCGGGCAGCCGCGTGACGAGGGCGGCGTCGGCGGCCGGACCGCACCGTCCGGCCGCCACAATCTCGGGGACCCGTATGCCGGCATGTGCCGCCAGGAACGTCAGGTAGGCCTCGTGCTCGACCTGCTGCAGCCGGTTCAGGACGAGCGTTGGCCCCGAGTCGCGGTAGATGCAGAACCGCCACACCTTGCGCAACCACTGGGCGTCGGCGGCGTCACGTCCGTACACCGCCAGCTCAATCGGGTCGCCCTCCGCGTCAGTGCCGGCGAACGACGCCACACCCCATTCCTGGCGGGGCATGGAGCTCAGACCATGCACCTCGACCTGGAGATCACGCACAGCGTCGGTCACCTCCGAGGCCGAGGGAAGGCCATTCGGCGCGCCCATGGCGAGGTGACAGGCGGCCGCCGTGCCCCATCCGACGATCACCGCGCCGATGACGCCGAGGGGAAGCCCGTAGGAGCCGATCACGGCGCAGGTTCCGGCGAGCGCAACGGCGGCGACCACAATGCGGTGCAGCGGCCGACTCAAGTAGGGCATTCCGGCCAGCGCGACCGCGGTGGCGATGGCGAGTTGGATGATCGGAAAACGCGGATCGAAGCCGGCGAACTCCGGAATGGGTGGGCGACCCCCCGTCGGTCCCAACAGTGCCTCGAGGAGGAGGCAAACCACGACGGCGGCCAAGCCGGCGGCCGCCATTTGGCGCACAGCCTTCAGCCGCGGGACGAGCAAGCCGAGGAGGAGGAGGCCCGCTATGACGCCGAGAGAGCCGACGAACCAGATCGCCGTGATCAGCCAACGGATTCCCGATGGTGGGGGAGTGACCAGCTCGGTGACGTGGATCTCCACCGAGGTGTTGGCTTCGACCAGGGGGATACAGATCACCAGCAGGACGGCGGCGATGCCCACCCGCACGGCATCGGAAGCCCGTCGACGGGTGGTGCCACCGCCATGGGGTCCGAGAACCAGGGAACGGACTCGCTGACCCCATGAGGTGTGGCCAACGTGACCCGGCACGGGCGTCAGGTCGGTACCGGTGGAGGCAGGCGCGGCGGTCCCCATGAGCTTCATGTCGGTCGGACCGGGCGCGTGCTTGCGGCTCGAGGCCGGTCCGGGGGAGGCATCGACGCAATCTTGGCCGCTCGGGATGCTCCGACCAGGGACGGAGTAATAAGACCTTAAATACGATTGACTTAGTCAGGTTTACTGCTACTCTCACGCCCATGGTCCCGCCGGCCCGATTCGACCCCTTACCGTCAGGACTGCTGACGCCGCCGGTGCTCTCGAGGTCCTCGTTGCGCCGGCCCTGCGTCAACGCTCAGGAGGTGGCCAGCCGGCTCGCGCCCGCCGTGCGCTGGCCGGGAGCGCCCGTCACCGAGCGCCGAGAATGGCGGCTGATGGCCCGGACTCCCGACTTCGATGCCTGGCTGATCGCCTGGCCGAGCGGCGGGAAGGTCGATCTGCATGACCACGGCAATTCGACGGGTGCTGTCAGCGTCGTCAGTGGCGCCCTCGTGGAGGCGGTGCCGCAGCGCGACGACTCGGGTCGGCTGTCCCTGGACCGCCACGAGCTGCAGGCGGGGACCACTCTCGGCTTCGGTGTGGGCCAAGTCCACGATGTGACGAACGAGTCGGACGGACAGGCCCTCAGCCTCCACGTCTACAGCCCGGCTCTGACCTCCATGACGTTCTACGAGGTGGCCGGAGACCGGCTTATGGTGCGTGAGGTGGCATGGACCTACGACGGCAGCGGCGAGTTCGAGGACGCGTTCGGACAGCAAGGCGTCGAGGCGCGGAGAGGCGGCCTGGCGGCAGCCTCGGTATGACCGTCCGCAGCACCGACGATCTGCTGGCCGACTCCCGCAGCCGCATTGCGCGCGTCGAGCCCGAGGAACTCGACCGCCTGCAGGCGGACGGCGCTCTCGTGGTCGACATCAGGCCGGCCGCGCAACGTGCGGCCGAGGGCGAACTCGGCTTCGGGCTCATTGTGGAGCGCAACGTGCTCGAGTGGCGATTCGACCTGACGGGGAGCCACGCTCTGCCCGAGGTCACGGGGTACGACCAGGCGGTCGTCGTGGTCTGCTCTGAGGGTTACGCCTCCAGCTTGGCCGCCGATTCGCTCCGCGCGCTGGGCTTCACCAGGGCCGGCGACCTGGCTGGTGGCTACCGGGCCTGGCGCCGCTGGCAGGCGGGGGCCCGAGCGATCCCATCTGATCGCACGACCTAGCTGCCCGGGCGAACCCCCCGCAGGGTGCGGCCCGTACGCCTCCTCCATGAAGCGCGCATGGACACCGTGAGCGCCGGCCCACTCAGCCTTTTACGGCCTGCTGAAGCGAACGGCGGCCTCGCCGCGCAGGCGACCCTCCGGCAAAAGGCGCCCGCAGGCGAGCAGCGCCAATGCCTGCGCCGACCCCGTCACCAACGCGCCTGACCCCGAGGACCACTCCAGGTCGTCTGCCAGCAGTTCCACGTCGCTGACATCGACCCCGAAGAGGTTCGTCCGCGTCCCTTCTGCCGCCACCAGCTCGAGTACGGGGCGGATGCGGGCCGCGGGGACGCGCCGGTCCAGCGGTATGGCTTCCACGATGTCGAGCGCGTGGATGACGCAGTGGACGAGCGCGCCCTGCTCGCCGCCACCCGGCGGCTGCCACGCGTGCAACGCGGGCGAACGCAGGTCGGCCAGGAGGTCGGCCACGGGCGACGCGCCGTCGCGTGCCGCCACCGTGTTGGAGAAGCGGGTGAAGTCACCTCCGCTTGCCTCCAGCTCCGCCAGAAAGGCGGAGCCGTCAGAGCGCGCCGGCATCGTCATGTGTGCCACCACCTCACGGGTGCGCCAGCCCTCGCACAGCGATGGCGCGTCCCACACCGCCGGGCCGCCGCGTTCCAACAGATCGGCCAGCGCCTCGTATTCGGCGGCAATGTCCTGCGCCGTCACGGTCGCCTCGCCCGCACTCATGAGACCAACTCGGCAATGTACGCCTCGAAGCGGTCGAGCGATGACTCGAACCCTGCCCGCGCCTCGGGCGCAGAGAAGGCCTCGGGTACGTAGGTCTGATGGATCCGGACCTCGGTGCGGTCAGGACCCAGCGCCACGAACTCGGAGCGAACCCGCATACCCGAAAGCGACTCGGTCCATACCAGCAGCTCGGGTGGGCGCACCTCGTCGAAGACGGCCCGCGTCGGATACTCGCTGCCATCGGCGTCGTTGACCATCACTGTCTCGAAGCGACCACCGGGACGGGCGTCGAGCGTGATGCGGTCTCGCGGTGCGCTGACGCCCGCCGGACCCCAGAAATGCGTGAGATGGTCGGCGTCGGTCATGCAGGCGAACACCAGCTCACGCGGCGCGTCGAACGTCCGGCTGAAGCGCAGCTCGTTGTGCTCAGCCACGGGAGCGCCCCGTCCGCTTCTTGGCCGGTTGCAGATCGACCAGCAGCGTGTCGAGCTTGTCGAAGCGCTCGTTCCACTGCCGCCGGTTGGTCGTGATCCAGTCCAGTGCGTCATCGAGCACGTCCGCTTCGAGGTGGCAGGGCCGGAATTGCGCATCGCGCCCTCTCGAAATCAGGCCGCTCCGTTCCAACACCTTGAGGTGCTTGGAGATCCCCGGTAGCGACATGGCGAAGGGCGCGGCGAGCTCGGTCACCGTTGCGTCGCCCCGGGCGAGGCGGCTCACGATGGCGCGGCGGGTGGGATCCGCCAGCGCCCCGAAGGCCGCAGTGAGGCTGTCATCAGCCAGTGTCGTCATGACACGTATTTAACCAATAAGTTTAGTTAACTGTCAAGTTAAATGAAATCCGAGATGGCTCTGCTGCGCGACGCCGTCCAAGCGCCGCCCGATGACCTCGCGTTGGGGATGCGTGCCCTTGCGTGGGAGCGCGTCGCCGGCGGGTAGACCGCTGCCATGGAGAATCCCGTTGGCGCGCTGCGCGCCTCAGTCGATCGATTGCACGCACTCGTCGGTGGGTTGGATGACGCCCAACTCGTCTCGCGGTCCTATTGCGACGATTGGTCGATCGCCCAGGTGTTGTCGCACCTCGGTTCGGGTGCGGTCATTTCGCTCCGGGGCCTGCAGGACGTCCGTGCCGGGACCGCCACGCCGGACGATTTCAACCAGTCGGTCTGGGACGAGTGGAACGCCAAGTCGCCCCGGGCCCAGGCTGACGACGCCCTGGCGGCCGACGAGGAGCTGACGCGGGCGCTCGAGGCGATAGACGAGACCGAGCGGGCGGGTTTGACCTTCTCGCTGGGTCCGATGAACCTGGGCTTCAACGACATGTTCGGCCTGCGCCTCAACGAGCACGTCTTCCACACGTGGGACATCGCCGTGGTGTTGGACGGCTCCGCTCGCCTGCCCGAGGAAGCCGCCGCACTGGTGGTCGACAACCTCTCGCTCATGGCCCGTTTCAGCGGCCGTCCTGATGGCCAGGACCGCACCATCGCCATCCGCACAACCGACCCCGAGCGCGCCATCGCCCTGCGGCTCTCGCCCGACGGTGTGGAGGTGGGTCCCGGCGAGCCCGGGCAGTCACCCGACCTGCAATTGCCCGCCGAGGCCCTGAGCCGACTGGTCTACGGGCGTCTCGACTCCGGGCACACTCCCGTCTTCACCGGCGACGCCGCTCTCGTCGAGACGCTGCGCGGCGTCTTCCCCGGCCCGTAGGCGACCGCCTCGGGCTCGGGCGGGCCCGAGACGAGCGGATCGCCCGAGAGTCGAAGGAGTTGCTGCATCCCCAGGCGTTGGGGAGGATGGGGCGTGCCTCTCGCCCACCTCACCACCGACGCCGGTCCCGAGGAGGTGGCTGCCGCAGTCGGGAGCGACGGCGCGGTCATCGTCGACGCAGTGGCGCCCGACGCGCTGTTGGCGCGCATTGAGGCAGAGCTCAGTCCCTACCTCGACGCCACCCCGACAGGGCCCGACGAATTCAGCGGCGACCGCACCCGGCGCACCGGCTCGCTGATCGCCCGGTCGCCCAGCTCCAGAGAACTCGTCATGCACCCGCTGGCGCTCGGGACCGCCCGCACCTTCCTGGGGCACGCCACCAACATGCAGCTGCACCTGACCCAGGCCATTGCCATCGGACCGGGAGAGACGCCGCAGCCGATCCATCGGGACCAGTGGGCTTTCGACTTCTTCCCTTTTCCCGCCGGCTACGAGGTCCAGTGCAACACCATCTGGGCGCTGACCGACTTCACCGAGGAGAACGGCGCCACCCGCGTCGTGGTGGGCAGCAACCTCCAAGAGGACAGGCTTACCTTCGGTCCCGACGACACGGAGCCGGCCACCATGGTCCGGGGCTCTGTGCTCTTCTACTCGGGCAGCGTGTACCACGGCGGAGGGGCGAACCGCTCCGACTCCACCCGCATCGGGCTCAACATCACATACAACGTGGCGTGGCTGCGCCAGGAGGAGAACCAGTACCTCTCCGTGCCGCGCGAGGTGGCCGAGACACTTCCGACCGACCTGCTGCGGCTGATGGGGTACGACCGGGGGGCCTATGCGTTGGGCTACATCGATGATCTGCGCGACCCCATTGAGGCGGTGCGCCCGGGTATCGGGTCGTCGGGCTTCGGCGCCAACACGTAACGCCTCGTACGGGATTCTCGTGAGGCCGGGCACTGCAGCCCCCGTGCGATCAGTCGATTCCCGAGTGGGCACCAGTACCGTGGGTGCGTGCCCGTTGAGATCCGCCAAGCGGCGACCGACGACTACGACGAGCTGTACACGGCGTTCAGTCACATTGTGGGCGCCGGTGAGGGCTTCCCCCAGCGGGCGCCCCTCTCGCGCGAAAGCTTCGATGAGTATTGGATTCGACATTCGGCGGGCGTCTTCGTGGCCTGCTTCGGCGGCTACCTGGTCGGCGCTTCGTACATCAAGCCCAACTTTGTGGGCCGAGCCGCGCACATCGCCAACGCCGGCTACTTCGTGTCGGCGCCGTACCGGGGCACGGGCGTGGGGCGGTCTCTGGTGGAGCACTCGCTGCGCGAGGCGCGACTTCTGGGCTTCGATGCCATGATGTTCAACCTGGTCTTCGAGTCCAACCCTGCCCGTGGCATGTACCGCCAGCTGGGCTTCGAAGAGCTGGGACGGGTCCCCAAAGCCGTTGACGGCGAAGACGCGCTGATCTACTGGCGCAGCCTGCAGGACATCGGGCTGGAGGAGCCGGCGCCATGAGCGAGTCCGACGTGACAATGGAGCAGCACGGCGAGCACGTCGGGGTCGTCAGTCTGCGCCGGCCGCCCAACAACTACTTCGACACCGGGCTCATTGAGAGCATTGCCACGGTCTACGAGGAACTTGACGGCTCGGGGTGGTGCCGGGCGATCGTGCTGGCTTCGGAGGGTCGGCACTTTTGCGCCGGCCTGGACTTCGCCGGCAACGCCGGCCAGGACATCGCGGCGTTGTACGACGCTGCGTTGCGGCTCTTCTCGGCCCCGTTACCCGTGGTGGCCGCGGTGCAGGGGGCGGCCATCGGTGGTGGCTGCGGGTTGGCGCTCTCGGCCGACTTCCGGGTGGCCACACCGCGGAGCCGCTTCAGCGCCAATTTCGCGCGGCTGGGCTTCCACCACGGCTTTGCGCTGACCGTGACACTGCCGGCCGCGGTCGGCCGCCAGGCCGCGACGGACCTCCTGCTGACCGGACGACGTGTCGGCGGTGAGCAGGCGTTGGCGCTCGGCCTGTGTGATCGCCTCGCCGACGAGGACGACCTGAGGGCGGAGGCCCTCGCCTTCGCCGACGAGCTCGCTGCAGCGGGGCCACTCGCCGTGCGGGCCATCCGGGCCACGCTGCGAGCCGGTCTGGTCGAGCAGGCCAGGCTGGCCATGGAGCACGAATGCGCCGAGCAAACCCGGCTGCGCGACAGCGCGGACTTCGCAGAGGGCGTACGCGCCGCGGCGGAACGGCGCGTCCCTTCCTTTCGCGGGGTCTGAAAGTGGGGGAGCCGGTCGCGCCCGCGCTCACACACGTCGTTCACCTGGAGCGAGCACCATGGCCCATTTCGCGTCATGAGTGCGACGCGGGCCCGCCGCGCAGGCGAGGACGGGGTTTTCGTACTTGCGGACGCGCCCGGGCGGGACGAGGTGGATGCGCCGACCGCCGCCGTCGAATCCTTCGGGCAGCGCCCGACCGCCGGCACTGCGCGGCGGGCAGGTGGTCACGCACGAGGTGGGGCACCCGATGGTGGCCTGCCGCCCTTGGTTGCGCCGCCTGGTCCACTCCTGCCACCTTTGCTGCCGTTGCCCATCTGAGGCGGCCGGCCGATCATGACCGTGGTTGCCGTCACGGAGCCGTCGCTCGTTCTTCGTTCCGGTGACGCCGATGAAGTCGCCGACCTTCAGTGCCGATGCGCTGGAGGCGGTGCCGCCACTCGGCGCCGGGTTGGTCTTGAACGTCGTGCTCGACGAGTAGACGACCGTGACTGTGGTCTGGGCGTTCGTCTCGACCGTGATGTCGTCCCCACTCAGCGCGGTGATCCTGCCGGAGACGGTGGGCCGGGCCATGCCGCCCGGCGGGGCCCCGTGGGCGGCGGCGCCCGAGTTGCCCGACGTCGGGGTGGCCGCGCCGGCACCGGCGCCTGTGGCCACACCGAGGCCCAGAACGGCGGCCAGGACGCCTCCCGCGGCCATCGCCTGGCGCGGCCGCGACCAGCGCCAGCGCGAGCCCCGGTGCGGCCGGGGCAGTCCGCCCTCATGTCCGGTGGATGTCTGCGCCTTCATGTCGTCCATGTCGTCTGCGCTCCTCTGCGTACACCTGGCGATCTGCCGTGCCAGAAGACCTGCGCCGCCCTCGTGTGGATGCACTGCGGGGCTCCTGAGAACGCGGTCAGAATGCGCGAGCGCTGGCCGGTGGCGTCAGCGATAGGGTGCAGGCGTCAGGGTGACCTGAGATGGCAGCAAGGGGGCCCCATGCCACACACTGCGCCCGTACAGGACTGGGCGACCGACTTCGACGTGCTCGACCCGCGCTACGTCAGCGATCCGTTCAGCATTTGGGACGACCTTCGTCAGAGCTGCCCCATCGCGCACACAAACCGCCGTAAGAGCAGCTGGTTGCCGACGCGCTACGACGACGTCACCGACATTGCGCACGACATCGCGCACTTCAGCTCGCTCAAGGTGGCGGTGATCCCCGGCGACGAGGACGAGGATCCCAACGCCGACTTCGACGGTCCCAACCTCGAGTACGGCTTGCCGCCCATATCCGCCGATCCGCCCCTGCACACCTGGACGCGACGCCTGTTGCTGCCCTGGTTCTCGCATAAGCGGGTGGACAGCTACGTGCCGCTGACCCGCGAGCTCTGCCGCGGGCTGCTGGACCAGTTCGCCGGAGCGGGCCACGCCGATGCCGCCGCCGACTACGCGCAGCAGATCCCGGTCCGGGTCATCGCCAGGATTCTGGGTGTCTCGACCGACCTGTCCGACACGTTCACCGGCTGGGTGCGCGACGTCCTGGAGTTCGCCGACGATCCCGAGCGACGCCAACGCGGGGCCGAGGGACTTCTCAATTACTTCCTGGGGCAATTGGAGGACCGGCGCCGGCATCCCGGCGATGATCTCCTGAGCGAGTTACTCACGACCGAGGTCGACGGGCAACCGGTCGATGACGGCATCGTGCTCGGCATGGCCGCGCTCGTGCTCATTGCCGGCGTCGACACGACGTGGAGCGCCATCGGCTCCTCGCTCTGGCACTTGGCCGCGCACCCTGACGACCGCAAGCGCCTGGCTGCCGAGCCCGAGCTGATGCCCACCGCCGTCGAGGAGCTCCTCCGGGCCTACGCACCGGTCACGATGGCACGCGAGGTGACCGAGGACATTGACTACCGCGGCTGCCCCATGAAGGCGGGGGACAAGGTCCTGATGAATTTCCCGGCGGCCAACCGTGACCCCGAGGCGTTCGACCAGCCGGACGAGGTACAGCTCGACCGGGCCCACAACCGCCACGTGGCCTTCGGCTCGGGCATCCACCGCTGCGCCGGGTCGAATCTCGCCCGCATGGAATTGCAGGTCGCACTGGAGGAGTGGATGGCTCGCATCCCCGAATTCGAACTGGCCGAGGGACGCGACACCACCTGGGCAGGCGGACAGGTCCGTGGACCGCGTATTCTGCCGGTGGTATTCCCATGAAGATCCGAGTCGACTCCGAGAAGTGCCAAGGCCACGCCCGCTGTTACGGCCTCGCGCCCGAAATCTTCGACGTCGACGACTACGGGCAGGCCTCGGTCCTCTTGGACGAGATCCCGCCCGAACTCCAGGAGAAGGCCCGGCTCGCCGTGGCCAACTGCCCCGAGTACGCCATCGAGATCATCGGCGAGTAGGCCCCACCCGAGCCGGGGCACCGGGAGCGGTGCGCCCAGCCGGAGTGGTTCGCGTCGATCAAACGGGAGCGAGGACCAGCGCCTGCTCCTCGCCCGTGACGATGTCAGCCGCGTCAGGCCGACCCCGCCGGATGAGGGCGAAGGCGCTCACGCCGGCCACCGCCAGCACAATGGCACTGAAGGTGAAGGCCGTCGTGTAACCGTGGATGGAGCCGGCCGTGAGTGAGGCCACCGACTTTCCGTGGGCGGCGACGTAGGACACCGTGGCGCTGGTGGCGATCGTATTGATCAGCGCCGCCCCCATGGTGCCGCCGGTCTGCTGCGTCGCGTTGACCAGGGCACTGGCCACTCCGGCGTCCTGCGGGCTCACGCCGATCAGGGCCGTACTGCTCATGGCGACGAACGACAGGCCCATGCCGAGGCTCACGATCACCTCGGCCGGGAGCACGACGGTCAGGTACGAGGAGCTCACGCTCAACGTGCTGAAGAGGAACAATCCGCCCATGCCGAGGAGGAGCCCGCCGGTCATGACGATCCGTGGCCCGAAGCGGGGCAGCAGGCGGCTGGCCAGCGTGGCGCCGGTGATGATGCCGACCGAGAACGGCACGAAGGCGAACCCAGACTTGAGGGCCGAGTAGTGCAGCGTCCCCTGGAAGTAATACGTCAGTGACAGGAAGGTCCCGAGAAGCGCCGTTCCCACCAGCAGCGAGGCCAGGAAGGACCCGCCACGGTTTCGGTCGAGCACGACCCGGAGGGGGAGCAGTGGGTGCTGCACGCGCTGCTCAATGAGCACGAAGGCCACCAGGAGCACAGCGGCTGCGGCGAACAGGCTGACGGTGATCGATGAGCTCCAACCGTCTGTGCCGGCCTTGGTGAAGCCGTAGACCAGTGCGAGCAGGCCACCCGTCACGGTCACCGCCCCGGGGATGTCGTACCCGTGGTTGGACGAGGCCCGGCTCTCGGTGATGTAGCGGAAGGCCGCCACGGCCGCCACGATGGCGATCGGCACGTTGATCAGAAGGGTCCAGCGCCACGAGGCGAACTCGGTCAGGAAACCACCCAGGATGAGGCCGATGGCGGCGCCACCGCCGGCGATGCCGCCGTAGACGGCGAAGGCACGGGCCCGCTCCTTCGGCTCGGTGAAGGCCACGGTGAGCAGCGACAGGGCGGCGGGCGCCATGATCGCGGCGAACGCGCCCTGCAGGGCCCGGGCGCTGAAGAGCATGGCCGAGTTCTCGGCCAGGCCGCCCAGGGCGGAGGCCGCCGCGAAGCCGACCAGGCTGATGACGAACATCCGCTTGCGCCCGAAGTAGTCGGCGATCCGGCCGCCGAGTAGGAGCAGGCCGGCGAAGGAAAGGGTGTAGGCCGTCAGCATCCACTGGCGGTTGGCTGTCGAGATGTGCAGGGCGCGCTGGGCCGACGGCAGGGCGATGATCACCACCGAGGCGTCGAGCACCACCATGAGCTGGGCCACGGCAATAATCGCCAGGGCCCGGAAGCGCTTGGGGTCGAGATCAGCCCCGGATTCGGGTCCGAGGGCCTGGTCCGGGGTGTCGAGAGTCGTGGTCATGATGGTCTCCGTGTCCAACGAGGTCCGTTCCGGCTTGCGCTCCCGCCGCCCTGACCTGGAAGGGTCTAGTTTTCTCGGCTGAGATGGCTTACAATCGGAATCGGAGTTCTGGTTCCACTTAGACTATACGGAACCTGAGTTCCGTTTGTCAACGGGGGGAGGAGAGATTTCTGTGGACCGAGCTGAAAAAGTAGGACCGGGCTGTGACGGGCCGGCCGTCGCGCCACGACCCCTGCGGGCTGACGCACAGCGCAACCGGGCCCGGATTCTCGAAGCCGCCGAGAACGTCTTCGCCGTCGAGGGGATCGAGGTCCCGGTCGACTTGATCGCCGAGAAGGCGGGCGTGGGCGTGGGCACGCTCTACCGCCATTTTCCGACCAAGGAGAAGCTCTGCGAGGCCGTGTTGCTCGACCGGCTGTCGGCGCTGACGGTCGACGCGCAGGCGCTGGCGGACGCCGATGACCCGAAGGCCGCGTTCTTCGACTTCCTGGAGCACTTGGTCGAGGAAGGCGCGGCCAAGCGTGACCTCATGGTCGCCGTCATGGGCGCCGGACTGGAGTTCGAGGAGGCCTCCGTCAGTCGGTGAAGGAGGCCTGCGCGACGCCATCGGGGTGCTGTTGGAGCGGGCGCAGGCCGTCGGCGCCGTGCGGCCGGACGTGAAGCCGGACGGCGGTGCTCTCGCTGGTCGGGGCGACCTGCCAGGCCACAGCCCATCTGGAGCGGCGCCGGCCTGCGATCTGCTCACCATCGTGTGCGACGGGTTGCGCGTGCAGGGCGGTTCGACCGACTGACCCGGGCTACAAAAGCGTGCGCCTGACGTAGAAGCCGTCCCCCCAGCCCTGATCGTCCACCCAGAAGGTCTCCACCCTCTCGAAGTCGCGCAGGAACTCGTCGAGTTCCCAGACCTTGGCGCATCCCTCGTAGACCTCTTCCTTGTTGATTTCGCTCATGACGTAGTCGAGGTGGGGAAGCAGGTCGGTGGCGCCCCGCAGGCAATGAGCTTCGGCTCCCTGAAGGTCCATGGACAGGAAGTTGATATCGGTGATGCCGTACCGGCTCACGAGAGTGTCGAGTTTGCTGGTCGGCAGATCCAGGTGTTTCTCGAAAACGGTCTGCGGTGAGAACGTCGGATGCGTGCCGAATTCCAAAATGGAAGACGACATCCCTTCGTTGTTCGTCACGTGGAAGGCGATCGTCGCATCATCGGAGTCGTAGAGGAGCGCTTGGATGACGTGGTGGCCCAGCGGCTCGACGTTCTCCCGAAGGCGAGGGATGACGCCAGGGTTGCCCTCGACCCACCACACGTTGGAACAGCCGAGAGCCGCGTAGTCATCGCGCTCCTCACCGGTCCGGGCCCCACAATGGATGACCCCGGTGAGCCTGACGGCGTACTTGTCCGCGAGGGCCGGCCAGTCGAGGAGCATCTGAGGAAACCTCCGTCCTCCGTCGCGGGTCCGTACTCCACCTGCGAGCTTCGGCGCAGCCTACGCCGGGGCTCGAACTCGAGTCGAAGGACGAACGTTCCACCGTGCCGCGGCCGGTGGTGCCTGCACGGCGACTCGCGGGAGGTCCGGTGTCAGACTGATCGTATGGCCGACGCGGAGGACCCCAAGACCACGCTGCACCGCTATCTCCAGGCCGCTCGCGACGCCCTGGTGTGGAAGCTCGACGGGCTGAGCGAGTACGAGGCACGACTCCCTCGTACGCTGAGCGGCAACAATCTCCTGGGGATACTCAAGCACTGCCTGAACGTGGAGGTCGGCTATTTCGGAGTGACCTTCGGCAGGGAGTTCCCGACCCCGCACGAGCTTGTCCCGGACAAGGTCCTGGAGCAAGACCGGCAGGCCGACTGGTACGCCACAGCGGACGAGACCATGGACGACTTGATCGACCTCGCCCGTCGGGTCTGGGTCTTCGCCGACGCGACCATCAACGAGCTTCCGCTCGAGGCGCTGGGCCGCGTGCCTTGGTGGCCGGCAGAGCGGTCCGACGTCACCCTGCAAAGGATCATCGCCCACGTTTCCTATGACCTCGCCCGCCACGCGGGCCAAGCTGACATTTTGCGCGAGCAGTTCGACGCGGCGATCGGCTGTCAGCCCGCGAGCACGAACATTCCCGATGGTTACGACTGGCCGGCGTACGTGGCGAGGCTGACGGCGCTGGCCGGCCGATTCAGCGGGCGCTGAGAGGCCGCATGGAGAAGGTCGACGTCGGCCCGCACTCGGAGACCAGTGAGCCTTCGGTGTGCGAGCGCGAGAAAGCGGCCATCAACGGCACTGATCGGTAGGCGGTCGGCACAAACAGGTAACGCCAGTCAGGCAGCTGACCCTCGTCGACGAGGACGTAGGTGCCTCCGCGTTCCTCGATCTCGAGTTTCGGCGGAAAGTACTCCAGTCGGCTGAGACAGGGACCACCCTCGCACGGCACGAAGACGCGATCACCGGGACGAACGACCTCGTTCACACCGCTGATTGTGCCAGCAACTCAAGGGATGATCGGACTCTGCAGCGACAACCCGCCGTCGGACTCGAGCATCTGACCCGTGACCCACTCCATGGTGTGCAAGGCGATGATCGACTGGGCGATGTCCTCGGGTTCGCCGAGCCGTCCCAGTACCGTGCGCTCGGCCACACCGGCCAACCACGGTGAGCCCTCGACGGTCAGCGCCGGGCCTCGTCCGAGCATGGGCGTGCGCGTCACGCCCGGAGCGATGGCGTTGACCCTGATGCCGAACTGGCCCCATTCGGCCGCCGCCACCTGCACCAGCATGGACAGGGCGGCTTTGGACGCGCAGTAGATCCCCATGGTGCGGTCGACCAGGCGCGCGCTGATGCTCGAGACGGCGACGAACGAGCCGGCGACCTGCTGCTCCTGCATGGCACCGACCCAGGCCCGCATGCAGAGCCACGGACCACGCGCGTTGACGCGCATGACGTGGTCGAACTCGTCGGGCTCGGCCTCGGTCAGCAGACCCGAGTGGCCGACCCCTGCCGTGACCGTCACCGCGGTCGGGATGCCCCAACGCATCCGGGTCAGACCAACCGCGTCGTCGATCGCATCGGGTTCCCTCACGTCGCAGGTGACGTCGTGCTTGCCCTCAATGTCCCAGTTCACCACCGTCATGCCCTGGGCCCGGTAGGCGTCGACCAACGCAGCGCCGATGCCGGACCCGCCGCCGATCACCAGGGCGAAGGGCCCGGACTGGTCACTCATGGAATTCCCTTCAACGTGCTCGGACCAGACCGTACCGGGCGTGTGGTGCCTGACTCGGGGCTCCGGATACCCGCCACGGAGGCCCCAACAGGCACTGGACGGCACGACTCTGGAGCGACGAGTGCCAGCGATCGCTTCAAGAACGCCAGCGGGAAGATCGCCGCCCGCTCCGGCAGCCTCCAGGTGGTACGCCCAAAGGACGCGTCGCTTCCGGATGAAGGAGTATGTCCGATCATGAAAGCAGCGGTGTACTACGAGACCGGATCGCCCGACGTCTTCCGTTACGAGGACGTGCCCGATCCTGCGGTTGGCCCGGGCGACATCCTCATTGACGTCGAGGCGATCAGCATTGAGGGCGGGGACACCCTCAACCGGCTGGGAGGGGACCTGGCCCGGGTGCCCCACGTGGTCGGCTACCAGTGTGCCGGCACGGTGATCGAGGTCGGGGCCGACGTCCGGGGCTTCGCGGTGGGGGACCGCGCCGTCACGGTGGGGCTCGACGGCTCGCACGCGGAGCGCAGGGTGGCCCCGGAGGCCTTCGCCTGGAGGATTCCCGCGACGGTCTCCACCGACGACGCCGCCTGCGTGCCCGTGCCCTTCGGCACCGCCGACGACTGCCTCTTCGAGTTCGGCCACCTGCAGGTGGGCGAGACGGTCCTCATCCATGCCGGGGCCGGCGGGGTCGGTATCGCAGCCATCCAGATGGCCAAGCGGGCCGGCGCGCGGGTCTTCTCGACGGCGTCGAGCGACGACCGGCTGGAACGGTTGCGGGAGCTCGGTCTGGACGAGGGCATCAACTACGTCACGCATGACTTCGTCGCCGAGGCGCGTCGTCTGACCGACGGGCGCGGCGTGGACGTGGTGGTGGACTCGGTCGGCGGGGTCACGCTGCAGGGGAGCATCAACGTCCTGGCCTATCGGGGTCGCTGCGTGACGGTGGGGGACGCCGGGCGGACGGCGGCCGAACACCTCGACATCTCGACCATGCGCGGCAACAACCAGACGCTGTCCGGCTACTTCCTCGGGGCGGAGCTGCTGCTGTCGGCCCGGCCGCGCGCCATGATCGCCCGCCACCTCGACGCCATCGGGCGCGGCGAATTGAAGGTCGTCATCGACCGGGTCTTCCCGCTGTCCGATGCCGCCGGCGCGCACGCCTACATAGAGAGTCGGCAGGCCTTCGGCCGCGTCCTCCTCGTCCCCTGAGGGCGCGGAGTCGTCCGGGCCGCCACCTTCAGGACGTCGCGGCGGCCGGTCGCCCCGTCTCGCTGTCGGCGGTCACGGTGCGCAGTTCGTCGAGTGACGACGCCCATGAGCTCGGGCAGGTCGAGATGGACAGGGTCGCTGACCCAGCGCTCGAACGCGACCCTGAAGACCGTGATCGCCACTTCGGCCGCCAGGCTGGCGGCGTGGTCCGGGACGCCGCGCCGGCGCAGCGCGCCGGCCAGTGCCGCCGAGAGCGAAGCGAGCTTAATGAGCTCGCGCTCCTGCAGCTCCGCGTTGGCGGCAATGATGTCGTAGCGCTGGCGGGCGAACGCCCGTCGTTCCTGTATCAGCGCCCCGCCCGCCACGACCCCCGCCATCGCCGCGTCCACCGGCGGCAGGTGGGGCGGCGCGTCGGCCACCGCCCCGACGAAGAGGTCCTCCAACATGGCCGCACCGGCGAAGAGCACCTCGCGCTTGTCGGCGAAGTGCCGGAAGAACGTGCGCTCGGTGAGGCCGGCCCGCTGGGCGATTTCCGCCACGGTGGTCTCGTCGAACCCCCGCTCGACGTAGAGCTCCATGGCCGCCTTCTCGAGCCGGCCGCGCGCGTCTGGCTGCCACCGGCCCATGCGGTCGAGATTACTTGATGACAGTGACTGACATTGGTGGTACAGTGATGACAGCGAATGACATCATCGCCTCCTCGCCCGGACCGTCGGGCCAGGGGGCGCCGATCACCTGGAGGTTTGCCATGCGTCTCTTCGTCACCGGTGGGTCCGGCTTCATCGGCTCCGCCGTCGTTCCCGAACTGCTCGGTGCCGGGCACGAGGTCGTGGGCCTCGCCCGCTCCGACGCCTCTGCCGCCGCCTTGGCGGACGCCGGCGCCGAGGTGCTGCGAGGCGACCTCGAGGATCTCGACAGCCTGCGCCGCGGTGCCGCCGGGTCCGACGGTGTCGTCCACCTCGGGTACGTCCACGACTTCTCCGACATGGCGATCGGGGCCGCAGTCGATCTGCGGTCCATTGAGGCGATCGGGGAGACGCTGGCGGGCTCCGGCAAGCCGTTCGTGATCACGACGGGGACCCTGCTCCTCGCGCTCGGCGACGTCGGCCTGGCGCCCGGGACGTTCGGGACCGAGGACGACGTGTCTCACTCCGACGTCATGCCCCGCGTGACGTCGGAGAACACCGCCATCGCCCTGGCGGAGAAGGGCGTCCGCTCTGCAGCTGTCCGGCTGTCGCCCTCGGTGCACGGGGTGGGCGACCACGGTTTCGTGCCGATCCTGATCGGGATCGCACGCGAGAAGGGTTTTTCGGGCTTCGTGGGCGACGGGGCCAACCGCTGGCCCGGGGTGCACCGCCTGGACGCGGCCCGGCTCTTCCGGCTGGTGGTCGAAGGGGCGCCGGCGGGCACCCGCTGGCACGGCGTCGGGGACGAAGGCGTCCCCTTCCGTGAGATCGCCGAGGTCATCGGCCGTCACCTGGACGTGCCGGTCCGCAGCGTCGCGCCCGAAGAGGCGGCTGCGCACTTCGGGTTCCTCGGCGGCCTGGTGCAGGCCGACAATCCGACCTCGAACGCCCTGACGCGCAAGCGTCTGGGCTGGGAGCCGGTGGAGCCTGGCCTGCTGGCGGACCTCGACGAGGGCCACTACTTCGCCTGAGCTCGCCACGCAGGTGGCCTCGGCTTCGTCGTCCCACGTCGAGCGCTTCCCGCCCGTCCCGTAGGATCTCGGGCCGGCCGCCGGAGCCTGCGATGCAACCGGGTTCCCGTGACCTGCGGCGTAGGGAAAAGGGACGGAATGAAGATCGCGATTGTCGGAACGGGGGCGATGGGGTCGGTGTACGCCGGCCACCTCGGCAAGGCGGGACACGAGGTCTGGGCCATCGACACCTGGAAGGAGCACGTCGGCGCCATCGCCGGCTCCGGCCTGGCCGTGTCGGGAGCCAGCGGCAGCTTCGTCGTCGACAATCTCCACGTCGGGCATGCGCCCGCCGACGCCGGGCCCTGTGACGCCTGGGTCATCGCCACCAAGGCGGCTGACGTCGACGCCGCCGCCGCGGCCGTGGCGCCCCTGCTGCGGCCCGACGACGTGGTCATGGCCTTCCAGAACGGGCTCGGCGCCGGCGAGCGTGTGGCCCGGCGGGTTCCCGAACGGCACATCGTCATCGGCATCGCCGAGGGCTTCGGGTCTTCCATCCCCGAGCCGGGACGCGTGCACCACGAAGGCATGCGGCTGATCCGCATCGGGGAAATGAACGGCGGCCTGACCGAGCGCGTGCAGGGCATTGCGCAGGCGTGGCGCGAGGCCGGCTTCAACGTCGAGGCCTTTGCCGACGTGCACCGCATGATCTGGGAGAAGTTCCTCTGCAACGTCACTCTGAGCGCGCCGTGTGCCGTCTTCGACGTCACGATCGGCGACCTGATGGCGAATCCCGAGTCGTGGCGGGTGGCGCTCGGCTGCACCGCCGAGGCCTACCGGCTCGGTCTGGCCAAGGGCGTGCAGTTCCCCTTCGACGACCCGCTGCGCTACGTGACCGATTTCGCCGCGACCATCCCGAACTCCAGCCCGTCCATGCGCCTGGACCACCTCGCCGGCCGGCGCTCGGAGGTCGACGTGATCAACGGGCAGGTGGTCACGCTGAGCCGTGAGCTCGGCTTCGAGGCGCCCTACAACGAAACCCTGTGCGCCGTCCTGCGTCGGCGTGAGGCGCGCTTCGACTGACACCGGGTCTGCCGCTCATCGCCGCACGGGCGGCGATAGCCTCTGGCGCGCGCTGCTCGTCACGGTGCGCTCGGGGGTTGGCGATGCGAGTGTGGGGAAAATGGGGAGGGACACGGCTGTCCGGGGCGCTGGGAGCGCTCGTCGTTGTGGCGAGCGCGGCAGCCCTGGGCCTGGCGGCACCGGCGGGCGCGACCACGCCGGTCGACCAGGCCAGTACGAGCACGCGGGGCGTCTCGGCCGGAGCGATCAACGTGGTGTTCCCGGTCATCTCGTTCAGCAGTATTGAGGGCCAGTTCGAGATTGAGTCCGACGCCGAATACGGCGAGCAGACCAAGGCCATCCATCTCTTCGTCGACCAGATCAACGACGCCGGTGGCATCAACGGCCGGAAGATCAATCCGATGATCGTGGGCTTCGACCCGACGAACCCCGATGAGCAGCGGTCGCTGTGCAAGCAGTGGACGCAGGGCAGCCCGCCCGTGTTCGCCGTCCTCGACGGCCTCGGCACCTTCGAGGGGGTCAACCAGCTCTGCATCACGCGGGAGGGCCACACGCCCATGCTCTCCCAGTGGTCGACCACGACGAACTGGACGGATTTGGGCGCGCCCTACCTGTGGTGGACGGGCGCCGACGACGCCCCGATCCTGGCCGCCACCGTGAACTGGGGCCTCAGTTCTGGCCGGCTCGGTCACGGCACCAAGGTGGGCGTCGTGGTCTCCGACGAAGAGAGCGACCAGGACGCGCTGCACGCGTACCTCCTGCCCGACCTGAAGAAGATCGGTGTCGACCCCCAGGTCGTGACGATCACCGCGGACGTGGGGGAGACGGCCACGACCGACTCCGATGCCACGCTGGCCGTCGAACGGCTCAAGGCGGCCGGCGTCCAATCGGTCATTCCGCTCCTGCCGGAGAACGCCTTCACCCCCTACATCGGGTCCGAGACGTCGCAGGACTACTACCCCAAGCTCCTCCTCAGTGACTACCAGTCCGAGATTGAGGTGGCGCTCGGGCTGATCCCCATTCCCTACGAGAAGGCGCTCAACGGCCAGGAGGGTGTGACGGCCGAGACGCTCGGTGGCATCGACCTGCCCATCCCCGAGTCGCAAGGTGGCTACGACCCTGGGGTGCGGAGCTGTTGGACGGTGTGGCACAAGGCCTACCCGCAGACGCCCAAGGGCAACATCAACGATGACATCGAAGAGCAGGGGCCGGTGCAGGGTTGGTGCCAGGAGATCCGCCTGTTCGCCAAGGCCGCCACCATGGCCGGCAAGGACCTCAATCGCCGCACCTTCGTCGAGGCGATGTCGCACATCACGAACTTCCCGGGCGGCTACGCACCTGTTCTCAGCTACGGGCCCGAGAAGTTCTCGGGTCCGACGCAGTACCAGGTGGTCGAGGTGCACGACAACCACCCGGCCACCACCCAATGCAAGCGTGGGCCACCCCCGGCGCCGGCGGCCGGTGTCTGTTGGGTCACGGTGCAGAAGTGGAAGGCCCTGCCGTGACTTCGTTCCCGGTGGCGGGGTCGAGAACCACGTGCGTCGGCAGGGCGATGCTGCTCCAGATCACTGCGCCGCTCGCCGGGTTGAGGACCACCATGCGCACCGGGAGTACGGCCGGTGGTGGCACGGCGGTTCGACCCTGACCGATCGGAGTGTGCGAGGCGCCCCACCCCATGAGGACGAGGGCCAGGACGGCGGTCGCCAGCAGAGCGGCCCTCCTCGTCACGGTGCCGTGCGTTCCAGCCTGAACGCCGTCGTCGGTTCCGCGAAGCCCTTCAACGCGAGCGGTGGCAGTGCCACGAAGCCGAAACCTCCGGCGGCGGCGCGTACCCGTTCTGAGACCACGGCCGTCGAGGGCTCGGCCGCACCGACCAGGCGCGCCGCCAGGTTGACGTCGGGGCCGTAGAGGTCGCCGAACACCGAGGCCATCTCGCCGGTGGCCAGCCCGACCCTCACCGGCGGCAGCGTCCCGCCGGCGGCGTCGATCAGACCCAGTGCGATCCGGCACGCGTTCCCGGCGTCCTCGGTGACGAACATCGCCTCGTCGCCGATGGTCTTGACGATCTGCCCGTCGCCCCGGGCGACGATCTCGGAGGTTCGCTCGTCGAACTCGACGAGGACGTGGGTGAGCTCGCGTAGCGACAGCGACGCAGCCGCCGTCGTGTACCCCACCAGGTCGACGAAGCCCACGGTTCGTTGCACCGTCACGACAGAGCGCTCCGGATCCGTGCTCCACATCCGCTCCGCCACGGCGACGATCTGGCGACGGAGTACGGCGTCGAGCGTCGACACGAAGTTCGGCAGCAGGGTTTCGGTGAGCTCGGCGTACTCCTTGACGACGTCGAAGTAGGCGTGACCGGCCGCCCGGCGCGGCAGCTCGACCTGCAGGCGGAAGACGCCGACCAGGGTTTCGGCCAGCCGCGCCATGGCGTTGCCGGTGACCCGCGCCAGCTGCAGCGTGGCCTCGTCGCCGAGCAGGTTGCTGTGCGCCCCGGCGAACAGCCGGATGCTGGCCGCCTCGTCTGCCGTGACGGGGAAGTCCGGGTCCGTCGGGAGCCCGGCCGCAGTCATGAGGCGCAGCGTCGTCGGCCAATCGATGCCCGCCGATGCTGCCACCTCGCGCAAGGGGAGGGGTCCGCGCGGGCGCAGGGTCAGGTCGAGGGCCAGCTCCCCGAGGTTGCCCGCCTGGGCCACCTCTTCCGGACTGGCGCCCAGGCTGAGGGCATAGTCGACCAGCTCGCGTTGATCGGCGGCGTCCTGCGCATCGGGGTCGCATTGCCGCGGGGTCGGCCGGGTCGTCCGTCTGGGGGTGCAGTGGCTCCTGAGCCATGGCACCAGCTTGCCCGACGCGCCCGGTGCGGGCTCTCCGAGCGAGGAAGTCAGGCCCGGCTCGGCTTGACGGCCAGCTTCTCGTGCCGCAACGTCGCCCAGTGGAGCTTGACCAGGAGCCAAATGGCCCACCATCCGGGGTCGATCTCACCCTTGGCCATCGACATCCGGCTTGAGGTCGTCAGGGCGTGGTGGTTGTTGTGGAGCCCCTCGCCGGCGACGAGCCAGGCCAACCACTGGTTGTTGGTGGCGAGGTTGTCGTGCGGCCGCTTGCCCCACTTGTGTCCGATGCCGTTGATGGCCCCGCCGCCCAGCAGGTAGATGGAGGCGTGGACAGCCGCCGCAATGAGCGCGATCTGCCATCCGAAGACGGCGATGAGCAGCGCGACCCCGAGGGCGAGACCCAGGAGGGCGTGGTTGAAGAGCACCTTGTCCCAACGGTCCTCGGGCAGATCCTTGGCGTAGCGGTCCACCTGCTCGGCGTTCTTGGAGACCCTGCGGTAGAGCACGGCGTTGCCGAACTGGACCAGCGAGTAGCCGAAGATCACCGGCGAGTGCGGATCGCCTTCCTTGTCCGTGTGGGCGTGGTGCTTGCGGTGCACCGCCACCCACTGCCGCGGGCGGGTCCCCGTCGACATCCAGATGATGAACCGGCAGGCGAACGCCACGGGCGGCCGCAGGGTGATCGCCTTGTGGGCCATGGCCCGGTGCAGATACACCGTCGTGACGACGAAGGAGATCTGGGAGGTGACCAGCCCGATCAGGACGGCCTCGAGGACCGCAACCGCTGGCACGTGTGTGACTTTAGCCCAGGCGATCGCCCCCCAACAGTCGACAGGCTCCTGAGCAGTGGGTGCCGCGCACGCCTGCAACCCGGCGTGCCGAACCGATCCGCGCCACAATGTGCGGCTCCTGACGCCGATTCGATACGAGGTGCAGTCCCATGAGCTTCACGCCGTACGACCGGCCGGTGCGTGCCGCCTTCATCGGCCTCGGCCGCATTTATGACCTGAACGTGCGGGCGTACCGCGACAATCCCGACGTCGAGGTCGTGGCGCTGGTCGATCCGCTCCCGGAGCGCCGGGACGAGCGGGCCGCTGATTGGCCCGGGGCCAAGACGTTCGCGTCGGCAGCCGAGCTGGCGGAGAGCGGCCTGGAGGTCGACGCCGTCGAGGTCCTGCTGCCGACCCCGCTCCACGACGAGGCGGTGGCCGAGCTCCTCGGCTACGGCTGGCACGTCAACCTGCAGAAGCCGATGTGCAACGACCTGGACGGCGCCCGGCGGATGCTCAATGCCGCCGCCGCCAACGACCGCTTGCTGCGGGTCATGGAGAACTACGTGTTCTACGAGCCACTCGTGAAGCTGAAGGAGGTGGTGGAGTCAGGCGCAATCGGCAGCGTCAGCGGCTACCACATGAAGATGGTGGCGAGCGGCCGTGGTGGCTGGGATGTCCCGGCCAACAGCTTCGAGTGGCAATTCCGGCAGATGAAGGAGGGGCGGGGGATCCTGGTCTTCGACGACGGGTGGCACAAAATGGCCACCGCGCACTGGCTGTTCGGGCCGATCAAAGAGGTACGGGCCTGGTTGGGAGGCACCGAGGTGGTACCCGGCATCACCCTCGACGCGCCGGCGACCATGGTGTGGGAGCACGAGAACGGCGTACGCGGGGTGTGGGACATCACGCTGGCGACGGACATGTACCTCCGCTCCGACTACTACACCAACGACGAGCGCTGGGAGGTCACCGGCTGGAAGGGGTACGCCCGGGTCAACCGCTGCACGGGCCGCGGCATTCAGCAGCCGAGCCTCGAGGTCTACGTCGACGGCGAAATGCGCTCGTACCACGCGCTCGACGACGATTGGGCCAGCAGTTTCCGCGACTCGGGCCTGCACTGGTTGCGCTATCTCCGGACAGGTGAGGGCCCCATGTTGTGGAGCGGGGAGGAGGCGGCCGACATCCTCCGCTTCGCGCTCGCCGCGTACGCCAGCAGCGAAGCGGGCGGGATCGGGGTCAACCCGGCCTCGCTCGGCTAGCGCGGAGGCGGGCCCGCAATCGCCCGACGACCACCGTTTGCGTCTGTGGGCGACCGGGCCCATCCGACCGGTACCGTCGTGGGTGTGGTCCGTAAGGAACCGGCAGCGAGCCTCGGGCGGCGCATCGGGGCGTTGGGCCTGACCGCGCTCCTCCTCGTCGCGACCCTGGTCGTCGGCTACCTGGTCTGGAGCGTCTTCGAATGGCGTCACAGCCGCACGCCGAGTTACCGGCTCCTCGGGCTGCGCGTGGTCACGCGGGCCGACGCGCAGCCGATCGGCCTCGGGCGGTCGTTCCTCCGCAGTGGCGTGTGCTGCACGGTGTTGGTCGTCCCGACCGTGATCATCGGCGCCATCGTCCTGCTCTGTTTCGCCTTCGGCGCCTCGCCCCCGGACGGCTTGTTCAGCCAGCCCCGACGTGCACCCTGGGACTCCCTCACGTCCACGACGGTGCTCGACACGCGCGGCCGACCGATGGTCCGGCCCGGCGCCGAGTTCCAGCCCATTGACCCCGTCGATCTCTCCGGGGTGACCGTGACGGAGCTGCCACGGTCGAACGGGCACACCCTGAACTGACCTGCATCGGCCGCCTGCTGAGGCGGCGTCGCCCGCCTGCCACCTGGCCGCTCCCGCTCCACCAGATCACGGCTCTTGACGGGCGCACATAACGCGTTAGTCTTGACTAACATGATGGGCGGTGAGCGAGACGGACAAGGCGGCCCCAGACCTACTGGCCGTGCTGGCCGAGCCCAACCGGCGCCGGATTCTCGAGTTGCTGCGCGGGGGAGAGCAGACCGTCACCGAACTGGCCGCGCAGTTCTCGGTCACCCGCCCCGCCATTTCGCAGCACCTGGGCGTGCTCGCCGCAGCCGGCCTGGTGGAGGTCCGGCGGGACGGCCGGTTCCGCCGCTACCGGCTCGATCCCGACGGCATGGCGGCGCTGCGCAGCATCCTCGATTCGTTCTGGACGTCCGAACTCGAGCAACTCGTTGTTGCCGAGCCCCCGAAGAAAGGAAATCAGCATGACGATTGAGAAGTCGGTCCTCGTCCCGCTCGACGCCGACGAGACGTTCGCCCTCGTGACCGAACCCGAGCGGCTCCGCCGCTGGCAGGTGGTGGCCGGGCGGGTCGACCTCCGGGCCGGGGGTGAGTTCCGCTGGACCGTTGTGCCCGGCGCCAATGCCGGGGGCACCTTCGTCGAGGTCGAGCCGGGCAAGCGGCTCGTCTACACGTGGGGTTGGGAAGGCGACGAGGGGCACCCGCCCGGGACCTCGACCGTCACCATCACGCTCGAGCCGGCGGAGGGTGGGACAACGGTGCGCCTCGTCCACGAGGGCCTGACGCCCGAGCTCGAAGAGCGCCACCATGAGGGATGGGACCACTTCATGGAGCGTCTGGCCCTGGCGGGGCGCGAGGGCGATGCCGGCCTGGAGCCGTGGATCGTCCGGGACGCCGACGCCTGGGACCAGCTCAGCGCAGCCGAGGCCTCGCTGGCAACGTGCAGCTACGTGCTGCGCCGCATGGGACCCGGCGACGGCAAGGCCCAGACGCCGTGCGCCAAGTACGACGTCGACCAGTTGACCGAGCATCTGGCCGGCTCGCTGGTCGGCCTCGGTGGCTGCGTCGGTGTGTCGGTGACGCCCGACGAGGAGGCCGAGCGCGAGGTGCGCATCGCCGACCTGGCCCAGCCCGTGCTCGAGGGGTGGCGCCGCCACGGCATTGAAGGGATGGTCACGCTCGGGCACGGGGAGATCCCCGCCGAGGTCGCCTCACGGATCCTGTCCATGGAGTTGCTCATCCACGCCTGGGACTTCGCCCGGGCCACCGGTCAGGAGCTGCCGCCCAACGACGGGCTGAGCACCTACGTGCTGGGCCTGGCCAAGGACGGGCTGATCCAACCTGCCCTGCGCGACGGCAACACCTTCGGCGAGGAGTTGGTGCTGGCTCCCGGCGCCGACCCGATGGACCAGCTGGTGGCCTACACGGGCCGCCAGCCCTGACTCAGCCGGCGGGGTTCCCCCGCCAGCGGCGCTCGAACGGCAGCCGCCAGGTCCGGGGCGCAATCAGCTCGTTGATCGACGGCGGGCCCCAGGTCCCCTGGGCGTAAGGCTGCACCGGCGGCGGGTTCTCCAGCAACGGCGTCGACACCTCCCACAGTCGCTCAATACCCTCGGCCGTGTTGAACAGGGTGTGGTCGCCGATCATGGCGTCGTGGATGAGCCGCTCGTAGGCCTCGAGCACGTCGGCGTCCTGCCCCGTCTCGTGCAGGGCGAACTGCAGGCTCAGCTTCTCGAGCTTCATACCCGGCCCCGGCTTCTTCCCGTAGAAGGACAGGGACAGCTTCGACGAGTCGGCCAGGTCGAAGGTGAGGTGGTCGGGGCCCTGGGCGCCCACGCCGGAGTTGTCGGGGAACATCGACTTGGGGGGCTCGCGGAAGGCGATCGAAATGATGCGCTCGCCGCCGCCGAGCTTCTTGCCCGTGCGGAGGAAGAAGGGCACGCCCGCCCAACGCCAATTGTCGATCTCGACCTTCAGTGCCACGAAGGTCTCGGCGTCGGAGTCCGCCGCCACGCCAGGGATGTCGCGGTAGCCGTCGTACTGCCCGCGCACGACCTCGGTCACGTTGAGCAGGCGCATGGAGCGGAAGACCTTGTTCTTCTCCTCGTTGATGGGGCCGGCGGACAGGTCCGTGGGCGGCTCCATGGCCATGAAGCCCAGAATCTGGAAGAGGTGGGTGACCACCATGTCCTTGAAGGCCCCGGTCGCCTCGTAGAAGGCGACGCGGTCGTCGACCCCGAGTGTCTCGGGCACGTCGATCTGTATGTGGTCGATGTGGTCCCGGTTCCAGATGGGCTCGAAGAGGCCGTTGGCGAAACGGAAGGCCAGAATGTTCTGGACCCCCTCCTTCCCGAGGAAGTGGTCGATGCGGAAGATCTGCTCCTCGTCGAAGACCGAGTGCAGCATGTCGTTGAGCGCGACGGCGCTGGCCAGGTCGGTGCCGAACGGCTTCTCCATGACGACCCGAGACCGCTCGACCAGCTTGGCGTCGGAGATCAGCTGGATCAGGGAGCGGTCTGCCGCCGGGGGGACGCTCAGGTAGTGCAGCCGCCGCGGCTCGCCACCGATTTCTTCCTCGGCCTTGCCCACCGCGTCGGCCAGCGCCTCGGGCCCCGCCGAGGTGGAGCAGAAGCTCAGCCGCTTCTCGAAGTTGGCCCACTGCAGCAACGAGATCTTGTCGGTCGAGAACTGGTCCACGGCGTGGCGGGCCAGGTGCCGGAACTCCTCGTCGGTCAGTGTGCTGGTCGAGCTCCCGACAATGCGGTAGTCGGGCATCATCCCGGTCATGGCCAGGTGCAGCAGGCCGGGGAGGAGCTTGCGTGCCGCCAGGTCGCCCGTGGCGCCGTACAGAACGATGACGTGGGGCTCAATCTGGTAGCCCGGCGCGGCCGAGCCCACCGTCTCGCTCTGGTCGACGACCTCGGTCATAGCGGCCTCCGCTCGTTGAGTTCGGACACGTTGCCCCCCATGATCTTGGGCACCGACTCGCCGGGCAGCTTTTGCAGCTCGGTCACCCAGTCCGTCGGCTCCGGCAGCCCCTCAATGTGAGGCCAGTCCGATCCGAAGATCACCCGGTCGTCGCCCATGAGGTCCACAATCTCGGCGACGTCGTCTTCCCAGAACGGGTTGATCCACACGTTGCGGCGGAAGGTGAGGACCGGGTCCTCGGAGAAGTAGCCCGGCATGCGCCGCGTGGTCGTGCGCAGCTTGGCGAAGAGGGGGGCGAGGAACTCGGAGCCGTTCTCGACGGAGGCGACGCGCACGTTGGGGAAGCGGTCGAACAGCTTTTCCAGCAACAGCGTGGCCAAGAAGTCGTGGGCGGCCCGCTCAATGGCGAACATCTTGATGCTCGGCCGGGCGGGGCCGGCGCGGAACGAAGCCGAGAAGCCGTCGGGTGCGTAGCCGTTGGAGGACAGCCCGGCGTCGCCGGCGTGCACCACCACCGTGATGCCGGACTCGTTGACACGGGCCCAGAACGGGTCGAACACGTCGTCGGCCGGGGAGAGCGGCCCGCCCACCGTGATCGGGGCGGCGGCCCGCATCACCACGGCCCGGGCATCCTGGTCGAGCGCCCACTCCAGCTCGCGCACGGCCTCGTCGACGTCGGCCAGCGTGATGTACGGCGCGGCGAAGATGCGGTCCTGGTACGCCATGCCCCAGTCCTCGGCCAGCCAGCGGTTGAAGGCACGGAAGAGGAGGACGACGGCGCCCGGGTCGTGCTTGAGCGCCTCCTCGTACAGCATGCCGAGCGTGGGGAAGAGCCACACCTTGGACAGGTTCTGGGCGTCCATGGTGGCCAGGCGGGCGTCGCGGTCGCGGTACTCGGGCCGGATCGGCTCGGGCTTGCCCATGAGCTCGTGCATGGGCCGGCCATCGGGGTTGCCCCGGAAGTAGTCGACCAGTGCGCCGGGTGGTGTGATCGGGTTGAAGGTCGGGTTGGTCACAGCCCGGCTGACGCGCCCGCCCAGCGCGTGGTACTTCCGGCCGTTGACGTCGACCCACTCGATCACCCGCGGCCCGAGCTTCGGGTCGAGATGGCGCGTGAACGCGTCGAGCGCTTCGTAGTAGTGGTTGTCCGCGTCGAAGACGGGCGAGTCGACAGCGTGCATGGTCAGCCTTCCGCGAGCGAGCGCAACACCCAGACTCTATTGGCTGCGGGTCGGCGGTCCCGCCGAGGTGTGGGCGGCTCCGGCCGGGTCGACCGCCCAGGCGGGGGCCTCGCCCCAGCGCTCCCCGTAGACCAGCTCGGGGAGGGGCCGGCGGCGTACCGGCCCGTGGTGGCCCTGGGGCCGCCCGAGGGTGATGGTCGCCATGATCTCGACCTCGTCGGGGATGTGCAGCAACGCCCGCAGTTCGGCATCGGCTGCGAATTGCCAGCTCGTCATGACGCCCCCGAACCCGAGGGCCCTGGCGGCCAGCAGCAGGTTCTGGCAGGCGGGGTAGACCGATGCGCCGTCGGTGTACGAGCCCGCGTGCCGGTAGCGCCGGAAGCAGGCCAGCACGAGCACGGGCACCGACTCGTAGGTGTCGACGTAGTGCTGCATGGTGCGGGCCATGCGCGACTTGGGCGAGTCGGCCTGCGCCCCCGATCCGGTGTCGTAACCGTCGGCCTCCCGCTTGGCGGCCCAGAAACGGCGGGCCCCCTCGCCGATCAGACGCTTGGCCTCCTCGGCCACCGGCCCGTCGGTGAGGACGATGAAGCGGAACGGCTGGCGGTTCGATCCGCTGGGGGCCCGGGTGGCCGCGAAGAGAATGTCGCGCAGCGCCTCGTCGGGGACCGGTTCGTCGGTGTAGCGCCGGATGGCCCGCGTCGTGAGCAGCCCCTCGTAGAGGGAGACCGTTTCGGGGCGCTCTTCGCCCTCCGTCCCTGCCATGGCGGCGACCCTACCCAACCGTCGGGACGATGCCGCGGGCGGCTCGGGTGACCGTCATGGGGGGCCGGCCTCAGCTAGTTTGCGCCGCCGTGCCCACGCCCCTTCGCCTGCTCGGTTCCGCCGCCCTCGCCGTGGCCGCCCTGACGACCGCCTTGGCCTGCTGGCCGCCCGTCACCGGGGTCGGGGCCAGCCCGGCGGCCGGGACGATTCCCGCCCTGACCTATCTCCACGTCGTCACGCCCACGACAGGCGGTGACGTCACGCCGTACCTGGCAGATGCTGCAGGACGACAGGTTCTGCTGCATGGAGCGGCGGCCGTCGGCATGGAAGATGTGGCCTATCCCGACGCCAATGGCGGGCCTGCCCTCTTCCCGGTCTCGCCCTCGGCCTACGACGGGCGCTGTCCAAAAGCATCGGCCCTCATTCCGCAACCGCCGCTCTGCGAGGTCCAGGCTTCGCTCTCCGCCTTCGCGCAGTCGACGGCGCCGGGGAGCGGCAACGACTTCGCGCAGATGCGTGCCCTCGGTTTCAACGTGGTCCGCTTGGTCCTCAATCTGGAGCCAGCTCGAGCCCACCGCGGGGAACTACTCGTCGACCTACCTGAATCGGGTGGCGCAGGTCGTGGGCTGGGCGCGCCAGCAGGGGATCTATGTGATCCTCGACATGCACCAGGACCAGTACTCGCGCTACATCCTGCCGGCCACCAAGACAGCGGCCCCGTCCGGATGCACGCCGTCCGGCGGATCGGACGGAGCGCCGTCGTGGGCCGTGCTCGCCGACGCCAAGCCCGGATGCGCCATGTACGGCATCGACGAGCTCAACCCGGCGGAGTCGGCCGCCTTCGCCAACTTCTGGCAGAACGCCTCGGTCGACGGCCCGCAGGGCCAGGCGCCGGGGACCGGACTGCAGGACCACTACATCGGCGCGCTGGCCGCGCTGGCGCGCCGGTTCGAGGGCACACCCGCCGTCCTGGGCTACGAACTCATGAACGAGCCTCAGCCCGGCTCGACCGGGTCGACGCCGGCGGGCAACGGCTACCAGGCGAGTAGCCAGGACCTCTACCCCTTCTACACGCGTGCCATTGAGGCGTTGACGGGAGTGCGCGACGGGAAGCCCACATGCCCTGCCTCTGCGCCGACCTCGCTCACGAACGTCGTGCGCATACCCGCAACTGACATCGGTCCAACACCAACAGATCTTCTATGAGCCGCTGGCCTACCGGAACCTGCTCGACTTCTCCCTCCAGGTGTCCGCCCCGTTCTCGGCCTATCCCAATCTGGTGTTCGCGCCGCACGTGTACACCTACGCCTTCACCGTGGAGCAGGACCTCCTGGGACTTCCCGCCAAGCCGGGCGGGTACCCGCCCAATTTCACCTTCGGCTATCAGACAGCCGAGGCGGAAGCACAGGCCATGCGTTCGGCGGTCTTCGTCACCGAGTTCGGCGACTCCTCGTCGACTGACACGACAATTCTGCGCAACGAGCTGGCGGCGCAGGAGTCGACGCAGACGGGCGCCACGCTGTGGGCCTGGAAGGGACTCGCTTCCAAGGCGCCGGGATCGTGCTGGTGCATACGCTGGCAGCAGTCGAGCTACCAGACGACCTCCAACGGCACCCCGGGCAAGGGCAATCCGAAGGCCACACCGTCGAAGGCGGACCTGCTGATCGCCAGCCGTCAGAGGCTGCTCATCCGCGTCTCGCCCACGGCCACCGCCGGTCGGCTGCTCGCCTACCGCTACGACCCGTCGACCCGCGCCTTCGCCATGACGGCGACGTCGACCGCGGCCGGGCAGCGCGGTGACCGGCAGACCGACACGGTGTTGTTCATCCCCTCGACCGTGCACGGCGCAGTCCGGGTCAGCGGCGCAGCGAGGCTTGACGCGGTGGTGGCGCGACCCGACGGGAGCCGGCTCGGTTACGTGACCACCACGCTGCCGGCGCCGGCAGGGAGCGGCGAGGACGCCTACGGCGTGACGGTCGGTCCGGCTTCGAAGGCCCTTCTGGCGGATGTGGCCCAGCAGGCGGCCAACCCACCCCAACCGATCAGCGAGCCGGTCGCCCGGGCCGCCGCCGAGAGCGCGTTGACCGCCCAGACCCACTCACCCAACGCCTCCGTCCGATCGACTGCGCTGCTGGTGGAGGGCCTCGCCGGCATCGTCCTCGGTTCGACGGACCCCAACGCAACGGGCACACCGTGAGGCCGTGGTGCGCGCCGCCCCTTCCGCTGCCGGCGCCGCCCTCCCGTTTCGTCGGTGGAGCGCCGCATGGCCCGCGTGGTGAAGCAGCCCCTCGTAGCGGGAGGCGGCCGTTCCGTCAGCCCTGGTTGCCGAGCGGGATGTCGGCCCGGCAGGGCTCACCTCGCAATGCGCCGCAGGCCGGCAGCGCCGAGGACGGGACGACTCCGCCCACGGCGTTGAGTACCAGTGACGACCCGTGGAGGCCGCCGAGCGCCACGGTGTCGACCACCGCCCCGTGGGTGGCGGGCGTGTCGAAGGTCCACGACGGCCGGTCCCCGCCAGGGGCGGAGATGACGATGCGCAGCCGGGTCCCGGCCCGGAATGTGTGGGCAATGGGGTCGATCGGGATGCGGACGAGGGTAAAGCTGCCCTTGGGGAGCGGCCGGCGCTGCGCCGTCAGGTAGGTGGGCACCGGGTCGAGCGGCGTGGAGGCGGCCGACAAGGCCCGATCGCTGCTGCGCAAGAAGCCCGAGGTGACGTACTCCTCTTGCGTCTGGCCGGGCCGGACCTCGGTGACGGTCACCTGCAGGTCGGTGACAGGTGCGGTCGACCTGAGCATCAGGTTGAGGCTGGCGGGTCCGACAATTGTGGTGGCGCTGGTGAAGGCGGGCGTGTCGAACGCAATGCCGTTCGTTGGCCGGCACGGTGGTCCAGTGGTAGGGCGGCTGGGCGGCCCAGGCGTTGGCCGAGGAGGCCAGGTCGTCGGCCGGCCGGACCGAGGGGTCGGGGCGGAACGACGCGGTGGACGAGCCCTTCGCCGTACCCGCTTGCAGCGTGCCGGCGGGTCCGAGGCCGTAGCGGAGGAGAGTGCCGCGTGGGTGGCCAGGACGAGAACCCCGCCTCGTAGGTGGGTTGGAGCGCGCCCGGCCCGAGCGATCCACCACCGTTGTCGAAGAGCACGCGCACCCGTGGGTCCTGCGCGGCGAAGGCGGCCTTGGCCGCGGCGACCGAGGGCTCGTTCGTGAACCGGACGGCGGGGACCGGCGCCGACGGCGCGCCGCCCGTGAGCCCCGAGTACAAGGTGGGCGCCAGCGCGTCGAGGGTCGGCGACGGTGTCGGCACGCGGTCGGCGACGTAGAGATCGAGGAACTCGAGCCAGCGCGAAATCGTGTCGGGACCGAGCGAGTCGGTGTGGGTGCCGTTCATCATGGTGACGTAGACGTCCCTGTCGCCGTGCAGGGCGGCAATGAGGTCTGGGCCACTGCGGTCCCACCTGCTCGTCCTGCAGCGCGCCGACCAGGAAGACGGGGACCTTTATGTTGCGGGCCCATGCCGTCGGCGAGCGCGGAGTGAAGAGCGCCGGAGTGCGACCGAGGTTCGGGCTGACCAGCGACTCGAGGCTCTGGGCTTGCGGATGGAGCTGCTGGTTGGCCAGGCAGGTCTTGTCGCCGGTGGCGATCTCGGCCGTCGCCCACGGCTGCCCTCCGCCGGGTGCCGGACGGGCGTCTGACGCGCGCTCGGCCACCCAGCTGGCCGCGAAGCCGTCGTTGTAGATCCCGCCGGGGTACCCGGTGGAATAGAGGTCGTCGGTCGGGCTGAGCGGCGCAATGGCCGCCAGGTCCGGCGGGTCGGTTCCCGCCACCACCAGCTGGGAGAAGCCCGAATAGGAGATCCCGACCATCCCTACCTTGTGGTTGAGCACCCAGGGTTGTGCGCCGACCGCCTGCACCACGTCGTAGCCGTCGTAGTCCGAAGGGAGGCCGAAGAGGTCGAACGCACCGCCGGAGCATCCGGTGCCGCGCATCTGCACGCTGACGGTGGCGAAGCCGAGCAGCGGAGCGACGACCGAGCCGACGACGGTCGAGGTGTCGGGCAGCAGAGGATCGCTCGACGAGGCGTGACCCTCCAGCGCGTCAATGAGGCTGTGCGGTCCGGCCACGTTGTAGCCGGAGTACTCGATCACGGTGGGAAACGGACCGTCGGCCAGCGTCTTGCCGGGCGGGAGGCGCACAGTGGCGGCCAGCAGGATGCCGTCGCGCATGCGCACGTAGTTGAGCCCGGCGTGCAATTGCTGTCCGGAGTAGAACGACGCAGGCGGCGTCGAGGACGTGGACAGCACCGAGAAGGGGGCGGTGCGGCGCGCGCTCGAGTCCGAACCTTGCGCGAAGCGGTAGCCGGGCCCTGGCGTCAGGTCGCGGATGACGAGGCTGCCGAGTCTGTCGACCACCCCGGATCCCACCTTGGCCCCGCTGGCGTTCAGGACGGCCAGTCGAGTGCCGGGCGGGACACCGGTCACGTAGGCCTCCCCGATCGACCCGTGACCGTCGAAGGGCAGTGTGGCCGCAGACGCGTCCGCCGTTGCCACGGGGGTCAGCGCGCCCGCCGCGGTGAGGAGGACCACAGCAGACAGGAGGGCAAGCCGCCGCAGGGAGGGAATGGGTCCTGTCCTCTCGTGGGAGTTCGTGGGTCCGGCGGGGGAGATCGTACTCAGACGGCGGGTCAGGCATCAGACGCGCCCGGCGGATCGCAACCGTGGTTGAATACGCCATGTTCTACGTGCTGATCTTCAGCCTGGCGGCCGTCATCCTGATCGTCGCCTTCTTCGCCGCCATGTCGCGTCGCCGCCGCACCATGCGGGGTGAGGACATGTCCGTCGGCGCCTCCAGTGGACAGACGGCGCACGCCGCGCACGGGACCCATCCGAACGAGGCGGCTCGCCGGAACCGCAAGGCGAAGCGGTCGCAGTCCCAGCACGATCGGCGCAAGCGCCACTGAGCGGACCCATTCACCAGGGTGCACGGGAACGGCCCGTCAACGGGTTGACTGGTGGGATGGCAACCCCCGATCGTCTGGGTGAGGAGCGGCCCCTGACCCTCACGGGGCTGGAGTCGGCCATCAGGGCATCGTGGTCGCTCCAGACGTGCGATCCGACCGACGTGCCGTTGTGGACTCCCGCCGACCCGTCACGCGGCCAGTGCGCGGTCACGGCGCTGGTCGTGCACGACCTGCTCGGGGGCGAACTGCTCGAGGCGGAGGTCGACCACGCGGACGGGTCCCCTCAAGGCTTCCATTACTGGAACCGGTTCGCCGGTGTCGACGTCGATCTGACCCGGTGCCAGTTCGCGGACGGTGAGGTGGTGCAGCCGCCGCACCTGATCCAACGGCTGCCGGACGTGCCGTGGCTGGCGCAGGAGCAATACGTCATCTTCCGGGACCGGGTCAACGTCGCGCTGCGGGCGCAGGCCGACGGGGACTGAGGGGAGTCAGGCCGACTCGACCCGCACCCGGTCGAAGTAGAGGTCGGGGTTGCGCTCGTCCTCCAGCAGTCCGGAGATCCCCTCCCGCGCATGGGCGATGTGCAGGTCGATGCGGTGGACCAGCAGCTCGGCCCGGCTGAGGGAGCCCGGCACGGCCCGGCTCGCCTCTGCCACCACGGTGCCGGTCGGCGCCACAATCCGGCTGGCACCGAGCAGGGTCGACGTGGAGTGCGAGCCGGCCTGGTTCGCCTGCACCCACCACTGGCTGTTGGTCAGGGCGATGGCGGGGTAGAGGAGATCCCAGGCGTTGGCCCCCTCGACCTCGTAGGCGGCGGGCGCCAGGACCAGGCGGGCACCGCGCAGCGCCAGCGTCCGGGCCACCTCGGGGAAGTCGCCGTCGAAGTTGACCACGAGGCCCACCCGCCCCAGAGCCGGGTCGTCGAAGGTCGTCAACCGGTCGCCCGGAGTGAACACGGACGGTTCGAGCGTGGGCGGGTAGAGGTGCGCCTTGCGGTGCCAGGCCACCAGCTCGCCGTGGGGATTGAAGACGAGTGCCGTGTCGTAAATGCGGCCGTCGTCCCCGAGTTCGGGCACGCTGCCGGCGGCCAGCCACATGGCGCGCCGCCTGCGCCGCCTCGCTCAGTTGGGCCGAGCGCGGCCCCTCCAGCGGCTCGGCGTCCGCCCGCACGTCCTGGGCCAGCGTCTCGGGGTCGTAGCCACACGACCAGAGCTCGGGCAGCAGCAGGAGCTCGACGCCCCGCGACGCGGCGTCGTCCATCATGCTGAGCGCCACGTTCATGTTCTGGCGCGGCTCCCCAGGTGCGGCCAGCCACTGGGCCACACCAACCAGAAGATCTCGCTTCACGTCGGGTACCTGGTTTTCCCACCTCTGTACTGCGCTATGGCGCTCACCCTACGAAGGCAACGTTCGCCGTTCGTTTCCCGTACGTGAATGCACTGTTACAAAGACGGGCGCTCCGAAATCCCGCGGAGCAGACGTGTCCGGTCAGCCCCGGCCCGGTGCCGCCATGATCGTCACGAGGTCGTAGAGGACGTGCGCGGCGGCGATCGCCGTGATTTCCGCATGGTCGTAGGCGGGGGAGACCTCCACCACGTCCCCGCCCACCACCGCGGCGGGACGCAGCCCCCGCACCAGGGCGAGGAGTTCACGGCTGGTCAGGCCACCCGCCTCGGGCGTACCGGTGCCCGGAGCGTGGGCCGGGTCGAGGACGTCGATGTCGACCGACACGTAGACCGGAGCGTCGCCCACCCGCGCCAACAGCGCGCGCACGACCTCGGCGACCCCGCGCTCCGCCACGTGGTCGGTGCTGAGCTGCGCGAAGCCCATGGACTCGTCGTCGGAGAGGTCGGTCTCGGAGTAGAGCGGTCCACGCAGGCCGACGTGGACGCTGTGGTCATGGAGGAGGAGGCCCTCCTCCCAGGCGCGGCGGAATGGCGTCCCGTGGGTGAAGCGCTGCCCGAAGTAGGTGTCCCACGTGTCGAGGTGCGCGTCAAAATGCACCAGGGCGAGCGGCCCGTGGCGGCGCGCCGTGGCCCGCAGGAGCGGCAGGGCGATGGTGTGGTCGCCCCCGATGGCGACCAGCCGGCCGCCATGGCGCAGGAGGGCGTCGGCCGCGGCCTCAATCTGGTCCACCGCCTCCTCGGCGCTGAAGGGGGTGCAGGCGATGTCCCCGGCGTCGACCACCTGGGCCAGCTCGAAGGGCAGCGCCTCGAGCGCAGGGTTGTAGGGCCGCAACAGGCGCGAGCCCTGGCGGACGGCGGCGGGTCCGAAACGGGCACCGGGCCGGTAGCTGGTGCCGCCGTCGAACGGCACGCCGACCACCCCGATGTCCCAGTGCCCGACCTGGTCCACCGTCGGGAGGCGGGCGAAGGTGGCCAGCCCGGAGAAGCGGGGCACCCGGCTGGCGTCGGCGGGACCGACGGGCCCTTCAGCGCTCGGCCATCAGTCGTCAATGGCCTGGTAGACGAGCGCCCGCAGCTGGGCCCGGAACGGGTAGGCGACAGACGGGAAGAGCTGCGTCATGAAGACGACGAAGAGGTCCTCGTCCGGGTCGACCCAGAAGGCCGTGCTCGCCGCGCCGCCCCAGTAGAAGTCGCCGGCCGAGCCGGCCATGGTGGTGGCGGCCGGGCCGAGGCCGATGGCGAAGCCCAGCCCGAAGCCCACGCCCTCGAAGCCGGCCTCGCCGAAGCCCCCGACGGCCATGTCCTGCAGGGTGGCACCGCCGGGGAGGTGGTTGACGGTCATCAGCTCCAGGGTCTTGCGCCCGAGCACCCGCCGGCCGTCGAGGTGCCCGCCGTTGGCCAGCATCTGGCAGAAGGCGACGTAGTCGGCCGTTGTCGAGACCAGCCCACCTGCGCCCGACAGATAGGAGCGGGGGCGCAGGATGCCGTTGGCGAACGAGCCCTCCATGAGAACGGGGGTGTTGGCCGGGCGGTACTGGTAGCAGGCGGCCAGGCGGGAGAGCGAGCCCTCGGGGACGTAGAACCCCGTGTCGACCATGCCCAGTGGCTCGAAGATCTCGCGCCGGAGGTACTCGTCGAAGGGCAGCCCGGAGAGGATCTCGACCAGCCGGCCCACAATGTCCGTCGACAGCCCGTAGTTCCACTGCGTCCCCGGGTGGAACTTGAGGGGGTGCTCGGCCAGCAGTGCCGTGACGGACTCGAGCGTCTGCCCGCCGCCCTGTGCTTTGAGCGCCTCGTTGAAGGCGGCGTCGATGGGACTGCCGGGGAAGAGCCCGCCCGGCAGGCCGGTCGTGTGCATCAACACGTCACGCATGTTCATGGGACGTTCGGGCTTGACCAGCGTGATGGCGCCATCGTCACCGACCAGACCGACCTGCAGGGTCCGCCACTCGGGGATGTAGCGGTGCACGGGGTCGAGCAGCTGGAACAGGCCACGCTCGTAGAGCTGCATGAGGGCGACCGAGGCGATCGGCTTCGTCATGGAGTAGATGCGGAAGATGGCATCGTCGGCCATCGGGGTCTGCGCCTCGCGGTCCATCAGCCCGAGTGAGCGGTGGTAGGCGACATGCCCGCCGCGCACCACGGTGAATTGGCAGCCGGCGATCTTCCCGGGTTCCACGTAGACGGAGGAGAAGTGCTCCGTGATCCGTTCGAGGCGTACCTCGCTCATCCCGGCGGCGTCTGGCTCCGTCTTCATGGTGACGGCATCTACCCCTTCTTGAGCTTCTGCTCGCGGAGATAGCCGGCCGTCCCGGCCAGAAATGCGCCCACGTCCTGGGCCTTGGAGGCGGCCAGGTCCTTGAAGTAGGCGGGGAAGTAGACCTGGGCGGCGCCGGACTCGAGCCCCGCCAAAATGGCGTCGGCCATGGCCGAGACGGGCTCGGCCGGGATCGGCAGGTCGGGCACGTCGTTGTCGGGCAGCGAGAACAGCGGGGTGTCGATCACTCCCGGGTACACGACCATCACCTTGATGCCGGTCTCCCACAGGTCCACGGCCATGGCTTCGGAGAAGGCCGTGAGCGCCGCCTTCGACGCGTCGTAGGCGGCCTCGCCCGGTGCACTGAGGGGGGCGGCAATCGACGAGATGTTCACAATGGTGCCCGAGCCACGGGCCAGCATCTGGGGGAGCAGGTCATAGGTCAGGCGCATCGGCGACAAGTAGTTGATGTGCATCACGGCCGTGATGGTGTCGATGTCGAGCGCGGTCGTGTGCCGGCGCTTGGGGATGCCGGCGTTGTTGACCAGCAGGTCGACTCCGCCGAAGGCGTCGAGCACGTCGATGGCCAGCTGGTCCACCGCGTCGGGGTCGGCCAGGTCGGTCACCCACATGCGGCTGTCGGGCGAGTGCTTCATGCAGCGCTCCAGCACTTCGGAGAGTTGTTCGGCCCGTCGGGCGCAGATGCCGACCACGGCACCCCGCTCGGCCAGCGCCTCGGCCAGCCCCGCCCCGATGCCCGACGACCCCCCGGTCACCAGCGCACGGCACCCTTGCAGGTCCAACGCCATCGTCCACCCCACTTTCGATCTGTGCGACTCGCTTCACCTTACGCACAGGCGGCTGTGACCGGCCATTGACGTTTTATTGATGTCGCCGCCTTTCGCGTTGACGTCGGGTTCACGGCGCCGCCACCAGAGTGGGACCCATGGCAGATCTTCTCGTCGTGGTCAGCGTCGTGGCGTTCATCGCTGCGTTCCTGGGCTACATCTGGCTCCTGGAGCGGGTATGAGCGTTATCCAAGGAATTTTGCTCGGCATCTCCGTCCTGGTGTTCCTCTACCTCGGGGTCGCCATGTTCAAGCCTGAGTGGTTCTAAATGGGCTTCTTCTGGACCATCGTCGTCCTCCTCGTCCTGTTGGCTCTGGCGTGGCGGTATCTCGGCGCCTACATGGTCGCCGTGTTCGAGGGGCGGGTGCACTTCCTCGGCTTCATTGAGCGCCCGATCTACGCACTCCTCGGCACCAGCCCTGAGAAGGAGCAGACCTGGAAGCGCTACGCCGGTTCGGTCGTCGTGTTCTCCGGGCTCTCGATCGGGATCACGTACGCCATCCTCCGCCTCCAGGGCTCGTTGCCGTGGAACCCGCAACACTTCGGCGCCGTCGGCCCTGCCCTGTCGTGGAACACGGCCACCTCGTTCGTCACGAACACCAACTGGCAGAACTACGGCGGCGAGGAGACCATGTCGTACCTGTCGCAGATGTGCGCGCTGACGGTGCAGCAGTTCGTCACGCCCGCCGTCGGCATCGGGGCCGCGCTCGTCATCATCCGCGGCTTCTCCAAGAAGGGCTCGCCGACCGTCGGCAACTTCTGGGTGGACGTGACCCGCGCCCTGCTCTACGTGCTGACCCCGATCGCCATCATCGGCGGCCTGATCTTCGTGGGCCAGGGCGCCATCGACACGCTGGGTGGGCCGGTCAACATCCACAACTCGCTCAACGGGGTCTCGCAGACCATCGCCCTCGGTCCGGTCGGATTCATGGAAGCCATTAAGCAGTTGGGCACCAACGGCGGCGGGTTCTTCAACATCAACTCCGCCCATCCCTTCGAGAACCCGACCGGACTGACCGACCTGCTCTCCATATTCCTGTTGCTCTGCATCCCGGTCTCCTTGACCTACGTCTTCGGCAAAATGGTGGGGGCCCTGCGGCAGGGCGTGGCCGTCCTGGCCGCCATGTTCATCATCTTCGGCGCCTGGGTCGCCATCTCAGCGGTCTCGGAGCACCAGGCCAACCCGGCCGTGCAGGCCGCCGGCCTGGTCCACCAACCGACGGGGAACACCACGGGCAAGGAAGTCCGATTCGGGGTCCCGAGCTCGGCGCTCTTCGGTGTGGCGTCGACCTCGACGTCCACCGGATCGGCCAACTCGGCCTACGACTCCTTCACGCCGATCGGTGGCGGTATGAACCTCACCGGCATGATGCTCGGCGAGGTGACTCCCGGCGGCGTGGGCAGCGGCATGTACACCATTTTGATCTACGCCATCATCGCGGTCTTCATCGGCGGGCTGATGGTGGGTCGAACGCCCGAGTACCTCGGGAAGAAGATTCAGGCCACGGAGGTGAAGCTGGCCGGCCTGGGGACCGTTGTGATGCCGATCACCGTGCTGGCCGTCACGGGGCTGGCGGTCGCGGTCCACCCCGGGCAGATCGCGCCCGAGAACGGCGGTCCGCACGGTTTCTCCGAGATCCTCTACGCCCTGACGTCGCAGGGGAACAACAACGGATCCGCCTTCGGTGGGCTCACCGGCAACACGCCCTTCTACAACATCCTCGGTGGCATCGCCATGCTCATCGGGCGCTTCGGGATCATGATCCCGGCCATCGCGCTGGGCGGGGTGCTTGCGGCCAAGAACGTGGTGTCCGCTGGTGCCGGCACGTTCCGCTCCGACAATCCCATGTTCGTGGGCCTGCTGATCGGCGTCATCATCATCGTCGGCGGCCTGACCTTCTTCCCGGCCGTGTCCCTCGGTCCGATCGTCGAGCAGTTCAGTCACGGAAAGTTCTTCTAAATGACCGTCATCGCAACCGACGCCCCTCCTCCTGCCCCCTCCGCGCCCCATGGCGTGGCGGAGTCCCGCGGCCTCTTCGACCCGGAGATCTTGAAGGAGGCCCTCGCCGGGTCGATCACAAAGTTCGATCCCCGGGTGCAGGTCAAGAACCCGGTCATGTTCGTCGTGCTGATCGGAACGGTCATCACGTTCATTGAGTCGATCGCGCACGGCGGCATCTTCAACTGGTCGATCACGGTCTGGCTGTTCCTCACGGTGGTCTTCGCCAACTTCGCCGAAGCGATGGCCGAAGGCCGGGGCAAGGCCCAGGCCCTCGCCCTGCGCAAAATGCGCTCGGAGACCATGGCCCGGCGGCTTCGGCCCGACGGCACCGAAGAGCTGGTGGCCGCCGCCGCGCTGGCCAAGGGTGACCTCGTGGTGTGCGAGCCCGGTGACCACATCCCCTCCGACGGCGAGATCGTCGAGGGGGTGGCGTCCGTCGACGAGTCGGCCATCACCGGTGAGTCGGCCCCGGTCATCCGCGAGTCGGGTGGCGACCGCTCGGCGGTGACCGGCGGCACCACGGTGCTCTCCGACCGGATTGTCGTGCGCATCACCGCCGAGGCGGGTCAGACCTTCTTGGATCGGATGATCTCGCTGGTCGAGGGGGCCAACCGCCAGAAGACGCCGAACGAAATCGCTCTGACGATCCTCCTGGCCGTGCTGACCATCATCTTCCTGCCCGTCGTGGTCGTGCTGCAGCCGTTCGCGCAGTTCGCCGGCGGGACGGTCTCGGTGGTGGTCCTCGTCTCGCTCCTGGTCTGCCTGATCCCGACCACCATCGGTGCCCTGCTGTCCGCCATCGGCATCGCCGGCATGGACCGCCTGGTGCAGCGCAACGTGCTGGCCATGAGCGGCCGCGCCGTCGAAGCGGCGGGAGACGTGCAGACGCTGCTGCTGGACAAGACGGGCACCATCACCCTGGGCAACCGCATGGCCTCGGACTTCTTCCCGGCCAGCGGCCACACCGAGGAGGAGGTGGCCAGCGCCGCCCAGCTGGCGTCACTGGCCGACGAGACGCCCGAGGGACGCTCCATCGTGGTCCTGGCCAAGGAGCGCTTCGGCCTCCGCGAGCGCGAGCTCTCGGGCCCGCACGAGTTCGTGCCGTTCTCGGCCACCACCCGCATGTCGGGCCTCAACGTCGACGGACACGAGATCCGCAAGGGCGCCGCCGAGGCCGTTCGCCAGTGGGTGACCGACCAGGGCGGCAGCACGCCCGATGGCCTGCAGGAAATCGTGGACCGCATCGCCCGTGCCGGTTCAACCCCGCTGGTGGTGGCCGAGGACGGCACCATTCTCGGCGTGATCGAGCTCAAGGACGTCGTGAAGTCGGGCATCAAGGAGCGCTTCGCCGAGCTCCGCGCCGCCGGCATCCGCACCGTCATGATCACCGGTGACAACCCCCTGACGGCGGCCGCCATCGCCCAGGAGGCCGGCGTGGACGACTTCCTGGCCGAGGCGACGCCGGAGAACAAGATGGAGCTGATCAAGGCGGAGCAGGCGGGCGGCAAGCTCGTGGCCATGACGGGCGACGGCACCAACGACGCGCCCGCATTGGCGCAGGCCGACGTGGGCGTGGCCATGAACACGGGGACCACGGCGGCCAAGGAGGCCGGCAACATGGTCGACCTCGACTCCAACCCCACGAAGTTGATCGACGTCGTCGAGATCGGCAAGCAGCTGCTCATCACCAGGGGCTCGTTGACGACCTTCTCCATCGCCAATGACGTCGCCAAGTACTTCGCCATCATCCCGGCGCTGTTCGTGGTGATCTATCCCCAGCTCAATTCGTTGAACATCATGCACCTGCACAGTGCCCAGAGCGCAGTGCTCTCAGCCGTCATCTTCAACGCACTGGTGATTGTGGCGCTGATCCCGCTCGCCCTGCGGGGTGTCAAGTGGCGCCCATCGGGTGCGGCGTCGATCCTGCGCCGCAACGTCTTCATCTACGGCGTCGGCGGGATCATCACCCCCTTTATCTTCATCAAGTTGATCGACCTCGTCATCGTGGCGCTGCACGCCTACTAAGGACACTGACCATGCTCATCCAACTTCGCCGTAGTGCCATCTTCTGCATCATCTGCCTCGTTCTGTTCGGCCTCGTCTTCCCTCTGGTGGGCGTCGGCCTGTCCCAGCTGTTCTTCAAGCACCAGGCCGACGGCTCCATCACGGCCAACGGTTCCACGCTGATCGGTCAGAACTGGTCGCAGACCAAGTGCCCGGGACACCTGCCGGGCAGCTGCGTGTTCCAGGGCCGCCCCGACGCTCTCGGCCCTTACTCGAACGCCAACTCCAAGACCCCGAACCCGGCGGGACACCCCGGCGACGACCCCCTCGTCGCCAACGGGGTGGCCGGCGAGTCCGGTGCGACAAACCTCGGGCCACGCTCCCAGGAGCTCGTCGACTACACGAAGACCCTCGTGAAGTACTGGCAGGCCAGGGGCGTCCAGCCCACTTCCGACCTGGTCACCACGTCGGGCAGCGGGCATCGACCCCGACATCACACCCCAGGACGCCATCGCCGAAATTCCCATGGTGTCCCGGGCCACCGGCCTGTCGTCTGCGACCCTGCAGCACCTGATCAGCCAGCAGACCACCGGCATGCAGCTGGGCTTCCTCGGCTCGCCCTACGTCAATGTCCTGCAGCTCAACGAAGCCCTGGCCAAGCTCAAGTCATGAGCACCACCGCCATTGCGGCGGTGACACCGCGGCAGCGGACAACGGTGCGCGGGGAGATCGTCTCCGTTCTGGCATACGAACGGCCCTGGGTGCGCACTGACGCCGAGGTGACCGATGGAACCGGGAGTGTGCTGCTTCGCTTCGTGGGTCGGTCTGGCCTCCCCGGCCTGGACCGAGGCTGTCAGATAGAGGCGGAGGGCACGCCGGGTTTCGTGCGCGGCGTCCTCGTGATGCTCAACCCGCGCTATTCGTTGACGGGGACGGCTGATCGTCAGCGACCAGCTGGTAACCGATGCCCGGGACGGTCTTGAGCACGTGACCATCGTCGTCGCCGAGCTTCTTGCGCAGCCGGTGGGTGTACACCCGCACGTAGTTGGACTCCGCGCCGTAGCCGGGTCCCCACACGTCCTTGAGGATCATGTGGTGCGTACAGACCTTGCCGGCGTGGCGGGCCAGGTAGGCGAGCAGCTCGAACTCGCGGGCGGTGAGCTGCACCTGGTCGCCGTTGCGCGTGACCATGTGGTGGACGAGGTCGATCTCGAGGCTGCCGACCTCCAGTGTCTGCGCGGTTTCGCCGCCCTCGCCCTCCCGGGCGTTCCGATGTCTGAGGGCGACGCGGAGCCGGGCCTCGAGCTCGGCCATCCCGAAGGGCTTCGTGACGAAGTCGTCCGCCCCGGCGTCCAGCGCCTCGACCTTGCGGCGTTCGTCGCCGTAGGCCGAGAGCACCAGGATCGGCACGGTGGAGAACTCACGGATGCGGCGTGTCACCTCAATGCCGTCGACGTCGGGGAGACCGAGGTCCAGGATCACCAGATCCGGCCTCGCCAATGCGACCTGCGTCACGGCCTCAGCGCCCGTCTGCGCCAGCACGACTTCGTCGCCGCGTGCCGTGAGGCCGATACGGAGCGCCTTGAGCAGCGATGGGTCGTCGTCGACCACCAGGACCTTGGTCATGCCGCTTCAGACCGGTGCCGGCACGACGGCCTCGGAAGGGACGGTGAAGACGAGGCGAGCACCGCGGTCGACGTCGGGGTCGATCCAGATGAGCCCCCCGTGCGCCTCGACGAACGCCTTGGCGATGGCCAGGCCGAGCCCGGCGCGGCCACCGCCGGCGTGCTGGCTGAACATCTCGAAGACGCGCTCCTGCTCGTCTCTCCCGATGCCGGGGCCGTCGTCGCTGACCGCGATCTCGACCCGAGCTCGGTGCGTCCTCCGGTGCGACCCGCCCGTCACCCGGATGACGCTGTCATCGGGCGACACGCGGTCCGCGTTCTCGAGCAGGTTGGCCAGGACCTGGCTGATGAGTACATGGTCGATGTGCAGGAGCGGAAGGTCCGCCGACTCCTCGACGACGACACGGCCCGGCCCGATGATGCCCTCCAGGGACTCGAGCGCCTCGTGCACCAATTCGTCGAACGAGAGCGCCGCGGGTCGCAGCTCGAGCGCGCCCGCCTCAATGCGGGTCATGTCGAGCAGGTTGGTGACGAGCCGGGCCAGCCGATCCGACTGCAGCTCAATCAACTCGAGAAGCTCGTCCCGATCGGCGGGGTCGAGCTGGGTTCCGACCTGTCGCAGGCTCGAGACCGCTGTCTTGATGGAGGCCAACGGCGTCCGCAGATCATGCGACGCCGCCCCCATGAGCGCGCTGCGCCAGCGATCGATCTCCTCGAGCAGCCGGGCGCGCAGCGCCTGCTCCGACAACTCGGCCCGGTCGAGGGCCAGTGCAGCCTGGTTGGCGAAGGTGCCGAGGAGGCTGCGCTCACGCCCCGCCAGTTCGACGTCCTGGAGCACCAGCAGGCCCACAGGGTGGTCGCCCACGGCGAGCGCCACCGAGACTCGACGTGGCTCGGCACCGCCCGTCATCCCGAGCGAACGTGCGTGGCCTCCGCCCGCGGTCAAGGTGGCGACGTCGCTCTCGGCCAGGGGGGCTCCGGCCGAGGCGGCGACCTGGAGCACCTCGCCGGGTGCCAGAGCGCCGCGACCGCCGGCAGGAAGGATCAGCGCGGTCCAACGAGGGCTGAAGGCGCTCTGCACCGTGTCCACAATGTGCGTCAGCAGCTGCGACAGGTTGAGGTCACCGATGAGCGCCTGGGAAAGCTCATACAGGCGCCGGGTCTCTTCCGTGCGGCGGAGGGCGTCTTCGCGGGCGCTCCGCAGTTGTGCGACCACCTGGGCCACGACGAGGACCACGACGACGTAGACCAGCAACGCGACCCAGTTCTGCGGCGACCTGACGGTGAGTGTGTTGTAGGGCGGCAGGAAGAAGTAGTCGTAGAAGAAGAAGCCACCGAGGGCTCCGACCGCACCCGGTACGAAGCCGCCCAGCACGACGCCGAGGAGCGCTGGCAGCACGAAGAGCAACGCAGGGACGACGATGCTCACATGCGGGCGCAGGGGCAGCAGAATGGCGAGCAGGACGCCCAGCCCGGCGAGCGTCGCAAGCACCCCGAGAACGGTGCGCTGGTACCTTCCCATGGTGAGCCTGCCTGGCTGCACGTGTTCCGCTGCTTTCCTTGGGTCCGACTGTCATCCGAGTGTACTGACGTGGTTGCGTGCCAAGGCGAGACGAGGTCGACATGATCCCAGGGAATGGTGAGGACGAGGGCGTTCGCCCGACCGGAAAGTTCAGGGTCTACCTCGGTGCGGCGGCCGGGGTGGGCAAGACGTGCGCCATGTTGGACGAGGGTTGGCGCCGCTTCCAACGTGGGGCGGACGTCGTGGTCGGGTTCGTCGAAACGCACAAGCGCCCGTACACCGTGGAGCAATTGCGGGATCTCCCCGTCGTGCCGCGTAAGAAGGTGCGCTATCGGGACGCGGAGTGGGAGGAGATGGATGTCGACGCGGTCATTGCCCGGCGACCCAAAGTGGCGCTGATTGACGAGCTGGCCCATACCAACGTCCCGGGCTCCGGTCGCCACGAGAAACGCTGGGAGGATGTCCTCGAGATCCTCGATGCCGGCATTGCGGTCATCACGACAGTCAACATCCAACACATTGAGTCGGTGGCAGACGCGGTCGAGCGGATCACCGGGGTCGGGGTGCGCGAGCGGGTGCCGGACTGGGTCGTGCGGCGGGCCGATCAGCTCGAGCTGATCGATTCATCGGCGGACCAGCTACGCCGCCGCATGTTGCACGGCAACATCTACCCGGAGGAGAAGGTCCCCGCCGCGCTCAACGGGTTCTTCCGCGCCGAGAATCTCGCCGCGCTCCGCGAGCTGTCGCTGCGCTTCGTGGCGGACGAGACGGAGGAGGAGCTCTTGGAGTACCTCCGCTCGAAGGGCGCCGGTGGTGAGCTGTGGGAGACGACCGAGCGGATCATGGTGGCCGTGACGGGGGCACCGGGGAACGCCTCGGTCATCAGACGGGCCGCCCGCATTGCGGCGCGTGTCAAGGCTCCGCTCGTCGCCATCAACGTGGTCTCCGGTGACGCCGACGCCAGGAAGGCGGGCACGGCCGAGCTCGAGGAGCTTGTTGCGGCGGTGGGAGGGAGGTGGCAGACGGTGGAGGGTGACGATGTGGCGAAGGCGATTTTCGCGGCGGCGGTCGACCAGCAGATCACGCAGATCGTCGTGGGGACCTCGCGGCTGACGCGCTGGCAGTCGATGACTCGCGGGTCGGTCGTGCAGCAGATCCTGCGCATGGCGTCGGAGAATGACATCGATCTGCACGTCATCGCCCGCCGTGATGCGTCGAACCACGCTCCCGCCGACGACGCCGGCTAACTCTCCGACAGGTCGGCGAAGGCGGCGTCTGCCGCCGTGCGGGCCGCGAGCTGCATGCACTTGTTGAGGTGGGCGAGCGCCTTGGCGCGCCGTGGATCCCGGGCGAGGTACTTGGCCACCGCCACCGGGTCGGCCGAGCCGTCCGGTTTGCTGAGCGAGAAGACGGCCTGGTCGACGATGTGCTCGTCGGGGCGGTCGCTGATGCCGCGATAGACGGACCAGTCGACACCTGCCCCCTCGCACACCTCGGCCACCCCGGCCGCCTCCATGTCGACGGCCCCGAATCCTCTTTCGACGATGGGCCGCCACACCTCGTCATCGTCGAAGAGCCCATCGGTGGTCATGAGCGCGCCCGAAGCCTGCCTCGCCGCGACCGGACGGGCGTTGAAGACGGGTCCGTCGGGATAGAGCTGCACCCGCTCGGGTACCAGGAGCGATCCGATGGGGAGTGCGGGGTCGAGCCCGCCGGCGATGCCGATCACCATGACGTGGTCGATCGATCCGGCCGACAGCGCCCGGTGGGTTGCCTCGGCGGCCAAGGCGGGGCCCATGCCCGTCACGAGCGATCCGACCCACCATCGGCCCGCCACCCCGGCGTGGGAGAAGACCGTGTCGGAAGGCGTCGCCTTCAGCCCGAACGACTTCACAATCGCCTTGAGCTCCGGCTGCATCGGCGCCAAGACGGCGACGCGTTTCGTCGTTCCGGTCACGACGTCATCATGCCCGATCATTCGGTACCCTGGGCGGCCTCGCCACCGAGAGAGGACCGCCGATGCCCAGCGCTGAACAGGTAGTGAGGGACTTCTGTGCCGCGGCGAGCACACGCGATCCCGAGGTCCTGCGGGCCTTCTTCTCCGATGATGTCGTGTACCACAACATCCCGATGGCGCCTGCAGAGGGGATCGACGCCACCATGGCGGTCATCGACATGTTCCTCGGGATGTGCGATGCCCTGGAGTTCGAGGTCCATCATTTGGCGAGCGACGGGACAACCGTGCTGACGGAGAGGACGGACATCTTCACCATCAAGGGAACGTCCGCCCCCCTGCCCGTCATGGGTGCCTTCAACGTCGTCGACGGGAAGATCACCGCATGGCGGGACTACTTCGACATGGCACAGGTGACGGCCATGTTCGAAGCGGGGTAGCGGAAGAGGCTGCTCACACGGCAGGCCTAGTAGCCGTGGCACTGTCCGGGGCCGTCGGGCGGTCCTTGGCCGTGGGCTGCTTCCCAGGCCAGCTGCACCGATGCCGGCGCACTGCCGGCAGTCGGGTAGCCATCGAAGTGGTTCCACTCGAGAATGCCGAAGTAGCCGGCGTAAGGGTCATTACGACCCCCCTCTTCGCAGACGGCTGTGGGCATCCATGCCGCCGGGATGGTGTTCTCCTGCGCCGCGACCGCCTGAAACCAGGACAGGTCGTTGTAGAAGGTGGCCTGTTGGGCCGCCTCGACTGCACTGGCGTAGGTCACGATCTGCGCAACCTTGCGCGCCTGGGAATACGACATCAACGTGTCGTTGATGCGCACACCCTGGTGGGTATCGGCACCTTGGTGCGAGCTGACCGCCTCGTGGCGGGTCGCCTGCGCCCAGGCGGGGTCGCTGCTCATCAGCGATATGAGTACAGCTGGAACTGCTACAACATTGACGGCCACTGCCGTCGCGAGTGCAATGCGATTCCGCACGGCACCTCCCTTCGTCGGGCGCGCATCGGCGCGCCAGGCTCTGCTCGGTGGAGGGCGGGCTCCGGCCTTTGCATTCGCGCCCCGAACGGCGAGCGCGAAGGCGTCGTCCGTTCTGGCATGCCGCCGCAGGGTGTGCGGCCGGTTGTGTGTTCAGCCCTTCTGAAGTTGTTGCTCGGTGGCGTCCTCAATTCAGGGCCCCGGCACGCCGGGGCTTCTCGGTGATGTGATCTCAGAGCCCGCAGACGTAGCGGGTGGTCCAGGGCTCCCAGCCGCGCTGTGAGTACAGCTTGAGAGCGGCTGAGTCCTGCACCGCCGCCGGGTAGTCCTCGGCAGGCGAGGGCAAGCCGGTCAATGCCGTCCACGTACCCAGCTCGAAATTGGTATGCCCCGCCATTTCCGACGGAGTAGTTGTTGCCCGACTCGTGTTGACGGATGCAGGCCCAGTCGGGCGTATTGGTACTGGTGGCGTCGGATCCTCCGGCGACGGCGGCGCGGGGCCGGCGGAGCCGGCGGAGCCGGAGTTGCCGCCGGTGTGGCGACGGGTCTGCTCCGTGCAGCTGCCGCGGCAGCCGCGGCAGCAGCCGCTGCTTGTGCGGCGGCCTGCTGACGTTGCGCCGCCACTGTCTTGATGTAGGCGATCTCGGAGAGATACGTCTGGACCTCGCCGGCTTCCACGGCGTTGGCGTAGGCCACCAGTTTGGAGACACTCTCGGCTTGGGCGTACGACATCAACGTGTCGTTGATCCTCACCGTCCGGTGTTGGCTCGCCGCCTCGTGGCGGGCAAACCGCGCCGAAGCAGCGGAGTTCGTGGTGAAGAACGCGAAAAAGATCGCGGGTATGGCTATGACGGCTACCGCCGTCCCTAGTGCAATGCGGATCCGCACGGCACCTCCCTTCGTCGGACGCGCAAGGCGCGCCAGGCTCTGCTCGGTGTAGGCGGGCTCCGGCCATTGCATTCGCGCCCCGAACGGCGAGCGGGAAGGCGTCGTCCGTTCTGGCTTGTTGCCGCAGGGTGTGCGGCCGGTTGTGTACAGCCCCTGGATTAGTCCTGGGTGTGGTCCTCAATTCACGGTCCCGGTGGCCTGCAGGCAGGCGCGCCGAGACTTCGGTTTGTATGAAAACTGCTGTTCGGCCGCTCACTTTCGGGATGCAGGGAAATCTCCACCTACCGCATGCATCCCAAAGGCCGTTCTGGCTTTGCGGACAGCAATCTACATGGTTGCTTCTCGAACCCGTGTTCAACGGAGACTTCACGGTCGTGACCTGCGGTTTTAGGACTATTCCTTGTGACGGTAATCACAAAGTCCCTGGTCGCAGGGTCGCATTTAGCTCAATAAGAGCGATAAAAAACTCATTAATTTCCCGAATATGCGCCTGACCAGTAGGTACGTAGATCTCACAAGACGCCAAAATTGGCTCCAAGCCCCCTGCGACGGTGCCGCGACGCTGCATAGGGTCCCCCTGCCGACACGTTCGCGAGGAGGAGGTCACTGGTGGCGCCGAACGTCAATGTCACTGCACAGGACCGCTACACGGTGGCGGGTCTGATCCGTCACCTGGCGCGTCAGCAAGCGGACGCGGAGATGCTTGTGCAAGGCGCGGAACGCCGGACCTGGGCCCAGGAGTTCGACGTTGCGTGCCGGGTGGCGCAGGCGGCGCAGCGGGACGGCCTCGGCATCGGTGACCGGATCGCCTTCCTCGACCGCAACGGCATCGCGTACTTCGACTTCCTGTTCGGCGGCGCGCTGCTTGGCGCGGTGAACGTCGCGGTGAACTGGCGGCTGGCTCCCGCAGAAATGGGCGCCATCATCGATGACTCGGGCGCGCCCGTGTTGGCGATCCACGTCGACTATCTCGCGGCACTCAAAGACATGCCGAGCGCGTTGCCTTCGGTTCGTCGCATTGTGGTGATCGGTGACGATGCCGCCGTCTGCACGGATGCACGGGCCGTGTCGTTCGGTGCGTGGATCGAAGGCGCCTCGTCCGAAGATCCCGGGCACGTGGGTGGTTCCGATGAGGTCAGCATGCAGCTCTACACGTCCGGGACCACCGGCCTCCCGAAGGGTGTGATGCTGACCAACGCCAATCTGTCGACCGCGATCTCCGAAGCCGGCACCACGTTCCACATCGCCGAGGACACCGTGAGCCTGGTGGCCATGCCGCTCTTTCACATCGGCGGATCGGGCTGGGCCCTGTGCGCCATGTCGCGGGGAGGTCGCTCCATCATTCTGCGTGACGTGGATCCGACGGTCCTTCTGGAACTGATCGCCACCGAGCGGATCACCGAGATGTTCGTCGTCCCCGCCGTCCTGATGATGCTCCTCGTCCACCCCCTCGCTGGCAGCCACCGATCTGTCGAGCCTGCGGGTGATCTTCTACGGGGCGTCCCCAATTTCCGAAGATGTCCTGGTCAAGTGCATGTCGACGTTCGGGTGCGCGTTCTGCCAGGTCTACGGCATGACCGAGACCACCGGGGCCATCACGGCGCTCTCCGTTCGAGGATCATGATCCGGACGGTCCACGGCGCGGACTCCTGCGTTCAGCCGGCAAGGCCCACAATTCGGTCGACCTCCGGGTGGTCGATCCCGAGAGCGGACAGGACGCCGTTCTCGGCGCGGTGGGGGAGGTGTGGACGCGTTCGCCCTACAACATGGCGGGCTACTGGCGGAAGCCCGACGAGACCGCAGCCACCATTGACGCCGAGGGCTGGCTCAAGACCGGCGACGCGGGATACTTCGATGCGGACGGGTACCTCTATCTGCACGATCGAATCAAGGACATGATCGTCAGCGGTGGTGAGAACGTCTACCCGGCGGAGGTCGAGAACGTCTTGCTTTCGTATCCGAGCATTGTGGACGCAGCCGTGATCGGCGTTCCGGATCCGAAATGGGGAGAGACGGTGAAAGCGATCGTCGTGCTCGGCCCGGAAGAGACACTTGGACGAAGCCGGTGTCATTGCGCACTGCCGCGCCACACTGGCGCACTACAAGTGTCCGACCTCGGTCGATTCGGTGGATGCACTGCCGCGGAACCCTTCGGGCAAGGTCCTGAAGCGCGAGTTGCGCGCCCCTTACTGGGCCGGTTCAGAGCGCTCCATCAACTGACGCGAGTCGTACGCCCGCCAAAAAGCGGGCGGGTCGCCGCTGTCCTCTGCGGTCCCTGGTGCCGCCTGCAATGGCCTACTTCTTGTCGTGGGGGACGGCGCTGCTCACGGCATCCTTGATTTTCTCGCCCGCTTGCTTGAGATGGCCCTTGGCCTGGTCGGCCTTGCCTTCGTTCTCCAGGTCCTTGTCGCCCGTGGCGTGACCGACAACGTCCTTTGCCTTGCCCTTCGCAGTCTCAGCGGTATTGCGTGCCTTGTCTTCGAATCCCACTGTGGGTGCCTCCTCTTTCGTCGTGGAGTGGATATACCCACACGAGGCGGCGGCGAATCGGGAAGCAAGCCTGCGAGGGTGCTACCCGAATGTGAAGTCGTAGGCTTCGACTCCCGGCGACATGGTCAAGGTCAGCGTGCCCGATTGCAGCACAGTCCCGGAGAAGAGCGTGTAGAGCTTGGGGATACCCGAAACCTGGACTGTCGTCAGGTGCTTGCCGTCGTAGGACACTCCGACCGTGCCCTCACCGCTCATGACGAGATACACGTCGTCCGCGGTGAACTGCAAGCCCAACGTGGCGTCGTTTCCGGCGGTCGCCTCTTCGTTGTGCACGGTCCAGGTCCCGCCGAAGGCCAGGCTGTTCGAGGGGATGGTTGCCGGTGGGTGGTACACGGTCGCCTTGTTGGGCACGACTGCGGTGCCGACTGCATTCTCCAGCCGCTCGTCGCCGACGTAACTCTCCGGCGTGATGTCGTTGTTCGGCGTCTTGTCCGGGACGTCGGTCCGGGTCGGCAGGTCGGTCACTCCGTTGGCGGTGAGCAGCATCCTGATGTTGTTCTCCATGCTGGAGTAGTTGCCCTCCCCGAAGTCATAGGCGCGCACGGTGCCGGTCGGGTCGATGAGGTATTCGGCGGGCCAGTACTCGTTGTTGTAGGCGTCCCATGTCGCCAAGTTGTCGTCCACCGCGACCGGGTAATCGATGCCGAGGCCGCTGGCGGCGCTCTCGACGTTCGAGACCACGTGCTCGAATGCGAATTCAGGTGCCGAGACGCCCACCACGACCAGGCCGTCCTTCTTGTAGTCGCTGTACCAACCTTCGACGTGGGGCAGCGCGCGCTGACAGTTGATGCACGAGTAGGTCCAGAAGTCGATCAGTACGACTTTGCCGCGCAGCTGGCTGAGCGAGAGCGGCTGGTTCCCGGGCGTGTTGAACCATGCCGTGATGCCGGCGAAGTTCGGGGCCCGGCCCAGATTGGGCAGGTTCGTCTTGTTGGCCATGAAGACCGGCGTCTTCTGCGGCGACGTGATGCCGGTGGACGGAGCTGTCGGTCGTCGTGGTCGTGGCCCCCGCGACGACATGGCCGCTCTGCGAATTTCCCGCGTCGGTCGCTGCGCAGGTGGCCTTCTTGCCTTCCAGGCGGGCGTTGGCGGCGGCGAATTGGTTCTGGTGCTCGCCGCTCAGGTGCTGCAGCTGCGTGCAGGCCGAACCGGTCGACTCAATGTGATCCTCCAGAGCGCTGGTGTAGCCCGGGAACGTCCCGCTGGAGGGCTGCCGAGCCAGTTGAACGCGATGGCGAGGGTGGCCACACCCAGCACGACGCCGGCGACCCTGCGGACGGTCGGGAGGTGGCTGCGCAGTGACGACCAGGATGTCGCGGCGCGTTGGGCGACCACCGCCAGCACGAGGAGTGGAATGGTGACGCCCAACGCGTAGAACAGCGTCACGAGGAGTGAGGATGCCCCCGCATGATGGTGTGCGGCTGCCACGGAGATTGCCGTCAGGACCGGTCCGGCACACGGCACGAAGACGAGGCCGAGGCTCAGGCCCAGAACGAAGCCGCCGCCTTCGTTGGCGTAGCGCGAGGCACCCAGTTTGGCGAAGGGTCGCTCAATGATTTCGCCGATTCTCGGGATGAGGAGGCCCACGGACAACAACCCGAGCAAGGCGACGCCGAGCCAGAACAAGAAGTCCTGGGGCAGGTGGAGGAAGCCGAGCAGCGAGCTGGCGAAGAGGACGGAAACGCTGAAACTCACGATCAACCCGGCGATGATCACGTAGGGCCGCCATTTGCTGGTTCCGGCCGATCCGCCCGCCATGACGACGGGAATGACCGGAACGATGCACGGGGACAGCCCGGTGATCAGTCCGCCGAGAAACGCGACGACGAGGAGTTCACCCATGGGAGTCGCGCTGCTGCGGTCCGTGAGCGTGCACTGGTGCTTCTCCTTCGGAAGATGCTGGGGTACCGGTAGTGAACCTAGCTGCCCGCTCCTGACCGGGGGCATCGCCCAGAAGAACGACGGCGGGTCCGCCAGACAGCAGACTGTGACACGGTGATCAACGAGAATTGGATTTACCTCGGTACCGCAATCGGCGCGGCGGGTGCGGCCGTCTACCTCCGCGACACCCTTCGAGGCACGACGCAACCCAATCGGGTGACGTGGCTCCTCTGGGCGGTCGCGCCTCTCCTCGCGGCTGCCGTGGCTCTCAACGGGGGTGCCGGCCTGCGCGCCCTGCCGACCTTCATGGTGGGCTTCATGCCCCTGCTGATCTTCATCGCCTCGTTCCACAACTCCGCGTCCGTGTGGAAAGTGCGACGGATGGATTACGCCTGCGGCGCGGTCTCGGTGATCGGCACGGTCGTGTGGCTCGTCACCCGCAATGGCGTCTTGGCGATCTCCGCCGCCATCGCGGCTGACTTCTTGGCCGGCGTGCCCACCCTGATGAAGAGTTGGACCCACCCGCAGACCGAGACGGTGCACTCCTACATCGGCGCGCTGATCAGCATGGTCGTGCTCTTGCTGACGGTGGACCAGTGGACCTTCGACGTGGTGGCCTTCCCGCTCTTCGTCGCGTGCACGGCGACGCTGCAGTCCGCCATTGTGGGTTTCGAGCTCGGCCCGCGCCTTCGGCGAGCCCGGCACCCGGACGCTGCCGTCGGGACCTCGGCCTCGCCCACGGAGGGGTGACGCACCGACCGGTGCCTGGTAGGAAGGCGGTCAGAAGAGCCGCCCGAAGGGAGCATGTGTGCCACGAGCCAAGGCCAATGGGATTGAGATCGAGTACGTCACCGAAGGTGATCCCTCGGATCCGGCATTGCTCCTCGTCATGGGCCTGGGAGCTCAGCTCACGACGTGGCCGGATGGCTTCGTCGACGGGCTCCGCCGGCGCGGTTTCTTCGTCATCAGATACGACAACCGTGACAGCGGGTTGTCCACCAAGTTCGAGGGGCTGCCCGACATCGCGGCGCTCTTCACGGGCACCGACCTGTCGTCGGTCGCCTACCGGATCGAAGACATGGCAGACGACGGTGCCGCGCTCCTGGGAGCGTTGGGCATCGCAAAGGCACACGTGGTCGGTGCCTCCATGGGAGGCATGATCACCCAGGCCCTCGTCATCAATCACCCCGACCTGTTCCTCAGTGCCTGCTCCATCATGTCGACCACCGGTGATCGAGCCGTCGGGGCGCCGACCGGTGAAGCGTTGACCGCTCTGCTGCGGCCAGTGGCGACGAGCCGGGCGGAGGCGATTCAGGCGAGTGCGGAGGGCAGCCGCGTCATCGGCTCACCGGGGTACCCGACCGACGAGCACATTCTGCGGGAACGGGCCGCCGCAGCCTACGACCGGTCCTACTGTCCGGAGGGCACGGTCAGGCAGCTCGGCGCCATTCTCGGCTCACCCGATCGCACCCAAGGGCTGCACGGGGTCGACATCCCCTTCCTGGTGGTGCACGGGGAAGCCGATCCGCTGGTGACCCCGAGTGGCGGCGACGCGACGGCAGCTGCCGTACCGGGGTCGAAGCTGCTCACGTTCCCAGGCATGGGCCACGATCTGCCCGAGGCCCTGTGGGGCACCATCACCGACGCCATCGTGGCCAACACGGAGCTGGCGGCCGTCTGATCGGCCCTCAAGCGTCGAGGGCGTTGGCTGCCGCGACGCCGGCGAGCCAGGCAGCGCTCGGCTTCGGCGTCCGGGCGAAGCTTTCACGGTCGACGCCGACGATCCCGAACTTGGGTTCGGTAACCCATGGCCCACTCGAAGTTGTCGAGCAGCGACCAATAGGTGTAGCCGCGCACGTCGACACCGTCTTCCAGGGCTCGCAGGACGCCTGACAGCGCCTGACGCACGTAGTCGATGCGTTGCTCGTCGTCCGTGGTGCCGATGCCGTTCTCGGTGACGAGAAGGGGGACGGAGCCACCGGTGTAGTCCCACGCGCGCCGCAGGCAGTTGCCCAGCGATGCCGGATAGAACTCGTAGCCCATGTCGAGGACGGGCACGCCCGCCTCGTAGCCGGCCCAGCCGTCGGGCCCGATGAGCATGCGCGTGTAGACCTGGACACCCAGGAAGTCGTCCCCCTCGGTCACGTCGAGGAAGATGTCTTCTGCGTGGTGCCGGATGCTCTCGAGCTTCTCCTCGCCGCCGGCAGCAAGCTGATAATCGGTCATGGACAGGGTCAACCCGACTGGAATCCCCGGTGCTCCGGCACGGATTGCTTCAACCGCCACACGGTGCGCCGCGGTGAAGACGGGCGGCCACGGTGCGCGAGAGGGCGAGGTCCTTCTTCCCCGGCGGAAACATCCCCGCATGCCAGCCCATGGTCGCCACAATGTTGGGTTCGTTGAGGGTGCAGGCGCGTGCCATGACGTCGCCAAGGGCCTCTGTCACGACGGCACAGAACCGGCCGAAACGCTCAACGGCAAGGTCGGTTTCCCAGCCACCCTGCGCGGTGAGCCACTGCGGCGTCGTGAAGTGATGGAACGTGACGACCGGGTCCACGCCTCGCTCGCGCAGCCCGAGGCATTGCGTTCGGTAGTGCGCCAGAGCGGCCCGCGAGAACTCGCCCTCGGCCGGCTCAATCCGGCTCCACTCCACCGAGAAGCGATAGTTGTCGAGCCCGAGCGCGGCCACCAGGTCGGCGTCCTGTTCCCACCGGTTCCACGAGTCGCAACAGTCGCCGGACGGCTCGGCGCAGCCCGACCCCGGCGTGTGCTCGAAGGCCCACCAGTCGTTGTTGGAGTTCCCGCCCTCAATCTGGTGGGCCGCCGTCGCGGTGCCCCACATGAATCCGGGCGGGAACGTCCGCCCCAGCCCTTTCCCAGCCATCGGCTGCGTCCTCCTCCTTGCGTACGGCCCTTGGGTGGCACGGTATCGTTCCCTGACAATGACGTCATATTCCTCGCCGGTGACTGACGCCCCGAATTCGGAGCCCGCCGGGGCTGCTGGGACTCCGATGGTCGAGGCACACGGACTCGTGAAGCGGTTCGGTGATTTCGTCGCCGTCGACGGCGTTGATTTCACCATTGCCAAGGGCGAATCGTTCGGTTTCCTCGGGCCCAACGGGGCCGGCAAGACGTCGACCATGCGGATGATCTCGTGCATCAGTCCGCTCAGTGGGGGCACGCTCCGCGTGCTGGGAATGGATCCGACCAAAGATGGACCCCGGATTCGCGCCCGCATGGGGCTCGTGCCTCAGGAGGACTCGCTGGACCTCGAGCTCACGGTCCTCGACAACCTGATGATCTACGGGCGCTACTTCGACATGCCGAAGAAGGTGATCCGCGAGCGGGCTGAGCAGTTGCTGGACTTTGCCCAATTGACTGAGCGGGCGAACGATCGGGTCGATCCGCTTTCGGGAGGCATGAAGCGGCGTCTCACGATTGCCCGGGCTCTCATCTCGAACCCCGACCTCCTCATCCTCGACGAGCCGACGACGGGTCTCGACCCACAAGCCCGCCACTTGCTGTGGGACCGGCTCTACCGGCTCAAGCAGGACGGCGTCACGCTGGTGATCACCACGCACTACATGGACGAGGCCGAGCAGCTCTGCGACCGTCTCGTCGTCATGGACAAAGGTCGCTTCGCCGCCGAAGGCTCGCCCCGCCAGTTGATTCAGGAGTATTCGACCAAAGAGGTCGTGGAGTTGCGCTTCGCGCCCGGCCAGCATGAAGAGGTGGCACCGTCGCTGGCGGACCTGGCCGAGCGCCAAGAGGTACTGCCCGACCGCATCCTCTTGTACACCGACGATGGCGACGCGGCGCTGGCCGAGGTCGCCCGCATGGGCCACGTCGCCCGCGCCACGCTGGTGCGCCGGTCGACGCTCGAGGACGTGTTCCTCCGCCTCACCGGGCGCACGCTGGTCGACTGAGCCGATGACGACAGTGAGCGACGCGGCGACGCCGGGAGACTCCGCGCTCTTCGGGCCACGGCGAGGAGTGGGAGACCCGCCGATTTGCCACGCCGATGTGGCTGCGGGCGGCCCGCTACTGGGGCTACCAGTACAAGCGCACCTGGCGCAGTTCGGTTGTGACGAGCTTCCTCATCCCCGTGCTCTACCTGGCCGCCATGGGCATCGCGCTCGGCTCCCTGATCGACAAACACTCGCACGGCGTCGACGGTGTGTCTTACGTCGCGTTCTTGGCGCCCGGCCTGTTGGCCGGCACGTGTATGCAGATCGGCACGAACGACGCCACCTATCCGGTGATGGGCGCCATCAAATGGATGCGCACCTATTTCGCCCAGCTGGCGGGACCGCTCAGCGTCTACGACGTCCTGCTCGGACACCTGGCCTGGATCGCCGCCCGCTTGGCCATTGTGACCTCCATCTACCTGGCCGTGATGGCGATCTTCGGGGTCGTGTACTCGCCGTGGGCGATTCTGGCCCTGCCCGCAGCCGTCCTGACCGGAATGGCTTTCGCGGGGCCGGTCGAGCGCGTTCGCCGCCACGCAGGAGAAGGACTCTTCGTTCTCGACCCTGTACCGGTTTGCCATCATCCCGATGTTCCTGTTCTCGGGGACCTTCTTCCCCATTTCGCAGTTGCCGACCTGGTTGGAGGTCGTGGCCTATTGCACCCCGCTGTACCACGGGGTCACCCTGTGCCGTGATCTGACGCTCGGCCAGGTCGGTTGGGCCGACCTGGGACACGCCGCCTACCTGGTCGCACTGTTCGGTGCCGGCTACGCGGCGGGGCGCCGAACCTTCGCCAAGAAGTTGGTGGTCTGAGATGGCGTCCACCTCGACCAGCTCAGGCACCACCTTGGACCAGCGGTCGCCCGGAGTGGCGGCGCGCATTACGCCACTGTCTCTGCTCGGTGGGCGCCATGCGTCCCGGGTGCTCGAGCGCAACATTCTCGTCTACCGGCGCTCGTGGATCTTCATCATTTCGGGCTTCTTCGAGCCGCTCTTCTACCTGCTCTCCATCGGAGTAGGACTGTCACACCTGGTCGGGCCGATCAATGTGGACGGCCGCGAAATCCCCTACACCGCCTTTGTGGCACCCGGGCTCCTGGCCTCGTCAGCCATGAACGGCGCCATGCTCGATTCGACCTTCCTCGTCTTCTTCAAGCTGAAGATCGCCAAGACGTACGACGCCATGCTTTCGACGCCCCTGAGCGTCACGGACGTGGCGCTGGGCGAGCTCAGCTGGTGCGTCATCCGCGGAGCGCTCTATTCGGGCGCGTTCTTGACCATCATGGCGATCCTCGGTTACGTCGTCTCGCCGTGGGCCATCCTGTGCTGGCCGGCCGCGGTGCTCATCAGCTTGGCCTTCGCCTCCGCCGGCATGGCCGGGACCACCTACATGCGGACGTGGCAGGACTTCGACATGGTCTCGCTGGCGTTCATCCCGCTCTTCCTCTTCTCGGCCACCTTCTACCCCCTGACCGTGTACCCCGGTTGGCTCCAGGCCATCGTCCGCGTGACCCCCCTGTACCAGGGGGTGGTGCTGTGTCGGGCGGCCGACCTGGGGATCTGGGCGTGGACCCTCCTGCTCCACATCGCCTACCTGGTCGCAATGGCGGTGGTCGGGGTCGTCATCACCCGCCGACGCCTCGGCGCTCTGCTCTTGCCGTAACCGCCCCCTCCGGTCGGCCGATACCGTAAGGCCGGATTTTCCCGATCGCCGGAGGACCGGACTCAATGAACATCGTCGTCAGCAATGTCAAAGGTGGGGTCGGCAAGACCACCTCCTCGGTCTACCTGGCCGCTGCAGCGGCACGACGGGGCCGTGGCCCCGTGCTGCTGGTCGATGCCGACCCCCAGGGCTCGACCGCCGAGTGGTACGAGGTGGACCCTCTCGTTGGCGTGGATCTCGTTGAGGGCCCTTCGGTGCGCACCGTCACCAAGGCGATGAGCCGCGACGGGGGCGTCGTCGTGGTCGACACGCCACCCGGGGAAGGCAACGTGGTCCAGGCTGCACTTAGCCGGGCGGATGCGGTGGTGATTCCGACGCGGGCGGGTGGCGTCGAGCCCAATCGAGTCGTGACGACGCTCGAGATGACGCCCAGCGACATCCCGGCCGGGGTCGTCATCTGCTCGGCCCGCCTCGGGACCAACGATCTCGAGGCGACCGTGGAGTGGTGGGCCGAGCTCAAGGTGCCGGTGTGGGGCATCATCCCCGAGCGTGTCTCCATTGCCAGCGGGCCGGCGGCCGCGCTCTCTTCGGAGGGCCTGGAGCTCTACGGCAAGGTGCTGAAGAAGGCGACCGCCCGGAACAGGTGACGAACGGCGCCCGCTCAGCGAGCGGGTATGGCCTGCAGGTCGGCGTGGGGCTGGCTGTCGACCCAGGCCACTGGCGCCTTCCCATGGAGCTGTCCGATCAACTCGGAGAGGAACCAACGGCGGACGGCCACGCTCGACGGCGACGCCGGCAGAGTCAGGAGCCGCTGGGCCAACCCGAACTCGTCTGCTTCGTCGAGCAAGGTGTCGTAGAACTCCACCGCCACGACCGCTGATTGGGCCAGGTCGAGCGTCCAATCGAAGAACTCGACCTGGTTGTCGACGGCGGTCTGCCAGAGGTCGTCCATGCCTGGCCCCAAGCCGTTGAAGCGGGTGCCGATCTGGGTGACGAGGACGCCGAGGCGCTCGGGCAGGGCGGGCGCGTCGGGCCAGCTGTCGGCCCGCTCCTTCATCAGCCGGAGCTCGCGGAAGAGGGCCTCGTATTCCTCGCTCGACTTCTGCAGGAGTGCCACTGGTATGCCCAACAGCCGCACGGAGACCTCCGGCGACTCGTGATCGCGATGATGGCCGGTTCGCGTCACGCCGGTGAGGTCGAACCGGAAACTCCCGTCGGAGATGTTCGTGGGTGCGACCGGGAAATCGACCGGGAGCTCGAACCAGACGATTTTGCCGCCGTCGACCGCCTGTACCCCCCAGTCCGACGCCAAGGTGTTGAACAACGTGAGGCCTCGACCGGTCGCAGCGTCCTTGCCGTACTCCTTGACGGACGGGAACGCGGGGTTGCCGTCGGCCACGTCGATCCGGATACGGTCCGGGAGGGTGTGGAGGGTGATGCTCATGGGGGTCGCAGCGTGCAGCACGGCGTTGGTGACCAGTTCGGACGTCAAGAGCGCGGCACATCCGCTCACTTCGGCCGGGAGATCTCGCAGATGCGCGGCGACCCAGTGTCGTGCCACCGGCGTGCTCTCCACGACCGGTTCCAGATGCAATGTCGACATTCCATCCCGTGACGTACCCACAGGCGAGGCGGATATGCGCCCGTTGGACGAACCGGCGTAATTGATGCAGAGCACCACAATGTCATCGGTGCGTTCCTCGGCGCTCAGCATGGAGGCGAAGGTGACGGCGGGGTGGTCGGGCCACCCCTCGCGCGCAATGACTGTTGCCGTGTCGGCCAGCCGCTCCATGCCGTGCGTGATGACCTCGCCCCGGCGTTCGATCAGGCCGTCGGAGTACATGATCAGCGAGTCACCGCGGTCCAGGACGAGCTCATCACGCGGTCGCGGCGAACCGCTCAACCCGGCCGCAATGAGCAGTGTCCGTTGCATGGGGCAGAAGATCGCGCTGCCGTCGGCGCGCACCACCAATGGGGGAGGGTGCCCCGCATTGCTCAGGACCACGCGTCCCGTCGAGGGCGTAATGGTGCCGACGACGGCGGTCACCACCCGGTCCTCAATGAGCGTGTCGAAGAGGTGGTCCAACGACGAGAGCACTTGCGTCGGCGACAGGCCGGAGACCGCGTAGGCCCGGATGGCGCTGCGCACCTGGCCCATGAGGGCCGCCGCCGGGGCACCCTTGCCCATGACGTCGCCCACGCTGAAGAACACAGAGTCATCGCCGAGTTCGAAGACGTCGTACCAGTCGCCCCCGGCATAGGTGCCGGCGACCCCCGCCCGGTACTCGGCATCGAGCACGAGACCCTCGACTTCGGGCAGTGAATCGGGGAGCACGGCCCGCTGCAACACGTCCGCCACGACGTGCTCCCGTTGGAACCGTGTGGCATTGGACAGGGCGACGCCGGCCCGGCTCGCCACCTCGGTGGCCAGCGATACGTCGTCCGCCTCGAAGATCCGCCCGGGCCCGTCCACGAAGGTCATCACGCCGATGACCTCGCCGTTGGCGGTCAGCGGCACGGACAGTGCCGTCGAAACGTCGCGGGCCCCCTCACCGTCATGGAGGGGCGCCAATTGGGTCCGGCCGGTGCGGAAGGCGACCGCGGCCGGTGCATCGGACCCGAAGGGAAGCACGTCGCGCCCGCTCCCTTCCGCGTCCGCCCCCTTTGACGGAGACGGCCTGGGTTCGCGTACGTCGAGCCGGACGAGCCCGCTGTCACCGGGCACCTGGACCAGGCACGAGTCCGCCAAACGCCCTTCCACCAGGCTCATGGTGCGACGGATGACGATTGTCGGCTCGAGGCTCGAGCTCAACAGCCGGGTCACCTCCGAAAGCAGGGAGAGGCGCTCCCGGCCTGCCTCGGCGTCGCGCAGCGCTTCGCGTTCGTGTTCGAAGACCTGGGCCCGTTCCAGGGCCTGCGCCGTCAGCCCGGCCAAGGTCGAGAGGAACCGGAGATCGGGCTCGTTGGGTTCGGGTTGCCCGACGAACGCCAGCGACAGGACGCCGAGTGGTCCGACGCTGCCGATGAGGGGCTCACTCACGATCGTCACGGGCTTGGGCAATTCACTGCAGGACCCTGGCCACAACTTCCGTTTCCAGGTTCTCGCGCACGCGGTCGTCAGCGGCAATGCCTGCTGCGACCGTGTGCCCGCGCCTGAAGCAGTCCCCCGCCTGACTGCCTTCGATCGGCACCATGGTGCGGGAGAGGAGCGCCGGGTGGCCGCTGCTGGCCAGGCAGGCCAGACCGCGCTCCCCGCCGGCCGGGACGCGCACCACCGCCGAATGCGCGCCCAGCGCGCGCCGGCCAGCGGCAATGGCCGCATGGGCGACGTCGCCCGGTGTCGTGGCCGCCGCCAGCGCCGAACTGAGCTGATGGAGGTGCTGGCTGCGCTCCAGGTTGACGAACTCGGTGAGGGTGAGGCGCGCCCGCTCGACGGCTTGGGCCGCCGCCCCGGTGATGGTGAAGAGGAAGGTACGGTCCGGCTCCGAGATCTCACGGTCGTCGTCCCAGTGCACGACGACGACACCAATGGTGCGGTCGGACACGACGAGAGGGATGATGGCAAGCGCGCGGAAGCGCTCCGAGTCGACGGATGCATGGATGTCCGGCCGCTCGCGCTGAAGCTCCTCGATCGTTTCCGAGAAGAAGGCGATGTTCTCGCCGAGGACGGGGCCGTCGATCTGCAGCGAGTCCAGCACACCGTCCGTCGGAGCGTCGGGCGCGTAGCCGAAGCGGCGCAGGGTCTGCAGGCTGCCGCGCTCGTCGAGGAGGGCGAAGGTCGACGCGTCGACGGCCAATTCGTCGCGCATGGCAGCGAAGACGGCGTCGGCCACCTGCGCCGGGTCGGCGGCGGTGGTCAGCGCGCGCGCCATGGTCTGCATCCGCTGTGCGGTCTCTGCCGCCACCCGCCGACGTCTTTCGTACCGGGTCTCGGAGCGGGCGGTCCACAGCTGCACGTTGCGCTGGCCGCGAAGGTACGAGATCCACATCGCAACGGCGGTCGCCGCCAGCATCGTCACGACCCGGAGGGTGTGGTTCAACCCCTCGTAGCTATGGGGGGGCGTACTGATGACCAGGGCGAAGAAGGTGGTGAGGAGCCCGACCAACGCCACCCTCGATGGGCGGGCGAAGGCGGCTGCGAAGAAGGGGGAGATCGCCAGCAGCCCGATCAGCGAGACGTTCCCGCCGTAGACGGCGAAGACGATCGCCACCGTCGAAGCCCATGCGAGCGCCACCAGAGTGGCCACGGCCTCGGCCCGGTCGACGCGGGCGCTCCGGCCTGTGGCCGAAAGCTGCTCGTCTCCTTGTTCGGGCACGTACTCTCCCTGGTCGGCGGGCTTGTGTGCCACGCTATTCCCCTGGTCGGGTGGCCAGGGTCAACGCCGTTCACCGGGGTTGTAGAGCAACTCAGTACCCGGTCAGGCCGGACCGGAAACCCGGGCGGTCCCACCAAGGTTTAGGTTCGGGCGCCGGCGGCAATAGAACCCCCTGTCAATCGCCATTGCACGTCGTCCTAGGGGTGGCGGAGGATTGAGCCCACAGGAGGGCGGAGTGGAACAGGACTTTCACATAGAGCAGCGGGCAGGCTCGACGCCGCCGGTGGTCGCCGTGCGCGGGGAGATCGACGTCGCCACCGCTCCGCAGCTGCGGGAGTGCCTTCATGGCGTCATCGCCCAGGGTGAGCCGACGATCGTGCTCGACCTGCTCGGGGTGACGTTCCTCGATTCCACGGCGTTGGGCGTCCTCGTGGGTGCGCTCAAGCGCTGCAGGGAACTGGGCGGGGAGCTCCATGTCGTCGTGGCGGATCCGCGCATTGTGAAGATCTTCGAGATCACCGGCCTGACAAGTGTCTTCACCATCGCCGACTCGTTGGAATCGGCAGGATCGGCGTGACGGAGACAACCGACCGGCTGGAGAGCGGCGATCGCATCGAGCTCAAGTTTCCGGCCCGGGGCGACCTGATCGTCCTCGCCCGTTTGGTGACGAGTGCGATCTCGGCCCGTGCCGGGTTCGACATCGAAGAGCTGGAGGATCTGCGCCTCGCGGTCGGCGAGCTCTGTCTCCTGACCTTGCAGGGCAGCGACTCACAGCACGGGGATCTCCGCCTCGAGCTCAGCGTGGTGGGCGACGCCATTGAAGTCGTCTCCACCCTGGAGCGGGCCGAGGCGGCGGTCACGCCCGAACCCGAAGGCGAAGAGGTCACCCGCCTGAGCGAGCAGATCCTCGACGCGCTGGTGGATGAGCACGGTCGGGAGAGCCGGGACGGCTCGGCGCGCGCCTGGCTGCGCAAGCGCAGGGGGGGGCATGCAGAGTGACGGTTGGCCGGGAACACGATCCCGGGCCGCTGTCGGACGCTGCTGCACCTGAACGGCCTGCCCTCGATCCTCTCGCACGCGAGGAGCTGATCACCGCCAACCTGGGCTTGGCGCACCAGCTCGCCCGGCGTTTCCTGCACCGGGGCGAACCGATGGACGACCTCGTGCAGGTGGCGTCGGTGGCGCTCGTCAAGTCGGTCGACCGGTTCGATCCGTCCCGTGGTGTCGATTTTGCCGCTTTCGCCACCCGGACGATCATCGGCGAGCTGAAACGGCACTTCCGCGACAAGGGCTGGGCCGTGCGGGCCAGCCGCCGGGTCCAAGAGCTCTACCTGGAGCTCGGGCACGTCACCGGCACGCTGGTCCAGCAGCTCGGTCGCAACCCGACGGTGGCCGAACTGGCCGCGGCGACGGGAGCGAGCGAGGAAGCCGTCATTGAGGCGATCGAAGCCGGCCAGGGGTACCGGGCTGCTTCCATCGACGCGTCGGAAAGCGACGACGACCCGCTCTCGGCACGGCTGGGTGAGGAAGACACCAACTTTGACTCGGTGGAGGACCGGGCCCTCCTCGGACCCGCGCTGGCCACGCTTCCGGAGCGGGAGCAGGCGATTCTTCGCATGCGCTTCGTCGAAGGTCTGACGCAGTCGGAGATCGCGGCAGCCGTCGGCGTGAGTCAGATGCACGTCTCTCGACTGCTGTCGTCGAGCCTGCAGAAGCTGCGCGACGGCATCGGACAGGCGGAGGCCGGACGTCGCTGAAGCAGTGACGATATCGGGCAGCGAACCGCCCTTTGGGAATTGAAACCGTAGGCGGCAGCCAATTTCGGGGCCGGGATAAGTGGATTTCCTGGAAATGTCTGGAGAAATTCTGCCCGGCGTGAGTATGGTGCAGGCCAGTCCTGTTGGAACGACGCACCAGTCCTGGAACGAACGGAGCGCCCATGGTCCATCTTGATGCTGAACTGGCGAAAGAAAAGGACCTTGGTGACAAGGGCCTGAAGAGCGGGGCGCTCGGGCTGTTCTCCTCGGTGGTGGTGGGCGTGGCCTCGACGGCGCCGGCGTACAGCCTGGCGGCGACGCTCGGATTCGTCGTCATCGCCATCAAGGGGGTGCAGGCGCCGATCATCGCCATCCTGGCCTTCGTCCCGATGCTGTTCATCTCCTACGCCTACAAGGAGCTGAACAACGCCGACCCCGACTGCGGCACGACGTTCACCTGGGCCACCCGCGCCTTCGGGCCCAAGACGGGGTGGTTCGGTGGGTGGGGAATCGTGGCGGCCGACATTTTGGTCATGGCGAGCCTGGCCCAGATCGCCGGGCAGTACGTCTTTTTGTTGTTCGGCGCCAGCAGCATCGGAGGCAATCCCTCCAGCACCTGGGTGCTCCTGGTCGGCGTGGCATGGATCGTGGTGATGACGGCCATCTGCTACGTGGGCGTCGAGATCTCCGCCAACCTGCAGAAGGTCCTCCTGGGCGTCGAGGTGGTCGTGCTGGTGCTCTTCTCAATCGTCGCCTTCGTCAAGATCGGAAGCGGCAAGGCGCCGGCCGGTCACCTGACGCCCAGCGCGCAGTGGTTCAATCCGTTCCACAATCTGGGCTTCACCAGCTTCATGATCGGGTTCTCGCTCATGTTGTTCATCTACTGGGGCTGGGACACCGCCGTCTCGGTCAACGAGGAGACCAAGGACTCGACCCGCACGCCGGGGCGGGCGGCGGTGATCTCGACGCTCATCCTCCTCGCCACCTACGCCATCGTCATTGTGGCCTCCCAGTCCTACGCCGGCATCGGCTCGACGGGCATCGGGCTCTCCAACCCGGCCAACTCGGGCGACGTGCTCGAATTCGTTGGGCGCCTCCGTGTTCGGCACCTCGGGGATCGGGGCGGTCATGGTCAAGCTGCTGCTGTTGATGGTGCTCACCTCGGCGGCGGCATCGACACAGACCACGATTTTGCCGACGGCACGAACGACGCTCTCCATGGCGGCCTACAAGTCGATTCCGGACGCGTTCGGCAAGGTGCACAAGCGCTTCCTCACGCCCACCACGTCGACGCTGGCCATGGGCGGCGTCTCCATCGCGCTGTACGTGGTGATGAACTACCTCTCCACCGGCAGCAGCGTCATCGGGGACTCCGTGTCCGCCCTCGGGGCCATGATCGCCTTCTACTACGGGCTCACCGGCTTCGCCTGCGTCTGGTACTACCGCAAGAGCCTGAGGGAGAGCGCCCGCAGCTTCTGGCTGCGCGGCGTCCTCCCACTGCTGGGCGGCCTGATCCTCTGGTTCGTCATGGTGTGGTTCATTTGGTACAACTGGGTGACCCCGAGCAACAGCTACACCACCTGGACCATTCCGGGCACGCACAAGGTCGTCGGTGGCGTGTTCGTCCTGATCTTCCTCTCCTTCCTTCTCGGCGTCGTCCTCCTGGTGATCTACCGGTTCGTCCGTCCCGACTTCTTCCAGGGCAAGACGCTCAACCGCGACACGCCGACCCGGGTGCCCGACGACATCGGCATCCCTGTCGGCCTGTTCGGCATTGAGCCTTTCGCCGACGCAGACGGCCACGCCAAGAACGAGCCCAGCGGTTCCCCCACCTAGTACCGAGCGGAGCCACCGCTCGATTCCGGTAGACCGTGGCCAAGGCCGCGCCCGGCCGGGAGATGACGAGAGGTGGAGGCTCCATGACGAAGCGATTGGAAGGGACGGTCAGCCTCGTGACCGGTGCCAGCAGTGGCATCGGTGAGGCCACGGCTGTCGCCCTGGCCGAGGAGGGGGCGACCGTTGCGCTCGTCGCCCGGCGCCGCGACCGCCTCGAGGCGTTGGCGGAGCGCATCGGTGGAGCCGGGAAGGCCCTCGTCATCGAAGCCGATATCACCGACCAGTCCCAGGCCGAGAACGCCGTGGCCCGCACGGTGGACGAATTCGGGCCGCCTGGACACGCTTGGTCAACAACGCCGGCGTGATGTTGCTGGGCCCGATCGTCGGCGCCCCGGTCGAGGAGTGGCAGCGGATGGTCAACCTCAACGTGCTGGGGCTCCTCTATTGCACGCACGCCGCGTTGCCGCATCTCTTGACCGCAGCCGAGGGGGAGCCGCGCTCGGTGGCCGATGTGGTGAACGTCAGCTCGGTGGCCGGCCGGGTCGCCCGGCTGAACAGCGGGGTCTACAACGCGACCAAGCACGGCGTGGGCGCCTTCAGCGAGTCGTTGCGGCAGGAGGTGACCTCCCGCCACGTCCGGGTCACGCTGATTGAGCCCGGCGCCGTGGCCACCGAGCTCGCCTTCCACAACCGGCCTGAAATTCTCGAAGGCATGGCGCAGACCTTCGGGGGCATTGAGATCATGCACGCCGAGGACATCGCGGAGAGCATCCGCTACGCCGTGACCCAACCACGCCGCGTCGCCGTCAACGAAATCCTGATCAGGCCGACCGAACAGGAACGCTGACATCGAGGATCGCCGAGTGCCGGCTGCACGGGTGCACGCGGTCGATCACCGCACCGAACAAGGAGTGACGCATGGATCTGGAGCTCACCGGCAAGACCGTTCTCATCACCGGGGGCACCGACGGGCTGGGACTGGCCCTCGCCACGCAGCTGGCGGAGGAAGGTGCCGCCGTCGCCGTCTGCGGGCGTGACGAGGAGCGCCTGCGGGCGGCCGAAGCGGCGATCCGGGCCGTCGGCGGTGACGTGTTGGCGCAGCGGGCCGACGTGTCGCGGGCGAAGGACCTCGAGGCCTTCGTCGAGGCGGCGGTGGCGCGCTGGGGCCGGATCGACGGGATCGTCCACAACGCGGGGCGCGCCTCGGCCGGTTCCATCGAGGCGATCGACGACGAGACGTGGGAGTCCGACGTCCAGCTCAAGCTGATGGCCGCCGTGCGTCTGACCCGGCTGGCCCTCCCGATGCTGCGGGCCAGCCACGGCGCCGTCCTCTTCACGCTGGCGGTGTCGGCCAAGGCGCCTGGCGGGTCGAGCGAGCCGAGCTCGGTCACGCGCGCCGCCGGCATGGCGCTCATGAAGGCGCTCTCCAAGGAGCTGGCGCCCGACGGCATCCGCGTCAATGCGGTGCTGATCGGCCTCATCGAGAGCGGCCAGTGGGTCCGCATCGCCGAGGGCTCCGGCCTGGCGCCGGGGGACTTCTACGAGCGCTTCGCCACCGACGCCGGCATTCCGCTCGGTCGTTTCGGCCGTGCCGCCGAGTTCGCCGACCTCGGCTGCTATCTCCTGTCGTCGCGGGCCTCGTACCTGACCGGCACGGCCATCAACCTCGACGGCGGGCTGTCACCGTCCGTCTGAGCGCGAGGATCAGTTGTAGCCCGTCGTCTCGGTGGAGTCTCCGGTCCCGCCCGGCTCGAGCCCGACCGCGAAGCCGTCGATCACGTCGAGGCGGGTGAGGGCGTCGACGTGGGCCCGGCCGTCGCCGCCCCATTTGGCCTTGGCGGCCCGGCGGGCCGATTCGGTGTCCTCGGCCACCACGAAGACCACCTCGTGGTCCTCGCCCATGCGTCCGGCTGCGAGCTCACCACCCAGGAAGGCTGCGAAGAGGTGCACGCGGGCAGCGTAGCGAGTACGAAAGGGCGTATGAGTCCAGACAAATTGCAGGGAAGCTCCATTGTGGTCACCGGCGTCACCGGGCAGGTGGCGCGACCGCTGGCGAAAGCCCTGGCCCGCGACAACCGGGTCATCGGAGCGGCCCGCTTCTCCGACGCGGCCGCCCGCGCCGAGCTGGAGGCGGCCGGCATCGAGTGCGTCCCGGTCGACCTGGAGTCGGGCGACATGGGGCGGATTGCCCGAGGACGCCGAGTACGTCCTCAACTTCGCGGTGGCCAAGACGAACGACTGGGAGAGGGACCTGGCGGCCAACAGCGGCGGCCTGGCCTTCCTGATGGAGCACCACCGGAAGGCCCGTGCCTTCCTGCACTGCTCGTCCACGGCGGTCTACAAGCCCGACGGCCACCGCGTCTTCGACGAGGACGGACCTCTCGGTGACAACCACGGCGTGTGGCCGTTCCTGCGGACGTACAGCATCTGCAAAATCGCCGCCGAGGGCACGGCCCGCTGGGCGGCGCGAGCGCTTCGAATTGCCGACCACCATTGCGCGGTTGTCCGTGCCGTACGGCGACAACGGCGGCTGGCCCGCCATCCACCTGCACATGATGCTGAACGGGTCGGCCATTCCGGTCCACGTGGACGCGCCGAGCGTCTACCACCCGCTGCACGCCGACGACATCCTGGCCATGGTGCCGAGGCTGCTCGAGGCGGCGTCCGTGCCGGCGGTGACGGTCAACTGGGGCGGCAGCGAGCCGGTCAGCATTGAGGAGTGGTGCACCTACCTGGCCGAGCTCGCCGGCACCGAGGCCCGCTTCGAGCCGACGACGCAGACGATCGACAGCGTGGCGATCGACACGACGCGCATGCACGAGCTGGCGGGGCAGACGACGCGTCCCGTGGCGCGAGGGCATGGCGCGCATGGCCAAGGCGCTGCATCCCGACCTGGTGCAGTGAGCACGGCCCCGGGCGGGGCCGCCGGCGAGTTGCGCTTCGTGCTGAGCGATCCGGAGATGCCGCCGGCATCGGAGCTCCTGGCCGCCATGCGCGCCGAGCTCATCGGCGCCTACGACAACGCCAGTCGTCTGGACAACCCGCCGCTCCTGCCGGCGGAGCTGCGTGCGCCCGACGGCGCCTACTACGTCGGGTACGAGGGTCCCGAGGCCGTGGCGGGTGGGGGGCTGCGGCGACTCGGCGACGGGGTGGCGGAAATCAAGCGGATGTACGTGCGCCCCGACGCCGCGCTCGCGCGGCGTGGCGGCGGCACTGCTGCGCACGCTCGAGGAGGCGGCCGCGGGCCATGGGCTACGCGCGCGGTCCGCCTCGACACCGGCCCCAAGCAGGTGACCGCCCAGCGTCTCTACCGCGCCGCGGGGTACGGCGAGATCGCGCCCTACAACGACAACCCCTTCGCCTGCTTCTGGGGTGAGAAGCGCGCTCGGCTCGCAGTCAGTGACCGGGCTTGGCCGGTCAGAACGGTCCAGACCTCGACGACCTGCCCGGTCTCGGGCACCCCGCCGGTCCCCTCGTAGGTGGCGCGGGCGGCCTCGTTGTCGTCGTCGGTGAGCACCCACATGCCGTAGCAGCCCGGCCTCGCGGGCACGCGCGGCCAGGCGCTCGACCAGGGCGCGGCCGATGCCCGCGGCGCCGGAAGGCTCGTCGACCGCCAGCTCGTAGAGGAACATCTCGGTGCCCTTGTCGGGATGGGTGACCTCGACGCCGCTGACGAAGCCCACGGGCCTGCCCGTCCTCGTAGGCGACGAGCAGATGGTGGCCGGCCTCGGCGAGGAAGCGGGCCGTGGCGTCGGGCCGGGCCGGGCCGTCGAACAGATGGGAGGCCGCCGCGACGAGTCCGTCATCACCGGGGCGGACCACCCGGATCTCCACGCCGTCAGGCCCGGTTCCTCGTGCTCAGTCCGGATCGGGGCGCGCCTGGAGCGCGGCCCAGGCCATGAGCAGCTGCAGGGGAAGGCGGCCCCAGGCGACGGCGCGGCTGTCGGACGGGCCGGGGTTGCGTCCCGTGCCGGCGTCGAGCGCCATCTGGACGTTGGCGGGGAACACGGCGGCCAGGGTGGCGAGGCTGGCGGCCGAGGCCCAGCGCGTGCGCCGCACCAGGCCGACGGCGCAGACGAGCTCGACCACCCCGCTGGCGTAAATCAGGTTGGTGTGGTGCTCCTCGGGGATGGCGCGCGGCATGATCGACGCGAAGACCTGCGGGCGGACCAGGTGCACGATGCCGCTGCCGACGAAGGCGGCGGCCAGCACCAGTGGGGCGCGACGCCGGAGGCGAGCCATGAGCGGGACTGTACTGTGGCGGCGTGCCAACCCAAGTGACGATCGTCGGCGGCGGGAGCTATCAGTGGGGCCCGGAGTTGATGGCCGACCTCTTCGGGACGCCGGCCCTGGCCGGCATGCACCTCGTGCTCGAGGACATCGACCCGACGCCGCTGCCCAAAATGGAGGCGCTGGCCCACAAGCTCAACGAGGCCATGGGCGCCAAGGCGACGATCGCCACCACGACCGACCTCGGCGCGTCGCTCGACGGGGCCGACTTCGTCATCGTGTGCATCTCGACGGGCGGCTTCCGCTCCATGGCGGTCGACCTCGACGTGCCGGCCACCCACGGCATCACCCAGACGGTGGGGGACACCGTCGGGCCGGGCGGCATCAACCGCGCCCTGCGCAACATCCCGGTCCTCGTCGGCATCGGCAAGGCGATGGAGGAGCACTGCCCGGACGCCTGGCTCTTCAACATCACCAACCCCATGACGGCGCTGACCCGCTCGGTGTGCCGCGAGACCAGCATCAAGACGGTCGGCCTCTGCCACGAGGTCGGCAACTTCTGCATGGACCTGGCCATCGCCCTGGGCCGGCCGCTCGAGGCGGTCACGGCCTCGGTCACCGGGGTCAACCACTTCCCGGTGCTGACCTCGCTCGAGGTCGACGGCGCCGACGGCTTCGACGTCGCTGCGCGGCCTGGTCGACGAGGTCGGCGGCCTGGCGTCGCTGCGCCCCGTACCCCGGGCCGCCCCGAGGCCGAGAAGTTCTCCAAGCTCGACTTCGCCGAGCGGCACCTCTTCAAGCTGACGCTGCTCGAGCGCTGGGGCACCTTCCCGGCGGCCGGCGACCGGCACATCGCCGAGTTCGTCTCGTTCGCCCTCACGCCCGAGTCCGAGTGGGGGGCGGCCTACAACATTGAGCTCAGCCCGATTGCGCGGCGCGAGCAGCACCAGGCGGAGTACATCGCCGACGTCGACGCCTGGCTGGCCGGCACCAAGGACCTGCAGACCTGGCAGTCCGGCGAGCTGCCCTCGCCGATGATCCAGGCCATGCTCACCGGCGAGCCCTTCGAGGCGCCCGTCAACATCCCCAACACCGGCCAGGCCGTCGGGCTGCCGGCCGAGGCGGTGATCGAGTCGATCTGCGTCATCGACGGCGACGGCATCCGCGGCCGCGACCGCAGCACGCTGCCCACCCCCTACGACGAGATCGTGCGCCGCCACGTCGCCACCCAGGAGCTCACCGTCGAGGCGGCGCTGCGGGGCGACCGCACGCTGGCGGGGGAGGCCTTCGCCCTCGACCCGCTGGCCGGCCGCGGCGACCTGCGCGCCACGGACGCCATGGTCGACGAGCTCCTCTCCGGCACGGCCGAGTGGCTGCCCCAGTTCGCCGCCCGCTGAACGGCACCTCGGGAGGAACGCGCATGCGCATCGGATTCATCGGGCTGGGGGCCATGGGCCTGCCCATGGCCGGCCACCTGGTGGCGGCCGGCCACGACGTCACCGTCGCCTCGCGCGAGCCGGGGTCCGATCGACGCCGCCGTGGCGCAGGGCGCGGCCGACGGCGGCTCGCCGCTCGGGCGTGGCCGAGGCCTCCGACGTGATCATGCTGTGCGTCCCCAACTCGCCCGAGGTGATCGAAGTGATCGACGCCATGCTGCCGGCGCTCGGCCCGGGCAAGACGGTCATCGACACGCTCCACCATCGACCCCGAGGTCGAGCGGGCCCAGCACGCCCGGGTGGCCGAGACCGGGGCGCGCTACCTCGACGCGCCGCTCTCGGGCGGCACGGCCGGCGCGCAGAAGGGCACGCTGACGCTCATGGTCGGCGGCGACGCCGCGACGCTGGCCGACATGGAGCCGGCGCTCGACCCCTTCGCCGGGCTGGTGGTGCACGTGGGCGGCCCGGGCATGGGCCAGGTCGTGAAGCTGTGCAACCAGGTGATCTACGCCGCGCAGATGACGGCCACGGCCGAGGCGACCGCCATGGCGGTCCGGTCCGGGGTCGACATGGAGAAGCTGCTGCTCGGTCCTCACCCACGCCACCGGCGACTGCGTGGCGGTGCGGACCCGGCTGCCCGTGCCCGGGCGTGATCCCCGAGAGCCCGGCGTCGAACGGGTGGCAGCCCGGCTTCATGACCGATCTCATGGCCAAGGACCTCGACCTCGCCATGGCCTACGCGGTGCGCTGCGGCGTGCCGGTGCCCGACGACGGCGACGGCGCGCCAGCTGCTCACGGCCGCCAGCGCCGCCGGCTACGGGCGGGAGGACTTCTCCGCCGTGGCCAAGGTCGTGCTGGCCGCTGTCCGGGGCCGCAGTGACGCGCCGGCCGCTGCCCACGCCGGCGCTCATTCTGGCGGCGGACCACCGCGCCCGTGCCGTGCTGACCACCGAGAACTGGGCCGAGTTCTTCGAGTCGCTGGCCCAGGCGCTGCCCGTCGTGCGACGGCATTCTGGCGACGGCCCAGCCGCTGTCCGGGCTGGCCGCGGCGGGCCACCTCACCGCGCTGCACCGGACGTACCTCTCCATCAACCGCACCGGGTCTGGCCGGCTCCGCCTTCGAGCTGGACGACCGCCTGGTGGCCAGCGTGCCGCGGGCGGCCGCCGACGGCTGGTCGGGCGTCAAGCACATGACCCGGATCGACATGGACGACCCGATCACGGCCGTCGGCGCTCGAGCTGCTGGGCCAGGTGCTCGAGCAGTCGAGCGCGGCCGGGCTCGAGGCGCTGATTGAGCCGCTGGTGTGGGACAAGGGGCGGATCCGCCGCGACACCGACGCCATCGTGCTGGCCTCCGTCATCGCCCACGACATGGGCGCCCCGGTCATCAAGGTCCCGGTGCCCGCGGTGCGCGCCGGGCGCGGAGCGCCAGCGGGCCGTGGCCCGGGTGGTGGCCAGCGTCAGCGTGCCCGTCCTCTTCCTGGGCGGCCCGCGCACGGCGGCGGGGCGGGCGCACGTGCTCGACGAGGTGCGCGACGTGATGGAAGGCGGAGGCGCCGGCATGGCCATGGGACGCACGATCTACCAGGACCCCGACCCGGCCGAGGCGGCCGGCCTGGTCGCACGCGCTGGTGCACGGCCGGTGATCCTCACCATCGACTTCGGCACGTCGGTCACCAAGGTCGGCCTCTGGGGCGACGACGGGCTGGTGGCGCTGGCCCGCTCCGAGCTGACGACGACCTACCCCCAGGTGGGCTGGACGGAGCAGGACCCGCTGCGCTGGTGGACGTCGCTCGTCATCGCCTGCGCCGAGGCGCGGGCGCAGGCGCCCGCGGGCCTTCGGCGAGGTCGACGTGGTGTCGTGCTCGGGCGCCCGGCAGACCTTCGTCCCCGTGTCGGCGGAGGGCGACCCCATCGGCAAGGGCATCTTGTGGTCGGACCACCGGGCCGCCGCCGAGGCGCGGGCGCTGGCCGAGCAGATGGGCGGCGACGACATCAACCGGGCCCGCACCGGCATCCCGCTCGACGCCGGCGCCGTGGCGGCGAAGCTGGCCTGGCTGGCCGACGCACCAGCCCGAGCGCCTCGAGGCGGCGCACGTGCTGCTGTCGCCGCGCGACTTCATCGTCTACCGCATGACCGACCAGGTGGTGACCGACGCCACGTTCGCCTCGCGCAGCGGGCTCTACGACTTCGACGGCAACGTCGTGCGCGAGCTGGCTGGACCGGCCCTGGGCAAGCTGCCGAGCGTCGTGCCGTCCGACACCGTCGTCGGCCAGCTCAAGCCGGTGCCCGCCGCCGAGCTCGGGCTGCGTCCCGGGGTGCCCGATCGTCCTCGGGCGCCGGCGACCGCCAGTGCGAGGTGCTCGGCTCGGGCGCGTCGGAGCACCACCCCATGGTCAGCTGGGGCACCACGGCCAACGTGTCGGTGCCGGTGCAGGAGCGACCCGTGCCGTCGCCCGCCGGCGCCGTGGTGACCCGGGCCGCCGACGGGGGCTGGCTGCTCGAGGGCGGCCTGTCCGCCGCGGGCTCCTTCCTGGCCTGGCTGGGTCGGCTGCTCGACGCCAGCACCGAGGAGCTGGGACGCCTGGCGGCGGAGAGCGGTCCCGGCGCGCGCGGCGTGGTCGCCGTGCCCTGGCTCGACGGGGCCCGCGCCCCGTGGTGGCGCGACGACGCCCGGGCCGGGTTCATGGGCCTGGGCGCGGCGCACGGCGCGGCCGACATGGCCCGCGCCGTGGTGGAGTCGGTGGCCTGGGACGTGGTGCGGGTGATGGAGGTCGTGACGGTCGGGCGCCTCGGCGGCTCGACCGCAGAAGGGGTGACGCTCGGCGGCGCGGGTTCCGGCCTGCCGGTGTGGGTCGAGGTCCTCACCTCGGTGCTCGGCCTGCCGGCGCTGCGCCACCGTTCGGGCGAGGCGGCATCGGCCGGAGCGGCGCTCCTGGCCGGCAAGGCACTGGGCATGGGGCTCACGCTCGACCAGATCGATCCGGTGGCGGCGGTGATTGAGCCGACCCCCTCCGCGGTCGAGTTCTACCGCGCCCTGCGGCCGCGGGTCGACCACGTGGCCGAGGCCGTGCTGGCCGCCACCGAGTCGCTGCCGGGATCCGGTCCGTTCGCACCCTGACCGTGCGCGTCGAGCTGGCCTACGGGCGGCACGGGACAACGGTCGAGGTCCCCGACGACGCCGAGGTCATTGCGCCGGTGGAGGAGCCGGGCCTCGACGACGAGGCGGCGTCGATCGTGGCGGCCCTCCGCCACCCGCTGCTCGGGGCATCGCTCGCAGGACCTGGCCGACGGGCGCGGAGCGGGTGGCCGTCGTCTTCCCGGACCTGACGCGCCCGATGCCGAACCGCACCGTGCTGCCGCCGCTGCTGGCCGAGCTGGCGCGCGCCGGGGTGCCCGACGACCACATCACGCTGCTCTGCGCCACCGGCACGCACCGGCAGGCGACCGCGGCGGAAATGGAGGAGCTGGTCGGGCCCGAGATCGTGGCGCGCTACGCCATCGTCGACCACGACGGCACGAGCGATGCGCACGTTGCGGTGGGCGCGGTCGACGGGACGGCGGTGCTGTTGCAGCGCGAGTACGTCGAGGCCGACCTGCGCATCGTCACCGGCTTCGTCGAGCCCCACTTCTTCGCCGGCTTCAGCGGTGGGCCGAAGGCGGTCTGCCCGGGGCTGGCCGCCAACACGACGATTCTCGAAGCGCACCACCCGCGTCGCATTGCCGATGCCCGCGCCACCTTCGTGACACGGGAGGGCAACCCCGTGCACGACTTCGTGCGCGCCGCCGCCGCTCTGGCACCACCGCACCTGTCGCTCGACGTCGCCATCAACCGGGCCCGCCAGGTCACGGCCGTCTTCGCCGGCCCGTTGCCCGCGGCGCACGACGCCGCCTGCGCCCACGTGCAGTCCGCCGCAGTGCGCGCCGTCGAAGCTCCCTTCGACCTCGTCGTGTCGACCAACGGCGGCTTCCCCCTCGACCGGAACCTGTACCAGGCCGTCAAGGGCATGGCCGCGGCCGAGCGCATTGTGCGTCCCGGGCGGAATCATCGTCATGGCGGCGGCCTGCGAGGACGGTGTGCCCGCCGGCGGCGCTTTCGCCCGCCTGCTGGCCGACGCCTCCACACCGGCCGATCTCGTCGGGGCATCCGGTGCGCCCGAGCTGGACCGCTGGCAGGCCCAGGTCCTCGGGCGCGTCCTCGACCGGGCGGAGGTCCTGCTCTTCGCCGACGGCCTCCATGGGAACGTGCCGGCGCCGGCGCTCTTCTCGCTGGCGCCCGACCTCGACGGCGCGGTTGCCGTCGGCGCTGGGACGCCTCGGGCCCGGGGCCCGGGTCGCCGTCATGCCCGAAGGCCCGCTGACGGTGGCGACGGTCCGCGCTGCGGGCTGAGGACGAGGCGCCGCCAGGCACGCCTCGTCGGCGCAGCCGATGTGTCAAGTGGCCCGTCGCAGCCAACGAACGCTTGACCGCCGCTGCGCCCCGTCGGCGTGGATGGCGCACAGCCAATTGTCAGCGACCCACAGCTAGGGTTCAGTTATGTCACAGGCGGGGGGCGGTCCCCAGGGCGAGAAGGCCGTGCAGGTCCCGCTGACCGACATGGTGTCCGACGACGGATCCCCGACGGTCAACGCGGCGCCGGAGATGCCGACCGAGACCCTCTACTACTGGGACTATCTCCACCTCGACTACCTGCTGAACGCCCAGACGCCGAAGAGCGCGGAGCGCGGCGGTCTGGTGCACGACGAGTACTTCTTCATTGTGGTGCACCAGACCTACGAGCTCTGGTTCAAGCAGATCCTCGTCGAGCTCGACTCGGTGATGTCGATCATGGCGCAGCATCGCATTCCGGGGCGCGAGTTCGGCACCGTCCTCTCCCGGCTGCACCGCATCAACGCGATTCAGCGGTTGATGGTGTCCCAGATGGACGTGCTCGAGACGCTGACTCCGTTGGACTTCCTCGACTTCCGCTCGCTCCTCCTGCCGGCGTCGGGATTCCAGAGCGTGCAGTTCCGGCTCATTGAGAACAAGTTCGGTCTGCAGGAGCGTGACCGCCTTCAAGATCGAGGGCCACAAGTACGTCGACACGCTGCGGGGCGATCACGCCGGGCTCGTCACAGAATCCGAGGTCGCCCCCTCGCTCTTCGACCATATAGAGAGGTGGCTGGCCCGGATTCCGTTCGTGCGCACCGACGGCTACGACTTCGTGGCGCGCTACAAGGATGCCGCGACGGCGATGCACAGTGAGGCGCGAGCCAAAATTGAGGGCATGTCAGGCGTGGACGACGAGACGCGGCAGGCGCAACTCGCGTCGTTCGAGAACAGCGCCAAGCGCTTCGGCGCCGTGTTCGATGAGGTCCGCTGGGAGCAGGATGTCAGAGAGGGCAGCAGGCGATTCTCCTATGAGGCGTTCATGGCCGCCCTCTTCATCTACCTCTACCGCGAGGAGCCGATCCTCCAGGTCCCGTTCCGTGTTCTGGAGATGCTCATCGATATTGACGAGACGCTCACCCTTTGGCGCCAGCGTCACGCGCTCGATGGCCCACCGCATGCTCGGCCGGCTGGTCGGCACGGCGGGGAGCGGTTACGCGTACCTGGACGAGACGGCCAAGCAGTACACGCCCTTCAAGGACCTCTTCGACGTGTCCACCTACCTCATCCCGCGGGTCTCTCTCCCGCCGCTGCCTGAGTCGCTCTTCGGCATCCTCGACGGCCAAATTTGGTAGTGAGGCCGCGTTCCGCTGACTGGGGCCTCGGGAGAAGGCCGTGACGCCAGCGCCACGCCCGCTTTTGGCCATCGTCTACGGCCCCGGCGCGTCGTCGGCCTTCTTGATCTCGGACGGCGCGTCGGCGATGTGCGACATCGTCTGGGTCGTCGATTCGAACGACGTCGAGGAGTGGTCGCTGCGGCTCCTGCGCAAAATCGGCCGCATGGTGGACATCGCCGGGATGGCGGAAGAGGACGCGGCCGACGCGTTGCGCAGGCTGCACCCGGACGGGATTGTGGCGTACGCCGACGCCCAGATGGCGACGGCAGCGATGCTCGGCGAGCGGCTCGGGCTCGACTATCACGACCGGGTGGTGGCAGAAAGGCTGCTCGACAAGGTCACACAGCGCCAGGCGCTCAGCGACGGGAGCTTGCCCGTGCCGACGTGCATCGCCGTTCCGGCCCGGCCCACCCGTGACACCGTCGACGGACTGCTGGCGGCCATCGAACTCCCGGTGGTGATAAAGCCCCGGCACGGCGCGGCCAGCCGGGATACCCACATGGCGCACGACCCCGAGACATTGCGGGCGCTCATCTCGGAGCATTCGACCGACGACGACGAGTCGACCATGGTCGTCGAGTCGTACATGGTGGGTGCGTCGCCACCCCCCAGCGGGTTGTTCAGCGACTACGTGTCGGTGGAGAGCGTCGTCGCGGCCGGGGAGATCAGCCACCTGGCGGTGACGGGTCGCCTCCCCCAAGACGAGCCGTTCCGGGAGACCGGGCCTCATCATTCCGAGCGACTTCGACTCCGAGCTGCAGGAGGAGATCCTGGAGGTGGCCAGTGCGGCCATCGGGGCCTTGGGGATCCGCGTCGGCTGCCTGCACACCGAAATCAAGGTCACGACCGAAGGGCCGCGGGTCATTGAGGTCAACGGGCGGATCGGAGGCTTCGTTCCCCAGACGCTGATGCTCGCCTCGCCAGGGATCGATCTCTTCGAGCTCTCGCGCCGCGTCGCCCTCGGGGAGAAGCTGGTCTTCGCCGGGCTCGTGCCGACGACCGGGGTCGGCTACGTCATCGCTCAGCAACCCCCGATCGGTGCGCGACGCGTCGTCGAGCGTGGAGGGGCTCGACCGCCTGGCGAACTACCCGGGGGTCGACGCCGTCGCGCTGAGCCGGCAGCCGGGGGACGAGGTGGACTGGCGCAAGGGGAGCCACGAGTACGTCTTCTCGGTGCTCGGCAACGTGCCGCAGCACGAGGACATGGCGAAGCTGCAACAGTTCATCGCCGACGAGGTCACGGTCACCTACGAATGGGAGCACGGCTGAGGTCCGGTCGCCGGACCCACATTCCCTGACGCTGGCGTCAGAGATAGAGTCCCCAACCGGTGACCGACGATCCACTGTTCGACTTCGCCGTTCCGGAGGACCTCCTGCGCGAAGCGGTCTCCCAGGTCAAGGATTCCGAGGTCGTCGCTGACCTGGAGGTCATGCCCGGCACGGGGGAGGGCAAGCCGCCCCCGCTGATCGGCATCCTCAAGAGCTCGGGCTACGCCCCCCTCGTGTTGCTCACTGCAGCGGCGCTGGTGCCGGGCACCTTCGGCAACGGAATCAACCTGATCGGCAAGAACCTCGAGACGTCGTTCCACATGTCCAATGCGTCCCTGGGCGCAGTTGCCTTCATCGCCCAGGTGTCGCAGCTCCTCTGGGCCGTCCCCCTGGCCGTGTGGGCCGACCGCGGCAGCCGCAAGGTGGTGGCCGCCGTCGCCCTGCTGATCTTCGCCGGGTTCGGCGCCCTCATGGCCTGGTCGCCCAATGTCTGGTGGTTCGCCTTCCTCTACCTCGCGGCCTCCGTCGGCACCGGCGTCAACAACACCGTGCACAACTCGTACCTGTCCGACGCCTACCCGACCGAATCACGCGGACGCATCTTCAGCTGGCACAACCTGTCGGACCCGTTGTCGCAGACGATCGGGATCTTGATCTTCGGGTACGTCGTGACTGTCTCGCACAACTGGCGCTACGGCCTGCTGGTGGCGCTCGCCGGCATTCCGCTCGGCCTCGCCCTCTTCACGTTGCGCGAGCCCGAGAAGGGCCAGAACGAGAGCAGCCACATCCTCAAGGCCTCGGGCATGGACCTGCACAGTCAGCAGGAGAAGGCGCCGCGCGTCCTCCTCGGCTCGGCCGTGACCCGGCTGCTGCGCATCCGCTCGCTCTACTTCGAGCTGGTGGCCGTCGCCATCCTCGGCTTCGCCGGGACCGGCGCTCCGCTCTTCGGCAACCTGTTCTTCATCGACAAGTTCCACCTCGACACGGCGTCGCGCAGCGGCGTCTACGCCATCATCGGACTGGCCGCCTTCCTCGGGCTCCCGCTGGCCTACGTCTTCGGGGACCGCTACTTCCGCCGCGCCCCGCAGCGTCCGCTGGTCATCGCCGGCATCTGCATCACGGCCTACGGCGGGCTGTTCGTGCTGTCGCTCTACGTGCCCCAGCTCTGGATGTGCGTGACCCTGCAGTTCCTGGCCAGCGCTGCCGTCTCGCCGCTGGCCATCTGCATCTTCCTGACGCTGGCCGCCACCGCTCCACCGGAAATGCGCACCATCTGTTTCGCCATGTTCGGGGTGTACTCGCTCGTCTTCGGCGGCTTCACGGGCTCGGTGCTGCTCGGGGCGGTGTCCGACGCCATTGGCGGCCTGCACGGCATCATCGTCGCCCTCACCATCATCTTCCCGGTCTGCGCCGTAGGCGGGCTGCTGCTCGTCATCGGGTCCCGCAGCGTGCGGCGCGACATCACGCTCGTCATCGAAGACGTGATCGAGCGCTACACCGAGGGCAAGCGGCGCCAGGCCGGCGGCGACATCCCGGCGCTGCAGGTGCACAACCTCGACTTCTTCTACGGCACCAATCAGGTGCTCTTCGACGTCAACCTCGAGATCGAGCAGGGCGAGATGGTGGCGCTGCTCGGGACCAACGGGGCCGGCAAGTCCACGCTGTTGCGGGCGGTCTCGGGGCTGTCCCATCCGCACCGCGGCGTGGTCCGGATTTACGGCATGAACTCGACCTACCTCGAACCGGAGCAGATCATTGACGAGGGCGTGGCCCTGTTGGTGGGCGGCAAAATGACCTTCTCCGGGCTCAGCGTGCGGGACAACCTTCGCATCGGGAGCCACACGCTGCGCAAGGACCGGGTCAAGACGAGGAAGGCGCACGACGAGGCGCTCGAAGCGTTCCCCGAGCTGGCGGCGCGGCTGGATCAGCCGGCCGGCACGCTTTCGGGCGGGGAGCAGCAGATGCTTGCCCTGTCGCGGGTGATGATGACGAGCCCGCGCCTCCTCATGATTGACGAGCTGGCGCTCGGGCTCGCCCCTATGACCGTGGAGCGGCTGATGGCCATGGTGCGGCGCATCAACGAGTCCGGCACCACCGTGATTCTGGTGGAGCAGAGCCTGAACCGCGCCCTCAGCCTGGCCCAGCGCTGCTTCTTCATGGAACGGGGCGAGATCCGCTTCGACGGGCCGACGGCCGATCTGATGGCCCGCGACGATCTGCTGCGGCCCGTCTTCCTCGGCACCGCCGCCGCCGGCCTCTCCTAGCGTCCGTGCTCGCGTTCTCGGCTCCGAACTTCGTTCTCGTCCAGGGCGTCTTCTACGGGCTCGGCTACGGGCTGTTGGCTCTGGGCCTGGTTCTCGTCTACCGCACCAACCGGGTGCTCAACTTCGCCCAGGGCCAGATCGGCGTCATAGCCGCTGTGTTCTTGGTGAAGCTGACGGCGGACTTCCATTTCAACTACTGGTTCGGCCTGCTGTTGTCCATCAGCCTGGCCGCGCTGGTGGGCGCCCTGTCCGAGCTCCTGCTCCGCCGGCTCTTCAGCCGTCCGCGCGTCCTGGTGATGGTGGCCACCATCGGCTTGAGCTACGTGCTGCTGGCGCTCACCGCGCTGCCCTTCATCCGGCCGTCCAACCTCTACAAGCCGGTCCCGGTGCCCTTCGACCTGTCGTTCTCGCTCGGCCCCTTCATCATTACGCCGACGGAGGTGCTCACCCTCATTGTCGCCCCCATCGTCACGGTGATCCTGGTGCTCGCCGTCCGCTTCACCTCGTGGGGCCTGGCCATGCGCGCCATGTCGGAGAACGCGGACTCCGCCCGCCTCTCGGGTGTCTGGATCCGCCGCACCTCCACCCTCACGTGGACCGTGGCCGGCGCGCTGTCGGCCTTCACCGCCATCCTCAACGCACCCAACCAGACCAGCGCATTGACGCAGGCCCTCTCGCCGGACCTGTTGCTCTACGCGCTCACCGCCGCGCTCATCGGCGCCATGGTCAACCTGACGGTGGCCTTCATCGCCGGCATCGGCATGGGGCTGTTCCTCGAGCTCTTGGAGTGGAACGTCGCCTCGCCGGCCAAGCAGCAGTTCATCATCTTCGTCGTCGTCATGGTCGTCCTGCTGGTGCGGGTCGGCGCGCTGCGCAAGGGCGCGCGCACCGGGGAGCGCAGCACCTGGCAGCACGGTGCCGCTACCACCATGCGGGCCGGGGTGGACCAGCTGCGTCGACGCGTCTCCACAGGCGGAATCTGGCTGACCGTGGTCCTCGCCGTGCTGTTGCCCTTCGTGCTCTCCGTGGGCAACAACCTCCTGTTCAGCCAGATCTGCATCTTCTCGGTCATTGCGCTGAGCCTGACCATGCTGACCGGGTGGGCGGGCCAGGTGTCGTTGGGGCAATTCGGCCTCGTCGCCGTGGGCGCGCTGGTGGCGGTGCACCTCGGGACGTCGCTGCCGCTCCCTGTCGTCATGCTTTACGGCGGCGCCATCACCGCGGTGGTGGCCATTCTCGTCGGCCTGCCGGCGCTGCGTATGCCCGGCCTCTTCCTGGCCGTCACGACGCTCGCCTTCGCCATCTTCATGCAGAGCGCGGTGCTGGCCACCCCCTGCTTCACCGTGCCCGGCATCAACAAGACCCTGTGCACGGGCCTGCCCGACCCCGGCTATACGTTCTTGGCGCGCCCCTCGCTGTTCGGCATCAGCCTGGCTTCGCAGAAGTCCTTCGCCCTCTTCTCGCTCGGCGTGTTGCTGCTCTCCGTGTTCATGGTGCGGATCTGGCGCGACAAGGGCGTGGCCCGCCGCCTGGTCGCCGTGCGGGACAACGAGCTGACGGCGGCGGCCATGGGCATCCCGATCCTGCGCACCAAGCTGCTGGCCTTCGGCCTCTCGGGCTTCATGGCCGGTTACGCGGGCGTGTGCTTCGCCTTCGCCACCCAGCAGCTCAACAACACCGACATCACCTTCGACCCCACGACCTCGTTCGTCATCATCTCCATGGTCGTCATCGGAGGTCTCGGGTCCATTCCCGGCGCCATCCTCGGTGCCATCTACCTCGAGGGCCTGCCCGCGCTCTTCGGCGCCAACCAGACGATCCAGTTCATCACCAGCGGGTTGGGCCTGATTCTGTTCATCCTCTACCTGCCGGGCGGACTGGCCGAGGTGCTGCACCGCACGGGCGACGCCGTCACCATGGGCATCCGCAGCGCGCAGGAGCGCCTGGGCTCGCGCCACGCCGGGCCTCCTGTCGCACCGGCGCTGGTTGCCGACGGGGCCGAGCAGTGACCGCCGTCGGCGAGGCCCCGGCGCCGACCAGGCACCCCGCCCGTCTCAACGTGGAGGCGCTGGCGGTGCAGTTCGGGGGCGTGCACGCCCTCAACGGCGTGACCTTCGACGCGGAGCCGGGCTCCATCGTCGGGTTGATCGGGGCCAACGGGTCGGGGAAGACGACCACGCTCGATGTGATTTCGGGGCTGGTGTCGCCGCAGGCCGGCAGCGTGCGTCTCGACGACATCGACCTGGCCGAGTACCTGCCCGAGGAGCGCCTGGCCGTCGGCATGGTGCGCTCGTTCCAGGACTGCCGCCTGTTCCCGGAGCTGACCGTGCTCGACGTGCTTCTCCTGAGCGAGGACGCACGCCAGGAGGTGGCCGTGTTCTCCACCACCTTGCGCCTGCCCTGGGCGCGGCGGACCGAGCGCCGCAAGCTCGAGGCGGTGAACCAGGTGATTGCCGCGTTCGGGCTGGAGCGGTTCCGCCATCACCGCACCGCCGAGCTCTCCACCGGGACGCGCCGGGTGGTCGACCTCGCCTCCGTCGTGCTGGCCAAGCCGCGCCTGCTGCTGCTGGACGAGCCCACTGCCGGCATCGCCCAGCGCGAGGCCGAGGCCTTCATTCCGCTGTTGCAACGGATCCATCAGGTGGCCGACACGACCATCGTCTTGGTGGAACACGACGTGCCATTGGTCTTCGAGCTGTGTTCGAAGGTCGTGGTCATGGAATTGGGCCGGGTGGTGGCCGCCGGACCGCCTGAGGTGATCCGCGCTGACTCCAAGGCCCTGGCCGCCTACCTTGGTGCGAGCGACGAGGCCCTGATGGCGTCGGGTCCGATAGGGGAGGGTGGCGGTGCAGACCGCCCCCAAGGAGGGTGAACATGGAGGCGAGCATGAAGGTTCCGGCGCAGCGGGGTGGATCCTTGCATCCCTTGGCGCCGTTCGCCCGGTCCTGGCGGCGCCTACGCCGACGCCCGCGCGCCACGCAGATACGGACTGCCCTCATCGCCATCGCCATTGTGGTCGGGCTCGTCGCCTGGCTCGTGCTGGCCCCCACGGGCACCCCGGGCGGGTCGAGCGACGCCGGCGCCGCCGAAGTGGCGTCGAGCACGAGTGCCACTCCGCCGAGTCAGGCCAGCACCAGCACGCGCGGCGTGACCGCCACGAGCATCAACGTGGTCTTCCCGGTCGTGGCCATCAACAGCCTGGCCGGTAAGGAGGGCTTTGCCGAGGACAAGGAGTACAACGAGCAGATCCCGGCGATCCACCTGTACGTGAACCAGATCAACAACGCGGGCGGCATCAACGGACGCAAGATCAACCCGATCATCGTCCAGTTCGATCCGACCAACGACGCCAACATGCAGTCGCTGTGCAAGCAGTGGACCCAGGGCAGCCCGGCCGCCTTCGCCGTGGTCGACGGCGTCGGCACCTGGGAGGGCGACAACCAGCTCTGCGTGGCCCAGCAGGGCCAGACCCCGCTGCTGAGCGCGTGGTCCACCACGACCAACTGGACCAACCTGGCCTCGCCCTACCTGTGGTGGACGGGCGCCGACATGTCGCCGGTGCTCTCGGCCGTGGTGCAATGGGGCCTCAGCTCGGGTCGCCTGGGCCACGGCAAGAAGGTCGGAGTGGTCGTGTCCGACCAGGCGGCCGACCAGGACGCGTTGAACGACGCGATGCTGCCCGACCTCAAGAAGGCCGGCATCACGCCGGTGGTCGAGACGGTGGCCGCCAGCCCGGACCAGACCGCCACGACCGGCTCCGACGCGCAGCTGGCGGTGGAGAAGTTCAAGGCCGCCGGCGTGCAGTCGGTCATCCCGATGCTCCCGGAGAACGCGTTGTTCCCGTACATCGGGGCCGAGAACTCGCAGCAGTACTTCCCGCAGCTGCTGCTGAGCGACTACCAGTCGTCCATTGAGGTGGCGCTGGGCCTCATCCCCGTCCCCTACGAGCAGGCGCTCAACGGGCAGGAGGGCGTGACGACGGAGACGCTGGGTGGCATCGACGACAACCGGCCGCAGAGCCAGGGGGGCTACGACCCGGGCGTGCGCGCCTGTTACAACACCTGGCACGCGTACCACCCGAAGCCGATTCCGGGCACGCTCTACCACTACATCGAAGAGCAGGGGCCGATTCAGGCCTGGTGCGGCGCCATCGGGCTGTTCGCGACCGCGGCCAAGGACGCCGGCAAGAGTCTCAACCGGCGTACCTTCGTCGAAGCCATGTCGAAGATCACGAACTACCCGGGAACACTGTCGCCCACGTGGAGCTTCGGGACCGACAAGTTCTACGGCCCGACGCAGTACCAGGTCGTGAAGGTGCACAACAACGTGCCGAAGTCGGCTGTGTGCAAAATGCCGAAGAGTGGCATCGCCCAGGGGACCTGTTGGGTGACCGTGCAGCCCTTCAAGCCGTTGCCGGGCACTTCGACGCCAGCGGCTGGCTGACGCGGAGTTCGCTCAGGCGATCATCGTCGGGCTGGGCGGCCGCCCTTGCACAATGTCGTCGAAGCGAGTCGTGATGGCGATGTCCAGCTCGGGGTGGGTGAGGATGTAGAAGGTGTTGGCGCGGACGGCGTCGATGACGCGGTCCGCCACGGTGGTGGGCGCGATGCCACCGTCGACCAGGTTCTGCACCACGCCCTGCACTTCGGCCGCCCCCATGGCGTCGCGATCGGGGGCCCAGTCGGGCCGGTTCCGGTCCGACTCGGCGATACGCGTCTGCACGAAGCCGGGACACAGCACGGACACGCCGACCGGCGAGGCCACAGTCTGGAGATCCTTGAACAGCGTCTCGGAAATGGCCACGACGGCCTGCTTGGTGGCGTTGTAGGGACCGAGGAACGGTGCGACGATGAGCCCGGCGATCGAGGCCGTGTTGACGATGTGCCCCTCGCCCTGCTCGAGCAGGAGCGGCGTGAAGGTAGCGACGCCGTGAATGACACCCCACAGGTTGACGCCGAGGATCCAGCGCCAGTCCTCCTCGGTGACCTCCCAGATGGGCCCGCCGAGCCCGATGCCCGCGTTGTTGTGCACGAGGTGCACGGCGCCGAAGCGCTCGAGGGCGCGGTCGCGCAGCGTCTCCACCGAGGCGCGGTCAGCGACGTCGGTGCGCACGCCGATGGCCTCGGCCCCGGCGCTGGTGAGACCGTCCACCGCCTGTGCGAGGGGCCCCTCCTCAATGTCACCCAGGACGATCTTCATGCCCTCGGCGGCCGCCCGCTCCGCCACGGCCAGCCCGATGCCGCTGGCGCCGCCGGTGATCACCGCAACCTTGCCCTGCAGGTCCTCCATCGGGTGCCTCCTGTGCTCGAGTGCCGTACCGGGGCAGTCAACCACGGGGTCGTCGGAGCGGCCAAGGCCGGCGCCGGCCCGCCCTCGTCGTCAGCCCGTGGTGATGGCGCGGTGCCGGCGCAGATGCGTGGCACCGGTGGGCGTGACAGTGATCAACGCGCCCTGGCCAGGCACGGACGAGCGGGCGAGGAAGCCCCGCTCGTTGGCCTCCTCCCACACGGGCAGCCGCGGGCACGACGTGCGCCACGCCTCCATGACCTCGTCGTACGGCCGCGGCGTGGGACCAACCCACTCGAGCAGGTCCAGGATCAGCGCGTCGACGGGGTCCGGCACCCCGCCATTGTCGCGCCGGCTCAGCGCAACGAGAAGGTCCCCGCTTGCACCAGGACCAGAACACCGACACAGCAGAGCAGGATCGGGACGGCCACGTGGCCGACGCGCAGCATGGCGGCCCGGGCTTTGGGATGGCGACCGCCGGCCAAAATGAGCCAGGTGACCAGGACCTCACCCACCACGAAGACGGCCGCGACGACGCCGATGTTCGTCGCCCCCCCCACCCGGAACAGCGGGATGTAGACGGCCAGGTTGTCGCCGCCCGCCGCAAGGGTGACGAGCGCCGCCGCCGTGAAGCTCCGGCCGACGGCCCGTTGCTCGGGGCGAAAGCGCCGGCGCGCCCGGGTCCGTGTCGACGCGCTTGACGGGGCGTCCTCCGTCTCGCCGTCCCGCTGCCTGGCCAGCAGAACCAGACCCCGCACGCCAATGGCCAACGGGACGAGCCCGAGAAGCCCGACGACGGCCGTCGAGAACTCGAAGAGGAGCGCGGCGGCGGCGGCGGCCACGACCACCAGGAGGGCGAAGCCGACCACCTGGCCGACCGCTATGCGGCGTGCCCGCTCCAGCGGGGCGCCGGCCACCATGGCCATGGCCACGACCGTGTTGTCGACGTTCGTCCCGACGAACGCTGCCGCGGCGACGCCGAGGTCGGCCCCCAGTCCAGCCGCCAACGCGCCGTCAGCTCGCAGGCAACGGCATGGCGGGGCCGAAGGGCTTGTCGCCCCGCAGGGTCACTCTGTGCGCGTAGCGCGCCGCGTTCCCGTAGTCGTCCAGCGCGTAGTGCAACGTGGCCCGGTTGTCCCAGAAGGCGACCGACCCGGCGCGCCAGCGGAAGCGGCAGGTGTACTCCGGCTTGACGCAGTGGTGGTAGAGCATCTCCAAAATGGCGTTGCTCTCGTTGTCCGACAGCCCGAAAATGGTCCGGGTGAATTGCCGATTGACGAAGAGGCCGTTGCGTCCCGTCTCGGGATGCGTGCGCACCACGGGGTGCAGGGCCGGCAGCAGCTTGTCCCGCCAGGTGCCGTCCCACTCGTAGCCGCCGCGCTCGGCCACGTCGGCGGCGAACCAGGGGTCGTGGTGGATGGCGATCAACTGGTCGCACATGGCGCGCACCGGCGCGGCGAGCCCGTCGTAGGCGTCCTGCAGGCTGGCCCACATGGTGTCGCCCCCCACGTCGGGCGCCTCGAGCATGGAGAGGATGGAGCCCATGGCCGGCGTCTCCAAGAAGGTGACGTCGGTGTGCCACCAGCTGGCCCGGTCCACCTTGCCGTCGATGGCGAGCACTTCGGGACTCTCGTCGATGGAGGGCAGCACCGGGTGGGCTTCGGTCACGATCCCGAACTGGCGGCCGAAGGCGGCCTGCTGTTCGTGCCGTCAGCGACTGATCACGGAAGAAGATGACGTGATGCACGTTGAGGGCATTGCGGATGGCGGCCACCACGTCGGTGGCCAGCGGCTGCGCAATGTCCACCCCCGAGATCTCTGCCCCGATGGTGGGGGAGAGTGGATGGATGGTGACGGAGGTGGCGAGGGTCACCGCCCGATTCTGCCCGAAGCAGATCGGCGGCGTCGACGGAGTGCCACGCCTACATTGGCCTCGCCGCGCCACACGAACATCAGAAAGGGCCGTCCATGAGCGAAGACACCGGGGGCCTCGTCCTGACCCCGCCGGCCCGGAACTACTCCCCCTGGTACCAATGGATGACCCGTCTGGCCGCCACCACGCACGAGGACCCGCTCCCCGAGTCGGACCCCGCGGCCATTCCGGCCTGGCTGGAGCGCCGCCGCGCCCGCCTCGGCGAGCTGCTCGGGCCCGAGCCTGCGCCCGTCCCGCTGAACTTCGAGACCCTGGAGTCGGAGGCCTGCGACGGCTACCGGCGCGACAAGGTCGTCTTCGACAGCGAGGACACCATGTCGGTCCCCGCCTACCTGCTCGTCCCCGACGGCGCCGACGGCCGACCACCGGGGCCGGCCGTGTTGGCCTGTCACGGTCACGGGCCGGGCAAGACCCAGGTGGTCGGGTTGGCCCATACGGACATGCCGAACGCCGACTACGGGCTGCAGCTGGTCCGTCGCGGCTACGTCGTGCTGGCGCCCGACCTGCGCTGCTTCGGCGAGCGCTTGGACTGGAACCCCGAGGACCACTACGCCTGCGACACGAACCTCGTCCATGCCGCCATGGCCGGGTGGAACCCGCTCACGCAGAACGTCTGGGACCTGCGCCGCTCGCTCGACGTGCTTGCGCAGCACCCCCTGGTGGACCCGGCCCGCCTCGGCATGGTCGGCATCTCCTACGGCGGCACGGTGACGCTCTTCACGGCGGCCGTCGACTCCCGGGTGACGGCGTCCGTCGTGAGCGGCTACTTCTCCTCGTGGGCCGAAAGCCACAAAATGCCGTGGAACATGTGCGGCTCGCAGATCCTGTTCGGCATGCTGGGCAGCCTGGAGCACGAGGACCTGGGCGCTCTGGTGGCGCCGCGGCCCTTGCTGGTCGAGTCCGGCAGGCAGGACGACCTGTTCCCCGTTGCCACGGCCGCGGAATCGGTGCGCCGCACGCGCCTGGTCTACGAGCAGTTCGGCGCCGGCGATCGTCTGGTGCACGACATCTTCGAGGGCGGGCACCAGTGGCACGGCACGGAGGCGCTCTCCTTCTTGGACCACTGGCTCGGTCTCACGCCGGGCTGACGGCTCAGTCGTCCGGATCGCGCTCGGCGTCGCGGGCCTCGGCCGCCCGGCGCAGGACCTGATCGAGCGAGGCATCGGGGTCGACCTTGTCGTGTGTGCCTACGGTGTCGTCACCGGATTCGGGGTGGGCGACGTCCGCCGATTCGGTGGCCTGGGCGGAGGAGCGGCGGCCATGGTGCCGATGGAGCCAGCCCAGTCGCTGGGTCCCGTCCCGCTCCGGCCCGCCGGCCACTACCCGCTCGCCACTACAAGAAGGCTCGCATGACGTTGGCGAAGGCGGCCGTCAACACGACGACGCCGCGCAGATCGCGCTGGACCGGGACGGAAATCGGGTGGGCGGTCGGCACGTTCATGAGGGCCAGGACGGCGGACACCGGCGTGCCCGGTCCGAGCCAAATGTGTGAGGCGACCTGCTGCAGCAGCGAGCTGGCGCCGGCGGGGTTCGACATCAGTGAGCCCAGGGGCATCGTTCCGTTGGCCAGCTTGGCGAGGTTCGACTGCGGGTTCACCGTGTGCAGGTCGACTCCGACGTAATGGGTCACGGGGATGCCCAGGCGTTCGAGCCCGGCGATGATGGCGGACGGTGCGTGCAGGCTGAGCGCTTCCAGCGGGACGATGCTGCCGTTCTGCTGGGGCAGACCGAGCTTCTGCGGGATCTGCAGAATGTTGGTGTGCGTGCCGGCGTTGTGGAAGACGAAGACCTGCTCGGTGTGGTCGGGTCCCTTGACGATGGTCAAGAGGTCGTTCTTGCCTTTGGCCAGGAGTGAGGCGGACACGCCGACGTGGTGTACGGCGTGGTCGATGCGGTAGAGGTTGAAGCCGACGAACGATCCGGCGAGTGCAATGATCGCAACGAGCGCGGACCCGGTTGCGATGAGGATGCGCTTGACGCGAGAGCGGCGGCTCCGGCGTGGTTTGGGTGTCCGGGGCAAGCGCCCCACGGCACCCGTCGGAACAGCAATGGTCACGCGCCCCTCCTCCGGTGCCCGTGGCCCCCGCCCGGCACCCCTGATCTCCGTGCCCGCAACCTACGGAGCGACCATTGCCCCGCCGTTGCCCGTCGGGTTCGATGTGGTTGCCGTACTCGCGCCGACGCGGGGTCCGCGAAACTGATCGCCATGGGAGAGAAATGTCGCCGGACGCACAACCCGGCGATGTCGGGTGCAGCAACCCACCGGACCGCGCCCGGACGGGAGCGCTGAGCATGCCGATCGTGCCCGACGACAAGGACTGGACCTGGGTCCTGGAGCGCCCCTGCCCCGAATGCGGGTTCGATGCCGCGACCGTTCCTCCCGAATCGGTGGCGGCCCGGCTGCGGGACAACGCCGTCGCTTGGCAGCGCGTCCTGCACCAACCCGACGGCGTCGTGCGCCGGCGCCCGGCCGACGACCGCTGGTCCCCACTGGAATACGCCTGCCACGTACGCGACGTCTGCACGCTCTATCACCAGCGGCTCCTTCTCATGTTGCGTGAGGACGACCCGCTCTACCCGAACTGGGACCAGGACGTCACGGCGCTCGAGCAGCGCTACGGCGAGCAGGACCCGGCTGTCGTCTCGGCGGAGCTGGCGGAGGCCGCGGCATCTCTGGCCGACGGCTTCGACGATGTGCGGGGCGAGCAATGGCTCCGGCCCGGACGGCGCAGCGACGGCGCCCGCTTCGACGTCGCGGGATTCAGCCGCTACTTGCTCCACGACCCGGTCCACCATCTCTACGACGTCACCGGGCTTCGGGGGTCCTGAGCCCCGTGCCGGGGTGCCTCAGAGGGCGAGAAGTCGGGCGGAGTCGGGCTCGAGGTAGACGGTGGCCCGGGAGATCGTGCGCAAGGCCGAGGCGGGGCAGGCCGTGGTGACGGGCCCGGTCAGGGCAGCGGCCACCGGCTCCGCCTTGCGCGCTTCGGGAACGATGGCGAGCACGCGACCGGCCCGCAGCAGGGCCGGGATGGTCACCGTGATGGCGTGGGTGGGGACGTCGTCGAGGCCGGCGAAGTGGCCCTCGTTGACCTGCTGGCGCCGGCAGGCCGCTTCGAGTTCGACGACCTTGACGTCGCGGGGGTCGGCGAAATCGGCCACCGGCGGGTCGTTGAAGGCGAGGTGCCCGTTCTCGCCGATCCCGAGGCAGCACAGGTCGAGCGGATACTGCGCCAGCAGGTCGGCGTAGCGGCGGCACTCCGCCTCGGCGTCTCCGAGACCCTCCACGTAGAACGCGGCCTTGGGGTGCGCCGGCTCGACGATGCGTTCCCGTATCCAGCGCTGGAATCCCGCCGGGTGGTCCGGTCCCACCCCGACGTATTCGTCCATGTGAAAGACGACGGTGTCGGCCCAGGGCACCCCTTCGGTCTGGTGCACCAGGGCCTGGGTGAAGGCCAACTGGGAGTTGCCGGTGGCGAACATCACGTGCGCCGTACCCCGGTCGGCCACGGCCTGCGTCATGACGGCGAGCGCCTCGTCGGCCGCCGCCCGGGCCAGGGCCCCCACGTCGGGGTGGATCTCCACCGTGGCGCCGTCGATGGTCCGGGTCCCCGTCTGCACGGCGTTCAGCATGCCAGGCTCCACCTCGGTCAGACTGGTCCGGTGCGCGACGTGGAGCTCCCCGGGCCGGCCCACCGGGAGGCGGCCTGGCTGGTGGCACGGCGCTTCCTGGCGGTGACGCCGGTGGTCGGCACCCCCCAGTTGGGGCCGTCCGTGTCGGTCAAGCTCGAGACGTTCCAGCCCACCGGCTCGTTCAAAGTCCGCGGCGGGCTGGCCGCCGTGTCGGCCACGCTCGAGCAGGACCCCGGCCGGGCGGTCGTGGCGTCGTCTGCCGGCAACCACGGCCTGGGGCTGGCCTTCGCCGCCTCCAAGCTCGGGGCGACCGTCACGGTCGTGGTACCCACGGGTGCCTCGGCGGCCAAGGTGTCGGCCCTGCAGCAGTTCGACGTCCGCCTGGTGCTGCACGGCGAGGGGTACCGCGAGGCCGAGACGCATGCCCTCGAGCTGGCCGCGGACGAGGGGAGCCGCTACGTCTCGCCCTACAACGACCCCGATGTCATCGCCGGCCAGGCGACGCTGGCGCGGGAGCTGGTCGAGCAGGTGCCCGACCTCGGGACCGTGGTCGTGCCCTGCGGGGGCGGTGGTCTGCTGGCGGGCGTCACCATCGGCCTGGAGGGGACGGGGGTGCGCGTGATCGGGGTGGAGTCGGAGGCGTCGCCCTCCATGAGCACGGCGCTGGCGGCGGGGGGCATCGTCCCCATTGAGGTCGAGCCCACGGTGGCCGACGGGCTGGCGGGCAATCTCGAACCGGGAGCCGTCACCGTCAGCGTGGCGCTGTCGCACGGTGTCAACGTCCTGACCGTGAGCGAGGCTGACATCCGCTCCGCCATGGCCTTCTCGGCCTCCAAGATGGGCCTCGTCCTCGAGGGCGCCGGCGCCGTGGGTGTCGCCGCGCTACGGGCGGGGGTGGTGACGGCCGACGCGGACGGAAAGCAGACCGTGGTGTTGTTGACCGGACGCAACGTGGCGCCGAAGTTGCTCTCGGAGGTGCTCCATTCCTGAGGTCAGCGCCAACGGCGCCCTGCTCAACTACGAGGTCGTCGGCGACGGCGAGCCGCTCTTGCTCATTGCCGGGTTGCGGCCAGCCGGCCGTGGCCTGGCACCTCTCCTTGGTGCCGGCCCTCGTCGCCGCGGGCTACCAGGTGGCGACGTTCGACAACCGGGGCGTGGAGCCCTCGTCCTCACCGCCCGCGCCGTACAGCGTGGAGGGCATGGCCGCCGACACCATCGCGCTGCTGAACCACCTCGGCTGGACCGAACCGGTGCGCCTGGCCGGGCACTCCATGGGCGGATGGATCGCCGAGACACTGGTGCTCGACCACCCCGAGCGGGTGCGGTCCGCCGCCCTGATGGGGAGTGCCAATGCGCCGACGGCATGGGAGGTGGCCATCACCACCGTGGAGCGCGACCTGGCCCGCCTCGACTACGACCTGCCGCCGCTCTTCTACGCCACCGAGACCCTGCGCTATCTGCCCATCGCTGACATTCAGGACAACGAGGTCGTCAGCACCTGGCTCTCCATGATCGCCGACATCCCGCCTTGGCCGAACCCGGGGCGTCTGGGCCAGTACGAGGCGGCCCTGGCCTGGTCCACCGATCCGGCCCGCACGACGCGCTGGCACGAGGTCAGCGTGCCCTGCCTGGTGCTGGCCTTCGAGCACGACGTCGACTCACCGCCGCGCTACGCCCGTCTGGCCGCCGAGGCGATCCCCGGCTGCGCCTACCGCGAGGTGGCCGGGTCGGGGCACATCGGCATCCTCACCCACGCCGAACAGGTGGCGGCCACGCTCATAGAGTTCTTCGCGCGGCGCGTAGACGTCTCCACTTCAGCCCGGAGACGCCGGCAGCTCGGTCAGACCGTGAAGCTGAGGTACTGGTGCACGGCGCCGACACAGGCCGAGCCCTCGCCGACCGCGGCGGCCACCCGCTTGGTGGAACCGGAGCGCACGTCGCCCACGGCGAAGAGCCCGGGATGGCTCGTCTCGAAAGGCAGGGGCAGCCGGCCCAACGCAGCCCAGCGTTCGTCGAGGTGATCGGGCCCGAGGGCGCGATCCGTCAGGACGAAACCGTTGTCGTCGAAGGCGGCGCAGCCGGAGATCCAGCTCGAAGACGGATCGGCCCCGATGAACGAGAAGAGCCCCGCGCAGGGGACTTCGGTCGTCCCGTCGGCGTCGGTGATCTCCACCGCGCGCAGGTCGGGTTCACCGACCAGCCCGGTGATCGCCGCCCCCGTGCGCACGGTGATGCCCGGGTGGGCGTCAATGCGGTCGGTGAGGTAGCGCGACATGCTCTTGCCGAGGTCGTCGCCGCGGATGACGACCGTCACCGGACCGGTGTCGGAGAGGAACATGGCCGCCTGGCCCGCCGAATTCCCCCCGCCGACGACCACGGTGGGTGATGCGGCGCACTGGCGCCGCTCCATCTCCGTGGCCGCGTAGTAGACCCCGTTGCCCTCGAACTGCTCGAGACGGTCGATGGGGAGACGCCGGTAGCGGGCCCCGCTGGCCACAATGACGGCGCGGGCCGACACGTCGGAGCCGTCTGAGAGTCGGATGACCAGGTGGCCCGCCTCCTCGCGCAGGGACGTCGCCTCGCACGGCGCGGTCAGGTGCGCGCCGAACTTCTCGGCCTGGACGATGGCGCGGCCCGTGAGGTCGCCCCCCGAAATCCCCGTCGGGAAGCCCAGGTAGTTCTCAATCCGCGAGCTCGAGCCCGCCTGCCCGCCTGCGCCGAACTTCTCGACACCGAGCGTGTTGAGCCCTTCCGAGGCGCCGTAGACCGAGGCGGCCAGGCCGGCGGGGCCGCCGCCGACGACCACCAGGTCGAAGCAGCGCCCCGGCAGGCTCTCCACGGTGAGACCCAGGTACTCGGCCAGGACGCCGGGAGTGGGCCGGCGCAGGACCGTGCCCGAGGTGATGACGACCGGCAGTTCGCCGGGCTCTATGGCGAAGGCCTGGAGCACCGACTCCACGTCGGCGTCGCTGTCGGGGTCCAACCACTCGTAGGGGATGCGGGAGCGGGCCAGGTACTCGCGCACCTGCAGGCACAGTGGACAAAAACGCGAGCCGATGAGGCGGGTCGTCGCCGACGCGCCGCTCATCAGGACCGAACGGCGGGCCATGAAGGCGGTCAGGATCGTGTCGCCCAGCCCGGGGCTGGTAGCGATGAGCCGGCGGAGGTTGTCCCGCGGGATTGCGATGATCTCGCCCGGACTCCGCCACGCGGGCGGACACGAAGACGCGCATGCCCGAAAGCAGGTTGAGCTCGCCGAGGAACTTGCGGGCGCCGTGCTGCGCCACAATCGTGGTCTCACCCCCCTTTCCGTTCGCGGCCACCACGTCGATGGACCCGGACACCACGACCATGAAGTCGTAGGTCAGGTCGCCCTCGCGGTAGAGGTACTCGCCGGCGGTGATCTTTCGCCGAGTCCCCAGCTCGTCCATCACCGCCATGTCGGCGTCGGTCAGTGTCGGGAATGCTTCGGAGTCTCGGCCATGTCGGGCCTCCTCGGGGTTGCGGCAGGTGGATCTGGTTCACGTACGAAATGGAATTAGGCGCAACCCTACGGGTGCATCAGTCGCGTTCGGGCGGGTCACCCTCGGGTGGGCCGGACCAGTCCGAGTGGGGGTCCGAGGCCGGGAAGGAATCCTCCTCCTGCCCGTCGATGTACTCCTCGGTATCGGGCTCGGCCTCACCTGCTCGACCCCGTCGGACTCGTCTCGTGGTGTCGCACTCACTCCGTTGTGCCCTCTCCATCGAAAGTGCCAGGTCTCCTGCCATGGACTACACCGTGGGAATTGGCTGCGCAAGGCCCCTGCCGGCTCAACGCGAGGGACGTGGCGTGTCCCAGTCGACCGTGACGGCCGCCGCCTCGTCGGGGTGCTCCTCCAGCCAGTGCCGGGCGTAGGGACACCAGGGCACCACGGTCAGGCCGTCGGTTCGGGCCAGGGCGAGGGCGGCGCGGACCAGGCGGCCCCCAATACCGTGGCCGCCCCACGCCTCGGGCACGCCGGTGTGGACCAGAATCAGGCGGTCGCCCTGCCGGGAGTAGAAGAGCTCGGCTTCGGCGCCGCCCTCCCGGATGACGAAACGGCTCTCGGCGGTGTCGTCGACGACCGGTGCGTCGTCGGCGGGAATCGTCATGGGGTGCGCCTCCCGGTCGGTGCTCCTCTTTGCTTCGTGCTCCCGCCACCCTAAAGGTGTACAAAGAGCGAGGCAGCGAGATCCGGGTGCGGGACAACCACTCCCTGCTCAGGGGTGGTTGAGGCCCGTCCCAGATCCGCTGAGAGAATGCTTGCCGAGCCCGCGTGGGCCTCCAGCCGGTTGTGGCCGCGAGGCATCGATTCCCTCGCAGTTCGGCTATCTTCCTGCGCGAAGCCAGCGGCATCCGAACCGCATCGCCTCTCGGCCGATCGGGCTGGGAGCCCTCCCTTCTAGAAAGACGTGTGTGAGTGAGAAGGCAAACTCCGAATCTCGTCGCAGCAGGAACCATCCTCGCATCCGTTCTCGCGGTCGCAGGGTCCATCGTCGCGGCACCTGCGGCAGCAGCAACGCTGCCGGCATCGAAGCTGTCCACAAGCGCACTCGTTCCCGTCTCTGCGGCGAAGCAGGCGGGATTCACGGATGTCGTCAGCGCTCCCAGCACCTCGACGAGCACCGGCGTCACGGGGTGTCCCGATGGAGCCCGAGAGGAATTGGCGAGTGCATCCGGACACCTCGGTTTGGAGTCTCAGGTGCTCTACTGTGCATCAACAACAGACGCAGAATCGCTCTTGAAAAATCTTGGATCCAACGACAAGGCGCAAGCGGGACTGAACCCCCCGAAGAGTCTCGGAACATCAGCCATTGAGCGGGTGGGCTCGGGTTCGGCCTACATCATCGCCTGGCGTCGCGGCTCCGCACTCGAGTTCACGGCACTGTCCTTGGGCCCGCCCTCGAGTTCGACGACGAGTACCACCACGGCGACACCGGTTCCACTGACCGCGCACGACAGGCAGGTGCTGGCGACCGCAGCGGTACAGCAGAACTCGAGATTCACGAATGTAACGATCTCCTCGGGGACGAGCGGTTCGGCGGCCGACAGGAAGGCGCAGGCGGTGGCAAACGCAACGTCGGTGGCGGCCGGCTGCCCGAAGAACCCTGCAACAGCGCTGCAGAAGTCGAAGTGGAGCAGCGCACCCGCCACCACTATCGATTCGGCAAAATCCTACAGCGCCACGGTGAAGACAGATGTGGGCACATTCGTCATTGCGCTCGATGCGAAGGATGCGCCCCAAACCGTCAACAACTTCGTCTTTCTGGCTCAGCACCATTTCTTCGACTGCGTGATCTTCCATCGGGTCATCCCGGGGTTCGTGGATCAAACCGGGGACCCGACCGGGACGGGGGGCGGCGGCCCGGGGTACACCATCCCCGACGAGCCGCCCGCGAAATCATCGAATCCCACAACCAGTACCCGCTCGGATCCGTGGCCATGGCCAATACCGGCCAACCGCATAGCGGCGGCAGCCAGTGGTTCGTCGTCGCCGGCACGCAGGGCGAATCGCTACCGAATTCGTACTCCCTGTTCGGTCATGTCACCTCGGGCATGAGCGTTGTCGAAAAGATCAATGCCCAAGGAAGCGCCTCAGGAGTCCCTCCTGACGTCACCCACCGGATGCTCAAGGTCACCATCACATCGTCCTGACCGTCGCGACGCTCAGCCCGCGCCCCCCTGAGGCGACTACCAGTCTCCCCAGCCGGGAGGGCTGAACGTCCCGGTCACGCCGCGGGGGTCGACGGGCAGCCGGGTCGCCCCTGCTTCGTAGACGGCGAAGCAGAGCCGGAGCACGTCGGTGGCCTCGGCGGCGGTCATGGCCGCTGCGGTGCCATTGACGAGCGCATCAACGAAGTGCTGGGACGAGCGGGCGAACCCGGTGCCCCAGTCGGCGTCGATGTCGGTGTACTCGGTCGTCTTGATCTCGTTCGCCGTCCCCGTGAACAACATGACGGGCGGAAGGTCGAGCATTTCGCCGGTGGCGCGGGTCACCCAGAGCTGGCCCTCGTCGCCGGTGATCTCGAAGAACTCGTCGGCGCCGTAGTACGAGGAGCGCATGTAGAGGTTGGGGGCGTACTGGACCTCCATGGTGCCGAGCACGCTCGGGTCCTCGTACTCGAAGATCACGGCGCAGGGCTCGAAGAAGAGATCGCGGCGCCGCACGACGGCCTGCACGGAAGTGATGTCGAGGTCGAGCAACCACAGCGCCATGGCGTACTTGTGCACCATGTCGTCGAAGAGATGTCCACCCGGGCTCCGCTTGTCGAGGCGCCAGCCGTAGCCCTCGGGACGCAGAGACGACTGGAAGGTCGAGGTGGTCTGGCCCACCAGCGTCCGGATGCGCAGCGACGTGGGCTTGCCGATGGCACCTTCGGCGACGAGGCGCTTGGCCAGTTCGAGTGGCGGGTAGTGGACGAAGCACTCGCTGATGCGCAGTGTGCGGCCCACCTGGTTCGCCACCGCCTCCATTTCGAGGGCGTCCTCGACCGAGTTGGCCACAGGCTTTTGGACCGATACGTGCTTGCCGGCCTCGAGCGCGGCAATGACGTGATCGTGATGCATATGTGTCGGCGTCAGCACCTCGACGGCGTCGATGGAATCGTCCGCCAGCATGGCGTCCAGGTCGCCGTAGTACGACTCGGCGCCCCATTCCTTGGCTGCCTGGCGGCCCACTTCTTCGTCGGTGTCGCAGACGGCCACGATGTCGCAGCGCGGGTCCTCGAGGTACCCCCGCACGTTCATGACCGCGATGTTGCCGGCGCCCAGCACGCCCAGCCGGACCTTGTCCATCACACCCCTCCCTTGGCCGACGACGCCGCCCTACGTCTCGGTTCCGAATGCGCCCCCGTCTCGGGCGTTGGAGATCTGATTGTCGTCATAACCCAGCACGGAGCGCAAAACCGCCTCAGTGTGCTGGCCCACCGTGGGGGCTTTGGCCGGGTGCGGCAGCTCCTCACCCACGAAGTGCAGCGGTGTGAAGAGTTGGTCAGCGCCCATTTCCGACGCGGGCAGGAGTGGGAAGCGGTCGGCGAATTGGGGATCGTCGAGCAAGGTCTTGGGGGTGTTGACGGGCGCGATCGGCGTGTTGACCCTGCCGCCGAATTCCAGCCACTCCGCCGCCGTCTTGGTGCGGAAGATGTCGCGCAGCTCGCTCCGGAGCTCCCGATTGCCCCGGGCGTGATCGGCGTACTTGGACCCGGGCCAGCGTTCGAAGAGGTCGACGCGGTCGACACCCTCGCAGAAGTTCTTCCAGAAGGCCTGCTCCGAGGCCATGAAAAGGACGTGGCGCTGATCGGAGGTCTCGTAGACCTGGTAGCGCACGCCCTCCACCATCCCGGCGGTCCCCGGGGCGCGGCGCTCGTAGTCGTCCGCCTTGTTCCCGGTCACCTCGGACTGCGGCCGTTCGTAGGCGCGCCATGTCTCGGAGCGGTACCAGTCCATGCCGGCCGCGGCGTCGGACTGGGCCAGGTCGATGTACGCGCTCTCGCCCGTCTCGCGGGCCCGGATCACCGCAGCCAGGATGCCGAGCCCGCCGAACAAGGGTGCCGCGTTGATGCCGATGGAGACGTGTTCGGGAATGTAGGTGAAGCCTTCGTCGTCGGTGGCGACGTTGACGATGCCGGCCCAGGTGTCGTAGGCCACGCCGTGGCTCGGGTAGTCGCGGTAGGGACCGGTCATGCCGTACCCCGAAATGCTGCAGAAGACGATTTTGGGGTTCAGGACGCGTAGGTCGTCGTAGCCCACGCCGCGTCGGGCCAGTGCGCCCGGGCGCATGGCCTCGATCACGACATCGGCGCCGGTCGCCAGCTCCTTCAAAATGTTGACGCCGGCGTCCGTGCGCAGGTCGAGGACGAGCGAGCGCTTGCCCCGGTTGAGGTGGAGGTGCATGAGCGAGGTCCCCTCGACGATGGGCCACGTCATCTCACGGATGTAGTCGCCGGCGGGCGGCTCAATTTTGATGACGTCCGCGCCCAGGTCCACGAGCGCCGTCGTGATGGCGGCCGGCCCCAGGGCCGAGCACTCAATGATTCGCAATCCGTGCAGTGGCGGCGTCGCCATCAGACCTCCTGTTGTCAAGGGCCGGATCGTAGCGGTCGTCCACCTGGGCACCACAGGCCACGCCTCGCCATACTGGGGCGATGGGAACGGAGGCCCTCGACGACGCCCTCACCGTCTTTGCCTCCACCGCGCCCAATTACGGGTCGGCGGGGCTGGCCAATCACGGGCCCATGGCGGCCGAGGCGTTGGCGCACCTGGGCCGGGCCGACGCCATACCCGGCTGGGTGGCCCGGTACCGGACCCGCCTCGACGACGCACCGCTTCCCGGGCGCCCCCTGTCGGAAGAGGCCTGGCCAACCGCCCTCGGCCAGGAAGGCCGCTTCCCCGAGTGGCTCGCCCTCTTCGAACGCGAGATCGCCGACCGACCGGTCGCCGCCGTGGTCGGGGAGTGGGTGCCGCGGCTGCTCCCCGGGGCCGTCGGCTCGGCCACCCACGGGCTGATCCGCACCGGTCATGCCCTGCGTGCCCTGCGCGAGGCCGATACGCCCCCGCGCCGGCTCGAAGTGGCGAACGGCCTGGCTTTCTGGGCGGCCAGCTACGAGGAGCTACCGGGACCGCCGCTGCTGATAGGGCATGAGGGCGTGGCCCAGGCGCTGGCCGATCTGCCGTACCTGCCGGACGACGCGCCGCAGGCGTTCCTGATCCGTGACCGGGTGGCAGCGGTGGCCGGCATCGCCGACGAGTTCGAACAGGCGGTGGCATCGCTCGGCTGGACGGGTGGTGCCACCGAGCTGCTCGACCAATTGGCCACCGGCGGATCGGTCGCCTACCTGCGCAACGCGGAGACGGGCGGGGCGATCGGCCTGCTGCATTCGGTGACGTCGCCGTTGGCCTGCGAGCTGGTGCTCCCGTGGCTGGCCGAGGAGGATCGTGACGCCGCCTTGGGCTATGTCTGGCAGGCCGCGGCGGCCCTGCACGTTGCCTACGACGTCGACCGCACCGCTCCGGTCCCCACGGACGCGGCCCCGTCGGGCGAGGACCTGGTGGAGCGGGCGTTGGCGTCGGGAGACGAGCACGCCATAAAGCTGACCGAGGCGGCGCTGCGCAGCTTCGGCCGCAGCGGCCATGCGGTGCTCCTCCTGGCCGCGGCCGACGCCTGCGCTCGGCTCTGAGGAACCGGGCCCGCGGCGCACCTCGCCGGGACCGTTGGTAGCTTCGGCCGAATGGAATACCGCACGCTAGGAAGAACCGGCCTGAAGGTGAGCCCCCTCTGTCTCGGGGCGATGATGTTCGGGGCCTTCGGCAACACTGACCACGACGACTCCATCCGCATCATTCACGCTGCGCTCGATGCCGGCATCAACTTCGTCGACACGGCCGACGTCTACTCGTTCGGCGAGTCCGAGGAGATCGTCGGCAAGGCGCTGGCGCAGACAAAGCGGCACAAGGTGGTGCTGGCCACGAAGGTGCACGGCCAAATGGGGCAGGACCCCAACGCGCAGGGGAACTCGCGGCGCTGGATCATGGCGGCCTGCGACAACAGCCTGCGCCGCCTCGGTGTCGACTACATCGACATCTACCAGATCCACCGGCCCTCGCCCGAGACCGACGTCGACGAGACGCTCGGGGCGCTCACCGACCTGGTGCGGGCCGGCAAGATCCGCTACTTCGGCAGCTCGACCTTCCCGGCCCACGAGATCGTCGAGGCGCAGTGGGTGGCCGAACGCCGGGCCCGCGAGCGCTTCGTGACCGAGCAGCCGCCCTACTCCATTCTGGTCCGCAGCATTGAGAAGGACGTGCTGCCAACGTGCCAGAAGTACGGCATGGGCGTGCTGTCGTGGAGCCCGCTGGCCGGGGGCTGGCTTTCGGGTGCGTTCGGGCCGGGCAAGGAGAACACGAGCCGCCGCGCCACCTTCTTGCCGCACCACTACGACCTGGAGATCGCCGGGAACAGGGACAAGCTCGAGGCGCTGACGCAGCTGATCGAGTTGGCCGACAGCGCCGGCCTGTCGCTCATTGAGCTCGCGCTCGGCTTCGTGCTCGAGCACCCCGGCGTCACGTCGCCCATCATCGGGCCGCGGACCATGGAGCACCTGCAGTCACAGCTGCCGGCGCTTGATCTGCGCCTCAGCGCGGAGGTGCTCGACCGCATTGACGCCATCGTGCCGCCCGGCACCGACCTGAACGACACCGACGTCGGGTGGGTCCCCGCCGCCATCGCCGATCCGTCGTTGCGGCGGCGTCCCCGCTAGGAGTATCGAGACGGAGTTGAGGGCGAGCCCGAGATTCTTGGGGAGCTCTGGTCAACGCGGCGCGTCACCGCATTGCCGGCGTGACCACGGCAATGTTGCGCCCGACGGTCAGGCGATCCGCCATGGCCTGAAGAGCCTGAGGCAGATCGGTGAAGGCCACTTCGCTCCCGATGACGGGCCGCACGCTGCCGCTCGCAAGAAGTTCGAGAACGTGGGCATGCAGCCTTTCTCCGTCGGCATGTGACGGGAAGTTGTAGCCGGTCGCCTTTTTCAGAGCCAGCGGGTCGTCGACGTAGGCGTGGCACACCCCGTAGAGGGAGAAGTTCCCGAACAGCACCGGACGCGGAATGATCCCTTGTCCTCCGCTTCGATGCCCGAGGCGAACCCGACCAACAGATGGCGTCCGTTGAACGCCATGCAATCGAATGTCTTCGTCGTCACCTGTCCTCCGACCGAGTCGAAGGCCACGTCGACGCCGCGTCCGTCGGTCGCCTGGAGCACCTCCGCCACGAAATCACTCTCCGTGTAGTCGATCGCAACCGACGCACCCAAGGACCGACACAGGTCGAGTTTGGCGGCAGATCCGGCTGTGGCGATGACCCGGGCGCCGGCCACGCGGGCGAGTTGGATGGCCGCCGAGCCGACCCCACCCGCGCCGGCGTGAATGAGAACGGTCTCGCCCGCCTGTATCCGGGCCCGTTCGTGCAGGGCCAGCCACGACAGGTGGAACGGGAAATAGACGGCGGCTGCCGGCGTATCGGCCAACTCGGAGACCGGTGGCATCTCGAACGCCATGGCGCTCGGGCCGACGGCCAGCTCGGCGTAGCCGCCGAACGCGCCGCTGGGTATTGCGACCACTCGCTTGCCGATCCAGCTCCTCGGCGCCGGCGCCGGCATCCTCCACCACGCCCAGCACCTCCATGCCGGGGGTGTAGGGCAGCGGCGGCGCCACGGTCCGGTAGCGGCCGCGCACGCCGTCGACGTCGTTGAAGTTCAGGGTCGTCGCGGCCACGCGCACCAGAATCTCGCCCGGACCCGCCGTGGGTGGCGGCACATCGTCGAGTCGGAGGGCGTCGCGCGGTTCGCCGAACTCGTGCACTTGCCAGGCCCTCACATTCGAGACTGTTTCACAATCGGCCCTTGCGCGCTCCGCGGAACGGCAGCAGGTCTTGCGGGGTCTGACTACGGTGTCGCCCCGACGGGCAGAGACGGGGGATGTGATTTGGTGCCGACGCGACGCGAGTTGCTCAAGGGCGGTGGTGGCGCGGTCATGGCCGGCCTGGCGGGGTCTTCTGTCGGCGCCGAGGTGCTCGGGGCCGCGACACCGGCGGGCGCATCGGAGTCGACCCTGGCCGCTTTGGAACAAGCGCCCTCGGCGCCGACCGGGTTTCGGCCGGGCGGGCCCGGGCCTCTGTACTGGAGCACCTACGACTACGAGAACGTGTTGAACACCATCATCCCCGAGGCGGTCTGGAAGACCAACATCGACTGGGTGGCGGAGACGTTTCGCGACTTCGGCTACACCATGGTCTGTACCGACGGGTGGATCGACAACACCCAGAAGGTCACGCGCCATGGCTACATCGTCAGCCAGGCGGACGACTGGGAACACGACTGGGCCTGGTGGGCCGGGTACCTGAAGTCCAAAGGGATGCAGCTCGGCGTCTACTACAACCCCCTGTGGGTCACGAAGTCGGCTATGGCCGACCCGTCGGTCACCGTCGTGGGGCGGCCTGACATCAAGGTGGCCGACATCGTCAACGCGGACGACTACTTCGACGGCGGCGGGCAGCTGCAGTGGGTCGACACCACCCGTGAGGGAGCCGAAGAGTATGTGAAGGGCTACGTGTCCTACTTTCGCGAGCTGGGCGCGGTCTTCCTCCGTGTCGACTTCCTGGCGTACTACGAGACGGGATTCGACCAGAACGACGGGACCGTGGGTGTCAACCACGGGCGTGACGCATACGTGCGGGCACTCCAGTGGATGCGCGAAGCCGCGGGGGACATGCAACTCAGCCTCGTCCTGCCCAACCTGTTCGACCACGGGTCGGCGGAACGCCAGTACGGCGACCTGATCCGGATCGACAACGACGCCGGCTTCGGCACGTGGTTCACCTTCAGCGGTGGCCGCGAGACCTGGCAGCCCGAATGGTCACAGTGGAACAACCCGTTCATGGGATTCACCGGGTTCGCCGACGTTTCCGGCCGCGGGCAGGTCATCCTCGATGGTGACCCGCTGATCATGCGGACGTTCACCCGCGACGAGGAGCGACAGAGCACCATCAACCTCTTCACCATGGCCGGCGCGGCCATCGCCATCACGGACCACGTGGACACCATCGCCGACAACGCGCATATCTTCCAAAACCGCGAGGTGCTGGCCCTGCGCAAGGAAGGCCTGGTGGGCAAGCCCGTCTTCAACAACAGCCACGCACTCGACTACGACCCCACCAGCCGCGATCCGGAGCGCTGGATCGGCCAGCTCCCCGACGGATCTTGGGCGGTCGGCCTGTTCAACCGTTCGGATGCGACCGCCACCAAGTCGATCAACTTCGCCGACGTCCTCGGTTTCAACGGTTCGGCCGCGGTGCGCGACCTCTGGGCGCACCAGGATCTGGGGCCCATGACCGGCTACCAGATCGCCCTGGGGCCGCACGCGTCGGTGCTCTTGTCGGTCGTGCCGCAGGGCACGGCCCACTTCCAGGCCGAGGTCGGCGCCTGGGCCGGCTCGGCCCGCTTCGAGAACACCTTTGATGGTCACGAGGGAATGGGGTACGTCACCGACCTCGCGAATGTGGGGAGCAGCGTGGCCATGGGCATCGCCGTCCCGAGAGCCGGGAGCCGGCGCGTGAGCTGCCGCGTGGCCAACTCCACCGGGAGCCCGTCCGCGCTCACTGTGCGGGCGCTGAATCCGCAGACTGGTCAGGTGCACGGCTCCGCCGTCCTCCGTGTGCCGAGCACGTCGGCGTGGACGGCTTGGCAGACCGTGCCCGTCACGCTCGGCATGGCGGCGGGCACCAACCTCGTCGTCTTCAGCGTGGATGTCGCCCGACCAGGGCGGCGTCAATCTCGACTACGTCGCCCTGGCCTGAGTCACTCCGGCGCAAGACGCGTCGACTCCTGTTGACCCCGCGCACCCAGGTTCATCGGGGAACGAGCAGGTGGTGCAACGACGTGCCGGCCAATTGCCCGACCTCCACCGGGTTCAGTGCATGGAGCACGTCCGAGAAGACCTCGACACCGATCGGGGCCGTCGTGCCGGTCGCCCGCACATCCGCCAGCAACGTGGGCAGCGGCAATTCGCCGTCACCCGGCAGGAGCCGTGCGTGCAGCGTGGCGTGGAGCGGATCGTCCTCGGGTGTCGCCGGCGCGTCGCACAGCTGCAGGCCGAGGATCGACGTGCCCGGAATGGAACGCAGGAGCGCGCCGTCGGGAGCGCTGCGGAAGTAGTGCCAGGCGTCGAGCATGAGGCCACCGTTGGGCCGGTTGGCTGCCCCGACCACCTGCCACGCCGTCGCCAGGTCGGGGATGCGGGACCACGGCAGGAACTCCAGGTGGACGAGCAGGCCGTGTTCCGCGGCCCGGTCGCACAGGCCGGCGAAGGCCGCCGCCGCCTCGTCGAGGGACCACGGGCCCCCGAAGACGTCGACCGCGTTGAGCGAGCGTGCCCCGACTGCGTCGGCGACCGCGAAGAGCTCGCGCTCGCCGTAGCGGAAGATGTGCTCGTGGTCGTGCTCTGGCGGAATGTGGATGTCCGAGGCGCCCGGAAGCCACCACCAGGCGGGGTCCAGCTCGCCCACCGACAAGCCGTGGTCGTGCAGCAGTAGGCGGATGTCGCGGTCGCTCAGGCCTTCGTCGCGGGCCACCTGGTAGTCCCGACCCCACAGCGAAATGCCGGAGAAGCCGCCTGCCTCGGCCGCCGCCACCCGCTCCCGAAAGGAGATGCCGGTCCGGAGCGTGCCTGAGCAGAGCACGGTGTCGCCCGCACCGAGGGTCATCGGCCGGCCGGAACGGTGCGATGTCGTCCCACGGGCACGGGCCACCGCGGACGTCGGCTTCTGGTCACTATCGTTCCCCCTGTGTCCGAGAACGGTACCGGAGCCACGTCCGGAGCCAGCGTGATCGTTGACCCCTGTGCCTAGGCTCGTTCTCAGCGCCGCCACCGTCCTCGACGCCGACGGCGCGCGGCCCGGCACCACGGTGGTGGTCGAGGATCGGCGCATCGCCGTCGTCCGCACCGGAGAGGCCGTCGAAGCGGGCCCCGAGGACCGGGTGGTGGACCTCGGCGGGCGCACCGTCATGCCGGGCATGGTGAGCAGCCACTTCCATGCCACCTACAACGAGCTCGGCTCCAAGGCGGCCCCGTTCGGGCTCGAGGAGCCGCCGGCACTGCAGGCGGTGCGGGCGGCCCACCATCTGGAGTTGCTGCTGCGCAGCGGCTTCACCGGCGCCGTCAGTGCGGGTGCGCCCTTTGCCATCGACGCCTCCATGAAGGCCGCCATTGCCGAAGGCCTCTTCCCCGGCCCCAGGCTGATGGCCGGAAGCCGCGATGTGAGCACGACGGGCCATGCGGGCGACAAGAGCTTCCCGTGGTACTGGGATGTCGGCGCCCGCGGCGCCATTCACCGGTCCGACGGCCCCGACGGCTTCCGGCTCGCCGTGCGCGAAGAGATCAAGCAGGGTGCCGAAATCATCAAAATGTTCGTGACGGGCGGGCACGGCACCGTGGCACCGAGCGAGCAGACGGAAATGACGCCGGAGGAGATCACGGCGGGCATTGAGGCGGCGCACCAGCGCGGCGTGCTGGTGCGCGGCCACATCGCCAACCGCGAGGCCATTCACATGGCGCTCGACGCCGGTATCGACGTCATCGACCACGGCGACGGCATGGACGCCATGGCCATCGAGCGCATGGTGGAGCTCGGGACGTTCCTCGTCCCCAGTCAGCTCTTCCCGGTCCGCTTCGCCCAGTTGATGGGCGGTGGTGGCCTCGGCTTCACGGCCGCCATGGCCCAGGACATTGAGCAGGCACTGGCCATCCTGCCCAAGGTGAACGAGGCGGGGGTGAAGCTGCTCTGCGGGGACGACTACGGCGCCATCAGCCTGCCCCATGGCCGCTACGCCGACGAGCTCGAGTTCTACGTGAAGGAAGCCGGCATCCCCCCGCTCGACGTCATTCGCTGGGCCACCCGCAACGGGGCCGAGCTCATGGGCCGGTCCCACGAGCTCGGGTCGGTGCGGGAGGGCTACCTGGCCGATCTGCTCGTGGTCGACGGCGATCCCCTGGCCGACATCGCGGTGCTGCAGGACCAGGCCAAGCTGCTGGCCGTCATGAAGGGCGGCACGTTGGTGCGCGACGAGCTCGACCTGCTCGCTTCGGGCCGATCACGAAGCGAGCCTCCCTGCATGATCATCATCGCCGGCTCCCTCAGCTTCGACCCCTCCGATCGCGACGACGTCTTGGCCAGTCTGGCCGAAGTGACCGAGGCCAGTCGGCGTGATGCCGGTTGCCTCGAGTACTTCTGGGGCGAGGATCTCGAGGCACCCAACACGTTCCGCTTCTTCGAGTGCTGGGAGTCCCAAGAGCTCTTCGATGCCCACATCGCCCAGCCCCACGAAGTGGCGTTCGGCGAGCGCAACCTCAGCCGCATCACCGGTGCGACGGCGAGCTTCTTCGAGGCGTCGCCGGCGGCGCCGATCGGCGTGCCCTCGGCCGGCTGAGGAGTCGCGCCGGCTTCCCGGGACCTACTGCGGAGCGAAGTACCTGGGGAGAGAGCCGTGCGGAAGGCTCGCACCGTTGGTCCGTGCTTCCTGCAGGTGGCCGAGGTCCACCCAGTACGGGAGGATCGCCGGCGCCAGGTAGTCCCCGCCGGCCCCGGGCTGCATGGCGAAGTGGCTGCCGTCGCTCTCGCGGACCGGGACCCCGTCGATGTCCTCGGCGTAGTTGCCTCCGGGGCACACGTAGGAATTCAGGTCTTGCACGTAGACCTGGCCGAGGTGTTGTGCCGCCACCTTCCGGAGTATTCCGTTGTAGGCCTCCTGGCGTGCCGCACTGTCTTGCGGCCACGGCTCACCGTTGGGCTGTTCGCCCGTGCTCTGGCACGGCTTCGTCTCGAAGACCATGAATGCGCCACGGGCGGTGGCGATCTGCACGGCCTTCTCCAGTTGGCTCTGGACGTAGGTGGCAAATGTGGGGTTCAAAATGTTGGTCATGTGCCCGCGGTAGAGGCGGTCGAGGACCTCCCCACCGCCGGCCAGCAACACCACCACGTTCGGCTGCAACTGCTTGACCCAGTCGGCCCAGGCCGCCGTCCAGGCCTGGCAGGGAACGTTCTGTTTCGGCCCGAAGACGCCGCCCGGGGGGCAGTTGGCACTCTGGGGATCCGGTGTGCAGGGCGCGCCGACGACGAACGTGCCGCCGGACTGCTCACCGGTCGTCCCATCCGCCACGCCGCAGCCGAGAATGCCCTCGTTCAGGAGATCCAGGTTGTCGTACTTCTGCCGGTGGGCGGTCACGGCGGCTTCCAGGCCGAGGCCGAGTGTGAGTGCCTGGGAGTCGCCGACCAGGAGCACACGGGTCGGCGCCGTGGCGTAGGTGGTGGGGACTGCGGCGGTGATGGGCGTCGCGGGAACCGTCCCGGAGGCGGCGGCTCCGACGGCGATCGTGTCGGTCGCGGGCATCGTGGCCAACACGATGGCCAGGACGACGACCCCGATGGCGGGAGCCGTGAGGATGCGCGCTCGGAACGATGTGAAGAAGGTGCCCTGCCGGATCGGCCGCTCGACGAGGTAGAAGGACAACAGTGCCACGCCGACGGTGGGGATCACGCGCACGACATAGAGAGACCAGCCGCTGAGACCGGTCCGCTGTTCGTTGATGAAGGTGAAGAGCGGGAAGTGCCAGAGGTACATGCCGTAGGAAATGCGTCCCACGAAGGTGAAGAGCGGGAACGAGAGCATCCGGGCCACGAGAGAGGTCTGTGCGCACGAGACGCTCAGGAGGACGCCGGCCCAGGCGATGGCCGCGAGGAGGAATCCCCCTCGGTACACGAACGGCATCGTCGGAGTGCACCGAGGTGCAGAGGATGCCGCTGACCACCAGGCCGACGAGGCCGATCACGGTCAACACGCCGCGACCCCGTGGCGTGCGGGCTTGCCAGTCCTGTTCGTCCCCCTTGCGGTTCCGGTCCGCCCAGAGTGCCAGACCGAGGGCGAGGGTGGCCCCCACCAAGTACGGACTGGGCGTGTGTGTCCGTGCCGAAGTAGAGCCGGTTGATGTTGGTCGGGTTGTAGAGGAGAGCCATCTCCGTGGCCGACGCGATGGCCCCGACTACGGCGACGACCAGCAGAACGCGCAGTGAGCGGGTGAGCTTCAGAACGGCCAGGAAGACCAGTGGCCAGACAAGGTAGAACTGCTCCTCCACCGCCAGGGACCAGGTATGGATCAGGGGCGACGTCAAGCCGGTCATGTGGAAGTAGTTGGAGCCCGACGCGATGTAGTGCCAGTTGGCGAAATAGAAGAGTGCGGAGAGTGCGTCCCCCCGAAGCGTCGGGTAGGTCCCGGCCGGGACGAAAATGCCGTACAGGACGGCGACGCCGAGCAACATGAAGAAGAGGGCGGGGAGTAATCGCCGGGCGCGGCGGGCCCAGAACGCCCCCAACTTGATGGTTCCGCGCTTGCGCCATTCGACGATCAGGAGCGAGGTGATCAGGAAGCCCGACAGAGCGAAGAAGCTGTCCAGGAAGAAGAAGCCACCCGCAGTGAGATAGACCCCGCCGTGCACGCCCAGGATGCCGATCATGGCGACGCCCCGGATGCCGTCGAGCGCGGGGAGGTAGGCCAGCGTGGCTCCCTTGCGCGGAGCGTCGGGAGAGACGCGGGCAGCCACTGCCGGAGATTACCGGGGGTGGCTCTCCTCAAGGGGTCAGCTGGGTCCGAGCACTTTCGACGATCGGGGCTGGCTAGAGTCACGCCGCACGACGCATGAGGTCTCAAGGGGGATGTCCATGAGGTGGAGAAGACGGCCCGATGCGATCGCGCCCAGGGGTCGAACGGCGCTTGCCGGATTGGCGGCGCTGGTCGCCTTGTTCCCACTGGCCCTGGCCACCCAGGGCGCCGGCGCCGCCACCACGACCTCACCCGACGTGGGCTTCCAGACTGCGGCCACCCTCACCGGCCCCATCACGATGGGCCACATCGTCGAGCCCGAGTCCGCTCACCCGCTCGAGCTCGCCGCCGGCGGCTACGAGGAGCAGGAGTACTTTGCGTCGGGGACGGCGACGGCGTTCAAAGCCGACGTCCATGCCGAGCGACGGCAAGTGGAGCATCACGCCGACGACGACCGCCGCCTACAAGACGAGGATCCTGGTCCGCCGACCTACGAACCCCGCCCACTTCAACGGCACCGTGATTGTCGAGTGGATGAACGTGTCGGCCGGCGAGTCGGCGCCCGACTGGGACTTCCTCAATCCCGATGCTGATGCGCGACGGCTATGCCTACGTCGGGGTGTCGGCGCAGGCGTTGGGCGTCGAAGGCGGGAAATCCCTCCTCGGCACGCCAAACGCAGCGGGCGCAACGGGCCCGGGTGGGCTCGTCGGGGAGGAGCCGGCTCGCTACGGGACGCTGCACCACCCGGGCGACCAGTACGCGCTGGACATGTACGCCCAGATCGGCGAGGCCCTGCGCGCTCCGCACGACGCCGCGCTGGGTGGCCTGAAGCCGAAGCACGTCCTTGCGGTCGGTGAGTCGCAGTCCGCCTTCTACCTGACGACGTTCGCCGATGCCCTCCAGCCGCGCACCAATATCTACGACGGCATCTTCATCCACAGCCGCGGCGGTTCTGGCGCCTCGCTGGCCGGCACCTCCATCACTTCGAGCAGCGGGCCCGACAACCTGCGCATCCGCACCGACCTGAAGGTCCCCGTCTTCATGTCCGAGACCCAGACCGACCTGATTCAGCTCGGCTACGCCCCGGCGCAGCAGCCCAACACCGCCAAGATCCGCACCTGGGAGATCGCCGGCACCTCCCACGCCGACGCGTACACCGTCGGCGCGGCGGCGAGCATCCTCGGCTGCACCACGCCCGTCAACAGCGGTCCCCAGCACGAGGTGGTCCAGGCAGCCTTCACTGCCTTCGACAAGTGGGTCGACAACGGCACGCCGCCACCGAGCCCGCCGCCGTTCACGCTGTCGAGCACACACCCGGCGACGTTGGCCCTCGATGCGCACGGCAACGTGATCGGGGGAGTCCGGACACCGGCGGTCGACGTGCCGGTCTCCACGCTCAGCGGCGCACCGGCGGCCGGCGCCAACGCGATCTGCTGCGCTCTTCGGGTCGACCGTCGCCTTCTCCCCGGCGCAGCTCGCCAGCCTCTACGGCTCGCAGGGCAACTACATCGCCCAGTACACGAAGAGCCTGAACAAGGCGATTGCCGGTGGGTACATTCTCAGCGCGGACAAGGCCGCGTTGTTGACCCAGGCGGAGCAGGTGCTGTTCCCCGCCCCGTAGCGGGGCCGCGACCCTGACCTACGCCGGGCTCCTGAGTTCGGCGTAGCCGTTTCGGATGACGACGCTGTCCCCGCTCGTCGCCTCGAAGGCAGCGCGGTCCTGGCCGAGACTGCAGATCCGCACGGTCAGGTCCTGATGGAGGTAGGCCGGCGAGGCGAACTGCACGGCGAAGCGCTGCAGCCGGGACGGGTCGTCTGGACACATCGTCCCGACCACGGCTCGTGCGCACAGGGCCATGGTGCAGAGCCCATGGAGGAATGGGCCGGCGAAGCCGCTGCGGCGGGCCGCCTCGACGTCGAAGTGGTGGTCCGAGAAGTCGCCCGAGATCTCGGCGTAGCGGCGCACCATGTCCATGTCGGTGCGGACGACCTCCTCGGCCATGGCCTGCTCCGGGCCGCAGCCGTCCCCGCCATGTGCGGGGAGTTCCGGTCCCGTCTCGTCGGCCGTGGTGCCCAGCAGCACCGTCGTCCACCATTGCTCGGCGACCAGCTGCTCCAGTGCGTCGTACGTCCGGTGCAGCAACGTGACGCGCAGGTTGTCCTTCGACCTCCTGGCGCTGTGCGTCTCGACCAGCGTGTGCAGTTCTTCTCCGGGCCTGATCGGCCTGTGGAGAAGAAGGTCGTGCCGGCCATGGACGCCCCCGTGTGCTGCGGCGAAGACGGGCTCGGGCACGAGCTCGAAGATGGCGGCCATCTGCGGGGCGTACGTCTGCGTGGCGATGGCGGTCGGGGGCAGGGCCGTGCCGTCGAAGTAGGAGGCCGTGTCGTCCCGGGTCGCAGTGGCGAAAGCCGCCGCCATATCGGCGTCGAGCACCAGATCGTACGGCCCCGAGCGATCGCCGGACCTCAGTCTTTCCGCAGCCATGCGCCCGATTCAATCAGGCCGAGGGAGCGCCACCCTCGAACGTCGCGAACGCCACGGGTGGACCCTCGCTCACTCGCAGCAGTATCGCTGCCGCGCATTCCTCCGGCGATGCCCTCGACGTGTCCACCTCGAGGTCGTACGTGCCCGGGTCGTGCACCGCGCGCTCCCAACGGAGGACCACGTCGGGGATCGCTCCACCGGGTTCCGCGGGTGACGTAGGGCCCGCCTCGACCAGCACCGCCGCCCGGATCCGCGTCCCGCCGGGCCGCAATGACCTCCACCGGGCAGCGGACGCCGATGAGGTAGGCCGGCAAGCCCCGCAGCAGGACGGCCGTCCGGGTGAGGATGCCCAAGGGCTTCGAGTAGTCGTCGTGATGGCCGACGTCGACGATCACATTGACGCCCGCACGGCTCCACCCCGCCACCGCCGCATACAAGGCCGCGAAGAGTGTCACCACGACGTCCTCGAGGTCGGGCCGTTCCCCGCCGGGTCGTAAGCCGATGCCCGGCCGCAGCCCGTCGGGGATCATGTCGGCCATCGCGTCGACGCCGACGTTGAGCCACAACGAATCCGAAGACGCCTGGACGGCGCGGGCGATGCAGGATTTGCCCGCGCGCGGCGTCCCGTTCAGCACCACAATGCTCCCGGGCCCGCCGCCACCGCCGCCACCGCCGCCGTCCCCACCGACTGCCCGCACCTGTCATATCCGGATTTCGTCCATGGTCTTGGTGGCCACGTCGATTCGGTAGATCACCCCGTGGGGGTGTCCGTATGCCAGCGCCTCGTCCGGCGTCAGGGCCAACAGGTTGCGCAGCAGCATCCGGCCGATCATCTCGTGCGAGACGATGAGCGGGCGGGCCACCCCGGACTGACCCACGACACGCAGCGCACCAGCCACCCTGATGTCAGCATCGGCATAGCTCTCGCCGTCGGGGAACCGCCATCGGTACTTGTCACCGGCGCGCCGGGACATCTCCCCGGGGAATGCGGCGTCGATCTCCTCACCTTTGAGCCCGGCCATGGCGCCGTGGTGGACCTCCGCCAGTTCGTCGACCGTGACGACCGACAATCCGAGGGCGTCGGCGTACAGCTGAGCGGACGCCAGGGCACGGCCGAGCGGGCTCGAGAAGACCCCGTCGATGGACGAGCCGCGCAGTTGATCGGCCGCCTGCCGGACCCCGGCCATCCCGGCCGGGGTGAGCGGTGCGTCCAGTTGCCCCTGGCGCCGCCCGGCGCGGTTCCATTCCGTTTCGCCGTGCCGGGCGACGAAGACCTCGGTGACGCCGCCCCCGCCCTCGCCGCCCTCGGCCCCCGCGCCGCTCAGACCGTGTCCTGCGTCGGCATGACCTGGTGCGCCGGCACCGGGTAGTTCGGCATGGCGCTGGAGGGCGCTGCCTCCAGGATGGACAAGTCCGTGCACCCCTCGGCCAGCACGTTGGCCTTCTGGTCCTTCGATGTGCTGGGCAGCTTGGGCACGGTCGGGTCGCTGCGCTTCGGGTGCAGCGTCGAGGTCAGGTCGCCCGCCGTGTGCCGGCGCCACGCCGAAAGATTGGGCGCCCGCACCCCGAAGCGCTCTTCGAGGAAGCGCAGCTGCGATGTGTGGTCGAACACCTCGGACGCCACGTGGCCGCCGCGGCTGAAGGGCGAGAGCACGAGCATCGGCACGCGGAAGCCCATGCCGACCGGACCCGCCATGCCGTCCGCGTCGTCGGGCAGCGGTGAGACCGTCACGTACTCGCCCGTGGTGCCCTTCGGAGCAACCGGCGGCGGCACGTGGTCGAAGAAGCCGTCGTTCTCGTCGTACATGTGGAAGAGCACCGTCTTGGACCACACCTCGGGGTTGGCCACCAGCGCCGAGAGCACCTGGCTGGTGAGCCATTCGCCGAGGGCGGGCGGCGACGACGGGTGCTCGTCGTAGCCCAGCGGCGGGATGATCCAGCTGACCGACGGCAGCGTCCCCGCCCGTATGTCGCTCACGAAGTCGTTGGGGTACAGCGGCGTGAAGGCCTTCTGGTAGAGCGTCGACGACGGGTTCTGGTACTGGCTGAAGTAGGGGAGGATGGCGTCGCTGACCAGCAGGCCGTGTTGCTGGATGAACGGCATGCTGTAGACGGAGCCCGGCGGGTTGTAGACCTTCCAGCTCACCCCGGCGTCCTCCAGGACCTCGGGCATGGTGTCCCAGTGCACGCTCCCGATGGCCTGGGACGACTCGTTGGTGAGCAGCACCGGGCCGCCGGCTGCGCCCGTGGGGTCGACGGTGCCCGAGAGCGCCATGAGGCGGTTGGGATGCGTCGGCCCCAGCACCGAGCAGTGGTAGTTGTCGCACAGCGTGAAGGCGTCCGCCAGCGCGTAATAGAAGGGAAGGTCCTTCCGGCGGTAGTAGCCCATGGTGAGGACGCCGTGCTCGGGACCCTGGAACACCGATTCCACGTGCGTGCTGACGAAGGCCTTGTTCGTCCCGTTCGCCCAGCTCATGTGCTCCGCCGGCCAGCTGTGGTCGAGGTCGTTGGTGCACTCGCCGATGCCCGAAGCGGTGTCGAGGTGGAAGGGGAGCAGCGTCGGGTCGCGCCCGCCGGGCCAGGCCTGGGCGAAGTTCCCGAGCTTGCCCTTCGGGTGGTCGTCGAACCCCCGGACGCCCGGGTACGTGCCGTAGTAGTGGTCGAAGGAGCGGTTCTCCTGCATGAGGAACACGACGTGCTCAATGGCACCGAGGTCGGAGCCCGCCGGCTTGGTGCGCGCCGCCAGCTGGGCCATGGCGGCGCCGGCACCCTGCCCTTGGCCGGCGGCGGCGAGGATGGCGCCACCACCGGTCGCCAGCGCGGCGGCGAGCATGGTCCGGCGGTCGAAGCGCGCGCGGTCGAGGCTCATGGCTGTTACTCCTTCACGTGTCGTTCCTCACGTGGGCCCCCCGGCCCCCCTGCCCCTGCACCTGCACCGGCCGAAGTGTCGACCGGCCGTCCCTTCGCCCTACGAGTCCCTCACACGGACTCAATGAGCGTTGGATCGTTGTTCCGCACGTTACCGATTCGCGGCCCCACGGGGTGGTGCGCCACCGTGCCGGCCGGCGGGGGCCGCAGCAGGGCCCGCAATTCCTCGACGTCCTCGTTGGCCGGGTCGAGCCAGAGGTCGAAGGTGGCAGGGTCGAGGATCACCGGCATGCGGTCGTGAATGCCCGACATGTCCGGCCCGGCCGACGTGGTGATCACGGTGCAGCTCCGGATCAGCGGCGCGTCCGGCCCGGCGTTCTTGTCGCGCCAGCGCTCGGCCAGGCCGGCGAAGGCCAGCGGCTGCCCGTCGGCCCGGTCGAAGTAGTGCGGCTGGCTTGGCCCCGGTCTTGGTCTTGTGCCACTCGTAGAAGCCGTCGGCGGGGACGATGATGCGCCGCTCCTTGAATGCCTCGCGGAACGAGGCCCGCGTGGCCACCGTCTCGCCGCGCGCGTTGAAGAGGCGGCTGCCCGACTTGGCGTCCTTGGACCACCAGGGGATGAGGCCCCAGCGGAAGGACATGAGGATCCGTTCCGGCTCGCCGCCCTCTACCGCGGCACCCTGTTGCTGCGGATTCTGTTCTGCCGATCCCTGTACCGCCGACCGGGCCGGGCGGTCCCGCACCCCGAGCACCGAGTCGGTCGGGGCGACGTTCCAGCTGGGGGCATGTTCACCGTCGGGGCCCTCGGCCAGGTTGGCCCCGAAGTAGCGGGCGATCTTGGCCGGGGGCGTGTAGAGAGCGAAGCGGCCACACATGCGGGCAGCATTGTGACCCAGCGCGGGGTCGCGCCGGGCGACGTGGCCTCCTGACCTGGCCGTTCGGCTCCCTGAGCGGCCGGCACACGGTCTCGCTATGGTACGAACATATGTTCGCTTTCTCTGCCGGGGACCCGTCGTCCCCCCGCTCCCGGGAGCTCCCCGCCGGGCTGGCCGACCGGGTGCGGCCCGCCACGCCGGTGGCCGGTCGCACCCTGCCGGTGCCCCCGCCCCTGGCTCCGCTCTTCCCGGCCGGCTCCCTGCGGCGGGGCACCACCACCACGGTGACGGGGTCGCCCGGCCACGGCGCCACCACGCTGGCCCTGGCGCTGATGGCCGCGGCGTCGGCCGCCGGGAGCTGGTGTGCCGTCGTGGGCCTGGCCGACCCGGGGGTGGTGGCCGCCGCCGGCCTCGGGTTGGATCTGCGGCGGGTCGTCTTCGTTCCCCACCCCGGCAACGGGTGGGCCGAGGCGGCCGGTGACCTCCTCTCGGGAGTCGACGCCGTCCTGATCCGCCCGCCCGGGCGGGCCCGCCTGACCGCGGCGCGTCACCTGACGGCCCGTGCCCGCGAGCGCCAGGCCGCCCTCGTCGTCCTCCTCGAGGGCTCCGGCGCCTGGCCCGAGGGCGGCGATCTGGCGCTCTCGGTCGGGGCGGTCGAGTGGGAGGGCATCGGCCGCGGCCATGGGCACCTGCAGGGTCGCCGGGCCGAGGTGCGGGTCAGCGGCCGCCGGGCCGCCGGCCGGGTCAGCGAGTGCTCGCTCTGGCTCCCCGCCGGTTCGGGCGCGGTGGAGAACGCGGAGTGAGCCCGGTGCACCCCGGAGAGCCGGTGCAGACCGGAGTGGAGAGGCGCGGGCCGGCGGGATCCGGTCCCGGTGACGGGCCGGAGGCGGCCTGAGTAAGCGGAGTGGTGGAGGAGAAGTGGAACGGTTGGTCGTTATTTGGTGCCCCGGGCTCCTCGAAGAAGGGGCGGAGGGGGAGGAGGCCCGGCGGTTCGCCCGCGTGCTCCAGCAGGCCGGCGAGCTCTGCCCGTGGGTCCATCCGGTCCGCCTCGGGGTCGGCGCGCTGCCCGCCCGCGGCCCGGCCCGGTTCTTCGGGGGCGAGGAGGCGGTGGTGGCGCGCCTGGCCGGCATCGTGGGCGAGGAGGCCACCATCGGCGTGGCCGACGGGCTCTTCGCCGCCATACTGGCCGCCCGCTCGGGGCTGATCGTCCCGTCCGGAGGGACGGCTGACTTCCTCGGCCCCTGGTCGGTGGCCACGCTGGCCCGGCCCGACCTGGCCGTCACCTTGCAGCGGCTGGGGGTGACCACCCTGGCGCAGCTGGCCGCCCTTCCTGCCGCGAGCATCTCCGACCGTTTCGGGGCGGACGCCGCCGTGTGTCACGCGGTGGCCCGGGGAGAGAGCGGGGAATTGGCCGGGCTGCGCGACCGCGGCATTGAGCGCCGGCTGCGGGTGGCCCGGGGCGAGGACCCCGACCGGGGCCCCGACGTTCCGCCCCCGCCCTCCCAGCCCGGCTTCTTCGGCGGCGCCTCGGAGGCCGACAACCGGGCCGCCCGCTCCTTCGTCCGGGTGCAGGAGCGCTTGGGGATCGAAGCCGTGGTCATGGGCCGGCTGCGCGGTGGGCGTGACCCGGCCGGCCAGTCGGTGCTGTTGCCCTGGGGCAGCCCCGAGGTGGAGGCGGCGGGGGCCGGCGCGCCGTGGCCGGGGCGGGTCCCTCCACCGGCACCGACCGACGTGTTGCGCGTGCCGCTGCGCGCCGAGGTGGCGGACGCGACCGGCCGCGCCGTCGCGGTCAGTGGGCGGGGGTTGCTCACCGGGGGCATCGAGCGGCTGTCGGTGGCCGGCGGTCCCTGGCAGCCGGTGCTGGGGTGGGCCGGCCCCTGGCCGGTCACCGAGCGCTGGTGGTCGGTGCGCCGGCGCCGGGCCCGCCTGCAGGTGGTCACGGCGGAGGGGGTGGCCCGCCTGCTCTGCACCGAACGGGGGCAGTGGTGGGTGGAAGCCGTCTATGACTGATGCCTGAGGCCTACGCCGAGCTGCACGCCCACTCGGGGTTCAGCTTCCTCGACGGCAGCAGCGATCCCGAGGAGCTGGTGGCCGAGGCGGACCGGCTCGGGTTGGAGGCGCTGGCGCTGACGGACCATCACGGCTTCTACGGCGTGGTCCGCTTCGCCGAGGCGGCGCGCCTGTGCGGGCTGCCCACCGTCTTCGGCACCGAGGTGACGCTGGCCCCGGCCAGCGCGCGCACCGGCGAGCCCGACCCGACCGGCACGCACCTCTTGGTGCTGGCCCGGGACCCCACCGGCTACGCGCGGCTGTCCACCGTGCTGGCCGACGCGCACCTCGAGGGTGGGGAGAAGGGCAAGCCCGTCTTCACCATGGACGCGCTGGCGCGTGCCGGGGCGGATCACTGGCTGGTGTTGAGCGGCTGCCGGAAGGGGGCGGTCCCCGCCGCGCTGATGGAGGCCGGGCCCCGGGCGGCCTCCCGGGAGGTGGGGCGGCTGGTCGAAGCGTTCGGGCGCGCCAACGTCGCGCTGGAGCTGTGGGACCACGGGGACCCGCTCGACACGGCACGCAACGACGCGCTGGCCCGTCTCGCCGTCGAGTGGGGCGTCGATGCCGTGGCCACCAACAACGTGCACTACGCCACGCCGGCCGGTTTCCGGTTGGCCACCACGCTCGCCGCCGTGCGGGCGCGCCGGCCTCTGGCCGAGCTGGAGGGCTGGCTCCCCTCGGCCCCGGCGGCCTGCCTGCGCTCCGCCGCCGAGCAGTCGCGTCGCTTCGCCCGCTGGCCCGGCGTGGTCGAGCGCGCCGCCGAGCTCGGGCGCGCCTGCGCCTTCGACCTGCGCCTGGTGGCGCCGCGGCTGCCCGACTTCCCCGTCCCCGAAGGGATGGACGAGCAGGGCTACCTGCGCCAGCTGGTGACCGAGGGGGCCACGGCGCGCTACGGCCCGCCCGAGGCCGAGCGGGTGCCCGGCGCCTGGAAGCAGCTCGAGCACGAGCTCGGCGTGATCGGCCAGTTGGGCTTCGCCGGCTACTTCCTCGTGGTGTGGGACATCGCGCAGGTGTGCCGGCGGCTCGACATCTACTGCCAGGGCCGTGGCTCGGCGGCCAACTCGGCCGTCTGTTACGCGCTCGGCGTCACCAACGTCGACGCCGTCGACCTCGGGCTGCTCTTCGAGCGCTTCCTCTCGCCGGCGCGTGACGGGCCGCCGGACATCGACGTGGACATTGAGTCGGGGCGCCGCGAGGAGGTCATTCAGTACGTGTACGAGCGCTACGGCCGCCGCCACGCGGCCCAGGTGGCCAACGTCATCACCTACCGGCCGCGTTCGGCCGTGCGCGACGTGGGCAAGGCATTCGGCTTCACGCAGGAGCAGGTGGACGCCTGGTCGGCCGGTATCGACGCCGGGCACGGGCGCGGCATTTCGTCAGCCGCCGCCGTGGAGGAGGTCTCCGAGGCCCGGGGCGGTGGGGTGCCGCCGCTGGTGGCCGAGCTGGCGGCCGAGGTGCTGGACCGGCCGCGCCACCTCGGCATCCACTCGGCCGGCATGGTGCTGTGTGACCGGCCGGTCGTCGAGGTGTGCCCGGTGGAGTGGGGACGGATGCCGGGGCGCAGTGTGCTGCAGTGGGACAAGGACGACTGCGCCGCCATCGGGCTGGTGAAGTTCGACCTGCTCGGCCTCGGCATGCTCGAGGCGCTGCACCGCATGGTCGACCTGGTGCGCGACTTCTACTCGGTGGAGGTCGACCTGGGGCAGCTGCCGCAGGAGCCCGCCGTCTACGACCTGTTGTGCCGGGCCGACACGGTGGGGGTCTTCCAGGTCGAGAGCCGGGCGCAGATGGGGACCCTGCCCCGGGTGGCGCCGCGCGAGTTCTACGACATCGCCATTGAGGTGGCGCTCATCCGGCCCGGCCCCATTCAGGGTCACGCGGTGAACCCTTACATCCGGCGCCGGCGCGGCGAGGAGGAGGTCACGTACCTGCACCCGCTGCTCGAGCCGATTCTCCGGCGCACGCTCGGGGTCCCGCTCTTCCAGGAGCAGCTGATGGAGATGGCCGTGGCCATCGCCGGCTTCAGCGCGGCCGACGCCGACGAGCTGCGCCAGGCCATGGCGGCCAAGCGCTCGGCGGCCCGCATGGAGAAGATGCGGGAGCGGCTCTTCGACGGCATGGCGGCGCGTGGCGTGACGGGCGCGGTGGCGGATCAGGTCTTCGACGCGCTGGCCGCCTTCGCCAACTTCGGCTTCCCCGAGTCGCACTCGGTCTCGTTCGCGCACCTGGTGTACTCCTCGGCCTGGTTGAAGCTGCACTACCCGGCGGCGTTCACGGCGGGGCTCTTGAACTCACAGCCCATGGGCTTCTGGTCGCCCCAGTCGCTGGTGGCCGACGCCCGCCGGCACGCGGTGCGCGTGCGCCGGCCGCACGTGAACCACTCCGAGGTGGGGGCGTCGCTCGAGCGCGGTGAGCCGGGAGAGGCGGTGCTGCGTCTCGGGTTGGGCTCGGTGCGCGGGGTGGGTGACACGACGGCGGCGCGCATCGCGGCCGGCCGTCCCTGGGCCGGCGGTGAGGACCTGGTGCGGCGGGCGGGGGTGACGCAGGCGCAACTCGAGACGTTGGCCGCCGCCGGCGCGCTCGACCCCGAGGTGCCCGAGCGCACGGGCGGGGAGGGGGAGGAGGAGGGCACGGACACGGCGGCCGCCCGGCGCCGGCTGGTGTGGGCGGCCGGCGCCGCGGCCCAGGGGACCCCGGACCGCCTGCCGGGGGTCGTGGTGGGGGCCGAGGCGCCGACGCTGCCCACGCCCAGCCTCTACGACTCGGTGGGCGACGACTTGTGGGCGCTGGGGCTGGCGCCCGAGCGCACGGCCATGCATCTGGCCCGGGAGCGGCTCGAGGCCATGGACGTGCGGACCGCGGTCGCGCTGGAGGCGTGCGACGACGGCGAGCGGGCGTCGGTGGCCGGCGTGGTGACGCACCGCCAGCATCCCGAGACGGCCCGGGGCGCGGTCTTCGTCAACCTGGAGGACGAGACGGGTCACGTGAACGTGGTCTTCTCCCGCGGCGCCTGGGCCCGCTGGAAGCATGTGGCCCGTCACGCGCCCGTGCTGTTGATCCGCGGGCGTGTGCGCAAGGGCCAGGGCGCAGTCAGCTTCGATGCCGAGCGGGTGGAGGCCCTGGTGGTGGGGACGGCGGTGCCGGCCAGCCGCGACTTTCGCTGACCTGGCAGACTGGCCGACAACTCGAGAAGGGAGCCTTCGATGATCCGTATGTCCGTGTTCTACCCATCGGCCGAGGGTGCGACGTTCGATCACGACTACTACCGGGAGAAGCACGTGCCGCTGTGCGCGCGCATCTGGAATCCCACGAGCGCCCAGATCGACAAGGGCATCGACGGCCCCAACGTGGCCGCAGTGCACCTGACGTTCGAATCGCTCGACGCGCTGAACCAGGCCATGGCCTCGGAGGGCACAGCCGAGATCCTCGCCGACATCGCCAACTACACGACCATCGCGCCCGTCCTGCAGACGAGCGAAGTCGTCGACTGACCACCGCCGCAGAGAGGGACGATCGTGCTGCTCAAGGGCCTCAACCACGTCGCCGTCATCACCAACGACGCCACCCGCCTGAACGACTTCTACCGCGAGGTCTTCGACGCCGAGATCCTCCGGGACGGGCCCGAGCCCCTGCCCGACCGGGAGGGACCCCGCCTCTCCATCATCAAGATCGGCGACTGGGCCGAGCTCAACGTCTTCGAGATCGCGGGGAACACCGAGGCTGACCGCCAGACGCCGATGTTCGGACGCGGCCGGCTGGACCACCTGGCCCTGCAGGCCGCGTCGCTCCAGGACTTCGAGACGATCCGTGAGCGTCTCATGGAGCGTGGCCTGGCCGACGACTTCGTCACCGACTTCGGGCCCATGCTCAGCCTCTTCTTCCGGGATCCCGACGGGCTCGAGTGCGAGTGCTGCGTGGAGAACCCCGACGCGGAGCCCGGCGTCTTCCACGGGCCGGGAAACCGGGCCGCGCGCTACTCCTGAGCGACAGGGTCCGTCCGGGTGGATGACGTCGAGGCGATCAAGCAGCTGAAGGCGCGCTACTTCCGGACGATGGACACCAAGGACTGGGCGGCCATGCGACGGTTGTTCACCGACGACGTCGTCATGGACACGACGGAGTCGGGCGGGGGTGTCGTCACGGGTGCTGACGCCTTCATGGCGTTCTTGGAGCAGGCGCTGGCCGGGGCCGTCACCGTGCACCACGGCCACATGCCCGAAATCACCCTCACCTCACCCGGTACCGCCACGGGCGTCTGGGCGCTCCACGACGAGATCGTCTGGCCCGACGGCACCCGGATGCGAGGCGACGGCCACTATCACGAGACGTACGAACTCGTGGCCGGGGAGTGGCGCATTGCGTCGTCGACCCTGACGCGCCTGCGGATGGATCTGACCGGGCCCGCGTCGTAGGGACGAGCCGGGTCGACGTCCCCTACGAGCCGGTGGCGCCCAGCGCCTGGGTGATGTCGTCAATGGCGGCTTGTTCCGCCTCACTCACCTCGACGCCGTGCTCGCGGTGGGCCGCCGCGACGTGCTGCGACAGCGTGACGATGAAGCGGCGGTACTCGTCGACTTCCTCCGGCGTCGCCTTGGTGGCGAGGAGGGCGACGGCGTCGCGCAGATGTTGCAAACCGTGCGCCTTGAGCTCCTCGAGGGAGTGGTAGTGCGTGTGATCGCGTTCGGGCTTCGCCGCCACAATGTCGTCGAGCAGCTCGCTCTTGCCGTGCTGCTGGCGGGCCTCCACGTAGGACTTTGCCATCGCGATGGTCTCGCGCCACGACCCTCCCCGCTGGGACGTGACGACGATCATGCCCGCGCTGGGCGGCGCCTCGAGGACCAGCTTCCATTCTTCGGCCGTGAAGTCGGACTTCGAGGTCATTGTGCTCTCCGATCAGGTTCTGCTGCGACACACGGCACCGTAGCGTCTCGCTCGCGGCCCGCGACCGCGCCCTGGTGGTTCAGCTGAACTGGTCGACGTGCTGCACGCGGCCCCCACTCCTGGTGAAGAGCACGTCGTTGTAGCCCTGCCCGGGACCGACCATTTCGAAGGTCAGTGGTGGCACGAACGAGAGATAGAGCGCCCGCCGTCCCGAAGCCTGCGGGTCTCTCGGCGGTGGCGCCGCGTGCAGTGTGTGCCCGAAATGCACCGTGACGTCGCCCGGCTCGGTGGTCAGTGCCACCACGCGGTGTCGGGCTGCTTCACGGGCGCTCGGCAACCGGGAGGTGCCCCGATGTGATCCGGGAATCATTTCGAGCTGACCGGTGTCGGCGGTGGCGGCGTCGAGTTGGATCCCGACGTTGAGCATCGGGCACTTGACCGGGTGGCCGCCCATGCCGCAGTCGCGGTGCCAGGGCAGGTCGGCCAGGCCGCCCGACGACCCCGGCACCTTGATGACCACGCCGTTGCCGTCGAGGCGATCGTGGGCGTCGCGCAGCTCGGGACCACCCAGGGCGGCGATGGCCAGGAAGCGGGGGTCGGCGCCCAGAGCGGCCACACCCGCCGACGTCTCGTTGAGATAGTTCACCCGGTTACAGACCTCACGTCCGTCGACGGTCGTCCACCAGGACTTCCTGTCGTCGGGCCGGGCCCGATCGACGGCGAGCGTGACGTCGGATGTGAGGGAGCTGACCTCGCCGGCGTCGAGAACGCCGCGGAGATGCACGAAGCCCGTCCGATGCAAGAAGTCCCGGGTCTCTTCCAGAGGGTCTTCGAGGGTGAAGCTCCGAGCCAAGTCGATTTCGTGGCCGTCCTCGTCGTCGATTCGGGCCGGATTGTCGAGATCGAACAGCACCTGATCGCTCAGAGCCACCCGGAGAGGCGGCTCCCACCGGGCCACCTGGCCGAAGCTGCCCTGCCGGACCGTCAGCTGATCGGCATAGAGGAGGGCGAAGCAGGTCTTCAGCTCCCAGGCGAAGGCCGACCAGGCGTCGGGAGACAGTTCGACGACGGTGTGCGCGCCCGCCGTGCCCGACCGCACCGAGAACGTCCTGCCGTCGGGCACGTAGGTGTACGCCCTCCCGTCGGTGAGCTCGAACGCCAACGGGCGGACGACTTCGGCGTCGCGGTCCGAGAAGACGGCTCCTCGCAGCTTGAGGCGCGCCGGGAGCTCCTCCCGGTGGAACCAATCGAAGTCGATCGGCCCGAATCGCTCCGGCGCGTCGCCGGTCACTTCGTCACGTCGAAGGTGGCATGGGCGATCGCCTTGTTCCCACGATGCACGACCTTGCTGATGGTGCCGGTCACGTGGTCGCTGCCGATAGTGCCCTTGAACTGGACCGTCGACGAGGACGGCACGCCGATGAGGACCGCTTTGACGGATTGGCCCCGAAATGACCCGGACACCGCGCCGAACGTCACGTTCGACTTGGAATTGAGGTTGACGCCGGCGAGCGTGAGCGCAATGTTGACGGTGAACGAGGTCCCGTCAAGCCTGCCCTTCACGTCGGCGACGGGAATGGTGGAGGGAACCGACGTGCCGGTCGCTGCCGAGGCCGGCACTGTCCCGGTGGCGACGATCGGCAGGCCCCGGGCCGAGCCGCTGATGGAGCTGACGGCCGAATTGACGCCGCCCTTCGGGGTCCAGGTCACCGTGGCCGTACCTTTCCCGAGCGGCAATGAGGTCAGACGGTCGATTTCGGCCAGCACCGGGCCCGAAGCCAGCAAGAGAGCAGTCGCCGCCAAGCCGCTGACCGCAGCAACTCGCACTCCCCGACGGATCATCCGCTCTCCATTCCACCCCGTGGACCCGAAGAACCGTAGCGTTCCTGCCGCCCGGAGTTGCGACCTTGGCCCGATCCGCGGCGGCCTCAGGAAGGACAGGCGGCGGCGAGCATCCCCAAGGAGTCCGCGAGCCTCCGCACCACCGTCTCGTCCGCCACGAGCCCGTCCTCGTTCACCATCGCAGTGGTGACGGGAACGGTCAGGCACGCCGGCTCGACGATCGTCGCGTTCACGTAGCCCAGCGCTTTGCGGAGCGACTCGTGGGCATTGGGTGCTCCCCGGGCGGCGACGTTCACCCACGCCACCGGCTTCTCGTTCATCGATCCCGGCTGATCGTCCCCGACGGTCCAGTCGAGGAGGTTCTTGAAGGCGCCCGGGAGACCGCCGGCGTACTCCGGAGTGGACACCAAGAGGCCATCGGCGGCCCTGATGGCAGTGCGCAGGCCGGTGACCGGGCCGGGTAAGGGTGCACCGTCGTTGTCCGGATTGAAGGCGGGGAGCGCGGTCCAGACCTTCATAGAGCGTGGCTTCGACGGAATCGGGGACGACGCGTAGGGCCGTGCGCAACACGGCGGAGTTCGTCGATGCCTTGCGGAGGCTCCCGGAAAGCAACAGAATCCGGCACGCTCTGGCCACGACAGTCACAACAGCGTTCGACGCTCGGACATTCCAGAAGGCGAACCCAGCCAGGATCCGCAGCACGGAAGTCGCTGCTTGCAAAACTGGGGCGATGACATCACTCGACCCGGCCGCGTGGCACGACTTCTTCGTCGGGTCGATGGGGGCGTCCGCCGCGCTCACGGGACTGCTCTTCGTGGCGATCTCCATCAACTTGCAGCAGATCCTCAAATACCCGAACCTGCCCGGGCGTGCCGCCGGCACCCTCGGGGTGTTGGTCTCGTCTCTCGTGGTGGCGTGCTGTGGCCTGGTCCCGGCCCAGAGCCACGTTGCTCTGGGGTCCGAGGTTGCGGTCGTCGGCGGAGTGGTGACGTTCCAAGCGATCTGGGTGACGGCGCGCAGTTCGACGACGGAGGGCGACACCTACGCGTGGAGGATCGAGCGCATGGTGACGCTGCTTCTGCCCGGAAGCCTGTTCCTCGCCGGTGGCCTGAGCCTTCTTGCGGGCGGCGGCGGCGGGCTCTACTGGGTCTTTGCCGCCACTGCGCTGGCCTTCGTCGTGTCGGCCCTCAACGCGTGGGTTCTCCTGGTCGAGGTGCTTCGTTAGCGCACATGGTGGAATGCACGAGTTCAGGAGGCTGAGGCCGCAACAAGCCGTTCCAGCGAGTGTGCCAACCCGCCCCCAAAAGTGGTCGGCCACCGGAGCGAGGCCTGCGCGTTCCGGGCTCGTCGGAACATGAACAAAGCGTGACGGTTACGCGAACTTCTGATGACGAAGGATCGTGCACCGGTTCGAGCCCACTTGAGACACGGCAGTCTTCGCTGCGCCCGACAGCAGCCGCAGGCGGGGGAACGGTAGCCATGGGGGAAAAGGCCTGTCGTCGCGAATAGGGCCTTGTTGTCGGTTGCAATCCGTGTTACTCCTTTGCGATTGACCTCTCTTGCGACGCCGATCCGGCTCCGTAGGCAAGGCGATTCGGCGTAAAGGAGACGGCATGAGCGACGTTTCACCAGGACCCGGCCGGCGGCCGCTCCGACGGAGAGTTGCATCTCGGGGGGCCCCCTCAGGCGTTCCGCAGCGCACATCGCATGTGGCCGGTCGGACGAAGCGCCTGTGGCGCCTCTCCGGGCCGATCGGAGCGATCGTGCTGTTGTCCGGCATCATCGTCGCGTCCCCGGGATTCTCCGGATCGGCGTCCGCCGACCCGACGGCGCAGACCATCTCTTTCGCTTCGTTAGCCGATATGCAGTTCGGCAACGCACCCTTCACCGTGTCGGCCACGGCGACCTCGGGCCTTCCCGTGACCTTCTCCATTCCCAGTTCAGCGGCGGGTGTGTGCACGTCGACCGGGACGGATGGATCGACGATCTCCCTGGTCGCCACCGGCACCTGCACCGTGCAGGCGGACCAGGCCGGTGACGGGACCTATGCCCAGGCCCCGTCGGTGCAGCAGGCTTTTACGGTCTCGCCGGCGCCGACCGCGCAGACCATCTCGTTCGCGTCGTTGGCCGCTATGCAGTTCGGCAACGCACCCTTCACCGTGTCGGCCACGGCGTCCTCGGGCCTTCCAGTCAGCTTCTCCATTCCCAGCTCGGCGGCGGGTGTGTGCACGTCGACGGGGACGGATGGATCGACGATCTCCTTGGTCGGCGCCGGCACCTGCACCGTGCAGGCGGACCAGGCCGGTGACGCGACCTATGCCCAGGCCCCGTCGGTGCAGCGGGCCTTCACGGTCTCGCAAGCCACACCCACCGTCAGCATCACCAACATCCCCTCTTCGGGATCTGCCTTCGTCGGCTCGACCTTCTCCCCCTCGTATGACTACGCCGGGGACGGCGGCACTTCCACGACGTCGAGCACCCCGAGCATCTGTGCCGTGGGTGGGACGACCGTCTACCTCGAGGCCGCGGGCACCTGCACGCTGATGGCCGAGGCGGCCGCCACCACCAACAACGCGGCCGCCACCGGTGCGAATCAGTCCTTCGCCGTCACCTCGCCCACTCCCTCGCCCTGTACCAAGACGTGGGCATCCGCGGTCAGTGGGAACTGGTCCGACGCGTCCATGTGGTCACCGGTCGGCGTACCGAGCAGCTCCGACACCGTGTGCATCACCAATGACGCCGCCAGCTACACCGTCACCGTCGACACCTCCGCCGTTGCTGGTTCCCTGCTGGTCGGAGGCAAGGCCGGCACACAGACACTCGACATCTCGGCGAGTGAAAGTCTCCAGCTCTACGGCAATTCGGCCACGAGCCCCCACGGCACCATCACCATGGAGAACTCCACGTCGGGCTACACGTATCTGTACCTCGACGGATACACCCTCACCAACGCCGGGACCTTCAGCGTCCCCGCCGGTCCGAGCGGCTCGTACTACGCCTACGTCTACAACAGCGGGTCGCTGGTCAACACCGGCACCGTGTCGGTCGACGGCGCGCTCTACCTCGGCTCGGTCACCTTCACGAACAGCACCGGCGGCTCGGTGGTCAACAACGGGCTGTTCACCGCCGGCACCTACGTCCAAAACGGCGGGTCGAACTCGGGCACCCCGCTGGCGCCCTCGACCTTGGTCCTCAGCGGGAGCGGCAATGCCTCGTTCTCGGCCCAGGGCATGAGCGTGCAGGGCGGTCCGCTGATGTCCGGTCAGTCGATCGACATCCCCGGCGGCGGGAGCATGTCACTCGACAACAACCTGACCAACGACGGCACCATCACCATGGAGAACTCCCCGTCGGGCTATACGTATCTGTACCTCGGCGGCTACACCCTCACCAACGCCGGGACCTTCAGCGTCCCCGCCAGTCCGAGCGGCTCGTACTACGCCTACGTCTACAACAGCGGGTCGCTGGTCAACACCGGCACCGTGTCGGTCGACGGCGACTCTCTACCTCGGCTCGGTCACCTTCACGAACAGCACCGGCGGCTCGGTGGTCAACAACGGGTTGTTCATTGCCGGCACCTACGTCCAAGACGGCGGGTCGAGCTCGGGCACCCCGCTGTCGCCGTCGACGCTGGTGCTCAGCGGGGGCGGCACTGCCTCGTTCTCGGCGCAGGGCATGAGCGTGCAGGGCGGCCCGCTGACGGCCGGTCAGTCGATCGACATCCCCGCCGGCGGCACCATGTACCTCGACAACAACCTGACCAACGACGGCACCATCACCATGGAAGCCTCCTCGAACTCCGGGGTCTTCGTGTCTCTATCTCGAGCGGCTATACCCTCACGAACGCCGGGAGCTTCAGCGTCCCCGCCAGCGACGGCACCCCCTCCTACCTCTACAACGGGTCGGTGGACAACACCGGCACGTTCACGGTCGACGGCACCTCTGAGCAGCTACTCACTACGGCTCCGTCACCTTCACGAACAGCGCCGGCGGCTCGGTCATCAACCATGGGACCTTCATTGAGGGCACCTACGTCCAAGACGGCGGGACGAGCTCGGGCACCCCGCTGGCGCCCTCGACGCTGGTGCTCAGCGGGGGCGGCACTGCCTCGTTCTCGGCGCAGGGCATGAGCGTGCAGGGCGGTCCGCTGACGGCCGGTCAGTCGATCGACATCCCCGCCGGCTGGCACCATTGTACGCTCGACAACGACCTGACCAACGACGGCACCATCACCATGGAAGCCTCCTCGAACTCCGGGGTCTTCGTGGCTCTATCTCGAGCGGCTATACCCTCACCGAACGCCGGGACCTTCAGCGTCCCCGCCAGCGACGGCACCCCCGCCTACCTCTACAACGGGTCGGTGGACAACACCGGCACGTTCACGGTCGACGGCACCTCTGAGCAGCTACTCCTACGGCTCCGTCACCTTCACGAACAGCGCCGGCGGCTCGGTCATCAACCACGGGACCTTCATTGAGGGCACCTACGTCCAAGACGGCGGGATCGAGCTCGGGCAACCCGCTGTCGCCCTCGACGCTGGTGCTCAGCGGGAGCGGCACTGCCTCGTTCTCGGCGCAGGGCATGAGCGTGCAGGGCGGCCCGCTGATGGCCGGTCAGTCGATCGACATCCCCGCCGGCTGGCACCATTGTACGCTCGACAACAACCTGACGAACGACGGCACCATCACCATGGAAGCCTCCTCGACCCCGGGGCCTTCGTGGCTCTATCTCGAGCGGCTATACCCTCACCAACGCCGGGAGCTTCAGCGTCCCCGCCAGCGACGGCACTCCCGCCTACCTCTACGGCGGATCGGTAGACAACACCGGCACCTTCACGGTCGACGGCACCCTCGGGTACTACTACTCCCCGGATACCTTGACGAACTCCGGTTCGCTCACCGTCGGCTCGGCGGGACTTCTGCAACTCGAGACCTTCACCCAGGACGCCACCGGCGTGTTGAACGTCGAGCACGACGCCACCGGGGCGTCGGGGACGGTCACCGCCGCTACGGCGAACCTGGGCGGGTGCATCGGCACGTCGGGACCGAGCCTGCCGCTCGGAACAACGCTCTATGCGCTGTCGTACTCGACGCTGAACGGACAGTTCTCGTGCTCGCGGTTCCCCACCCAGGTTTACTCGGTCAACTACGAGACGTCGCCGGAGCCGTCGGTGCAGCTGGTGGCGACCGACGTCGTGGCCACCCCGCCGACGATCACGTCCGGGGATAGTGCGACGTTCACGGTGGGAACATCCTCGAGCCTCACCGTGAGGACCACCGGCACACCGGTGCCGGGCCTGTCCGAGACCGGCGCCTTGCCAGCCGGCGTCACCTTCGTCGACAACGGGGACGGCACGGGGACCCTGTCGGGAACGCCGACGGCCGGCTCGGGCGGCGTCTACCCCCTGACGATCACCGCGGCCAACGGTGCGACGCCGAGTGCCGTGCAGACCCTCACGCTTACGGTGGACGAGGCGCCGTCGGTCAGCTCGGTCGACCAGGCCACGTTCATTCAGGGGACAGCGGGGACCTTCACGGTGACCGCGTACGGGTATCCTGCGCCCACGCTGAGCGTCAGCAGCGGACTGCCCTCCGGCGTGACCTTCGTCGACAACGGGAACGGCACGGGCACCCTCTCCTACACCCCCACCGCCGGCACCGGGGGGCTCTACTCCACGTTGACCATTACGGCCCGCAACGGAGCAGCGGCGGACGCCGAGCAGCCCTTCACGTTGGACGTGGACATCCCGCCCGCCGTCAACGTGGTCGTGACGCCTGGAGCGACGACGGTCGGTGACCAGGTATCCGCCCTGATCACAGCCTCGAGCCCGGGCAACGACCCTTTGAGTTACACGGTGGACTTCGGAGACGGCACCGTGTCGTCCGGTGCGTACCCGGGCACGCCGGTGACCGTCACCCACACGTACACGGCGACCGGCCCGTGGACGGTGCTCGCGCAGGCTACCGACAGCGTCGGGGCGGCCGACCAGGCCAGTCAGGTCGTGCAGGTCGACCCCGGGCAGCCGTTGGGCGCCAACGCGGGCCCCGACCAGACCACCTCGGCCAACGAGCCTGTCGGCCAGGGGATCACGCTCGACGGCTCGGCATCGACGCCCGGCTGTTGCATCGCCAGCTATCAATGGGTGGTCACGAACGGCACGAACACCCAGGACTTCAACACAGCGGTCGTGAACGACGTCCGCTTCACCACGGCGGGGACCTATACCGCGACCCTGACCGTGCAGCAGGGCAGCAACACGAGCAGTGCGCACACGACCATCACCGTCGACCCGCAGACCGCGACCGGTGTTTCGGTCACGGTGCTCGACGACGCGACCGACGGGCCCATCGACGGTGCCCAGGTGGTTGTCATCAGCGCAGCCGGCGAGCAGTACAAGGCCTCGAGTGCCGCGAACGGTGTGGCCCTCCTTACTGGCGTCCCCGATGGCAGCTACACCGCCTACGTGGTCGATCAGGGCTACCACCCGAACCAGGGTCCCTTCGACGTCTCCGGGGGGGTGGGAGCGGCGACGGTTGATCTGACGGCCGGCGGTTTGGCGACGGCGAGTGTGACCTCGGCCCCCATCACCAACTACCAGACCCTGATTGCAGACGGCATCAACCCGAACGACCCCAACAACTACAACGTCTACGAGTTCTTCATCCATCTCGTCTTCGACGGGGTGCCGGTCACGTTCTCCGGCTTCGTCTCCCAGGGCGGAGGCGGCGGAGGCGGAGGCGGTGGCGGCGGCGGTGGCGGAGGCGGAGGCGGCGGCGGAAGCTTCGTCGGCTCCACCGGCTTCGGCGGGGGGAGTGGCTGCACCGGTTCGAGCTGCCAGGGCCCGACCTCGGCGTCGGGCTACGGACTGACCGTCGAGGTCAAGTACGTGGACGACACACCCGAGCTGCTCGAACTCGTCATTCCGGTCCAGGCCAAGTGGCTGAAGGAGTTCTACAACGTCGACATGGCGGTCACCAACCTCGGGTCGGCCGGCTTCACCCTGACCGGCGGCGAAGCGCAGCTCGACCTGCCCACCGCTCCCGACGGCACCAGCCCGCTGGCCCTGCCGGCCCTCTTCGGCCAGGCCCAGCCGGCGCTGCAGGCCATGCCGGACATTCCCGGCGGAGGCACACAAAGCGTGCAGTGGATCGTCCGCGGCGACGAGGAGGGCGACTGGTATCTCTCGGCGAGCTACACCGCGACACTGCAACCGGTCGGTGTCCCGGTGCAGCTCGATGCCACGTTGACCACGCCGATCCATGTCTGGGGACTCTCGGCGATCAGCCTGCAGGTCAGCGCGGACGACAGCTCCGTGCTGCGAAACCCGTACGCGGTCACGGTGTCCATCACGAACGACACCAACACGGATCCCTCCGACGAGATCCCGCTCTTCAACGTGGGGCTCTCGTTCCTGACACAGGGAGCAGTCAACTTCGTCTACCAGCCCAACCAGCAGATGGAGTCGACGACCGCCGAACTCGATCCCGGCCAGACCCTCTCGCTCTCTGGCATCCTCCTGCCCTGACTTCAGCGGCAACCTGCGACCCGACCTGTCCTTCGTCACCGAGAAGGAGGCCGCGGGGCTGGTCGACACCAACGCCACCATCGTCGGCCAGCCCGTGGCGGGCGGGCGGCTCACCACCACCGCCACCGCGATCACTGACGGAGTACAGCTCAACTGGCAGCCGGTTTCCGGCGCCACCGGCTATCAGATCTGGTCGACGGCCGCGTGGCCCGACCCGATTCCAAACCTGCCGTATCTGACGCTCACCCAGTTCAGCGGTTCTCCTGTGCTCACGGTCGGCCAGGTCACCCAGGCCGATGTCACCGGTCTGATTCCGGGCGCGACTGCGTCATATGCCGTCGTCCCGCTGTTCGGCGGCACGCCTGGGGACATGCAGAACGAGCTGGTGCAGGCGACCGCCGGATCAACGGACACCAACTGCACTGCGCCTGCAATCACGAGCGCCGATTCAGCTACCGCGACAGCGGGAACTCCGTTCAACTTCGTCGTGACGACGTGCAGTACCTCAGTGCCCGTCATCAAGGGCTCCGGTCTGCCCAAGGGCCTCAGCCTGGTCAATAAGGGCGACGGTACGGCCACGATCTCGGGGACCCCTGATGCTCACGACTCGGGCAGCTACACGGCGACCATCACTGCCTCGGTCAAACACCAGCCCGTTGCCACTCAGAAGCTCCTCGTGACGGTGGACAACGCGCCACTGTTCAAGTCCAAGTCTACGGACCTGGTACACACCGGGACGAGCTTCAGTTACCCGATCACCACTCTCCACGGCTACCCCTTGCCAAGCATCACGTCCTCCCCTCTGCCGACCGGCGTGACGCTGACCGACTTGGGAACTGGGTCAGCCACTCTCGGAGGCACACCCGTCACGGGTGACGGCGGGGTCCATCCGATCACGATCACGGCGACGAACGGTGTCGCCACGGTGAGCCAATCCTTCACCTTGACCGTGTACGAGGCGCCTTCGGTTGTCGTTCCGACCAGCGTGTCCGTGACGGACGGGGTTGGTATGACGCCCGTGACCGTCACCTACAGTGGTTACCCAGCGCCCAAGGTCACCGCGACGGGGCTCCCCAAGGGTCTAAGCCTGGTCAACAACCTCAATGGGACGGCGACCATTTCGGGCACTCCGGGAGCCAAGGACCCTGCCGGGACCGACACCGTCACGATCCATGCGTCGAGCAAGGCTGGAACCGCCACCCAGAGCTTCCCCGTCACCATCAGTCCGTAGACAATGGGTTTGCCGATGCTCTCTCAGGGCGGACCAATGAGCATTTCGGAGTTTCGGCTCTGAGGGATTCGCCCCGCTGGGACGGCGATGCGATCACCCGGGCCGGCGCACGCGCCTGGCGAACTGCGCACCAATGTCGGCCGGGTTCCCCGCCACAAGAGTGGTCGGATACGGGGAAACGCACAGCCGGGTGCTCGCCAGTGACGCGGCGTCCAGCCCGGATGCCGTCTGCAGGGAGACGGTGGTTGGGGAATGTGATCCGAGGCGACGTGGGCGCTCGCAGCACGCTGTGGTCTCGTTCGGGGACACACCACTTTTTCGCCACGCACGGCCCTTGTCTTGACGGGCGACGCGCAATGCTTTGCGTAAATTGTGTGCAACGAGTTTGGCGTGCGTTGTGATTGCGGCCCTTTCCGCGAACGGAATCGGGATGGCTCAGGTGACGACGAGGCCCCGGCCGGTCACGAGGGGCAGGTCGAGCGCCGTCACGAGCCCGGATGGGGCCGCGATCACCGCCGGCACCGCATTGACGAGCCGCATGGCGGTCGCCTTCAGCCCAGCCGTGTTGTGGTCGCCGTCCGTGCCCATGAGCTGCAGGTCGAGGGTGTAGTTCGGCTCCCCTTTGATCTCCACGCGGTAGCAGCCCTGTCCTGCCGGCTGGGGCCACGTGGCACCCAGATCGTCCCGCAGCCGCGTCACGTGCTCGAGCACGACCACGGCGCGATCGCCGACCATGCCCCGGACCTCGAAGTGCATGGCTGCCGTCGTCCCGGCCCTCACGGTGCCGGCGTCGACGTCGAAGTCCTCGGGCGCCGCTTCGCGCTCGTGCCATTCGGTCACCTCGGTCAGGGTGACGCCGAGCCCCGCGGCGATCTGGCGCACCACCGAGCCCCAGGCCATGGTGAGGACACCCGGGGTGAGGATGAACGGCACCTCGTCCATGGAACCACCGAAACCCATGATGCCGAACAGGACCATGGGCTGGTTGTAGGTCGCGTAATTGAGCACCTCCGAACAGCGCACTTCCTCAATGCGCTCGCTCACGCCGGACAGGACGAGGGGCAGCGCGTCGTTGGCGAACCCCGGGTCCACCCCGTTGACGAAGATGGAGACGCCCGCCTTCTCGGCGGCGGCAATGACGGGCGCAGCGAGTGGATCGTCCGGCGCCGGGTACTGCAGCATGACGGGGCTGGAGGACACCACGTTGATGCCGGCGGCCAGGAAGCGTTCGAGGTCCTGCAGGGCTTCGAAGATCCGGTCGTCGGCCATGGCGGTGTGGACGATGCAGTCGGGCTTGAGAGCGAGCAGGGCCTCGACGTCGTTCGTCGCCGCCACGCCGAAGGTGCTGACCAGCCCGGCCAGTTCGCCGGCGTCGTGACCGACCTTGTCGGGGTTCGACACGTAGACCCCGACCAGCTGCAGGTCGGGATGCGCGTGAATTCCAGCCAGGGCATGGCGCCCCACGTTGCCAGTACTCCACTGCACGACGCGGTACGGCACGGAGGGCTCCTTAAAGGTCGGGAAGGGGGAATTCGAGGTTGGGCGACTGCAGGCCGCCGTCGACCTCGAGGATTTTGCCGGTCACGTAGGCGCCGGCGGGCGAGACCAGGTACAGGATGGCCGACGCGATGTCGTCCACATGGCCCAGGCGCCTCAGCGGAGTGGCATCTTCCATGGCGGTGCGGAGCTCGTCGCTCGACATCACGATGTCAAGCGCGGACGTGGCGGTCGAGCCGACGCCGATGGCGTTGACCCGGATGCGCGGCGCCAGGTCGCGTGAGGCCAGCCGCGTGTACTGCTCCAGCGCCCCCTTGACCGTGCCGTACCCCACATAGCCCCGACCCGCCACGTGTCCCATGACCGAGGAGATGCTGACGATGGCCCCGCCGGGATGGTCGCCCTCGAGCATGCGAGGGACGCCGGCCCGGATCAGCGCGTGTCCGGCCGAGACGTTGAAGCGGAAGGCCTCCTCCAAGAATCGGGGCGAGGTGTCGAGGAGCGGCCGCGGCATGGTGCCGCCCATGTTGTTGACGATGATGTCGAGACGGCCGAATTCGGTGAACGCGGTCTCGGCCAGCGAGGCCATGAGGTCGAAGTCGGTCAGATCGCCCGGCACAACGACGGCGCGGCGCCCGACGGCTTCGACCTGCTTGGCCACCGTTCGCAACTGGTCCTCGGTGCGGGCCGCCAGGACGACGTCGGCACCGGCTTCAGCCAGGGCCACGGCCGTGGCGGCGCCGATGCCGCGTCCGCTGGCGGTGACGACGGCAACCTGGTCTGTGACGAGGAATCGATCGAGGATCATCCGGCGAATGTAGTTGGCTGTCGTCGGCGGGCGCGAATGCCGCGCCGGGCGGTCAGGACGGTCCGGATTCTCCCCCTGCCGCCGCCTCCCCGTCCCCGGTCTTGTGTGCCCCGATCCGGCTGACCAGATCGGCCCAGCCAAGCTGGTCCTCGAGGAGTGGGAAGGGCTTGGGCATGACCTTGGCCTTGACCTCGTCCGGCAGGCTCAGGTCACCGCCCGTGTGGCCCACGCTGAACACGCGTTCGGGCCGAGCCCGCCCCACCATGGCGCGGCCCCACCGCCAGAGTGTGGTGAAGCGGTGGCCGAACCCGTTGAGGAAGGCCAGGTGCACGAACATCCAGACGATGAAACCGGGAAACCCGCTCAGGCGCAGGCCCTTCACGCTGACGATGGCCTTGAAGCGGCCGATGGCGGCCGCGCTGCCAAGGTCGCGGTACTTGAACGGAACACTGTCCCCGCCCTTGAGGCGCCGTTTGATGGTGTTGGCGGCATGGAGGCCGCCCTGCATGGCCACCTCACAGACACCGGGAAGGTTGTTGATGCAGGACATGTCTCCGATGGCGAAGACCTCGGGGTGCCCGGGCAGGCTCAGGTCGGGCAGCACGGCGATGCGGCCGGCGCGGTCGGTCTCCGCGCCGGTGGCGTCGGCCAGCATGCCGGCCAGCGGTGAGGCCTGCACCCCGGCGGCCCAAATGACGGTGCCGCACTCGAGGCGGCCCTTGTCGCCGTCCGCGCCCTCAGTGTCGACCCCGAAGGGATCCACCCCGACGACCCGGAGGCCCATGTGCAGTTCGACGCCCATCTTTTCGAGGTCGGCCCGGGCTCGCCCGGACAGTTCGCCGCCGAAGTTGGCCAGCGGTTCCTTGCCGCCGTCGACCAACAGGACCCGGACGGTGGCAGGTTCGATGCGACGGAAGTCTTTCGTGAGGCTGCGGTAGGCGAGCTCACGAATTTGGCCGGCCAGTTCGACGCCGGTGGGTCCCGCGCCGACAATGACGAAGGTCATCCAGAACCGCTGCAGCGCGACGTCACCGAGGTTCTCGGCGATTTCGAGAGCTCCGTAGACCCGCCGCCGCAGTTCCATGGCGTCGTCGATCGTCTTCATTCCCGGGGCGATCATGGCGAACTCGTCATGGCCGAAGTACGACTGACCGGCTCCGGCAGCGACAATGAGGCTGTCGTAGGTGAACTCGTTGACCTCGCCTGGCAAGGCAGCGGTGTGCACGACCCGGCGCTCCAGGTCGAAACCGGTCACCTTGGACAGCACGACGTTGACGTTCTTGCGCTTGCGAAGCGTGTGCCGCAGCACCGGCGAAATGGCGCCGGGCGACAAAATGCCCGTCGCCACCTGGTAGAGCAGCGGTTGGAACAGGTGGTGGTTCCGCTGGTCGATCAGTGTGATGTCGATGTCGGACGCGGAGAGAAGGCGCGTCGCGGGCAGGCCGCCGAACCCGCCACCGACCACAACGACCCGGTGGCGTTGCGTCGCGCTCATGGCAGGTCTCTTCGAGGAGGCATGGTCACCAGCCTTCCAGGGTAGGCGCGGTGCCCGTTCTGTTCAGAGCTGCGGCACTGCGGCGCGCTCCGCCTCAATGAGCCGGCCGACTGCGTCAATGAGTGCCAGGTGGGTGAAGGCCTGAGGGAAGTTCCCCAGATGTTCGCCCGTCGCGGCATCGATCTCCTCGGCGTAGAGCTGCAACGGTCCGGCGAACGCAAGCAGCTTCTTGCACAGGGCCCTCGCACGTTCCTGCTCGCCGATCATGGCGAGGGCTGTCACCAACCAGAACGAGCAGATGGTGAACGTGCCTTCCTTCCCCTCGAATCCCGTGTCCGTGGAGTCCACCTTGTAGCGCAGGACCAGCCCGTCTTCGGTGAGTTCGTCGGCGATGGCCAGCACCGTGGCCCGCACCCGCTCGTCGTCCGCCGGCAGGAACCCGAGGATCGGGATCAGCAGGAGGGAGGCGTCCAACTCCTCGTTGCCGTAGTGCTGGCGGAAGCGGCCGTGGGGGTCGACGCCCTGGTCCAGGATCTCGGCCTTCAAATCGTCAGCGGCCTTGCGCCATTGCTCAGCCCGCTCGTGATCCTGACGGACGCGGGCCATGTCGGCGCCGCGGTCCATGGCGACCCAGCACAACACCTTGGAGGCGGTGAATTGCTGTGGCTCACCCCGGATTTCCCAGATGCCCTGATCGGGGTCGCCTGCATGGGCGATGGCCGCCTCGACGAACCCCGCCACGCCCTCCCAGACAGGCTTCACGATCTGCGCCGCGCCCTGCCGCAGGTGGATGTCCACGGCATCGAGGATCATTCCCCAGACGTCGTTCTGGTGCTGGTCCCAGGCGCCGTTGCCTACCCGGACCGGGCGAGAGTCACGCCAGCCCGACAAGTGGTCGAGGGTGGTCTCGGTGAGGTCCTTACGGCCGTCGATCCCGTACATGATCTGCAGGCTGAAGTCGCCGCCCCCTCCGGCCACCGCGTCGAGCACGAATGCGAAGTACTCGAGGGCCTCCCAGTCGAAACCGATCCGGTACAGCGAGCGCAACATGAAGGAGGAGTCGCGAATCCAGGTGTAGCGATAGTCCCAGTTACGGGCGCCTCCGGGGGTCTCGGGCAAAGACGTCGTGGCGGCCGCCATGATGGCGCCGGTGGGGGCGTAGCTCAGACCCTTGAGCGTCAGCGCGCTGCGCTCCATGTAGCTGCGCCACGGATGGTCGGGAAAGTTGCCGTTGGAGAGCCAGTCCCTCCAATAGCTGATGGTGCTCGCGAGCTGAGCCTGAGCTTCTTCCAGGTCGGTGGGCTGGCCCTCGGTCCACGACAGCGAGACGAATGCGCTCTCGCCCTTGTCGAGAGTCGTGCGTCCATAGCACCGGGCGCCGGACGCGCCGAGGCGGAGAGACGACGTCATGGTGAGTTTCGGGTCGCCGACCGGTGGGCGACAGGTCATGACCTCGTAGCCGTCACCCTCATAGTCCCACGAGCCGGTTTGGGCCCCGTACTCGAAGACGGGCACGGCGTTGGCCACCACTTCGACGTGGCCCTCAATGCACGTGGCCAGCCGAAGGAGGGTGCCCGACGCGGCGGCATCGCCGGGGGAACGCCGGAAGTCAGCGCGGCGGCTCCCGTCCGACACGGGCTGCACCACCAGGAGGTCCTGCACGATGAGCCACCCACTCGGGGTGTGCCACGTCGTCTCGAGCACCATGGTTCCGGGTATGTAGCGCCGCTGGTGAGGCACGTGGGTGTTCAGCGGAGCGAACCGGAAGTTGCCGGCGGTGCGGTCCAGGATGGCACCAAAGACACTGGGGGAGTCCGGCCGGGGAAGGCACAACCACTCGACGGACCCGTCGGGGGCTACGAGGCAGTTGTTCTCACAGTCCGACAGGAACCCGTAATCAGCGATGGGCGGGAAGCTTCCAGCCACACTTACTTCAGCGTCATCGGTCACGGCTAGATCGTAGAGACTCCGGCCCGACTCGGCATCACCCGTTTGGGATGAGCTCCTTCGCGGGGCGACAGGAGGCGACGCAGGTGACCATCAGGTGTCGCAGCGGGTGACGATTGGGTAAACCGAGGGGCGATTTTGGAAGCGGGGAGGATCGATCGCTTTCGGTCGTCGCGCTCGGTACGGTAGGACCTCGCTCGAGACCGCGCCCACGGCGGGCGCTCCTGGAAGGTGGACATGACGGACGAACTACAGGGCAAGGTCGCAATCGTGACCGGAGGCAACACGGGCATCGGGAAGGCGGTGGTGCTGGCTCTGGCGGCCCAGGGCGCGAGTGTCGTCATCGACTACGTCTCCAATGAGCAGGCCACGGAGGATCTCGAGCGCAAAATCGCCGACCTCGGCGAGGCCGCCACCGCCGTGGAGGCGGATGTCTCCAAAATCGCGGACCTGCAGAGGATGGTCGACACTGCGATCTCCGCTTACGGCCGGCTCGACATCATGGTCAACAACGCAGGCATCGAAACCCGCACCTCAATTCTCAATACAACGGAGGATCAGTACGAGAAGGTCCTCAGCATCAACCTGAAGAGCGCGTTCTTCGGGACGCAGCTTGCCGCCAAGCAGATGATCGCCCAGGGCGAAGGAGGACGGATCATCAACATGACATCGGTGCACGAGGACTGGCCGATGCCTGGCAACACCCCGTACTGCCTTTCAAAGGGTGGCATGCGCATGCTGACGCGAACGGCCGGACTCGAACTGGCGCCGCACAACATCTGTGTCGTCGGCGTCGGCCCGGGCGCGGTGGACACGCCGATCAACGCGCAGACCGTGGCCGATCCGAAGGCCCTGGCGCTCCTCAACAAGTCCATTCCGCTCGGTCGTGTGGCCGAACCCGGGGAGATCGCCTCGGTGGTGGCCTTCCTGGCCGGCCCCGGGGCTGGCTACATCACGGCAACGACGATCTTCGCCGACGGCGGCATCATGCAGAGCAGCCCGGGGCTCTGATCGATGGCCGACGAGGTGGTGATCGTCGCCGGGACCTTCACGGTCGACCCGGCGCGGCGGGCCGAGTTTCTCGAGGGTCGGCTGGAGTCCATTCGTGCATCCCGTGATGACCAGGGGTGCCTGGAGTACACCATGAGCGCCGATGCGGTCGATACGGGCCTGGTCCGGCTCTTCGAAATGTGGACGTCGATGGCGGATCTGCAGGCCCACGTGGAGCGCATCCAATCGTCGGCGCCCGCCGGCGGTGGTGGCGTGCCGGTCCTCGCACGCGACATGAAGATCTACGTCCACGCCGAAGAACAACCCTTCGGGGTGTAGTCGGACGCCGCTCACGCCGTGCGGCCGCGTCCTTGACGCCATGGACCCTGGCGCACCAGGGTGGCGCCATGGCCCGAGCCCTCACCAACACCGACCGGGCACTGCGCCGGTGCTGGCACCCGGTCGCGCGCACCGCAGACGTGACCGAGCAGCCCCACGGGGCCATGCTGCTGGGGGAGCCCTGGGTCCTCTATCGCTCTGGTGGCGCGGTCCGGGCCTTCGCCGACCGTTGCCCGCATCGGCACTGCCCGCTCACACTCGGCCACTGTGAGGGCGGGGTGTTGCAGTGCGCCTACCACGGATGGCGTTTCGACGAGTCGGGCCGTTGCGTGGAGATCCCCGCGTTGGGGGAGGCGGCGACGCTGCCCCCTGCCGCCCGGCTGACGCCTGCCGCCGCGGTGACGGAGGCGCACGGCATGGTGTTCCTCGCCCCCGAGACGCCTCTCGCCCCGTTGGGCGCGATCCCGGAAGCCGACGACGACACCTTCATGGAGGGGCGGCTCCCGACGCTGCGGACCCGCGGCTCGGCAGGCCTGCTGGCGGACAACTTTCTCGACATCGCCCATTTTCCGTTCGTCCACGCCGGCACGTTCGGTACCGACGAAGCGACCGAGGTGGCCCAGTTCGCGGTGGCCCGCGACGACTGGTCGTTCACGGTGTCCTATGAGCACCCCTTTGCGCACCGGGAGGACCCTGGGGTGTCGGCCGGCCTGCGCCCGCTCGTCCAGACGCGGCGCCTCACGTATCGGCTGACCGCGCCCTTCCACCTCCGGCTGCGCATCGACTTCGTCGACGCCGGCGGTTCCAACGTCATCGGGTTCTTCATTCAGCCCGAGACCGATGAGACGTGCCGGTTGTTCACGACCCTCTGGCGGGACGACCTGGACGGCGACGAGGCGCGCATGGCCGAGGCGGTGGCCTTCGAGCTCGCAGTGCTGCAGGAGGACCTCAGGGTCCAAGAGGCGTACCACGACCTCGTGATCCCGCTCGACCCCAAGGCGGAGGTCCATACCCGGGCCGACCGCGCCACGCTTGAGCTGCGCCGGGTTCTCAGCGACCTGGTGACGGCCGTCGACGGGGGTGGTGCCCGGTGACCGCCGTGACCGTGGTCGACCATCCCGTCCTGGCGCATCGGCTGGCCCAACTCCGCGATCGCCAGACCGGGAGCGACACGTTCCGCCAGCTCATTTCGGAAGTGTCGGGCCTGCTGGCCTACGAGGCCTTGCGCGACCTCGGCACCGAAACGGTGACCGTCGACACGCCGGTGGCCGATGCCGCGCCGGCCCGCCGCGTGACCGAGGCCGTGCTGCTGGTTCCGATTCTGCGCGCCGGTCTCGGCATGGTGCAGTCGATCCAAGAGATCGTGCCGATGACCGAGGTGGCGCACGTCGGCTTGCGTAGAGACGACACGACGCTGCGCTCCGACGTCTACTTGAATCGCTTGCCCCGGGACCTGAGCGGCCGGCGGGTGATCGTCTGCGACCCCATGCTCGCCACCGGTGGCTCGCTCGGTCAGGTGTGTGAACTCGTGCGTACCCGGGGGGCGACCGAAATCATTGCGCTGTGCATCGTCGCATCCGAACCGGGGTTGGCCGCCTTCGGGGGCGACCATCCCGGTGTGCGCGTCTACTGTGCCGCCGTCGATGCGGAATTGAACGATGCGGGGTACATCGTGCCCGGGCTCGGGGACGCGGGGGACCGACTCTTCGGGCCACCGGACTGAGTCCGAGGATCGTCCCTGCGCAGGGTCAGCGCCACGGTCACACCCAGAGGCAAGACTGACTGACATGGCATTCGGGCAGCAGCAGGGACCGCCGGCATCGGCCAAGCAGGTGCAGGAGCTGCTCGTCCTTCTTCAAGAGGCGGGTCACAGCGACTTTCGAGACGCGCCGCGGCCCGATGGGTTTCACGCAGCGCCAGGCAGCGGGCAAGTTCACCCGGACCGAGGCCGAGGGGCTCCTGGAGCGGCTACAGAATCCGGAAGAGGACACAGCGGCGTCGAGGGAGGTACCGATCTGGCGACGGTCGGTCCAGGACGATGTGCTGAATCAGATACCGGCTGAGCGGCTCGCCGTCGAACTTCGTCGCCGCGGCTGGACCGTCGTCGAGCCTTAGAACCGACCGGGCTTCGGCCTACAGCCCGATGTCCTCGTGCCAGACCTCGGGATGAGCCGCAATGAATTCACCGAGCAGCGCAATGCATTCCGCGTCGTCGACGAGAATCACCCGGCAGCCGTGCTCAGCCACCCACGTGTGGCCACCCTCGAAGTTCCGGGCCTCGCCGATCACGACGGTCCCGATGCCGAACTGGCGCAGGAGCCCGCTGCAGTACCAACACGGCGAGAGTGTCGTGACCATGACGCAGTCGGCGTAGTCGCGCCGGCGCCCGGCGGCCCGGAAGGCAGCCGTCTCGGCGTGCATGGAGGGATCGCCGTCCTGGACGCGACGGTTGTGGCCGCGGCCGAGCAGGGTCCCGTCGGAATGGAAGAGGGCGGCGCCGATCGGGATCCCGCCCTCGGACAGACCATGGTGGGCCTCGGCCACGGCGACGGCGAGCATCTCGCGCACCAGCGCCTCACCGAGGGGCGCCGCGGGGGACATATGCTCGGAAGGAAGCGTCATGTCCACGGCCACCGATCGTACCTACACGACCACCGTGGGGAGCCAGGAGATGGAGCTCCCTCTCGTCCCGCTCTCTGACGAGCTGACGATTGCACTCCTCATCACGGTCGACTGGGGCGTTGAATTCGCCCAGACGGCGGGACGCGAGCTGGCGGAACTGATGCGACCGGCCGCCCCCGACATCATCGTTTCCGTGGCCACCATGGGGATTCCGCTGGCCATCGAGGCCAGCCGCGCCCTGGGACTCGACGACTACGTCATTTTGCACAAGACGCCGAAGATCCATTTGGGCGAGTCCTGGGCCGAGCCGGTCGCTTCCATCACGACCGACAAGCCGCAGCGGCTCCGTATGGACCCGGCCCGCGTCGACGCAGTGCGGGGCCGCCGCGTGGCGGTGGTCGACGACGTCATTTCGACGGGTGCCTCGCTGTGTTCGGCCCTGCGTCTGGTCCGCCGCATGGAGGCGGAGCCGGTCGTCATCGGGACGCTCATGACCGAAGGCGGCGCCTGGAAGGGCGCACTGGGGGAGGATGCGGCACTGGTCCGCACCCTCGGCTCCATGCCGCTCTTCCGTCCCGACGGCTCCGGCGGGCTCGTCGAGGACTGGGACTGATCGCACTCACGCGACCGGCAGAAGCCCCTCCTCCTGCAACAGCTGCTCCTGCGCGTCGGCCTGCTTGCGCACGCTCCGCGTGGCCAAAATGGCGTAGACGGCCGCCCCGACGCCCAGGCCGAAGAACACGCTGAAGTCGCCTCCATAGCCGTACGCGTCCCGGGTGTGGTAGGTCACCAGGTTCAGCCACTGGGGGAGGTGGAACGTTGCCGACAGGGCTGAGATCGCAGCGAACATTCCGATGATCTGCGCAATGATCGCGGGCCAGAAGACGCCCCCGTTTCGCCAGTACAGCGAAGTACGGCCTGTGTTCTGCAGCTCGCTCGGGACGTAGCGGTAGCGACGCAGGACCCAGTCGGTGAGGAAGATGGCACACCACGGAGCGATCCACACGATCACGATGTCCACGAAATCCTCGAGGTACTGGGTGAACGAGGAGCTGAAGATCGCCCACATGGTCACGGCCAGCGCAATGACGCAGTCGACCAGCACGGCCTGGTAGCGCTTCACGGGGATACCGATCGCCTGCATGGTGACGCCGGACGAGTACATGTCGAGGCTGTTGATGCCGAAGAGCTGGACGACGGCGAAGAGCAGGAACACCACGACGAACCAGGATGGAATCGCGCTCTGGTGGGCGAAGGGGAGAAAGCCACCGGCTCCCGTGCCGATTTTCAGCACGAAGGTCCCGATCACGGCCCCGAGCGTCATGATGAGGATCTCCGGCACGGCCGTGCCGAGGAACACCCAGCCGACGATGCCCTTCTTCGACGTGTTGGTGGGGCAGTAGCGGGTGTAGTCGTTGCCGCACTCGGTCCACCCAAGACCGCTCAGCGCGATGGTGAAGGCCAATGCTTCGGTGAAGCCCTGCCAGTCCCCGCTTGTCTTGACGACGTGCAGGTTGGCATGGGGGATGGCGAAGCCCAGCATGATGGCGAAGAGGATCACGAAGGGAATGATCAGCCAGCGCAACGTCTTGACGATGGCGGCGTGGCCGAAGAAGGGGAGGATCCCCTGAATCAGCACGGCCACGATGACCAGGACGACCTTCGCCGGGCTGCCGGGGAGGTAGCCGGCCTTGATCATCAGGACGAGCGCGGCGCCCACAATCAGGATGAGGCCCTCCACCTCGAAGCCGATCTGGGTGACCCAGTTGAAGAACGAGATCGGCCGCGAGCCGTTGGGCCCGAACGGCGCCCGGTTGATGGCGAAGACGGCCGTGCCGGTGTTCGGGCCCTGCAGCGAGCACAGCCCGAGCAGGAAGTAGGAGAGATTGCCCAGGACGATGACGACGACCACCTGGGCGAACGTGAGCCCGAACGTCATGAGGATGGCGCCGTAAATGAAGTACTCGACCTGCACGCTGGCCCCGGCCCACATGCCGAAGATGTCCCTCGGGGTGGCCCAGCGCTCGCTCTCGGGAATGAAGTCGATCCCGTGCTGCTCGACGTGGAACGCATCCTCGACGTCAGGCTCGTGAATGACCGCCAGGTCCTCGGCAATCGCCACCGTCAGTTACCTCCTCGTAGTCGCCTCTGCGGAGGCGCAGACGCCCCCGGAGGGCGACCGGAGGGCCGGCTCGCGCCCAGGCTGCCCCCCGGCAGCCTCCTTCGGTCTCACGTCCACGCACCCACCTGTCAGGTCCCGGCGCACGTCCCTGGCGAGCGACAGAAGGTGTGTCGGCCCACACAATGTGGGACGGCGGGCACCCTGGTCAAGTGGTTGCCGTGAACGGTGTGTGAACGGCCCGCCCGGAACCCGAGTGTCGCCGTCAGCGACGCTGAGGGATTCGGGTCGCAGGGATTGCAGCTCAACGGCAGTTCGAGGCCTGCGCCGATCATCACGAGGGCTGGAGGGCCTTGCCGCAGTTCACCCCATTCGGGTGACGACGCCCCACTCCGGTTGTGGTGAGCTAAAACGAACCAAGTCCGCAAACACAGAAGGAGTTCCACCATGGCTGATGCATCCGAAGACACACCAGTGCTCGACACCATTGCCGCAATGACCGCCGTGTCGGTGGCCGAATGCGATCTGCCGCCGGCCGCCCTCATGTTGGTCCGACTGGCTGCGCTGGCGGCAGTCGACGCCAGTCCTGCTTCGTACCTCCTCAACATCGGCCCCGCAGCAGAAGCCGGGATCACGCTCGAGGATGCTCAGAATGTCCTCGTCGCTGTGGCTCCGATCATCGGGACGGCCCGCACCGTTTCAGCCGGGATCCACATCGCCGAGGCTCTCGAGCTTGCCATCGACGTCATTGAGGCTTCGTAGGGCGCGACGACCCCCGAAGCGCAATCAGTCCCGGATTGCTCAGCCTTCGAGCTCGGCCCGCATGAAATCGACGGCCTTGTTCTGCATGTCACGGGCCTGCTGTTCGATGAAGCGCTCGACGATCGGGCCCGGCGCCGAAAATCTTGACCCGGGCATCGAGGAGGAACGTCTCGAGGGTGCTGTCGCCCTGACGGGCCAGGGCGATGCGGCCCTCAATCTGGGTCTTGTTCGCCATGGTGCCGGGTGTCATGGTGAAGGTGGTGGTCGTCGTGGCCGGGTCATAGGTGCTCACCTCGGTGGTGACCACCTCCTCACCGAAAATTTTGCGCACGGGCCCGGGCATGTTGGGGCGCTGGCCGTAGCGCAGTGTGCGCACCAGGCCGCCGGTGAGATCGCCTTCCTGCGACACGATCTCGGCCGAGGTCGAACCGAGCGCTTCCAGGTGCATGCGGACGGTGAAATCCGGGTCGTAGTACTTGGCCCAGAAGGCCTCGGGCGCGCAGGTCCACGTGTAGTCGAGGGTGAGCTTCATGCCTGCAGGTCGAAGAGCATGTGGTGGCCGAGGTCCCCGACCAGGTCGATGGTGATGTGCATGGTGGTGACCTCCCAGCGGCCCTCGGTGTTCGTGTAGGTGTGGCGGTAGCGGCCGGCGATCACCGGCTGCAGCGCCAGCTCGCCCGGCACGGCCTGCAGCACCGTGAAGTACGACCGGCTCGAGGCCGACCGTCCGTCGTCGGCCACGTCGACCATGACGTTGGTCATGACGTGCTTCGTCTTGGGCGTCCCGTCCTCGTAGCGCCGGGTGGTGCGCCCGTACAACGCCGCAATGGCCTCGCGGCCCGACACCGCGTCGCCGAACCCCTCGAAGGTCAGGGTGGCGTGGGCAAAGACGTCGGCCACCCCGGCGAAGTCGCCGGCGTCAATGCGCTCGGCGTAGGTGTAGATCAGCTTCGTGATCGCCTCGGCCGCCGTCTCCTGCACGGACGGCATTGTGGCACCGATCACTGGCCGAGGAGGCGCCCCATCGCTCCGGCCAACTTGCTCGGGCGCCCGTGGCGGGCTTCGCTGCGGTCGGCCAGCTTCATGGTCCACAGCCCGGCGTTGACACCGAGCCAGCGCAGGGGCTCGGGCTCCCAGTTGGGGGAGACGTGCCCGACCCAGGGCAGCCTGGTCAGCGGCGAGTCGACCCCGGTGATCAGGTCGGCCAAGGTGCGCCCGGCCAGGTTGGTCGTGGACACCCCGTCGCCCACGTACCCTCCGGCCCAGGCCAGGCCGGTGGCCCGGTCCAGGCCCACCGAGGAGTGCCAGTCGCGCGGAATCCCGAGCGGGCCGCCCCAGGCGTGGGTGAAGCGGACGTCCGCCACCTCGGGGAAGAGCTCGGCCAGCGTCTGGCGCAGGAGCTCGTGGACCGCCGCCTCGCGGTCGAAGGCGGGGGAGATGGTGGAGCCGTAGTGGTAGGGCGCCCCGCGACCTCCGAAGGCGATGCGGTCGTCGGCCGTGCGCTGCCCGTAAATGATCATGTGGCGGTAGTCGGCGAACGTGGCCCGGCTCTCCAGCCCTGCTCGGGCCCAGAAGTCCGCCCCCAGGGGCTCGGTGGCCACCATGAGGGAGTACACCGGGACGATGGCCCGCTCCAAACCGGGCAGGGTCGGCGTCCAGGCCTCGGTGGCCCGCACCACGAACTCGGCCCGCACGGTCCCGCCCAGGGTGCGCACCGACGGCGGATCGCCCGCCTGGCCGGCGTCAATGGAGAGCACCTCGGTGTGTTCGTACAGGTGCACGCCGTGGCGCTCGACGGCGTCGGCCAGCCCGCGGGCGAGGAGGGCCGGCTGCACCACGGCGCAGTGCGGCGTGAACGTCGCGCCCAGCACGCCCGTGGCGCCTATCACCTCGCGCGCCTCTTCGGGTCCCAGCCAGCGTACGTCGTCCTCGTTGAACCCGAGGGCCCGCGACTCGTCGACCTCGTCCATCGCCCGCGCCCGCTGGGCCTCGCTGCGCACCAGGTCGATGGAGCCGCCCTTGACGAAGTGGCAGTCGATGCCCTCGCTCGCCGCACTGGCACCGACGATGTCGACCGTCTCCTGCATGGCGTGACGCATCGCCCGCATCGCCTCGGTCCCGTGCTGGCGCGCCAGGGCGGCGTCGGAGGTGGCGAACAGCGCGGAGCACCAGCCGCCGTTTCGCCCCGAGGCGCCGAAGCCGGCCACCTCGCGCTCCAGCACGGCGATGCGCAGCGAGGGATCGGCCTGTACCAGGGCGTGCGCCGTCCACAGGCCGGTGAACCCCGCGCCGACAATGCAGACGTCGACGTCGAGGTCCTCGGTGAGCGCGGGGCGCGGCGGCAGAGGGACCGGGACGGCCTCCCACCACAGCGAGAGGCGCTGGTAGCCCGATGTGGCCCCTCCGGCTAGCTCTTCTCCGCGCCCCATGCCGCTCGGGCTCCGGGTGCCGGTTCCATCGGCACTGGGTGATGTGACAGGCCCGCCCGCTTCCCGGCCTCGGTCAGCACCTCGCGCAGCGTGCCGGCGATGAAGTCGATCTCCTCCTGGCCGCAGATGAGTGGCGGCGAGAGCTGCACGACCGGGTCGCCCCTGTCGTCGGCCCGGCAGATCAGCCCCGCCTCGAACAGCGCGCCGGACAGGAAGCCGCGCAGCAACTTCTCGGACTCGTCGTCGTCGAAGGAGAGGCGCGTCTCCTTGTCCTTGACGAGCTCAATCCCGTAGAAGAACCCGGCGCCGCGGACGTTGCCGACGATCGGGAGGTCCATGAGGCCGTCCAGCGCGCTCCGGAACGCGGCTTCGGTCGACTGCACGTGCTCCAGAATGTGCTCGCCCTCGAAGACGTCGAGGTTGGCCAGCGCCACCGCGCAGCTCACCGGGTGGCCGGCGAACGTGAAGCCGTGCAGGAAGGACGCGCCCGGCTCCAGGAAGGGCTCCATGAGGCGGTCCGAGGCGATCATGGCGCCGAGGGGTGCATACCCCGAGGTCAGGCCCTTGGCCACGGTAATGATGTCGGGCTGGTACCCGTAGCGAATCGCCCCGAACCAGTGGCCCAGACGACCGAAGGCGCAGATCACCTCGTCCGAGACGAGCAGCACACCGTGGCGGTCGCAGATTTCGCGCACGCGCTCGAAGTAGCCCGGTGGCGGCGGGAAGCAGCCCCCGGCGTTCTGCACCGGCTCGAGGAAGACCGCGGCGACGGTGTCCGCACCCTCCCGTTCGATGGCCCGCTCAATTTCGTCGGCGGCCCACTGCCCGAACGCCACCTCGTCGTCGGCGAACAACTCGGCCCGGTAGAAGTTGGTGTTGGGCACCTTTATGGCGCCGGGCACTAGGGGCTCGAACGGGGTCCGCAATTCCGGGATGCCCGTGATGGACAGCGCTCCCATGGACGTGCCGTGGTAGGCGATGGAGCGGCTGATCACCTTCGTGCGTTGCGGCTGACCCTTAATGCGGAAGTACTGGCGCGCCAGCTTCCAGGCCGACTCGACCGCCTCGGAGCCACCGGTGGTGAAGAAGACGCGGTTGAGGTCGCCGGGGGCGTAGCTCGCCACCCGCTCCGCCAGCTCAATGGCCCGGGGGTGGGCGTAGGTCCACAGCGGGAAGTAGGCCAGAGTGCCCGCCTGCTTGGCGCCCGCCTCGGCCAGCTCCATCCGGCCGTGGCCGAGCTGCGACGTGAACAGGCCGGCCAGGCCGTCGAGGTAGCGCTTCCCGTGCTGGTCCCACACGTAGGCGCCCTCGCCGCGCACGATCACCGGCACCTCGTGTGTCTCGTAGGTGCCCATGCGGCTGAAGTGCATCCACAGGTTGCGCCGCGCCTGGTCGCTCAGGTTCGAATTCTCCGGACTGGTGGTACTCATTGTTCCTCCGCGTTGTGTTCGGGGCCGCTCATCGCGTGCCCCAGGTGTAGGTCTGCTTGGCCAACTTCAGGTACAGGAAGGTCTCGGTGGAGCGCACGCCCGGGATGGAGCGCACGGAGTCGTTGAGGACGTGCAGCAGGCGCTCGTCGTCCTCGCAGACGATCTCGGCCAGGATGTCGAAGGAGCCCGCGCACATCACGACGTAGTCGACCTCGGGCATGCCCGACAGCTTGTCGGCCACCTTGCGCACATCGCCCTCGACGGAGATGCCGACCATGGCCTGGCGCGTGAACCCGAGCTGCAGCGGGTCGGTGACCGCCACAATCTGCATGATCCCCGATTCCCGCAGGCGCTGGACCCGCCGGCGGACCGCTGCCTCGGAGAGCCCGACCGCCTCGGCGATGGCGCCGTAGGGCTGGCGCCCGTCCCGCTGAAGGGCCTCAATGATGGCCCGGTTGGGCGCGTCGAGGAGGGTGCTCGTCGCCTGGGCCGGGTCGCTCTGGGAGCCCGCCTCCGCCGACTCCTCGGCGTCGGGCATGTCACACCTCTCTTTGGTCGCTGCGCAAGGGGCGAGCCCCGATCTGCAGAATTGTGTCACCTTCTGCCCCCTAGTCAAGCAGAATTCGTCACATTGACCTCCCAATCTTGCGGAAACGCTTGTTGAGGGTGTGATCTTCTGTGATCCTGTAGTCGTCGGGCCAGGGAAGGAGAGGAGCCGAATGCGCAAGCTGCAGAACTTCGTCGGGGGCGCCTACCGCGACGCCGAGGACGGGCCCAGTGCGCCGTTGATCGACCCGAGTACGGGCGAGATCTTCGCCGAGGCCCCCGTCTCCGGGGCCGCCGACATGGACCACGCCCTGCGGGTGGCGGCGGAGGCCTTCACCTCCTGGAAGCGCACCACCCCCTCGGAACGGAGCCTGGCGCTCATCCGTATCGCCGACGCCCTGGAGGCCCGGGCGGAAGACCTGGTCCGGGCCGAGTCCGAGAACACCGGCAAGCCCTTCGCGCTGACCATGGACGAGGAGATCCCGCCCATGGTCGACCAGATCCGGTTCTTTGCCGGCGCCGCCCGCAACCTGCAGGGCCTGGCCGCGGCGGAGTACATGGCCGGCCACACCTCCTTCGTGCGCCGCGAGCCGCTGGGCGTGTGCGGCGCCGTCACGCCCTGGAACTACCCCATGATGATGGCGGTCTGGAAATTCGCCCCCGCCCTGGCGGCGGGCAACACCATGGTGCTCAAGCCGTCGGACACGACGCCCGTCACCGCACTGCTCATGGCCGAAATCATGGCCGAGCACCTGCCGCCCGGCGTGTTCAACGTCGTCTGTGGTGACCGCGACACGGGCCGGGCCCTGGTGGTGCACGAGACGCCCGCCATGGTGTCGGTCACCGGTTCGGTGCGGGCCGGCATGGAGGTGGCCGCGGCAGCGGCGCCAACGCTCAAGCGCGTGCACCTGGAGCTGGGCGGCAAGGCGCCGGTCATCGTGTTCGACGATGCCGACCCGGCGGCGGCCGCCGAGGGAATTGCCGGCGCCGGCTACTTCAATGCAGGGCAGGATTGCACCGCCGCCACCCGGGTCCTCGCCGGGCCCGGGGTGCACGAGGAACTCCTGGCGGCGCTCGTCGAGCAGGCCGAGGGCACGACCGTCGGCGGCGTCGACAACGAGGAGGCCGACTACGGACCCCTCAACAACGCCAATCAGCTCGAGCGTGTGCGCGGCTTCCTCGAACGTGTACCGTCACACGCGTCGGTGGCGACCGGCGGCGCACCGGTGGGGGAGCGCGGCTACTGCTTCGCACCGACCGTCGTCGGCGGCCTGCGCCAGGACGACGAGCTCATCCAGTCCGAGGTGTTCGGGCCCGTCATCACCGTGCAGGAGTTCAGCGACGAGGCCGAGGCGCTGCAGTGGGCCAACGGGGTGGAGTACGGGCTCGCCTCGTCGGTGTGGACCCGGGACCATGGCCGCGCCATGCGGATGGCGCGCGATCTCGACTTCGGGTGCGTGTGGATCAACACCCACATCCCACTGGTCGCCGAAATGCCGCACGGCGGGTTCAAGCGCTCCGGCTACGGCAAGGATCTCTCCGCCTACGGGTTCGAGGACTACACGCGCATCAAGCACGTGATGAGCTACATCGAGGAGTAACGCATGATCATCGGAGTCCCAAGTGAGGTGAAGACCGACGAGTGGCGGGTGGCCTTGACGCCGGCCGGTGTGCGTGAGCTCACCTCGGCCGGTCATACCGTCTACGTCCAGAAGGGAGCGGGCGACGGATCCTCCATGCCCGATGCCGACTTCGTCCGGACCGGGGCGAAAATCGTCGACACCGCCGAAGATGTCTGGTCGATCGCGGACCTCGTCTGCAAGGTGAAGGAGCCGATCGCCCAGGAGTTCCCGCTGCTCGGCGCCCGGGAGGATCAGACCCTCTTCACCTATCTGCACCTGGCCGCGTCACGCGAGTGCACCGATGCGCTGGTTGCCGCCGGCAACGTGGCCATTGCCTACGAGACGGTCCGCAACGAAGACGACACGTTGCCGCTGCTGGCTCCGATGAGTGAGGTGGCCGGGCGCATGGCGCCGCTGATGGGAGCGCATCACCTCATGCGGCCGGGTGGCGGCCGCGGCGTCCTTGTGTCGGGTGTGCCCGGCGTGCGCTGCGCCAGGGTCGTTGTCATCGGCGCCGGCGTCGCCGGCTTCGCTGCGGCCACCATCGCCGTCGGCATGCACTCGGAGGTGTTCGTCCTCGACCGCAATCTGGACCGCTTGCGCGAAGTCGATCACCACTTCCGTGGTGAGCTCGAGACCATCGCGTCCTCCGAGCACGCCATTGAAGAGGTCTGCCTCGACGCCGACATCGTCATCGGTGCCGTGCTCGTGGTCGGGGCCAGAGCGCCGCGGCTGGTCTCCGACGCGCTGGTCGAGCAGATGCGCCACGGCTCGGTGTTGGTCGACATCGCGGTGGACCAGGGTGGATGCTTCGAGTCGACCAGGCCCACGACGCATTCGGACCCCACCTTCGAGGTGCACGGCTCGGTCTTCTACTGCGTGGCCAACATGCCCGGAGCAGTACCGCACACGTCGACCCACGCATTGGCCAACGCCACGCTGCCCTACGTGCTCAACATCGCCAACCAGGGTTGGCAGAAGGCCGTGCGGGCCAACCCCGCCTTGTCCGAAGGCGTCAACGTGGCCGACGGCCACATCGTCTACAAGCCCGTGGCCGATGCGCACGGCCTGGCCTTCACGCCGCTGGCCCAGCTGCTGGACTGACCACGCCCGGCCGGTTTCTCGGGCGCCCTGCCAGCACGAGCCGGGATGATCGACTCCACCTGAGGTTCGCTCAGAATGCGGCACAACCGATGGCCTCGGCCGTAGCCGTACAGATCGCCCGCAACGTCTGAGGAGCCGCCCTACCGACGCGTCGCACCAGCCTCGCTCGGGGGACGAGCTGCAGTTTGTCGAGGTTCACCACGCACGGTCTTCGCACGCCGTCGGCCTCGGAAAGCTCGACTTCAGTGCTGAGTCCACGGATGGTCGAAGTGACCGGACCAACGATCACCGAATTCAACACCCGCCCCATGGGATCGCGTGTCAGCACGACCACCGGTCGACGTTTGTCGAGTTCGGCGAGCCAGATCTCCCCGCGCCGCGCTGCCGGTTCGCTCACCGGCCCTCAGGCCACTCGGCGTCCCAGTCGGTGTCGTCGGCGAGATCGTCCCAGTCAGGTGATGGAAGGGCGAGTGCCGTCTCTTCGGGCGTCGGGAGGGTCCGGGCATACGCCTTCAGGTCGTTTCGCAACCGGTGCCGGTGGATGAGCTCTGACAGAGCGACGTCGATCGCGGCTGATGCCGAGGGTACGCCGAGCATGGCGCGCGCTTCGGAGAGCTTCTCCCTATCGACGGTAATTGTCGGCCTTCTCTTTCGCCATATACGAGATACTACCAACTGTCGGTAGCTGGCGGCGTTGCCGCCGGCAAAGCCCTGACTGTTCAGCCGAGCTGGTTTCCGACCACCGAGACGAACGAGACCATTTCGCCGGGGTAACCGCCGAGGTTGTGCGTCATGGCCAGGCCGCGGTCGGCGGTGGCGATCTGGCGATCCGCCGGCGCCTCCTTGCGCATTTGCAGCCAGCACTCGAAGAACATGCGCAGGCCCGAGGCCCCGACCGGGTGCCCGAAGGACTTCAACCCGCCATCGGGATTGATCGGCAGGTCGCCGTCGAGGTCGAACGTGCCCGCGAGCACCTCTTTCCAGGCGGTGCCACGCGGGGCGAAGCCGAGGTCCTCCATCAGGACGAGTTCGGTCGGCGTGAAGCAGTCGTGGACCTCGGCCATGGCGAGCTGCCGACGAGGATCGGTGATGCCCGCCTGCGCGTAGGCGTCGGCCGCCGCGGCCTCGCACTCGGGGAAGTGGGTGTAGTCGTAACCGGGGTCGATCAACCCCGACCCGCTGCCCGCCACGAATGACAGTGCCTTTATGTAGATCGGCTTGTCCGTGTACTTCAGCGCGTCCTCCGCCCGCACGACAATGGCGGCGGCCGCACCGTCGGCCACGCCGGCACAGTCGAACACGCCGAGCGTGCCGGCCAGCCGCGGCGAGCCGAGTGCTTGCTCCTTCGTGATTTCGCGGCGGAACTGGGCTCGTGGGTTACGTGCGCCGTTGTGGTGGTTCTTCACCGCAATGGAGGCCAGTACGTCGGCCATGGTCTCCTCGTCGACGCCGTACTTCTGCCCGTATGCCGGTGCCACCATGGAGAACATCGCGGCCGCCGTCAGCGTGCGCGCCGTGCCGTCCCCCGGGGGGTTCATGGCGTTGAGCCCCTGGTACCCGCTGTCCTTGACCTTCTCCGCACCAACCGCCATGGCCACGTCGTAGGCGCCCGACGCCACTGCGTACACCGCGCCGCGCAACGCTTCCGAGCCGGTGGTGCAGTAGTTCTCGACCCGCGTCACCGGCTTGTTGTGCAGCTGCAGCGGCCGGGCCAGCGTGATCCCGCTCATGCCGCTCTGTGCCGTGCCGAACCAGTAGGCATCGACGTCGTCCTTCGACACGCCCGCCGACGTGAAGGCATCGGTGCTGGCGTCAACGATCAGGTCGTCGAGCCCCTTGTCCCACAGCTCGGCGAACTTCGTACAACCCATACCGACGATGGCGACCTTGTCGTAAATGCCGTGCGAACCCATCAGGCCTCTCCTCCCGTGCCCGTTGCTCCATTACGAACAGGGCGCGCCTTCCAGAAGTAATCGTGAATGCCGTCGGCACTGAACAGCCGGCGGAAGGTCATTTCGACGCGGCTCCCCGCCCGTATTTCGTCGGGATCGGCATCGGTCAGCTCGACCGGATAGCGGCCGCCCCCGTCGAAGTCCACGACGGCGAACACGATGGGCGGGCTCGGCGAGTAGGCCAACCGGTCGATGGTCGACGTGACCACCGTGCCGGTGGCGTCAGCCATGGCGACCGGCTCCATGTCGTCGACGGCGCCGCCTTCCATGGAGATGCGGGAGGGCGGCAGGTGGACGGCGCCCGAGCTCCGGTCCTTCGAGCCGACGAAGCCGAACTTCCATTCCTCGTTGCGATAGGCCGCCGTGCTCGACACCCGCGCCGGCTCCGGCCGCCGGGGTGGCTCCGGCTGCAGTTGCCCGCGCCAGGCCAGGAACTTGGAATAGGGGAGTACTGCACCGTTGGCGATTTGGTCGGCGACGGGACGAACCGGGCGCCAGTTTGCCAGCGCCCCGGTCGTGCGCAGCACCACGGCGTCGGCCCCATCGGCCAGGTGGAGCGCCACCACGGTGGTCCCGGCCGGCGTGCCCGCCGCAGCCATCGACTCCAGCGCCTCGGCCAGCACCAGCAGTGGGTGGGCCGTGCCGCTCTGGCCCACGCTCGAGGTGAGGTCGTCGACCACGACCGACTCGCCCAGTCCGAGCTTCTTCACCAATCCGCTGACGGCCCGCCCGTGCATGCCGGTCACCACCAGGCGCCCGATGTCGCCGGACTCGAGTCCAGCCGATTTCAGGGCCCTGGCCAGGGCATCTTGCCCGAGAGCCAGGTACCGGTTCTCCCCGAAACGCTCCTCCCAGAGCCGTGATGTGCGATCGCCCGGCGCCCGCCAGCGGTCGGTGAATTCGTCGCTGGCCGAGGCCGTGGCTACCAGCTCGGCCAGGACCCCCGGCCCCTCGCCGACCAGCACGGCAGCCCCCGCATCGCCGCCGGCAGACTCGTCTGCGCTCGTCGGCAGGCCGTCGCGGAGGTCCCCGACGACGACCAGGTTGGTCCCTCCGCCCCGCAGGGCCGCAATTAGACAGCCCATCCCTGAACGCAGGGCGCCCCCGAAGTCGTAGGCGCCGACGTCCCCCGGCAGGCGCAATGCGGCCGCAACTGCAGTTGCATTGGTCTTGTCGAGGTAGGCGGGCACCGAGGTGGCGAACCACACCGTTTCGGGCGTGTGACCAGGGGCGGAGCGCAGGGCGAGCCTGGCGGCTTCGACTCCGAGGGTGGTCGAGTCCTCGTCATGGGAGGCCACGGCCCTGGTTCCCTTCCCGCCGCCGCTGCCCATGAAGTCCTTGATGTCCGACCGGGCCAACCGCCGATACGGCACGTATCCCGCTGCACTCAGGATGCCTCGCACGGGCGATGAGCCTAATGGCTGCCGAAAGGCCATCTGATGGGTCGTCAGATCCCGCTCCGGGGCGGCCGAGCGGGCAAACTGTCCTTCATGGAGGATCCGCCGGTCCCCCCGGGCCTCTCCCCGCTCCCACAGGTTCCGGCAGCACCCACCGAGCGGGTGGCCGACGCTGATCGCGACCGCGCCGTGACCCAGCTCCGGGAGCACGTGGTCGAAGGTCGGCTCACGCTCGACGAGTTCTCCGAGCGAGTCGGGCGGGCGCTCCAGGCCAGCACCCGGGGCGACCTTCAGGCCGTCATGGCGGACCTGCCCGAGGCGGACACGGTCACCGGGCGCCTGCCCGAGCCCACTCCGGCCTCCCCGAAGAAGCAGCGGCACTGGCATGTGGCGATCATGAGCGGCCACAGCACCAAGGGCCGCTGGCGCATCAGTGGGAAGACGAACGCGGTGGCGGTCATGGGCGGATGCGACATGGATCTGCGCCGCGCCGAAATCGAAGGTCCCGAGGTCGAAATCACGGCCTTCGCCTTCTGGGGCGGGATCGACATCGTCGTGCCAGAAGGGTTCGACGTCGAGCTGCGCGGTTTCTCCTTCATGGGCGGGCGTGACCTCTCGCTGCGTGACGTGCCCATTGTCCCCGGCTCGCCCCGGATTGTGGTGAAGGGATTCGCCGTCATGGCGGGGATCAACGTCAAGAGCCGTCCGAACCGCTCAGGCAAGCAGCTCGCCCGGGCCGCGGCGCGCCGAGAGCTGCGACGGCGGCGGACCCCGTCACGAACCCCACGGAACTGGCCGCGCTCGAGCAGGACATCAAGCGTGACCTTCCGACTGACGGGACGGTCACGATCCTCTTCTGCGACATGGTCGATTACGCCGGCATGACCGAGCGACTCGGCGATCAGGCCTCGCGCCAAGTCTTGCGCGAGCACCATCGCATGGTGCGTGACGCCATTGCACGGCACGGTGGCCGCGAAATCAGCGTGCAAGGCGATGGGTTCATGGTCGCCTTCGGTGGCGTCGCCCGTGCCCTGCGTTGTGCCATCGACATTCAGCGCGCCGTCTCCGCCTATGTTCCCGCCACTGATGCTGAGGCCATCGCCGTGCACATCGGCGTGCACACCGGCGACGCCGTCGACGAGGGCGACGACTACCTCGGGCACACGGTCATTGTCGCCAGCCGGTTGGCTGACGCTGCCGGCTCCGGAGAAGTCCTGGTGTCGTCCCTCTCGGAGCAGCTTGTCCAGGGCTCCGGCGAATTCACCTTCGAGGACCACGGCGAGACCCGTCTCAAGGGAATGGCACGCGCGCAGCCGTCGGCCCATCTCGTCTGGGCCGAGTGAGCGGGTAGATCCGGAGGGCGTCCGGCGCGGGCAGGGCGGGCCCCTTCTGGGGGAGGAGGCGATCCCGGCCTTCATGCGAGGATCCCGGCGAGCTCGCCCGGCCGGGCCAGGCCGGAGACCCGCCCCCACTGCTCCCAGGTCGGTGGCGGACGTGCCGGCCATCTGGGTGCGCCATGCCTTTGAGGCGATGCAGCACCGGCCCGGGGCGCCCTGGGCCCGGCTGGGTTCCAGCCCTCCCGCCGACGGCCATTCCAGAGTCCGAGCGAACTCGTGGTCGTCGGCCTCGTCGACCTCGTGTGGTCGAACGGCCCGGGGCCCAGACCCTGTCACGGCGCGGCCAGGCCCTGGCGCTGAGCCGGATTCGAGTCGGCTGCCCTGGACCACCGCCGCGCCGGCCGATCGCCGGGTCATCCGGACGATCGGCGACGAAGGCTTCTCTGTGCTCGGAGGCAGCAGATGAACCTGCCCGGGTGTTTACGGCTCAATTCCGGCGAGCGATCTGAACGAATTCAGGGCCCAGCCGGCCTCTTCAGAAATGTAAACATCCTGTGTAACACCGTTAACACCAGGTCACGACCAAGCGCTGTACGAGGCCGCACCACGGTGCATCCTCACACGCCGGCGCGCCCGCAACCGACTCGTCTCCCGACCGGCGCCAGCCGCTGCACCATCGCCGCATTCCTCATCGGGGGCTCCGCTCCCGGGCGTCGGTTCCGGATCCGTCGGACTTCGCTCAGGTGACAGCCTCTGCGGTCGTCCCGCCTGCTGTGTCGGAGATGGCGAGCGGGCTCTCCAGAGATCGGGATTGCCGGGCTGCGAGACCGGTTCCGATATCGGCTACGCCTGGCCTGGACGAGCCACCACCTGGCTGCCACCATTCTGCGCCGCCGTTGTAAACACTGCGGGTTACTGTTAACGGGTCATGGCGACCACAAAATCCACGGTGGTGGGCATCCGGCTCGATCACGAGCGGCGCGCCTGGGTCGAGGCAGAGGCGGCGCGCCTCGGTGTCTCGGTGCGGGGCCTGTTCGAGGGGATGATCGACGAAGCGCGCTCCGAGGAAGAAGCGCGTCCGGGGAAGCGGAGCCTGCCGTGGCACGCCCGGAGGATTCCGTCGGAGATCCTCGTGCGGGAGTTCCGCTCGTCGGTCGATGAGGTCGCAGTGCCGTCCCACTCCGGGGGAACCGCACCGTTTGAGCAGCAGGAAAGCGCTCGTCCTGGCGACGCCTCGACACGTCCCGCGACACCACCAGGATCATCGGTGCCGGGATTCGGATTGGTCACCGGGATCCCTTGCGGCATCCTCCGCGGCGCCTTCTCACTTACCGCCAACGTGATCGAGTCGAGCGGGCGCCACGCAACGAAGCGGCTCAGCAGTTGCGCGTTAACGCGACGCTGGGTCGATCGCTCGTTGTAAACACCCACACCACAGCAGCGATCGCACAGCGTTATCGGCGAGCTGTCGGACTTGCTAATTGTTTCACGAGGAACACCGGTCGCATTATCAAATTGCGTTGCGGAAGGTGTGGATGATGGAACGGCGACGTCGGACAACGAAATGGGCGTGCAGAGAACTCCCCACTGTGCAAGCGGGAAACGGGTGGCGTTTTGTTTCTCGTCGCGACAGCGATGTGCTCGCTGCGTACAGTTCTCCTCGCCGTCATTGTCTTCAACCTTGTCGCAGCAGCGAACTTGCCCTGTCGGGCATGACTTCCGTTCCGTTGGCGAGGCGCAGGCGTGCGCCGCTCGTCGATCCGCACGCCTTGACACACCGGCGCACGCGCTGCATGGATAACGTCGTCAATGTCCATCGACTTCTTCAGTTCGCCCTGGCAGTGGCCTTGGACGTGTCAGTCAAATTGGAAGCTGGCAAAGGCACCAGCTTTTGCGGACGTTCCCGTCGGAGGGCGAAGAGAACTCCCGGCGCTTCCACCTCCTGGGAGCGCCGCCCGATGCTCAGGACTCAGTCCATGAGCTGAGGTCTCGGCCGATCTGCTCGCCCAGCCACGCCACATCAGGCGCAAGGTCGATCTGGAGCCGGCGGCGGACCGCGGGATCGATCGGGGCCCGGGGCACTTGCACGGTATTGAGGGCCATCAGGCGCCGGCCGAGAGCCCAACGGGTTGCCTGATTGCGCACGGCCACTCTTCCGACCGCCCTCAAGGGCTTGGGCGGGTGGCGTAAGAACTGCCGCATTCTGCTGCTGCGCACCACGGTGTTCGGGTTCACCCTGGGGAACTCCGGTTGGAAGGTGTCGTCGATCTCCAAGAAGCGCAAGACGTCCCGGTAGACGCCGGGGGTGTCGGCCGCGAGATCGTCGTACAGAATGACGTGCAGGCGCTTCGCCTCGAGCACCGCCCGATACCGGGCCAGCTGTTCGCCGAACCGGGCGACCTCCCGGTACTGGAGGGCCCAGGGTGTTGGGCACGACGGAGGGATCCGTTTGCCGTTGCGGCGGTCCTCTTCGGCATCGAGAGCCTCCGCGAAGTCGGTCAGGTCCTCGCCGCCTTGGAAGATGAATTCACTGTGGAGCGAATAGAGCATGTCCACGGGGTTCCGCACGAGGACGATATAGCGGGCCTCTGGAGACGCTGCGGCGATCTCCTCGGCAGCTCGCTTGGAGAACAGGTACCAGATGGCCCCGTCCCCCCGGTAGCGCTCGGTCGTTGCTTCGTCGTAGTGGCTCAAATAGTGCTCGGGGGTCATGCGCTCTTTGTTGTTGAAGACGAGGTCCCGGCCGAAATAATGCATTTCCTTGCGCCACATGAAGATGTCCGGATGCTGACTGAGGTAGGTAAAAAGCGACGACGTGGCGCACTTGGGCGCGCCGAGGATGAAGAGGTTCGGCATGCGCCCGTCGGCGGGGACTCCTCCTGGTTGAGTCCCCGCGTCTTTCTCGTCGCCCGAGGGCATCATCTCGTCCTCCTCGTTCGCGGCGTCCCTCACCGTCGGGGCCCCGGTCGGCACGTGCGCATCGGCCGGTGCCAGAGGCGGAGCGCCCCCCGCTGCATTATGGCGGCTTTGGCGCACCAGGCCGGCGTCGGACCACCAGGGTCGGTGACTGACAGCTAAAGATCCGCACGTCGACGATCGTCACCGAGAGCGAAGACTGCTCAATGGGCAAACATGCGGAAAGCCTCAGTTCACCGATACGAGGAGACATGGGCGCTGCCAGCGCTCATGACTCGGTCCCGACGGCGAAGCCGCCAGGCGAGTGGAGCCGCGAGCCTCTGATTAACGGGCAGTCCAACACTCCGACAGGACTATGAAATGCCGAGGACATCGACGTGAAACGTCCGCGTCAGGCGTTCACCTCACCGTGGGTTGACAGCCCCCGCTGCTACCATCAGCACTGATGGTCGCACGACGAAAAGGACACCGTGTTGCCAGCACTGCACGAGATTTCGCACGCCGGCTCGGTGTGTCGATTGAGAAGTATCCGCCACCGGGCAGCCTCGAACACAACCTCATTCAAATCATCAAAGCACTGAACATCAATTGCGTGATTGACGTCGGTGCGCACTGTGGTGAATTCGCCACCCGATTGAGAACGATCGTGCGCTATGAGGGTCGTATCGTGAGTTTTGAACCTGCAGAGCGCGCGTTCAATCAGCTGACGGACCTCATGAAGAACGATTCCAATTGGCGAGGCGTCAAGATGGCGCTCGGCACTGAACCCGGCCAATCCGAACTCTCAATCATCGGCGATGGGAATTTTTCCCACTTCAGTTCGTTTCACGACCCGAACGAATTCGGGAAGAATCGGTTCGGATCGACCTTCTCGAAAATGGGGAAAGAGACCGTCGATGTGCAGCGGTTAGATGAGTTGTTCGATGAGATCCTCGTTGGAATTGAGAGGCCTCGCGTCCTCCTGAAGATCGATACGCAAGGTCATGACCTTGCGGTGATCCAAGGTGCGGGGGATCGGATCAATGACATCGCCGCCGTCTTGCTCGAAGCACCGACGTTGCCGATTTACGATGACATCCCAACAATGGATGTGCTGCTCGTTGAAATGAGAGATCGCGGGTTTGACCCGTGCAACATCTTCCCGATCATGCGCACCTCCGATTGGCTGCGCATGATTGAGTTCGACTGCACATTCGTGAACCGCGCAATGTCCGCTGCCGCGTAGGAGGAATTCACCAGCAGTCGCGGACCATCGTGGCAGTTTGGACTCCTCATCAACAGTGGCGCTGGCGAAAGCACCTGGGACGTGCCGGGAATGGTCGGAGCCCCAACGAGCGCGGAGAGGTTGAGTCGGTCAGGACGCCCCAGGCCCGTGCGCAGGTTGCGCGGCTGACCGCGCCTCTCGTCTGCGCTGCAAACTTGCCAACATCTCACTGACATCAGGGTCTGCGCGGCGCGCGTCCACGAACTGAATGACAGCCTCGCGGAGAAGGCTCCTGAGGTCGGAGTCATCCAAGAAGGCACACGCACTCAGGGCGTCGAGTTGAGGTTGTGTCAAACCGACCTCGACGATTTCCACGACCTCGTCGCCATGCAAGATCCACTCCAGAGACTTTTCGGCAGCAGCGGCGAGCTGCTCCAAGGTCTCAGTCCGTGGGTTTTCGACCCCGCCGGTGAGGAGCTTCTTCAAGTGGCTCTGTGACAGACCGGCTCGAGATCCCAATCTGTACACCGACATGCCGGCGTCGACGGTCACCGAACGGAGCCGTAGTAGCCAGTCCGGATACGGAGCCGCAGTAGAAACCGCGGTAAGGTGAGGGCGGCCTGAAGTCACTGTTGTTCCTGGTAGATCCTGGACAGCACCCATACATTCTGTCAAACTACATGGATGGGTTTCAACCAAACCGCAGTAAAAACCGCGGTAGAGGAAGCCGGATCCGGTGGTGAGGGCACTCCCGAGACATCTGGCCAACGAGAAACCCGAAGGAAATTCGGAGCGAGCGGGTCTTTTGGGCAGACCTCTCCTCAACCGAGCGCAGTGCTCTGCGGCTCCTACAGGCGGGGCGTCTCTTCACTGGTACGGGCGTACGAAAAGCTGTCCGCCGCCGGCATGAGGGTGCTCTCGCCCTCAGGACTCGATTTCGTTGCCGAGATCGACGGATTCCTGCTGAATGCGGACGAGGCTGGAGTCCCGTTTGCATCTGTCGAGGGGTTTCCTCTCAACTGCATCAGGTCGGCGGATCTGGTCTGGCTCCACGCGCCGGGCGGGTACATCGGCATAAACGGAGCCTTGGAAATCGGCTTTGCGAACGCGGCAGGCGTACCCGTCTACGCCGAGGAGATGCCCAGCGACGCCGGTTTGCGCTCGCTGGTCATCATCACCTCGCTGGACGAGGTCATCGCGAAGGCGAGCCATGGGGAAAAGAAAAACCCTGGAGGATCACTGCTCTCGCTGCGGGAGTACTACTCGGCAAAAGTCCGTGAACGGACGCACGAGCATAAATCGGAAGATGACATCGCACAGCTGATCACCGAGGAAATTGGCGAGCTCTCGCGGCGGAGCCCCGGGCAACGCCAGCGACATTCTCGTCACTCGAGGACCTCCGCAGCCTCATAGAAGAATGGCTGCGGATGCAGTTCATGTGGGCTGAGAATTCGGCCTCCGACCGCCGGATCGCGTTGAAGCGATCGACATGGACGACGTTCGCCGTCGGACCCGGGGTTTCCTACTCCGATGAGGGAGGGGTCTTGCGTGGTTCGGCGACCGTCGCCATGTCACGAAAGACCTCCTGGCGCGTCGGGATGGGGATTTCCACGGGTTCGCCCTTGGCGGGTGTCGTCTCCTGGGTCGGCTTCGAGCCGCTCATCTGCGCCATCTCTGGACCCTAGACCTTGGGCGGTCGACATCACTGCACTGGCCCAAATGCTGCTGATGCACTCTCTCTGCTGCAGTGCTGAGGTCAGCCAAGACATTCGGGAACGTGTTCACCATGTCCGTTCTGGCTCACGACCGCCCAATCGGGTGCGGCGCCATTGGTCTTAGCAGGCCGAGGTGGTGTCCAGTGTCAGCACCTTCCATCCCGGTATGGAGCTCTTGCTGGCGACCTTCAGTTCGTGCTCCACCTGATCGAGTGTCGGTTCGAACAAGCCATTCGACAGCGAGAAAAGCACCGTGGCCGGTTTGTTGCAGATCCGTCGCCTTGTCGAGGACATCTCCGAGGTGAAGTGATGGTTCGCCTTCAACGTGGAGGCGCTCAGGATGTTCGGGAGCACGTAGACAGTCCGCCCGCTCAGGAAGTACAGCTCGTCCGGCTCGTTGGAGTAAAGGATCGAGTTCGAGGGAATTCCCGCCAGGACCCGCTTCAGGGCGGCGTTGGCCGGGGACGCTGGGGCGACGCTTCCGACCTGGGCGTTCCGACCTGTCTCTCCTGCTGTCCAGATCGCCGTCCCAACCAACAGTACGACCAGGCTGGTAGCGAGAATCGGAACCCACGAGTTTCGTGGCACCGCCGACCACGAAGCGAGCTGGGGCCAGTTTTGCGCGCACCACAAAAGGATGAGCATGAAGGGTAAAAAGAGGACGCGATCATCACCTCCATGCAGGACGAGGGGGTCGACCAGCGTGAGAGAGATGAGTACAAAGAGAAGGTAGGCACCCGCGAAGAGCAACATCAACCAGTCGACCTTGTCGTTGCGGACGGGTGAGCGCGTGGCTCGACTTCCGACGGTGGCCAGAACGATGACCGCGACGATGACAATGGCCGCCGCTATGAGAATACGGAGATACGTCGAATGGACGCCGGGGATGATGAAACCGGCGATGCTGAACAGGCTGGCCTTCACGTCGTAGGTCGTGAGTAGGTGGAAGGCGAGCGTGTCCGGAGAATTGTGGACACTGCTGAACCAGATCAGGATCGGGATGTTTCCGACGATGACCAGGAGGACGGCGTCACGCAACCGTCGGGGGAATCGCTCCTTCAAGAAGACCAGGATGGCGATCGCTCCCCCGATCACGAAGGCCTCCCCCAAGAACCGACTGACCGTCGAAAGCCCGAACGCAGCAGCGACGGCCAAGAGAGGCAGGGTCGCCGGACGATTGAAGAAAGCGACGAAGGCGTGCAGTCCAAGGAGGACCAGTAGGAAGAAGAGAGGTTCGGACTGCACCGTGCCGTGGAGGGCGAACGACAAGCCGGCGAAAATGACCGCCAGTGCGATCGCCCCGATGCGAGCGACGCCGACCCGGAGCGCGAGGAGTCCGAACAAGAAGACGTTGACCGCGTACATCACCACCGCAAGGTCCCTGGCCCACGAAAGGAGCGACTTCGTGTCCAAGCTGAGAAGCAGCGGGTATCCGACCGGCCAGTGGGAGACCGGGCCGCCCGCGGTCATCTGCGAGGCGGTGTACAAGTCACCGTAGGGCAGGCTGGCGCCGTGGCCGGCGGCAAGGCTGCGAGCCATCGAGAGGTAAGCGATGGGGTCACCGGTGCTCACCCTCAGACCGCCGCGGTACGCGATCGCCAAACCCGCACCGCTGAAGATCGCGATGCCACAAAGGACGAGGAGGGTCGTCAGTTCTGGACGACTCGCTCCGGTGTCCTTGCCGGCGTCGGCCGTCGGCGGGGCCTGCAGTGCTGTCACGGGCCCGTCAGACAGAGCACCGTTTCCCCGTCCCCATCCTCATTGTGCGGCGACACTAATCCGTAAGCGGAACGATCGGGCATCGACCAGGACAAAACAAGACCCTCTCTTCGGTCCAGCGACCACTTCATCGACCCGGCAGTCTGAGTGACCGTAGAACGGGTCGTCGGTCCTTAGTCGCCGCCTGTGCTGGAGCGTTCGTCGTTGTCGCCGTTAGCCGCCCTGGCAGCACGCTGAGTTCGGCGCCGGATCTCCACAGCCGTGAAACTCAAGCCGAGCACGAGAGCGAGAATCAATATGGGAAGAAGAAGAGATCCGCTCTTGCTGACGACCAGGCTCGTGTTGACGCGGTTCGCGGCAGAACCGGCCGTCGTCGCCCCCGATTGGCCCGACGCAGAGTACTGATTGGACCCTTCTGCGCTGTTTGGAGCTTGTGATGCGCCCGATCCCTGAGGGGCGCCAGTCGTTCCGCTTCCTTGTGGAGTTCCCGCACCATTCGCGTTCCCGGCGGCCCCCCACTGCGAATAGCCAGCGATCAGCTTCCGGTAGTTCGCCTGACTCGTCTGATCGGCCTGGGTTTCCGCGGCGACGGATGCATCGAGTTTCTGCGTTTGCGCCGACGACGCCAGGGAGGCCAGCGTCACCGTATTCAGGCCGTCTGCACCCGCCCCTGGGCTCGAGCTGGAGTTCCCACCGCCGCTCTGCGCCGTGCTGGGCCCAGTTCCGGTTCCTCCTCCCGCGCCTGTGCCGCTGGTCGTCCCAGTGCTCGGTACCGTGAACTTTTCGCTCCATGACGAAGTCAGGAAATTGGCGTCACCCGAATAGGTGGCGGTCACGGTGTAGGTGCCGGGGGAACTATTCGGACTGAGACTTGCGGTGCAGGAAGCGGCACCGGCCGTCTGGGTGGACAGAGTGCACGAGTATCGGCCGGTGCCGACGAGAAAGGTGACGGAACCGGTCGGAGTACCGCCGTAGGTGGGAGACACCGTCGCCGCAAGAGAAGACGACGGAGCAGTCGGGAGTGTCAACGAAGTGGAGGTCGGAGCCTGCGTGACGGTGAGCGTTCCGGGCACGAATCCAAATGTGTAATCGGGCGAGGCGAGTGACCCTGCGGTGCATGCGATCGGGTACGCGCCCACCGCACTGGTGGTTGTGGCGGTCGTCGTGCACTGGGACTGGCCTGTCACCCCGGATGTGGCCAAGGACTGCCCGTTCACAAAGCCCGACATCGCCGAGTCGAGTGTCGGCAGGGGAGAGCCGTACGACATTGTCTCGTCATCTCCGGAGACGGTAAGCGGGGCAGGGGAGATTGTGAGACCGATCGGCGATGACAGCGGTGAGGGATTGAAGTTCGAATCACCGCCATAGGTCGCAGTGATCGGTTCGGATCCGGGAGGCAACGCGGTGGCGATTGGTGAACAAGTGCCCGAACCGTTGGAAAGCGTCATTGTGCAGATGACGTCTGATCCCTGCTCGACAGACACGACGCCCGTCGGCACGCCGACGCTGCCGGGTTGCGCGTTTCCCACTGTGGCCGAAAAGACGAGTGACTGCTCGCTGCCCCACGTGGCGGTCGCCGACGACGTGGTCACGGACGTCGTCGTGTCCGCGGCAGTGACGGCTCCGGACACCCTGCCTTTGGAAGACAGATAGTTCTGGTCTCCTGAGTACGAATATTCAGCGACGGTCGACGAGTTCACAGGGATCGGAACGGTGGAGTCCGCGCAGATCACGGTGACCGCGCCAACCCCAGGGGTGGGCAGTGAAATGGGCGGACACAGATTGACCTGCAGATCGGAAACAGTGACGGTTCCCGTGGGCGAGATGTCGCTGGTCGCCGGCGGCGAGATGGTCACGCTGAATACCTGGTCGAGGACGCCGTAGACCTCAGTCGGTGGTGAGACCGTGACCGTGGCCGTCACGGCGCTCTTCGTCTGCACCGCGGCTCCGGCCGTCCGGATACCCAGGACACTGACAACCAAGCTGAGACAGAGGGCTGCCCCAAGGGCCATAGCGACCCGTCGACCAAGAAGTACTGCGCCCTCCCTCACCCCGTTGATACTCGCGCGGATCCATCGGAGGGTCCATGGCGCCACGGAGCGCGGACGCTTCCCCCGATTTGGCCAACGACTTTGCAACATTCGCCCCGTCAACCGCCGTTCGAGCGTGGAGAGGCTCCAAAGTCGAAGGGGTGGTCTACAAACAAAACGCGCTCTACTAGGGATTATACAGTGAGGGTATACACGTCCAGGTGACCCGAAGCCTCAAGGCAATATTGGGCTCTGGAGGGCAGGAAACTTGGAGTCGTGGTGGCTTTGACCCCGGGCATTGGACGTTCTTTCACGTGTGGTGGTAGTGACGCCCCGTCTTGGTCGCGGTGGCATCTGGCAGATGCCAGAGACCCGCGGTCGGCCGGTACCTGGCGGGGACCGCCCGGTTCTTTTCACAAATTCGTGTCAATTCGTATGCTCCGCCTGACTACCTCTGATGCTCCGTCCGGGCACCTTTTCTGTCTCTGCCACCGCTCGCAGACTCGCTCACGCCGCGTTGACAGTGTGGAAGACATGGCTTACGGTGCGGACCCGCCTAATCGGCGGAGGGGGGTGGGGCGTTTCGCGAAGGCGGTTCGTTCCAGGCGACTAGCGCGGGAGGTGTGCACACTGCCGGCCGTAAGGCCAAGGGGAGGAAAAGGGTGACCAAGCGCTGGTTGGACACGTTGATTGGGCGTTCTCTGCGTTTCGCGAAGGGGGTACTCGCTCTGGCCCTGTGTTTGGGTACCTTCGGAGTGGCGCTTGTTGCGGTCGGGGTGCAGCCCGGAGCCGCCGCCACCGGACCTCCCACCGTCACCTCGGTCACGCCCTCGTCAGGGCTGCCGGCCGGCGGCGCCAAGGTGACCATCATCGGGACGAACCTGACAACGGCCACCGCGGTCGACTTCGGTGCGGGTAACCCCGGCACCATCACCTCGAACACGGCGGGCAAGATCGTGGTCACCTCGCCGGCTTCGACGCTGGCGGCCCCCGGGACCGGCACGGTCGACGTCACCGTCACGACCGCGTTGGGCACCTCACCCGTTGTGCCCGCAGACCAGTTCACCTATGTCGGCGCGCCGACCGTCACCGCCCTCTACGGCGGCAACGCCCCGACCGGCGGCGGCACGACGATCATCATCCAAGGGACCAATTTCGTCGGGGTGACCAACGTCGAGTTCGCCACGACTGCAGCCACGTCATACGTCGTGGAGTCGAGCACCGAGATCTCGGCCGTGGTGCCCGGGATCGCCACCGAGGTCGTCGGGACCATCTACAACGTCACGGTCATCACCGGGGCCGGGACCTCGGCCAAGGCGACGGCCAACCAGTGGTACTGGTTCGGGACCGGCTCGTGCACCTTCAGCGGCGCCGGGGTGCAAAACAGCGGGGCGCCTCCGGGCGCGAGCGCCTACATCCAAGGCGCCGTGGCGGGGACGAGTACGACCAACCCCTCGGGCGGGACAGCGATCCCGACGTCGTGCACCGGTCTTTCGGGCCTGGGCACGACGGCGCCGATGATCGAGTCGCTGGGGGCGGCCACGGCCGGCGTCGTCACCGGGACCGGCCCGGGCGGCAACGGCGGCAACGAGGAGTGGCTCGGCTGGTCGGGCCAGAACAACTACTTCGACACGACGAGTGCGACCTACAACGCCCCCTCACCGGGGTTCCAGCTGCCCGACTCGGGGCCGTCGACGACCGGTGGGTGCCCGATTTCGGGCGCCTTGTGTGTCACAGGTGCAGCGGGGGGGACGCCGGTCTACTACGGCACCGACCCCAACACGACCTGTCCGCCCTCACAGGCCCAGACCGACGCCGGGCTCGTCGACTGCAACGTGGGAGCCCTCACAGCGGCGTCCACGGGCTCGAACCCGAGCACCTACATCGCGGCCACCTTGCAGATCTCCTATGCCAACGACCTCACCCCTGACCCGGCCTCGGCCACCTTCACGTCGGGGACGACGGCTCCGGGGTCCACCGTCACCCTCAACAGCTGTGGCACTTGCAACTGGTGGGGAGCAGGAGCCAACGGCGCCCCCAGCTTCATCGCACCGATCGGGCCGGCCCCCGCGACGGCCACCGCCGTCCCGGCTCCCGCGGTCTGGGTCGGGACGACCCGGGCCAGCGCCGTCGAGGCGTCGCCGACCACCAACACCATCGCCATCACCCCGGCCAGCTACAACTGTGGCAGCAGCGGTGGGGCGAAAACCACGAGCCCCGGGGCCGTCGCCAACTGCACGCTGGCCCAAGGCACCATCAGCGGCTCCTTCGTGATGCCCTCGGTGTCGTGTTCTCCGTGCCACGTCTACGTCGACGAGCCCAACCTCTCTTTGACCCAGAGCACCTATGCCGCCGATGGTGGCACCGGCACCTACAACAACGGCCTGAGCTACCAGCTCGTCAACTCGGTCGAGTCGGCGACAACGATCTCGTGCCCGACGTGTTCTGGCGGCGCCCCCGCCCCGACGGTCACCGGCGTCAGCCCGACCAACGGACCGGCGGCCGGCGGCACCTCGGTCACCGTCAGCGGCACCGGCTTGACCGGGGCCACCGCCGTCGACTTCGGCTCCACCGCGGGCACCACGGTCAACGTGCTCAGTGACACCAGCCTCACGGTCACCGCTCCGGCGGGCACCGGCACGGTGCACGTCACGGTCACCACCCCCAACGGCACCTCGGCGACGAGTACGAGTGATCAGTTCACCTACAACGCCCCGGCGCTCCCCACGGTCACCGGAGTCAGCCCGACCAACGGGGCCGCGGCCGGGGGCACCTCGGTCACGGTCACCGGCACCGACTTGACCGGCGCCACCGCCGTCCACTTCGGCGCCACCGCGGGCACCTCGGTCAACGTGGTCAGTGCCACCAGCCTCACAGTCACTTCTCCGGCGGGAACCGGCACGGTGCACGTCACGGTCACCACCCCCAACGGCACCTCGGCGACGAGTACGAGTGATCAGTTCACGTACAACTCTCCACCGCCCCCGACGGTCACCGGAGTCAGCCCGACCAACGGACCAGCGGGCGGGGGCACCACGGTCACGGTCAGCGGCACCGGGTTCACCGGGGCCAGCGCCGCCAACTTCGGCGCCACCGCGGGCACCTCGCTCAACGTGGTCAGTGACACCAGCCTCACAGTCACTTCTCCGGCGGGAACCGGCACGGTGCACGTCACCGTGATCACCCCCAACGGCACCTCGGCGACGAGCACGAGCGATCAGTTCACCTACAACCCCGCACCGACGGTCACCGGGCTCAGCCCGACCAACGGGGCCCCGGCCGGTGGCAACACCGTCACGGTCAGTGGCACCGGCTTCACCGGGGCCACGCGCCGTCCACTTCGGCACCACCGCGGGCACCTCGGTCACCGTGATCAGCGCCACCAGCCTCACGGTCACCGCCCCGGCAGGCACGGGCACGGTCGACGTCACGGTCACGACCCCCAACGGCACCTCGGTCGCCAACGCCAATGACCTCTACACCTACAACGGTCCACCGACGGTCACGAGCGTCAGCCCGACCAACGGACAAGCGGCCGGCGGCACCTTGGTCACGGTCAGCGGCACCGGCTTCACCGGGGCCACCAGCGTCGACTTCGGCGCCACCGCGGGCACCACGCTCACCGTGGTCAACGCCACCAGCCTCACAGTCACTTCCCCGTCGGGCACGGGCACGGTCGACGTCACGGTCACCACCCCCAACGGCACCTCGGCGATCAACGCCAATGACCACTACACCTACAACCCCGCACCGACGGTCACCTCGGTCAGCCCGAACAACGGGCCCCAGGGCGGGGCCAACACCGTCACGGTCAATGGCACCGGGTTCTCTGGGGTCCCAACCGTCGACTTCGGCTCCACGCCGGGCGGCGGGGTCGGCGCCGTCACCTCGACCAGCTTCACGGTGATCGTCCCGGCAGGGACCGGCGTGGTCTCGGTGACCGTGACCACCGCTGCTGGTGGGACTTCAGCGCCGCTGGCCAGCGCCTACACCTACAACCCGCCCCCGACGGTCACAGGAGTCAGCCCGACCAACGGACCGGCGGGCGGGGGCACCACGGTCACGGTCAGCGGCACCGGGTTCACCGGGGCCAGCGCCGCCAACTTCGGCGCCACCGCGGGCACCTCGCTCAACGTGGTCAGTGACACCAGCCTCACAGTCACTTCTCCGGCGGGAACCGGCACGGTGCACGTCACCGTGGTCACCCCCAACGGCACCTCGGCGACGAGCACGAGCGATCAGTTCACCTACAACCCCGCACCGACGGTCACCGGGCTCAGCCCGACCAACGGGGCCCCGGCCGGTGGCAACACCGTCACGGTCAGTGGCACCGGCTTCACCGGGGCCAGCGCCGTCCACTTCGGCACCACCGCGGGCACCTTGGTCACCGTGATCAGCGCCACCAGCCTCACGGTCACCGCCCCGTCAGGCACGGGCACGGTCGACGTCACGGTCACGACCCCCAACGGCACCTCGGTCGCCAACGCCAATGACCTCTACACCTACAACGGTCCACCGACGGTCACGAGCGTCAGCCCGACCAACGGACAAGCGGCCGGCGGCACCTTGGTCACGGTCAGCGGCACCGGCTTCACCGGGGCCACCAGCGTCGACTTCGGCGCCACCGCGGGCACCACGCTCACCGTGGTCAACGCCACCAGCCTCACAGTCACTTCTCCGGCGGGAACGGGCACGGTCGACGTCACGGTCACCACCCCCAACGGCACCTCGGCGATCAACGCCAATGACCACTACACCTACAACCCCGCACCGACGGTCACCTCGGTCAGCCCGAACAACGGGCCCGCAGGGCGGGGCCAACACCGTCACGGTCAATGGCACCGGGTTCTCTGGGGTCCCAACCGTCGACTTCGGCTCCACGCCGGGCGGCGGGGTCGGCGCCGTCACCTCGACCAGCTTCACGGTGATCGTCCCGGCAGGGACCGGCGTGGTCTCGGTGACCGTGACCACCGCTGCTGGTGGGACTTCAGCGCCGCTGGCCAGCGCCTACACCTACAACCCGCCCCCGACGGTCACGGGCGTCAGCCCGACCAACGGACCGGCGGGCGGGGGCACCACCGTCACGGTCAGCGGCACCGGGTTCACCGGGGCCAGCGCCGCCAACTTCGGCGCCACCGCGGGCACCTCGCTCAACGTGGTCAGTGACACCAGCCTCACAGTCACTTCTCCGGCGGGAACCGGCACGGTGCACGTCACCGTGGTCACCCCCAACGGCACCTCGGCGACGAGCACGAGCGATCAGTTCACCTACAACCCCGCACCGACGGTCACCGGGCTCAGCCCGACCAACGGGGCCCCGGCCGGTGGCAACACCGTCACGGTCAGTGGCACCGGCTTCACCGGGGCCAGCGCCGTCCACTTCGGCACCACCGCGGGCACCTTGGTCACCGTGATCAGCGCCACCAGCCTCACGGTCACCGCCCCGTCAGGCACGGGCACGGTCGACGTCACGGTCACGACCCCCAACGGCACCTCGGTCGCCAACGCCAATGACCTCTACACCTACAACGGTCCACCGACGGTCACGAGCGTCAGCCCGACCAACGGACAAGCGGCCGGCGGCACCTTGGTCACGGTCAGCGGCACCGGCTTCACCGGGGCCACCAGCGTCGACTTCGGCGCCACCGCGGGCACCACGCTCACCGTGGTCAACGCCACCAGCCTCACAGTCACTTCTCCGGCGGGAACGGGCACGGTCGACGTCACGGTCACCACCCCCAACGGCACCTCGGCGATCAACGCCAATGACCACTACACCTACAACCCCGCACCGACGGTCACCTCGGTCAGCCCGAACAACGGGCCAGCGGGCGGGGCCAACACCGTCACGGTCAACGGCACCGGGTTCACCGGGGCCAGGCCGTCCACTTCGGCTCCACCGCGGGCACCACGGTCACCGTGATCAGCGCCACCTCGCTCACGGTCACCGCTCCGTCGGGAACCGGCACGGTCGACGTCACCGTGACCACCCCCAACGGCACCTCGGCGGCCAACGCCAATGACCTCTACACCTACAACCCAGCGCCGACGGTCACCTCGGTCAGCCCGAACAACGGGGCCCAGGGCGGGGGCAACACCGTCACGGTCAATGGAACCGGGTTCTCCGGGACACCCACGGTCGACTTCGGCTCCAACCTGGGCACCGGTGTCAGCGGAGTCACCGCCACGAGCCTCACGGTGACTGTCCCAGCAGGGATCGGTACGGTGTCGGTGAAGGTGGTCACCACCGCTGGTGGTTCGTCCGCCCCACTGGCCAGCGCCTACACCTACAACTCTCCGCCCACGGTCACCAGCGTCAGTCCGAACAACGGGACCCCGGGCGGGGGCAACTCGGTCACGGTCGCCGGCACCGGCTTCACCGGCGCCACGGCCGTCCACTTCGGCGCCAACGCGGGCACCGGGATCACGGGGGTCACTTCCACCTCGCTCACGGTCACCGTTCCGGCAGGAAGCGGCACGGTCGACGTGACGGTCACGACCCCCAACGGCACCTCGGCGACCAGCTCGAGTGACCACTACATCTACAACGCAGCACCCACGGTCACGGGGGTGAGTCCATCTGGAGGACCGACTGACGGCGGGACCTCGGTCACGGTCACAGGCACCGGCTTCACCGGCGCCACAGCCGTCGACTTCGGCGCCACCGCGGGCACTTCGGTCAACGTGACCGACGCGACCTCGCTCACCGTGACGTCCCCGGCCGGCACCGGCACGGTGGACGTGAGCGTCACGACCCCCAATGGCACAGGCACGGAGGACTCGGCGTTCACGTACGCACTCCCTCCGACGATCACCTCGGTGGCCCCGTCGCAGGGTTCGACTGCGGGCGGCACCGTTGTGACCATCGCCGGCACCAACCTGGCGTCGCCCAGCTCGGTGACCTTCGGTGGTAACGCGGGCACCGTGACCGGGAGTAGCGCATCGTCGATCACCGTGACGACCCCGGCGGGTTCCGCTGGTGCGGCCGACGTTGTCGTGACTACCTTCGGTGGTTCGGTGAAGGATGCCGGGGCCTTCACCTACACCGCGCCCGTCGTCACCAAGCCGACCACGTCCAGCCAGGGATACTGGGAGGTCGCCTCCGACGGCGGTGTCTTCAGCTTCGGGAGCGCGACGTTCTACGGCTCGCCCGGTTCGATGAGGCTGAATCAGCCCATTGTCGGGATGGCCTCGACTCCTGACGGGGGCGGTTACTGGCTCGTCGCGAAGGACGGCGGCGTCTTCGCCTATGGCGACGCCCACTTCTACGGGTCCCGGGGCGGCCAGCCTCTCAATGCGCCCATCGTCGGGATGACCTCGACTCTTGACGGGCGTGGCTACTGGCTCGTCGCCAACGACGGCGGCATCTTCGCCTACGGCGACGCCCGCTTCTACGGATCTCGCGGCGGCCAACCCATCGACAAACCCATTGTCGGCATGGCCTCGACTCCGGACGGCGGTGGATACTGGCTCGTCGCCCAGGACGGCGGCGTCTTCGCCTATGGCAGCGCCCACTTCTCCGGATCGCGCGGCGGCCAGCCACTCAACCAGCCCATTACCGGCATTGCTGCGAATCCTCATGGGGGCTACTGGCTGGTCGCCAAGGACGGCGGCGTCTTCGCTTACCCCAGCGCCCAGTTCTACGGCTCCGCCGCTTCGACGCCGCCGAGCAGCCCCGTGGCCGGAATCGCCTCGGCTCCCGACGGTGGCGGCTACTGGTTGGTGGCCACCAACGGAGCGTTCTTGCACTACGGCGACGCCACCGCCCTGGGCACCGCAGGCGGCCAACCGCTGAACGCACCCATCGTGGGGATTGCCGCGAACAGCTAAAAGAGGTTTGTCGATCCGCAGGAGAGAGCAGATCTCTCCTGCGGATCGCTGGCCGAGCGCTTTGCAGCCCAGAGGCGGAGGCCTGGCCTCAGCGCTCGGTCGCGTCGAACTCGGTCCTTCTCCTGTTGTCCCCCTTCCTGCGGGGCCAAACGCTGCTCGGCCCTGGTCGGCGCGTCCTTCCACCGCCCCTTGCTCGACAGCCGGAGCTTTCCATCAGACGACGTCTCGTCCACTTCGATATCTCTGTCGACCGGCTTATCGTCGTCCAGGGACATGAGCTGGGTCCGGATCATGCTGAACATCCGGTGCGCTGTCTTGTAGGTCACGCCGAGCTCTCGCTCGAGCTGCTTGGCGGAAATTCCACTGCGAGTGCTCGTCATGAGATAGACGGCGTAGAACCACAGGCGCAGGCCGGTGGAGGACTTGTGAAAGACCGTCCCCGCTGTGGGGTGCACGTGAAGGCCACAGGCCGTGCACGTCCAACTCTGGCGCTGCTGCTTCGTCTCGTACCGCCTGAAGGCCGCCTCCACTTCGCAGCCGTGACAGAAGGCGTGCGTGCCGTTCTTGGAGTACCGCTGGCGCCACAACCATTGCAGGCACGCTTCGTCGTCGGGGAAGTCGCGTAGGAATTCGCCGAGCGCATACTGGGCGTCCGACGTCAAATCCTGTCGGGGGATTTCGCGGCTCCCAGGTGCCATCCAATCCAGTGTTATACGCTGGACTTATACAGTCAAGGTCCGAGCGGTCTTGAGGATGTAGTCAGCAACCCTGATCTGGACAGCTGCTCACCCTGGGTGCAGGAATTCTGCGAACTCGCCGTTCTTGACAGCGCGAGGTAGACGTCTAAAATCCTGGTCTCCGCTGCCGTGGGGGGGGGCCTTCGGGCGGCCCACAGTAGAATTGAGGGCAGCAGAATGTTGAAGCACCGGGAGAGTGTGTCTCCCTTTGGCTGGGTACGGGGGATGCGACGAACCGCAGTTTCGTTGCTGGCGGTGGCAAGCGTCGTCGGCGCTGCCGGCCTTGCGAGTGTCGCAGTGTCGAGCCCATCTGGCGCGGCCTCAACCAGCGGATGCGGGAGCTCCCTGCACCTTCGCAATCGGCTCGCAGTCGTCCAGCGGTACAACAGCTGCGCCCGGCATCCTCACCGGGGTGGGCAACGGGAACACGGTCTCTGTCAGCTGCTCCGGTCTCAACCCCGCGGACGAATACGGCATTTTCGAGACCAGCCCACTGGCAGTGGTGACTCAACCCTTCAGTCTCAGCGTGCTGGGCAGCGAGGCGGACATCATCAAGGGGCTGAACACCCTCAAGCAGGCAGCCGGAGGTAGCTACAGCGAGTCGCTCGTCGTCGGTACCTCGGCCGGGGGAGGGTTCTCTCCTGGTGGGGCCATCAGCGACACGACGAACTTCGTCCCGGACCCCAACGCCCAGTGCCCGCCCAGCCAGGCGGAAATCAACGCCGGACTCGGCACCTGCATCATTGCGGTTACCGACATCACGGCCACAACAGCGAGCGGGGCCGTGCCGTCCCAAGCCGACTTCGCCGGCGAGGCGTTGCTCGACTTCACCGGTCAGGGGACCCCGCAGAGCCCCCCCACCGTTTCGTTCAACCCGCCGCTCGCCGCGGCGGGCCACAGCGCGACCGTGTCCGATGCCGGGGCCTCTACGAACTGGTGGGCCGGCGGCTGGTGGGCAGGCGGGTACCCGAATGGGCAGCTCGACGCGGCCCCGTACACGATCCCTGCATCGAACGTCCTCCTGAACGGCTCTCCCGCCGCGGGCGCGTCGGTCCAGGTGGATCCGGCCGTGTACTGCTTCTACGGCGGATCTTCGGCCACGACGTGCAATCCGGGAACGGCCGATACGCCCGGAGCTGGCGTGATCTTCCCGTCTCTTTTGACCGGCACTGTGCCCATTCCGGCGGGGTATGCGCCCTCCTCGGCGACGGTCAGCATTTATGAGCCCAACGCCTGGGGATCGCTTTTCCCGGGCAACAACACCAATTCGGCGTTCCCGGCCAACGACCTCACGGCGTCGGGAACGGTTGGAATCACCAAGGTGGGCTATTGGGAGGTGGCGTCCGATGGCGGCATCTTCTCCTTCGGCACCGCCAACTACTACGGCTCCATGGGCGGGAAGCCGCTCGACAAGCCGATTGTCGGAATGGCAGCCACCCCCGACGGCAGCGGCTACTGGGAGGTGGCCTCCGACGGCGGCATCTTCGCCTTCGGTGACGCCCAGTACTACGGGTCGATGGGCGGCAAGCCCCTCGTCCGTCCGATCGTCGGGATCGCCTCCACCTCCGACGGGGGCGGCTACTGGGAGGTGGGCTCCGACGGCGGGGTCTTCGCCTTCGGTGACGCCCAGTACTGGGGCTCCATGCAGGGCAAATCCATCGATCATCCGGTGGTCGGGATCGCCTCCACCCCCGACGGGGGCGGCTACTGGGAGGTGGCCTCCGACGGCGGCATCTTCGCCTTCGGTGACGCCCAGTACTTCGGGTCGATGGGTGGCAAACCCCTCAACAAGCCCGTCGTCGCGATTGCCCCCACCCCCGACGGTGGCGGCTACTGGGAAGCGGGTTCTGACGGCGGGATCTTCACTTTCGGCGAGCCCAATTTCTTTGGCTCAATGGGCGGTAGGCACCTCAACAAGCCTGTCGTTGGTGCGTGGAGCACCTCCAACGGTCAGGGCTATTGGGAGTCTGCGTCCGACGGGGGAATCTTCAACTTCGGGAACGCGCCCTACCTGGGTTCCACGGGGGGCATGACCTTGAATGCGCCGGTCGTGGGCGGATCAATTGTTCCCGTCCTTCCGACCTCGAGCATCAGCCTCACAAAATCAACCACGTCCAACGGATACAGCAGTGCCGGCCAGACCATTCCCTACAATTACCTCGTCACGAATTCAGGGGCGACGGTTCTCACGGGGGTCTCGGTCAGTGACAACAAGGTGCCGGTGAACTGTCCTTCGACCACTTTGGCCAAGGGAGCGAGCGAGACCTGCACCGCTACGTACAGAGTCACCCAAGCTGACGTCGATTCAGGCTCGGTAACGAACAGCGCGACTGCCTCGGCGAACGGTCCGAACGGTGCCGTGAGCTCGACACTCGCTGTCTTGACGGTTGCTGAGACTGGAGCGAAGTCGAGCCTCAGCCTTGCCAAGTCGACGACCTCGACCGGTTACGGATCGACCAGCGACACGATCCCCTACACCTATACGGTGACCAACACGGGCACGACGACGTTGCACGGCGTCATCGTCAACGACTCGGCGACGAACCCGAATGGCGATGTCGAAACGGTGACACCGAGCTGTCCGGGAGGGAACGTCGCTCCGGGGCAAACCGAGGTTTGCCATGCCAGCTATCCGGTGAGCCAGGACGACGTCGACTTCGGATCGGTGACAAATACTGCCTGGGCCTCTGCCGTGAACTCGGCCGGAGCGACGATTTGCCCAATGATCACGAGCTGCCCGACGCAGTCGGTCACGGTTAACGCGACCGACTCCAGACGCAAGCCTGAGCCTGGTGAAGACGACGACCTCCACCGGGTTCACGGCGTCTGGGCAGACGATCCCTTACACCTATACCGTGAAAAACACCGGGACGATCTCACTTACGGGGGTCTCGGTAAGCGACGCCACGAACACTGAACGAAGCCGTCACGGTGACGTGTCCCGCGACTCAGGGGAAAATCTCGCACCGGGGCAGAGCGAGACGTGTACACGCCTCGTACATGACGACCGATGCCGACGTCACCAACGGGTCAGTAACGAATAACGCCACGGCTAGTGCCTTCGACGTCTTGAACTTCAACCAGTGGTAACTCGGATCGAAGACACGGTGACGGTTAACGCGTCGTCCTGACGATCGCGCCGATCTGGCGCATCAGATTGTGAACGGAAACTGCCGCCGGTCGTCCGGCGGCAGTTTCCGTTGGGGCGCGTGGCGCGAACTCGGTCAGCGCCTCGAAGGGACCGAACGATCGTGAGGCGACGACGTCCAGCACCTCAGCTCTCACCCGCCTTTCCTCCGCCGGCCAAACGCTGCCGCCGCCGCGCCGTATCGGTGTTCGGTTCGACGTCGTGAGGCCCTCGAGAAGCGCATGGCGTGAGCGATCGCCGTCTTCGGGAAGGTTGGTCCCTTTGCCCAATTTTCGGAAAATCTTGAGACCGAACACCCCGGACCTCTGTCCTGATCGGGCCGATGAGAGTTGTGAAAGAGAGGGCTCGCCAGCGCCGGCCAACCGGCGATGCCGACACCGGGGGGCACGCGTGGCGTCCCATCGACAGACAGATCCGCAAAAGACCTGTTCAGCCCCCAGAAATGATGCAATTTGCGGCGCCTAGCGCAGCGACATATGGAGTGCTACGTTGAGCCGGTCGAACCTGACAAAAGTTGTTGGTCGTGTGGTCGGATGGCCGTCCGTTCGGGCTAGGGGCAAGCGTCAGGAGCGATTGATGAGGGGGCCAAACAAGCCGGTGCCTCTAACGGGGGCCGGAGGGGAGAGCACATGAATATCCGAAGGAAGTTGGCCGTGGCAGCAGCGGTGACGCTGCCAGTCACCGGCCTGGTTGTAGTGGGGGGGGCTCAAGTGGCCTCGGCCGGAGGGCCACCCATATTGCAGTGTGCATCGCTTGGTTCCGACTCAGGTAGCACCGGGGGAGTGACCTTCGACGCCAATGGCGCCGGTGGCCTCACCGGTCCGGGCACCGCTGGCTTGGACCTCGGTGCAGGACTGTCGGCAAGCGCCGTGTCCTCCGTGGACGAGGACGCCCTGGCAGTCGGTACCAACGTGCTGGTTCTCCCGAACGAGGCCATCGCCGGTCAGACTCTGACTCTCGGGACGGCGCCGAACACGCAGACAGTCACTGTGGTGGCCGATTCCACCGCCAAGGTCGGAGTGGCCGGCTTGAAGAACTTCGAGACGGCGATCATCTCACCGGCATCCACGTTGGTTGTGGCCGAAGAAGACTGCGCTGACGATCAACCCGTCTACGACGGGCTCGTACCAGTCGTACAGCAACACCACGGTCAGCACCGGGAAGCCCCAACGTGACGGCGGCGACTGCGGACTTCACTGGTGATGTTGGTCAGCCGGTGACGGTGAGCCACTCCGACACCTACCTCGGTAGCCCTGTCGAGGACTCCCCGTTCAGCCCGCTTGCAGCCCCCGTGACGCCGGCCATCGTGTCGTCGTACATCTCGGCTGTGAGCCCGGACGGCAAGACGGCCACCATCTCGCAGTACGAGAAGCCGGGAGCCACGTTGATCGACCCGACTGAGACCATCAACTCTCAGGAGTCGGGCGCGGTGGTTGTGACGGTCGGCCAGACCGGGCAAGTGACGGCTGCGGCGGTTGCGACGGACTACGACCTGGCGCTGACTGGCTGTGCGTCGTCTCTCCACGCTGACGCGGGCGTCATCTACCCGAACAACGTGACCCTCACGACGCCGGCCGGTACCGGGTCGACCGGACCAGGCTCGGCGCTCGCGCTCGAGGGGTCCGTGCTTCCGATCAATGCCGCCCAGATCAACTACCCGTCGGGTCTGCCCTCCGGGTACTCGTGGGGCGGCGGTGTGAACCCGACCGGCTACTCCGCCGGTGGCGCTGGTGGTTATTCCAGCGTGACGTTCAACAGCGTCAAGGACATCCTCAACCTGGCTACTGACACGGAGAGCTTTGTCGGTGGCTCCGTGACGGGTCCGTACTCCACTCCCAAGGCATCCATGAGCTTCGGTCTCGGCTCCGTGATCGTGTGCACCGAAGGTCAGCTTCAGGCCATCGGGACTGGAAATGGTTCTCACCTTCCGGGAAGTGGTGTTGACAACGGCTCCATCCCTGCCGCAGCCAACCGCGGCTGCAGTTGGAACAGAGGCTCTGCAGTACTGCGACGGCGGCAGTTCGAGCAGCCTCTCGGGGACGGATGCGTTCGGTGAGTTGGCCGAGGTTGAGGCCGCTCCGAATGCCCAGGCAGCTGGCTCTGACGGCACTGGCCTTGGGGCGATCTACCAGGCTGGCGGCACCGGGACCGCACTCCTGTAGGCCCATCGCAACAACGCAGTAACGCAGTCCCGAAAGAGGGGCGGGGATTTTATCCCCGCCCCTCTTTCACGTCCCGGATCCGGTGAATGTCGTGCTTACTTGGTGTACGTGACGGTGAGGAGGGATCTCTTCGTCGTCGAACCTTGATGCAGACGGCTCCTTTAGCCGTCTCTCCTTCGGCAGTCGATGTCCGCTTACCTTGACGAGTTGGTTTTCAAGTGAGAAGTGTTTGTCACGGTCCTGGAGCGGCCGGTGACGTTGCACCGTTGCACCGTTGCACTGTTGCGGAGGTGTTCGCCGGATGTTGCACACACGGATCACGCCTCGCACTTCTTTGGCTCGTAGAAGACGGCGCACTTCTTTCACCGTAGAGTTCGACCCGAAGGCAGGTTTATTCTCGACAATCCGGGAGATCCATTCGACTTTGACCCTTTCGACTGTCCGACGAAAGGCATATAGTCCCATTAGGTCAAAGCGAAGTCGGCTGAAGACATGTAGAACGCTGAGGGGGCCCGGCATCAGCTGGGTGCGCAGCGAGCAGTACGGTTGGGGGAGGACAAGCCCATGGAATCATTCCGTGTCGGCACGCGCCTGTTGGTCGGGCTCGCAAAGACGGCCTTGGGGATGGCGCTGTTTCTCGGCTCCCTGGGGGTCGTGCTCACTGCCGTCGGGGTATCGCCCGCCGCAGCAGCAGGGCTACCCACCGTCACGAAGGTCGCACCAACAAGTGGGCCGATGGTTGGCGGTACTACGGTCGTGGTCACCGGCACGAATTTCGTATCGGGCGGAACGACGATCGACTTCGGTGCGAACGCCGCCACCATTGTCACCTTCACGAGCGCGACATCGATCACTGTCACAACTCCCGTTTCGAGTACGCCTGGCGCAGCGTCGGTCTCGGCGACCACGAGCGCCGGTACGTCGACGACCGATGCCACCTATACCTACACCGGACCCGCTATCACCTCGGTCACGCCCTCGTCAGGGCTGCCGGCCGGCGGCGCCAAGGTGACCATCATCGGGACGAACCTGACAACGGCCACCGCGGTCGACTTCGGTGCGGGTAACCCCGGCACCATCACCTCGAACACGGCGGGCAAGATCGTGGTCACCTCGCCGGCTTCGACGCTGGCGGCCCCCGGGACCGGCACGGTCGACGTCACCGTCACGACCGCGTTGGGCACCTCACCTGTTGTCCCCGCAGACCAGTTCACCTATGTCGGTGCGCCGACCGTCACCGCCCTCTACGGCGGCAACGCCCCGACCGGCGGCGGCACGACGATCATCATCCAAGGGACCAATTTCGTCGGGGTGACCAACGTCGAGTTCGCCACGACTGCAGCCACGTCATACGTCGTGGAGTCGAGCACCGAGATCTCGGCCGTGGTGCCCGGGATCGCCACCGAGGTCGTCGGGACCATCTACAACGTCACGGTCATCACCGGGGCCGGGACCTCGGCCAAGGCGACGGCCAACCAGTGGTACTGGTTCGGGACCGGCTCGTGCACCTTCAGCGGCGCCGGGGTGCAAAACAGCGGGGCGCCTCCGGGCGCGAGCGCCTACATCCAAGGCGCCGTGGCGGGGACGAGTACGACCAACCCCTCGGGCGGGACAGCGATCCCGACGTCGTGCACCGGTCTTTCGGGCCTGGGCACGACGGCGCCGATGATCGAGTCGCTGGGGGCGGCCACGGCCGGCGTCGTCACCGGGACCGGCCCGGGCGGCAACGGCGGCAACGAGGAGTGGCTCGGCTGGTCGGGCCAGAACAACTACTTCGACACGACGAGTGCGACCTACAACGCCCCCTCACCGGGGTTCCAGCTGCCCGACTCGGGGCCGTCGACGACCGGTGGGTGCCCGATTTCGGGCGCCTTGTGTGTCACAGGTGCAGCGGGGGGGACGCCGGTCTACTACGGCACCGACCCCAACACGACCTGTCCGCCCTCACAGGCCCAGACCGACGCCGGGCTCGTCGACTGCAACGTGGGAGCCCTGACAGCGGCGTCCACGGGCTCGAACCCGAGCACCTACATCGCGGCCACCTTGCAGATCTCCTATGCCAACGACCCCACCCCTGACCCGGCCTCGGCCACCTTCACGTCGGGGACGACGGCTCCGGGGTCCACCGTCACCCTCAACAGCTGTGGCACTTGCAACTGGTGGGGAGCAGGAGCCAACGGCGCCCCCAGCTTCATCGCACCGATCGGGCCGGCCCCCGCGACGGCCACCGCCGTCCCGGCTCCCGCGGTCTGGGTCGGGACGACCCGGGCCAGCGCCGTCGAGGCGTCGCCGACCACCAACACCATCGCCATCACCCCGGCCAGCTACAACTGTGGCAGCAGCGGTGGGGCGAAAACCACGAGCCCCGGGGCCGTCGCCAACTGCACGCTGGCCCAAGGCACCATCAGCGGCTCCTTCGTGATGCCCTCGGTGACGTGTTCTCCGTGCCACGTCTACGTCGACGAGCCCAACCTCTCTTTGACCCAGAGCACCTATGCCGCCGATGGTGGCACCGGCACCTACAACAACGGCCTGAGCTACCAGCTCGTCAACTCGGTCGAGTCGGCGACAACGATCTCGTGCCCGACGTGTTCTGGCGGCGCCCCCGCCCCGACGGTCACCGGCGTCAGCCCGACCAACGGACCGGCGGGCGGGGGCACCTCGGTCACGGTCAGCGGCACCGGCTTCACCGGTGCCACCGCCGTCGACTTCGGCGCCACCGCGGGCACCTCGGTCAACGTGATCAGTGACACCAGCCTCACGGTCACCGCTCCGGCGGGAACCGGCACGGTGCACGTCACGGTCACCACCCCCAACGGCACCTCGGCGACCAGCTACGAGTGATCAGTTCACCTACAACCCGCGCCCCGACGGTCACCGGAGTCAGCCCGACCAACGGACCGGCGGGCGGCGGCACCTCGGTCACGGTCAGCGGCACCGGCTTCACCGGGGCCACCGCCGCCAACTTCGGCGCCACCGCGGGCACCTCGCTCAACGTGGTCAGTGACACCAGCCTCACAGTCACTTCTCCGGCGGGAACCGGCACGGTGCACGTCACCGTGGTCACCCCCAACGGCACCTCGGCGACGAGCACGAGTGATCAGTTCACCTACAACCCTGCACCGACGGTCACCTCGGTCAGCCCGACCAACGGGGCCCCGGCCGGTGGCAACACCGTCACGGTCAGTGGCACCGGCTTCACCGGGGCCACCGCCGTCCACTTCGGCGCCACCGCGGGCACCACGGTCACCGTGACCAACGCCACCACCCTCACGGTCACCGCTCCGTCGGGCACCGGCACGGTCGACGTCACGGTCACCACCCCCAACGGCACCTCGGCGACCAACGCCAATGACCTCTACACCTACAACGGTCCACCGACGGTCACGAGCGTCAGCCCGACCAACGGACCAGCGGCCGGCGGCACCTTGGTCACGGTCAGCGGCACCGGCTTCACCGGGGCCACCGCGTCGACTTCGGCGCCACCGCGGGCACCACGCTCACCGTGGTCAACGCCACCAGCCTCACGGTCACTGCCCCGGCGGGAACCGGCACGGTCGACGTCACCGTCACCACCCCCAACGGCACCTCGGCGATCAACGCCAATGACCACTACACCTACAACCCCGCACCGACGGTCACCTCGGTCAGCCCGAACAACGGGCCCCAGGGCGGGGCCAACACCGTCACGGTCAATGGCACCGGGTTCTCTGGGGTCCCAACCGTCGACTTCGGCTCCACGCCGGGCGGCGGGGTCGGCGCCGTCACCTCGACCAGCTTCACGGTGATCGTCCCGGCAGGGACCGGCGTGGTCTCGGTGACCGTGACCACCGCTGCTGGTGGGACTTCAGCTCCGCTGGCCAGCGCCTACACCTACAACCCGCCCCCGACGGTCACGAGCGTCAGCCCGACCAACGGACCAGCGGGCGGCGGCACCTCGGTCACGGTCAGCGGCACCGGCTTCACCGGGGCCACCGCCGCCAACTTCGGCGCCACCGCGGGCACCTCGCTCAACGTGATCAGTGACACCAGCCTCACAGTCACTTCTCCGGCGGGAACCGGCACGGTCGACGTCACGGTCACCACCCCCAACGGCACCTCGGCGATCGACGCCGATGACCACTTCACCTACAACCCCGCACCGACGGTCACCTCGGTCAGCCCGACCAACGGGCCAGCGGCCGGGGGCAACACCGTCACGGTCAATGGCACCGGCTTCTCCGGGGCCACCGCCGTCGACTTCGGCTCCACGCGGGCACCGCGGTCAGCGCCGTCACTCGACACCAGCCTCACGGTCACCGCTCCCGGCGGGGACCGGCACGGTCACGTCACCGTCACCACCCCCAACGGCACCTCAGCGCCAGCTGGCCAGTGACCATTCACCTACAACCCGCCCCCGACGGTCACGGGAGTCAGCCCGACCAACGGACCAGCGGGCGGCGGCACCACGGTCACGGTCAGCGGCACCGGGTTCACCGGGGCCACCGCCGCCAACTTCGGCGCCACCGCGGGCACCTCGCTCAACGTGGTCAGTGACACCAGCCTCACAGTCACTTCTCCGGCGGGAACCGGCACGGTGCACGTCACCGTGGTCACCCCCAACGGCACCTCGGCGACGAGCACGAGTGATCAGTTCACCTACAACCCCGCACCGACGGTCACCGCGGTCAGCCCGACCAACGGGGCCCCGGCCGGTGGCAACACCGTCACGGTCAGTGGCACCGGCTTCACCGGGGCCACCGCCGTCCACTTCGGCGCCACCGCGGGCACCTCGGTCACCGTGACCAGCGCCACCAGCCTCACGGTCACCGCTCCGTCGGGCACCGGCACGGTCGACGTCACTGTCACCACCCCCAACGGCACCTCGGCGCCAACGCCAATGACCTCTACACCTACAACGGTCCACCGACGGTCACGAGCGTCAGCCCGACCAACGGACCAGCGGCCGGCGGCACCTTGGTCACGGTCAGCGGCACCGGCTTCACCGGGGCCACCGCCGTCGACTTCGGCGCCACCGCGGGCACCACGCTCACCGTGGTCAACGCCACCAGCCTCACAGTCACTTCTCCGTCGGGCACCGGCACGGTCGACGTCACCGTCACCACCCCCAACGGCACCTCGGCGATCAACGCCAATGACCACTACACCTACAACCCAGCACCGACGGTCACCTCGGTCAGCCCGAACAACGGGCCCCAGGGCGGGGCCAACACCGTCACGGTCAATGGCACCGGGTTCTCTGGGGTCCCAACCGTCGACTTCGGCTCCACGCCGGGCGGCGGGGTCGGCGCCGTCACCTCGACCAGCTTCACGGTGATCGTCCCGGCAGGGACCGGCGTGGTCTCGGTGACCGTGACCACCGCTGCTGGTGGGACTTCAGCTCCGCTGGCCAGCGCCTACACCTACAACCCGCCCCCGACGGTCACGGCGTCAGCCCGACCAACGGACCAGCGGGCGGGGGCACCACGGTCACGGTCAGCGGCACCGGGTTCACCGGGGCCACCGCCGCCAACTTCGGCGCCACCGCGGGCACCTCGCTCAACGTGATCAGTGACACCAGCCTCACAGTCACTTCTCCGGCGGGAACCGGCACGGTGCACGTCACCGTGGTCACCCCCAACGGCACCTCGGCGACGAGCACGAGTGATCAGTTCACCTACAACCCTGCCCGACGGTCACCGAGCGTCAGCCCGACCAACGGGGCCCCGGCCGGGGGGACCTCAGTCACGGTCAGCGGCACCGGCTTCACCGGGGCCACCAGCGTCGACTTCGGTGCGGGCAACCCTGGCACCATCACCTCGAACACCGCAGGCAAGATTGTGGTCACCTCACCGGCTTCGACGCTGGCGGGCCCGGGCACCGGCACGGTCGACGTGACCGTGACCACCCCCAACGGCACCTCGGCGACCAACGCCAATGACCTCTACACCTACAACGGTTCCACCGCTCCGGGAGGGGGGGTATCCGTCAGCAAAGTGAGCGCATTGATCGGAAACTATCCCGACAAGGTCTCTGGCACCGGCTGGGCAGCCGGAGGGGATACGACGGTCACGCTCAATGAGTGCGCGAGCACCGCGTACAGTTCGGCTACGTGTGACGCGGCAAACCAGGTGACCGTGGCCCTCGGAACCGGCCATCTGGTAGGTACCTTCAAGAACTCGGTGATTGACCTGGCAGTGGGGACGATTGACAGCAACGGCGATACGTGCGGGGTCGAGGGATCGACGACGTGTTACGTCGTCGTCGCAGGCAACACCGGAGACTCCACCAGCAGTGGGGCACTCAACTTCACGCTCCCCAGCGTCATGGTAAAGAAGACGGCAGGCGTGCTCGGGAACTACGTCGACGGAGTGAAGGCAGCTGGCTTCCCGATCGGCGACACCGTCGTCGTCCAAGAATGCGATGCGAGTGTTTCGGTACCCGGCACGGTATCGACAAACTGCGATGCCGCGACGCAAATTTCTGGATTGTCGGGGGCAACCGGCAAAGTGACGTTCAACCCGACCGGAGTGACCCTCCGGGTTGGCAGTGCCTACTCAGATAGTGCGGATGGAACCTGCCAGGTCGGTGGTGTGTGCAACGTCGGTGTGACGGACTCCGACAACTCAGCCATCGGGGTCAGCGAGGCTGTCGGATTCACTTCCCCGACCGCTTCGCTCAAGGAGACGACCAGTGTGCTGGGGAACTACGTCGACGCCGTGAAGGCGGCGGGATTCCCGATCGGCGACACGATTGTTGCGCAAGAGTGTGATTCGAACGTCGTGGTTCCGACCACGGTTGCATCCGACTGTGATGCAGCAACGCAGATTTCGGGAACGGCGGCAGCGAACGGCAAAGTGACGTTCAGCCCCACCGGGGTGACCCTCGCGGTCGGTGGGGGCTACTCCGACGGGTCTGCTGGAAGCTGCCCGGTCGGTGGGACTTGCACGGTCGTCGTGAGTGATGCGGCAAGTCCGGACATCGGCCTCGGAGTGACCGTTACCTTTGCGGTTCCGATGGCGACCCTAAAGGAAAGCTCCGGCGTCCCCGCAAACTATGTAGACAAGGTGACAGCCGCAGATTTCCCAGTTGGCGACACAGTTACTGCACAAGAGTGCGACCCAGGTGTGAACTCCGCCAATCTTGCGACGAACTGTGACAATGCCACGCAAATCTCCGGGACCGTGGGAAGCAGCGGCAAGGTGGCCTTTTCAACCGGGGTGATGATTCTCGTCGGGAGTGCGTACTCCGACAGTGCCGGCGGGACATGCACCGCCGGTGGGTCGTGTGAGATCGTCGTCGACGACTCGAGCCACAGCGGCATCTTGACCGTCGTCCCGATCGGCCTGGCTCCCTGACCGCCTAGTGGAGGACGGTCCAGGACGGGGTGGTCGAAAGATGGGACTACCGAAGTGTGGCGAAGGCCCTATTTCGAGAGACCGGGCTTCTCGTCCAGAACCAGCGTGCCCGTGTCGGCTGTTCCCCCAGTGAGGGCGGGCACGGTCGAGGCTGGAGGAAGCCTCAGGAGGATGTCGCAGCCGGTTGCCCAGCATTGTGCCGCCGCCGAGCGACGACGGCCGCCACGATCAGCACCAGCGCGGCGACCCCGGCGATCGCGAGTCCGGCGGTGAAGGCGCCAGGCCAGTAAGTCAGGACAATGGTGTGCCGACCCGGCGGCACTCGGGCCTGGAGCATGACCCCGGCGTAGGGGAGGAGCTTCAGGGGATGTCCGTCGATGGTGGCGTGCCAACCGGGGACATCGGTGAGGCGCAACCGTAGGACCTGGGGGGTGGAGGCGTGGGTCTCCATGTGCCACGTCGTGCTGCTGGGGTGGGCGACGGCCACGGCCGACCCCGTGGCCAGTGTGGCCGGCAGAGAGCCCCCTGTGAGGGGCGTCAGTGTGGCCACGCTGGCTCCAGGAATTCGGTAGAGGTCCTCGTCGCCAAGAGAGCGAACGAAGACGCCTCCCGTGGGTCCTGGTGTGCCCTTGTTCTCCGCCACATAACTGATCCCGTAGAGCCGCGCCAGCGAGGCGGTGGTCACGTTGGGGCAGTAGCGAAGGCCAGACCTGGGGGGCAGCGGGGGACCGTCGGCGGCACGCCACGACTTCAGGTACGCGAATGGCAGCACGGGGTCGTAGTCGACGAACTCGTGGACCCCGTAGATGACGTTGAAGTCGGGCAATATGCCCGGCGACGCGGTGTGACCCAGGTATGCCCCCGGGCCGCAGGACCCCGAGCCCACGCCAACTACCGAGGAGCCGACGACACGTTGCAAGGTGGCCTCAGCCGGCGTCGGCGGGGGGATGGAGGAGGACGAGGAGAACAGCGGCATCCCTGCCGTGAGCAGAAACGCCGTCTCGCAGGCCAAGAGGACCATGGCACCCCACCCGCTGGCGCCGAGCCTGCCGCCGATCGCCCTTCGTCCTGCCCGCCGCCGAGAGAGTAAGGCGATGGCGCCGATCACCAGAAGCCCTACGAAGGTCGCCACGACGGGCCATACGAAACTGTGATTCCTGATGGACGCGTCGGCGGGCTTCAGGTGGCCTCGATCGCCGACCCACACGAGCGCGAGCACCAATCCTGCCAGGGCGAACCCGCCGGCCGACCAGGCGAGCACGGTCCGGTTGCCTTGGGAGCGCACGAGGACGTCCGCGCCGACGCCGGCGAGCATGGCGGCGACGAAGGCCATCGGCAGCAACGCATAGGCCCACCCAATGGTCCCGATGACCGGGAATTTGTCCAGGATGGATCCGATTCCGACGTCGAAACCGATCACCGACACGCCCAGTCCAGCGACCACCAGCGCAATGACCTCTGGCCGGTCCCGACGCATCACGATGCCCACCCCGGCCAGCACCACGGCGATGACGCCCACATACGCCGCCGAGTACGAGTAGATCCCATGACCTCCGAACCAGTGATTTCCCGCCACCGGGAGCCCGTTGTAGCCCTGAAGGATGACGTTGACCAGGTCCTTGACCGGCACGCCAGTGGCGGTGCCCTTGAGCTGTGCGTCGAGGGAGCCGTGGAGGATCTGGAGACCCGGGAGCAGCAGCGGTGCCGCCAATGCGAAGCCCGCTGCGAACGCCAGCACAAGGTCGACGAGCGGCCGGACGATGGGTGTCGATTCCTCCTTTAGCCAGCGAACACGCAAACCCAAGAAGACAAGGATGAACGCCACCAAGCAGGAGACCATGAGGAACAGGGTCTCGGGGTGCCCGGCGTAGATCGCACACATGAGCAGGAGGGCGAATCCGATGATGTGACGAACGCGCCTGTGGCCGCGGAGGATCAGCACCGCCACTGCAAAGAGCCATCCCGCCCAGGCGATGTCCGCCGCCATCGGCCAGCCCAGCCATCCGACGAACGGTCCGCTGAGTTCGAAGATGGTGCCGGCGAACGCACAGGCGATGACGCTCAGCCCGAGGACGCGCCCGAACACGTAGGCCCCTGTGCCAGCGATCAGAATCGACACCACGATGCCGACCGTGTACGCCAGGCGCACGGGGACCAGGTACCCGATCAGCGATGTGACGCTGAAAGTGGCGGATTGCCAGTTGAAGGCCAGCGGCGTACCCAGCACGTTGTAGGGGTTCCAAAGCGGGAGTTGCGCATGATGGACCTGGGTCCAGGACTGGACCGATGACGGGATCATGAATGCCACCTGGTCCACCGTTCCCGTGCTGTGCACGGTCACGCCGGAACGAGCTGAGAGTCCCACGGTGGACAACAGGTCATAAGGCCCGATCGACGTTCCATGCACCAACGCCGGGATGAGAACCGCCACGCCGGCGATCATCACCCAGGCCACCCCCAGGGCCTCGATTGCCCAACGCGGCAGCGGTCTCGCCATGACCTTCACCACGCCCTGCCCCTTTCGATCACCCCGCGCTACCCACCGTTCCCGCATCGGCCGCCGACCGGTGTCCGTTCCAACGGAGCCAACGCCGAGTGTAGGCGTCGCTGGACGGCTCTGTCGGTAACGGAGAGCAGGTCAGCACGGTGATCGCCCTTGTCCCATGAGGCGATCAAAACCCAGTTGCCGCAATGATCGAACCATTGAGGTTCGTGCCCGCCATATCGCCGTCATTGGGCGCATCACCGAACTGATCCACTGCTCCACCGGCCGAAGCGATCCAGTACCCGCCCCCGTCCGAAGTGGTGAAGATGGCGGTTGCCGGGTTGAAGCCTCCGAACTGCTCCTGCTGCATCGCCGTAGTTCGCGGCGTCACCGTAGTTGTAGACGGTGCCGTCAGCCGTGAGGATCCAATAGCCATGGCCGTCGGGCGTTCTGACCGCCGAGGTCACCGGGGAACCGGTGTTCCCGGGTGCCCCGTAATTGGCCAGCGTCGCCAAAGGTGTAGACGTTCCCGGTCTTGGTGACGAGCCAGTACCCGTTGCCGCTGCCGTCGGGCATGACGGCGACGGCTGCGCCCGAACACCCTCCGATACCTGGGCACGAACCGGCGAAATAGGCGTCACCGAAGGCGAACACGCCACCGTCGGACGCCACCATGAAGTAGCCACCGTCGTCGTTGGACGGCACCATGCCCACAATGGGGGCATCGAGACTGTTGGGCAGGCCCGAGCCGGCGGGGTTGAGGCCCAACCCCGGAATCGACCCGTAGAACTGGGTGTCGCCAAAGCTGAAAACGCCGCCATCGGATGCGTCGAGCCAGTAGCCGGCATCGTCTTTGGTGGGCACAATGCCGACGACGGGACGCTGGAGCTTGAGACTGCCGGTCGAGCCGTAGAACTGGGCCGAGCCGAAGCTGAAGATCCCGCCGTCTGAACCGACGAGCCAGTAGCCGTGGGCTGGCGTCGGCGGCGTCGGCGGTGTCGGTGGTGTCGGCGGCGTGGGCGGCGTCGTCACGACCAGGCTCGTCGTGCCGGATGACGAGGAGAAGTTCGGGTCGCCGGAGTATCTGGCGGTGATCGTGTCGCTGCCGGCTGGTGCATTGGTGGCGCGTGCAGCTGGCGGACCCCGATGCAAGGCTCGAGGTGCAGAGGGTGGTTGACCCGCTGGCAAAGGTCACCGTTCCCGTCGGGCTGCCCGATCCCGAGGCGACCGTGGCCGAGTACGTGACCGACGAGCCAACCGTGGTCGACGTGGGATTGACCCTGGCCGACGTGGTCGACTGGTAGGTCGTTGCCGCAGCGGCGCTCCCGACAGAGCCGGTGTAGGTCGCATCACCCGAGTACGTGGCATACACCCTGCCGGTGCCGACCGGTGCATTGGAAGCACTGCAGCTCGCTGATCCTGAGACCAAAGATGCGGTGCAGAGAGTCTTCGGCCCCACCGTGAAGCTCACCGTCCCCGTCGGGGTACCGACTCCCGACTGGGGAGCAACCGTTGCCGAGTAGCTGACCGAATTGCCCGGCGACCGATGCCGTCGGATTGGCCGACGCAGTCACCGTGGTCTGTGACAGCGTCGTCTGGAAGCTAAAGACCGCTGCTCCTCCGTCGCCATCAGGGCCCCCGCACGGATCGCCCACAGCCGCCGTGGTCCCGTTGCCGGAAATTGCCACCGAGGTGCCGAAGGCCGACGAGTTCGCGGGAGGCGAAAGGCGAGTTCCCGGAGACCACGAACTCCCCGCGAAGGTGTAGATGGTGGCGGTTCCTGGACCCGTTCCCACCTGGCACTGGTTCAGCGGGGTCCCCTGGGGGTCGCCCACGATCGCGTTGATGCCGCCAGAGGAAAGCGCGACGGAAGTCCCGAAAGCCGACGAACCCGCCGGGGCGGCGAGCGGCGTCCCGGCGGACCACGATCCGCCGTTCTGACTGAAGACGTTCACCGCGCCTTTGCCGGAGCCTCCGGTTGGGTCGCCGACCAGTGCTGCGACACCGGTGTAGGGCAGCGCGACGGAAGTCCCGAAAGCCGACGAACCCCCCGGGGCGGGAAGCGGTGTCCCACCGGACCAGGATCCATTGGAGTAGCTGTAAACGGTCACCGCACCGGTGCCGGAGCCTCCGGTCGGGTCGCCGACCAGAGCCGTCGTCCCGTCGCCTGAGAGGGCGACCGACGTGCCGAACTCGGCCGCCGTGCCAGGCACCGTCAGGGATGTCCCGGCGTTCCATGACCCGTTGGCGAAGGTGAAGACGGTGGCTGCACCCGTGCCCGCGTCGCCGCCGCCGGGATCCCCGACGATCGCCGTTGTCCCGCTGGCCGATATCGCCACCGAGTTGCCGAAATCGAGGGCCGTGGCCGGCGAGGTGAGTGCGGTGCCGGACGACCATGTCGTCCCGTTGTACGTGTACACGGTCGCCGCGCCATAGGACTGGGTGTTATCAGGGTCCCCGACAATGGCCGTCGTCCCGTTCGCCGAAACCGCGACCGACGTGCCAAACGAGGAGGCGGAAGCAGGGAGGGTGAGCGCGGTGCCTGCCGAGAGCGACGTCCCGTTGTAGGTGTAGGCGGATGTCGCGCCGCCGCCGAAGGAGTTCCCGTCGGGATCTCCCGCGAGCAGAGTCGAGCCGGCCGCCGACAGGGCGACTGCGCTTCCGAACGCAAATGAGGTCGTCGGGGGAGTGGCCGCCGTTCCGAGGTTCCAGAGGCTTCCGTTCGCCGTGTAGATGGTCACCCACCCGAAGCCGTTCACCACCGGTGGGGTCCCCGACCAGCGCTGTCGAGCCGTCGTTGGACAGTGCGACCGAAGTGCCGTACGTCGAGCGCGCCAATGGCGGGACTCAGGGGAGTGGCGCTGGACCACGTCGTGCCGTTCAGCGTGTAGCTGCTGGCAGTCCCCGTTCCGCTCGCTCCGCCGGTGGGGTCCCCAACCAGGGCCGTGGTTCCGGCCCCACTGAAAGCCACCGAGGTCCCGAATGCGGCCCGGGGGCTCGGCGGGGACAGCAATGCTGATGCCGCCCAGACACCGCTGGTCGAGCGTCTCAACCGTCGCAGCGCCGGTCCCCCCGCCACCGATGGGATCGCCGATGAGCGCGGTGGTGCCGCTGCCGGAGATCGCTACTGAGGTCCCAAATGCCCTCGCCTGGCCGGGGGCCGGCAAGGAGCTCTCGGTTGCCCACGATGACCCGCTGAAGGCGGTCACGATGCCGTGCTTGGGGGGCCCACCGGTGGGATCGCCGACCAGCGCGGTCGAACCGTTGCTGGACAGCGCCACCGAAGTGCCGAAGGTCGTGGAGTGTGGCCGGGCAGGTTCAACGGCAGCCCGGCCGACCACGAGGACCCGCCGCCGGTGAAGATCGTTGCTGCACCGAGGCCGCAGCTACGCCGCCTCCCGGATCGCCGACCAGCGCGGTGGAACCGTCGTTGGAGAGCGCCACCGAGGTGCCGAACTCAAAGGCATCGGCGGGATCCGGGTTCGTGAGAGCGGTTCCTGCGGACCACGAGGTCCCGCTGAAGGTGTAGACGGTTGCCGTCCCGCTGGAAGCGGCACCTCCGTTGGGATCGCCGACGAGCGCCGTCGTGCCTGCGCCCGACAGGGCAACCGAGGATCCGAACGCCCGAGACGAAGCCGGGACGGTCAGCGCCGTGCCGGCGGACCACGACCCGTTGGCGAAGGTGTAGATGGTCGCCGCACCGGTATTCGTACCACCGCCTCCTTCGGGGTCGCCCACCAGTGCGATGGTGCCGTTCGACGAGGTCGCAATGGCGGTCCCGAATGCAAAGGCGGTCGTTGGCGGGACCAGGTTGGCCAGCCCAATGTAGGGGTCTATCCGGACGGGATACGTGGCTCCCTGGTCGTCGAACGCGATCCGGATGCTCGGTCCCGAGGTCTCCAAGTGGGCGGGCAACACCTTGCCGGACGCGTCGGTGACCTTCAGTCCCGAATAGCTCAATTCCGCCTGCCCGCTGGGCCTCAAGAGCGACAGGCTGGTGGGACTTGTGAGCACCGGCGTGAGGCCGCCCGCCGACGCCATGGCGATCGTCACCGATCCGCTCGTCCCGTCGGGCCGACGGTTGAGCGTGAAGCCCTGTTCGAGCCCGGTTGCGGTGGCCGAATACCACATTGACAGTTGCCCGTTGTCGTAGGTGCGAGTTGCGGCTCCGGTTGCATCCGCTCCTCCGTCGAGCGGCTCGGATTTGCCCGCGTCCCAGGCCCGTGGGGGCGAGGGACCAGCTCGCGCTCTGGCTGCTCCTGTTCGAGACGTTCAGGCTCCCGCTCGCCGCAAAGTTGACGGCCAGGCCGGCCGACGCCCATGTGCGCGATGCGGTAGCCCCCAGTTGAGACCAGGCAGGGTCTGCGGTGCCCGTTGAAGAGACGGCCGGAGCGGGAGTCGCCGCACCGGCGGCCGGGGCCGCGACGGCGATGCCGCCAACGAAGAGGGCCGAAAGGGCCAGGAGGAGTGCTGCCGGAACCCCAGCCAGCGTTCCGGCCCCCTGCCACGACCGGCAGGCGGAGGGTCCGCCCTTCCCTGACCAATCGCCTGCGACCCGCTCGGTCGCTTGGTCGTCCGGGCGCATTCGTGCTCATGGTTGCTCCTCTTGAGGTGGTCCCCCCGAACCCGGTTCGGCGCCAAAGGGAAGCAAAGTATGGCAAAACATCCGGGCCCGGGACGAGCGCGGCCCGGGGGACCCGTCCGGAGGCTCAGCCTGAGATTCTCTCCGGCCAGAAATACGCTCCCACCAGGTATTTAACCGAATCTGTCGGGTAGGCCAGCCGGGCGGAATGCTGACGCCGGAGGCGGAGGGTCATCAACTCGGACGCATTTGTGCGTGCGGCCACGGCGACCCAGCCAAGGACTATGCCAGCGCCCTCCGGGCGCGGGACTCCTCGGAGCCCCGTTCTCTCATTCAGCTCACGATTTTCCTGCGGGACGGACATGGCGTCGCCCTGGAATGGTGGCGGCGAGGCGGGTGAACGCAGCGATGGTCTCGGGTGCCGAACTGAGTCCCAATCGCTCCGCGGCGTGCCGGTCGGGACGCGGCGGCGGTCGTTCGGCGAAGCTCTCGAGCGCCGCTGCGAGGTCCCGATGGCTCACCGGCGCGGAAGAGCCTGATCCATGGCTCGCCGGCCAGTCGGAGCGAGAGGCTCGGGTCATGGTCGGACATGATGAGGGGCACTCCGTATCTGGCCGCATCGAACAGTGTTCCGATCTCCTCGGGCCACCCTGGCGTACGAGTCACGAGAGCACCGTCACTGGCGGCGTAGATCCGGCGAAGCTCGCTCTCGGTGACCGAGCCGGCCAGATCGACCACTCTTCCCCGCCGCTCGAAATCGCCAGTTCCAGTTCCGAGGGCCTCACCGGGACGCCGCAGACGACCAGAGTGACCGGTCGTCTGAGGAGTTCGAGATCCGCGCTTTACCGTCTCCATGTCCCGATAGGGCCACCATCCGCCGATCATCGCCATCACAAATTCGGTGTCCGCTATGCCGAGCTCATGGCGGGCCGGTCGCCGTTCGTCTTCGCCTATGTACATGCTCGGATCAGCCACGGTGAACGACCGAATGATGACCTGGCGATCGGGATGGCGCTGCTTGGTGATTGACTCGATCGCCGCATTTGTGGCGATCACGGCAATGTTGCGCTCGTTCCGAGCAAAGAGCTTGTCCAGGGCACTCAGGCACACGCCCTCCGAAACTCCTTCGTAATGAACGAATCGCAGGTGCGGAGTCCTCGAAAGCCCGGCCGCAGTGGCGGCCAGGCCTTGGCTCGCGGTCAGGATGACAATGGCCCCGACATCTTCACCAAGCACGCGGGTCGCTGTGCGCAAGGCTGCGACCTCCTCCATGCACCGCGAGACATAACGCACGCGAGCGGGAAGATCTGAGCCGGGGGCTATCCGGTTGAAGAGGCCGTGCATCGGCCTGAGGAACCTGGACGCCGACAGCGATGCTCGGGCAAAGAGGCCAACCGGGCGATCGACGATATGCGCCCCGGTTGCCGAAAGTGAGGGACGAACCTGGGGGTGCAGTCCGCGCACTGCCACAGCGATGGGGTCATATCCGGCAGCGGTCGCCCCGTTACAGAGCCGAACCAGGTTGTCTCCCCAATGGCCTGCAGCGCCGTTCGCGAAATCCTCTATGAGCACGATCCGGTGACGGGTGGCGGCACCCATCATGCTTCGGTCAACGCTTCACAGGCTCGCAGCTGTCTGCACTGGACTTCGATTCACCTTGCACCGTCTCGCTCTGCGGGACGACACCGTCGGGCCTGCCTGCGCCGGCACGTTCCCACTTGGCACGATCCCTGCCTTTTTGCCGACCCCATTGAGCGCCATCCCCATGCGGCTCGAGACACCATTTTGGCTTAGGTCTGCCGCTTACCGGTACTCAAGGACTCGTCCGCGGCGCTGGGACGGGGCTCTGCAGGGTTCCGGTCCAAACCGAGGGTAGTGTGTCCGCCGGAAGCCGCGGCACCGAGCAGGAGGGATTGCGTGCCAAGCATCGAGGAGAACCTCGACAGTGGAACGAGGGCTATGACTGGCGCTACGCCGGCGATCCCTGGTCGAAGCCATGGGGCAGCGCCCAGGGGCAGTGGTACCGGAGCATCCTCCCTCGTATCCAGGGTTTCCTTCCGGCGCCGGCGATCCTTGAGATCGCTCCGGGATTCGGTCGTTGGACCGAGTTTCTTCTCGAATATTGTGAAACGTTGATTGGCGTGGACGTGACGCCGAAATGCGTTGAGGCGTGCCGGGAACGGTTCGCCGATCACCCCGGGGCCCGATTCGAGGTGAACGATGGGCACTCATTGCCCATGGTGGAGGACTCATCCATAGATTTCGCCTTCAGCTTTGACTCGTTGGTTCATGTCGAAGCTGAGACGCTTGCGGGGTACCTCAGTGAACTGGCTCGCGTCTTGAACCCCGATGGGGTCGCGTTCCTCCACCACTCGAACTTCGGAACCTACGAGCGCTCGACGCGTGCGCTCGCACCATTGCAAGGTCTCCTTTGACCGACTCCCATCTTTGGCCCGGGCCGGTCTCCTGCGCACTGGGACTTACCGGGGTAAGCACTGGCGGGCCCCAAGCGTCACCGCTGCCCGCTTTGCCGACCTCTGTGACGAGGCCGGCCTGCACTGCGTGGGGCAAGAACTCATCAACTGGGAGGGCGGAGTCCTCCTCCTCGACTGCCTTTCGGTGGTCGCCCGTCCGGGTTCACGTTGGGATCGCCCAAATCGAGTCGTGAAAAACCGACTGTTTCGCATGGAGGCACGGGCCATCCGTCGATCGGGCTCGCTCTACGACTCCCTGCCGGCACGGACCCAATAGCAGACCGCTGAGGCACATGGACGGCGTGAATCGCCACGCCTGAAGTGCCTAGACCGGGCGGTGCCTATTCGGCGGTGGCAACGGCGATGAGCGTGTCATAGGCCAACCGGGGCGGGAGCGTCTGTTGCACCGTGAACGTTGCGATCTTGCGTGCCGTCGTTGGGCTCGTGTGACCCGTAAAGCTGATGTCCGTTGTCCCGAACCCGTTGGCCGCCAAGACCTGTCGCAGAGTGTCCTCGCAATACCAACAGGTGTGCTGAGGGTGCACGTTTCCATGACCACCGAAGCGGTACACAAAGTTGCCGACGTAGAACGCGTTGGGTGTCGTGAGGACCAACCGACCACCAGGATTCAAGTGTCGACGGACGCTTGCGAGGAACCCTCGAACGTCGTCGAGGTGCTCAATGAGTTCACCAGCGAAGACCACGTCAAACTTCCGGTGTAGATCGAAATCGCGGGCGTCACCCAATCGCGCGTCGTAGCCCTCGGACTTCAGTGTTTCTATGGTGGTGTCGTTGATGTCGATCCCGACGACGTCGGAGACTTCCTGGCAGAGAAGCCCGTGGAGCCAATCGGAACGCCCGTAACGGGAGGCACAACCAATATCGAGCAAAGACCCTCCACGAATCAGAGGTCTCACGACTTCAAACCGATCTCGCAGCGAGCCCTCACCCCACGGGCCGTCACCCCACTTCGGTTGAAGGAAATGCCCCGCGCCTGAGCCCTCCGCCGACTTCACCGCTGCGTTCACTCGATTCATCGAAAGCTCACCGTCCCCACCCTTCGCCAATTCGCGAGCCGCGCCGCGCGACCACGCATTCACGCACCCTGTGACGTTAGTACCGGCGCCAGTAGTGGCCCAAACGGCGGGCAGAAACAAGATCCGCTCCCTCGGGCTAGTCAGGGTCCACGGCCCTCCGGAGTGGTGGAGAGCACCTCCACCCGATCTGATCGGGTCCACGGCAAGGTGACGACCCCGATAGCATCTGCGCCTTGACCAGCCTGCATAATCCAGGAATCGCCCACGAACGGGAGGCGACGAAAGACGGTCGCGGGCGCCGCGTCGCGGCCCTCGTGCTCAGCCACAACGCGCCCCAATCGCTCGCCCGTTGTCTCAACGCCATTGCGGCGCAGACGAATCTTCCGCAGGGGATCGTGGTCGTGGACAATGCCAGCGATCCGCCGATTCAGATCGATGCACTTCCACCAACCGGGGTGCCGATCCGGGTCATCCGATCTGACGTCAATCTGGGACCAGCTGGCGGATGGGCCATAGCGCTTCGCGACTTCCTCGCCGGCGACTTCAACGATGCCTGGGTCATGGACGACGACATCGTCCCCGAGCCCAAGTGCCTTGCCACGCTACTGACGGCGCGAGACGAGGATCCCAGTCGGACTTTTGTTGTCCCCGTGTCGATCCAACCGGACGGCGCCGTGGGCCGGTGGGGTTCCTGGTGCGGTTTCATGATCGCCCGCGAGATTGTGGAGGCGGTTGGACTGCCCAGGGCGGAGCTGTTCTGGTGGGCTGAAGACACCGAGTACTGCCATTGGCGGATTCCTCAAGCGGGATTCGACCGGCGAGTCATCGAAGAGGCGGTCGTCCATCACGACGCTATACGGCAAGACGGCGCCGTGCCGCTATGGAAGTACTACTACGAAGCACGGAACATGCTCTATTACCACCTCTACATCATGCACAAGGTGGGCCGTTATCCGCAGAACGTTTCCAAGCTTCTCGGCCGGGCCATCCTTCGACCACAAAACAGCCGCCTCCAGTGCTGGTGGGCTATCGCCCGCGGGCTTTTCGACGGAGCGTTTGGTCGCCTCGGCATTCGGTATCCCGTGACCTCCATGCGCGAACGTGAACTCTCGTCCAGTTGATCCCTGAAGCACCAGGCAACGAGCGAGCACAACTCAGCCCTGTCAGCGGCGAGGCGAACTCCTGCGGCTTCCCGTTGGGGAGCTGAGGTCCTGGATAATTAGGCCGGAGGCTCTTCGGGTGTCGTCGGTGGCTTGGCCAGCAGCTGGTCAGCCGACGACCCAGAGGCCGATACCGCGGCAGCGTCCTCTCGGCGGAAGCGAGCCGCCAGTAATCCGGCAGCCACCAACGCGACGATCGCAATCAATGCAGCGACCGCTCCCCGCTTGCGGTAATGCCCAAAAACGGGACGACGCCCGGGAATGAAGCTCGGCAACGCGTGAATCTGGACCGTGAAGTACTCGATGGCCACGATCGCCGCCAGGACACCAATGACCGCCAGCACAATGACAGCTACCCATTTCATGGCTGCGGAGTGTAACAAACCAGGGCAAAGTTGTCCCGAGTCAGGTTGCGATTCAACGAAGCGGGCGGGGAGGGGAATTTAGTTGAGTGAGCAGGAAGTTCCCAACCCACCGTGCTTTGAACTCCTGGGCTGCGGCTTCGGACGATGGGGTCGTCCGAGCTGCGGCAGACGCTGTCGTGCTCCTCGGGCGACGTGGCACGGTTCCCCTGGGACGATTCGACGAGATTGAGGGCGTCCGGTAACGGAGGAAGTCTCCACCCTCGAGTTAGGTACGCCTGAGCGCACCACGACGACCCTGGGGGTTCAGTTCGCTCGTTGAGGCTCGATGAGGCGCAAATAGAAGCTGGGGTCGCGCTGCAGCAACTCGAACCACTCCTCGCCCAGTCGCTCGTTACGCAGCTGCAGCTCTTCCATCCACTTGCGCCGCCGCCGGGCGTTCGATTTTGCGACGATCTTGTTGAGGACGGGAATCCTCTCTCCGCGAATGGCGGAGGGTCGGGTGGCCATGTCGACTCTGGCGAAGGGGCGTCGGAAGCCGGATCCGTGGTGGTAGACGATGTCTCCATAGACACCGAACCACACGGGGTGATCGTTTCGCTTGTTTGTGCGCACGAGGGGGGTCCATTTGACATTTCCTCGCTCCAGGATGCCGAGCAGATTGCCCCCCACGTCGCTGGTCGAGAGACCCGTTTCGCTGGTCCACACGTACCCAGCAGACCAATCACCATGGAGTCGCTTCCATTCTCCGACTGTGACCGCGCAGAAACTTGGGTGGGGTTGCCTGTCTCCTTGGTTCTCGTCCCGTCGCACGGCGATGAGGGACGTCGACGCCAATGCCCGACGGACAGTGGGCATGGGGTCCGCGACAGGAAACGCATCCCCGTCCAGAAACAAGATCACGTCATCGGAATTCGCCACAGCGGAAATCTCCGCGGCGAGGAGATTGAGGCGCCCCTCATGGGAACCTTTCGCTGCAACGACTCGATCAAAGCGTGAGTGATACTCCTCGTCGATTCCGTCCAAAACGGCAAATATCTTGAAGGGCTCGCTGATATTCCGGCGGAGGTAGCCCTGCTGCACGTCAATCCATTTTGGAGTTTGAAAGTGGACGCTGGCCACGTAGAGCACCGGCTAAGAGTAGCAATAGGGCGTTCGTTATTGATCGGTCCATTCCAAGCCATCGCCGGGACTACTCCGACCCAATGCGCAATGGGCAGTCCGGCCGAGTCAACCGGTTCCCGATGGAGTCAGCACGACCTAACAAGAGCGGTTGAAGAGAAGTGCCTTGATCAGCGCTCCCCATTCATACGCCACACCGACAAAGAGTTCAGACTCCTGGACGGGCACCATCTCGAGGCCTATTCGTGTGCAGCGCTTGAAGAGGAGCCGAGCACGCGTGGTCTGCGTACGGTCTGGGATCACGATGATCCGTTGCCAGTGCCGCTTGGCGGCGAGACTGGCGACGAATTCAGCCTCTCCACGCGTGGTGACGGGATTGGGTCGGAAACAGATCACCTCGATTCCCTCGGGTGTGCGAGGACAATGCACCTTGGGATCGCCTCCGAGCGAAATCACAACGATCGGGGCGTAGCCTGCCTTCGCCAGATGGAGAGCGGAAATCATTCGCCCTCCGCCGGGGTCACCGCCGAGAGCGACGATGGCGTCGACGTGCGACGGAGAATCGCTTGGGGGCCATACAAACAGCCGGGCGGTCGAAATCACGAAGACGATAATGGCGAGGAGCACCACGGAGAGAGTGCGCTTCATACGTCGACCCGGGGCCCGCATAACGGCAACGTAACAGAGGCAACTGATGGATCCGCCAACGGCCTATCTTCTGCGTGTTGGTACTCGCCCAGCGGGAAGCGCATCGATTCGCGCGATGCCTCCAGGCTTGGGACGCGGACGCCGGCCTCTCCACGGTCTCTCTGCGGCAGACGGGTCCTTTCGGTATGCTCGGTTCGTGATGTTGGCGACCGTCAGTGGAGAGTGGCGACACCGGAGAGCGACGCGGGTCTCCGACGTAGTCCCGATTGCGGTTGCGAGCGGAGTCTTGCAACTCACCATCTGTATCCGGGCCCGCAGCAATGCGCGCCGGGAGGTTCGACCGTCAAAGCAGGAGATATAAGCGGTGAGTGTCCAATCGTCGGGCGACATTGAGCAATCCGAACAGTGGTTGGACGGATTGTTTCGTCTGAATCGGGTCATAGCTGAGTCGGGGGTCCCTCTTGAAGGAAACCTCTTCTACGAACATGGTGATTCGTCCTTCGTCGACCGTCCTCCGGATCCTCGTCTGCGCACCAAGCGCGACCGATTCCGCAGTGTCGCCGTATCGCACACTCGGTTGTTCGAAATCGGGGTGAACGGTGGTCATTCGGCGTATGCAGCCCTGACCGCCAACCCCGAACTCTCGTATTTTGGTGTCGACATTTGTGCCCACTCCTATGTCCGGCCGGCGATCGAATGGCTTCAGGCCGAGTTCCCCGATCGGGTGTCGTTCGAATCAGGCAACAGCCTCAAGACCCTTCCAGCCTTGCGTCGCAAGGGGTATCTCTTCGACGCCTTTCATGTCGACGGGGCAAAAAAGAACTATCTCGCCGATATCCTGCACTGCCGACAGATGATGACAGGCACAGTTGCGATTGTGATTGTGGACGATACAAACGGTCCTCTCGTAGCAGCGACGTGGCGCCGGTGTTTGCGTTGGCGAATCGTCGCACCACTTCCCGCGTACCCGAGCCAAGGCAGCGGCGTTTTCTCCAACGAGATCGCGCAACTGCTGCCATCGCGAGCGGGCCGTTCCGAGGCGCAACTCGTGGCCGCCGCGGGTATTCGGGCGGCGTGGAAGGTGAACCAATCCGCTCGGAAGATTCGACGGTCGCTCCTCCGTCTGGACGCCAAGAAACCCCTTCCTTGACCCGAGACAGAAGAGGGCGGTACGTCGCGCTTCGAATAGAGCGAGTGCACTCAGAGCTCTATTCAAAGCTCAACGAGCACTCGGATTGCGACAGGTATCATGTGCGTCCACATGGATGTCATTGCGCACTACCTCCCACAATTCCATCCCATTCCAGAGAACGACGAGTGGTGGGGAAAGGGCTTCACGGAGTGGACGAACGTGGCCAAGGCCAGACCACTCTTCCGTGGGCACGTGCAGCCCCATCTGCCGGGCGAACTCGGCTTCTACGACCTGCGGGTTGGGGAAGTGCGAGAAGCGCAAGCGGATCTCGCGCAACGCCACGGTGTTACGGGGTTCTGCTATTGGCACTACTGGTTCGCGGGAAAGCGACTGCTTGAGCGCCCTTTCGACGAGGTCCTTGCTTCGGGCCTTCCGGATTTCCCGTTTTGTGTGTCGTGGGCGAACCAAACCTGGTCGGGTATCTGGCACGGGGCGCCCGACCGTGTGCTTATCGAACAGACGTACCCCGGCGAGGAGGACGATCTTGAGCACTTCTCGAATCTGCGCCGCGCCTTTGAGGATCCCCGGTACATCCGAATTGCCGGCAAACCGCTGCTCTGCGTCTATCAGCCGGGCCTACTTCCGAATGCGGCGCAGTTTGTCGAGCGCTGGCAGAAGATGGCTCACGACGCCGGGTTGGGCGGCCTCTATCTCATTGCAGGGCTGGGGGAGTCTGACTACAACTCTCATGTAGAAGACGGCTTTGATGCCGCCGCGTATTACAAGCTGCCGTTCTTGCGAGACAACTGGTTTCGGTTCAGAAGTCGACTCCATGCCCACGGAATAGTGCGATATCCGAGACGGTTCCACTATGCCGACGCCCTTCCCGATCTCCCTGGAAACCTCCGAGGCCGTGTGTTTCCCGGCGTCTATCCGAATTGGGACAACACGCCGCGCCTCGGCCGACGAAGGTGTGGTTGTCACAGGATCGACCCCCGAACGATTTGGCGCCCACGTTCGACGCGGTATCGAGATCGCGACGGCTGGTCCAGCCGAGGAACAGATCTTGTTCATAAAGTCCTGGAATGAATGGGCTGAAGGGAACTATCTCGAACCCGACGCTGAATATGGCTTAGCCAGGCTCGTTGCCCTGAGAAATGAACTCGACCGGGCAAAGCGGTTGACGACCCAGGAACCCGTGGATACGGCTACGGAGTCTCATTAGGACCGATGCCGTAGTACTGGCAGCGACCGATCATCTTGGCAAAGGCCCCGTTCTTTTTCGACGGGTTGAGCGGGAAGACAGCCGCTTCATAGGTACGTGCCTCCTTCTCCAACACTGGGTCACCGGATCCCTTTGCTTTCTTCAACACTGCATTCAATTCCGACTGTGGCGCCGACTGATTCAAAAAGTATTTGTCGAGGGAATGACACGCCGAACTGACGGCGGGCGACGCGACAGGGAACGGATCCGAAGAGCCGCATCCGGCAAGCAACAGGACCGAAATTGCAGCGAGGGCCAGGGCAACCAAACGGCGCGACGGAGCCAAAACATGGATGCCAGCGGAACGATGGGACATATGCGTGACTGCTTTCACGGTTTCGAGAGATGTGAACGAACAGAACGAAAGGCGGAAATCACCGAGCGTAAGGGTTTTGTGGCTCGCCAACTTGTCGAATCCCGTAGCTGGTCGAGCGCGCGTTGTGTATTCTGAAGCTCAACCTGAAGCCCGTGTATTCGGCTGCCATTCCGGGCTGCGAGAAGTGCCGTCGTCCAGTCAGACTCGCGAGCGAGCGAGGAAAGCTGAAGGGGTTGATGTCCGCCTTCAAGTGACGAGAGCCGGAGGGCGAGATCACGGTGCTGGGGCAGCAGGAGCTCGCTGCCAGAAGCATCTTCCTCTGCTTCTGAGCTGACATGAACAAACGATTCGGCCGACTGCTCGCGGTGCCATTGATTCGCCTTGCCAGACAGCTGGGGCAGAGCACCCAACCAGTCGGCCATTGTGTTCATGGCCATCGCTGGATCGCGCAGCACCGCCTCATAGTTGCATACAAAGGTATTGACGACCTACAAGGTTCCCCAATGCCGCGAGATTGTAGCGCTCCCACAAAGCGATTCCCTCGGCGAGGTGGAAGCCGTCGCGCTTCTGCAGGGATCGAGCGACGGCCAGTGGTGATCGCCAAATAAATACGGCGACGAGAGGACTCGGAAGAACGCTTTTCCACAGCGGGAGAAGAAGGCACAAGCGAGGGTCCTTCCAGACACGTGGACCGGGTTCTGGATACGCGGCGTTCAGAATCGACGTGGGAGATCCCAGTTCGAGGAGTGCGTCGTCGTACTCCCAGTTCAAGGGGAGATCCGGCGGCGCATCCCAACTGCCACCCAGCTTGGCAAGCAGATGGTCGTTGTAGGCACTAAGCGAGAGGCTCTCCCAGTGCTCGGGGTTGCTCTCGGGCCTAAACCCCTTTCGATCGCGGGCATGGGGGGTATTGAATCCGAGCGCTCCCAAAGCCCCGGTTATGGCCGATGTGCCACTTCGGTGCATACCGACGACCAGGAGCCACGAACTAGTGGACCCGCCCGAAGTCGTTTCGCTCAGGTTCAAGTTACTCACAGGGAAGGGATCTTGCAGGTGCCACCGAGCGAGACGCCGGGCCCCTGGCGGCAACCCGGACCGTGAACGACGGAGAGATGGCCGGCGTATTGCCGAGGGAAGCGCATCGTGCTTACAACAGGCGCCATTCCCGGAATCCTAACGATGCCGTCGAGAGAGGGCCACGATGACGCGCGCCCGTCCCTTGGGGTTCGCGGTCGTGGTGCCGCAGAACGAGTCGAAGTGCCCGCTGTCCTTTGAAATCCACCACTATGAGGACTTTCGCCAGAAAAATCCGGCTCCGTCGATGTCGATGATCTCATCGCTGATGCCATGGGCTCGGCGATAGTCGGTCACGGCGTCCTTGCAGCTCTCAATCACCCCGTAGTCATCAATGATGCAGTAACCGCCTGCCGCCAACTTCGGATAGAGCGGCTCAAGAGCTTGAATGGTCGATTCGTACAAATCGCCGTCGAGCCGTATGACTGCGAGATCTCCGATGGGCGCATCTACCAATGTGTCTCGGAACCAGCCGACAATGAACTGGACCTGATCATCAAGAAGGCCATAGCGCTCGAAATTGTGTCGCACCTCCTCCACCCCAACAGACAAAATCTTCCAGTCGCTGAGGTCCAGATCGCGGTCGGTGGGGTAGCGGTGTACGTCAGGAGCGGGCAAGCCCTCGAATGAGTCGGCGAGCCATACGGTGCGGTCGGTCACGCCGTATGCCTTGAGAACTCCTCGCATAAAGATCGACATCCCGCCCCGCCACACGCCAGTTTCTATGATGTCACCGGGGATCCCGTCGGAGAGAACGCGTTCGATGCAGTCGCGGGCATTGGCGAGCCGCTTTAGTCCGCACATCGTCTCGGCCCGCGCCGGCCAGTCCCGTCCTGTCTCCCTCATGCTGCGCGAATACGGCTGCTTGATGGACACCTCGATCTGCGCTCTGCCGAGAGCCGGGGCTAACCGATCTAAAAGCCGGACCCACGTTTTGGCTTCTTCCTTCGTCGGAATGCCAATGATCCGATCACCGTCTTCGAACAGTGCCCGAGTGAGAGCTTGCGCCAGCAGATCCAGGTACAGGTCAATGGGTCCCGGCGCTGTCACGGCGGAGGGGTCGTCCTTCACGGCGAGCTGATGCCTTTGCGAATCATCCGTACTTGATTCCTCCTTCAACAGGTGGCGAGCTGAGGACCGAACCATCCGTCACGAGACATTCAGATCGCCCGGCGAGACGATGAGCGAGGCTTCCCATCTTGTCATCAATCGTGACCGAATCCACACCCTCGAGAAGCCTGGTAAGCGCATTGCGGGAGAGGCGGGTCCCTGTTGACCGCCACTACTCCCGCCAATGAGGACATCTAGAATGCCCCGGTCATGGACCCGACCCCTACATCGCCGCCCACCGGCGCGGGCAGCGGGACAGCCGTCAGCCCTCCGATGCAATCGATGGCCCCTACCGGTGAGTCTGCCGCCGATCAAGGCAACCTGCCAAGTGCGAGTGAGCGGCCGACAACCAAACACTGGATGACGCGTGTCCGGCCGTATCTGATCGCCGGCAGTGCATATCTTCTGTTGTCCGTACTCATGTGGATTCACGTGTGGACCGGTCATCCGTCGTCGGTGACGACGTGTGGGTGCGGCGACACGTCCGCCACAATTTGGTACACGGCGTGGCCGGCGTATGCGATGGCTCATGGGCAGAACCCGCTCTACTCGACCGCCATCGGTTATCCGAACGGCGTAAATCTCGTGTTTGCCGCATACGGCATCGTGATGGCCCCGGTCACTTGGTTATTCGGCCCGGTGTCCGCGGTGAATGTGATTCTCACTGCCAGTCCGGTTCTTTCGGCCTTGGCCATGTTCGCCTTGGTGCGCCGATGGGTGTCTTGGATGCCGGCGGCATTCCTTGCCGGGTTTGTTCTATGGGTTCTCGCCATTCGTCGTGAGCAATCTCGGCGTGGCTCATGTGGACTTCATAATGGTTGCCATCCCGCCGTTGGTGGTCCTGTGCCTGGATGAACTGTTGATCCGCCAAAAGCGACGTCCAGCCCTGGTGGGAATCGTCCTGGGGCTCTTACTCAGCGCGCAGTTCTTCGTCGGCGTGGAGATCCTGGCCCTCACGATCGTCGAGGCTGCTCTCGGAATCGCAATGATCGTCATCTACACCGCGGTACGAAACCCGGCAGCGCTGCGTGAGCATGCAGGTTACGCCGTCACCGGCGGTGTTGTGGCCGCTCTCACATCCCTTGTCTCCTGGCTATTCCGGCTTGGTATGGACTCGCCGGACCCGCCCGTTTTTCCGACGTCACACACCCCGGCCTCCAGCTGACCGCATTCTCGGCCTCGATCGCTCAATGCCTTGTTCCCAGCTCGCCCCCCTGAAGGACATGCAGTGGCAACACATCGTGGGCGCGTATCAGGGCCCGATGCTCTCCTCCCAGTACTTTGGCGTGGGAGTCGTCCTTGTATGCCTGGGAGGACTCATTGTCTGGTGGAAGGACCGATTCTTGTGGCTGTTCGGAGCTCTTTCCGTCGTCACGCTTCTCCTCGCCACGTCTTCGGGTCCTTGGCTCGCAAAGCTTCCGTTCCTAAAGAACGTGTACCTGCTCCACTTCGTTCTCTTTGTGTATTTGTCAGTTGCGGTCGTCCTCGCACTCATTATCGACCGCACTCGATCAGCGATTCGTCAACTTGGTGAGCCTACAAACACGGCACCGACCGAGCGCGCGTCGCTGCGGCGGAGAGCCTTCTACTCGTGGAGTGGAGCTCTCGCCGGGCATTGTGGTGGCGGTGGTGGCCATGGCCCCGCCGGCCGCATACGTGGCGAAAAGCATCCCGATGACGGTCGAGGCGGTTGCTCTCCCAACTTGGTTTCGTGCGGTCGCGCCTCGGTTGCCTGGACATCCGGTCGTCCTGGCCCTTCCTGCACCCTTCACGACAACGACTACAGGCGTGAGATGGGAAACTCCGGACGGAGAACGCCACCTTCTGGCTAGCGGGTGGAAGCAGGCTGCGTTGACGTGGCATGCACTCAGCGGGCAAGGCTATTCAATCGTGGGGTCCGGTGGACTCGGAGTTGGGGCGAAGCACAATAGCGGCGAAGACCAAGGTCAGAACATCATTACGAAGGTCACCTTCGCCTACGGCTCCTTTCCGCACGTCTCGTCATCCGACATCGTTGCTGTCCACAGAGCCCTTTCGGAGTGGGGAGTCACAACGGTTGTACTCCCGGACCAACCCGAATTGCCGAGCTACGACCAAGTTGCTTCCGTCACGGCGATGGCCGCACTGATCTCATCGGCAACCGGAGCGACGCCCAGACATGTTGCCGATGCCTGGGTGTGGCGGCGAGTCAACGTCGACAACCCCCAGACCTACCCAGATGCGGCCCAGTACGCGCGATGCACAAGTGGTCTGTCCACCCACGGGGTGATTGCGGTACAGCGCACCACCGCCTGTGTTTTGAGCACGCTCTGACGTTGTGGATTTCGGGTTGGAAGCGATCGGCCTGATCCGGGAATCAGAGAGGCTTGAACACGAAGTTGTGAACGTAACTTCGAATGTAGAGGAGCTGATTCACGACATACCCGTGTGACGCGACGCGATCAGCCATTTGTCTCGTGCGCTGACGATCCAGATCACCAATCGGACGCCAGCGCCCCTTCTGTAGAAACTCTCCGCGGTAGGAGAAATCACCTAGAAATTCGAGTACCTCGTCTAAAGAACCCTGGCGATCTGCGTGCTGCTCTATCTCGATCAACAATGTAGGACGTTGGGTCTTCAGCAGATCCGCAGCTCCTTGGAGCACGGCGAGCTCGTGACCCTCCACGTCTATCTTCACAAACCCGACGTCTCCCAGCTCAAAGTCATCCAATCGGCTCGTCGCAACCGGTGGTTGGCTCCAATCTGCACCGACTCGACTTTGCGGTTCAAGGGAGGCGCCTCCCCCTGAGATCGCCCCTCCGGGTGGAACCCACAGGCTGGATCGCCCCGTGATATTGCTCAGGGCGACGGGGTGGATGGTCACGTTGGTCGGCATCACGGACGCAAGGCGGGCAATGAAGTCGGGATTCGGTTCGAATGAATCCACCCTTGGAACCTGGCGGGCCAGCCACCACGACCATGGGCCCCACCACACCCCGACATCGACTGCTCCGCGACCCTCGGGGACGAACTCATTGAGCCTGCCGAGCTCGGGCTCAAAATAGCGGTATTGCCGAGCGATCAAGGGCACCATGAGCCGTGCTGGAACTCGATTTACGACAGCCTTGGCGGCAACGCCCACGTCGGATGGTCCTCTCTACAGGCTCCATTGGACATTCAGCGATCGATCGCAGATGACTGTTCTCCGCCTCAAACAATGGGCGCAGCAGGCAAGGGAGATCGCAACAACACTATGACACGACTTCAATCGACGGCGTCCTCGATGTTTGAGCAATCTTCTCCCCGGTCAGTCTCGCAGGTAAGGTGCGGAGTGGGGGCGTAACTGCACTTGACTGCGAGTCGCAGGCGTAGCTTGTCGCGTTTAATCAGGTCCCAGATTCATCAGGCTCGGACGAGAGGACAGCAGATGGCTGTTGTCGCTCCTCCACAACAACTGCACTGATGGCCGCGCAGAATGCCATCACAGCACAAAGCTCCGCTGGCGCACCGATTGATCTCGCTGCGAGCGCGAAGATGATATTTGGATGAATCGCCACAATGACGCCGGCAAGGGTGAAACTCACGCCCGCGATAGCTGCGGTGACGCTGCTCCCCCAACGATATGTAATGGCCCCAAGGGGAACAAGGAGTAGAACCAAAATGCCACTGATGCAGAAGACTCCGACGGCGGCGGCTGCAGCCAACACGATCAGCGGGAGCTTCTCTCGCGGTCGGAGTGGTGCGCTACGCGAGCCCTTGGCCTTTGTCATTGCGAGTATGAGCAGAATCAAGAGAAAGACCGCGCCAATCAACAGGGCCACACGGTAGGTCTGATCCGGCCTGAAATTCATGGTGATGACACCCGATACCCCCGCTGGCACAACCCAGCCCTGTTCCCAGCCGCTGAGGCTCACCGCCTTTAGGGTGCGACCGTCGAGGGTCGCCACCCAGCCAGGGTTGAAGTTCTGCGCGACTTGAACGTACGTTGCAGGTCCGGTCCCGATTCTCAGCGTTCGCTTTGCAGGTGTCCAGGACGTCACGCGGAGAGTGCGCGAGCTGTCTTGAGAAGACGAACCGTCTGATTGACCTACAAGCAGACTGGTGACTCGGAACGCACTTCCTGTTGGAAACGAAATGACATGGCGCCCAGATGCGAGCGTGTTCGTCGGGGAGCTGCACGCGCGAAGAACCACGGGTCGGAGATTGACGAGGTCGCCCAGTGTGCCGCTGACCTGAGTGGCAACAGAGTCGTTGTCTACCTTGACAACCGGACCAGTGCCACAAGGCAGTGTCACCGGAGTCGAGAGTGATCGCGAAGGAGCATCTCGGGTCTGGAGAGCGGGTACCCCGATGGCGGACAGGCCAACTGGAAGTCGCACCTTGCGTGGAGCAGGTAAGCCGACAGCTTGTGGTCCAGTTGGAATGTGTGAAAACCGCGAGGAGACTGCGACAAACCTGATGGTCAGGGAGTTAGTTGTCATTGGGGGGAAGGAGACGACCCCACCCTCCTTCGGGACGAATACGGTCCGACTTGCTACTGGACTGGAGACGACGACCTCCGTGGGCCGGCTGGCCTGTCGAGAAAGCTCGAGTGAGATCGAATTGACCGACCGGTTGCCATTCCAGTGAAGAGTCAGTGAGGGAGTTGTGTCGTTGAAGCCCGCGATCCACGGCGTTGAAGATTGCACCAATAGGTTGTCCGGTCCGAAGCGAGGCAAGGCGCGCAGCCAAGAACTCGCAGAGATCTGAATCGCCGCGTCGGGCGGGGACGACAGCCCTGTTATCAACTGCTGGAGCGAGCCACTGGGGGTCGGTACTGCGGTCCCGCTGAAGGTAACGGGCATCGCTTTTGGCAGAATGAACTTTCGTTCAATTGGTTCAACGGTTGCAACCGGCCCGGTGAAGTTCAGATTCGGGTTGGTCACCGGATCATTGAAGCTGAGAAGTGGTGTGCTACTGGTTGCTCCAGAAAAGGCTGCCAGTCCATCGGTGGGCAGCTGCATAGCTGCCTTGAAGTTGACTCCGGGAATAGAAATGTCGGTGATTCCAGCACCTTGAGGTGGGTTCGCGGGTTTGTTGTTGGACCGGGTTGCGTCGATGATGATCTTAAGATGCCGCGTCTTTCCTGGATCCACAGAGACGGTGACGGGTGCATTCCGCATTGGAATGTTCCGGACGACGCGTCCTCGATCGGTTTTGATCGTCACTCGCTCGATCCTCGGACGTTGTGCAGAGCCACTTAATGGAGAGATAGCGATTGATGTCAGTGGGACCTCACGATCGAACGTGATCGACACCCACTGGCCTACGGACCGGTTTACGGATGACGCCACCCATGCAGTCGAGGGGTCGCCGTCGAACGCTGACGCCGGACCTTCGGAGGGCTCCAGATGGAGAGGTGTTGAACCGTAGGTACTTGCAGCCACAAGCGCTGCTCCGGTGGGTGCCGCAACGGTTTGTGCATCGCTTGGCCCCAACGTTCCGTATGTCAGTGGAGGGAAGTGGTATGGCGCCTGTCTCGCGCCAAGAAGATAGGAGACGTTGTCTTCGACCTGCCCGAACGCGGTAGCCCGTCGTTGATTGCCGTCGGTGATTACCCAGGTCGCGCCGGCGCTGGACGCAGCGCCGGCCGCGTGGGAGTCGTCAGCCAGAACCGCTGCCCGCCCACTAAGGACACCAGCCCCTGCCAGCGGCAGCAACGAACCGCTTGACCCACTTACAACGATCGGATCGGAGGCGGGAAATGACTGGACTTCGGATACGGGTGGCTCGACTTTGTAAATCTCCACTGAACGAAGATGCACGTATGACTTCGAGTCGTAAACGGGCAGACGACCTTGTGCGACCTGGGAGCGGGGAAGGTATGGTCCGAAGGCGGCAACCTGGACTAGCCCTGCAGTTTCGTTGAGCACCTGATGGACCTGGGCGGGAGGGATTGCTCCCGTCGCTTTTAGATTCAAGTCGTTGCGCTCGACCACGAAGTCGATACCAGATCGGGAGAGGTACTCTGCCAGTCCGGGCTGCGAGGTGCCGGTAGAAAGGGCGTCTTCGACCGCACTGAGCATGTCCGTATTGCCATCCGATCCAAGTGGAATGATCGATCGGACGGTCACAGATGTGGACGCAAGCACGGAGAGAGGCTCATCTTGGGGTGAACCCCAGGTGTATTCAGCAAAGTTTGCCCCGGGGACGATCAACGCGGTCTGATGCCCTTGGTGGCTGTCAAGCCAATTGGCGGTCTGTGACCAATAGCTGGGGATCGCCGCAAATCCGCCTGATGGATAGAGCTGTAGCTGCCAAAACGGTACTGCTGCAAAAACGACCGCCGTGACGGCGAGCGCTCCGATCAACGTGCGCCAACGACGTTGAATGAGTCGACCGGGCCATCGATTATCTCCGGTCTTGAGCGAGACCGTCGAGACCAGCGAAGTCAACCCCAACGCCAATGGAAGGGAGACAAGGGGCGAAAACTTTGCAACGTTCCGGAGAGGTCCGAGGCCTCCACGCAGCACATCTATGACGCTCGTAGAAAACGGCCCACCTAGGCGTCCCCCATAACCGACCGCGATTACGAAGACGCCAAAACTCAATCCAGCGACCAAAAACAGTCGTTCGGGGATCCGCCGGGTCAATCCGGCGAGACCGAGGGCGGCAACCAGGGCCGTTGCCAGAATGGCAATGCTGGACGTCACGAGCGTCCATCCGCCAGGTATCAGGGGTCCGCCGATGTCGTCGAAGTTCTGCCAGAACGATGTGCCACGAAGCCCATCGAAAACAGAACCCGTGGAGGTGGTCACGGTGGGTGTTTCCGTATACGGAAGGTAGTTGTATCCGTATTTTCCCTGCAGAAGTGTCGCGGCGGTCCACCAGAAGCAAGCCAGGACGACGCATACCACCCACCATCCCATCAACGACTTGCGTCGGGGCCCGGGTTCCCGAGTGAACAGCCATATCGCCGCAAGCGGAAGCGCTGAGACGATGACTGTGGCATTTACTCCCCCCATCAGTGCGACCGCAAGGCCCGACTTGGCGGCTGCCCGTCTCGTCGATCCCGTCTTGGACCCAACGACGAGGGGCTGCAACACCCAAGGCAGCAACACGACGGCCAGCAGGTCGACTGAGTTCACGGTCCAATCAACAACGATGGGAGCCACGCAGTACGCCAGCGCTCCGAGCAAACGTGCCCAGCGGATTCCGATTCCCAGTGCTTCGGCCAGGCGAACCACGCCCCAAGCCCCGATGGTAAGCAAGAGCGCTAACCAAATTCTTTCGGCGCACCAGGTCGGGATCTGCAGAATGTGCATGAGCTCGAAGAACGGGGCCATCGGGAAGAGGTACCCGAAATTTCCGGCCTGAACAGATCCTGAATTCACAGACTGATTCCACAGATGCAGTGACGATTGCATCCAAGCCAGAGGCGCCATCATGACGGGAAGCTTCGAGTCGAAGATGATCAATCCCGGGGCCTGAATGAAGGCGACGATAAGAAAGAATCCGGCTAATCCGGCCAGATACCAACGACTCAATGGCTCGATACGGGGATCGCTGGCCAGCTCGGCCTCAATTGGTGAGGTCGATTGCGAAGGCCTCATTTGGCGGAGGTCAGTCATACGCCCGGCTCCGCGGTCGGACTGACGATCTTGCTGGCAATTGCCAAAAAGTCGCGAGCTACTTGGTCCCAGCGAAAGTTCGAAGCGTGGCGTCGAGCACCTTCTGATAACCGATTTCGCAAGGAGTCATCTTTGGCTAATTCGATCCACTGTCGAACAAGGTCGGCCTCAGAATTAACCAATACCCCCGTCTCACCGTCAATGATCGCATCTCTCACGCCCGGGACTGCGAATCCGAGTGCCGGGGTGCCGACTGACCCCGCCTCGATAATGACGATACCCCACCCCTCATGGTGGGCAGGGTGGATAAGAGCCCATGCCGAACCCAGCAAGCGCCACTTCTCATCCTCGTCCACTCGACCGGTCAACACGACACCTTCGCCGGCCAGAGCCTCGAGGGATGCGCGTTCAGGTCCGTCTCCCATTACGACGAGGGTGCCACCGACAACAGGTCTCACTTGGTCCCACACTCGAAGAAGAAGGTCGATCCGCTTGTGTGGCACGAGTCGCCCCGCACAGATGAAGAGTGGTTCCGCTGATCGCTCTCCCACGGTCACGGAGGGGAGGTCGACGCCGCTGTGCAGCACATGAATCCTCCTCCTCTCGATTCCAATCTCCTCAAGGGCCTGGGCAGTTGACGAAGAGACTGCGATAAATGGCACCCGTCGATAGACGAGTGGCATGACTTTCGCCTCGGCAAAACGCCCGGCGGCGGCCAAAGGAGCAGGAAATCGCTGGTCCCACTGTTCGCTGTGAACGTGATGAACACATGCAAGAATCGGCTTGCTTCGCCACAGTGGCGAGAAGTAGGGGATTCCATTCTCCGTGTCGACCAACAAATCCCAATCCCGCGCCACCCTGTGGTGCACGAAGGGAGCTCTTGCATATTGGGTGAAGGTGCCCCCCATGTCGAACACGGGGTAAGGCCTGACGCCCACTGGACCGCCACAGAGGTGGGCAACCTCGTGACCCAGGTCCAGGAGAGCAACAGCGAGCCGATCAATGAAGACTTCGGACCCGCCGGCCTGTTCGTTCGCGAGATCACGCCAGCTCATGAACGCTATGCGCATCGAAACTCCGCACTCGAGGAGAAGCGACCGGCGGCCGTCGAAATTACGATGGCAATGTCACGGTGCCGGATCCTTCGCCAACTGGACCGTCTAACGTAGGCGGTCACGTTAGATCACAGCGACGTCGCGGAAATCGCGGCCCCGGTCCGGCGCATAACCACCACGAGATTCCAGGTTAGAATCTCCCTCAGACCCGGCAGCCTCACGATCCACTTGGTCCAGCGTGGGTAGTACCGAGGGAAAGCATCGAGGACCTCGATGTTGGGGCTCGACTTACACCAACGAAGCACTTCGCCGATGCTCAAAGGAAAAAGGCTCTCTCCGTATCTGTTTTTTGGCGGAGCGCCTGTGACTCGTTCGAATCGTTGGGCTGCCCATTCACCACCTCGGTAATGCCACGGCGACGTCTCGTGCCCCCCCCATGGGGAGAGCCAGTTCGTGAAGCTGAGGTAAATGACCCCACCCGGCGCTACTACGCGGACCATTTCCGACAGCATCTGTTCCGGAGACACCACATGTTCCAAGACGTTTGACGAGTAGCACACATCGACTGCGCCGCTGGCGATAGGCAACGCGCGACCATCGGCCATAATCCCGCCTACGAATTGCCGACCGTGCTCCGTTGTCTGATCGACGTTGTACTCAACCGTGTAAGCGCGCGCTCCGACCTGGCGAAAGGCATCGGCGACGTATCCCGACGCGCCCCCGACGTCCAGGACAATCGAATGAGAAAGTTGACAGAATCTGCCGACATCGGTCACGGCATCTTCAGCGAGAAAGCGGTAAAAGGTCTCCGGATCCGTTGCTTCGTGGCGAAAGCCCTGGAAGAGGTCTACCGATCGGCGTAACTCCTTCACGTCGAGAACTCCCCACTGAAGATTCCGGTCGCCAAGATCGGATGAAATAGTGCTCCGAACTCTACGCTCATCAGTTGTGGGCTTGTACTCCAGGTCGCTGAACAATCTTCTTGCGACGCGACGCGACTCCGTCGGTGGAAGGCAAGGAAAGAAAACCGCTGTTCCTTCGCCCCATTTGATCATGAGATCCACCGTGCGGATGCGGGGTTGGATGAGGGTCCCCGCCGCCTCAATGGGGATCTCTGGAAATCATCACACCCTGAACCGGGGGAGGCTTCCGTCTCGTGAGTCGGATCCGAGCTACGTCCCCCAACATTTGCAGTCCGTCACGGACGGGCCGGACATGGCTCCCGGCAACGTCAGTCCAACGTACGGGGACCTCTTCGATACGTAGACCGAACCTGGCGGCCAAATCCAGCATTTCGACATCGAATGCGAATTGATTGACTTGAGCGCCGTGGACCAGGAGTTTGGCAATGGGCCCCCGAAATGCTTTGAATCCACATTGGGTATCCATGTAAGGAAGGTGTGTCATCGCAGCTACCGACGTGCCAAATATCCGGTTCATCACTTCACGATGGATTCCTCGTTCGGTCACGAGCGACGCATCATGCGCTCGTGAACCCACGGCGACGTGGCTGTGTTTGAGGGCACGCACCAAGTAACTGAGATCCTTCGGATCGGTTGCCATGTCAGCGTCAACAAACGCGATCACGCCGCCCCGCGCTCGAATCACGCCGGTCTTGACGGCGGCTCCCTTTCCGCGATTTCGAGCAAGAGATACAACGGACGACTGGGCCCAATCTTTCAGTTGCTGCCGGGCTACGTCGGCGGTGTCGTCGGAGCTTCCGTCGTCAACGACGATGATTTCGGTATCGTCCGGAGAAATCGACGCCATCAGCCTCTGCAGGCCGTTCGCCAGCCGACTTCCCTCATTGAACGCGGGAATTACCAGACTCAGGTTCGTATTCACCGATTTCCCCCCATTGCTGGGTCCCCGAATCCTTCCCCTATCCAAATACGGACGCTCAGCTTGCCGCATTGCTCACTCCGAGACAAGGCGACCGAATCCCGAGCTGAAGGGACATACTGGATCGGCTCGAACTAAAGTCAAATTGAGCGAAAATTGGCGAGGTCTTGTCATGGTGAATCCGGCCCGTGATTGCGGTTCAGTTGATCGATTTGAGGTTACGGGTTGAGTCGTTCTGGAATCGAGAAAGAGTTTGGGCAAGGAGGATTCGCAGGACTTGCGATACGTGGAACGTCGCGGGCGGAACGAGGTCGAATTCCGTGTTCGTACTGGCAAGCGATCGAACCTGTATAGACGCGGTGCTGAAGAAGCGAACAGCGCGACATCGGTGGAAGAGGCCACCCGTGTGGTTTCGAGCAGCTCTAACTTCCTGCCGAGATTCCCGGAGAGGTCGCTTTCGGCTTCGCCGTCAAAATCCGACCGAAATCAGTGCAGTCCAACGACTGCGCAGGACTCGCATCATGAGTCGGTACTTCGAGGACTCTTGCTTTGGTGGCCGCAGCAGCGGTCGCGCTCAGTCTCCCCGGATTGCAGACAGCGAAGGAGGCCGGGGCGACAACAGTTCCACCTGCAGCTCTTGAAGCCGTGGCCTGCCTCACCTCGACCCAGTGTGTCGCGGTCGGTGGCTCTCGACAGATCATGGTCAGCAGCGACGGGGGACAGTCCTGGTCAGCTCGGTCGGACTCAGATGGGCACTACCTCTATGGCGTCGCTTGCGTGAGTTCCACACGATGTATAGCGGTCGGTGATGCCGGCACGATCCTGATTTCGGCGAAGGAAAACCAGAAGTGGACGTCCGTTGGCAGCGGCACTACCGAACCCCTGTCTTCAGTGTCCTGTCCGGGCAGCGGGCGTTGCTACGCCGTCGGTGACGGCGGGACGGTGCTGGCAACCGACAATTCGGGCAAGAGTTGGCATGACGTGGCATCCGGGTCATCGGTAATCGATGGCGTTGCTTGCGGTACGCCAACCCAGCTGTGCCGCCGTGACGAGCAACTCAGAACAGGATCTATATACCCAGGACGGCAGCAACTGGTCGGCGGCCGAGGTGCAGACCGCCTCACTGTTGGCGCTTGCTCCCATGAACGCCATTGCCTGTTCTGGGACGATATGTGTTGCTGCTGGTGCCCATGGTTTGCTGGCGCGATCGACCGACCGTGGTGCCACATGGTCCTTCCATTACCCTGCAGTCACCAACCAGAATCTCGATGGGATTGCTTGTCCGACGGCTTCTCGCTGCATCGCCGTGGGCTCGAATGGAGCGATTCTGAAATCGAACGATGGAGGGGTGACATGGAGCAATCACAAGGCGCCCACCGGAGAGACCCTGCTGGGGGTGACGTGCGTGACGCCGGACGATTGCCTCGCCGTGGGAAACGGACGAACGGTAATCGCTACGGTCGACGCAGGGAGACAGTGGGTCGTCGAGAGCCGGTAACGCCGAGCCCGTGATCAAGACTTCGGTCTTGGTTGTGGGAGATTCCTTTGCCCATACCCTCGCGCTCTACGTCGGACGCGACGCGTCGGCCTACGGTGTCACGTTGGTAGACGGGGGACTCGACGGATGCGATTTGGCTCGAGGAGACGTGTTGGGCAATCCTGGCAGCACTCTTGGGGCCGACCAACCCGTGGTGGGGCCCTGTGCGGCCACAGGATCCGGGTGGCCCGCCGTCTATCAAGCCGATATCAAGGAGGACCGTCCGGGCCTCTCCCTCCTTGTCGTGGGGCCTTGGGACCTCTCCAGTCGCCTCGTTGATGGCAGTTGGCTTTCCCCGGGACAAGCTGCCTTCGATACCTACTACCAGCAGCAAATGGAAACCGCCGTCCGCATCCTGACCAGCCTCGGCGGACGCGTGGCGATCGCCACAGTGCCGTTCGTGCACTCAACGGGAGCAGAACGTTGTGTTCCCGCTCCGGCCACCCTGCCGGACTGCCCGACCGAACCTGAGCGGGTGGCGGCACTCAACGCTGTAGCTCGACAGGTGGCCGCAGAGAATCCGAAGCGGGTGACGTTGGTCGATCTCGGTCAACACCTGTCCCCCCGAGGCCGGTACGACCGAACGGTCGACGGTGTCACCGTGCGAGCCGCTGACGGCGTGCATCTGAGTGAACCTGGCGGAGAGTGGCTCACGCCTTGGCTCATCCCACGTCTCATTTCGGCGGCCGCTCGGGACCAGTAGCAACGATGAGACGTCAGGGAGAGTTCTCGAGAGACATGAGCGCGTGCCGGTCATTGATCCAGAGCCGGTTTCAGCGGACACCCCTGGTCGCCCACAAGTCGAAGGTAGCCCCACATCGTGGGATGAGTAAAGAGTCGAGACTCCACCGGTAGAGAGCCGTCATCGATCGGAGCCAATTGCTGTCCGTCCAAGACCGTACGAACTGAGTCGGCTAGCAGCGGTAGCCCCGCCGCAAGGTGGAGATACGGATAGGTGGCGATTGTGTCGGCTGGAGTCGTATCGAAGCGTGCCCTTGCCAGGACTCCACCGGTGTCGATTCCATTGTCCACCAAGTGCACGGTTGTTCCGACATCTTCTGGATGACCCTCCGCCAAGGCCCAATAGCCACCGTGGACGCCCCGATAGCGGGGCGTGATGCCGGCGTGAGTGTTCATGATGGGGCAACTGATGGAGTCAAGCACCCGGGACGAGATGATTCGAGTTCCATTTACCACGACAACGAGGGGCTCCAACCTCGCGAGAAGCTCAATCGTCTCTGGAGAGTTGATCGAGTCAACGCAGAAGTCGGGCGGGCGAGCCGAGTCATTCAAGTTGCGTTCGGAAATGATCTGCTTCCTGCGCTGTTGCCCTCGAATCCGCAGCACTGGCATCGCAATCGCGACGAAGATGACTTGCCCAAGAGTCTTCATCCATCCGAATCCGTTTGATCCGTCTCCGTGTCAATTGCACCCGAGACTGAGACTCTTCGGTGACGACGGTCACGGGAAAGATGTGCTCGTCCAACCAATTGGCGACGATGTCAGTGGTGTCGCCTGGACCTGCGAGGAGCACCACTTGCCGTGCAGTATCTCGCTCTTCACTGCCGGAAGGGGTTTCTGTAGGACTCACAGGAGTTCGCCGTATGGCAGGTCAAATTCGGACGAGAACGCCGGCCGAGTGAAAACAACTCGCCCAGTCCATTCGGAGAGCGGGCCCGGACAAAGTGAACCGTGGACTGGTGGCAGCACAGGTTAAGGAGTTGGCCGAAGTGTTCGAAACCAGTCGACGGTGGCGCGTAACCCCTCCTCCAGGTTGACGGCGTCCACATCGGAGAACAGCTGTCGGAAAGCGGCTTGATCTGCCTGTGAGTCTCGTACGTCGCCGGGTCGAGGCGCTACGTGTTGACGAGTGAGTTCGACCCCAAGGATCTTCTCCAGAAGCTCGACGACGGCGAGCAGCGACACCCGCGACCCAAAAGCCAGGTTGATCGGCTCAGCATTCGAAATCCGTCGTCGAACGCATTCTGCCAAGACTTCGACGACGTTGCCCACGTACGTGAAATCTCGCGTCTGTAGACCGTCTCCATGGATTTGCAATGGTTCACCCCGTAGCGCCCACGACACAAACGATGGCACCACGGCTGCGTAGGCGTGGTCGGCTGGTTGCAGTGGGCCAAACACATTGAAGAAGCGAAATGCGATTACCGGGAGGTCGAACGATCTTCGGTAGGACAAGCCGTACGCCTCGGCAGCGAGCTTGCTCGCCGCGTAAGGGCTCACCGGAAGGGTCGCCATGTCCTCTCGTTTTGGGAGCGCCGGATTGGCACCGTAAACCGAAGAGGACGAGGCCACGATCACCTGTGGACCCCCGCTTCCACGAGCTGCCTCGAGGACATTCATGGTGCCGGTCGCATTCACCGAGTGGGTAGCCATCGGATCGGCAAGTGACCGTGGCACAGACGGTCTGCGCCGCCAGATGGACCACAGCGTCTGCTCCATCGAAGTGCCTGGCGAGGAGAGTGGAATCGAGAATCGAACCCACAACCAGTTCGACACGGTCGAGGCCTTCCAGGTTCTCCCGACGGCCCGTGGACAAATCGTCGATCACAATCACAGTCTCGACAGCTGGTTCGACCAAGAGCATTCGGCACAGGTTTGCGCCGATAAATCCTGCACCGCCTGTCACGATCACCTTCATAGCCAGCTCCCCGACAGTCGAGTGCATATCAAGCACGGATGGGTCGATTCGCCCATCATGATCCAGTTGAGTACCTTTCAGCTCAGAGTCCGTCGGTGGTCGGGCGCCACACCCGGTTCCGCGTGCCGAAGACACAGAGTGCGTAACCTTCAACGAGCCCGCAGTTCGACGGCGTCGAGGATCGTCACCATAACTGCGGCGGGTTCTTCAGCGCGCAATTCAGCGAGTGGAAGCGAACGGGATCCCTCTCGAGGCCCTAGCCCGCTATGACGGCCCTGGGGGCGAGGTCTTGGAGTTCATACCCCGCCTGCCGTGAGCCATCCTCACGCGGGGGCCGTAATGACCGGGGGAAGTCCATTCTGGGTCATCGGTACAGGACCAATCACTTCCGGCTCGGCTGCAGCGACATTCGCCGCTGGGAGTTCGGGTTGATCGTCGACCGGAGCCGAGACAGCACGGAACAGCAGACGCGCGGACGGCGTCGTCATTCCGGCGAACGGCTGCGTCCTGTAGCCCAGTCAGCCTCATGCTCAGCTCTTCTTGTGGGAGTGGGACCGGAGCGAGCCGGTTGATGTACGGATGACTGGTGCTCAGCACTTGCTCGTCGGGCTCGCAGAGCTCTTCGTCGAGCTTTTCACCTGGGCGTATCCCGGTGATCTCGATTGGGATGTCGACACCAACCTGGTAGCCCGACAGGCGGATCATGCGCTGTGCCAGGTCCATGATCCGAACAGGCTGTCCCATGTCCAACATGAAGATCTCGCCACCTCGGGAAAGCATTGCAGACTGCAAGACGAGCTGGACTGCCTCTGCGACGCTCATGAAGAACCGGGTCATCCGGGGGTCGGTGACCGTGACGGGGCCACCATTCGCGATCTGTCGAGCGAACGTCGGAATGACGCTGCCGCGGCTGCCGAGCACATTTCCGAAGCGAACCGCGCAGTAGGCCGCGTCCTTCGGCGAGTTCGCGAGGACGACCTGCTCGGCCAGGCTCTTTGATGCACCCATGACACTTGTTGGTTGCACCGCTTTGTCGGTCGAAATCTGGACGAACCGCTCCGCGCCAACCTCGGCACAGGCCTCCACGACATTCAGGGTGCCGAAAACGTTCGTGTTGACCGCTTCCACCGGGTACGCCTCAAGTACGGGCACGTGTTTGTGGGCCGCGGCGTGGAGCACAATTTCTGGGCGGTAGCGGTTGAAGACTTCGAAAACAGCCGTGCGATCCCTGATATCAACCAGTGCCTGCTCGCACGGTCCGAGGATGGTGGAGGCGGTGTCGTGCAGGTGCGTTTCGTCGTGGTCAAGGAGTACCAGAAGGTCAGGTTTGAGGCCCGATATCTGGCGGCATATCTCCGACCCGATGGAGCCGCCAGCACCGGTGACCAGGACCCGCCGCCCGGCCAAAGCGGGCCGGATGGAGTCGAGTTCCTCGGCGACCGGTGTCCGACCGAGAAGGTCCTCGATCCGCGGCTCTCGGGCTTGTCGAACCGTCTCAAGTTGCGTAGGGGCACTCATGAGGTTGTGCATGCCGGGAAGCACCTTCATCGCAACACCCGCCTGCTCCGATGCCCGGAGTACCTCCTCCACGAGTTCAGGCGCCGGGGACGGGATGGCCAACAGCACCTGCTGAAGCATGTAGCGGCTCGTGGCGTCCGGAATGTCGGCGATCTTGCCGACGACAGGGACCCCGAGAAGGGAAAGACCGTGAGCGCGGGTGTCGTCGTCGAATACTGCGACCGGAATGAGCCCAGCGCTCGGGCAACTCTGCATCTCGCGAATGGCGGCCGCGCCCATATCGAAGCTGCCGACGATTGCGACCCTGAGACCCATCTGCCGGGATCCCCGTTGCCACGCGAACAATCGCGAGTGGAATCGGATGATCCCCATACCGATGGTGGAGAACAGGCACCCGACGACGACCACACTGAGCGGAACGAGCTCCGGACGGTACATGCGCCAGACGAGGTCGAAAACAAGCAAAATCGCCATTGTGATGATCGCGGCGAGACACAGTTGGCTGGCCTCCTGCGCTCCGGCATGGCGCCACATGCGTTCATAGAGCCCAAAGCGATGGTTGGCTGTCAGCGCGACGACGACCGCGACGGCGAGAAACAACGCGAAGTGATGCCAATAGTCCGCAGGTGGCCTGTGGCGGAAATAGATTATTTCCGCCAGTCCGTAACCCGCGCACACCGAAATCGCGTCAAGTAACAGGAACAACAGGCGGGCTCGCACTCGGCTCGCGCGCGCGGCAACGCTGCTCTCGCTCATAACGGCCTCCCGCCCGTCGTCGCGTGGTGTCCACGCGACCTCGATACTGCCCCCCAGACGTCCATCCGCACCCCCAAGCCCTCGATGCCGCCACTAAAAGTGGCGAGCAACGCGCCAATGTGCGGTCGATCTGACGTCCCCCTCTTGCTCTGCTTCCGCAGAACCCCGTGCTCCGACCAACTCCCGGTTTTGCTGCCTGTAACTCTTATCACGCAGACGGTCAGTCTGGCCACGGCCCATAGGAAACCGCGCACTAGCTGTCGTTCCTTGAAACCCGACTCGGCGTCGGCACCTCGCCCTGAGTGACGGCAGCTGGGCTCCGTGGGATCCTTTTTCGACCTCTCAAATGACTTTTGGCTCTATTTTTCAGTGACTTTTGACCCAATTCGTCGGCCGTGTCCGGTGACTGGGAGCGATCGGAACGATTTGTGGTGATCAGGCGCAGACGGGGTGTGGTGGTGGCGGAGGGCGCCGGGTGGTCCGGCAGAAGGTTCTTGGTCATTGCCTCGGCGAAGGATTGGGCTCGTGGGTCTGTTCATCCTCATCGATCGACACGGCGATCTTGAAGGCGCTTGGGGTGAACCTCGGTACGCAGCTCGATGGTTTCGCCCTCCTGGCAAAGCGCCGGGCGGAGCGATGGTTGTTTCGGTGAAGCCCGAACACGGCTACTCGCAGCCGCATGCGGACAAGATAGACCGCGCACGCTCGAAATCCTCCGGGCGTGCGCGCTCTGTCACTTACCTTTCATTGCGTCTTCACGGAGGTGTCACCGTTGAAGGCACGCCCACCAGGAATGGGCTGGTCGCGGGCATTTCTACCCGCTTCCGCACAAATCCTCCTGATTAACCGCGTTCCGCGCAGGTCACACGCCCCGATAGCCAATGCCAATTTTCGAGATGTATCCTGCAGGCCTCGGCTGGAGGGCGTTGCAGCTGATAGATCGCAGAATGTGGGCCAACGCCCCCCTCGGCGGGTTCGCCGAACGGAGTATCTGGGAGCGAGGAGAGGTGGGGGCGCATGGAGCCAGTTGACTTCGGAGGCGCGCTCCTCCGCCGCTGGTGGCTTCTGTTGGCGCTGGCCCTCGTGGGGCTCGTGGCCGGATTAGCGGCTCCGGTGAGCCACTCCCGGCATTCGAGCCCTTTGACTTGGAGCACAACAGCCATCGTCGGCGCTTCCCCGCCTGGGCAGGGAGCCAACGGGGCGCTGGCGAGTGGTGTCACCACCAGCCAAATTACCTTTTACGCCCGCACTGACCAGGTGGTATTGGCCGCCGCAAAGCAGGTGGGGCGTACGGGATCGCTGTCCGAACTGGAGAGTCAGATCACCGTTACCGCCGACGCGGCGAAGAAGGCCGCCGCCACCGGGACGATCAAGCTCAGCGGTACGGGAGCCACGCCAGGTAGCTCTGCCGCATTTACGAATGCTTTCGCGAATCAGCTCGGGATCTACATGAGCAGCCTGGTCGGGCAGCGCAACCAGGGCCAATTGGCTGCTGCCAAACAGAAGGTCAGCCAGCTTCAGGCCGAGATCGCCGCGCTTGGCAAGGCAAGAATATCTGCCGGCCTCCAGAATCAACTGAACAATGCATTGTCGCAGGAACAAGCCCTCGCGACTGCTACTCCGTCGACTGGGTACCTCGTTCTGCAGCCGGCTGAGGCCAGTTCGGCAATCAAGACTGGCGGGGCGTTGGGCAGCATCGGATCCAGCAGGCCAGTTCGAGGTTTCGCCGGTCTCTTGATTGGGTTGGTACTGGCGGCCGGAATCGTCCTCGTGCTCGAGATGCTCGACAAGCGCATTCGAGGAAGTTCGCGTGCGGAGGAGACGTTCGGCTTCCCGGTGGTAGCGGAGATCCCAATCCCATCCAAAGAGAACGGCGCCGGCGTGGTATCGGTCTTCAGCGGCGCCAGCACACCAACGGCTGAGGCCTACCGGATGTTGAGAATGTCGGTGCTGTTTGGCGCCATGGACCCTCCGTCCCGATATCGAGGAAGTCGGAAATCCCCAACGCGGTCGTGGGAGGAACGGTCAAGAGGTTGCCTCGGGCACCCAAACGAGTAACGACGATGAGTTCGCCTCCGAGTCGAGAAGTCCTCGCTCAGCGGCACGGCAGGTGATCATGGTCGTTTCAGCCGGCACTGAAGCGACCCGTCCTCTGGTCGTCACCAACCTTGCGGCCACCTTTGCTGACGGCGGGCAGCGGGTGCTCGTGATGAGCACCCACGACCTTCACGCCAGCAATCGCGCAAGCCCTCGGGGCGAGGATCCGATGGCACCGATCGCTCCAGAAGTCCTTGAAGCAGCCTTGAGGCCTTCGCCTCTGGCAAATGTCTCGTCCGTCCCACTGATTCCATTCATCGCGAACAGCGGACAACTCGCCCTGCGGGGGCCGGCGGTACTGGAGGCAGCCCGACACGTGGCGGACGTGATTCTCGTCGAAGCGCCTCCGCTTCTCGGCTTCCACGACGCCGAGGCACTGGCACCCTCGGTCGATGTTGTTTTGGTCGTTGGGGAATGCCTGGCAACAACTTTCGATCAGGCAAAACGATCCGGAGACCTTCTACGGCGGATTGGCGCGCCCGTGATCGGCGTGGCCCTGACCAACATGCGAATCGGTTCGCGCGACATTCGGAGATCGGTCGAAAAACCCCAGGTGGGTCCAAAGAACCACTTAGAGCCAGAACCTACAATGGCTGACGCCGGAACGGCTTCCGGGCCGCAGTGACCTCGAGATTCGTTCTCTGAAAGCCGGCGCACCGCCTCCGGTTTGAGGCAGGTTTCCGCTGGGGCAGGTTCACACGGCAACAGATCGGTTTGCCTCTTTTGAGCAAGGCCGTTCCTGTTGCGGGTAGTCGATTTCTGGTCTTGGGGCCCATGGCCGCCGATCAACTCCCCAGTCGAACCAGTGGTGTAGTGAGGGCCTAGGAGGAAAGTCATTGCAGTCCTCCTGTCGAAGCTCTCGAGATCCCAAGCAGTCCATGATTGAGCGCACGCAGACCCTGGGGCCATCCGAATTCGAGCCGTCGGCTCAGAACCTTCGGACGAAGCGATCGTCTCTGGTTGCGACTTACGCGCTCTGAGCAGATGTTTCGGAAACACTCGCTATTCGGTCGGCTCGCAGTCGAATTTCCTGAGGGCGGTTTTCGTTCCGACGCCGGAGGTCGAAACGGCGGCAACCATCGAGCTCGCTCCGACTACCACCTTGGGCTTTGCCTTCGGCGTTACGAAGCCCTTGGCTACGCGGTCATCGATTGATCGTCATCGTGGCGCATATGCCCATTTGACCCTCGCCGATCGTCCAGGACTTGATGCTCGAAGGCCGGCATCGCAAGAGCCATGACCGACTTCCTCGGAGACAGCCGGGCAGGATCTGACAGCAGTGCTCCGGTCGGCCTCCCGTAACGCCGCTTCCTGGCCCGCCGATCAGGGTCCGGCCTCGCTGTGCCTGGAGGTTCACCCATTAGTCGAGCAGTGCGGCGACTTCTCTGGCGGACCAGACGTGATCCGCTACGTCAGCGGCCATGGCTGGGGTGATCTGATTGCCCGATCCTGGGGTCTTGGAGAGGGTCGCAAGCGGCTGCGTGAAATTGTGAGCCATGAAGTGAAGCGAGATAGCCGCCGCGTGGTTTTCCACCTTCCTTCTGAAGGCGTCGGTAACGCTGGTGGGCGGGCGGACCCCAATTCTCGTGGTCAAGCCAGTGCGCTCCAGGTCAGAGGTCGAGATCCGCTCGGAATCGGGGACGCCGGTGAGGATCTCGCGTGTGATCCCGGTGTGAGCGGGAGGTGACCGGCGGAGATCGTGGACATCACCGCCAAACATCTCGATCAGCATGGCGTAGTGAGACCGGTCAGCATTGAACAGAGGTTCCATCGCGGACAGGTACGACGACCGGGCATTAGTGGTGAGTTGGGCGGGACCTGGGGCGATTCGTGATCGCAGGTCGAACAGGAAGGCGAAGCAATCCCGGTTGTCTCGCCGGCCGACAAGCCACGACGGGACGAGCTTTGTGTCGGCGTCAAGGGCGGTCCACGTCCATACGTCCCCAAATCCGAACTCGCCCTCGTGGTTGATCGGAACGTGCTTGGTCCTCGGGGAGCCGAACGACCAGATCTCGTCGCACTCAACCACCCTGCATGGGAGGTTCCGCAGGGACCGATCCAAGTACTGGCTGCACGCCACGCCCAGGTCGACCAGCAGCTTGACGATGGTGTTCTTCGACACGCCCGTCATTTCCACTGTCAAGGCAATGCTCATGCCTTCGACCAAACAGGAGACCACTTGCGCCCTGGCCTCCATGCTCAACCGGTTCATAGTGACTATGATACGTAGAGGGGATATACTGGGAAAAAGTGGTACGTAGAGCTCTTGAACAGGGTTTTATGGTCAGCAGGGTCGCAGAGAATTGGGATTCTGTTGATAAAGCGGTCACCCGGGAGAGCCGGGATTGGGCCCGAACCCCTGAAGAGCGCCCTGCGCGGGCTCACAACGAGTTCTTGCTGACCGACTCGAGTGGGTTCTGGACCCTAAGGCGGCGCTAGCTCTTTGCGAGTGAGCTACCCGAGAGCGGTCTCCCGCAAGGACCTTTCCGCAGCCCAACGGGCATTTACGGCCTCTCGGGCGTCGCTCCTACGGGCTTCTGGCGACGTGTTCCTAGCGCGTGCCTGGCCCCCCAGACGCCCTCTGGCAACTGCTGCCGGGTCTTTCTTGCGCTTGGGGGTCTGTCTGGTCGACTGGGCCACGACATCGGCCGCGCGAGTGTTCAGGTCGCTCACCTTGCCGGGCACCTGGCTCTCCTTTGCTCGATTGGGAAGCCCACCCCTTGTACGTCGACGCGAGCCGAGTTTTACAGACCGTTAACTCCCGGAACAAAGAGGTGCGGCTCCACCTGGACAAAAGTGCATCCGGTTCTCCCAGGGCTGATGGCACTACCCGTTCCCACTGGGTCTTGTCGCCAGATCGATTGTGCGGAATCGGAGGACGCGACCCCGACTTGGGGTCGAAAAGCAACCGCCTGACAATTCGGATCGATTTAGGGATAGTCTCGCCTGAGGCGGCATTTTCGGAGTTCGTTTCGAAATCAGTTTGAGGTATGTTGCGCCTGTCGAGCAAGGGATGGGGAACGGGCGGATGGAGCCAATCAACTACGGAGGGGTGCTTCTCAAGCGATGGTGGTTGCCCGTCGCCTTGGGCTTCGTGTGCGCGCTTGCCGCCGTCCTGCTGATTCCGGCATCGGCAAAGCCTTCGGCTGCCAAGGTTTCGCCTTCCGCGTGGAAGTGGACGACAACTGCGGTCGTTGGAGCCCCACCCCCATCCGCCAGGAATACGAATGGGTTAGGTGCGGGGATCACGACTCAACAGATTGTCTTTTATTCAGGGGAGCAGTCTGTAATCGCAGCAGCAGCTAAGGCTGCCGGTATTACCGCGCCGGCGAATGAGCTGACCACATATGCCGCCGGCCCGGCTCCTAGGACTGGGATCGCCGGACAGGTGGCCCTGGTCACGACCGGGCCAACACCGGCAAAATCGGCAGCGTTCACCAATGCATGGGCCAAGGCCATCGGCGATTACATCAGTGGACTGGTCTCGTCGACGCAGGGTGCCCAGCTCCAACAAGTCCAGCAGACCATCAACAACCTGAAGTGGGAGATCGCAGCCAACGGATCAAAAGTACCGCCGAACCTGACTGCACAGTTGGCGGCAGCACAGGCCAACCAGCAATCGCTGCTTGCCCCTCCGGACACTGGGTACCAGATCATCAGATCAGCCTCCGCGGCTAGCGCGACCAGGGCCGGAGGCAAAACACTTAGCGGAGCCACGTCGAGCAAAAAGGTTCGTTTGCTCGGAGGATTCGTAATTGGCGCAGCCATTGGTGCGGGCTTGGTCCTGGTCTTGGCACTCCTCGATAAGCGACTGCGCGATGCCTCCCGAGCTGCGAGCAACTTCGGATTCCCGGTTGTCGCGGAAATCCCGCTCCCCTCAAAGAGGAACGGTGAGTCCAGCAGTTGGGCTCTGAGTTCACCGAATGCGGCGGGTTCTCCGGTAGCTGAGTCGTTCCAGATGCTTCGGATGGCGGTCGCACTGGAAGACTTGGCCGGCGATCTTGTCTATGACGCAGGAGAACACGAGGTTCGGCCACTGGGTTCAACCAAGATCGGAGTTTCCGACTCCGATGTGGCGGATCAACCGGGTCACGAACCTCTCAATACCCGTCAAGTCGTGATGGTGGTATCTCCAGGGGAAGAAACGGCCAGATCTGTCGTTGCGACCAACCTGGCTGCGTCCTATGCCCGAGCGGGCCTTCGGGTTCTTGTGATGAGCACTCTCGATGTCCGGGCGAGCGAGAGTTCTGGGGCTCCTAGTGATCTCGCCACGGACGTTTCTTCCGTGGATCTTGCCGTTCGGATGCAACAGACCCTTGTCGAGAATGTTTCGACCGTATCGTTGAGTGAGTTTGTGGCGAACAGCGCTCAATTGGTAGTCCGTGCGCCGGGCATTATTCGAGCTGCAAGAGACCTGGCAGATGTGGTCATTGTTGAAACACCTTCCGTCCTGGCGTATCACGACGCGGAGGCTCTTTCCAAGGCCATGGATGTGGTTGTCGTTGTGGGCGACTGCGCTGAGACAAAACTCGAAGACGCGAAGCGGGCTGGCGAACTTCTACGTCGGATGCACGCTCCGGTTCTCGGTGTCGTGCTAACGAGTGTGGAAATCGGCTACCCGGGACATCAGACACCTCGTGTCCGTCGGGCCGAAAACGAGAGCAATCGAGGAGCCTCTCGAGGAAGTACTGGAGCCAGCGCCTCACGCGGACGCTCCCGGCCGCGACTCGGAAACCCTGGAGCAGCCGACCACGGCCAACGGAAGCGGAAAAGAAGAGGAGACCGTCCCCGCAAGGGAGGCGGCGACTCTCGAACTCGCCAAGAACGGTCACGGCGACGGCGACGGACACGGCAGTGACGCGGTAGCCCTACCCGACAGCGAGCCCGCGACCCTTGAGCTGGCGAAGAACGGCCACGGCAACGGCAACGGCGAACGGAGAACGGGAACGGGAACGGCAAAGAGAAGGAGGCCGTCCCGGACCGAGAGCCCGCGGTGCTCGAGCACGCGACGAACGGCAACGGCCAGCGACGAACGGCAACGGCCACGCAACGAACGGGAACGGGAACGGCCACGAACGGCAACGGCCACGACAAGGCAACGGCAAGAGAAGGCGGCCGTCCCGGACCAAGAGCCCGCGGTGCTCGAGCACGCGACGAACGGCAACGGCCACGCGAACGGCAACAGCCACGCAACGAACGGGAACGGCAACGGCAACGGCAACGGCAACGGCAAAGAGAAGGCGGCCGTCCCGGACCAAGAGCCCGCGGTCCTCGAGCACGCGACGAACGGCAACGGCCACGCGAACGGCAACGGCCACGACGAACGGCAACGGCAACGGCAACGGCAACGGCAAAGAGAAGGCGGCCGTCCCGGACCTAGAGCCCGCGGTTCTCGAGCACGCGACGAACGGCAACGGCCACGCGAACGGCAACGGCAACGGCAACGGCAAAGAGAAGGCGGCCGTCCCGGACCAAGAGCCTGCGGTGCTCGAGCACGCGACGAACGGCAACGGCCATGCGAACGGCAACGGCAACGGCAACGGCAACGGACGAACGGCAACGGCAACGCGAACGGCAACGGCCACGGCAACGGAACGGCAACGGCGCTCGAGCACGCGACGAACGGCAACGGCCACGACGAACGGCAACGGCAACGGCAAAGAGAAGGCGGCCGTCCCGGACCAAGAGCCTGCGGTGCTCGAGCACGCGACGAACGGCAACGGCCACGCGACGAACGGCAACGGCAACGGCAAAGAGAAGGCGGCCGTCCCGGACCAAGAGCCTGCGGTGCTTGAGCACGCGACGAACGGCAACGGCCATGCGAACGGCAACGGCCACGCAACGGTCGGGAACGGCAACGGCCATGCGAACGGCAACGGCCACGCGACGAACGGGAACGGCAACGGCAAAGAGAAGGCGGCCGTCCCGGACCTAGAGCCCGCGGTGCTTGAGCACGCGACGAACGGCAACGGCCACGCGAACGGCAACGGCCACGCAACGGCAACGGGAACGGCCACGCGAACGGCAACGGCCACGCGACGAACGGCAACGGCAACGGCAACGGCAACGGCAACGGCCATCGCGAACGGCAACGGCAACGGCGAACGGCAACGGCGAACGGCCACGCGACGAACGGCAACGGCCACGCGACGAACGGGAACGGCCACGCGAACGGCAACGGCCACGCGACGAACGGCAACGGGAACGGCAAAGAGAAGGAAGCCGTCCCGGACCAAGAGCCCGTGCGACGTGCAACGGCAACGGCACACGACGAACGGCAACGGCCATGCGACGAACGGCAACGGCAAAGAGAAGGCGGCCGTCCCGGACCTAGAGCCCGCGACGAAACAGAGCAATGGCGGGAAAGAAGGGCAGTCCGTACGTTCAAGACTGCGTTCCATCTTCCGTGGCAGCGAGTCCGCGACCCTTGAGCAGTCAGAGAACGGGAAAGCGGCCATCCCAAAACTCGAGCCCGCGCCGAACGGAAACCTCAAGGACGAGGCGTTCATACATCCGGAGTTCGTGAGTCCCGGTCAGTCGGAGAACGGGCAGAACGGGAATGAGAACGGTAAGGACGGGTCGTCCCCCCTACCCGGCAACGACCCAGCGACCAATGAGCAGACGGAGACTGGGAAGAAGAAGGAAAGACAACCCATATTCTTGAGACTTTGGTCCTTCTTCCTCTAATCGGGATCCGTATTTCCGGCCAACTCAGCGGTCTTGATCTATCGACGGATTCCATTTCGCACTCAATGCTTCTCCGTCCGACTGTCGCACACCGCAGTGGATATGCCGAAACCTTCAGATCCTGAGAGAGCGGAGACGCCGGATCCTCGTCTATCAGGCAAGCGCTTAGCCATTTCCTTAGGGGCGTGCTGAATGCCCATCCTGGGCGTCGCCATACCATCCAACCCCATCGTTGGGCTCGCAATAGCCGGACTGCTTTACGCGATTGGTCGGCCCATCATTCAGCGGGTGGCATATGCGGAGAACAACCCGTGGCTGGTTCGCGTGCTCACTGCCAGCCTCGTTCTGCACCTTGTGGGTGCCCCGCTGCAGATTTGGGTCGTCGATCACTTCTACAACGGCGTTGCCGACTGGCTTCGGTATGACAACCTGGGGAAAGTCCTCGCTTCGAGCTACCGGCACTTCGACTTCACAGTTCCAGGCGGGAAGTTGGTCGGCGATGGAATGGTCAGTGCGATTACGGCGTCTGTGTTTGCCATCATTGGCATCAATCAGGTCGGAGCGTTTCTCATCTTCAGTTTCTGGGCTTGGCTCGGTCTTCTCTTCTTCTACCGCGCGTTCAGCCTGACATTCGCCGGCGCCAACACCCGACGTTACGCCACTCTTGCTGTTCTTCCTGCCATCGCTCATATTCTGGACCTCCGACGTGAGCAAGGAGGCAATCATGACCCTCTCACTCGGCCTGGCTGCCTTCGGGGCGGCCAAGATATTGGCCCGACGCCGAGGAGGATTCGTTCTCCTCGTCATCGGGGCCGCCATTGGTGGGGCCGTCCGGCCCAATGAGCTGCTCTTGTTTCTGGCCGGATTCTGCATCGCGCTCCTGATTCTCCCTGCCGGCCCTCGCCGGACGTTTGGGGGAGTGAGGCGCGTCGGTGCCATTGCTTTTCTCGTGAGCCTGTTGGGGCTGTCTGTCTATTTCACCTTTCACTTTCTTCGCAGCACCGGAGGATCGTTCTCCTTGCAGCAGATCTCAACCACCGACAAGGGTTCGACGGCCGGGTTCGGGAGCAGCAACGTGACCTATTCACCAGGTCCACAGGGCTTTCCTCACGATGTCTTCACCGTTCTGTTAGACCCTCTGGGTTACAACGCGCACGGCAACGGGGAGCGGCTGGCCTCAGTCGAGAACCTTGTGATCCTTGGCGTCATTCTGTCGTCATGGCGCCAATTGCGGATTGTGGTGCGGGCCTCGTTCGCTCGGCCCTACGTATTGCTCTCGGCGATCTATTCCTTGGGCTTCATGTACACGTTTGCGGCCCTGGGCAACCTCGGTCTGATCACGAGGGAGCGGACGCTCCTCTTTCCATTTCTCCTGGTGGTCCTGTCGATTCCGATTTCACCAAAAGGACAAGAACGTCAGTTTGATTGGGAGGTGCGTCGACGCGAACGGCTTAGGAGACGCCGCGCAGGTGAGTCCGCGACGGCGGTGCCTGTGCTGGGCGAGACACCTGCCGCTCCTCGGCTGAGAATGTTTCGTCCGACAAGTCTGCCGATTCGACAACCCGCTCGAGCTAATGCCGGCCCGGCGCCGCCTGAGGATCCAGCAGGGGATCCAGAATCTCCAACCACCGACCCCCGACCACCTTCAGACTGAAGCGGTCGACACAGCGCTCCCGTGCGGCGACGCCCATAGCCACCCGCGCAGGGACGTCGTGGAGGAGTTGAGCGGCCGCGTCGGTCAGGCCCGGTAGATCGTCTACCGCTACGACGAGGCCGGTTTCTCCGTCCGCCACGATCGAGCCGACGCCCGGAACTGCGGTCGTCACGACCGGCACACCGGACATCCCAGCCTCAATGAGGACACCCGGCATACCCTCGCCGGCCGGGAGGCTTGGGAAGACCAAGAGATCGGCCTCACGGAGTAGATCGGGTACGTCGGGGCGAGGGCCCATGAGTTCAACGTCGGAACGTTTTGCCGGGCCAATCAGTGCCTCGTGCAGAGGGCCTTCTCCGATGATCTGAGCACGTAGCTGAATACCTCGTGATCGAAGATTGGCAACCAGATTTATGAAGCAGTCCGGACGCTTGCCGGGCGTCAGGGCACCCACGAACACGACCGTCGGGGTAGGGGAGGGGGGTTTCTGTCCGGAAGGATGGAACCGTGCGGGGTCCCTGCCGTTGGCAGTGAGAAAAACACGTGAGGCGGGGACTCTCAGGAGGTCCGTGCACTCATCTCTTGCTTCCTCGCCACAAGCGACGACTCGGTCGGCACGGCGAGCCAGGGTTCTCCAGAGCATGAGCTGCGCGAATCTGTCCCGTCGCCCCGCGTAGGTGCCGATGGCATAGAAGACCAACCGGGGCCGCAGCCCAATCATGGCTGTGACCAGGTATTTCATCGGGTCGCTGCCATGCGAAACGACGATCGAAGGCTCAAGGCGAGAAAGCTCGGAGCGAAGAGGAATGACGAGGCGAGGGTCAAGGCCTTTTGCTGCACTCCGTTCCCCCTCGGACTCCGAGCGAGAGGTCACACGGCACCTCGGGCGGACGGTCGAAGAGCGTCAGTACCTTGTGGCGACGGACGCCGGGGGTATCAAGGGTGTCGGCGAGTGCTCGAGCTTCACGTTGCGCCCCCCGCGCCGCAGGCGTTGGTATGACGTGAAGGACCAACTGCTCTTTGCTCGCCGGGCCCTTCACCCTCTCGATCTCCTAGCCCGTGGAGCAGGTGAGGCGGATGGCTCCGGAGTAGGTGCCCGGCGTCCCGCGGTCCTCTCCTTGATCGTCGGACTCGTCTCCGGCCGCGCACCACGCCGCAGCCCTCGTTGTTGGTCGGCACTCCGGGTTCTTGACCGACAACTCATCGCCTGAATGAGACACCCGACGTCGCGTGATGGGATCGAGAGCCCCGACGTCGTCGTGATCGCCGGCGAAGGCGACTATTGCGGATCGATCTGTCATCGTGAGGTTTCGACGAGTCGTCGGTAAATGTCTTCAATCTTGGCACTCGCAGACCGCACGTCGAATACGGTGCTCTTGCGCCTCGCGCCTTGTCCAAGGCGCCGACGAAGTTCGGGGTCGGAGCACACGCGGACGAGAGCGTCAGCAAGAAGGTCCGGCCGTCCTGGGGCGACGAGCAGTCCTTCTTCGGAGTCGGCGACGAATTGGGGAACGCCGCCGACGGCCGTGGCGACGACGGGGAGGCCAACGCTCATCGCCTCCATGAGAGACACCGGCAGGCCCTCGTGGTGAGAAGCCAAAACAAAGACATCGGATCCGACCATGAGCCGCAAGACGTCGTCACGCTGACCGAGGAACGTGAATCGATCACCGAGGCCGAGAGCTCTATGCCGCTCGTTCAATTCGACCTCGAGAGGTCCTCTTCCCACTGAGGCGATGCGGATCGGGAGACCCTGATCGGCAAGAATCCGGGCCGTCTCGAGAAGAACGTCGTAGCCCTTCTCCACTCGGAGGTTGGCGACGGCGATGACCAAAATCTCTTCAGGCGGACACACCCAGTTCGGAGCGCACTTCGGCCCGTATCTCGTTGGCTCGGGACAACAGCGCATCCGAGTGGGCGAGGTCAACGCCATGGACCACGACGGTGGCGTGGTCTCGTAGGGATGCTGGCAGGGCATCATGCGCGGCGGGAGACACCGCCACCAGCGCCTTGTCGAGTCCGATGGTCGCCCGATTCAGGGTCCGGACCGGCGCCACGGTCTTGTGCCACAGGCTGTGTTCTGTGTACATCAGAATTGGGCGCTGGCCCCGAGGGAGCGATCGAGCCACAAGCCGGCCCAACGCCGCCGCATAGGGCAGGTGAAAATGGACGATATCGAAGCGACCCTCCGATCAGCAGTCGACGGAGGCGCAACGTCCAGCGGAGGTCGCCGTTGTGTCGGGCACCCAGACAGTGCACGGTCACGCCGCTGGCCTGGACCGCGGGGACCAGGGCGTTCTCTGCCTCCAGCACATAGGCGAATTCGTAGTCGAAGGCGCTACGATCTCTGGCTGCCAAGAGGTCAACGAGGAGGCGTTCGGCCCCCCCATAGCCCATGCACTTGATGACCAGGAGTACCCGGGGGCGGGTCGCCTGACGGCGCGCACCGAACTCCCCCCGGGCGGACACGCGCCAATACTAGTGCCGGGTGGTTGCGATGCCGATTACGGCCTTGGCACGCGGTACCATTCTATCCGATTCACGCCAACAATCGGCCCCCAGGGCCAGGCCCGGAGGGGATGTGTCGTCGACGGTTGAATCTGGTCCGCCGGGCCAGGACTCGCTGCAAGTTACCGATGTTTCGGCCATTCCGGCCGAGCCGCCACCTGAGCTCTTTTACCACCACAAGGTGGGCGCAATTTCGTCGGCAAAGAAATTGTGGGCACATCGGGAGATCATCTTCACGCTGGCTGAGCGTGATTTCCGGGCCCAGTACAAGCAGGCGACCCTGGGGATCTTGTGGGCGCTCTTGAGCCCCGTGCTCACGTTGATCATCATGATCATCGTCTTTTCCCGTGCGAAGAGTTTTGGGACCGAGGGGATCCCGTTTGCCCTTTTTGCCTTCGTCGGCATCTTGTGCTGGTCCTTCTTCGCCTCTGCGTTGGGTTCGGGCGGGAACGCGCTGCTGAGCAACAAGGCCTTGCTCGCCAAGACGCAGTTTCCTCGGGAGTGTTTTCCCTTGGAGGTCATGGGAGTAACTGCGATCAACACGGTCCTGTCGTGGATTCCGTTGGCCCTCTTGTTCGTGATCTTCGGGCGCGCACCGGCGATCACGACACTGTGGGCCCCGTTGTTCATGGTCATTGAGGTCGCGTTTGCCGCCGGACTCACCTTGGCCGTGGCAGCCCTGATCATTCAGATGCGCGACCTCGTGCAAGTCCTTCCAGTCATCCTCTCCCTTGGCCTCTTCGTGAATCCTGTCATCTGGCCATTGTCAAAGTTGTCGGGGCCGACGGTCCCTCATTTTGTCCTGCCCCTCTACTGCTTCCTCAACCCATTGGGCCCGGTCATCGACAACGTGCGACGCACCATGCTGCTCGGGTTGGAGCCGGACTGGTCGTTGATCGGGATCGCAACTCTTGGAACGCTGCTCTATCTCGCCGTCGGGTACCGAATCTTCAAGCGGCTGGAGGTGAATTTTGCCGACATTGCCTGACGGGACAATCCAAGTCGAGAACGTCTGGAAGAGGTTCCGGGCCGACCAAACAGCCCCTCTCTTCTACGACCAATTGAAGCGCCTCGGGCGATCGATCGGGGCTGGTCGCCGGTCCTACCGGTGGGTCCTGAAGGACATCAATCTCGAAATGGAGCCGGGATCCTCCACTGCCCTTATCGGCGTGAACGGTTCCGGCAAGACCACCTTGCTCAAGGTCATCAGCCAGGTCACATACCAGACAGCGGGTCGTTGCACCGTGGCGGGCCGGATTGGCGCGCTGCTCAGCATCACCAGCGGGCTTCACCCAGATCTGACGGGGCGTGAAAACGTCTACCTGTACGGCACGGTCCTCGGGATGAGCCGGCAGGCCATTCGAAAGAAGTTCGACGACATTGTCGAGTTCGCCGATCTCGAAGATGCCATCAACCGCCAGGTGAAATTCTTTTCTGTCGGAATGCAGATGCGCCTGGGCTTCTCGGTCGCCGCGTTCTTGGAGCCAGATGTGCTTCTTGTGGACGAGGTGCTGGCTGTCGGAGACGCCAATTTTCAGCAGAAATGTCTTCAGCGCATCGGTGAAGTTGTGCGGCAGGGCAGCACGCTCATCTACGTCTCCCATGATCTCGCCTCGGTCGAGGCTTCTTGCGATCGGGCGGTGTGGTTGGCCGACGCGGTGGTTCAGGCGCAGGGGCCGACCAAGGAAGTGGTGCGGATGTATCGCACCGCCGTTGAACAGAATGCCGTGCTCGTCACCTCCAATGACGGGGATCTACAGATCCTGAAGGCGGACGTCAGCGCCACTGATGGAGGCCAGATTCGTTCTGAGTGCGACGTGGAGGTCTGCTTGACCCTCAATGCCCCTGAAGCTCTCGAGGGGAACTTCTTCATCGGGGTCTCGCAGGGGACCGCGTTCCCCATGTTTGTCGTCTATCACCACGGCTTCTTCCCTGCCGGGGATTTCCAAATCCGTTGCGTCCTCAACCACATTCCTCTCCCGAGGGGGCGCTATTCGATATGGGCGGCCATGGTGGGATCAAAGTCGCGCCGATTCCTGCCGTGGAATCCCGTCGTCTCATTCGAGGCGTTCGGACCCGACCAGTGGCCTGCGCCTGAAGGGGTCATGATCCTCACGCCGATCTACGTGAAGGCCGATTGGCAGATCAACTGAACACCGATTCGGCGTTGCACAGTACGCCAGGAAGATTGAATGTCGGACGTCGCATGGCGTCGCGCTCTCGAACTCACCACCATTGCTGCTGAGTGCAGCGGTTCTGAGCAGTAGACCCGTACGATCCTTGCCCGGATAGACTCACCCGACGTGACCAGCGCCGCGCCCTCCGCCGATGACGCGGTCGCTGAGGGAGAAGAGGTGGAGGGTGGATCATCCTCTTCTGCCGATGCTCAGGTAACACCTCGGAAGATACCGAACTCGGACGTTACCGCCGTGATCGTTACCCACATGCGACCGACCCTGGCCGGCGACCTGACGCGGATGCTGATTGAGTCGGAAGGGTTACCCCCTGACCGGGTGATTGTGGTCGTGAACGCGGTCGGAGGACTCGACGACCCGGCGCTCGAGTCAACGGTGCGGATGCTGAGGCTTCCTGAGAACGTGGGACCTGCCGGCGGATTTGAAGCCGGCATGGCTGAGGCCTTCTCCGATCCGACGACGCGTTGGGCCTACCTTTGTGAGGACGACATTGTTCAGTTCCCGCTTCCCAAACCTCGGCTTGGCGGACCTCATTGAGCGCGCAGAGACGAGGCAAGCCCAAGGTCACCGCGTCGGCGCCATCGTGGCCTATGGCCGCGATTTCGTGGGCCGTGGCGCTCACACCGAGAACGTGGTTCCTCCCGTGGGCACCCCCCTCGATCTGTCTCTCACCGCCGTCGGTGCGTGGGGCGCCACCTTGGTGTCGCGAGAGGTTTTTGACGCTGGCGTGGTTCCCGACGCCAGTCTGTTCATCGACATGGAAGATTTCGACTGGTACTGCTGTATCAAGGAGGCAGGATTCGAAGTTCTGGTCGATGCCAAGGCGGCTCGGGCAGTAGAGGAGCAGCAGTCATGGGCTGGCCGACAGGAAGCGCTGCAAGGACGGCGCCCTGGGGACTTCGAGGAACCCTGGCGGGCCTACTACCAGGCACGTAACCCTTTTGCCATGGCTCGCCGGCATGGAACGCCGAGCTGGTACGCCTGGCACATTGCCTACTCCATGCGCCGGGTTCAACGCGCCCATGGACGCGAGGAGCGAATCGCCATCCTGCGTGGACTCTGGGACGGCGCCACCGGACGGCTCGGCAAGAACCCTCGCTTCGTGAGACAAGTGGGTGAGTGGTCGGCCGCCGAGACCTGAGTACACAGAGCGAGAGCGCGAGATCATTGGCTTGGTCGTCGTGCAGGGTCGACTGAGGGAGACCCCCGCTACCGCCGGCGAGTGGGTGAGGTCGACTCGGGGAGAGAATCAGGCGGGGCTCCACTCGCCGGCCAAATGAGCAAAGTTCGGCCATAGCGACAGATCGATGTCCGGGATCTGAGCCGCCAGAGCCGTTACGTCCGCGGTGTAGAGATCCACGAGCCGGGCCCGTACGTCTTCCTCGTATTCACGCCGGGCGGAGGATTGCTGCGGGCGGACGGCGGGTTCGGGGGAGACCACTGCGTACTTGCTGAGGCCAAGAAACTCAAAGGTTTTCGCCAGTTGGCCGTCGGTGTCGGCAACGCACCGTTCGAACTGGAGCACCAGCATTTGGTCCGCGGCAAAATGCTCCAGCCATCGGGTCAAGGAGCGATGGTACATGCCTCGCTCGAATGCATCGGCTATCTCGCCGCCGTCGCACGGGAAACCTGCGCGCTTCTGATGCGCCAGTCCGGAAAAGAACCGATCGACCGGATCGCGCAGCAGGAGAAGCAGACGCGCGTCAGGAGCGGCGCGGTGGAGAAGCGGTGGTACCCAGGGGTAACTGAAGTAGTCGGGCGTCCACTCTCCGGCCCGGGTCCCGGGACTGCGTGGGAACCAACCGTGATAATCCGAGACATCTGAGGAGTCGAAGCTTCGAGAGCCGAACCGATCAAAAAAGTGTCGCTCTTTGTGAATGGCGCTGCGTGACGAGACATCAGGGTGGCTGAGTATCAGCGCGTACCACCACGTTGTTCCCGCCTTTTGCACCCCGATTCCGACAAAGTCTGGTGCACCCGTCTTCTCGTTGGGACCGATTGTCGGCGGCGTGAAATCGAAGCGCTCCTCCCATGGGGCGTAGCGACCCAAACTGTGGAGTGCAGCGATGCGGACATTGGGCGGTAGCGCCAGGAAGCCGCGCCGTAAAACGTCCATTGGGTCCTTGCCCCTCACCGAACGCAGAATGCCATACACGGCTCCAAGTCACAACCAGTTCTGAGCTGCATTATCCGCAACGAGATCCGCTCTGCGCATTGCGCCGACGTTGCAATCGACCCTCCTGTCATCAGGGTCGGCGGCAGAAGGCCCATACCGACACGGGGACGTTTGGCTCGTTGAACATCGGCTGTCCGAACCGTCGGACTGGGCGCCACCGCTTTCCGAAGTTCTGAAAGGCGACGAACCGATTTCCCCACGCGTCGACCTCAACGTCCTTGAATCCTGCCTGTTCCAACAGGATCCGCAAACCGTCGGGAGTGAACCGCCAGTAGTCCCCCGGAATCTGGTGGATTCTGACAAGAAACGGAGTATCGACGATGAGGCGGCCACCGGGTCGGAGCAGGCCGAAAAGATTGCGGGTGGCCGCGATTGGGTCCACGACGTGCTCGAGGACCTGTTCACAGATCACGACGTCAGCGACCTCGGTCTCGGAAAGCGGAGCGCACAAGTCGAATTCGGGGAATTGGACAGACCGATAGGAGCGCCACCCGGACTCAGCCAGCCTGTCGCCGGACACCTCCAGAGCATCGAGCTCTGCGCAGGGGAGCGCGGCCACATACCGAGCGATGTCCTGATTCATCACGGCACGAATCCAGTGCTCCTGTTCGATCCGGCCATAGAACAGCACGGCAATGGGGTGACGAATCCGGTCGGGAACGAGCCGTTTGGCGATCCGGTGCATCAGGCCTTCCGCCATTCGTTCGATCTTAGGCGCGGCCTAAAGGGAGAGTAAATCGAACTGGTCGTCGCGACGCCTGGACTCTGGAAGTGTCCGATTGCGATGCGAGAAGGTCCGCGGGAGGTCCAGAGGAAGGGAAGACAGTACGGATCGAAAGCGCCGTATGGCGCGTTGGTCCCCGAAGCGAGCCGACAGCCCCACCTACTCGTCCATCCATTGGTCGGACGGGTGCAGCCGGCGGTCGATGATGGCGCCCATGCGCCGGTAGCGCAACGACGAAAGGCCGTGCAGGCGGGCCCAGCGCCGGGATTCCTCCGCCGGAGTGCTGTGCCCGAGGGCCAGGCGCAACAGGCGCGCCACCAACATGGGCGACGCCAACAGCTCGGCCTTGGTGCGGCCGCCCAACACCGGGCCCATGGACTTGTTCCACAGCATCACCGTGATGGGGTCGGCGGCCAGTACCCGCCGTGGGTCCTGGAACGGCGACAGGAAGCGCCGCCATTTGAACCACGGCACCGGCGCCACTTCCCACGACGGGAGGTTCGCGTAATCAAGTCGGCGTAGCAGGGGATGGATGGCGTCGTTGCCCAGGCTGGCCCAGGGCAGGCTGGCCCAGTCGTCGGTCGCCGCCAGCGCTCGGTCCTGCGCGTCCATCCACTCGGCGACGAAATTCGAGCCGGCCCGGGCGCCGAACAGGTTGTTGAACAGGCGGCCCTGCACGTCTCCGCCCCACGCCACGAACTCGTAACGGTTCAGATGGTCGGCCAGCGCGTCGAGTGGGCGTCGCACTATGCAGTCGTGGTCGATCCAGATGCCGCCGTAGCGGTGAACCAGCCGGGTACGCACGTAGTCGGCCCGCTGCACCGGGCCGTCCAGACGTTCCCACACCAGGCGGTCCAGGTCGGGGAGCCAATCAGCAGCGGTGTCGCGGTCCAGAACGTTGAGGGGCCCGCACCGGCCGAGGTTCCGGGCCACCGTGTCGCGGCACAGGCGGAGGTAGGCCGGACAGTTCTGACCGGGCCGGTTCTCCCAGTACATCCACACTGGAACCTTTGGTGCCGGGCCTGGACGACGGAATGGTCATCGAATATCCCCTCATCGGATGGCTTCGAGGCCTAGGCCGAAGCGTCGATGGTAGGCGGGAGCGGCATGGCATGCAGACACCACAAGACTTCCATTCGGGAGGTGGACTCGTGGCTCCACGAGTCCTTCGTCAAGACGACGAGTCAGGTATCGCGCTTTTCTCCTGGTGCCGATCGATGTGGCACCAGTGTTCGGAGCAGCCAAACGAAATTTCGTGCCGATGGAACGGCGCGAAATGCCCTCCAAAAATAGCGCCGAGCAAGCCCTCGTTTTCCCTCTCGTAGGGCGGATGCCGCCGCCCATTTCCACTGATAGGCGACCATCTCGGGGTGTGCCTTGAAATAATCTCGCTGAACTCGGAAGAGGGCGACGCGTCCATCACCGACAGATTGCACGTCGTCGGTCAACTGAGGACCCGGATGCGACCTCATGATGTATCCGACCTCGTCGATCGTGTCGACGCCAAGTGGAAGAAGCCGAATCATCCACTCCAAGTCCTCGGAACCAGGTCGTAGAGCGTCGCTTTCATCGAAAAGGGGACAAACAGTTCGGTCAATTGTGAATTGTCCGGTGTGAAATCCACTGCCATTGAGAAAGCGCTCCAGATCTTGACTTGCCGGCGTCCCGTAGCTTTTGCTGCATGCGGTGACGTTGGCGCCCTTCATTCCCTTCAGACCGAGGGCGAGGCGAGCCGGAGTGTAGAGATCGTCGTCATCGAGAAATGTGACGTACTGGCCCTGGGCGGCCCGGATGCCATCGTTACGGGCGGAAGCCGGGCCTCCGTTGGCTCTTGTCAAGACACGGATCCTCGGGTCGTCGGGAACGATCGGTACATTTCCCCCGTCGTTCACTACGACGATTTCGAAATCTTCGATCGTTTGGTCCAGAACTGAACGAATGGCTTCAGTCAACAATTGTTCCCGGTTGTATGTCGGAATTATGACTGAAAATTGTGGCACCAAAATCCTCGGGAACGGGCATCAGGTATCGACGACACGCCAATCGAGTACCTGGTTCAATCCTCACTCTAGCCCCATGTTCTTGTTGCGCCGGAGGGCACGCGGGCAGTCGTCTCCAACGTCGAGTTCAGGGGCCGATTGCTCCTTCAGCTTCTCAAAGCCGACAAGCCGCGAGTCCCATTGGGCTCCGCCGTGCCTGACGGGATCGATCACACGTTGAGTGATTCCCTCGCCAATGCCCGACTCGGGACGGCGGGATGACACGCGCCACAAATCCAGTGGCTCGAGCACCAAGAAGATTCTAGCCGGTGGCCGCCCCGAGCACGTCGAGCAAGGAGCGGGCCGTGGCGGCCCAGGTGCGCCCGGCCACCGCCACCGGCCCTGCCGCCCGGGCGGCCGCCAGGAGGGCCCTATCCCGGCTCCACGCAGAGACGGCGGCTCGCAAGGGTGCGGGGTCCCCCGACGGCACCAGGTGTGCCGCCCCGCCCGCCAGTTCCGCCGCCCCGCCGGCGTCGAGGGCCACCACCGCGCAGCCGGTGGCCAGCGCCTCCAGCAGCAGCGGCGGGGACGCGTCGTCGACGTCCTGGACCAGGCAGTACACGTCGTGCGCCGCCAGCACCGCGAGGGCATCGGCCGGGTCGGCCAGTGCCACGGCGGCGCCCGGGTCGAGAGCGGCCGCGCCCGGCACCACCGGTCGGGGGGACGGCCCGTGGGCGGCCGACCAGCGCCGGCCGTCCACCAGGGACACCGACGCGCCCTCAAGGGCGCCGGCCCGGGCCAGCCACGCCCCGTCGGCCTCGGACGCCCCGGCCAGGGCCAGGACGGCAAGCGGGCGCGCCGGGTCGGCCGGCGGCCCGACCGGGCCCGGTGCCACGCCGTAGGGCACCACGGCCACGTCGGTCGGGAACACCCCGAGCCTCGGGGCCACCCGGCGGGCCAGGGCCGACGTCACCGCCACCACGGCGTCGGGGCGGTCAGCCGGCACCCGCTCGGGCGGGAGGCGGTAGGGGACGCTGTGCTGGAACGCCACCACTGGCACGCCGGGCAGCCACCGGTGGAGGTGGCGGACCGCCCGCGGGTCGTCGTGCACCACGACGGCGTCGGGGCGCGGGGCGCGGCGCGCCTGCTGGCGTAGCGAGGCCAGGCGCCAGGGGTAGCCAGGCCCGAACCAGCCGGTCGTTGCGTTGACCCACGCGCCGATCCGCAGGCGTCCCTCAGAGGCCCACCCGTCCGGTCGCACACCGATGGGGACGAGGTCGCCCGGACCGTCGAAGGGGGCGCCGGCAAGCTCGGCGAGCACGGTCACCTGGTGGCCGGCAGAATCCAGCTCCCGGGAAATGTGGGCCAGGGCCGCCGACACCACCCGGCCCCGCACGGGCGAGTAGGGCTCGCCCGGGGGGCCCACCTGCCAGATCCTCACCGCCGTCGGTGGCGGGGCGTCATGGGCCCGGGGTGAGCTGCAGGTCCTCCGAAGTCCAGGTGCGGAACGGGAACGGGGCCAGCACCCGCTGCATGACATCGACAGTCGCCGGCGACAGGCGGGTCCTCCACAGGTCGGGCTGATCTTGGGTCACCCGTTCCACGGACCAGCCCTGTCCCGGGCGGTTGAGTCCCTCCACGGCTTCGTCGGCCCGGTCCGTCCACTGCAGGCCGAGCTCGCGGTAGAGGGAGCGGAACTCGTCAGTCGGTGACACGCACATCTGCTCGTGGGTGCGCAACACGAAGCCGGAGTTGCGGGCCGCCTGCTCCAACGAGGTAAGCAGCACCCCCAGCAGCCACACGGTGTGCTCCAGCTCGTCGGGCCCGGGGAGTGGTACGCCCCACTCCTCGCAGCGCTGGCGCACCTCGGGCACCTGCTCCAGGCGGGCGAGGTGCTCGGGCAGGCCCAGGTTCTGCCAGCTGGCCAGCACTGCCCCCGGGTGGCGCAGCAGCACGAGCACCTCGAGGTCGAACGTGGCGGCCAGCCACTCGACCGACATGGCGGCGTGCACGCTCTTCACGAGCAGCCGGTGGTCGCGCAACGCCGCCACCGGCTGTGCGCCCGGGCTACGGCCCAGCTGGCCGGCCAGGCGCATGGTCGGGGTCCAGCGCCCCTGCACGTACCACCGCCACTCCTTGATGGCGACCTTGCGCACCCGCTCCGCCGCCTCCAGGCGCTTGCCCTGCGGCGCGCCGGCCAGCACCCAGCGCCACAATTTCTCGTAGTCGGCGTCCTCGTCCCCCGGTGCCAGCACCGGGTAGCGCCCCAGGCGCCGCTTGGCCCAGATGGCCGGGGCGCTCTTGGTCTCACTGTCGGGCTCCGTGACCACCAGTATGGAGGGGTCGCGGCTCAAGATGACCTGGGTCCAGGTGCTGCCCGAACGTGGGATCCCGGCGATCAGCAGCGGCCGCCGTCGCACCGCTGCCGGCGGGGGAGCCTCCGGGTGCTCGGCATCCTGGCCCTCCACGGGCAGCACTGTACAGCGGCACCGGGTCTGACCACCACTTTTGCAAGCTCCCAGGGGCCGTGGACCCCGTGCCACCGATGCCCGGGCCGCCCCCGGGGCCTCCAACGCGAGGCAATGCGCGGGAGAGGGGCAAAGTGCTGGTCCCGAGTAGTCTCCGGCCCAGTTATGGCCGTGGACCATCGCCCGGGGCGGGCAGATCGCGTGGGGAGAGCGCCAGGCAGGTTGGGGACGTACCGGGCAGAGGTCAAGCTCCCGGCCCGGGCATGACCGGGATCCAGGCGAGGAACGAACCTTGAAACGCGGCCGGCCCATGCGCAAGCGAGTACTGACCATTGCCGACCACATCGGGTCGATCGGAGGCACAGAAGCCGGCCAGCTCGCCATCTTCCGAGGCCTCGTCGAGCGGGGCTGGGAGGTGCATCTTCTCTACGTCAGCAGGGGGGACTTCTGGCCGGCATGGAGGGAGCTCGCGGCAACGACCACTCAGATTGGGGCGAGCCTCCCGAAGCTCCGCCTCACCGTTCAGGTCGAGCTTCAGCGCCCTTGGGGGGGCGCTGAAGGGCATGCGTACCTCTCCATCGGTTATCTATGTGCACAACGCAGGCGACGTACCGGTCGCCTTGGCGGTGGGAGCCGCCACCGGTGCACGAGTGGTCATGCACCTGCATCTGCCGCCCCCGATCCGACAGCCGTCCTGGCTGAACGCGCTGATGCGCCGTTCCGCGGCCGCCATCGCGCCGTCGATGGATACGGCCAACCGCTGGATCTCCCGGGCCGGATTGGATCCGGCCCGGGTGTCGGCCATCCCCACGGGTGTCGATGTCGATCGTTTCGTCCCTCTTTCACGTGAAGAACGCATGGCCGTGCGGGCCAGCGTCGACGTGGGAGAAGAGGAGTCGATGGTGATTTTTGCCGGACGACTGGAACGGATCAAGGGCCCGCATTTCTTGGTGGACGCAGTCGGCCGCCTCGATGCAAATGTGCATCTGGTTCTGTGCGGTGCCAGCAGATCCGCTTCGTATTTGCAAGAGTTGCAAAGCCTGGCGCAAGGACACAGGGTCTCCTTTCTCGGGCCCCGGTCCGACGTTCCCGCCCTTATGGCGGCGGCCGATATTTCGGTACTCCCGAGCATCTTCTTGGAGACGCAAGGTCTGGTCATCAGCGAGTCGATGGCGTGCGAGACCCCAGTGGTGGCCTCGGACATAGGTGGAGTTGGCGCCAGCATGCGGGGCTTTCCCGAGCAGTTGGTACCCCCCGGCGACCCCGTGCGCCTGGCGGAGAGCATCAAGAAATATGTCACCTGGCGGCGTACGGATCCCGATCTCGGCCCCAGGTCGAGAGCCTGGGTGCTGGAGCACATGAGGTTCAGCCAGACCATCGGCGCTGTTGACGAGGTGATCACCGAGGCTGCTCGGCGGACCACGTGAATATTTGGCAACTCTGTACGCCGCGCGAACTCTATTCACCCGAAACCGGGGGAGCCGTGGCGACCGTCGTGGCGGAGTTGTCGATGGAGCTGACGCGACTCGGTCACGAGGTGACGGTTGCCGCCCGGATCGATGGCTCGGCGTTGCACGAGGCCGGCCACTTCGCCTCGCTTGGCCGAGTGCCCTGGCCGGGCTCTTGGCACGCCAAGGTGCGTTGGAAGGTCGAATCCGGATTGAACCGTGCGTTCGGGTGGCCCTGGCCGGCGTACGCCAGCTATTTGGGGGCTCTGTGGTGGCGACTGCACCGCTCACCGGGGACACCAGACGTCATTGTGGTGCACAACGATGCGTTCGTGGTTCGGTTTCTCAGGCGATGGGCACCACACTCGACCGTGGTCTTGTGGCTCCACAACGAGCCGCTGAATCTGCCTCGCCGTCGCCGGCCGACCGACCGTGCCGACGTTGTTGTCGCGGTGAGTGACTTTCTCGCCGGCAGTGCCGCCGCTCGCTTGGGAATTGACCCGACGGAGATCGTGACCATTCACAACGGGGTCAATGCGGTGGCATTCCACCCGCGGCCTGGGTTTGATGAGCCCTCGCAGCCGCTCCGCGTGCTTTGTCTGGGACGCCTCGACAGCAACAAAGGAGCCGACATCGCTTTGGCCGCCGTGCGCCAATTGGCGGGAAGAGGAGTCCAGATCCGGCTCGACGTGGTGGGCAGTGCATGGTTCTCGCCTACTCCAGGACTGCCGAGAGACGCGTGGGCGGACGGTTTCATTGCTGAACTGTCTGCAGCCGGAGCCGTCCACACTCCCCACGTCCCCCGCGATCAGGTGACCACCCTTCTTCGTGCACACGACGTCGTCTGTGTTCTGTCGCGTTGGGACGATCCCTTCCCCCTTGTCGTTCTTGAGGCCATGGCTTCGGGATGCGCCGTCGTGGCGTCTGCACGAGGAGGCATCCCCGAAGCTGCGGGCGGCGCGGCAGAACTCGTGCCATCTGACGATCCGGACTCGGTGGCGGCCATCCTGGGGGAATGGGCGAGCCACCCGGCTGTTCTCGCAGAAGCGAAGCGGGCGTCGGTCGCCCGGGCGGCCGTCGCAACCTGGGAGAAGTCAGCTCGGCAGTTTCTCGACGCGCTCAACATGAGCAGATCCCAAGGCGCTGCCTGACGCAGTCGGTAGCCAGCGTCGATGCAGATCCAAAAGGACTGGTGGCGACCGGACCGCCGGCAGCGATCGTCGGTTGTGGCAGCCTAAAGCGATGGGAATTCGCCAGACCACCGCCAATGCGCTGAAAGAGCTCCCGCTCGGTGTGCACAAAGCCATACCTTCGGGACTCCGGCGCGATTTACGCCACCGCTTGGGGCGGTACTACCGGTATGAGGCCGATTTTGATTTCAGCAATACCCCGCCACTTGGCCCTGGTGAGACTGACGGTCCGCCCGGTTTCGTCGGCATCGGCGTGCAGAAAGCCGGGACGACCTGGTGGTTTCGGCTCATTGTCGATCACCCCGGCTCAGCTGATGTCCTCCCGGAGAACAAGGAGCTCCATTTCTTCGCCCGTTTCGGGACTCAGTCATTCGGGCCTTCAGACATCGCGAACTACAACCAGCAGTTTCCTCGTCGGGGTAGCGCCCTCACTGGGGAATGGACTCCTGACTACCTCTACTACCCCTGGGTACCGCCGCTCCTCGCCAAAGCCGCGCCCGATACGAAACTTCTCCTGATTCTGCGTGATCCGATTGAGCGCTTTCGATCAGGACTGGCGAGTGAGATTCGTAACGGGGCCGCACATGTGGGCGCGACCATTGCGGAGGTCGTGGGATACACCATGTATGCAGAGAATCTCCGGCGCTTCATGGACTATTTCCCCCCTGAGCAGCTGCTCATCTTGCAGTACGAGCACTGCAAGGCCGCACCTGTCGAGCAGCTGGTCGCGACGTATCGCTTCTTGGGTCTCGATCCCGAGCACCGCCCGACAATCCTGAACCGGCCGATCAACAAGACGTTGGAAGAAAAGCCGGCTCTGGAGGCCGACGTGAAGAAGCGACTGCAAGACCTTTTCGCGCCCGATGTGGCAGAGCTGGTCAAGTTGGTTCCCACCCTCGATTTGAGCGTGTGGAAGGGAATGGACGACACGTAGTCAGAGGTCGCCGCTCTGCCCCACCCCGGAGGAGCCGTTGGCGCGTGCCCTATGATGTCCAGCGAAAACTGACGGGTCGTCAGATTTGACGGTTCGCATTTCTAGAGAGGCGCCATGGATTTCGAGTTCTCGCCGGAGCAGCTGGCCTTCGTGAAGGAGGTCGAGACCTTCCTCGACGCCAACGACGACCCCGAGGTATTCGACCTGACCAGGGAGAACATGGCCCAGATCGTCGACACGCCGAAGCGCCGGGCCTTCATGGCGTCGATGGGCGAGCGGGGTTACCTCGGCATGACCTGGCCCAAGGAGTACGGCGGCACCGAGGGGGAGGGCATCTACGAGTACCTCCTCAACGAGCAGCTGGCCGGGCGCGGCGGCCCTCAGATCGGCAAGGGCGTCGGCATCGTCGGCAAGACGATCATCCGGCACGGCAACGAACGGATGAAGGCCGAGTTCCTGCCCAAGATCCTGCGCAACGAGGTCGAGTTCGCCGTCGGCTACTCCGAGCCCAACGCCGGCTCCGACGCTGCCTCCATGCAGCTGAAGGCCACCCGTGACGACGGCGGCTGGATCCTCAACGGCCAGAAGACCTGGACCACCTCTGCCCACTTCGCCGAGTGGTACTGGGTGGGCGGGCGCACCGACCCCGATTCGAAGCACGCCGGCATCACGCTGTTCCTCGTCCCGATCGACCAGCCGGGCATCACCGTGAACGCCATCTGGACCATGGGCGACGAGCGCACAAACGAGGTGTTCCTCAACGACGTCTTCGTCCCCGACGACTACGTGGTGGGGGAGGTGGGGCGGGGGTTCCAGTACATCTCTGAGGCGCTCGACCTCGAGCGCTTCACCATGTTCACGCTCTCGCCCATGCAGCAACGCTTCGAGCTCCTGGTGGAGTACGTGCGGACGACGGTTCGCGACGGGGTGCCGCTGAAGGACGACCCGGTCATCCGCCAGCGCCTGGCCCAGCTGGCCACCCAGCTCGAGGTGGCCCGGGTGATGGGGCTCAAGTTCGTCTTCGAGTCCGCCAAGGGCGGGGCAGCGCCGACGGCGGAGGCCTCGGAGTACAAGCTCTACGCCACCGAGTTCTCCAAGCGCCTGGCCAACGCCGCCATGGACATCGCCGGCCCCGGATCGCAGTTGCGGGTCAAGACGGCCGAGGCACCCATGGCGGGCCGGTCCGAGTCGACCTATCGCTACACCGTCATCGACACCATCGGCGGCGGCGCCTCCGAAATTCAGAAGAACATCATCGCCCGGCGCAAGCTCGGCCTGCCCAAGAACTTCTGAGTTCCGCGTGTCCCCGCCCCTGGCGCTGGCCGGCATCACGGTGCTCGACCTCTCGACGGTCGGGCCGGCGGCGCGCTGCACCCGCTTGTTGGCCGACTACGGGGCCCGCGTCGTCAAGGTCGGTCCCGTTCCTTCGGCCGATGCGGCGCCCATTCAGCCTCAGTTCTTCGCCTACAGCGGCCACCGCGGCATGCGGCGCGCGCTGCTCAATCTGAAGGACGACGACGGTCGTGCGGCCTTCCTCGCCATGGCTGCGTCGGCCGATGTGGTCGTCGAGAGCTTCCGCCCCGGCGTGGTGGACCGGCTGGGCATCGGCTACGCCGCCGTCGCCGATCGCAACCCGGGCATCGTCTATTGCTCCACGAGTGGCTACGGCCAGGACGGCCCGCACGCCCAGTGGGCCGGCCACGACCTCGACTACCTCGCGGTGGGTGGCTTCCTGGCCATGTCCACGCCCGGCGCCGACGGGGCGCCACCGCTGCCCGGCGCCACCATCGCCGATGCCGCCGCCGGGGGCATGCAGGCCGCCTTGGCCATCACTGCGGCGTTGGCCGGCCGGGCGCACACCGGGATGGGCGCGTATCTCGACGTCTCGGTGGCCGACGGCGTGTTGTGGTTGATGTCGCTCGCCATCGACGAGCAGCTGGCACGGGGCGGAGAGATCCATCCGGGCCATGACATCCTCTCGGGCCGCTACGCCTGTTATGCCAGCTATCGCACCGCCGACGACAAATGGCTGGCCGTCGCTGCCATTGAGCCGAAGTTCTTTGCCAACCTCTGCGCCGCCTTGGAGTGCACCGAACTGGCGGCATCACAACTGGACGATGAGGCGCAGCCGCGCCTGCGATCCGCCTTCGCTGCGGCTTTTGCCCGGCGAACGCGCGACGAGTGGGTCGACCTCCTCTCGGGGGCCGACACCTGCGTGGCGCCCGTCCTCGACATTCACGAGGTGGCCGCCCACCCTCAATTCGTCGCTCGCGGCACCGTCACGACGGTGACCCATCCGACCGAGGGTTCGTTTCAGCAGCTGGCCCCGCTGCTGGCCGGGATGGACCGCGCAGGGGGAGCGGTGTTGCCCGACATGGCGGCCGGCGCCACCGACACTGACACCGAGCACCTGCTGAAGGAGGCGGGTGTCGACGGCGAGACCGTGGCGCGCTGGGTGGATCGAGGGGTCGTGGCATGACGGAGACGACGCCGGGGCCGGCCGCCCTCGACCTCATCGGCCAGGAGCAGTACCACGAGGTGGGCGAGTTCCCGGTGGAGCAGGGCTACATCTGGACGTCGTGTGCCTCCGTCGAGAACGGCAACCCGCTGTTCTGGGACCCCGAGGTGGCCGGCGAGCTCACCGGCGGGCCCGTTGCCCCGCCGTCCATGGTGTCGGTCTGGTTCCGCCCGCATCACTGGGCGCCCGGTCGGACACAGGAGGCGCTCCCGCTGCAGGTGCACTTCGACCTCAAGGAGCAGCTCGGGCTGCCCGAGGCCGTCATGACCGACAACACCATTGAGTTCCACACCCCGGTGCGTCTGGGAGACGTGCTGCAGACGCACCAGGTGCTGCGCTCGGTGAGCGAGGAGAAGACGACCAAGCTCGGCACGGGGCGGTTCTGGGTGATTGACGTCGTGTACGCCAATCAGGACGGCGACCTTGTCGCGGTCGAGTCGTACACCGGCTTCGGGTACCGGCGGGCTGAGGCATGACCGTCTCCGTGTCCCCGCGCCTCCTCTTGGACGACGTGACCGCCGGCGACGAGCTCCCTGCGCTCGATTACGACGTCAGTGCCACCACGGTCGTGCTTGGTGCCCTTGCGACGCGTGACTGGCGGCCGATGCATCACGACAAGGACTTCGCGGTGGATCGAAACGGCACGCAGGACATCTTCTTGAACACCCCGAACCAGGCGGCCTGGTTCGAGCGCTACCTGACCGATTGGACCGGGCCGCACGGTCGACTCGGCCGCGTCACGTTCCGCATGAAGGGATCGGTCTTCCCCGGCGACACCATGTCCCTACGGGGGGTGGTGGAGTCGACGGAGGTGGACGAGGTGGGCTGCGGCTTCGCCAACGTGGCCGTCACCTTGTCCGTGGCCGGCGACACGAAGACGACGTGCGCCGCGCGCATCGCCCTGCCGCGCTCGCCCGACGACAATCCGTGGGCCCGATCGGGCGAGCAATGGCGCCCCTCGCCGGTTGGCCCATGAACACCGTTCCCTTCCCCCGTTCATTGCGAAAGAGGCTCTGAGTGCTTGATCTCGAATTCGACCAGGAGCAGGAACTGCTCCGGCAGACGGTGCGCGACGTGCTGGCCAAGCACTGCTCGCTCGACGTCGTGCGGGCCATGGAAGATGACCCTGTCGGGTACCCGGCCACCCTCTGGGCGCAGCTGGGTGAACTCGATCTCATCGGCCTGCTGCTACCTGAAGAGTACGGCGGCTCGGCCATGAGTCTGATTGAGGGGGTGGCGCTGTACGAGGAGCTGGGTCGGTCACTGGCGCCGACACCGCACTTCGTGAGCGCGGTCCTCGGCGGCGGTGTGTTGGCCGCCGCGGGGAGTCCGTCGCAAAAGGAACGGTGGCTCCGTCCCGTCACCTCGGGTGAGGCCATTCTGAGCGCAGCCTGGCTCGAGCCCGAGAACGGGTACTACGGCGCGGGGCGTACAGGTGCGGGCCGAGGGGGCGGGCGACGGTTTCCGCCTCAGTGGGTTGAAGCGCCACGTTCCGTTCGCCTCGTCGGCGGATCGGCTGGTGGTGCTGGCCCGGACCGGTGACGCGCCCGAGGACGTCGACCTGTTCCTCGTCGACCCGGCCTCGCCCGGTGTGACCCTCCGCCAGCAGTTCACCGTCTCCTCGGACACCCAGTACGAGGTCACGTTCACCGACGTCGTCGTCAGCGACGAGGACCGGATCGGCCCGGCGGGCAGCGGGTGGGCCACCTGGCAGCAGGTGCTCGAGCCGGCGATCGTCCTCCTGGCGGCCCAGGCGGTGGGCGGCGCCCGCTATGCGCTTGAGATCACGACGCAGTACGCGCTCGACCGCAAGCAGTTCGACAAGCCGTTGGGAGCGTTCCAGGCGCTGGCGCACAACCTGGCCGACGCCGTCACCAACCTCGACGGGGCGGAGCAGCTGGTGCACGAGGCCGCCTGGGCGGGCGCCAACGGGCGGCCGCTGACCTCGCTGGCCCCCATGGCCAAGCTCTTCGCCTGCTCGACATTCCGCGACATCACGGCCATGGCGCAGCAGATCTTCGGTGGGATCGGCTTCACTCTCGACTTCGACATCCAGCTGTATTTCCGCCGGGCGAAGCAGCAGCAGCTGATGTGGGCCAACGACCGGACCCTCGAGGACGCGGTGGCCGTGGCGCTGCTGGACTGACCCCCCTCGGGTTCGCCCGGGTTCACCCGGCGGATCCGAGCCAAGCTCCAAAACGACGGTGTAGCGCCCCACCAGGCCGACGCCTTCGGAGAAAGCCCAGGTCAACAGGTATCGCGGGGTTGGCGCTGGCTTTCGTGCGCACCGGTGACCTACCGTGGCGCGCGATTGGCGATTGGCACAGGGGTTGGCGCCCTGGTGCAAGCAAGGGTAGGCGGCAGTCTGGTCGGGGGGAGCTGGTCGAAGCCGCGCCGTGGACTTCGAGAGATCAGGCGAACTGACGCATGTACAGCAAGGCGGAGCATCTCCAGGGGGATAGGTCCCCCACACTGCGCTCCTGGCTCCTCCGACTCCCTCTTGGGAAGCGTGCCTACCGACAGCGACCGGGCAGGGCGAGCCCGTCGGCTGGGTTTCGCTGTCACGGCGACCGTTGCCGCCACTGTCGCTCTCGTGGTTGTTCCTGCATCGGTGGCGTCTGCGGCCAGCGTGTCCAGTGTGAGCTTCTCCGGCGCCTCGGAGGTGGCGGGGGCGACCACCACCTACACGGTGGGCTTCACCAACTGCTCCCAAGGCTTCTGTGCCCTCGCCTCAGGAAACACAATCACGGTGACGTTTGATGCGGCGTACAACGTGGCGTCTCCGAGCGATCACGCTGGGCAGTGGCTTCTCAAGTTGCTCAGGATCCGGGAGTGTCGGCGGCGCCCAGTCAGAACGTCGTGACGATCACGCTCAGCAACCATTTCGGACCGTGTTCGTTGGCTCGCAGCGCCTCAGCGACGCTCACTATCTCAGGGGTCACCAATCCGACCACTGATGGGACCTACTCAGATTTGAGTGTCGCCACGAGTAGTGCCAGCACGCTGGCACTGGAAGTGTCACGATCACCGCCGGGTCCTGCGTCCCAGGTGGTCGATCACCCCGACCCCGTCGTCGGTGTCTGCGAGCAACACGACGAACGTTGCTCTTGGGCTCCAGCTTCGAGGACCAATACGGGAACGACGCCACGAGTACCGGCACGACCACGCTGACCCTGAGCACTTCGTCTACGAAGGGCTTCTTCGCAACCTCGAGCGGTGCCACCGGAACTCTTGGTGGAACAGGGTCTGTGTCGTTTGGGAACGGCGTCGGGACTGGCACCGAGTACTACGGCGACGAGACGGCGGCCACTCCGACGGTCACGGCCAAGAACGGGTCGACTTCGTGGGGAACGCAGGCGGTCACCATCACGGCCGCCGCTCCGGCCACTGCCAGCTTCACCCAGCAGCCGACCAACACCACCGCCGCCAGCAACATCGCTCCGGCAGTCACCGTCACGGTGAAGGACTCCTTCGGCAACCTGGTGGGTTCGTCAAACGTGACCCTGACCGCCAACGGCTTCAGCTTCGCCTCGGGCACCTTGACCCAGGCCACCAACTCGAGCGGTGTGGCCACGTTCTCCAACCTGGTGATCAATACTGCCGGCACCGGCTACACCATCTCGGCTGGCGACGGCTCAGCCTCCGCCACAAGCACCTCCTTCAGTGTCACAGTCGGGGCGGCCACCAAGCTGGTCATCACCACCCAGCCCTCGAGCACCGCCAACTCCGGGGCGGCCCTCGGCACCCAGCCCGTGGTCAAGGTCGAGGACTCCGGCGGCAACGTGGTCACGTCGGTCAACTCGGGCACCGCCAGTGCGTCCATCGCCTCGGGCTCCGGCGGCTCCATCGCCGCGGGCGGCACCTCGGGCACCTTCTCCAACGGCGTGGCCACCTTCTCGGGACTGGCCCTCAACGGCGTGAACGGCACCGCCTACACCCTCACCTTCGCCGGTGACACCTTCACCTCGGCGGCCTCGAACACCATCACCATGTCCACCGGGGCAGCGACCCAGCTGGTCGTCACCACCCAGCCTTCGGGTGCTGCGAGCGGCTCGGCCCTGACCGGCCAGCCCGTGGTCAAGGTCGAAGACTCCGGCGGCAACGTGGTCACACCGCCTCGGGCACCATGACCGCGACAATCAACACCGGCACCGGCGGCACCATCACCGCCGGCTCCACGGCGACCATCTCGAGCGGCGTGGCGACCTTCTCGGGCCTCACCATGACCGGCGTGGCGGGCAACTCCTACTCGCTGCACTTCTCCAACGGCACGCTGTCGGTCAACTCGAGCAGCTTCACCATGGCCTTCGGCAACGCCACCCAGCTGGTCATCACCACCCAGCCCTCGAGCACCGCGAACTCCGGCGCCGCCCTCGGCACCCAGCCCGTGGTCAAGGTCGAGGACTCCGGTGGCAACGTGGTCACCTCGGTCAACTCGGGCACCGCCAGCGCGACGATCACCTCGGGTGCGGGCGGCTCCATCGCCGCCGGCGGCACCTCGGGCACCTTCTCCATCGGCGTGGCCACCTTCTCGGGCCTGGCCCTCAACGGCGTGAACGGCACCGCCTACACCCTCACCTTCACCGGCGGCGGCTTCACCTCGGCGGCCTCGAACACCATCACCATGTCCACCGGGGCGGCCACCAAGCTGGTCATCACCACCCAGCCCTCGAGCACCGCAACTCCGGTGCGGCCCTCGGCACCCAGCCCGTGGTCAAGGTCGAGGACTCCGGCGGCAACGTGGTCACCTCGGTCAACTCGGGCACCGCCACCGCGACGCATCACCTCGGGTGCGGCGGCTCCATCGCCGCCGGCGGCACCTCGGGCACCTTCGCCTTCGGCGTGGCCACCTTCTCGGGCCTGGCCCTCAACGGCGTGAACGGCACCGCCTACACCCTCACCTTCACCGGCGGCGGGCTTCACCGGCGGCCTCGAACACCATCACCATGTCCACCGGGGCGGCCACCAAGCTGGTCATCACCACCCAGCCCTCGACCGACGCCAGCGGCGCGGCCCTCGCCACCCAGCCCGTGGTCAAGGTCGAGGACTCCGGCGGCAACGTGGTCACGACCGACACGTCCACGGTGACCGCGAACTTCACCAGCGGCGGCGTGTCGCTCACGAACCCGACCAAGGCAGCCGCCAGCGGCGTGGCCACCTTCTCGGGCCTGGCCCTCAACGCCCTGGCGGGCAACTACACCTTGACGTTCTCAGACGGCGGGCTCACCACCGCGGTGTCGAACACCATCACCGTGTCCACCGGGGCAGCCACCCAGCTGGTCATCACCACCCAGCCCTCGAGCACCGCGAACTCCGGCGCCGCCCTCGGCACCCAGCCCGTGGTCAAGGTCGAGGACTCCGGCGGCAACGTGGTCACCTCGGTCAACTCGGGCACCGCCAGCGCGACGATCACCTCGGGTGCCGGCGGCTCCATCGCCGCGGGCGGCACCTCGGGCACCTTCTCCTCGGCGTGGCCACCTTCTCGGGCCTGGCCCTCAACGGCGTGAACGGCACCGCCTACACCCTCACCTTCACCGGTGGCGGCTTCACCTCGGCGGCCTCGAACGAGCATCACCATGTCCACCGGGGCGGCCACCAAGCTGGTCATCACCACCCAGCCCTCGAGCACCGCGACCAGCGGCGCGGCCCTCGGCCACCCAGCCCGTGGTCAAGGTCGAGGACTCCGGCGGCAACGTGGTCACCTCCGCACTCGGCCACCGTGACGCGCGACCATCACCTGCGGCGGCGTGCTCGCTCACCGCCGCGGCACCTCGGGCACGCTTCGCCAGCGGCGTGGCCACCTTCTCGGGCCTGGCCCTCAACGCCGTGGCCGGCACCGCCTACACCCTGACCTTCACCGGCGGCGGGCTTCACCACGGCGGCCTCGAACACCATCACCATGTCCACCGGGGCGGCCACCAAGCTGGTCGTCACCACCCAGCCCTCGGCCACCGACGCCAGCGGCGCGGCCCTCGCCACCCAGCCCGTGGTCAAGGTCGAAGACTCCGGCGGCAACGTGGTCACGACCGACACGTCCACGGTGACCGCGAACTTCACCAGCGGCGGCGTGTCGCTCACGAACCCGACCAAGGCAGCCGCCAGCGGCGTGGCCACCTTCTCGGGCCTGGCCCTCAACGCCCTGGCGGGCAACTACACCTTGACGTTCTCAGACGGCGGGCTCACCACCGCGGTGTCGAACACCATCACCGTGTCCACCGGGGCAGCCACCCAGCTGGTCATCACCACCCAGCCCTCGAGCCACCGCAACTCCGGCGCCGCCCTCGGCACCCAGCCCGTGGTCAAGGTCGAGGACTCCGGCGGCAACGTGGTCACCTCGGTCAACACGGGCACCGCCAGCGCGTCGATCGCCTCGGGTGCCGGCGGCTCCATCGCCGCGGGCGGCACCTCGGGCACCTTCTCCATCGGGCGTGGCCACCTTCTCGGGCCTGGCCCTCAACGGCGTGAACGGCACCGCCTACACCCTCACCTTCACCGGCGGCGGCTTCACCTCGGCGGCCTCGAACGCATCACGTGTCCACCGGGGCGGCCACCAAGCTGGTCATCACCACCCAGCCCTCGACCACCGACGCCAGGGCGCGGCCCTTGGCCACCCAGCCCGTGGTCAAGGTCGAGGACTCCGGCGGCAACGTGGTCACGACCGACACGTCCACGGTGACCGCGAGCTTCACCAGCGGCGGCGTGTCGCTCACGAACCCGACCAGGCAGCCGCCAGCGGCGTGGCCACCTTCTCGGGCCTGGCCCTCAACGCCCTGGCGGGCAACTACACCTTGACGTTCTCAGACGGCGGGCTCACCACCGCGGTGTCGAACACCATCACCGTGTCCACCGGGGCCGCCACCAAGCTGGTCGTCACCACCCAGCCCTCGAGCCACCGCGCCAGCGGCGCGGCCCTCGGCACCCAGCCCGTGGTCAAGGTCGAGGACTCCGGCGGCAACGTGGTCACGACCGATCAGCCACGGTGACCGCGAGCTCTCACCAGCCTCGGCGGCGTGTCGCTCCATCGAAGCCGGCGGCACCACGGGCACCTTCGCCAGCGGCGTGGCCACCTTCTCGGGCCTGGCCCTCAACGCCGCCGACGGCACCGCTACACCTTGACGTTTCAGCCGGCGGGCTTCACCACCGGCGGTCTCGAACACCATCACCGTGTCCACCGGGGCAGCCACCCAGCTGGTCATCACCACCCAGCCCTCGAGCCACCGCGAACTCCGGCGCCGCCCTCGGCACCCAGCCCGTGGTCAAGGTCGAGGACTCCGGCGGCAACGTGGTCACCTCGGTCAACTCGGGCACCGCCACGCGCTGACCATCGCCTCGGGCGCCGGCGGCTCCATCGCCGCGGGCGGCACCTCGGGCACCTTCTCCGCGGCGTGGCCACCTTCTCGGGCCTGGCCCTCAACGGCGCTGGCCGGCACCGCCTACACCCTCACGCTTCAGCCGGTGACGGCTTCACGTCGGCGGCCTCGAACGCCATCACCGTGTCCACCGGGGCGGCCACCCAGTTGGTCTTCACCACCTCGCCCGGGCAACTCGACCAACGGCGTGGCCTTCAGCGACCCAGCCGGTGGTCCAGGTCGAAGACTCCGGCGGCAACGTGGTCACCGGCTCGTCCGCCGTCAATCACGCTTCACCGCCTCGTCGGGCACGCTGAGCTGCACCACCAACCCGCTCAACGCCGCCGTCAGCGGCGTGGCCACCTTCGCCGGGTGCTCGCCCTCACCGGCACGGCCGGCTCGGGCTACAGCCTTGAGCGCCGCCTCGAGCGGGCTGACCGCCGCCACCTCGAGCCCACCTTCTCGTTGTCCACCGGGGCCGCCACCCAGCTGGTCATCACCACCCAGCCCTCGAGCACCGCCAACTCCGGCGCCGCTCTCGGCACCCAGCCCGTGGTCAAGGTCGAGGACTCCGGCGGCAACGTGGTCACCTCGGTCAACTCGGGCACCGCCAGCGCCACGATCACCTCGGGTGCGGGCGGCTCCATCGCCGCGGGCGGCACCTCGGGCACCTTCTCCATCGGCGTGGCCACCTTCTCGGGCCTGGCCCTCAACGGCGTGAACGGCACCGCCTACACCCTCACCTTCACCGGTGACAGCTTCACGTCGGCGGCCTCGACGAGCATCACCATGTCCACCGGCGCGGCCACCCAGTTGGTCGTTCACCACGTCGCCGGGCAACTCGACCAACGGCGTGGCCTTCAGCGCCCAGCCGGTGGTCCAGGTCGAAGACTCCGGCGGCAACGTGGTCACCGGCTCGTCCGCCTCAATCACGCTCACCGCCTCGTCGGGCACGCTGAGCTGCACCACCAACCCGCTCAACGCCTCGAGCGGCGTGGCCACCTTCGCCGGGTGCTCCCTCGCCGCCACGGCCGGCTCGGGCTACAGCCTGAGCGCCGCCTCGAGCGGGCTGACGCCGCGCCACGTCGAGCCCCACCTTCTCGCTGTCCACCGGGGCAGCCACCCAGCTGGTCATCACCACCCAGCCCTCGAGCACCGCCAACTCCGGCGCCGCCCTCGGCACCCAGCCCGTGGTCAAGGTCGAGGACTCCGGCGGCAACGTGGTCACCTCGGTCAACTCGGGCACCGCCAGCGCGACGATCACCTCGGGCGCCGGCGGTTCCATCGCCGCGGGCGGCACCTCGGGCACCTTCTCCAACGGCGTGGCCACCTTCTCGGGCCTGGCCCTCAACGGCGTGAACGGCACCGCCTACACCCTCACCTTCACCGGTGACGGCTTCACGTCGGCGGCCTCGAACGACCATCACCATGTCCACCGGCGCGGCCACCCAGTTGGTGTTCACCACGTCGCCGGGCAACTCGACCAACGGCGTGGCCTTCAGCGCCCAGCCGGTGGTCCAGGTCGAAGACTCCGGCGGCAACGTGGTCACCGGCTCGTCCGCCTCCATCTTGCTCACCGCCTCGTCGGGCACGCTGAGCTGCACCACCAACCCGCTCAACGCCTCGAGCGGGCGTGGCCACCTTCGCCGGGTGCTCCCTGGCCGGCACGGCCGGCTCGGGCTACAGCCTGAGCGCCGCTTCGAGCGGGCTGACCGGCGCCACCTCGAGCCCCACCTTCTCGCTGTCCACCGGGGCAGCCACCCAGCTGGTCATCACCACCCAGCCCTCGAGCACCGCCAACTCCGGCGCCGCTCTCGGCACCCAGCCCGTGGTCAAGGTCGAGGACTCCGGCGGCAACGTGGTCACCTCGGTCAGCACGGGCACCGCCAGCGCGCACGATCGCCTCGGGTGCGGGCGGCTCCATCGCCGCGGGCGGCACCTCGGGCACCTTCTCCATCGGCGTGGCCACCTTCTCGGGTCTGGCCCTCAACGGCGTGAACGGCACCGCCTACACCCTCACCTTCACCGGTGACGGCTTCACGTCGGCGGCCTCGACACCATCACCATGTCCACCGGCGCGGCCACCCAGCTGGTGTTCACCACGTCGCCGGGTAACTCGACCAACGGCGTGGCCTTCAGCGCCCAGCCGGTGGTCCAGGTCGAAGACTCCGGCGGCAACGTGGTCACCGGCTCGTCCGCCTCAATCACGCTCACCGCCTCGTCGGGCACGCTGAGCTGCACCACCAACCCGCTCAACGCCTCGTCGCGGTGTGGCCACCTTCGCCGGGTGTCCCTCGCCGGCACGGCCGGCTCGGGCTACAGCCTGAGCGCCACCTCGAGCGGGCTGACCGCGCCACCTCGAGCCCACCTTCTCGCTGGCCACCGGGGCCGCCACCCAGCTGGTGTTCACGTCCGCCCCGAGCTCGCAGGCCGCGGCTCCGGTGGCCGGGACGTCCGCCTTCGTGGTCCAGGTCGATGGACTCCGTCGGCAACCCGGTCGTCAACACCGGTTCGTCAGCGACGGTCACCCCGGCCACGACCTCGACCGGAACCACGTTCTTCACCACCTCGTCGGGGGGATCGACGGGGTCGGGCACCGTGAGCATCCCGAACGGCTCCAGCAGTTCCAACAGCTTCTACTACGCCGACGACACGGCCGGCACCTGGTCCATCTCGGCCACGGCCACCGTGGACGGCAATAGCGTCAGCACGTCACCCGACGCCACGGTGGTCGTCGCCGCGGCCAGCCCCACCCTGACGGCCAACGGCCCGGCCACGGGCAACGCCGGCACGCCCATCGACGGTTCGGCCGTCTCGTCGACCATGGTCGGGTCGTCGGGCACCAACGCCACGGCACCGATCACCTTCACGGTGTTCGGCCCGGGCTCAGAGCCCACGTCGTGCGACCAGCGGGGGCACCACGCTCGGCACGGCCACCCCGGCCGGTGACGGGACCTACACCTCGTCGGGCACATTCACCCCGACCCTCGCCGGCAACTACTGGTGGTACGCCTCCTCGGCGGGCGACGCCAACAACAACGCCGCCGCCTCGGCGTGTGCCTCGGGCATGAGCGAGACCGTCGTCGCCGCGGCCAGCCCCACCCTGACGGCCAACGGCCCGGCCACGGGCAACGCCGGCACGGCCATCGACGGTTCGGCCGTCTCGTCGACCATGGTCGGGTCGTCGGGCACCAACGCCACGGCACCGATCACCTTGACGGTGTTCGGACCGGGCCAGAGCCCACGTCGTGCACCAGCGGGGGCACCACGCTCGGCACGGCCACCCCGGCCGGTGACGGGACCTACACCTCGTCGGGCACCTTCACCCCGACCCTCGCCGGCAACTACTGGTGGTACGCCTCCTCGGCGGGCGACGCCAACAACAACGCCGCCGCCTCGGCGTGTGCCTCGGGCATGAGCGAGACGGTCGTCGGCGCGGCCAGCCCCACCCTGACGGCCAACGGCCCGGCCACGGGCAACGCCGGCACGCCCATCGACGGTTCGGCCGTCTCGTCGACCATGGTCGGGTCGTCGGGCACCAACGCCACGGCACCGATCACCTTGACCGTGTTCGGACCGGGCTCAGAGCCCACGTCGTGCACAGCGGGGGCACCACGCTCGGCACGGCCACCCCGGCCGGTGACGGGACCTACACCTCGTCGGGCACATTCACCCCGACCCTCGCCGGCAACTACTGGTGGTACGCCTCCTCGGCTGGCGACGCCAACAACAACGCCGCCGCCTCGGCGTGTGCCACGGGCATGAGCGAGACGGTCGTCGGCGAGCCCACGACCGCCACGGTGGTCACCTCCTCGGCCAACCCCGCCAGGTACCAGACGGCCGTCACGCTTACCGCCACGGTCACCGGAACGTCCGGCCTCGGTTCCCCGACCGGGACCGTCGCTTTCACCGACACCGCCTCCAACCCGCTCACCTGCGCGAGTGGATCCGACTCGACCTTGAACGCGACGCGGCCCGACGACGTCTACAGCCACCTGCATCTACACGCCACCGGCGAGCGGCGGAGTGGGTGGGGCCTTTGGGGTGGTCGGCACCTACTCGGGCGACCCCGGAGACGCCACGTCGTCCGGGGGACTCACCCAGAACGTGACCGGCACCCTCGCGACCGTCCGGCGTCAGCCAGTTCTCGGCCGACCCATCCCCGTACGGCGCTCCCATCACCATGACCAGCTCGTTGACCGATCCGTCCGGCTCGGCCACCCCGACAGGGACCGTGAGCATGGTGAACGAGGCCACACGGCGTCACCGTGTGCAACCAGATCCCTCTCACCTCGTCCGCCCCCTACATCGCCAACGACAGCTGCACCTTTGCCCCCATCGGAACCGGTGGCGTGGGAGGCAGCATGACGATCCGGACCTTCTACTCAGGTGATGCCAACTTCGCCCCCGGTACGGGGACCGACACGGTGCTCGAGGCGGGGACGGCGTCGACCACGCCCTCGGTCATCGCCAGTCCGACCACCGTGGCGATCGGCGCGTCGACCACGCTCACAGCCACGTTGACCGGGAGTCCGGCGCCCACCGGCAACGTCGCCTTCCTCGACGACGGCACCCCGATTCCGGGCTGCGGTCGGATCGTCGTGCAGAGCGGCGTGGCCCAGTCCAAATGCGCTTATGGTCCGGCCTCGGTGGGCAGCCACTCGATCACCGTCACCTACAGCGGCAATATCCACTTACGCGGCCGCCGGGCCCTCCGCCGCGGCCGACGGTGATCGTCACGGGGACGACCACGTCGGCGACGGCCACCCCGACCCTGGTCAGCCCAGCGGCTCCGGTGCCGAACGCCGACCCGATCACCGTTTCGACCGTCGTCTCGGGGAGTGGAGCCACCCCGACGGGCACGGTGGCCTTCAGTGCGACCATCGGCAGCTCGACGAGCACGCCGTGTCCCTCCGCCCCGGTGGACGGCAGCGGGATGGCCTCGTGCACGTTCACGCCGGCGTTCGCCGCCGGGGCCGGTGGCAACGTGTCGATCACCGCTGCGTATTCGGGCGACGACACGTACAGCCAATCGACGTCTGGCCCCCTCTCGGTGAACGTGCTGGCGGTCGGGCTGCCCGCCACCTTCACGCTCACCACCTCGAAGAGCACGATTTCCGTTGGGTCGAGCGCTGTCCTCACGGCGGTGATCACCGGGACACCCAAGCCGACCGGCACGGTGACCTTCTACGACAACGGCACTCCGACTCCGTGCGGGGCCGTGACGATCGCCAGCACCGGCAAGGCCACCTGCACCTACACGCCCGCCTGGGGCACCCGCTCACTCGTGGCCACCTACTCGGGCAACGCCAGCTACGCCCCCATCGCCCAGAGCCAAACCGGGTTCGCCAACTCGGCCACCCTCGTGGTCAATGCGACCGGGGCCTCGACTGTGGCCGTCACCTCTTCGGCCAACCCCTCGGCGACCGGGGCCCCGATCACGTTCGGTGCCACGGTCAGCCGGGGGCCTGTCGGCGGTGCCGACGGGGACGGTGACCTTCAGCGCCACCATCGGCAGCTCCACGACTACTGCCTGCGCCGCGGTGGCGATCAGCCCGTCGATCGGGACGAGTGCGACGGCCAGTTGCACGTACACCCCGCCCGACTCGGGGAACACCATCACCATGACGGCCGCCTACTCGGGGGACCCGACGTATGCGCCCCAAAGCGGCACGTTCACCCAGACCGAGCTCGGAACCGCGGCGCCGACCGGGTTCACGCTCACCACGACCAAGGGCCCACTCACCGTCGGGTCCAACGCCACGCTCACCGCCACCCTGACCGGCACCCCGAAGCCGACGGGTACGGTCAGTTTCAGCGACAACGGCTCTCCTCTCTCGTGCGGAGCGGTGACGATCACCACGACAGGTAAGGCCACGTGCGTCTACACGCCGACCTGGGGGACCCACACATTGGTGGCCACCTATTCGGGCAATGCCACCTATGCACCCGTTACCCCGAGCACCGGTGGCTTCGCCAACTCGGCCACCCTCGTGGTCAACTCGACCGGGGCCTCGACGGTGGCGGTCACCTCGTCGGCCAATCCCTCCGCCTACGGTGTGGCGGTCACCTTCACCGCCACCGTGACCGGGTCCCTGTCCAGCGCACCGACGGGCACGATCGCCTTCACCACCAGTGCCGGGACCCTGGCCGTCGGGTGCGCGGCGGCCGGTCTCACAGCCACGGGACCCACCACCTCGGCGGCCACGTGCGTCCTCACCCCGCCGACGAGCGGCACCGGGGTCATCATCACGGTCAACGCCTCGTACTCGGGTGACCCGACCTACGCGCCAAAGGCCGCGGCCGCCTTCTCGCAGACCGAGGCCGGCACGTGACCCCCTCCATCACCCTCACCTCGAACGCCAATCCGGCCGCGTCGGGGTCGCAGGTGACGTTCACCGCCGTCCTCACCGGCACGGTCAAGCCGGGCACGGTCACCTTCACTGACAACGGCATTGCCGTGTGCACGGCCGTTGCCATCCCGAACTCCGGGAAGGCCACGTGCGTCGACACGGTGTCGGGCGCCGGCGTCCATACGATCGTGGCCGCCTATACGGGTAACACCACCTACGCGGCGCGTCAGGTGACCCTGAACCAGACGGTGATCTGAGCCGGGCCCACCTCAGACGGGGATGGAGCTCCCAGGATCGCATCTTGAAGACGGGCTGGCCCGAACGGTCGCCGGTTGGCGCACGTCCGACCGAACGTCGTTCCGCTGAGACTCAGCTCAATGCGCCCGATTTCGTCGTGCCAGGCCTCGAAGGCCAGGACGGCCCAGAGCGGGTATTCCAGGCCAGGCCGCCCGGCCTGGATGCGCGTCCCAACAGGCTCGCACCGCCACCGGGTCGAAGAAGCCCTGGTCCCGCAGACGGGACTCGGCGAGATGGTCCTCGGCCCAGCCCCGCAGTGGCCCGCGCAGCCAGGCGCCCAGGGGGGGATCGAAGCCCGTCTTGGGCCGGTCAAACAGGTGGCGGGGCACGTAGCGCTCCAGGAGGAGGCGCAGCGCCTGCTTGCCCACTCCTCCGCGGATCCGCAGTGAGGGCGGCAGACTCCAGGCCGCCTCCACGACCTTGTGGTCGACCAGGGGCGGCCGCACCTCGAGGCCGAAGGCCATGCTGGCCCGGTCGACCTTGACCAGCATTTCGTCGGGCAGCGTCGAGAGCGTGTCCCAGGCCATCATCTCCTCGGCCGGTGTTTCAGCCAGGCCACTGAGGGGTGGGGGACCGCTCCAGGGCGAAGGGGGAGCCCCCACGACAACCGTTTCGGCGTCGTCCCACGCCGAGACCAGGCTCATGTAGACCTCGCGAGATGACCCTGCCGCCAGCAAGCGGGCCAGTTTGTGGGCTCGGGTGCCAAAGTCGCCTCCGGCCGCCGCGGGCCGGAGGCGCTGGGCGCCGCGTCCGATGCCGTCCCACACCACCCCGGGCACCGCGTCCAGCGCGCCGGCGGCGGCGGCGCGCAGGCTCCGGGGTAGCGGCAGTACTCGCCGGGTGAGGGCTGCCCCTGCCGTGTAGCGGCGGTAGCCGCCGAATGCCTCGTCACCGCCGTCGCCCGACAGGGCCACGGTGACGTGGCGCCTGGCCTCCCGGCACATGAGAAGGGTGGGCAACTGGGACGGGTCCGCAAATGGCTCGTCGTAGTAACGACCGAGGTGGGGCACGAGGTTCAAGGCATCGTCCGCGGTCAAGTCGATCCGGGTATGGGCGGTGCCGAGGTGCCGGGCCACCGCTTCCGCGTGATCCGCCTCGTCGAGCCCTTGGCCGGCGAAACCCACCGTGAAGGTGCGCACCGGTGCCGTGGAGCCGGCCTGGGCCAGAGCGGTGACCAGGCTGGAGTCGATGCCACCGGACAGGAAGGAACCGATGGGGACATCGGCGACCAGCCGGCGGGACACGGCCTCGGTCAGCACCGCCTCGAGCTGGTCGAGGGCGCCCTGGTCATCGCCCTCCGGCGGTCGTGTGGCCACGGCGCTTCGGGCGGCAGCGGGAAAGTCCCACCAGACCTCGGGCTCGGGCCAGCCGCGCTGGCCCGAGGGCAGGCTCACCAGCGTGCCAGCGGCCAGCTTCCGCGCCCCGGTGAAGATGGTCAGGGGGGCGGGGATGTAATTGAGACGGAGAAGGAGGGCCAACGCCCGCCGGTCGATCTCCCGGCTGAAGCTCGGATAGGCGAGGAGCGCGCGCAGCTCCGAGCCGAAGAGGACGATGTCGCCCACGACCGAGTAGTACAGCGGCTTCTCGCCCAGGCGGTCCCGGGTCAGGTGCAGGACGCGGTCCCGGCGGTCCCACAGGGCCAGGGCGAACATGGCGTCGAGCCGTTCGAGAGTCGGGCGCAGGCCCCAGGCGGCGACCGCCTCCACCACCACCTCGGTGTCGCAGTGGCCTCTGAGGCTCTCGGCCGCCATCCGGCAGAGCGGCCCGCAGCTCGGCGGCGTTGTAACACTCTCCGTTGTAAGCGGCGACCCAGCGGCCATCGGCCGAGACCATGGGCTGGTGGCCGGCCGGCGACAGGTCGATGACAGCTAACCGGCGGTGACCGAAGCCCACCCCGGCATCGCCGTCGCACCAGGTGCCCTCGTCGTCGGGCCCCCGGTGGGCCAGGGGCCGGGCCATGGCGCGAGCGAGTCGTTCAAGCTCCTCGGCTGTCCCCGACCAGCCCGGGTCCAGCAATCCGGCGATGCCGCACATTGTCTGCCCCCGTGGCCAGTCCCATGCCCGCCTCCGGGGTGTGTCGCCAGGCGAGCCGCTGGGCGCAGCGTACTGCCGCGGAGCGGGTGAGGGTGCGAGGGGGGCTGTGGTTGACCGAGGGCCTCGTACAAAATGGCGCTGAGCCGATGCTGGTGGCCGTAACCCCAAATATGGGCTGGGACCAGCACCTTTCTCGCCTGACCGCGCCGAACACCGCGACCGGCAGAGGTACGGGATGAAGCCAGTGGGGTCAGCCGCCCGCCAAAAAACAGGCCTTATCGGCTCAGCTCAACATCGTCGGTGGATCGAGGCTAATTAATAGGACCTGGTCTGAGTAATTACGGCGGGTCCAGCGGACGACCTCATTGGCGTACTGCGGCGGTGAACGGAACAGGGGCGGGCTGATGCTGATCACGGACAGATGGAGCCAGTCGCTCCGGCGGTGGCTGCCCGACTGCTTAGGCGTGCTCGTCGTCATAGGGGCGGCGCTCGCCGTCATGGTGCCGGCCCTGGCCCGTGGCTCCTCGATCGGCCCCTTCGATCTGTTGGCGAGTTCCGGCCTCACGAAGGCGCCCGGCGTCTTGATGCACAATCCCACCTTGGCCGACCAGATACAAGAGATGATCCCCTGGTCCCAGTTGGCCTGGACGCAAGTGCACCAAGGTCACCTCCCGCTCTGGAACCCCTACAGCGTGCTCGGGATGCCGCTAGCGTTCAATTGGCAGTCAGCAACGTTCAGTCTTCCCGCCCTGGTCGGCTATCTCTTTCCGCTGCGCTTGAGCTACACGGTGCAGGTCGTTCTCACTCCGGTGATCGCAGGGACCGGCGTCTACGTCTTCGGCCGCGTCATGCGCGTCGGGATACTGGGCTCGGCGTTCGCCGCCACCGCCTTCGAGCTGAGCGGGCCCTTCATGGCCTGGCTCGGTTGGCCCATTGAAGGCGTGATGTCCTGGATGGGCTGGATCGCCGCTGCCATTGTCCTCGTCATGCAGGGCCGGCATCGCGTCACCGGCGTTGTGATGCTGGCGCTGTCTTTGGCGCTGGCCGTTTACGCCGGAGAGGCCGACGCATTGACCGTGCTCGTCCTGGCCTTACTCCTGTTCGTGTCCGTCCTGTTCCTGCTCAAGATCCCCGCCTTGGGTGGTTCGGGACCGGTTCTCCGGCCACTCGGCGACCTCGTCGCGGCATCTGCCGCCGGGGCAATGCTCGCCGCGCCCCTGGCGCTTCCCGGCATCGATCTCGTGTCCTCATCAGTGCGAGGCGCCCGGAGGAATGCTCAGGGCGTCCCTGGGACCCTGATTGAGCACCTCCTCGTGGAGGGCTACAACGGCTCGCCCCTCGCGGGACACGTCTTCTTCGGGACCCAAACCTTCTACCAAGACAGCCTGGCCTACGTGGGGGTGATCGCCCTGGCGCTCGCCGTCGTGGCCGTGGCGACGCGGCGGAGGAGACCAGAGGTCGTCGCTCTCGCGGTGGTCGCCGTCGCCAGCACTGCCGTGGCCTTCGCGCCTCCGGTGCTCTCGCTCGTCAGTCTTTTCCCGCGCCTGAGCGCCGTGGGCTGGCAACTCGCGCTTGTCCCATTGGCGTTCTCCGTGACGGCCCTGGGCGGAGTCGGTCTCGATGTTCTTGTGCACTCGTGGCGGCGACGTGACGTGCGCCTGTGGACCGCGGGCAGCTTCGCCGCCCTCCTCGTCCTACTGGGCGTCATCCGTTTGGTGAGCCTGGGTGGCCACTTGACCCCTCAGGAGGCATCCGAACGAGCCTGGAGCTTTGTGTGGCCTACGGCGCTGTGCGTGCTCGGTCTTCTTGTCGTCGGGGCGCTCAGCCTTGTTGACCGGCGCCTGCGGTACCAGCCGGGACCCTCGCCCCTGTCGGCACGCGTGGTCGGGCGTTGGGCCGGAGCGTTGCTCCTCGCCGGCGAGGTCTCCTTCTTGCTTGTCACCGGGGCACCGATGCTCTCGTCCAGTCCCTCCTACCTCACGCCGACGCCGGCGGTTAACGCTCTCAAGTCGGCAGTGGGGCCATCATTGGTGGGTTGGGGACTGGGCTCCTGCTATGGAGTAGGCGGCGGCATCGGACACGGCCTCGGCATCGCCCCCGACGTCAACGTCGCGTTCGAGGTGCACGAATTGGCCGTGTATGACCCGATCACCCCCAATACGTACGACCGATCCTGGCACCGCCTCACCGGGGGCTGGGCGAGCTACGCAGCGGCCATCGGGTTCACGTCGTGGTACTGCCCGGCGGTGACCAACGCGACGTGGGCCCGCCTCTATGGAGTCAGTTACATCCTTGAGAAGGCGGGGGCCGCGGGCCCGACCGGCGCTGTCTTCGACGAGAAGATCGGTGATGAAACCCTCTACCGCGTTCCGGGTGCGGCCCTCGCCACGCTCACTCCAGCGCAGGCCGACGGGCAGATGCCGGATGACGAGGCTCCCGGTACCCCTGTCACCGTCACCCATCCCAACCCCAGCACGTGGCGGATGAGCACCGACGCCTCGACGCCCCAGGTCCTCCGCCTCCGACTCACCGATGTCCCCGGGTGGCATGCCTCAATCGACGGCCGGCCTCTGACGCTCGCGCCTTTCGCGGGCGTCATGCTCCAGGCTCGCATTCCGCAAGGTCGGCATACCGTCCAGGTGACCTACTGGCCAACCAGCTTCACCGAAGGGATCATCCTCGCCGTGGTCGCGGCGCTGGGGCTGTCGGGGCTCGTGGGTGTCTCAGCCTTCCGCCGCTATCGAAGGAGAAGCCATGGCGGCTAGGACGGTCAGCCGCGCTGATGAGGCCGGTGACCATGCGGATGCAGCGGCCTCTTGCGCTTGCCCAAGAGGCGGATCGACGAGTGGTGGACCACACGAGCTATACGCCCCGATCCAATGTGGTTGAGGTCGAGAAAACCGGTGGACCATGCGCACCTACATTTGTCCCTCTTAACCCAAGGGAGCGAGCTATGAGTGTCGGCAGTACCGAGACATTATTGGCAGCGCCCAGAGAGCCGCCCGAAGCGGGATCCCCGAGGCTCGTCAAGCGACGTTACTCCGCAAGACCTTGGCGCTCAATCTTCTACGCCGGGGTCGGTTACTCAATCTTGTCGCTCATTGTTTGGTCCGGCATCTGGACTACTCACCCGACATCAGTCACCACTTGTGGATGCGGGGACAACTCCCTGGTCACTTGGTTCCTTGCGTGGCCAGCGTATGCACTCAGTCACGGTCTTAATCCGTTCTTCTCGACGTTCGCCAATCACCCCCAGGGCGTCAACATGTTGGCAAACGCGAGCAGTACCCCGGTCGGAGTGCTGTTCGCACCCATCACGTGGCTGTTTGGCCCTATTGCAAGCCTCAACGTCGCGCTGACTCTGAGCCCGGTGCTTTCAGCCCTCGCAATGTTCATCCTCGTCAGGCGGTGGGTGCGATGGGCACCGGCTGCCTTCGTCGCAGGTCTCCTTTATGGATTCTCGCCCTTCTTGCTCGTGAGTCTCTCGAACGTGTGGCTCATGGTGGGCGTGGCCCCGGTGCCCCCGCTAATGATTCTCTTTCTCGATGAGCTGTTGTTCCGACAGCGACGCAGTCCCATCAAAGTCGGGGTGGGCCTCGGTTTGCTGGTCTTCCTCCAGTTCTTCCTTGGTACCGAGTTGTTGCTAATAACTGCCATCTCGATTGCCATTGGCCTCGTGTTCATTCTCACTTTCGCGGCCTGGCGAGAGAAGGAGGCGTTGAAGCGTCACTGGCGACATGCTGTCGTCGGCCTGACGTGGGGAGTCGGGACTTCCGTGGTCCTTCTGGCCTACCCGGCGTGGTTCGCTCTGGCGGGGCCCGAGCACCTATCGGGTCAGATCTGGGGAGGATTTCGATTTCTCCAGTGGAACACGAACATCAGGGACTTCTTCATACCGGCACCAGGGAACCCCGCCGCGGTCGCAAGTCGGCATCTGACCGGTGGCTACCAAGGTCCATTTCTGTCCAACCAGTACATCGGACTCGGACTCGCATCGGTGCTCGTGACCGGGCTCATTATCTGGCGGAGGGATCGGAGACTCTGGTTGTTCGGTGCCGTGGGGTTCTGCACGTTGGTCATTTCTCTCGGGTCAGGTAGCAAGAGCACGCCTCTGCCATGGCGTGTGTTCTCGAATGCACCGCTCCTCCAAAACATCTGGCCGACACGATTCTTGATCGGAACCTACCTCGTGATGGCCATCATGTTGGGCCTCATCGTTGATCACGTCCGCGAGTCCGTTCGTAGACGCTCTCCTTCGGCTGTTCCAGGCAGAGGTCGAAGTCAAACCGGAGCCAACGTCGCCGCCATCGGAGTTGCAGTACTTGCTCTACTGCCGATTGCGATCTATTTGGTGCAAGGGCTGCCGATTTCGACTCGGGCCGTCACGCTGCCTCACTTCTTCCAGCATCCCTCGTCTTTGGAACGAAACGATGTGTTGCTCGTCTTTCCACCGCCGAACTCGGGACTCGAGACCGCGATGAGTTGGCAGGCGGTCGACGGTACGCGGTTTTCGATTGTCGGGGTAGGAGGTCCGGCCGGCACGTTCGCGCGCATGCCTATTGAAATGCGAGCGGGTGGTTTAGTGATCGCGAACGTTCGTACCCCTATCCGGCGCCCATTCCAATCACCCCTGCTTCAATCGAAGAGGTCCGGCAAGCTCTAATTGCTTGGGGTGTGACAAAGGTGGTAGTGCCAAACGATCCACGACTTCCGCTGTATGACCAGTCGTTTCGACGACAGAAGCCAACGCGCTGATTGCTGCAACCACCGGGAGGGCACCTTCGTACGAAAGAGGCGCGTGGGTGTGGAACCGAGTGAGTCGACCTGTACGCGTTGACGCCAACAACGTCACAGTTCTCTCACTGCTTGGTAGGCCTGTCACCTAAGGGCGTCCGTGCCACTCAGATCGCCGTTTCGTGCGTTTTGGGCAGCCAGCCCTGATGACCTTCGGCCCGACATCTGGGGGAGCGTGGCCTGACGGGGCCAAGACCAACCGCTGCGTGTCGTCAGATGGCGGAGGTCTGCACGATGTGTTCGCAAACCGGTAGGAGACAGAGTCAGGCGCGGCGATATGTGCGCCTACGGCGACTCCAGCCACTGATGCATTCGGCCGAGGTGCGACCGCCACCGGCCGGACAGGCCAGGCAGTTAAGACAACTTGGGCGGGATCTACATGTCCCAGTGGCAGAAATGCTCGTCAGTCTGTGCCATTCCTTGGGCTGACGCGGTGGCGAGATGACGGGCGTATCGATCGACACGGTCGATGAAGAGCTGCCCTCCGCGGTGATGAAGCGGGGACTGCCCCCGGGGACCGCCGCTTCCGCCCCGATGTCGAGGGACTCCGGGCAGTCGCCATTGTGCTGGTCGTTCTCTACCACGGCGGTCTGCAGCGTCTGAGCGGCGGCTATATCGGCGTCGACGTCTTCTTCGTCATCTCGGGCTTCGTCATCACCGGACTCCTGCTTCGAGAACGCGCCGGCAGTGGCGGACGTCGTTCCTCAGCTTCTACGGGCGCCGGAGCCGCCGCATCATCCCCGCCGCAACGCTCGTGATCGTGGTCACCGTCATCGCCACCTACTGCGTCTCGGGGCCTCTACGGGAACCCGACGGCCGTCGACGGCCGGTGGACGGCGGTCTTCCTGGCCAACTTCCACTTCGCTTCCGTCGGGACGAACTACCTCGATCAGACTCAGCCGCCCTCGCCGTTGCTCAACTTCTGGTCGCTGGCCGTCGAAGAGCAGTTCTACCTCGTGTATCCGCGCTGTTCGTGGCTCGTCGCCGCTCTCGGGCGCAAGGCTCACGTTTCGGGTACGGCTCGGGATCGGCCTGGTCGTGGTCATCGCCGCCTCGTTCACCCTCTCGGTCCTCCAGACGAACTCGAACCCCACGGCGGCCTACTTCTCCCCGTTCACCCGGGCCTGGGAGCTGGCTCTCGGGGCCCTGGTGGCCGTGGCGACACCGTGGCTCCTGCGGGCTGCCGAACATGCTGAGCGGGGTCGTCGACGTGGCTCGGTTTGGGGGCGATCGCCTTCTCGGCGGTCGCCTTCGGCGCCAACACCGCCTATCCGGGGTCGCTCGTGGCAATCCCTGTCCTCGGGGCAGGGCTGGTCATTGCCGGGGGCATGGCCGCACCGAGATGGGCGGCCGAGTCGGTGCTCGGTCTCCAACCGTTCCGCTGGGTGGGGAGGATCTCCTATTCGCTCTACCTCTGGCACTGGCCGATCTTGATCATTGCCGCCGACGAGGCCGGCAAGACCAGCCTTTCGTTCCGACAGAACGTCATCTGGCTGCTGCTCGCCCTGGTCCTCTCGGTGGTCACCTACAGGTTGGTTGAGAACCCCATTCGGCATATCGGCGCATCCCCGAAAAAGAGTGTCGTCATTGGGCTGGGGGCGGTCGTCGTGACCGTCGCCCTCCTCTCGGTAGCGATCTCGGCCGAATCCTCGCCGTTGCGCAGCTACACCATCACGCCGGTATCGACGGCTGAAGTCCTGCATCGTCAAGTGGCAGCAGCTACGTCCGTCACCGAGGTGCCGAAGGACGTCCAGCCGAGGTTGTCCCAGGTAGAGAACTACTGGGGGGGAGATTACGAGAGCGTCTCGTGCCAGGCATCGTCCTCCGAGTCGATGGAGAAGATCTGCATGCTTGGCGACACAAACGCTAAGCGACTCATGGTTGTGTACGGGGATTCACACGCAATTATGTGGCTCCCGGCCTTTGACAACATCCGCGGGCCGGGAATCTCAGGCTGGTCGTGTTAGCAAAACCCGATTGCCCTGCTGAACTGGTCACGATTGCGAACCCGGTCGCGCTTGATCCAAAGCGATCACCTAATGCAGCTTGTGACGAGTGGCACAAGTGGGCTCTCGACTGGATCAACTCCCATCGGCCCAGCTTGTTGGTCATAACGCAGGCAATCGTGTACACCGTTCCTTCTACAGCGGCTGGATCGTCCGAATACTTCACATCAGAGCAGTGGGGTAATGGCCTCACATCCCTGTTGAACGCGATCCATGTTCCAGGAATACGAAAGGTCTTTCTTGGAGACGTTCCAGCCTTCCCCGAGGCCGCACCAAGCTGTGCCTCCGAACATCTCGACGACGTTCAGGCCTGCTCCGTTCCCGTCGCGCGTCCACTCAGAGTCACCTCAGCGAAGTCGAAAGGTCGGTTGCAATCGCAGATCACACGAAATATGTCAACACAATTCCGTGGTTTTGTTCTGCAATCTGTACGACAATCGTCGGTAAATACTACGTATACCTGGGTCCAGTACACATCAACGCTGTTTGGGCCGTGTATTTGCAGAATGTGCTTGCTGACTCAATCGGCCTTCCCGAGAACGCTGCCACTACGACCTTGCCATTCGAGACAACTGAATCGCGCCTAGAGCACAACGGGAAGATCAGAGCTGCTCGACGTGTTCCCCGCTCAGCCGGTGGCGGGTGTCAAAGATGAACCGGGAGTGCTGGCGCACGAGATCCCAATCGAAGACGTCGTGGTCGGTGAGCACCACGACCGCGTCCGCTGCGCTCAGTTCCGCGGCGGTGAGATCACACATCCGGATACGTGCATCCATCCGGCTGCGCTCAATGTGCGGATCGACGGCGCCGACCTCGGCGCCCAAGGCGATCAGTCGGTCCGCCACAACGAGGGCCGGCGACTCCCGGAAGTCTCCTGTGTTGGGTTTGTAGGCCAGTCCGAGCAGGAGGACGCGGCTCCCGTTCATTGTCTGCTTTCTCCGGTTGAACGCCATCATCAGGCGGCGCGCCACGTAGTCCGGCATGTGATCGTTGATGTCATTCGCCAGCTCGACGAAGCGGAAGGCTTGGCCGGAGCGCCGCTTCACCTGCCATGACAAGTAGCTCGGATCAACCGGAAGGCAGTGACCGCCGACGCCCGGTCCGGGGTTGAAGCGGGTGAACCCAAACGGTTTCGTCCCGGCGGCGTTCAGGGATTCCCAGATGTCAATGCCGAGGTCCGACGCGAACATGGCCAGCTCGTTGACCAGAGCCACGTTCACGTGGCGGTACGTGTTCTCTATCAACTTGACGAGCTCGGCTTCCTCGGTCCGCCCGACCGCCACCGTGGACTGGACCAGCCCGTCATAGAAGGTCTGCACCGATGTCAGCGACGCGGCGTCGATGCCCGACACCACTTTGGGTGTGTTGATCAGCGTCCAGGTCGGGTTGCCCGGATCGATCCGCTCGGGGCTGTAGCCAACGTGAAAATCATCTCCAGCCGCCAACCCGGAGCCCGATTCGAGGATCGGGACCAGCAACTCGACGGTGGTTCCCGGGTAGGTGGTGGATTCGAGGACCACGGTCGCCCCGGAGTGCAGATGGCGGGCCAGCATGGCTCCGGCATCCTCAATGAACGACAGGTCCGGCACGCCCTCCTTCAACGGGGTCGGCACCGTGATGAGGGCCACGTCGAATCCCTCGCACGCTCCTTCATCCAGCGTCGCCGTGTAGCGACCGCCGGCCAGCGCAGCCTTCGAGCTCCGCGGAGGGCACGTCGTCGATGTAGGAGTCACCCGCCGCCAGCCTCGCCGTGCGCGCCTTATCGGTGTCGAAGCCCACCACTCGGTGGCCCACCTCCACGGCCCGCATGGCGAGCGGCAGTCCGACATAGCCCTGACCGACCACCACCACTAACGGCACGGGTGACTCCTTCCACATGGTGACCAAGCTCGGGCAGATGGTAGCCAGTCGAGGTGAGACTCTCGGCGGTCATGCTCGCTCGACCGGTACTTTCGCTCTCAGGGTGAGCTGCAGCGTCCAACCGTCTCAGCTCATGAGCCATCGCGGGACTACTTCTTCATGAGGTCCTGGCGAATCATGGAAAGAACTCCCCGCTGGAGAGCTTTCCCACACTCGGTATGCACGAAGTTGGAGGCCGGAACCGTAGTACAGATGGATGCCATCGCTGGTCCGGCATATGCCACCATCGACATCCGCTTGGAAATGACCGGCAGGAGTGATGTACGGCGAGATGTCGACGAAATGCGTCGTGGTCGAGGACCGTGTGGCCGACCGTATGAGACTGTTGATCTCGTTGTGAGAGGCCGTTGATGCAGCCGGCTCTGGGTGTCCATTCGGCATCGGTGGGCTGCATCCAGGGAACCGACAAGAAGTAGATCGGCGCCGCGGACACAGTTCTCAGGCTGTGGATGAGACCCAGTATCCTTTGCTCCACAAGGGAGTCGTACTGGGGTTGCGTGAGCGACGAGACCTTGCCGTTGATCACGTGCGGGAAGGAATCCCACCATCCCATCTCGACAACGATGGCTTGGGGCCCGAAGCTGCGGACGTCGGATGTCCAGTCTGCTACTTCGTTGTCGCACTGAGGGTCCAGAGGAGTAAAGCGTCTGTTGGGAAATAAGGGGTCCTGAATTCCACGTCGTATCCGGTAACGAATCCACATCCGTCAATGCCGCATCGTCAACAATCGTCCCCCAGTCCTCTTGGTTGAGAGACATCTGGATCCCCATCGTCAAGGCGACGGAATCACCCAGGACAAGCACCCGCTTTGGAGGGCAAGTGGTGAAGCGGCCGTATCTGACGTAGCCGAGGAATCGGGTAGGCGTACCTTGCAAGGCGGATCGTGACCCTTCCACGGGAAGGTGGTCGTTGCGACGAGACCGGCACCGCACGTGGGACCGAGTGAGGAGACGAAGCGAACGCAACAGATGGCGCTGAAGCCCGACCGCTATCAACGCGACGCCACGGTCGCGAGCACGGACGCCAAGCTCTGGACCCGGCGACGACGGAAGCGCATGCAGGCAGTATCTCATGGGTCTTTTTGCATCAGTGCGCGGCCACAGACAGCTCACAGGGAATTGATGGTGACGAGTGAGCGACTGCGTCAGCCGGTCTCAAGTGTGGTGTTCTGCCCCTAGCTCAACGACAGGAGTCGGTGCAACTCGGCGGACCTGATCGGTCGCGCGGACGTCGCTTGCTCGGTCACCGTGCCCGCCGCTCTCCGCGATTGCGTAGCCGGCGTTGGGCGAGTCGACGTATGACCTCACGACTGGCGCGACCCAGATGAAGCCCTCGCCGCCGCCTGGCATGATGGCGGACGTGGGGAGATCGTCTGCGGTGAAGCAAGCCGGGCGCCGCGCCCTCAAGCGGGCGGCAGCCGCTCACGACATGGTGCGCCGGCCCCAGAGCGGACTCGTCATCCTCTGCTATCACCGGGTCGGACGCCGCACGACATCGCGGGTCGATCTGCCCGGATCGCTCTTCGAAGAGCAAGTGGCCCGGTTGGTGGCGGGCCCAGGCGTGGTCGACCTCGACGGCGCGCTGACTGCACTGGCCGGGCCACCCCCATCGGGGCCCAGTGCGGTGGTCATCACCTTCGACGACGGCACCGCTGACTTCGTCGAGGAGGCGCTTCCCATTTTGGTTCGGCACCAAGTGCCCGCGACCCTGTACGTGGCGACCGACTTCGTCGAACGCGGCCGACCGTTTCCGGGGAACGGCACACCTCTCAGTTGGTCCGCCCTGGCCGACGCCGTCTCGACGGGACTCGTCACCGTGGGCTCGCACACCGACACGCATGCCCTCTTGGATCGTCTGCCCGTCGACGCGGTGGACGCGGAACTCGACCGCTCCATCTCACTGATCGGCGAGCGGCTGGGTGTCGAATGCCGACACTTCGCCTATCCCAAGGCGTTGGCGCCCACGCCGGCAGCCGACCGAGCCGTGCGGGCGCGCTTCGACTCTGCCGCTCTGGCCGGCACCCGGGCCAACCCCTACGGGGGGACTGACCCGTATCGCCTGGCCCGCTCGCCGGTACAGGTGGACGACGGGCTGGACTACTTCGACCGCAAGGTGGGCGGGGGGATGCGTATGGAGGACGACCTGCGGCGCCTGGTCAACCGTCGCCGTTTTGCGGGCGCCACCACTTGAGGAAGCCCCTGCTGGTCCACGTCACCACGACGGACATGACCCTGGCCCTGCTGCTCGGGCCCCAGCTGTCCGCGTTCGCGGCCGCCGGCTATGACGTGGTCGGCGTCTCCGCAGCCGGCTCCTTCGTGCCCGAACTGGAGCGCTCGGGCATCCGCCATATCGCCCTGCGCCATGCCACCCGGAGCGTGTCGGTCCTCGACGACGTGCGGGCAGCGGCGGAGCTGTACCGGCTGCTGCGCGAACTGCGGCCCGACATTGTGCACACGCATACTCCAAAGCCCGGCATCTACGGGCGGCTGGGCGGCCGGGCGGCCCGGGTGCCGGTCGTGATCAACACCGTCCACGGCCTCTACGCCACCGCTGATGACTCCTTGGTCCGTCGGGTTGCCGTCTACGGGGTGGAGCGCCTGGCCGCCACGTGCTCGGACGCCGAGCTGGTCCAGAACGAGGAGGACCTGTCCACGCTCGCCGCGTTGCGCGTGCCCGCGGACCGTCTCCACCTGCTCGGCAACGGCATCGACCTGGAGCGCTTCGCGCCCGGTCCAGAGGCCCGGGCGGCCCGCACGCGCGTCCGAGCCGAGCTGGGCGTGGACGACGACGCCGTCGTCGTGGGTGCGGTCGGGCGCCTGGTGTGGGAGAAGGGCTACCGCGAGCTCTTCGCGGCGGCCGAGCAGCTGCGCCGGCGCTGTCCCGAGGTGACCGTCGTCGTGGCGGGACCACACGAGCCAGAGAAAGCGGATGGCATCGGGCCCGAGGCGCTGGCCGCGGCGGAATCGTCCGGCGTCCGTTTCCTGGGGCACCGGAGCGACGTCGAAGACCTCTATGCCGCATTCGACGTGTACGTGCTGGCGTCGTACCGCGAGGGCTTCCCGCGCTCGGCCATGGAAGCTGCGGCCATGGGGCTGCCCGTCGTCGCCACCGACATCCGGGGCTGCCGGCAGGTGGTCGAGCACGGGGTGACGGGTCTGCTGGTGCCTCCGCATGATGCGGCGGCCCTCACCGACGCCGTGGTCCGGCTGGCCGGCGACCCCGGACTCCGCACCACCATGGGGAGCGCCGCCGTCGCCAAGGCGAAGCGGGATTTCGACCAGCGCCAGGTCATAGCGACGACGCTCGGCGTGTACGAGGAACTGCTCGAGCGCAAGGAGCGTGGAGGCAGGTCGCCCAGGGGTAGACCGCGTTTACCCTTTCTGCCCCTTGAACTCGGGCATGGTGGCGTGGCCGTCGTGGGAGATACCGCCGCCGCGCAGAACGACGAGAGGTGTCTGGAGGAGGATGCGGAGGTCGAGTGCCCGCGTGCGATGTTCGACGTACCAGGTGTCGAGTGCGAATTTCTCGTCCCAGCTGAGTGCGTTGCGACCCCGCACCTGGACCAGGCCGGTCAGGCCCGGCTTGACCTCCAGGCGTCTCGCTTGCGTCGGCGAATACTTGGCCGTGTAGGCGACGGGGAGGGGGCGGGGGCCGACGAGGTTCATCTCGCCCCGGACCACGTTCCACAGTTCCGGCAGCTCGTCGAGGCTGGAACGACGGAGCAGGCGACCGACCGTGGTGATGCGGGCGGCATCGGGCTCCCCGGGCGACGCGGGGGAGCGCATGGTGCGGAACTTCAGGAGACCGAACGGCCGCCCGTTCAGACCTGCGCGCTCGTGCACGAAGAGGAGGGGCCGGCCATCGGCGATCCGCACCACGAGGGCGACCACGGCCAGCACGGGTGCCAGCAGGATGGTCAGGCCCGCAGCGACAGCACGGTTCATTGTGCCGGCGCGGTGGTGGCCGCCATGCGGCCCACGGCGGCCGCCAGGGCTGCCGCAACGTCAGCCATCTCATCGGAGGTGAGGAGGGAATGGATGGGCAGGGAGAGAATTCGCCCCGCCAGGTCATCGGTCACCGGCACATCCGCCGGTTGGCCTCCAAAGACGGGCTGTCGATGCGCCGGGGGGAAATACACGCGCGATTCGATTCCCTGTTGCGCCAGGTCCTCAATCACGGCGTCTCGCTGGGCCGCGTCGGCATGAGCCAGTGTCACCGTGTAGAGCATGTGCACATGGTCCCGGTCGCCTCGCACCACGGGCGCCTGCACGCCGGCAACCGGATCGAGGTGTCGATCGAGGTCGGCTGCCAAGGTGCGTTTGCGCTCGAGGATGGCGCCGAGCTTGGCCGTCTGGGCCCGACCCATGGCCGATTGCATTTCGGACAATCGCCAATTGCAGCCCAAAACCGCGTGCTCGTAAGGCGACACTTGGCCGTGGTTGCGCTGCAGGCGCAGTCGCCGGGCCAGGTCGCCATCGCCGGTGATGACCATTCCCCCCTCGCCGGTCGTGATGTTCTTGGTGGGGGTGAAGCTGAACATGCCCGCCACGCCCCACGTCCCCACGTGGCGGCCCCGGTAGCGGGCGCCGTGGGCCTCCGCCGCGTCCTCCAAGAGCACCACGCCGGCATCGGCGGCCAAGGCCGAGAGCTCGGCCAGGTCGGCGGGTTGGCCCCCGTAATGGACGGCCAGGATCGCCTTGACCCGCGGGCTCAGCCGGCGGGCCACGTCAGCCGGGTCCAGGTTGAACGTGTCGGGGTCGACATCGGCGAAGACCGGTGTGGCGCCGGCGTAGAGAATGGAAGTGGCCGACGACACGAAAGTCAGCGACGGCACAATGACCTCGTCGCCGGGACCGATGCCGAGGGCGGCGAAGAGCGCCACCAGGGCGACGGTCCCGTTGGCGAAGGCGACCCCGTGCTCGGCCTGGTGAAGGTCGGCGAACTCCCGCTCGAAGCCCGCTGTCTCGGGCCCGTTGGTGAGGATCGGGGTGCGCAGCACGCGAGACACCGCCTCAATCTCCTCCTCGCCCACGTCGGGGCGGGCGAGGCCGATCCGCCACTGCGTGTACCCGGCGCTCACTCGTGCCATCCCGCTGGGCGTCTGTCCACCACGCGAGCCGGGCAACCGACAACCGTCGTGTCCGCCTCGACGTCACCGATCACCACAGTCCCGGCGCCGACGATGGACCAGGCACCGATTGTGTTCCCCTGCGTGACCGAAGCACCGATACCGACGTCGGCCCCCTCGCCCAGGTGGACGTGGCCGGCCAGGTTGGCACCGGGTGCGACGGTGGCGAAGTCGCCCAGGCGCGCGTTGTGGCTGACGGTGGCCCCGATGTTGACGATGCCGAAACGACCGACCACGACGTCGGCCGTCATGGTGGCGTGGGCTCCCACCACCGTTCCCTCGCCCAGCTCGACCCCTACTCCCACGTACGCCGCAGGGTGGACGAGTGCCGGAGCCTCGACGACCCCGACCGATTGCGCCGCAGCCCAGGCCCGGCGCCGCGCCGCCGGTGCGCCCACCCCCATGGCCAGGGCGGCCTGGCGCCCAGACAACCAGCGATGATCACCGAGCACGGGCAACCCGAGCACCTCGCGGCCGTGCAGCGCGCTGTCGTCGTCGATGAATCCGATCAGCCTGAAGCGGGTGCCGTCGGTTGCCGCCGCACGAACGATGTCGGCCACCTCCTGCCCCATGCCACCGGCACCGAGGATGACGAGGTCACTGGACAAGGACATGATCGACAGTATCTCTCGGCTCCCGCGTCGCCTCGGGCGACATGGTGCCGATTGCCAGACGCCTACCGCCTATCTCTTGCATACGCCGGCTCGGACCGCCGGCGGCGGGTCACCAGAACAATCATGCCGCCCACCCCGATGGCGATGGCGCCGATTGTGAACATCAACGCCAGCTCGGCGCCGGTGAAGGCTGTGGAGGAGGGGCCCTTGGCGGTGGAGGGGCCGGCGGTGGAGGAGGGGGCGAGGACCGGGGCCGCCGGCGCCGCCGGGGCGACGGTGGTGGGTGTGACCGTGGTCGGTTGCGTGGCCGGTCCATAAGGCGCCAGGGCGGCCGCCGGCCCAGAAATGAGCAGGGCGGCACTCATCAACGCCCCCGTGACCAACATCAAAAACCCGCCCCACAGACCAATGGCCCTGTGCCTCATCAGGTGCCCTCCTGATTGCTGCTCCGCCGAAAGGCTAACCCGAAAAATCGGCCAGGTATACCGTGCGGATCGGCTGCTGTGAGCGATCTGCGCACGAATTCGGCCTTTAACGGCCCCCGTGCAGCACGAACGTGTGCACCTCGGTGAGGTCATTCCCGGGGTTCCAGGTGGAGGGACCCGTGAGCGTCCACCCAGGCGTCGGCTGGACGCTCACGGTGTCCAGATCGTCCTGCACCGTGGGCTGGTTGTAGAGGCTGAGCTTGTAGCCGGTGCCCGGAGAGGTCGCCCCCGCAAGGTCGAAGGTCAGCGTGACCTTGCCCTGCGGAGGGATGTCCACGTACTCGCTATAGGAGTGGACGCCCAGCTCGGTCCCTCCGCTGACTCCTTGACGTTGGCCGTTGATCGTGGCGGCGCGCAGCCCGAGCGGGCTGTAGAGGGTCAGCCAGGTCTCGTTGGTCCCGAGTGGCAGTCCGCTGCCGGTATAACTGCCGATCACCTCGTTCGGCAGGCCCTGGGCGGGAGCCTCGTTGTGGAGGGTGACCGTGACCGTGGACTGCACCGCCCCGTTCGCCGGGTCGTACCTCACCGCGTCGGTGATGAAACGCTGCAAGTAGACGTCGATCTTGTTGTTGGCTGCGTTCTGGGTGGTCACGCCCAGCAGATCGTGGCCATCGGCGGCCGGGAACGAGTCCGTCAGGCCGAGGCGGTAGAGCACGGGCTGATCCGCCTTGTCGAAGCTCCAGAACCCGATGCTCCCCTGACGAACGTCGGACTCCAGTGCGTTGGACAGCGTGCTGGGGCCGGGCAGCGACCCGGTGGTCAGTCGGTGGAATTCGATCTTGAGGGCATCTTGGTCGTAGTCGTGCGCCTGTTTCTGCTGGTTCACCGCAAAGTTGGCGTACTGACCCTGGAGCAGTTCGGTGGCCGTATTTGCTCCGGTCAACCGGCCCAGCCCGGGGACATCAATGGGTCCCGTGAGGCCGATCAGGTCCGCCAGTCCGTAGGGGTCGAGGGCGAGGACGCCGTCGATGTGGTCGCCGCCTGCCTGTGGATAGAGCTGCTGAATGACGTCGGCCACCGTCGGCAGGTCCGGGGCGTAGCTCACGTCCTGGAAGAGCTTCTGGGGGTCGAAGGCGCCGTAGCGAGCCAGGTAGTCGGCGGGCCCCGTCAGATGTCCACCACCCTTGGGCAATGCCTTGTTCAGGTCGGAGATGTCACCGGATCGGGTCAATGTCAGGCGACCCTGGTCGGCCGTGAGCTCGCCGTAGGAAGCGATCAAGCCACCCAGGCCGCGGCTCTCGGCGGGCGTCATGAAGGCGATGAAGTAGTGGCGGACCCCGTCTCCGCCGAGTAGGGAGGGCGCGGCCTGTACGACCTGCGCGGCCATTGCGGCACTGGCCTGGGCCCCGAAGACCTTGGCGTCCAGCTGCTCCAGGCGGGACTCAACCGGCTTTATCAGCCATCCCGATTGCACGGACCGGAGTGTCCCAGTGGCGGCCGTCAGCTGGTCGCTGACGAGGTCGAGCGGCCCGGCGAGGGCGTCGAGCAGGCCGAGGTCCAACTGTCCGTCGGAGTAGCGGAGCTGCTGGTAGTTGATCCCCGACGCCTGCTCCGCCGCGGTGGCGGTCACGTCGCTCGCCACGGCCGAGGCCTGGCCCAAGGCCTGGCGTTGCTGGGCCACCACCGGTATCAGACGTGCACCGGCGGTCCACCAGCTGTTCGTACGGGACGCGGCGGATGCGAAGTCGTTGCTCGCCGCCTGAAGCTGCGCCGCGCCCGATGTGGTCGTGCCACTCCCGATCGACCCCAGTGCGCCTTGCGTCTGGGCAATCCCCCGTGCGAGCTCGGAGCGAGCCAGCAGGGCGGCCACGGCGACAGGGACGGAGACGACAACGACCACCACCACCACCCAGAAGGTGACGCGGCGCACCCGACGTCGTGCCGGCGCCGACAAGGTGCGCACAGCTCCCACCAGGCACGGTCCGGTCGCCACCACGGCAACCAGTGCCGTTGCCCCATGAAAGCCGATCGCGGGCCAGCGCAACACGACCTGCACGGCGAGGGAGCCGGTGAGCGCGCCGAGGATCGCATTGGGCCGACGCGGCCACACGCCGGCGAAGGCGAGCAGCAGGGCGGCGAGTGCCGGGACCAGCAGCCAGCCGCGGCTCATGACCACGGTGAGCACGCCCAGCCACAGGAGAGCCGCCCGTGACGCCCGGGCGGCGGCCCATGTCACGGCGGCAGCGAATAGGGCGGCGTAGACCGGATCGAGGAACGGCGTGCCCGAGGGGTGGCAGCCGGCCAGTGCGCCACCGATGGCAGCCGCCACGACCAGGAGGTAGACGGGCGCCGACGCCGCACCCCTGCCCTGGCCAGCCTCCACGGCGCTCAAATATAGGGTGACACCACCCGGGTTTACCCTGCGCCCCGGCACCGGGCCAGACGTTTGGCTCGAAGGCCGGACGATGGGCCGGAAAAAACTGCCAGCAGGTTCTGGTCACCGAACGATGTCCCCATGGTCCCCTGCCGGCCGACCGGTCTGGCCGTTCTGGTCGGATCAGGTCGGTTTGCTGACCCTGAGACCTCAGCCGGCCGAGTCGCGAACCCTTGCCGCCAAGAACACCGAGGTGCCGAGCGGCGAGTGCCGCCTCAGATCGAGCGAGAGGCTGCCGACGCCGTAGAGCACGTCGTTGGCGATCGCGGGCAGATCGGGGAATTCGGCCGAGTCTTCGGTCACTTCGAGCTTTCCCTTCCGGCTCCGACGTGCCCGCAGCTTGCCCATCGGGACCATCTCCGGGAAGAGGTAACTGATCTCCTGGACGTCCAGGGGCAATCCCTTGCAACATGCCGCCAGTGACGCCTTGTCGTAACGCCTGAAGTGCCCGAGCGCGACGTCCCACTCCGACCAGAGCCGCTGATTCGCCGGCACCGTCAGGAGCAGTTGTGATCCGGGCGCCATTTTGGCCACCAGCTGCTCGAAGAAGAGACGGTCATCCTCTTGGTGCTCGAGCACGTCGAGCAACGTGACGACCCGGGCGTCACCGAATGACGCACGGTCCGTTGCGTCCGCCTGCTCGCCAAACCGCTGCCGGAGGTCTGCCCGCAGGGATTCGATCGGCTCGGCGAACTCGTACGCCACGTTCGGACGATCCTTCGTGACGTACTCTCCGAGGAGCCCGGCACCGGCTCCCACGTCTACGAGGCGCAGTGGTGCATCGCCAGGCACGTACTTACGGACGGCCCTCCAGCGGAGCCGGTGCCAGAAGAACCGGCGGGAATGTTCAAACTGTCGACGAAGATGTTCTTCGAGTGCCCGGCTCAAGACTGTCCTCCAGACCGGAAAGCGAGATTCCTCGCGATTGAGTGAAGCTAGTGAACAACACGACGAAATTTGCCAGCGCCAAGAACGAGATCACCATGATCCCGAGCAGCGTCAAGGTGGCCCAGCCCGGGATGGCACTCGAGGTGAAGATCCGGACACCGATGACGACCAAGCCCAGCAGGCAACCGAGCACGAACACGGCGCTGAAGGTTATCAAGGCACGGATGGCGATGCGGTCGGTGAAGGGCATGAGCATCCGGATCCCGTGCATCACGAGCTTGAGCGGATTCATGCGCGACTTCCCGGCGTAACGCGCCCCGCGTGGACACGGCACCCCTACCACGTCGAACTCGAGTGCCACGAGTGAGCTCGAGTAGCACAGGTCGAAATAAGGGTGCTGGAGCATGCGTCGGGCCAGCCGACCGCGGTAGGCCGCAAAGTTGCCGCTACGGACCCTCGTGCCCGTCAAGAGCTTGAACAGCAGACGGAAGCCCACGTACATGGCGCGAAAACGGAAGGATTCTTGGCGCTGGGTCCGTATGGCGACGCATAACTGGAGATGGTCGCTCGGAACCTCGAGCAGCGGGGCGAGCAGTCTCGGGAGGTCTTCGGGGCGGTCCTCGCCATCGGCATCCATGGTCACCACGAGATCCTCGTCAGCGATCTGGTCCATGGTCGACCGGAGGCCGAGCACGATCGCCCGTTGATGCCCGATGTTGAACGGAGGCGTCACCACCCGCACGTCGCTCAAAGTTGCGATTGAGGTGACCTCGGGGTCCATGCCGCCGGTGTCGTCGACGACCACCCACCGCACGGGCAAGCTGCACAGGAGCTCGCTGTTGCTGCAGACTTCGATGAGTTGCTCGCGCAGCTTGGTAAAGGCTGCGGTGTCACGGAAGCTGGGGCACACGACCCAGATCACCGGTCCTCGCACGGCGAACTGCTCGCCGTCAGCGGGGCCGGAATCCTTGGTCGCCGAAGGCGTGGTGAATCCCGTTTGGTCAGTTGACGACATCTGCCGCATGACCCTTCGGTCGCTGCCTTCTCAACACAACGCAGGCTGTCGCCGGGGCCGCCACCGTCACCACGAAGGTAATCATGCCTTCCGGGAACGTTTTCGGCCAGTAGCCGACCTCAATCACACGATGGCCGGGGGGATGCGTGCCTGCGTTCGGGCTGCTCACGAGCACCCGGATGCCAGTGAGCGAAGGCCCACGACAGCGTTGAGCGGGATCACGCCCGCGACGATGCCGAACCGCCGACTACCCGGCCGGTTGCGCGGATACCTTCTTCTTGGTCCCACGCCCCCTGAGAGCGGGGCCACAGGCGGCACCACCAACAGACTGTTGCGCCAGCAATGGTGGCGCGAAGTCGACCGCCTCGCCCGGCTCGGCGCCGGGCTGCTCCAACTCCGCGCCCGTCACCGCCGCCGAGGTGGGCCCGCGCCGGTAGCGCAGGGCGAGGAGAGTGCAGGCGGCCAGTGTGGCCACACCGCCGACGGCGATGGAGACGCGCGGGCTGGTGACGTCGGCGATCCATCCCACCAGCGGAGCACCGATAGGAGTGCTCCCAAGGAAGGCAATGGCATAGAGGGCCATGACCCGTCCGCGCATGGCCGGGTCGGCTTGCAGCTGAAGGGTGGCGTTGGCCGTGGCGATGAAGGAGATGCTGCACGCCCCCATGAACACCAGGGCTGCGATGGCGACGACCTCGGTCGGGGCAACGGCGACCACGAGGAGCATGATGCCGAAGGCCAGACCGATGAGGCTGAGCATGGCAGTACTGGGTCGGCTCCGATGCGCCACCATGAGGCCACCGATCACGGCGCCGATGCCCATGGCCGCCATGAGTGCGCTGTAGGTGCCGGCGCCGCCGTGGAAGGTGCGGGTGGCCAACAGCGGGAGAGTGGTCGTGAAGTTGAAGGCGAAGATCCCCACGATCGCCATGGCCAGCAGGGGGTCCCGCAGGCCGGGAGTCGACCACACGTACCGCAGTCCCTCGCGGACCTGTCCCTTGGCCCGAACCACCACCGGGCGTTGGTGCAACTCGGAGGGGCGCATCATGAACAGGGCGACCAGGACGGCTCCATAGGACGCGGCGTTGACCAGGAAGCAGGCGGCAAGGCCGACGGCGTAAATGAGGATCCCCCCGATGGCCGGGCCGATCACCCGAGCGGAGTTCATGACCACGCTGTTGAGGCTGATGGCGTTGGGCATGAGGTCACGGCCGACCATTTCGGAGACGAAGGTCTGGCGAGCCGGATTGTCGAAGAGGTTGACGAAGCCGAACAGAGTGGAGATCAGGTAGACCTCCCACATGGTGACGGTTCCCAGCGCCACCAGAATGCCGAGGGCAAGGGCCAACACGCCCGATGCGCTCTGGGTCACGTAGAGGAGGCGGCGCTTGTCCACCCGGTCGACGATGAGCCCGCCCCAACTGCCGAGGAGCAGCATCGGGAGGAACTGCAGGGCTGTGACGAGACCGACGTTGAACCCGTTCCCGTGGAGCTGGTCCGACAGAACCAGCAGACCCAGGGCGACGGCGTGCATCCAGGTGCCCGAGGCCGAGATCACCTGGCCGACGAAGAAGAGGCGGTAGTTGCGGACGCGCAGCGCCTTGAAGGTCTGTCGGGCGGCGCGGGTGATCGGACTCATTCGTCCGCCACCAGGTGCTCGAGGAGACTGGTCATGGCCTCGGCCAGCTGCTGCTCAGCCGGGTCCAGGGCGGCGAGCCGACGGTTCAGATAGGCGTTCTTGAGAGTGCGGATCCGCTGCAGGTTGCGGCGACCGTCGCCGGTGATCCTGACCCGGACCACGCGCCGGTCGATGTCGTCGGTTTCCCTCATCACCAGGCCTGCGTTCTCCAAGGAGGCCACGAGTCGGGTCACCGTCGGAGGCTGGACCTGCTCGGCTGCGGCCAACTCGCCCAGGGTGGGGTTGGCCAGGCGGTTGACGGTGCCGAGCGCCGAGGCCTGAGCCGGCGAGAGCCCGGCCAGGGCCTGCTGCCGAAGCTTGCGGTTGAGTCGCACCACGGCCACACGGAGCCGGCTGGCCAACTCGTCGTCCGATGCCGACCCCTCGGCCGACGCCTGCGGGTCGGCCACTGTCGCCGGACCGGATTCGCTCATGTCCCCATATTACTTAGTTGCGCTAACTAATGGCGCGCCCCCGCCATTCGATGGCCTGTTCGAGGGGGTCACGCTGCGACTCCCGTGTCAGCTGCACACCAGCCGGCTCAGCTGCGGCGCGGCGCTTCTCGGGCCAGGCGCCGCTGCTCAATGATGAGGCAGCGGTCCTCGACGAAGAGCAAGCCGGCGTCCTGAGCGATGGAGCGGGCAACGTCGGAGGTGATGCCGAGCTGTAGCCAGAGGGCTGTCGCCCCGACGGCCACGGCCTGGCGGGCCACGTCGGCCGCCTCGCGTGAGGGACGGAACACGTCGACCAGGCCGATCTGCTCGGGGACGTCCGCCAGCACGCGATACACGGGTTCGTCGAGGATCGTCGAGGCGTGGGGATTGACCGGAATGATCCTCCAGCCGTGTCTCTGCATATGGAGCGGAACGGAGTGAGCCGCCTTGGCCGGTGCGGCGCTGGCGCCGACAACGGTGATGGTGTCGTAAGTCGCGAGGATCTGTTCGACGATGTCGTCGGTATCGGGCACCAATTAAAGGGTAACGGTGAGCAGCCGGAGGCCGTCTTTCGGTGGACTCCCTTTTCTCAGGCGTATCCGAGCCCGGCTCCCTGCGTGTCGTGGGCGTTGCGGCACCCGCTCCAACGGGTTCATGGCTCAGAGCGACCCGAGAAATCCTGTCAGCAACTCGTTGAGATCGTCTGGCCGCTCCTGCTGGATCCAATGACCGCAGCCAGGGAGGATGTGGGAGCCCCGTAGTTCGGGCAAGGTCTCCGGGTAGCGGGCAATGGCCTGGGCGCCCCAAATGGTGGGCCCGTCCTTCTCGCCGCCGACGAAGAGCGCCGGCACCCTGATCGGCGATCCGCGCCACGCGGTGAGGTCCACCCAGTCCCGATCGACGTTGCGGTAGCGGTTGAGCGGCCCCCGGAACCCGGATCGCTCGAACTCCGCCGTGTAGAACTCCAGATCATCTTCCGTGAGCCAAGCGGGGAGCACTTCGGGGATGACGAACCTGTCGCGCAGCAGTTTTCCTCGGGGGACGGTGGCCAAGGTGCCGCCGTCGGCGGGCGCGACGCTGTCACCGGAAGCACCGACGTAGAACCCGAGCAGCCACGAACGCACGTCCAGCTCAATTTCGGCCTCGGCCCGTCCCGGCTCTTGGAAGTAGTTGATGTAGAACTCCTCGTCGTCGCCAGCGGCACCGGCGGCCATGGCGGCGAAACTGTCGGTCGGTCGTCGGTGGCCCGGCGGGCTGTACGCGACGCTCAACAGGGCCACCCCGGTGAACACGTCCGGGCGCAACAGGGCTGAGTGCGCGGCAATGGGCGAACCCCAGTCGTGGCCCACGATGATCGCCGTCGCCTCGCCCAGCGCCTCGACCACGCCGAGGTTGTCAGCCACGTGCTGCAACATGCCATACGCCTCAATGTCCAGTGGCTTCGAGGATCGGCCATAGCCGCGCACGTCCATGGCGACGGCGCGGAAGCCGGCCGCGGCGATGGCCGGCAACTGGTGGCGCCACGAGTACCACGACTCGGGAAAGCCGTGCACGAGGAGGACGATCGGCCCTTCCCCCTCCTCGACAAGGTGAATGCGGGTGCCGCGTGCGTCGACGGTGTGGTGCCTCATGTTTCGGTAGCGTAATTCTGCGCCTCGCAGTGGTGCGGGTGTCGAAGCCCCCGGCGGATTCGCGGCTTGGCCGTTACGCTGCACCGAGGTGAGTCAAAAGGAAAGCCAGGGGTTGAAGATGTTGGAGACCGTCGGCGCCCGATGCGTCGTCGCCGGGACCCTCGGCATCCTCGCCGGCTTGATCGCCACCGTTTGGGTCGGTTGGCAAGCGGCCATTTTGGTCGGTTGGGATGCGGCAGCACTCTGCTTCCTCCTGTGGACCTGGGTCAAAGTCGGACGGTTGGATGCCGCCGGGACCAAGCGCCACGCGAACATTGAGGACCGCAGCCGACCGACCGCCGAAGTGATCGTGCTCACTGCCGGCGTGGCCCTCCTCGCCGCGGTGGGCCTGGTGCTGCTGCGCGCCGGCCAGTCCCACGGCGGGACGAAGGCCTACCTCATTACTATCGGCATCATCAGCGTCGGCCTCTCGTGGGCGACGGTCCACACTGTCTTCATGCTCCGCTACACCAGAGCGCACTACCAATCGCCCGATGGCGCGGTCGACTTCAACGAGAAGGACCCGCCGGCCTATCTCGACTTCGCCTATCTGGCCTTCACCATCGGTATGACCTTTCAGGTCTCGGACACCAATCTGACCGCCAAGCCGATTCGCCGCATTGCGCTGTCGCACGCCTTGATGTCGTACCTCTTCGGGGCGGTGATCGTGGCGCTGGCGATCAATGTCGTGGCCAGCCTTCTGAGTTGACCAGTCCCGTCTTGGACGATTCTCCGCTTGCCTGCGGTTATCCGCTGAGATTCCGCTTTTGCCTGCCGGTTATTGTCGCCCATGGCCACCGAGACTCTGAGCCTGGAGGACGCCCGGCGGGTCGCCCTCAACGCGCAGGGCCTGCGAGGCGCCCGGACGACCAAGGGTGGCGTGGCCGCCATGTTGCGCCGTCTCGGCGCGGTGCAGCTTGACACCATTTCGGTCCTGGCCCGCTCGCACGAGCTCGTGGCCTACGCGCGGCTTGGTGCCGTGGGCCGCACGAAGGTGGAGCAGGCCTACTGGGGACCGAGGAGCGAGACGTTCGAATACTGGTCCCACGCCGCCTGCGTCCTGCCCCTGGCGGATTGGCCCGCGTACGCGTTCAAACGCCGGCAATTCCTGGCCAAGGGCCGTCGTTGGCATCTGCTGGAGGAGAAGGACAAGTCGTGTCGCGAGGTGCTGGCGCGCCTGCGCGGCGAGGGACCGCTGACGGCCAACCAACTCGGTGGGGCCAAGAAGGGCGGACCCTGGTGGGACTGGTCGGAAGTCAAAATCGCGGCCGAATGGTTGCTCGACATCGGCGAATTGGTGTGCCGCGAGCGCCGTGGCTTCGCCCGCGTCTACGACCTGGCCGAGCGCGCCATTCCGGCTGCGCTGTCGGCGCAGGACTGGAGCGACGAGGAGTGCGCCGTGCAGCTGGTGGCGGCAGCGGGCCGTGCGCTCGGTCTGGCGTTGCCGGCCGATCTGGCCAAGTACCACGGCCTGTCCCAGGCCCTGGTGCGCGGGGCCCTGGAATCGTCGGGACTGACGAAGGTTTCCGTCGCCGGTTGGGCGCAGCCCGCCTATGCCGACCCCGGCGCGCTCGACGCGGTGGGCACCCGGCTACGGGGCCGCACCGTGTTGCTTTCCCCGTTCGACTCGCTCATCTGGTACCGGGAGCGACTCGAGCGCCTCTTCGACGTACGGCACCGGCTCGAGGCGTACACGCCGAAGGAAAAGCGCGTCTACGGCTACTTCGCCATGCCGGTGCTCGACGGGACTCGCATTGTGGGGCTGGTCGACCCGGGCCGGCGGGGCGAGGTCCTGGTGGCCAAACAGGTGACGCTGCTGCGCCCCGATGCAGCCGAGCCGGTGGCGCGTGCAGTCGCCGAGGCGGCGTCGTGGGTGGGTTGCACCAAGTGCGAGGTAGAGCGGGTGGAACCGAAGTCAGCCCGGGCGGCCGTGCGGGCCGCGATGGCGTCGGCGATGGCGGGCTGAGAGGCTCAGCCGGCGGCGCGCTCGGCAATCTTCTCGAACGTCCTGACGTCGCCCGAGTAAGGCCCAGTTTGGGCGGGGTGGTGGAGCACGAACTGGTCGAAGCCGAGCTCGGCGCAGGGGCCGACGAGCTCGTCAAACTGGTCGAGCGAGTTGATGACGGGTTCGGTCGGCGTCCACAAGAGGGTCCGGCCGATGCTCAATGGCTCCCGACCGGCGGCGCGGCAGGCATCGTCGAGGAGGGGCAGCTGGCGCGTAATCGCCTCGAACACCGTCTCGGGTGTGCCGCGGCCGCGGCCGGTGGGGCCGACGGTGACCCAGTTCCGCCCGTGCCGGGCTGCCAGCCGGAGGCCCTTGGGCCCCCCGGCCGCAATCGTCAGGGGGAGTGGTTGCTGCACGGCCCCGGGCGTGCTGGGCGCCTCGGCTGCGGTGTAGTGCCTCGTTTGGAGTGATGTCCGGGCGGCGGGCTCGCCGTCAACGATCGGTTGCAATACCTGCAGGAACTCATCGAATCGGGCGAGTCGTTCCGCCCTTGTCCACGGCTCCTGTCCAAGCGCGGTGGCGTCGGGTCCTTCGGAACCGGGGCCCAGGCCCAGGTCGAGGCGACCATTGCTCAGGTCGTCGAGTGCGAGAGCGTCGCGGGCGAGCGTGACGGGATGCCGGAAGTTCGGCGTGGCGACGAGGGTCCCCAGCCGGACGCGCTCGGTGACGGCCGCTGCGGCAGCGAGCACGGGCACGGCGGCGTGCCACGGCCCGTCGGGCATGCCACCCCAGCGAATGTGGTCGTAGGTCCACGCGGTGTGGAACCCGGCGCGGTCAGCCCATTCCCACTGGCGACGGGCTTCGGTCCAACGGTCCGACGGGAGGATGACGAGGCCGACGTGCACTCGCCTCAACCTAATGGGGCCGTTACGTTGTCGCTTGTGTCGAACGAGAAGGAATCGAAGCGGTGGAACGACGACCAGTGGGTGACGGCCTGGCCCGAACGGGAGCGGCTCACTGAGGCCCTGACGCCCCCCTTGCTGAGCGCGGTCGCGGCACAACCGGGCCAGAGCATCTGCGACATCGGCTGTGGCGGCGGTGCACAGACGATCGCCCTCGCCCGGGCGGTGGAACCGTCGGGACGTGTGGTCGGGTTCGACATTTCGGTCCCGCTGGTGGAGCTGGCGCGGGAGCGCGCTCGACGAGCCGGTGCCGCCAACGTGGACTTCGTCGTTGGCGACGTCCAGACCGACGGCCTCGGTCCAGAGCCCTTCGACCTGGCCGTTAGCCAGCTCGGTGTGATGTTCTTCGACGAGCCACTGGCGGCCTTCGGCGCAATTCGCGCCGGCCTCCGCCCGGGCGGTCGCTTCGTCTTCGCCTGCTGGCAGGGTGTTGAGCAGAATCCGTGGCATACCGGCACGGCCCTGCGCCCGTTCGTCCCGCCGCCGAAGGTCCCGGCACCGGGCAAGAGCCCGGTCGGCCCGTTCAGCCTCGGGGACGACGAGTACGCGCGCGACATCCTCGGTGGCGCCGGGTTCAGCGATGTCGAGAGTGAGGAGATGGAGATCACCGTGCGGGCGCCGGCCAGCGCAGTGGTCGACCGCTCGCTCTTCGGCTTCATGGGCGTGCCGGCCGGGCGACTGGAGGAGGCCGGCGCGGCGATCGACCAACACCTGGCACGGTTCGCGGTAGGGGGTGGGGAGTACGAGTACCCACTGGCCTTCCGGATCTACCAGGCGGTCAACGGCTGATGGCGGGGTACAGCGGCACGCCGTTGCCCAAGAAGCTGGGGATCGTCGACGGTTCGATGGTGGCGTTGGTTGGCGCACCCACCGGTCTTCTCGACGACCTCCCGACCGGGGTGGACGTGAAGCGGCAGGCCAGAGGTAAGGCAGACGTGGTGGTGGCCTTCTTCACCGAGAAGCGGGACTTCGAGCGACGCGTCGACGCGCTGGGCCGCATGATCTTCCCGGGCGGTGGCCTCTGGGTGGCGTGGCCCAAGAAAGCCTCGGGGCTGGCGACCACCATGAACGAGAATGTCGTGCGCGCCGTGGCGCTCCCGCTGGGGCTGGTCGACAACAAGGTCTGCGCCATTGACGAGACCTGGTCGGGTCTGCGCGTGGTGTGGCGCCGGGAGCGGCGCTGACGCTGCGGTGGCAGTGGGTCCCGGGATGGACCTACTTCGGGCGGGGGATCTGGAAGAAGCAGGTGCCCCGGACGAGCATTGTGCCTTCTTCGTTGAGGATGCGCGAGTCGGCTATCGCCATCGCCCGACCCTTGCGAACGATCTCACTGCGCACGGTGTAGGTACCGCCGATCGGGACGGCATGCAGGTACTCGACGTTCAGTGAGACCGTCGGCGCGGAGGGGGTCTCGATGAGCGGCATCAGGGCCGCACCGCAGGACTCGTCGATGACCGTGGCGATGATCCCTCCGTGGACACTTCCGAACGGGTTCGCCATGTCAGGTGTCGGCGTCCAGGACATTTCTGCTTTCCCGTCTTTTGACGAAAGGAACTCCCAATGACCTGGACTGTCTCCGTACGGCGCCGGCATGTCGGGTTTCGCTCCTTCAATTGTGCGGTGGTCAGAGGTGACGGCGTGCATACTGCCCGCTCAGCGCTCGGAACACCTATTCGAGATCGTCCATGCGGGTCACCTCGTCGCGCGAGAGTGAAGGTCTATGGATTCGGGACAGAGAGACGAATCCGTTCCCCGCGTGGCGACGGCGGCGCGTTTCGATCAGGACTTCTGGGACACACGGTGGTCCGAGGTCCTGCGGGAACATGCGGCGCAGGTTGCCCAACGTCCCCCGAACGCCTACCTGACGGCGGCAGCCGGCGAGCTCGCCCCTGGTCGATCCCTCGACGTCGGCTGTGGGAACGGGACGGAAGCTCTGTGGCTGGCGGCGCGGGGATGGCACGTCACCGCGGTCGACTTCTCGGCGACGGCCCTCGAACACGGCCGATCGATCGCGGCGAGTCTTGGGGCCGAGGTGTCCGAACGCATTGCGTGGGTCGAGGCCGATCTGGGCACATGGACGCCTGACATCGGTCGTTACGACCTCGTCAGCAGTCTCTCTGTGCATGTGTCGGGATCCGTCGAGGAGATGGTGACGCGCTTGGCATCCGGCGTCGCGCCCGGTGGCACGCTCTTGCTGGTCGGTCATCTCCCGATCGATCCGTTGACTGGCGCCGAGACACCCGCTGCCGGTCAGGTGCAGGTGACGGTGGAAGAAGCCGTCGCGGTGCTTGACGCAGAGCATTGGGAACTCTCGATCGCCGAGCAGCGACCAAGGGCCGTCGTCGGATCAGGTTTCGATGCGGTGGTCTGTGCGCGTCTGCGTGCGTAGGCGTTCTCGTCACGATCGAACAGCTCAGCGCGGCGTGGTCGTCGACGTCTGATGTGGGTGCGTTCGGACCTGCGGATTCCTTGCTGAAATACGCCGGTGAAGATCGGGCGTGGTTTTGCTCCGAGCGCCACGGGTATATCCGTTGCACCAAGTTGAAAGGAGTCCGAATGATCGGAGCTGGAGGACTTGTTGTCAGTGTGATCGCTTTTGGAGTGGGGGCCATTCTGGATTGGGCCGTCACTGAGCCTTATCAACATGGCTTCAACATCAACAAAGTGGGCTGGATCCTGATGCTCGTCGGCGCCATCGGCGCCGTGCTGTCGATCATCGTGATGGTGGTGGGGAACATGCGCCGTCGCCAAACAGTTGTTGACGACGGTCGCGGGAACGTCGTACGTCGGGTCGACTCGACCTACTAGAGCCTCACCGGTTCTTTGTTGTGCCCCGGGACAATCGGGGATGTCCATCCAATCAGAAAGGTTGTGTTTTCCTATGGTGCTGCTCCTTGCGTTGCTGCTCGTGCTGATTCTGTTCGGTGCCGGGTTCGCGGTCCATCTGCTGTGGATCGCCGCTGTCGTCTTCCTGGTGATCTGGGTCGTTGGATTCGCTCTCGGCCGCGGTGAGAATGCCGGTAGCCACCGTTTCTACCGCTGGTAGTCATGGTTCCCGAGCAGGACACGCGGCCCCGGGCCCGTAACGGCCGATTCGTGAAGAGGCGGAGTGCTGCCTCGAAGAAGTCGGGCTCGACCGCAGTGGTGCCGTCGGATCGCGCTGAGAATGTGCGATCCGACGCGCCACCGGTGCGTGGAGGCACGGGGCAGATCGCCATCCTGACGTTGGCGATTGTGGTTGCGGTGCTCGGATTCGCCGTTCACTTTCTTTGGATCGGAGCTCTCGTCCTCATGGGTGTCCTGTGGGGCGTCATGGTCGCCGAACGCCAGCAACGCCAGGGGTCGGTGAAGGGGCTCGCGGCGGAAATGGTCACCACGGCGGTCGACGAGGCCAGGGGAGTGATGGATGCGACGTCGGGGTCAGACGTCGGTGCCCCGTAAAGAAAACTCGGACCCTTTCGAGAGTCAGTCGCTATGACGCTGCGAGCAACTTTGACGTCTCGCCACCGCCCGTTGGGTTGAGCGGCACAACGCTCCGAAACAGGACTCGCCGCCGCCCAGCCGGTGACGTTGTCGCCATCGCCGGCAACGGCACCACCCTGGAGCATCGGTCTCGAAAGTGGCATTTCCGATCGTTATCCCGGCGGCGTAGCTAGCCTGCACCTTCGGCCAGTCGGATACACGCATCGCGCTGATTTCGGTTTCCGACATTGCCCGCCATCATGACTGAGACGTCGGGAGGATTTCGGCGAGGAGAAGTTCGACCCGTTCCCTGACCGCCTCTCGGATAGGCCGGATCTCCTCGAGCGCCTTGTCGGTCGGATCTGCGAGGTCCCAGTCCTCGTAGCGCTTGCCGGGCACTAGTGGGCACGAGTCGCCGCACCCCATGGTCACCACGACGTCGGCCGCGCCCAGGAACTCGTCGGTCCAGGGCTTGGGGAACTCTTGGGAGATGTCGACCCCGACCTCGGCCATGGCCTTGACCACGTCGGGGTTGAGTTCAGATCCGGGCTCGGAACCGCCGGACCAGGCAATGGCACGGCCGGCGGCCAGTTGGTTGAACCAGCCCAATGCCATCTGGGAGCGTCCGGCATTGTGCACGCACAAGAAGAGCACGGCGGGCACGCTCTTGGCGGAGTGGTCCCTCGAGTGGGCCAGAGCCTCAAGTCGTTGGAGGGCGTACTTTTCTGCCGTGACGACCAACCACGTTGTCACGGTCGCTCTTCTGGCGATCTCGTCGTAGCTCTCGAAGACGAACGTTTCGACGGACTCGAGGTTGAAGATGCCGTGGAACTTGGTGTGGAGCTGCTTGACCACGTGATTGAGCTGCACCCTCTGCTGTGGTGTCATGAGCTCGTTTTCTGGCATGTTCCTCCCCTTTTCTACGGGCCATCCCTTTCGGGCTGCAGATCCGTCAGCGGTCACCGTGGAGTGGGTCACGACTCCTCGCGTGCTCCCGAACCCAGGCCTGGGCCCCCATCTGGACGGCGTCCCAGGGGCTCCCGAGCGGCGGGGTGTAGGAGAGGTCGAGCTCGCTCATGGCGTCGACGGTCATCTCGTTGAAGATGGCTGTGGCCGCAATGTCGATGCGCTTGGCCACCTCGGCGTGCTTGTGCCCGAAGAGCTGGAGGCCGAGGAGCCTGCCGCTCCGGCGGTCGCCCGTGTAGCGCATACGAATGCGGTGGCTGCCGGGGTAGTACGCCTTGTGATCGTCCGCCTCGAACTCGACGGTCACGGGATCGAAGCCCGCGGCGATCGCCTCGTGGTCACGCAGCCCAGTGCGTGAGGCAACCATGTCGAAGACCTTGACGACTTGTGTGCCCAGGCTGCCGGCGAACTCAGCGCTGGCACCGACGGCGTTGGCGCCGGCCACCCGGCCCTGTTTGTGGGCGGTGGTTCCGAGCGGCAGATACGTGAGACCCATGAGGCGGTGGTGGGTCACCACGCAGTCACCGGCGGCGAAGACCCTCTCGAGGTTGGTGCGCATGTCTCGGTCCACGCTGATGGCCCCTGCGATGCCGAGGGTGGCCCCGGCTCCGGCGGCCAGGGCGGTGTCGGGTCGCACACCCACAACGACGAGCACCAAGTCGGCGAAGGCGGTCAACTCGGCGCCGGTTGCCTCAACAGTGTCGATCCGGAAGCGACCGGTGGAGCCCTCCGGCGCCCGTACCACGCGCCTGACCGTCGTGTTGGTCCTGACGTGGACGCCGTGCGCGACCAGCTCCGCATGGACCAGGGCACCAAGGCTGGGGTCGACGGTGGGGAGTACCTCGGGGAGCTGTTCGAACTGGGTGACGGTCAGTCCGCGGGCCGCCAGACCCTCGGCCATTTCGAGCCCGATGTAGCCGGCACCCACGATCACCGCACTGGCAGGGTGATGTTCTTCGAGCGTGCGCATCAGCTCGAAGGTGTCACCCATGGAGTGGAGCAAGTGCACGCCATCGGCCGGACCCAGCGCATCGGGACCCACAAGGCCGTCGATCGGCGGACGGGCCGAAACGGCACCGGTGCCGACTACGAGCTGGTCATAGGCGATGCGATCTTCGACGCCCGACTCGTCGATCACGTGGAGACGCTGACCTGCGACGTCGATTTTGGTGGCGGTCGTGTTGAGGCGGACCTGCATTCCGGTCGCCTTGAGGTCGTCGAGCGTACGATGCGCCAGGTTGCGCCAGTGGGTCACTTCGCCCGAGACATAGTACGGAATCCCACAGATGGAGAAGTTCGGATAGGCGTCAGCCACGACCACCGTCACCTCGGTGGTGGGATCAAGTTCACGCGCCCGCAGTGCGGCGCTGATGCCGGCGTCGCTGCCTCCGATAGCTACGAGGTGCATGAGGGTCCTTTCCGGGGTGCCGAGATCAACGGGTCTCCATGTCGTCTTCGCCGCGCAGGTGTGGTTCGATGACGTCGGCCGCCTCGGCTTTGGTCATGCCGGGGTACAAGCCCTTGATCAACCCGAAAGCCAAAACGCCGCCGACGATCTGGGCAGAAATGAAGCTCGGAACCGACGAGGGCGCAATGCCGGCGAAGGTGTTGGAGAACATGCGGCCCACGGTGATGGCGGGGTTGGCGAAGCTTGTACTGGACGTGAAGAAGTAGGCCGCGCCGATGTAGGCGCCAACGGCGGCCGGGGCGAGGTGCGAGCGCCCTGAACGCGCCAGAGCGAAGATCACCAGGAGCAGGCCGACCGTGGCGATGACCTCGGAGAGCCAATGCGGACCCGAGGCCCGATGCTTGGTGGAGATGGAGATGGCGGCTTCGGAAAACATCGCGTTGGCAAGAATCGCCCCGAGGATGCACCCGAGCGTCTGGAACGGGAGGTAGGCAGCGGCGTCGCTCCATTTGAGACCGCCAAAGCCGGCGTCGACGAACGAGACGATCGGGTTGAAGTGACCACCCGAGATCGGTCCGAACATCAAAATGATGGCGAAGAGCCCGGTCGCCGTGGCCGCCGCGTTCTCGAAGAGCTGGAGCCCGACGTTGCCCGGGGAAAGGTTCTGCGCCGCGATACCCGAGCCGATGACGATCGTGGCCAGGAAGGCGCTGCCCAAGAACTCGGCGAGCAGGCGCCGCCACAAGACGGTGTCCCTCACAGATCTCTCCCCCGATGCTCTCCTTCGCTCAGCAGCAGGATGAGCCGCTCCGCGTGACACCGACGCTCACCGGCTCAGCATCGACTGCCTCGGGAACGCAGCACGTTCCGTCTCCGGCGATGCCGGTCTGGGCCGGGGCGTCGGCCAGGACCGTGTAGACCTCCCAGGGCGCACCGTCGGGGTCGTTTACCCACACCTTGTCCTGGACGGCGTAGCAACAGGTCGTCTGCTCTTGGACCTCTGTCTCCATGCCGGCATCGCCCAGGCGGCCTGTGGCCGCCGCGACCTCGTCGGGCGTCTCTACTTCGACGCCGAGGTGGTTGAGTGCGCTGATCGTCCCGTGGCCGCGAGCGGTCGGGTCCTCCATCAGGACCAGCTTCAGCGGCGGATCGGCGATGGCGAAGTTGGCGTAGCCGGGCTGGCGCTTCGCCGGCTCGGCCCCGAAGAGCTTGGTGTAGAACTCGACGGCTTCGTCAATGTCGCTGACGTTGAGTGCGAGTTGGACCCTCGACATGGTGTCCTCCTGTAGTATCGATTCCGGTCGATGCATTGAGTGTCGCAGATGTATCGACGGATGTCAATGCGAAGGCGGTGAACCCGTGAGCGAGCAGGCCGTTGGAACCAAGACCCGCCAGGCTGAGTGCTGCGCATCGGTGTTGGCTGCACCCCTCGACACCGCGGGTGCCGCGGAGCTGGCCCGGGGATTCGCGGCACTGGCGGACCCTGTCCGCCTCCGGGTGCTGAGCATTTTGGCGGCAGCTCCCGATGGCGAAGTCTGTGTCTGCGACTTCGTCGAGCCTTTGGCCAAAAGCCAGCCGACGGTCTCGCATCACCTCAAAGTGCTCAGCGATGCGGGTCTCGTCCAAGGCGACCGACGTGGCAAGTGGGTCTGGTACTCACTCAACCGAGACCGTCTCGACCAGCTCCGCGCCGCGATCGCCAGCTGAAGCGGGGAAAGGCCGGCCCTCAGATGGCTCCACCTCGTCAGGCCGGAGTTAGGGGAAGCCGATCCTCGACAAGGGCCAGATCCGCAGGTCGACCTTGCCAACAATGGTGGACTCGGGGATCGGTCCCCAGTAGCGGCTGTCACACGAGTCCGGCCGATTATCGCCCATCACGTAGACCTCGCCTGCCGGAATGCGATACGGGTGATGGAGGGCAAAAGGCTCGTTCGATGGCCCGGGGTACGTGTCGTCCCGCAGGTTCGGAGGCAAGAACGGCTCTGGAAGCAGATGCCCGTTGATGTAGACATTGCCGTCGGCGAGCGAGATGGTCTCGTCCGGCAGCCCGATCACGCGCTTCACGAGGTCCGAGACCGATGGGTCCGCACAGTCCGCGGTCGGAGGCGTGCTGAACACGACGATGTTGCCCCGGTCGACGCCGTGCAGGTGGTAGCTCAACTTGTCCACGACAATCCGGTCGCCGATTTGCAGTGTCGGTTCCATGGACCCCGAGGGGATGGAGTACGTCGCCACCACGAACGCGCGCAGCAGCACGGCGACGAGGATGGCCACGACCACGACGGCGACCAGCTCGACGACCCAGCGGGCGGACGGCTCCTTGTCCTTCGGTGCCTCGCCCTGGACGTCGCGGCCCTGGTCCGGGGTGCCTTCTGCCTGCTCGTCGCCATCCATTTCGCAGAAAGTATGACCTGGCGGCCCCGATGGGGTGGCGTACCGGTTCACCTGTCACGGCCGCGAGGCACTATGGAAGCGTGGTGAGCGCAGTCATCTTCGACTTCTACGGCACCCTGGCCCGGTTCGCCGACACGTCGGTTTCCAACTACGAGACAGTCTTTGCCGCCCACGGCTACCGGCCGGAACGGGTCATTCTGGACAACTACTTCTCCCGCTACGACGGGGTCGACCACGCCGAGCACTCGGTCAGCGAGGAGGCCTACGAGTCCTGGGTGCGGCTCCGCCTGCGTGACCTCACCGGTGCCTGCGGCGTGCCCGACCCCCGCGTCGACGAATTGATCGACGCCCTGCGGGCGTCGGATCAGGGCGCCATGGTGCCGTATCCCGAAGCGGCGCCGACCCTGGAGTCATTACGCGCCGCCGGATTGGCCATCGGCGTCTGCTCGAACTGGGGTTGGGAGCTCAATGCATTCCTGGACCAGGTGGGACTGCTGAGTCTGGTCGACGTCGGGGTGACGTCGGCCCGGGCCGGGGCGCGCAAACCGCACCCGGACATCTACGGCGAGTCGGTCAGTGCCCTGGACGTCGACCCGGCGGACGTCGTCTTCGTGGGCGACTCCTGGGAGCCCGATGTCCGCGGACCCCGGCGGTTGGGGATGACGGCCGTCCACGTCTGGCGTGAGGAGGAACGGCAGGGGATCGTTGCCCCGCCGCTTCAGCCCGGCGACCACCGGGTCGGCGATCTGACCGGCGTGCTCGACATCGTCGACGGGCTACGCGTCGAGAGGCCAGCGGACGGTGAGCGCCTCGGGAGCCCAGTCCGGCCATAGCGGGCTCCCGACCACGAAGCCGTGGCTGAAGGTCGCTACCGCGCGCGGGCCCGTGCGGTGCGAATTGTCGTAGACCGTGGCGGTGTCGCCGAGCACGATCGCATCGGCTACGAGGGGCCACAACCTCTGGTAGCGCTGGCGAACCTTCTCCTCCGGCACGGTGCGACCCCCGGCCACGACCCGTGCCGCCACGCGGGCGACGGCGAGCGCTTCGGGCACCAGCATGACGTGGACCGCCGTGTAGTACCCGACCGCCGCCGCCTGGCGCAGCAGGTCGAGCTTCGACGGGTGGGAGAACACGGTTTCAGCGATGAACGGCGCACGGCGGGCAATGAGCGCCTCCCGCGTGGCTGCCGCGATACGCGCCGCTTCGTAGGAATGGGTCTCGGGATCGTCGGGCCAGCGCTGCTGGGCGACGAGGTCGGCGTTGACGAAGCTGGTGCGCGGGAGGACGGGGGCCAGGGTGAGGCGAACGAAAGTCGACTTGCCGGCTCCGTTGGGCCCGACCACCAGGTCGAGTCGCACGCGACGGCGTCAGTCAGTCCAAAGGGTGGTCGAACCGTCCGGGTCGTAGCGCACGAGGTTTCCCTCATCGTCGAGGGCAACGGTCGCCAGGCCTTCGGCGGCCAGCACGTCGCCGTAGTGCACCGTCCGGAGTCTCTCCGCAATGGCGGCGTCAGATTCGGCGTTGGCGACGAGACGCTCCTCGGTCGTGAGGTCGGTCAGGGCCAGCGTTCCGTCAAGCGCCGCCTCCACGCGGCGGCGGGCGGTCGAGTGATGGGTCGAGACCGTGCGCCCGACCCGGGCCCAGTGGTCGAGCTGCTGCTTGGTCGAGCGGCTGTGGCGTGCCCCCTCCACCGCGGCGGCGTCGACGAGATCGGCAGCGAAGCGGGTGACTCTGTCTGCTGCCATGCCGGTCCTCCTGTGTCGTTTCTGAACGATACAAGTGTAACAGTCTGCTACGTTTCAGTACCGACTGGCGGGCGGCCGTTCTCGGCCAGGCCGGCAGCGAGAGCCTTCCGGTCCTCGTCGGTGAGGAGGGTGAAGCGGGTCTCCGAGCTGCCGAGGGGACGCCACCACACGGCGTCGTCGCAGGCCCAGGCCTCTCCCCGAAGGCCGACCTTGGTGACCTTTCCCGTGGCCGTCTGAGGAAGCGAGGGCGAGACCCGCACGTAGCGGGGCAACCACTTCGGGCCCAGGTCGGGCTGTTCCTCCAACCAGGTGGCGAAGCCCTCGGGCTCGAATTCCTTGCCGGGCACGGTCTCGATCGCCACCATCACCTGATCGCCGGCGCCCGAAGCGGTGTCGGGGACCGGGTACACGGCTGCCACGGCCAGGTCCGGATGGCGCGAAATGATCGATTCGACCGGGCCCGCTGCGAAGTTCTCCGAGTCGACGCGCAGCCAGTCCCCGTTCCGGCCGGCGAAGTAGAAGAAGCCGTCGGAGTCGACGTAGCCGAGGTCGCCCGTCCAGTACCAGCCCTGGCGCAACCGCTCCTGCTCAGCATCCGGTCGCTCGTAGTAGCCCTCGAAACTGCCTCGGCCGCTGCGGTTGACGATTTCGCCGATGGCGGCACCGGCGTTGAGGAGGCGCCCCTCGGCGTCGAACTCCGCCGGCGGGCACTCCTCTCCGGTCTCGGTGCTCATGACGGCGAGGTCGACGCCGTCGACAGGTTTGCCGAGCGCACCTTTGGGCATGCCGATCACGGCGTTGATGGCGGCTCCGCCCTCGCTCGCCCCGTATCCCTCAATGAGGTAGCACCCGAATCGCTTGCGGAAGCGATCGCGGTCGCGCACTGAGGCTTCGGTGCCGAAGGCGCTCTTCAGCGTGTTGTCGGCGTCGTCTGGTCGCTCGGGCGTGGCGAGGATGTACGCGATCGCCTTGCCCACGTAGCTGAACTTGGTTGCACCGAAGTGGCGTACGTCATCGATGAAGGCCGAGGCGCTGAAGCGCGGGCGGGTGGCGATGGCCGCGCCCATCCAGACCGAGGGCCCCCAGAGTCCCATCAGCGCGTTGCCGTGGAAGAGCGGCATGGGGCAATAGGACACGTCGTCGGCCGTGTAGCCGAAGCCGGGTCCCGCCACAGCGGCAATGCCGGCGAGCCGGCCCTGCGTGCAGCGCACCGCCTTGGGCACACCGGTGGTCCCAGACGTGAAGATCAAGAGGTACAGCGAGGATTCATCAATTGCGTCGGCGTTCTCAATGAGGTCTTGAGCCTCTGGGCTACCGGCGAAGCGCTGCAGGAGGACGTCGTAGCGCTCGCTGCCGAGGACGAGGATGTTCTCGTCGGGCACTCCGAGGTCCAACCCCTGCAGGAGGCCCGCACCCTCGTCGTCGGTGACGATCACGGCGCAGTGGGTGGCCCGCACGTCAGCGGCCAGGGCCTCGCCACGCCTGGTCGGATTGATGCCGACAATGGCGGCCCCGGCCAGCGCGGTGCCGTTCAGCCAGAAGAGGTACTCGGACCCGTTGGGCAGAAGGACACCGACGTGCGGCTTGGCGTCGCCGAAGAGGGAGCGGGCGAGGGCGCCCCGGGTGGCCCCTTCGTGCACGGCCTCGCGCCAGGTCCAGCGTTCGTCGCCGTCGAGGACGCCCGTGCGGTCGTCATCGACGCGGGCGACGAGCATGGCGGCAACCGTTGTCATGGGAGGGCCCAGCCCGGCGCACGGCGGATGAGGTCGCGGTCGAGGGCTTCGACGCGGCTCGCGCCGCAGAGCGCCATGGTCCGCCGCAATTCTGTTTCGTACCAGCGCAACATTGTCGCGACGCCCTCGGCCCCCCCGGTAGCCAACGCCCACAGCGACGGACGCCCGACCAGTGTCGCCCGGGCGCCCAGGGCCAACGCCTTCACCACGTCGGGGGCCCGGCGCACGCCACCGTCCACGTAGACCTCGGCCCGTCCGGCCACCGCGTCGACCACCTCAGCGAGGATGTCCGCCGTGGCGGGCGCGTCGGCGAGCTGGCGGGCACCGTGATTGGATACCACGACCGCAGCCGCCCCGGCGTCAACGCAGCGCACGGCGTCGTCGGCCCGCTGGACGCCCTTCACCACGACAGGCAGCGAGCTCAAGCCGGCCAGCCACTCAATGTCGCCGGGGGTCAGCGCCGGCTCGAACTCATTGGTCACGACGGCCATGAACCCACCGTCCCGCGCGCTCTCCGTGCTCCCGTCGGCCAGGTTGGGTAGGGCCAGGTCGTCGGGCAGGCGCACGCCGATGCGCCACTCGCGCAAGCGCAGCCCCGAGACGGGCGCGTCGACGGTGAGGACCAGGGCGCGGTACCCGTGTGCGGCCGCACGGCGCACGAGCTCCTCCGTGCGCTCCCGCTCCCGCACTATGTAGACCTGCATCCAGCGGATGGCGTCGGGGGCGGCGGCCGCCACATCCTCGAGCCGGCGGGTGGCCAGCGACGAGAGGATCAGCAAGGCCCCCGCCTCGGCGGCGCCGCGGGCTGTCGCCACCTCGCCCTCGGCATGGGCCAACCCCTGAATGGCCGTCGGGGCGATGGCGACGGGTGAGGTGACGGGACTGCCGAGCAGGGTGGTCGCGGTGGACACCTCGCTGATTCCGGCCAGGACGTGAGGGTGCAGCTGCCAGTGGCTCCAGGCGTCGACGTTGCCTTGCAGCAGGCGCTCGTCGTCGGCGCCCCCCGAGTAATAGGCGTAGGCCATCTCCCCGATGGCGCGCCGGGCTTCGTGCTCGAGCTCCTCAAGCGAGAGGTCGGTGACCAGGGGCGCAGGACGCCCAGGTGGGGCAGGGTTGTGCTCGGACGCATCGGTCCTGGCAGGATGAGCGGGCACGGGCCGCATGGTAGGCGCGCCCGAGCTGTGGACACCCGGAGGTGCCGTGCGATTCTCCTATGCCGAGTCGATGACAGACCCGTCCTTCTATCTGCCGCTGGCCCAGGCGGCCGAGGCGGCGGGCTTTGACTCCATGGTCGTGCCCGACAGCATCTGCTATCCCGAGGTGTCCGACACCACCTACCCGTTCAACCCTGACGGGACACGGGAGTTCTTGGAGGACAAGCCCTTCTTGGAGCCGTTCTCGCTCATCCCGGCCATGGGGGCGCTGACCGAGAACCTGCGCTTTGTCACCTTCGTGATCAAGCTGCCGATCCGCCAGCCCGTCCTCATCACCAAGCAGGTGAGCTCCACGGCGGTGCTGACCAACAACCGGCTGTTGCTCGGCGTCGGCACGAGCCCGTGGCCCGAGGACTACGAAATCTGTGGCGTGCCGTGGGAGCGCCGGGGCAAGCGGATGGACGAGGAGATCGCCATCATGCGCGGCCTGATGGCCGGGGGCTTCTTCGAGTTCCACGGCGAGGTCTTCGACGTGCCCTCCATCAAAATGTGTCCCACGCCTTCGCTGCCGGTGCCCATCCTCATCGGTGGGCATCACGAGGCGGCGCTGAAGCGCGCTGCCGTCGACGGCGACGGCTGGTTGCACGGTGGGGGAGATCCTGCCGACCTGCCCGGATTGCTGGCCCGGCTGGCCGAGCTGCGGCGGGAGCACGGGACGGAGAACAAGCCGTTCGAGGTCCACGTCATATCGCTCGACGCCTACACGGTCGATGGCGTGCACCGTCTGGAAGAGCTCGGCGTCACCGACGTGATCGTCGGCTTCCGCTGGCCCTACGGGGTGGAGCAGGACACCGAGGCGCTGGCGACGAAGGTCGACAACCTGAGGCGTTTCGCCGACGACGTCATCGCCAAGGTCCACTGAGAGGGAGGGACATGACCGACGAATTCCCGAATGCCCGCGAGCTGGGCATCCGCTCACGGGCCGCCGTGGCGGCGAAGGACCGTGACACCTGGTTGAGCCTTTTCACCGAGGACGCCGTCGTGCAGGATCCCATCGGGCCTTCGCCATTGGATCCGTCTGGAGCGGGTCAGCGCGGGAAGGAGGCGATCGCCGCCTTCTATGACAACGTCATCTCCACGAGCGAGGCGACCGAGTTCGACATGAACCAGTCCTACCTCTGCGGCGACGAGGTGGCGGAAGTCGGCGTCATCCGCATCACCTTGGCGGGCGGCACCCATCAGGCCATCGTGCGCGGCGTCTACACCTACCGCACCGACGGCGCCGGCAAAATCGCCGCGTTACGGACCTTCTGGGAATCCGATGCCATGGAGATTGTGGAAGTCGGGAGCTGAGGAGCACAGTGCGAGTCCTGGTCCGCGAGGGCCTGTTCACCGACGAGTGATCCGCCCGCCCTCCTCGGCACCCGTTGTGGAGCCTGCGGGAAGGTCCACTTCCCCCGAGCGGACGCCTGCACCTATTGCGCCACTGCGGAACCTGAGCCAGTGGAACTGTCACGCCAGGGCACGTTGTGGGCCTGGACCGCCGTGACGGCACCGCCCCCCGGGTACCAGGGTGAGGTCCCCTTCGGTATCGGCGTGGTCGAATTGCCGGAGGGCGTGCGCGTGATCACCCGGCTGACCGAGAGCGACCCGGCTGCGCTGGCCGAGGGCCAGCCGATGGAGTTGCGCATTGTGCCGTTGCACAAGGGGGACGACGGGAACGACGTGGTGACCTACGCCTTCGCGCCGGCATGACCGGCGTCAACGTGGCCGGTGTCGGCCTGCATCCTTTCGGCCGCTTCGAAGGTGTCTCGACCACCGACATGGGCGTCGTCGCCGTGCGAGCAGCGCTCACTGAAGCCGGCATCGGCAAGGGCGACTTCCAGGCCGCCTTTTGCGGCACGGCCTACGGCGGGGTCGCCACGGGCCACAAGGTGCTCAGCCGGCTCGGCATGACGGGCATGCCCATCGTCGACGTCGAGGCCGGTTGCGCCTCCGGTGGTGCCGCGCTCGATGCTGGCGGCGGCGGCCATCCGCTCCGGGCAGTACGACACGGTGCTCGTCTTCGGCACCGAGAAGATGCCCAAAGGGATCATCCGCTCTTCGTTCTTCGACCCCTGGCAGGAGGAGGCCGGACTGGCCTCCACGCCGGCGTTCTTCGGCCTGCGCGCACAGCGCCTCTGCCGCACGTCGGGCATCACCAAGGAGCACCTGGCCCGGGTCGTGGTCAAGAATCGGCGACACGGTGCGGCCAACCCCGACGCCATGTACCAGAAGGAGACGACGGTCGAGGCGGTGCTGGGCTCGCGGGTCGTCTGCGAGCCGCTCCATCTCTTCATGCTGTGCTCACCCAACGAGGGGGCGGCCGCGCTGGTGCTCCGCAGGGCCGACCTTGCGCCCAGCGGCGTGACGCTGGCCGCCGCCGTGCTCCGGTCGCACATTCCCGGGTCCGTGCTGAGCGAGTCCACTCCCTTGGCCGGACTGGCCGACGACGACGCCCCTGCCCCGACGACGCTGGCGGCCACCGCGGCGTACGAAGAGGCCGGCCTCGGCCCCGCCGATCTGCACGTCGTGGAATGCCAGGACACGGACGCCGCACGCGAGCTGGGCTCCATTGAGGAGCTGGGTCTGTGCGAACCGGGCGGATCCGCCGCGCTGCTCGATTCGGGCGCCACCACGCTGGGGGGACGCCTCCCGGTCAACCCGAGCGGGGGACTGCTCTCGAAGGGCGAGCCGCTCGGCGCCTCCGCCCTGGGCCAGGTGGTGGAGTTGGTGCGTCAATTGCGCGGTGAGTGCGGGCTGCGTCAGGTGGAGGGCGCCCGGGTGGCTCTTTCACACACCGTGGGCCGGGGGGCCAATGCCGGCGTGGTGATCCTCACCCGTTGACGCTGCCGCCGGTCCCGTCCGCGACAGCCGTGCAGGACCGGCTGACACCGCCCGAGAGATCCGCCAAAAGATGGCGGCTCGTGTCGGCGGCCCGGGTTTGTAGGGCTTCTCCCCGGCGCCGGCGCCGACGGCGATTTGCGGTGCCGGCTGAGTCCCGGTTGTTGCCCGGACCCGGATTGGCTCGCGCGGTCAGCTTGGCGTGGTCGGCGCCAGCCCGTCGACTCCGGAACCACCGCAGAGTACGTAGATAACGCACCGTTCACTAAGAGTTTACGTGGAAGAGGGCCTCCGGTCACGGGGCATTTCAATTGCGTCGATACAGTGCGCGAGGTCGGGTAGGTCGGCCACGTCGGCCCTGCGCCCGGAAGGGAACTGGCCGCCGTCTACTTGGCGAACGTACTGGAGAACGAACCCACAAAATGCCGTGCCAGCAGCGTCGCAATGACGAAAAGTGCCGGGCGCAGGCTGTCGGCTCACACCCCCACCTTCCTCTTCGGCTGTTTGGCACCTTCAGCCGCGACGCGTTCCAGGGGACATATCGATCGGGTCACTCCGCGGTGACCGACCTGACCGTTCCCGAGGCGACCGGTACACCTGGTGCCGAACGGACTCGCCGTGTCGTGACGGACACGCCGAGCGGCGCCGACCGCCTTTTCAACCTGGTCACGTTGTCGGCTGGTGTCACCGTGCTCGTGTTGCTCAGCCTGGTGGGCATCTTCTTGCTCTGGCAGGGCCGCCACGCCTGGGCCTATTCGGGCCTGAGATTCTTCACCACGACCCAGTGGAGCACGAACACCGTTCACGTCGTCATTGGAGTGGCCGGGCTGTTATTCGGCACCATCGTCGTCGCACTGATCGCCGAATGCATCGCCGTACCCATGGGCGTTCTGGCCGCCCTCTTCATCGCGGAATATGCGCCGCTCGGGATGCGCAAGATCTTGCAAGGACTGATTGACCTGCTGGCCGCCATCCCGAGCCTGCTCTTCGGGCTCTGGGGTTTCTTGACCCTTCAGTACCAGATCGTGCCGCTGTCGCGCTGGCTGACCACCTACTTCGGTTGGATTCCGATCTTCAAGACCAGCAGCGGGTCCAGCCTCTTGAGCTCCATGTTCATCGCCGGCATCGTCGTCTCTCTCATGTGCGTCCCGATCGTCGCCTCCATCTGCCGGGCCGTCTTCGCGCAGACCCCGCCGGGAGAGAAGGAAGCTGCCTTGGCCCTGGGCGCCACCAAGTGGGGGATGATCCGCACGGTCGTGCTGCCCTATGGCAAGGGCGGGATCATCGGCGGTTCCATGTTGGGCCTCGGGCGTGCCCTCGGTGAGACGATCGCTGTCACCCTCATTTTGCCGCAGGTACCACTCATTTCGAGTCACATCCTCGAGGAGGGTGGTGGGACCATCGCCGGATTCATCGCCCAGCGAGCGGGGAGCGATCCGTTCACCGTTTCAGGCCTCATGGCCGCGGGCCTTGTCCTCTTCGGCCTCACCCTGATCACCAACCTGATCGCCTCTACCATCGTCTCCCGGAGCCGATCCGGGGCAGGAGTCGACCTGTGACGTCGGTCGTCGAACATCCGCGCACGGACCACTCTTCGGACGAGAACGGCGGCCCGCCGCTGCCGCCGGACAGTCAGTCGCCCAAGCGCCCCGTTCCCCGCCGCCAACCCCGTCGGCCGAAGGGTCTGACGAAGATGGACGTCTTCATTGCGGCCGCCGCCGCCGTGAGCTCCATCAGCTTGTGCTGGCTCGTCTTCTCGGTCCTCACCGACGGCGTCGGGTGGCTGCTCTTCTGGGTCACGGCCTACTTCGTGTTCTTGGCCATCTACTTCGTCGCCACCTATGACCGGGTGGGATGGTTGGCGGCCGTCGACCGGACCGTCACCGTCGCCGTGACCAGCGCCATGGTGGTCGTGCTCATTCCCCTTGTCTGGCTGGTCACCTACATCTTCATTAAGGGTCTCCCGGCCCTCCGGCCCAGCTTCTTCTTCCACGACCAGCGGGGTGTCACCCCCACCCAGCCGGCCACGGCGGGCGGTGGTCTGCACGCCATCGTCGGGACGATTGAGCAGGTGGGGCTCGCCTTGTTGATTTCGCTTCCTCTGGGTGCGGCGGCTGCGTTCTTCCTCAACGAGAGCAAATCGAGGCTGCGACGCCCGGTGCGGATCTTCGTCGATGCCATGAGCGGCATGCCGTCCATCGTGAGCGGCTTGTTCATTTACGCCACCCTCATCATCCCCCTGTCCAAGGACAGCGACCTGTTCTCGTTCAACGGCTTCATGGCGTCCCTGGCCCTGTCGATGACGATGATGCCGACAATCTGCCGGGCCATTGAGGTCGTGCTCCGGCTCGTGCCGAATGGCCTCCGGGAGGCCGGGCTGGCTCTCGGTGCCTCCCGGGCCAAGGTCGTGCTCTCCGTCGTCCTGCCCACGGCATCGACCGGCGTGGCGACCGCGGCCATTCTCGGCATTGCCCGCGAGGCGGGCGAGACCGCACCGCTGCTCTTCACCGCCTTCGGCTCCAACCTCATGAACGCCAACCCGTTCAATGGACCGCAAGAGAGCCTGCCTCTCTTCATCTACCGCTTCGTCCGCACCCAATCGGCCGCCGACATCCAGCGTGGCTACGCCGGTGCGCTGGTCTTGCTGCTGCTGATCCTGAGTCTCTTCGTCCTGGCCAGGATCATCGGGCGTGACCGGTCCGTGGCCAAGAAGCGCCGAATTCACCTCCGTCCGACCCGCCGGCCGTCAGAGCCGCTGCCCACGGCGCCCCGGCTGCTCGCGTCCACGTCCCAGCCCGTGGGCCACATGCCCTCGGCCCGAGGAGAGACGTGACCGACCTCCACCTACCCCAGCCGGAGGTGACCCTGAACCATTCCGCCAGCGTCAACGGCGGGACGGGGACTTCGGGCGATGGCGCGGAGCACACCGCCCAGGTTCCCGTCGTCGAGGGGACTGCGGTCGTCCCGACGTTGATCGGTGGCCCGCCTCCGGGCCCGGCCACCCTCGAAGCCCGGGACGCCTGTGCGTGGTTCGGCGACCACTTGGCACTCGAGGGCGTGTTCCTGACGATGGCATCCGGCGAGGTGACCGCTCTGATCGGACCGTCGGGCTGCGGGAAATCAACCTTCTTGCGGCTGCTCAATCGCATGCACGAACTGGTGCCCGGGTCCGCCATGGCCGGTGAGATCCTGCTCGATGGCGAGGACATCTACGGGGCCGACATGCGGGCCCAGGTCATCCGCACCCGGATCGGCATGGTCTTCCAGAAGCCCAATCCGTTCCCGGCCATGAGCATCCGCCAGAACGTGCTGAGCGGGCTGAAGCTCACCAAAATCCGTTGCAGCGACCAGGACGCACTGGTCGAGCAGTCGCTCCAGCGGGCCGGTCTCTGGCGGGAGGTGCGCGATCGGCTCGGGAGCCCGGGTGGTGCGCTCTCCGGTGGCCAACAGCAGCGCCTGTGCATTGCCCGGTCCCTCGCTGTGGCTCCGAACGTGTTGCTGATGGACGAGCCCTGCTCCGCCCTGGACCCCACGTCGACCCGGAGAATCGAAGAGACCATCACGGAGCTGCGCAATGAGGTGACCGTGGTGATCGTCACGCACAACATGCAGCAGGCGCAGCGTGTCTCAGACCGGTGCGCCTTCTTCCTGGCCGCGGAGAACCAGCCCGGGGGCCTGATTGAGGAGGGTCCGACCGAAAAGATATTCGGTTCACCAGAAGACCCGCGTACCGAAGACTACGTCCACGGCAGGTTCGGGTGAATCGCTGCCTCTCGCTTCGGCGGCCCGTGCTGGCTGCTCGCATTGTGGCTGGTGGCCACCCTGGTCCTGCTGGCTGGTGCGGAGCGCGCCGGCAGGAGCGGCCACCCTTTCTGCGGCCAACGGCCAGGGGTCCACTTACGCCGCACTCGCATTCCAGGAGTGGACCCAGAGTGTGCAGAACCAGGGGCTGAACCTCAACTACACGCCCACCAGCTCGCCCGCCGGACTGGAGGCCTACAGCCAGAACACGGCCGACTTCGCCGGAACAGAGGCCGAGTTCTCCGAGCTCCTCCCTGGGCAGCCCAGCACACCCCAGCGCGGATTCGAGTACACGCCCGATGTCGCCGGCGCGACGGCCATCATGTACAACACCGCCGCCACCGCCAGCGGGCAGGACCCCATTAACTCGCTGCGCCTGTCGCCCTTGACGATCGCCAAGATCTTCCTGGGCAAAATCAGCGACTGGGACGACCCGGCCATCAGCGCCGACAACGGCGGGATCGTCCTCCCCAACCAGCACATCACGGTGGTCTGTCGGACCGGGCAGTCGGGCACGACGGCGCTCTTCTACGACTTCATCGCCCACACCGACCCGACGGACTATGCGTCCTGGGCAGCACAGAACGGCTATTCGACCGGCTCGCGGATCCTCGAGGTCGACAATGCGAGCGCGCCGACCAACATGGCGTGCCAGTCGGGCTCGGACACGGCGGCCAACTACATAGCCGCCAACCGCTGGACCATCGGTTACGACGAGTTCGGCTACGCCAAGGTCTATAACGACAACGTCGCCTGGGTGCAGAACGCCTCGGGCAATTGGGTGCAGCCGTACGCAGTCAACATCAGCGCCGCGCTGCAATCGGCCCAGCTCGCCCCCGACACCTCACAGGACCTGTCGGGCGTCTACACGAGTCCCGACCCGCTGGCCTACCCGATTTCCGCCTACTCCTACATTTTGGTCCAGTGCGCGCCGAACTCGACGCGTTCGACGTGTACCTCGGCCTATCCGAATCAGGGCATCGCCAACACCATGGCCCAGTTCATGGAGTACGTCGCCTGCGCCGGCCAGGTCCATATGGCCACAATCGGCTACGCCCCATTGCCACCAGCACTGTCGCAATTCCTGGCGAACGCGGTCGGTTGGATGTTGGGGCAACCGGCTCAGCAGCTGAGCGCCTCGAATTGCAGCAATCCAACCTTCAGCGGGAACCTCGGTAGTGGTTCGTCGCCACCCCCGCTGCCTCCCATCGGCAACGCACCCGGAGCAGCGGCCGCCGGTCCCGCCGCCACCGGGAAAACGGCTGCATCTGGCAACGCCGGTTCGCATGCCGCCTCCACCGCCCAGGTGTCCGGCAGCGGTGGAACGTCCGGCGGCGGGAGCGGGACCGATTCGGTCTCTGAGGCGACGGCGACCCAGGCCTCCAAGACCGTGACGTCGCCCACGCAACCCGCCAATCCCGCTGCGCTGGTAGGGGGCGTTTTGCCGACGAGCCCATGGGTACCGCTGCTCGCCCTGCTGGTCGTCCTTGCCCTTCCTGTCGTCATCCTGTCGATCAAACGGAAGCGTGGAGTCACCTAAGAGCGGTTCGGAGTGGCTAGGCCGCGTCCGAGCGCATGCGTCGTTTCACAATGAACCTCACGAAGGAGTGAAAGTGAAATATAAGGGATCATTTTTGAGGAGAGGGATCCTCGCCGGAGCCATGGGGCTCGCCGGCTGCGGGGCCACCGTCGCCCTTGCCGCCGCCCCCGCCGGGGCGAGCAATACCGAGATGACGGCCGCGGGCTCGCACACCACGTTCTTCATGATGCATGCGCTGTTCCCCGAGGTCAACGACGTCAACCCGGTCCCCGAGGTCCGGGTCGCGAGACCCAGTCGATCGCCTCTGACACCCAGACCTGCTGCGGGTGGTGTGACCTACAGCACGTCGCTCCAGCCTCCCAACGGCTCCGGCCAGGGCAAGACGGCGCTGGCCGGTGAAGAGACGGGCGCCGCGACCGAGTGCGGGCTGCATCGACTTCTCGCGGTCGTCATCGCCGCCGGCGCCGCACGCCGAGACGCTGCCGAGTGGCACCACCGAGAGCGGTGACCCGAGCCCGTCGCACCTCGACTACTACGCCTATGCGCTCGACGGCGTGGCGCCGCTCGTCGGCAGCGATGCCCCCAGCTCGGTCCACACGGCGGGCGCCGACACGGGTCCGTCGAATGGCTTGACGCTGGCCCAGGTCCAGGCGATCTACGAGTGCGTGGACACCAACTGGGACCAGCTCACAATCAACGGAGTAACGGGAGCCAACGCGCCCATCGTGTTGTTCTGGCCACAGTCGGGCTCTGGGACGCGGGCCGTCTACACCGATGTGCTCGGGTTCGACCCCACCAAGCAGGTGTCGCCCTCAACCTGCACCGTCACCACCCAGCCGATCACCTGCTTCACGCTGGGCAGCGCCACCGCGCCGAACGAAGAGAACACCGAGGACGGCATCATCTACCAGAACAGCCTCGGTTACCCGAACGCGGCGGGCGGCTCGATTGCCGGCCGGTTCGGTGGCAGCAGCGGCCATGTACGTCTACTCGGCCGGCAAGTTCGCTAGTCAGTGGAACGACACCACCGACTACAACTCGACGGCGAACAACTTCGTCGACCAGAGCCTCAACGGCGGCGCCACCAACACCATGGGGAACTTCTTGGCCGGCACCCTGTCCATGGCCTCCATGCGCAGCACCGGTGGCGCGGGCGAGGCCTACGTGGACCTCACGCCCCAGGTCGGTCCCTTCCACCAGGACACGACCCGGGGCACCTATGCCATCGACGGCACGACCGTGGCGGAGGCGAACGAGTGGTACTCGCAACCTCCCCTCGACCACAGGTGGCAACCCGTCGGACTCGACCGCCACCGTCCCGGGCGTCCGCTACGTCTACAACGTCGCCGACACCGTGCTGCCCGGCTACAACGGCGCCAAGATGATCATCGGCTTCGACAACCAGACCAACGGCACCAAGAGTGTGCTGTGCAACGGTGACGACGCCACCACCATCACGGCCCAGGGCTTCTTGCCCCTGACCACCGGCTCGGGCGCGCCATCGGGCTCGGATGCGGCCGGCTCCACCTGCCGGGAGTTCGCAGGCTTGAGCTTCCCGAGTCAGGGATCGGCGCTGTCTTGGACGACACCGACCTTCGACCGCCAGAAGCTCCTAACAAACGTTGTCTCCGCGCCAGTGGTCTGGGCCCGAGCGGCCCAGACCACTGCGCCGGGACGGCGACCTCGTTCCAAAAGCAAAGTTGCACAACAACCACCACACATGAGATCGAGCACGAACGAGCGATGAACACGGCACAGCGGCACCCATGGCGCCCTGCCGACCCTCGGTCGGATGTCGCGCGCCATCAGGACGCCGCACCTTGGGCGCGCTGCTCGTCGTGCTTGGACTGGTGGGTGGACTGGCAGTCGTCCTGACGGGGTTTCTTGGTCCCGGCGGGGTGGCACGGGCGGACACGACGCCCAACAACAACGCCAACCCCTACTTCACGCTCAGTTTTGCGAGCCCGTCCGCCACCCAAAACTTGGTCGACGGCCAAGCCATACCGTTCACCGTCACGCGCACCGACCTCGGGACGGGACGACGGCGGGATTGAGATCGCCGCCGTGGGCACCGGGTGGTGCGCATCCGACGTCCAGCTTCCCGTCTCAGAGAATCCGGGTAATCAGAGCTTTAACTCGTTGACCACCGGGTTCCCACTGGTCAGCGCCACGACTCCCGGAGCGCCCGCCGCAACTGTCTCGACTACGTCAACTCCGATTTGAGTGCCGTCGTTGCCAACGGCTCGTCGTTGCCGACCATTGCCCCCAAGCCGAACACCAACACGAACGTCGAGGGCACGGCAGGCGACTATCCGACGGTGAGCGGCCAGGCCTTGGCCGAGGTCGGCCAGGGCGGACAACAGCCGTTGCCCTTCAACAACATTTCCGTCAACTGCCTGCCCAGTCGAGCCGTGCACGTTCGCCGTTGCCGTCTGGACCGAGAACGTGCTCGACCCGAGCCAGCACAACGTCTACTTCTTGGGGGTCCCCGCCACCTTCCTCGACTCGTCGGCCGGACTGGCCTGCAGTGGTCCGGCACCCGGCCAGATCGCCAGCGATAGTCCCGATCGACTTGGCGAGACCCTGACCCAGCTGGGGATCGATGCCTGTAGGAGCGGGTCTGGGGGCGGGGAATCGCTCACGTTTAACCTCGGGTCGGGTAACAGCGACGACGAGGCGCTGTGTGCCTTTGCCAACGACAGCGCCGACCTTGCCTACAGCGCAGTCGGCTACGGGGCATCGGGGTCCCAATTCTCCCCGGCGAATTGTCAAGGCGGCGCGGAGCCTTCGCGTCCCTATGTCGCCATACCGATCGCGTTGAACGCGGTGGTGCTTGCACATTCGCCCAACGAGGTGCAATCGCCGCCCTACAGGAGCTTCGGGACGGCACTGACCGACTATCCGCAGCTCAAGATCACCCTCGGTCAGTTCGCCCAGATCCTGAGCAACGGCGGCTACGTGGACGTCTCGGGGAGCGGACAAACGACGAGCGACAGCGGGACGTGGGGCAGCTATCTGGGCCAGAGCCTGCTGGCGTTGAACCCTCAGCTCTCGAACGGCTACCAGTCTTCCTGCGCAACTGCAATATCGTCGGCGCCGGTTCCGGGGTGGGAGTAGCTGCGACGTCGGGGACCGATGCCACCACCTACTTCTCCACCAGCTTCCTCAACGCCCTGGTGCCCACGCAGCTGGCCAGCGCTCCCCATCCGGCGCTGCCTCGGGTCGAGCGGCTTGGCACCACCTCGAACTTCGGCGCGCCGCCGCCAGCGTATGACGTTCAGACCTACACGGGACGGAGCATCCTCGCCCACTACACGACACCTTTGTCCGGGAGCGCATGGTGGGCCCTCACCGACGCCGCCACGGCAGCGGCGACCTGGGGTGGTCTCGACGACTTTGCACTGCAGACGCCCGACTCGCTGGCGGCCGCTCCCGACCAGGCCACCTATGTCGCCCCGACCTCTTCGTCCATGGAGGCGGCAGTGGCGAACATGACGGCGCAAACCGACGGCACCTTGCTCCCGAACCCCGACGGCGCAGCCGTCAACGGCGTCGAGCCGTACCCGCTCACCTACGTCGAGTACGCCATCGCCCCGGCTCAGCCGCTGCTCAACAGCGATTGCACCGCCGACACCGCCGCCCAAACGGCGATGAACCAGTGGCTGACCTTCCTCGTCAACCAGGGTCAGGCCGACCTGCCGGCGGGGATGGCACCGCTGCCCAGCACCCTCGTCGCACAGGCAAAGGCCGACATCGCCAAGGTCGGGGCCGCGTCGCCGGCCTGCACGCCGACTGTCGTCGGCTGGCTCGAATCCGGGCACGACCGCTGCAGGGCTCCTCGTCCACGCCTACGTCCACGCCGTCGGGTTCCAGCGCTGCGAGTCCCTCTGCACTCGGAACGTCGGGTCTCTACTCGGACGTCGCCGGCTCGACCAACGGATCGACGGGTTCCCAGTCGAGCGGCAGCAAGACCGCCGACAGTTCGCCGACCGCATCGTCCCGTGCGGCGGCCCTGAGCCTGGCCGCATTCGGAACGGTCCCGGCCAACAGCTGGGCGCTACCCCTCCTCGGAGTTCTCGTCCTGACCTTGCTGTTGCCCGGCCTCGTCCTCTTGGTCTCCGGTCGCTCGTTGAGCGAGGCATTGGGCGGTCTCCGTTCCCAGGCTCAGCCTGTCGTTGCCGACGTTCCACCGGTACAAGAGGACCTCGGAGAGCCATGACAGTCACGCATGCCTCCGCACCCCCCAGGGCAGACGAGCTCCCTCGCTCCGATCCGGATGAGATCGACCCCGTCGCGACTGAGACTCAGGAGGTGGAGACGCCGACCGGGTCTTGGCCGCCAAGCTTGCGCCGGGTCATCATCGGTTCGCTCGTCGTGATCGTGGTCTTCTTCGTCGCGGTGGGAGCCGTGATCTATGGGATCGGTCCGCTCGTGCACGCACGCGATCAGCGGGCCTTGATGGCGACCGAGCGCCTCAGTATCTCGAATGCTGCGGTGCTTGAGAAGGCATTGGACAAGGTGAATCTCCCGACGCAACCGCCGATGGTGGGCCAGCCGGTCGGCGTGTTAGCCATCCCGGCGCTTGGTATCACCCAGGCCGTGGTGGAGGGAGTCGGTTCGAGCCAGACCGTGTCAGGTCCCGGGCATGTCCCGGGCACGGCCGGACTCGGTCAGCCAAGCAACGCCGCTGTGGTCGGTCGCAATGCAGGCTACGGGGGCGTCTTCGGGCGGCTGAACCAGCTCAAGCGCGGTGACAGAGTCCTCACTGCCACCACTGAAGGTCAGTCCATTTATGTCGTCCGTCGCGTGACGGCGGTGACGATCGGATCCGCGGCGACGACTTCGGTGCTCCGACACCTCGGTGCGGCACCGACATCGGGTACTGGACCAACGGTAACGCTCGAGACGCTCTACCGGCACACGTCAGACAACCGCCTGACCCTGGTCACTTCGGCCTCGTCCATCCCGTGGAACAGCAGCCGGGCCATCGAAGTGACGGCGATACTGCGTGGCAAGCCGTATGCGGCGACGCCGCAGGCGGCACGAAATTCGAGTCAACTGGGCAATACGGGCGAATCGGGCGCTTGGGCCGAGCTGATCCTGAGCCTCCAGGCCCTGGTTGTCGTCGCCGTGGGTGCGATCCTTCTTTATCGCCGCTGCACCGTCCGTACTGCCTATCTGTTGAGTACGGCGCCGCTCGTGGCTTTCACCGTCTTGGCAGCCGAAAGCATCAGCCGCCTCTTACCGGCGTGGATGTGATGCGTGTCCACGATCAAACGCGAGAAATGCGGCATCGAATCCCTAAAGCGCAGCGCGACGCCTGGCTTCTTCCCGGAACCGCGAGACATGCGCGCTTCGCAACGATCAATGAACCTACGAAACAAATCCATCAGGAGGAAAGCGTGATCCGAAGCGACGAAGTGGCGACCAGAGCGTCGGCGAAGCAGCAGGGCCCCCGGACGGCGCGGTGGCGTGGCTGGACCGTCGGCGTGACGAGCCTGGCCGCCGTGCTGGGCACTGCGCTCGTTCCCGCTTTGGGCGCGACGCCGGCGGGAGCGGCCGGGCAAACGGTGACTGTCGTCACCGGTTCGCTCGGGGTCCACCGCTCCTTCCCTGGGCGTCCCTGCAGCTGCGGGCTCGGCCAAGATCAGCCCCACCTACGTGGCGTACAACCCTTCCGACGGCGACACGGCTGTGGCCTCGACGCAGGCGGCTTCGGTCTACGTCTACCTGATCGCAGGGGGGTCCGAGTCCAACGAGTACAACATTCAGACGGCTCCGAACCCGTCGCCGGCGTTCGGACCGCTCACCGCTGGTGACGCCTACATCGTGGCCGGCACCGGGACGGCCGGATTGATCGCGCAGCCGGGCAACAACCAGTTCGGCAACTCGACCACGGCTGTGGCCACGGCGAACCCGATCGACGCCGACCTCGGTGGCCTTCGATCCCAACGGCAACCTCCTCATCGCCGGCGAGAACACGGCGACGGGTGACTCGGCCATTCAGGTCGTGGCCAAGACCACGGGCACCTTCTACGGCGTGGCCATGACCGCGGGTGACCTCTACACGATCGCCGCCGTCGGCCTCTCGGGTTCGCCGGCCACGGCCATCAACATGGGCGACGTGGCCGCCCCGGCCAACGGCATGTCCGTCGACCCGAACGGCAACATCGTGGTCGGAAACGGTGACGGCGTCGACTTCGTCAACGAGCAGGCCTCGGGCAGTCTCAGCCTCTACGGCCAGAGCATCCCGGCCCAGTCCTCGGCGGTGATCGCCGGGACCGCAATGGGCACCCAGGACTGCACCGCGGGTGCGACCACTGAACCGGCGTCGTCGGAGTACTTCCAGAGCCCAGAGCCCTTCGTCGACAGCTCTGACAACGTCTACCTCTCTGACAACTACCCCGGTCCCGGCGCTGGCTGTGACTGGGTCCTTCCGGCACAGTCGGGCACCCTCGACGGCCTCAGCGTCACCGCGGGCAACGTCTACAAGCTCGCCGGCAACGGTGGGACCACGGCCACGCCTGACGGCACAGCCGGCGTCCAGTCCAATGTGGCCGGCACCAGCCAGATGACCCTTGACGGCGCCGGAAACGTCGTCTTGGTCGTGACCGGGACGGTGGCGGGCCTCGGGACGGTGCCGGGCACCAGCCCGGCCCTGCGGGTCCTGGCCGAGAGCTCGGGCACCTACTACGGCGTGGCCATGACGGCGGGCGACATCTACACCGTCGCCGGCGGACCCTCGAACCTGTTGGCCACACTGAGCGGGCCGACCTCGATCCTCAATGCCGGGAGCGGAAACCTGCTCTTCACCGACGGGTCGGCCTCGAGTGCGAATCTCGACCAGTTCTCGGGTGCTCCGACGGCTCCGACGGCTGTCCCGGTCGTCTCGAACATCAGCCCGAGCGCCGGACCCGTGGCGGGCGGCACGAGCGTGACCATCACGGGCACCAACCTCACCGGCGCCAAACCGCCGTCGACTTCGGGTCCACGGCTGGGACGGTCACCGCCGACACGGCGACGTCGATCACGGTCACCTCGCCGAGCGGCACCGGGACGGTCGACGTCACGGTGACCACGCCCAACGGCACCTCGGCGACGACCAGCGCCGACGAATTCACCTACACGGCGGCGCCGACGGTCACAGCGGTCAGCCCGACCTCCGGGCCCCAGGGTGGCGGCACCAGCGTCACGGTCACGGGTACCAACCTGGCGAATGCCACCGCGGTCAAGTTCGGCACCACGGCGGGACCGTCAGTGCCGACACGGCGACCTCCATCACGGTCACCTCGCCGGCCGGCACGGGAACGGTCGACGTCACGGTCACAACGGCTGGTGGCACGTCGGCCACATCGAGCGCCGACCACTTCACCTACACGGCGGCGCCGACGGTCACAGCCGTCAGCCCGAACGCCGGGCCCCTGGGCGGCACCACTGGCGTCACCATCACGGGTACCAACCTCACCGGCCAAACCGCCGTCGAGTTCGGCACCACGGCAGGGACGGTCACCGCGGACTCTGCGACGTCGATCACGGTCGATGCGCCCGCCGAAACTGCGGGCACGGTTGACGTGACAGTGACCACGCCGGTCGGTACCTCGCCGATTTCGAGCGCCGACCACTTCACCTACACGGCGGCGCCGACGGTCACAGCCGTCAGCCCGAACGCCGGGCCCCTGGGCGGCACCACTGGCGTCACCATCACGGGTACCAACCTCACCGGCCAGACCGCCGTCGATTTCGGGGCCACGGCAGGGACGGTCACGGCGGACTCTGCGACGTCGATCACGGTCAATGCACCCGCCGAAACTGCGGGCACGGTTGACGTGACAGTGACCACCCCTGGTGGCACCTCGGCCACCTCGAGCGCCGACCACTTCACCTACACGGCGGCGCCGACGGTCACAGCCGTCAGCCCGACCTCCGGTCCCGGCACTGGCAGCACCAGCGTCACGGTCACGGGTACCAACCTGGCGAACGCCACCGCGGTCAAGTTCGGCACCACGGCAGGGAACGTCACCGCCGACTCGGCGACCTCCATCACGGTCACCTCGCCGGCCGGCACGGGAACGGTCGACGTCACGGTCACAACGGCTGGTGGCACCTCGGCCACCTCGAGCGCCGACCACTTCACCTACATAGCGGCGCCGACGGTCACCGCCGTCAGCCCGCACGCCGGACCCCTGGGCGGCACCACTGGCGTCACCATCACGGGTACCAACCTCACCGGCCAGACCGCCGTCGATTTCGGGGCCACGGCAGGGACGGTCACGGCGGACTCTGCGACGTCGATCACGGTCAATGCACCCGCCGAAACTGCGGGCACGGTTGACGTGACAGTGACCACCCCCGGTGGCACCTCGGCCACCTCGAGCGCCGACCACTTCACCTACACGGCGGCACCGACGGTCACAGCCGTCAGCCCGACCTCCGGTCCCGGCGCTGGCGGCACCAGCGTCACGGTCACGGGTACCAACCTGGCGAACGCCACCGCGGTCAAGTTCGGCACCACGGCAGGGAACGTCACCGCCGACTCGGCGACCTCCATCACGGTCACCTCGCCGGCCGGCACGGGAACGGTCGACGTCACGGTCACAACGGCTGGTGGCACCTCGGCCACCTCGAGCGCCGACCAGTTCACCTACATTCCGGCGCCGACGGTCACAGCAGTCAGCCCGATCGCGGGGCCGGTGGCCGGCGGCACCAGTGTCACGGTCACCGGTACCAACCTGGCGAACGCCACCGCGGTCAAGTTCGGCACCACGGCAGGGAACGTCACCGCCGACTCGGCGACCTCCATCACGGTCACCTCGCCGGCCGGCGCGGGAACGGTCGACGTCACGGTCACAACGGCTGGTGGCACCTCGGCCACCTCGAGTGCCGACCAGTTCAGCTACCCGCCGAACGTGTCCGGCGCAACGGAACAGGCCGGTGGGTTTTCCGACCAGCCCGACCGGTACCGCCACCGCCGCCCTCCCGGGTTCGCCTTCGCCCACTGCGGCGAGCGGCTCCGGGGTCGGAGCGCTCACGGTTGCCCAGTATTCGAGCAACCCGACAGGTGGCGCAGTGTCGGGCGGAACCGGCGTGTTCTACGACGTCAAGTTGGCAACAGGGAGCGACTTCTCCTCCGTGACCATCACGGTGTGTGCGCTTGGTGCCGGTGGCCAGTCGATTTCGTGGTGGACCGGATCCGCATGGGTGCCGTTCTCGAGCCAGACATTCAGCTCGTCGACCGGGTGCGTGACCGCCACCGTCAACGGCAGCACGTCGCCGACGTTGGCCCAGCTGACGGGAACACCGATCGCTGCGACCGTCCCCGCCCCGGCTGGCGGCGCCGCCACTGCGTCGGGTGGCGGCTACTGGTCCGTCGCTTCCGACGGGGGGATCTTCTCCTACGGTGACGCCAACTTCCAGGGATCGACCGGAGGGACGACCCTCAACAAGCCGATCGTCGGTATGGCGTCGACCCCGAGCGGAAACGGCTACTGGTTGGTGGCCTCCGACGGCGGCATCTTCGCCTACGGAGACGCCACCTTCTACGGATCGACCGGAGGGATGCACCTCAACAAGCCGATCGTCGGTATGGCGTCGACCCCGAGCGGAAACGGCTACTGGTTGGTGGCCTCCGACGGCGGCATCTTCGCCTACGGAGACGCCACCTTCTACGGATCGACCGGAGGGACGCACCCTCAACAAGCCGATCGTCGGCATGGCGTCGACCCCGAGCGGAAACGGCTACTGGTTGGTGGCCTCCGACGGCGGCATCTTCGCCTACGGAGACGCCACGTTCTACGGATCGACCGGAGGGATGCACCTCAACAAGCCGATCGTCGGTATGGCGTCGACCCCGAGCGGAAACGGCTACTGGTTGGTGGCCTCCGACGGCGGCATCTTCAACTACGGCGACGCTCTCTTCGAGGGCTCGGCGGGCGCGACGCCGCTCAACAAGCCGATCGTGGGCATTGCTCCCACGGCGAGCGGAAACGGCTACTGGTTGGTGGCCTCCGACGGCGGCATCTTCAACTACGGCGATGCCGCCTTCGACGGCTCGGCGGGAGGGATGCCTCTGAACAAGCCGATCGTGGGCATCGCCGCCCATCCGGAACGCGGATGAGCCGGCATCACACCAAGGTGAAGCCCAGCCCTGCGCAGAGACCTCCTGGGAGGCGGATCGGCACCGTGGGCATCGTGCTCGCGGCAGTGTCGGTGGTCCCAGCCATTTGGCTGGGACCACCGGTTGGCGCGACCAGCACCCTGGGGCCGCTCAAGTCCGTGGGGTGCGCCCCGATGGCGGCGGAGCCCTCGATCGAAGCCCCCCTCTACGCCCAGAAGGAGGGCGCCAGTCCCAAGTCGGACGGGTGGTGGTGCCAGCTACCGCACGCCACCCAGGTGCCCGCCGGCTTGCTCCCGCTGCGGCGTGACGTGGCGCCGCTGCCCCAGAATTTCGCCCTCTATCAGACGGTGTACTCGCCGGCGGGAACCGCCAAGGATGACTCCATCACCGCGAACGGGCCACCGGCCATCGTCGTCGAGGTGAAGGCCAACAGCGCCGTGGCACCGGGCAAGACGGCCCGGACCCCGCAGTTCACGAGCTCTCAGAAGGTGGTCCTCAAAAAGGGCATCACGGCGAACGTGCTCTCCGGCAGTGGGCAGACCGATGTGAGCTGGTCGCTTCCGACGACGGGCGTGCCCAGGTACCTGAGCCCTGTGACCTATGTGACCGTGGCCGGTTTCGGCGTGCCGGCTTCGGCCGTCATCGCCGTGGCGAAACACGTCCAACCCCTCTGATGGCCGAGCGCAGTGTCATCCCGTCGGCGCCGCCGGTTCCTCGGCCCGGTCTGCGCCGGCGTCATCTTCGGGCTCGCCCCGGTAGTCGGCTCCCTTCCCGTGGGGGCCGCCTCGACGACATCGAGTCCCAGCCCGCCTGCCGTCAGTGCATCGTCGGCCACCACAACGACACCGAGCTGACCCTGGCCCTCTGGGAACAGCGGTACGAGCGCGACATCGGCATCCTGGCCGACGACGTGCTGGTCGTGGTGGACGACGGCAAGCGTGCGCAGCACCACGTGACAAAGGCGAAAGTCAAAACCACCGTGAACGACTGCCGCACATGGGCATCGGATGCAGCGAAAGCTCGCACCGCGGCTCCGCCAATCCCGATGGCGGAGGCCGAACAGGCCTGGACGAGCATGGTCGGGACGTCGGCCCTCGGCTCGGCTGATTGCCTCGCCGCACTGCAGCATGGGTCGCGTCGCGCCGCCAAAGACTTCCAGAAGCGAGTGCAGATCATGCAGAACGATGAAGCGACCCTGACCCGCGACCTCGGCGGCTCCTAGGCCCCGAGACCCTGATGCGGAATCAGGGTTCGCTCGTGAATACCAGGCCGCAGCGGTTCTCCTCGTCGGCGGGTTGAGTTGGTGGGCCGCGCCGTTCTTGGACTTCGACGGCCTTGAACCCCGCGAAGGCTGAGTGCGGACCGCTCGACTTCGGCCGACGTGGCCCGTGAGCTGAGCCACTTCTATGCCCTGCGTAAAGCCCGGTCGGCCGGTTTCGTCAAGCGGGTCTCGCTGCAGCCTGCACCGCTCCGACCGTTTACCCAAAGATTAGGCGCTGTGCGCGCAACGTTCCCTTGAAATTCATCTCTGCTCAGTAACGTCCCCTGCGTCCGGATGGGTCTTGGTGAATCCACGGGGAGGCGGAAAGTCTGCCTATTCGTGCGTTTTGGCACTTCCCATCCTCGTCAACTTGTTCATCAAACGGAAGCGTGGAGTCACCTAAGAGCAGTTCGGAGCGGCTAGGCCACGTCCGATCGCATCGCGTCGTTTCACAATGAACCTCACGAAGGAGTGAAAGTGAAATATAAGGGATCATTTTTGAGGAGAGGGATCCTCGCCGGAGCCATGGGGCTGGCTGGCTGCGGGGCCACCGTCGCCCTGGCCGCCGCCCCCGCCGGGGCCAGCAACACCGAGATGACGGCCGCTGGCTCGTTCACGACCTTTTTCATGGTGCATGCGCTGTTCCCCGAGGTCAACGACGTCAACCCCATCGCCGAGGTCGGGTCGGAGACCCAGTCGATCTCCTCTGACACCCAGACCTGCTCGGGTGGTGTCACCTACACGACATCGCTTCAGCCTCCCAACGGCTCGGGCCAGGGCAAGACGGCCCTCGCCGCAGAAGAGACGGGCGCAGCGAACGAGGCGGGCTGCATCGACTTCTCCCGGTCGTCATCGCCTCCGGCGCCGCACGCGGAGACGCTGCCGAGTGGCAGCACCGAGAGCGGTGACCCGAGCCCGTCGCACCTCGACTACTACGCCTACGCCCTCGACGGCGTGGCGCCCTTGGTCGGCAGCGACGCCCCGACCTCGGTCCACACGGCGGGCGCGGACACGGGCGCGTCGAAGGGCTTGACGCTGGCCCAGGTCCAGGCCATCTACGAGTGCGTGGACACCAACTGGGACCAGATCACCGTCAACGGAGTGACCGGCGCCAACGCACCCATCGTGTTGTTCTGGCCACAGTCGGGGTCTGGAACGCGGGCCGTCTACACCGATGTCCTCGGATTCGACCCCACCAAGCAGGTAGTCGCCCTCAACCTGCACCGTTACCACCCAGCCGATCACCAGCTTCACGCTGGGCAGCGCCAACGTGGTGAACGAAGAGAACACCGAGGACGGCATCATCTACCAGAACAGCCTCGGTGACCCGAACGCAGCGGGTGGTTCGATCCCGGCCGGTTCGGTGGCAGCAGCAGCCATGTACGTCTACTCGGCCGGCAAGTTCGCCTCCCAGTGGAACGACACCGCCGACTACAGCTCGACGCACGACAACTTCGTCGACTCAGAGCCTCAACGGCGGCGCCACCAACACCTTGGGGAACTTCTTGGCCGGCACCCTGTCCATGGCCTCCATGCGCAGCACCGGGGGCTCGGGCGAGGCGTACGTGGACCTCACGGCCCAGGTCGGTCCCTTCCACCAGGACACGGCCCGGGGCACCTATGCCATCGACGGCACGACCGTGTCGGAGGCCAACGAGTGGTACTCCAACCTCCCCTCGACCACGGGTGGCAACCCGTCGGATTCCAACGCCGCCGTGCCGGGCGTCCGCTACGTCTACAACGTCGCCGACACGCTGTTGCCCGATTACAACGGCGCCAAGATGATCATCGGCTTCGACAACCAGGCCAACGGCACCAAGAGTGTGCTGTGCAACGGTGACGACGCCAGCACCATCACGGCCCAGGGCTTCTTGCCGCTGACCACCGGCTCGGGGGCGCCGTCGGGCTCGGATGCGGCCGGCTCCACCTGCCGGGAGTTCGCAGGGCTTGAGCTTCCCGAGTCAGGGTTCGGCGCTGTCTTGGACGACACCGACCTTCGACCCCAGAAGCTCCTAAGCAACGTTGTCTTGGCGCCAGTGGTCTGGGCCCCAGCGGCCCAGACCACTGCGCTGGGACGGCGACCTCGTTCCACAAAGCAAAGTTGCACAACAACCACCACACATGAGATCGAGCACGAACGAGCGATGAACACCGAGGAGGGCCTTTTCTCATGCCAAATCGCAATGCCAGGCCTGGCTTCCCCCCGGAATCGTCGGACCGCTCCGACCGTGCTCTCAGCACATTTTTTGTTTCATCCCGTTCGAAACTACTTACGCATCAGAGTCCTCAGGAGGAAAGCGTGATCCGAAACGACGAAGTGGCGAGCAGAGCGCCAACGAAGCAACAGGGCCCCCGGACGGCGCGGTGGCGTGGCTGGACCATCGGCGTGGCAAGCCTCACCGCCATGCTGGGCACGGCATTGGTTCCCGGTCTGGGAGTGACACCGGCGGGAGCGGCCGGGCCGACGTTGACGACCATCACAGGCCACTCTGGGAGCACAGTTCCCTCCCTCGGCGTGGGGGTCCCTAGGGCTTCGGCTCAAATCAGCCCCACCTACGTGGCCTACAACCCGTCCAACGGCGACACGGCCGTGGCTCAGACGAAGGCGGGCTCCGTCCACGTCTACCTGATCGCAGGGGGATCGGGGACAGAGTCCAACGAGTACAACATTCAGACGGCTCCGAACCCGTCGCCGGCGTTCGGACCGCTCACCTCTGGTGACGCGTACCTGGTGGCCGGCAACGGGACGGCCGGATTGATCGCGCAGCCGGGCAACAACCAGTTCGGCAACTCGACCACGGCTGTGGCCACGGCGAACCCGATCACAGCCGACCTCGGTGGCCTTCGATCCCAACGGCAACCTCCTCATCGCCGGCGAGAGCGGCGCAGGTGACTCAGCCATTCAGGTCGTGGCCGAGACCACGGGCACCTTCTACGGCGTGGCCATGACGGCGGGTGACCTCTACACGGTCGCCGACGTCGGCCTCTCGGGTGCGCCGTCCACCGCCCTCAACATGGGCGACGTGGCCGCCGCGGCCAACGGCATGTCCGTCGACCCGAACGGCAACATCGTGGTCGGAAACGGTGACGGCGTCGACTTCGTCAACGAGCAGGCCTCGGGCAGTCTCAGCCTCTACGGCCAGAGCATCCCGGCCCAGTCCTCGGCGGTGATCGCCGGGACCGCTAATGGGCACCCAGGACTGCACCGCGGGTGCGACCACTGAACCGGCGTCGTCGGAATACTTCCAGAGCCCAGAGCCCTTCGTCGACAGCTCTGACAACGTCTACCTCTCTGACAACTACCCCGGTCCCGGCGCTGGCTGTGACTGGGTCCTGCCGGCACAGTCGGGCACCCTCGACGGCCTCAGCGTCACCGCGGGCAACGTCTACAAGCTCGCCGGCAACGGTGGGACCACGGCCACGCTCTGACGGCACAGCCGGCGTCCAGTCCAATGTGGCCGGCACCAGCCAGATGACCCTTGACGGCGCCGGAAACGTCGTCTTGGCCGTGAGCGGGGCGGCGCCGGGCACCAGCCCGGCCCTCCAGGTCCTGGCCGAGAGCTCGGGCACCTACTACGGCGTGGCCATGACGGCAGGCGACATCTACACGGTCGCCGGTGGCACCTCGCACGTGTTGGGCACATTGAGTGGCCCGACGTCGGTGCTCTACGATGGGAGCGGAAACCTGCTCTTCACCGACGGGTCGGCCTCGAGTGCGAATCTCGACGAGTTGTCCGGTGCTCCCACCACCGCCCCGCCTGCCCCTGGAGGGACAGTTACCCTCTCCAAGGCAACCGCTTTGATCGGGAACTACCCCGACAAGGTGGGTGGCTCGGGTTGGACCCGTGACACGACCGTCACGCTCAACGAGTGCTCCACCACGACGTACAGCGCGGCGACGTGTGACGCCGAACAATCACGTACCTGTCACCCTCGGGACCGGCAAGGCCGCCGGGACCTTCAAGAATGCGGTGATCGACGTAGCCGTGGGAGTGATCGACAGCCACGGTGACTCGTGTGGCGTGGGTGGTACCTCGCCGTGCTACATCGTCGTCGTCGGGAACACCTCGGACTTCACCAGCAGCGGGGCTCTGAGCTTCACGCTCCCGAGCTTCGTGGCCAAGAAGACGACAGGTCTGGTCGGCAACTACGTCGACGGGGTCAAGGCCATCAACTTCCCGATCGGCGACACCATCGTCGGCCAAGAATGTGACTCGAGCGCCTCGGTGCCGAGCACGGCCTCGACGCACTGCGATGCCGCCACTCAGATTTCGGGAACGGCCAATACGAAGGGCGACGTGATCCTCAGCGTGACCCTTCCGGTCGGGAGTTCCTTCTCCGACACTGCGGGCGGAATGTGCCCAATCGGTGGGACATGCCTCATCGGCCTCACCGATGCCAATAACGCAGCGGTCGGGGCCAGCACGTCGTTCAGCTTCGGCACGCCGATCATGGCGCCGCTCAAGTCCCACACCGATGTGCTGCCGAACTCGGTCGCCGCAATCAAGGTGGCCGGCTTCCCGATCGGTGACACGATCGTGGCCCAAGAGTGTGACCCCAACCTCGTCATTCCGGCCACGGTTGCTTCGGACTGCGATGCCGCCACTCAGGTTTCGGCCACGGCGTCAGCCAAGGGCACAGCGGTCTTCACCCCCGGTCTGACCTGGGCCGTCGGTGGAGCATTCTCCGACACGGCCAATGGCACCTGCCCCGCTGGTGGGACCTGTGAGGTCCTGGTCAGCGACTCGACGAATCCGAGCGTCGGCCTCGACCAGGCAGTGAGCTTTGCGGTCCCGACGGCGAGCGTGAAGCTGTCAGCGAACGTCACGGCCAACTACGTGGACAAGGTGACGGCCGCAGAGTTCCCAGGTGGTGACACGGTGACGGCGCAAGAGTGCGAAAGCTCCGTGACCTCGGCCAACCTGGCGACCCACTGTGACAACGCCACCACCCTCACCGGGACCGTGGCCGCCAACGGCAAGGTGACCTTCACCGGCGCCGGAGTCACGGTTCTCGTCGGGACGTACTCCGACACCAACAGCGGGACCTTGCATGCGGGGGGATCGGCCGACATCGTCGTCACCGATTCGACCCACAGCGGGTTCTACGTAGCGATCCCGATCACTCTGCATTCGTGATCGTGACCACATAAGCACCAAAGCTTCATTCTCGTGCCAGCGGTCTGGGCCCTTTGGGCCCAGACCGCTGCGCCGCGAATGGCGAACTCGTTCACTTTCGAGCGTCCGGGTTCGTTGTTGAGGACCACCACCACACATGAGATCGAGCACGAACGAGCGATGAACACCGAGAAAGGTCTTCTCCAGATGCCGAAGCGCAATGACAGGGCGGGCTTCCCTTCGGAACCCTCGGACCGCTCCGACCGTGCTCTCAGCACATTTTTTGTTTCATCCCGTTCGAAACTACTTACGCATCAAATCCCTCAGGAGGAAAGCGTGATCCGAAGCGACGAAGTGGCGACCAGAGCGTCGGCGAAGCAGCAGGGCCCCCGGACGGCGCGGTGGCGTGGCTGGACCGTCGGCGTGACGAGCCTGGCCGCCGTGCTGGGCACCGCGCTCGTTCCCGCTTTGGGCGCGACGCCGGCGGGGGCGGCCGGGCCAACGGTGACTGTCGTCACCGGTTCGTCGGGGTCCACCGCTCCTTCCCTGGGCGTCCCTGCAGCTGCTGGCTCGGCCAAGATCAGCCCCACCTATGTGGCTTACAACCCGTCCGACGGCGACACGGCCGTGGCCTCGACGCAGGCGGCTTCGGTCTACGTCTACCTGATCGCAGGGGGGTCCGAGTCCAACGAGTACAACATTCAGACGGCTCCCAACCCGTCGCCGGCGTTCGGACCGCTCACCGCTGGTGACGCCTACATCGTGGCCGGCAACGGGACGGCCGGATTGATCGCGCAGCCGGGCAACAACCAGTTCGGCGACTCGACCACGGCTGTGGCCACGGCGAACCCGATCGAGCCGACCTCGGTGGCCTTCGATCCCAACGGCAACCTCCTCATCGCCGGCGAGAACACGGCGACGGGTGACTCGGCCATTCAGGTCGTGGCCAAGACCACGGGCACCTTCTACGGCGTGGCCATGACGGCGGGTGACCTCTACACGATCGCCGCCGTCGGCCTCTCGGGTTCGCCGGCCTCGGCCATCAACATGGGCGACGTGGCCGCCGCGGCCAACGGCATGTCCGTCGACCCGAACGGCAACATCGTGGTCGGAAACGGTGACGGCGTCGACTTCGTCAACGAGCAGGCCTCGGGCAGTCTCAGCCTCTACGGCCAGAGCATCCCGGCCCAGTCCTCTGCGGTGATCGCCGGGACCGCAATGGGCACCCAGGACTGCACCGCGGGTGCGACCACTGAACCGGCGTCGTCGGAATACTTCCAGAGCCCAGAGCCCTTCGTCGACAGCTCTGACAACGTCTACCTCTCTGACAACTACCCCGGTCCCGGCGCTGGCTGTGACTGGGTCCTGCCGGCACAGTCGGGCACCCTCGACGGCCTCAGCGTCACCGCGGGCAACGTCTACAAGCTCGCTGGCAACGGTGGGACCACGGCCACGCTCTGACGGCACAGCCGGCGTCCAGTCCAATGTGGCCGGCACCAGCCAGATGACCCTTGACGGCGCCGGAAACGTCGTCTTGGCCGTGAACGGGGCGGTGCCGGGCATCGGGCCGGTGCCGGGCACCAGCCCGGCCCTCCGGGTCCTGGCCGAGAGCTCGGGTACCTACTACGGCGTGGCCATGACGGCGGGCGACATCTACACGGTCGCCGGTGGCCCCTCGAACCTGTTGGCCACACTGAGCGGGCCGACCTCGATCCTCAATGCCGGGAGCGGGAACCTGCTCTTCACCGACGGGTCGGCCTCGAGTGCGAATCTCGACGAGTTGTCCGGTGCCCCGACGGCTCCGACGGCTGTCCCGGTCGTCTCGAACATCAGCCCGAGCGCCGGACCAGTGGCGGGCGGCACGACCGTGACCATCACGGGCACCAACCTCTCGGGCCAAACCGCCGTCGACTTCGGGTCCACGGCTGGGACGGTCACCGCCGACTCCGCGACGTCGATCACGGTCACCTCGCCGAGCGGCACCGGGACGGTCGATGTCACGGTGACGACCCCCAACGGCACCTCGGCCAAGACCAGCGCCGACCAATTCACCTACACGCCGCGGCGCCCCGACGGTCACCGGCGGTCAGCCCCTCGAGTGGACCAGCGGCCGGCGGGACCTCGGTCACGGTCAGCGGCACCAACTTGACCGGCGCCACGGCCGTCCACTTCGGCTCCACCGCGGTCACCGGGATCACCTCGGTCACCGCCACCAGCCTGACGGTCACCTCGCCGAGCGGTACCGGGACGGTCGACGTCACGGTGACCACCCCCAACGGCACCTCGGCCATCAACCAGCGCCGATGACCAGTTCACCTACAACGCCTCGGCGCTCCCGACGGTCACCGGGGTCAGCCCCTCGAGTGGACCAGCGGCCGGCGGGACCTCGGTCACGGTCAGCGGCACCAACTTGAGTGGCGCCACGGCCGTCCACTTCGGGTCCACGGCTGGGACGGTCACCGCCGACTCGGCGACGTCGATCACGGTCACCTCGCCGAGCGGCACCGGGACGGTCGACGTCACGGTGACCACGCCCAACGGCACCTCGGCCATCAACGCGCCGAGTGACCAATACATCTACAACGCCGCGCCGACGGTCACCGCGGTCGTCCCGAACAATGGGCCCCAGGCCGGCGGTAACACCGTTACGGTCAATGGAACCGGCTTCTCTGGGATCCCGACGGTCGACTTCGGTGCCACCGCGGGCGTCGGGGTCAGCGCGGTCACGCCCACCAGCCTCACGGTGACCGTCCCGTCAGGGACCGGCGTGGTCTCGGTGACCGTGACCACCGCCAGTGGTGGAACGTCCGCTCCGCTCGCCAGCGCCTACACCTACAACGCGCCCCCGACGGTCACCGGGGTCAGCCCCTCGAGTGGACCAGCGGCCGGCGGGACCTCGGTCACGGTCAGCGGCACCAACTTGAGTGGCGCCACGGCCGTCCACTTCGGCTCCACGGCTGGGACGGTCACCGCCGACTCGGCGACGTCGATCACGGTCACCTCGCCGAGCGGCACCGGGACGGTCGACGTCACGGTGACCACGCCCAACGGCACCTCGGCCATCAACGCGCCGAGTGACCAGTTCACCTACAACGCCCCGGCGCTCCCGACGGTCACCGGGGTCAGCCCCTCGAGTGGACCAGCGGTCGGCGGGACCTCGGTCACGGTCAGCGGCACCAACTTGAGTGGCGCCACGGCCGTCCACTTCGGCTCCACCGCGGGAATCGGGATCACCTCGGTCACCGCGACCAGCCTGACAGTCACTTCTCCGGCGGGTACCGGGACGGTCGACGTCACGGTGACCACCCCCAACGGCACCTCGGCCATCAATGCGCCGAGTGACCAGTTCACCTACAACGCGCCCCCGACGGTCAACGGGGTCAGCCCCTCGAATGGACCAGCGGCCGGCGGGACCTCGGTCACGGTCAGCGGCATCAACTTGACTGGCGCCACGGCCGTCGACTTCGGGTCCACGGCTGGGACGGTCACTGCCGACTCCGCGACGTCGATCACGGTCACCTCGCCGAGCGGCACCGGGACGGTCGATGTCACGGTGACAACGCCCAACGGCACCTCGGCCAAGACCAGCGCCGACCAGTTCACCTTCAACGCCCCGGCGCCCCCGACGGTCACCGGGGTCAGCCCCTCGAGTGGACCAGCGGCCGGCGGGACCTCGGTCTCGGTCAGCGGCACCAACTTGAGCGGCGCCACGGCCGTCCACTTCGGCTCCACCGCGGTCACCGGGATCACCTCGGTCACCGCCACCAGCCTGACGGTCACCTCGCCGAGCGGCACCGGGACGGTCGACGTCACGGTGACCACCCCCAACGGCACCTCGGCCATCAACGCGCCGAGTGACCAGTTCACCTACAACGCCCCGGCCACCCCCGAGAACACCACCACCTCGCTGACGGTGCCCACCCTCACCTTTGGTGCCGAGGGCGCGCCTGCGGCCTTCACCGGCACGGTGGCCGGCCCGGCCAGTGCGGACGGGATCCCGGCAGGGACGGTCACGGTCTATGACAACTACGGCGTGGCCGGGCAGACCCAGCTGTGCCAGACGACCTTGAGCGGTGGCAGTGGTGACAGCGTCAACTACAGCTGCTCGCTGGCCAGCTCCACCACGCTGCCGGCTGGTTCCTACACCAACGTGGTCGCCTCCTACAGCGGCGGCTCCTCGTCGAACACCAGCTTCACCTACAACGCCTCGACGTCGAGCCCCCAGAGCCTCACGGTGAGCCCGGCCACGACTTCGGCGAACAACCTCAAAATTCAACTGTCGTCGCCGGGGCTGCTCTGGGGTATCGGGGGCCTCTACGAAATCAGCGTCACCAACGAGGCCGCCAGCGCCACGACGGGGACGTTGACGTTGACGGACGCGCTCCCCACCGGGCTCTCCTACCTGTTCGCAGGGTCGCTGCCGCCGGGCTGGCACTGCTCAGCGACGGCCGGCACCGTGACCTGCACGTCCACGAAGGCCATCGCGGCGCACGGCGTCGACCACCTGTTCGTGGTCGTCCGTGTGAGTGCACGGCCGGGTACGAGCATCTTCAACACGGTCAACCTGGCACCGGTCGGGACACCGGCGAGCAACTACACGTCGAGCGTCACGACGAAGGTGCAGGGCGTGTTTCACTGGGGTTGGCACCAGTCGTTCCCTCACCACGGTCGAACGGGGACGGGGTGGGGGTGGAGGAGCAGGCGGTAAGGCGTTCTCTCGCGATGCGGGCTGGGGTTGGATACCTCAGCCCGCAACCGGTAGTGCGTTCACTCCGCTGTGTCGTCGTTCATGCGCGACGATCACCACGATCGCCTCGTCAGTCACGATAAGTCCGTGTCCACGCCACGGGTGCAGAAGCGCGCGACCCCGGTTCCGACGACGACCTCGCAGCAGAGCGAACAGGGCGCCGGTAGCGATCCAGTGAGTCGCCGCACCAGGTGGATCGTCGAGGCGGCCGTGGTGGTGGTGGCGACAATCTTCGTCCTGTGGGTGCTGCGCCCATCCCTGCTGATCGCTAACACGCTGCCCGCCGGAGGCGACCTCTCGCTGCACGACTGGGGTCCCGCCTACCTGCGCCAACACGTGCTGCCGCATCTTTCGGGATGGAGCTGGGACTGGTTCGATGGCTTCCCGGCCTACCAGTTCTACCCGGTCCTCCCCCCGATTGTCGTGGTGGGACTCTCCTACCTTCTGCCCTACGGGGTAGCCATGAAGCTGGTGATCGTGGCCGGGCTCGTGCTGCTCCCGGTGGCCTCGTATCTTTTCGCCAGGTGGTGGAAGCTTCCGTTCCCCACCGCACCCCTGACAGCGGTTGCGGCGTTGGTGTTCCTGTTCGACACCTCCAGCACCGGTGGCGGAACCATCTTCAGTACCACGGGCGGTGAGTTCAGCTACACCCTCGGACTGGCCTTGGCCGTCCTCACCATCGGCCTCTTCTCTTTCGTGGTGCGTGAGGGCCGCTGGCGAGCCGCCACGGCACTCAGCTTTGCCGCCGCCGCTGTCGCACACCCGCTCACCGGGGTCTTCGTGCTGTCGGCCGCGGTGTTCATCGTCGTCGTGCATTTGGATCGGCAGTGGCGGCCCTTGCTGGTGCGGGTGGCGCCGGTCGTGGTGGTCGGAGGGGCCCTGGCCGGCGTGTGGTGGATCCCGTTCGTGGCGGAACACGCGTGGATGACGGATCCCGACTTCATCCGAAGTGTCGGCCTGCACTACCTGTTTCCGTTTGGTTGGGCCGAGCCCTTCCTCATTGTGCTCATGGCAGCTGGCCTCGTGCTCGGGTGGCGTGCCGGGCATCGAATCGCCGGCGCCCTGGCCCTGATGTCGATTCTCTATGCGGCCTTGTTCTTCCTCCTCCCGCAGGGCCAGTTCCAGAACGGCCGGGCGTTGCCATTTTGGTCGTGGTCCCGACTCTCCCTGGCTGCGGTGGGTCTGGCCGAACTGCTTCTGCTGGTCGCGGCCCGGCTGCCGGCGAGAGTCCCGTCGCAGTGGCGGGGACGCCTCGTGGTGGCGACAACCGCACTGGCTCTGGTCGTGGTGATGGCCGTCGCCGCGGCGGCGTGGCGCCTGCCGCCGTTCGGCCACCAGGGCCAGGCCCCGTCGGACCATGACATCGAAGTGGCCTTCGCCGGCTATCAGCGCAACCCCGAGTACCCGCAATATCACGCGCTCATGAACACGATGGACCGGATCGGCAAGGAGTACGGCTGCGGCCGTTTCGCCTGGTCGGTCGATGTCGCGACGACCGACTACGGCACGGTGGACAATGCCCTCGTTCCTTACTGGACGAACGACTGCATCACCTCGCTCCGGGGCCTGTTTTTCGACTCTTCGGCAACCACTCCCTTATATCAACCTCACCGAGTCGCTCACCAGTATCGACCCGGAGTACTTCACTCCCGGCCTTCCCTATCAGCCGTTCAATATCCACAAAGGCGTACAGAATCTGCAGTACGCCGGTGTGCGGTACTACGCGGCGCGTACTGCACCGGTCGTCAAAGCAGCGGCGAGCGACAGCTCTCTGGTGCCCATCGCCGTCTCGGGTCCGTGGCACATCTACCGAATTACCGACTCCGCAGTGGTGGCTCCGCTGCGGGACCAGCCGGTTGTTTTTGCCATCCCCGGCACCAGCTGGGCGAAGGGCTCTGCCGACTACACCACGTACGCGCCGGCATGGAACGACGTGGTGATGACCCGGAGCGGCCCGGCAGATTGGGACCGTGTGGTCGGTACAGAGTTGCCGGCCGAACGAGCGCTCCCACCAGTCAAGGTCGGCGACGTCAAGCTCACCAACGGGGGCTTGTCCTTCCATGTCGACCGCACCGGGGTGCCCGTGTTGGTGAAGGCCTCGTACTTCCCAGGGTGGTCGGTGCGCGGCGCTCAAGGGCCTTACGCAGCGGCCGGGAACATGATGGTGGTGATACCGACATCTTCAACTGTCACCATGACCCAATCGGCCGGCATCGTCGGGGTGGTTGCGGACGCCTCAGGTGCCGCAGGCCTTCTCGGGCTTCTCGCGCTCTTCGTGATCGATCGTCGCCGTGCGCAGAGCGACACGTGTCTGGTCAACCGTACTGACTCCTGAAGGATCTGGCCTGAGTAGCGCTGCTCGACGAGCAGGCACTCCTCCCTAGCGACTCAGGTGCGGGGCGGCAGCACCGTGAAGGCGATCGTCGAGACTGCTGCCAGCTTGTTGTCGCGCCCGACATCGGTGACTTCGACCTGCAGCACGAAATTCGACCGCCCTTGGCGCAGGACCCAGGCGTCAGCGCGAGCCGGGCCGACGGCGACCGGCGACAGGAAATGGATGTTCATGTCCGACGTTGCCGTGCTGAAGCCGTTCTCATGATCGCACGAGTCATAGGCGAGACGCCCGGCGCACACGTCGATGAGTACTGCGATCAGGCCGCCCTGGAGCGCTCCGCGAACGTTCGCGACCTCGGGCCGGACGTCCATCTCAATCACCAGGTGACCTTCGGGCGAGGGCAAGTCGCGCGTCCCGAGCTGTTCGAAGAGGTGTGCGCCTTCTGCGATCACCTGGTTGTGCAGCCTGGACAATTCGGCGTTGGGAAGCTTCGCCACGGCGTAATGGCTATACCAACTCCGAAGACCCCGCTAGTCGGTGGCGCGAGCCGTTGGCGTCTGCCATCGGGGTCACTGATGGGACCTGCTTAGGATGGGTCCATGGCGGCGGCGGGCCCACCTGCGACACCGGATCCCGTGCGGGTCGGCGACATGCGGATTCGGCTGCTCGGCCCATCGGAAGCGACTCGGCTCGCCGAGGCCGTCCGGGCGGTCTACGGCGAGACGTATCCCGTGCAATGGACCTACGACGCCGGCGAGGTGGCCCGGCGGATCGCCGCCGGCCTGCTGATGTCGGCCATCGCCGAGACGACGGACGGGGAGCTGCTCTGTCATTCGGGTCTCTTGCTCAATGCGCCGGACGACGTCGTCGGCCACGCCGGGCAGGCGCTGACGCTGCCGGCCGCCCGGGGCCGGCACATCTTCACCACGGTCAAGCGGTATCTCGTCGAGTGGGCGACGAACCTCGGGCTCGTCGGCATGTACAGCGAGGCCACCGCCGCCCATCCCTACAGCCAGCAGGCCCTCCTCGACCTGGGCGGGCATGAGACGGGCTTCATGCTCGGCTTCATTCCGGCGTCAGTCGAGAACAACGCAGCCTCGGCCGCGAGACGGGGCCGCACATCGGCCGCCCTGTTCTTCCTCCGCATGCGGCCGGGCAAGGAACGGATGGTCTACGCGCCGACCCGCCATCGGGACATTGTGCTCGAGACGATCGACATCTGTGGCTCGCGGGCACATCTGGCCGAGGCGCCGGACAGCGTCGATCTCCCCGCGGTGTCGCTGCTTTCTATGGAGAGGGACACTGGTGACAACGTCGCCTTCCTAACGGTGCATCAGGCGGGCCGGGACCTGACGGCCCGCGTCGACGCCGAACGTTCACGGGTGTTCGATGAGGGTGTCGAGGCCCTCTATCTGGACCTACCGCTCGACCGTCCCGAGTCTGCCCACGTCAGCGATACCCTCGCCGACCTCAATCTCTCCTACTCGGGGATCTTTCCCAACAATCAGGCCGCAGGGGACGTGCTCCGGTTGCAATGTCTGCGTCACGCCACCGCCTGGAGCCACGATGTGGCGGTGGCCTCTCCCCATGGTGCTGCCCTGCTCGAGTACGTGATCGCGGACATGGAGGCGGTCGGCCAGCGGGTGGAGCGGACGGAGGGCCGACTCCGGTGACGGCCCGTCCGACGAAAGCGTCCCGCTCGTGGCGGTGCGATAGGGGGGGTGTCGTCGTCGGTCCCACGGACGCTCGGAGTCCTATTCGTGAGCGACCCAGTTCCAGCGACCGCCTGCGAGCTCGTCGTGGAATTGCGCCAGATCGAATGGGCCATGGCCGTCCATGTTGAAGAGGCGAAGTCCGACGTCGTTGCAGAGCAGCTTATAGAGGTCGTCATCGGATACCCCGTAGTCCTCGCTCCCGTTGCGTCCGTGCTCGAATGCGATCACGGGCTTCGCTTGTCGGAGTGTCCGAATGGCACCTTCGAAGGCGAGCGGTTCGGCGCCTTCGATGTCAACTTTGACGAAGTCGGGCAACCACCCTTCAGGCACATGGTCGTCGAGGCGCTCTATGGCCACCGTGATGGTCTCCGTCGTGACCGGGCGACGGTACTTGCGCTCCTTGAGACCGCTCAGAGCCTCCTGGCCGAGCACGTGGACGAACGAGCCCTCGCCGTCATGGTTTGACAGCGCTCGCTGTCGGACATCGACCGCCGGGAATTGTTGCACCAGCCTGGCGCAAAGTTCGGGTAACGGTTCGTACGCGATGTGGTGCCCGAGCGGGGCCAACCGGGGGAAATGTTGCAGGAACAATCCTCGGTGGGCGCCGACGTCAAGACAATTGGACGTCGGCCGCAACCCGAAGCTGAGCAAGAGGACGAGGTGCTGGTCGTCGATTTGATTCCTTCGGGCGATGCTCCCGCCGTGGTCTCCGTTGAGAACATCGACCAGGCGGTCACGACTGTCTGCCAGGGCTTTCCGAGCGCCCAGGGAATCGGCAAGAGCAGTCAGCTTCGTGCGGGCGTTCACCACGTCACATTTTCATTCGGAATCAGCCATGTGCTCAAAACCCCGCCGCCTACCGGTCCGTCCCGGATCAACGTAGCCCAGGGCACGCGTCGAGACGACCGTGCCGGACTGTCGCCAGCGGGCGACCGATGCCGAAGCCACCGGGGATACCCCGGTGTCGCCATGTGCCCGCACTCGGTAGATTGGCTGCGTGCGTCTCGGAGTCCTTGTGTCGGGTTCGGGGACGATCCTGCGGGCGATGCTCGACGCTGGACTCCCGGTTTCTGTCGTCCTCTCCGACCGGCCCTGTGACGGCCTCGCCCTGGCCGAGGAGCACGGCGTCGCGGCCGAGCTCGTCGACCGGAGCGGGTACGGCGGTTTCGGCCCCGGATTCGACCGTGACGGCTTCACGGCGACCACGGCCGCCACCCTGGTCGCCCATCAGATCGACCTGGTGGCGATGGCCGGCTTCGGCACCGTGATGACCGGCGCCGTGCACCGGGCCTTCCCCGACCGGATCCTGAACACCCACCCCGCGCTGCTGCCCGCCTTCCCCGGCTGGCACGGCGTGCGCGACGCCCTGGCCGCCGGAGTGTCCGAGACCGGGTGCACGGTGCACCTCGCCACCTTGGAGATGGACGCAGGGCCGATCCTGGCCCAGGAGGCGGTCCCCGTCCTGGAAGGCGACACCGAGGAGACCCTGCACGAGCGGATAAAGGTGGTCGAGCGCCGGCTCTACCCGGCCACGGTGGCCTGGGCGCTGGCGGAACTCCAGGCCGGACGGGCGATCGAGCCACCGGTGCGGACACTCGTCCGGGCCGAGAGCCCCGGCGATGCACGGACGAGCTAGGCGATTCGAAACAGGTCGCGACGATTCGGAGAGAGACGCAGAAAGCGTGACGAGGAGTGAGACCGGAGTGAGAAGGAGTGACGAGGAGATGACGTTGTGAGAGCCCTGCTGTCGGTGTACGACAAAGAGGGACTGGTCGAGTTGGCCCAGGGCCTCTCAGACCTCGGCTGGGACCTGGTCGCCAGCGGGAACACCTCGGCCAAGCTGACCGAAGCCGGCATCGCGCACCTCGAGGTGGCCGACGTGACCGGCTCGCCCGAAATGCTCGGCGGCCGGGTGAAGACCCTCCACCCGAAGATCCACGGCGGCATTCTCGCCGACCGCTCCAAGCCCGAGCACCTCAATGATCTGGCGACGAACGGGATCGAGGCCATTGACCTCGTCGTCACGAACCTCTACCCGTTCTCTTCCGACCCGTCCATTGAGCTGATCGACGTCGGTGGGCCGACCATGGTGCGCGCCGCAGCGAAGAACCACGACCACGTCGGGATCGTCACCTCACCCGCCGACTACCCGGTCGTGCTCGAGGAGTTGCGCGCCTCGGGCGCGCTCTCGGCCGCCACGCGCCGGCGCCTCGCCCGCGCCGCCTTCGCGCACACCGCGGCCTACGACGCCGCCATCGTCGCCTGGTTGGATTCGGGCGGCCCGACCCCGGTGGCCGACCTCGACGGTGCCACGACCGCCGACACCGAAGAGGCCGAGCTGTCGGCGGTACTCCCGTCGACGCTGCATCTCACACTCGAGCGCACCGAGGTGCTGCGCTACGGAGAGAACCCCCACCAGCGCGGCTCGCGCTACCGCATTGCCGGAACCCCCAGCTGGTGGGATGCCATGGTGCAACACGGAGGGAACCCGCTCTCGTACCTCAACCTCTTCGACGGTGACGCCGCCTGGCGTCTCGTGCACGAGCTGGCGGCGGATGCCGGGGAAGGGCAGGCGGCCGTCGCCATCATCAAGCACGCCAACCCGTGCGGCGCCGCCGTGGCACCCGACCTCGTCACCGCCTACGAGCGTGCGCTCGAGTGCGACGTGCAGAGCGCCTTCGGCGGCGTGGTGGCCATCGGCGGCGATGTCACGACCGACGTGGCGGACGCCATCGCCGCCGGACCGCAGGCCGACGTCATCATCGCCGCCTCCTACGCGCCGGAGGCGCTGGAGAAGTTGAAGAGCCGCCGCAAGGCCACCCGGATCCTGTCGGGCCCCGCGCCCGAGCGGCGCCGTTCGCCAGCTGCGCAGCCTCGGGGCCAGCGTGCTGGTGCAGGACATCGACGCCTTCCTTTCGCCCCGCTCGCAGTGGCGGGCCGTGACCACGCGCGCACCGTCCGAGGACGAGTGGCGCGACCTCGTCCTGGCGTGGCGCGTGTGCGGCCGCACCACCTCCAACGCCATCGCCGTCGTCACGGCCGGCCAGGCCGTCGGTGTCGGTGCGGGTCAGCAGTCCCGTGTCGTCGCCGCCGAGATCGCCGTCCAGAAGGCCGGGGAGCGCGCCAAGGGGGGCGCCGGCGCCAGCGACGCCTTCTTCCCCTTCCCCGACGGGCTGCTCGTGTTGGCCGACGCCGGCGTCACGGCCATCGTCCAGCCCGGCGGCTCGGTGAAGGACGAGGAAGTGATTGCCGCCGCAGACGGGGCGGGCCTGGCGATGGTCATGACCGGCGAACGGCACTTCCGCCACTGATGAGCGCCATCCTGCTCGACGGCGAGTCGGTGGCCGCCCGGATCCGCGCCGAGGTGGCCGACCGCGTGCAACGACTGCGCAGCGAGGGCTTCGGCACCGGCCTCGGGACCGTGCTGGTGGGTGACGACGCGCCCAGCGAGCGCTACGTGGCGTTGAAGCACGAGGACTGCGCCGGCATCGGCATGCACTCGGTGGGGGAGCACCTGCCCGCCAGCGCCACCCAGGCGGAGGTGCTCGACGTCATCGCCCACTTCAACGCCGACCCCGCAATCAGCGCCTTCCTGGTGCAGCTGCCGCTGCCGCCCGGACTCGACGAGGAGCAGGCGCTCCTGGCCGTCGACCCGGCCAAGGACGTCGACGGCCTGCATCCCGTGAACCTGGGTCGTTTGGTGCTCGGGACGCCGGGCCCGCTGCCCTGCACTCCCGCCGGGATCGTCGAGCTCCTGCACGCCTACGACGTCCCGGTCGAAGGCCGCCACGTGGCCATCATCGGCCGTGGCGTGACGATCGGACGGCCGTTGGCCAACCTCCTGACCTTGAAGCGCCCGGGCTGCAACGCCGCGGTGACGGTGGTCCACACCGGCGTCGACCCGGCCGACATGAAGGCCATTGTCCGCTCGGCCGACATTGTGGTGGCAGCGGCCGGTCGGCCCCACCTGCTCACGCCCGACATGGTGAAGCCCGGCGCGGCGGTCGTGTCCGCCGGCACCAGCTTCGAGGGCAAGAAGCTCATTCCCGATGCGCACCCCGACGTGGCCGAGGTCGCCGGCTGGGTCACGCCACGTCTGGGCGGGGTGGGCCCCATGACCCGTGCCATGCTGTTGCGCAACGCGGTGCGGGCGGCGGAGATCGCGGCCCGGTGAGCGTCGGGGGCGACCTGGCGCCGCGGGGCGGGACCGCCTCCGCACCCACAGCCAGGGAGGCCAGCAACCGGTGAGTGAGCGGGAATACTCCGAGCGTCCGTGGGGCAATTACACGGTCCTCAGCGATGACGAGCCGGATCACAAGGTCAAGCGCATTGTGGTGCACCCCGGCAAGCGCCTCAGCTACCAGCGTCACTCCCAGCGGGCTGAACACTGGTTCATCGTCTCGGGCACCGCGACCGTGACGCTCGACGGCGCCGTGACCGAGGTGCGGGCCGGGGAGGCCGTCGACATCCCCCTCGAGAGCGCGCACCGCATCGCCAACGAAGGGAGCGCCGACGTCGTCTTCATTGAGGTGCAGCGCGGGACGTACTTCGGCGAGGACGACATCGTGCGGCTGCAGGACGATTTCGGACGCGCATCCTCGTGACGCGCATTGCGGACCTGCTGGCGGCCGGACCGACCTATTCGTTCGAGTTCTTCCCGCCCAAGAACGACAAGGAGCTGGCCACGCTCGCCCGCACGCTCGGTGAGCTGCAGCCGCTGGAGCCCTCGTTCGTCTCGGTCACCTACCGGGGAGGCGCCGAGTCCCGCCAGCGCACCGTCGACCTCGTGTCCGGCATGCTCCACACGACCAACCTCAACCCGATGGCCCACATCATCTGTGTGGCCCACACCCGCCTGGAGCTGGCCGACATCCTCGTGTCGCTGCGCAAAGCCGGGGTCGAGAACCTCATGGCCCTGGGCGGCGACCCGCCCGAGGACCCCGACGCCGGGCCCGGGGAGCTCGCCTACGCGGCGGAGCTCGTCGAGCTGGCCCGGGCCATCGGGGGTTTCTCCATCGGGGTGGCGGCGCACCCGGCCGGGCATCCACGTTCGCCCGACCGACCGAGCGACCGTGATTTCCTCGCCGCCAAGCTCGCACTGGCCGACTTCGGGGTCACCCAGTTCTTCTTCGAGGCGGCCGACTACGAGGCCCTGGTGGCCGACCTGACCGAGCGGGGCGTCGACACGCCTGTCCTGCCCGGCATCCTGCCGGTGACCTCGCTCTCGACCATGAACCGGCTGGGCCCCATGGGAGCGGCAGCGCCCGACTGGATGCAAGACCGGCTACGCGCCGCCGACGAGCGGGGTGGGGCCGACGCCGTCCGCAAAGAAGGGGTGGAGCTGGCCACCGAGCTCTGTTCCAACCTCCTCGGTTCCGGCGTGCCGGGGCTGCACTTCTATACGTTCAACACCTCGAGCGCGACGCGTGAGATCTACGCCGCGCTCGGTCTGGGGCCGACCCCACCCTCGTAAGGGTCGCCGACCAGACCGAGTGGTCGGGCTGAAACATAGTGGGTATGTAGTGGGTCTATACTGTTGGGAATGGCGTACGTGGTCGCTCGACCCAGGGGCCGTTTCGAAGTCCGGGAGTCCGTTCACACGCCCAACGGCCCTCGAGCCCGCACGCTGGCCAACTTCGAGCAGCTGACGGACAAGGTCCTCGCCACCGCCAGCCAGCGGGCCAGCTCGCCCGTTCGACCCCGACGCGGTGCGGGCCTCGGCCTCCAAGGCCCAGCAGAAGGTGAAGGCCCGCCGGGCAGCTCAAGGGCCTCTGGGTGGCGTCGCCGCACCGGTGCGGCCCGAGATGCGCCGGTTCGTCGAGTCCTCCCGCCGGATGGCCGCCTCGCTCGATTCGTGGCCGGCGGAGACGGTCCCGACCCGCGATCCTGGTGACGCGCTCATCGACCTCCTGGACCTGACGGCCCAGATCCGGTCCTTCAAAGTTCCTCGTCGTCCGGAGCCGCTGCAGTTCCCGTCGCTGGCCCGCCTGCGGGCGGAGCGGGCGCTCAAGGCGTCGCGCTGACCGCCACCGGCCAGTACCCCAACCTGGTCCCCAAGATCATCTCGCTCCACGAGATGCTCGACTCGGTCGGCGTGCCCCACCAGTTCGGAGGGGCCATCGCCCTCGCCTGGTACCGGAATCCCCGGGCCACCACCGACATCGACATCAACCTGACCCTGCCGCCCGACGCGGCCGAGCCGATTCTGCAGATGCTGGCCCGACTCGGGGTCACGGTCACCGCCGAGGATCGGGTGCGCATCGCGGCCGACGGGCAGGCGAGGCTGGACTGGGACGGTTCCGCCCTCGATGTCTTCTTCGCCACCCTGGACCTGCACTTCGAAATGGCCGAGCACGCCCGCATGGTCCGCTTCGGCGCCGTGGACATACCGATCCTCGCCCCCGAGGACCTCATCATCTGCAAGGCCGTCTTCGACCGCCCCAAGGACTGGCTGGACATAGAGGAGATGGTGCGCTGGGGAACCGAGGTGCACGCCGCCCGCACCCTCGGCTGGGTCGGCGACATCCTCGGCCCGGAGTCCGCGCCGTACGCCCGCCTGAACGAGTTGCTGTCGGCCGGGGCGGCGGGCCCACCTCATTGAGGGTCCCCAATGAGGTGAGCGGCAATGAGGCGAGCGGGGCGACGCGACAAGGCCAATTGGGACGGTCCCGCCCCGCCCCGTAGCATCCGGTCCATGGCAGATCTCATCCGCATGGGCGACGACGGCACACTCCAGGTCCCCGACGAGCCCATCATTCCCTTCATCGAAGGCGACGGAACGGGGGTCGACATCTGGCCCGCCGCCAAGCTCGTCCTCGATGCCGCCGCAGCCAAGCACGGCCACAAAGTCGCCTGGAAGGAGGTGCTGGCCGGCCAGAAGGCGTTCGACGAGACAGGGAACTGGCTCCCCGACGAGACGGTCGACACCTTCCGATCGCACCTCATCGGGATCAAGGGCCCGCTGACCACGCCGGTCGGCGGCGGCATCCGCTCGCTCAACGTGGCATTGCGCCAGATCCTCGACCTCTACGTGTGCCTGCGCCCGGTGCGCTGGTTCACCGGCGTGCCGTCGCCCGTGGTGCACCCCGAGCTGGTCGACATGGTCATCTTCCGGGAGAACACCGAGGACGTCTACGCCGGCTACGAGGTGCAGTCCGGCACCCCCGAGGCCGAGAAGTTGGCCGAGTACCTGCGCCAGGAGATGGGCTGGCCCATCCGCGAGCTCTCGGGCATCGGCATCAAGCCGATCTCGCCCATGGGGTCCAAGCGCCTCATCCGGGCCGCCATTCAGTACGCGCTGGACCACAAGCGCGAGTCCGTGACGATGGTGCACAAGGGCAACATCCAGAAGTTCACCGAGGGCGCGTTCCGCGAGTGGGGCTACGACCTCGTGCGCGAGGAGTTCGCCGACGTGGCGGTCGGCTGGGACGACTGCGACGGCAAGCCGGGGGACAAGCTCCTCGTCAAGGACACCATCGCCGACATCACGCTGCAGCAGGTGTTGACCCGTCCGTCGGACTTCGACGTCATCGCCACCACGAACCTCAACGGCGACTACATCTCCGACGCTCTGGCCGCCCAGGTCGGTGGCATCGGGATCGCGCCCGGGGCCAACATCAACTACGTCAGCGGGCACGGGATCTTCGAGGCGACGCACGGCACGGCGCCGAAGTACGCCGGCCAGGACAAGGTGAACCCGGGCTCCGTCCTCCTGTCGGGCGTGCTGATGTACGAGCACATCGGTTGGACCAACGCGGCGGCGGACATCGTCCAGGCGCTCGAGGCCACCATTGCCGACAAAATCGTGACCTATGACTTCGCGCGCCTGATGGACGGCGCCACCGAGGTGAAGTGCTCCGAGTTCGCCGCGGCCATCGTCGACCGCCTGTAACGAAAGGACCAATACCCATGGCCAAGCCCCCCGTCCACGTGACCGTCACCGGTGCCGGCGGCCAGATCGGCTACTCCATCCTGTTCCGCATCGCATCGGGTCAGCTCCTCGGCGAGGACCAGCCGATTGTGCTGCGCCTGCTCGAAATAGAGCCCGCCATGCGCGTGCTCGAGGGCGTGGTGATGGAGATCGACGACTGCGCCTTCCCGCTGGTGCACGACATCGTCGCCACGTCCGACCTGAAGACGGCCTTCGACGGCACGTCCTGGGCCCTCCTGGTCGGCTCCATCCCGCGCAAGGCGGGCATGGAGCGCGGTGACCTGCTGAGCGTCAACGGAGGGATCTTCAAGCCGCAGGGCCGGGCCATCGCCGAGAACGCCGACGCCGACGTGCGCGTCCTGGTCGTCGGGAACCCCTGCAACACGAACTGCCTGATCGCCCGCTCCAACGCCCCCGAGGTGCCGGCCGACCGCTGGTTCGCCATGACCCGGCTCGACGAGAACCGGGCCAAGGCCCAGCTGGCCGCCAAGGCGAACGCCCCGGTGGCCGACGTCACCAACGTCGCCATCTGGGGGAACCACTCCGCCACGCAGTTCCCCGACTTCGCCAACGCCCGTATCGGCGGGAAGCCGGCGGCCGAGGTGATCACCGACGCCGAATGGCTGCGGGGCGATTTCATCACCACGGTCCAGAAGCGGGGCGCCGCCATCATCGACGCCCGCGGATCGTCCTCGGCGGCTTCGGCGGCCGCGGCGGCGATCGACACCGTGGTGAGCCTGCGCACCGAGACGGCCAAGGGGGACTGCTTCTCGGTCGCCGTGGCCAGCGAGGGTCAGTACGGGGCGCCCGAGGGCCTGCAGTTCGGCTTCCCGGTCCAGGCCGACGGCAAGGGGGGCTGGTCCGTGGTCGAGGGCTTCGCCCACGACGATTTCGCCACCGAGCGCATCGGCGTGACCACCGACGAGCTGCTGGCGGAGCGCGATGACGTCAAGGGGCTGGGCCTCATCGGGTAACACCCCCGGTACGATGCTGGCTTGACCCCACCTCGCCTGCCTGGTTCGCCGGCCTGCCGTCACCGGCTGTTCGCGGCCGTGAAACCCCAGCGAAACACATGCCTGGCACCCTGAGGGCCGTGGGAGACCTCTTCGACGGATACGGCTCGTCGGCCCGAGGGCTGACCGAGGCCGCCTTCGACGAAATGGTGGCCCGTGACGGCACGGCCCGTGCGCCCTACGCGGCGGTCGCCTCCTCCTTGGCCCAGATGGGCCCCGAGGACGTCTCGGCTCGCGGATCCCGCCTGGCCAGGGCCTTCATGGACCAGGGGGTGACCTTCGACCTCGACGGCGAGGAGCGGCCGTTCCCCCTCGACGTGGTGCCCCGGATCTTCACCGGGGCCGAGTGGTCCAAGGTGGCGGCGGGGGTGGCCCAGCGCGTCCGGGCCCTCGAGTTCTTCCTGGCCGATGTCTACGGCGCGGCGCGCATCGTGAGCGACGGCCTCATCCCGCACGAGGTGATCACCAGCTCGCCGGGCTTCGTGCGCGCCGCCTACGGCTACTCGCCCCCCAACGGGGTGCGGATCCACGTGGCGGGCATCGACGTGATCCGCGACGAGGATGGCGAGTTTCGGGTGCTCGAGGACAACCTCCGCAGTCCCTCCGGAGTGAGCTACGTGCTGGCCAACCGCGCCGCCATGGCACGGGTGCTGCCCGAATTGTTCTGGGGCCAGCCCATTCAGATGGTCACCGACTACCCGGCGCGCCTCATCAACGCGCTCCGCCGATCCGCTCCGGCCTCGGTGCAGGAACCGACGGTGGTCGTGCTCACACCGGGTGTGCACAACTCGGCCTTCTACGAGCACGCGCTGTTGGCCCGCCTCATGGGCGTGCACCTGGTCGAGGGCCGCGACCTCGTCTGCCACGGGACCGACGTCTTCCTCCGCACCACCGACGGCGAGGTCCCGGTGCATGTGATCTACCGTCGCATCGACGACGAGTACCTGGACCCGTTGCAGTTCCGCCCGGAGTCGCTGGTCGGCTGCCCGGGTATCACCAACGCGGCGCGGGCGGGACGGGTGACGATCGCCAACGGGGTGGGCAACGGCGTGGCCGACGACAAGCTCGTCTACACCTACGTGCCGGCCATGATCCGCTATTACCTGGGCGAGGACCCGATTCTGCAGAACGTCGAGACGATGCACCTGGTGGACAATGCGGTCCGCAAGGACGCGCTGGCCCGACGCGGCGACCTGGTCTTCAAGCGGGTCGACGGCTCGGGCGGCAAGGGGCTTGTGATCGGCCCGTCGGCGACAGGCGCCGAGCTCGACCAGCTGGCACTCGAAGTGGAGGCGGATCCCCGCCACTGGATCGCCCAGCGCGTCGTCGCGCTCTCCACCTCTCCGACCTGGGTGGACAACGCCATGGTGCGCCGCCACGTCGACCTGCGGCCCTTCGCCGTGAACGACGGCGAGGACATTTGGGTGCTGCCCGGCGGCTTGACCCGGGTCGCTCTCGGCGAGGGCAGCCTGGTCGTCAACTCCAGTCAAGGGGGCGGCTCGAAGGACACGTGGGTCGTCGGCGGCGGTCTTTCGATGCCCGTCCTCCCACCGCGCCAGGTCGCCCCCTTCCAGGCCGGACCGCCGATGGACGTCGGGCCTGCCTCGGACGGCGAGCTCGGCGTGCAACAGCAGCAACAGCAACAGCAACAGCAACAGCAACAGAGCCAACTGGGCCAGGAGCAACAGAGCCAACTGGGGCAACAGCAACAGCAAATGGGGGGGTCATGCCAGTGACCCGGGCGCTGTTGAGCCGTGTGGCTGAATCGATCTTCTGGGTCGGTCGCTATGTGGAGCGGGCCGAGGGCACGGCCCGCATCCTCGACGTCTCCGTGTATCAGGCGCTCGAGCAGAGTGATGTCGAAGGTGGGCACGCGGCCCGTCGGCTGCTCGCCGTCATGGGCCTGCCCGACTCGGGGACCGAGACCCTGTGGCAGGCGACCGAGCGGTTGGCCACCGATCCGACGAGCCGGTCATCCATCGCCGGCGCCCTTGCCGCGGCGCGGGAGAACACGCGGGCTGTGCGGCACGTCGTCCCCGTCGAATTCTGGGAGCACATCAACGCCACCTGGGCCGAGTTGCCGTTGCGCTGGGAGACCGGCCGGCGGGCGGGCCCCGCCTTCTATCTCTCCTTCGTCAAGACCCAGTGCGCCGGCATGATGGGCCTGGCCGACACCATGATGAGTCGCGATCAGACCTGGCTCTTCTTCACTCTGGGCCGGTGCCTCGAGCGCACCGATGTCGTGGCCCGCCAGTTGGCCACCGTGGCCTTCGACGAGGTGTTCGACAGCGGGCTTGTCATGTTGCTGCGTTCCTGCGGCGGCTACGAGCCCTATCTGCGTCTTTCCCAGGGCGTCGTCGAGCCGGGACGTGTCCTCGATTTCCTCCTGCGGGACCGACTCTTCCCGCGTTCCGCCTTCGCCTCTCTCACGCTGGCGGAGGAGTGCCTCGACCAGATCAACGCCGGGCGCGAAGGGGCGTGGGACGATGCCCGCGGCCTGATCGGCCTGGCCAGGGCCGAGCTGGAGTACTCGGCTCCGGCGACCCTGTCCCGCGGCCTGGAGACCCGGCTCGAGCGGCTGCAGGCTTCCATCTCCTCGGTGAGTGACGCCGTCACGAGACGCTATTTCGCGCAGGACCTTCCGTTGCAGTGGCGGCAGGGGGGTGGGGGAGGATGAGCCGGACGGACGGCTGGCGGCTGCGGGTCTCGCACGAGACGCGGTTCGATTACGACGCGCCGGCGCGGGCCTCCTACAACGAGCTTCGCCTCACACCACGCTCCGAGACACGGCAGACGGCGCTCGAGACGAAGGTGGTCACCGTGCCGCCGGCCCCCCAGTACTCCTACCTCGACTACTGGGGTACCAGCGTGGTGGCCTTCAATGTCGACCGGGGCCACGAGGTGCTCACGATCACCGGGAACTCGCTCGTCGACACGCAGAACTCCAGCGAACCGGAGGATTGCACCTGGGAGGACGTGTCCGACGCTTCCATGACGATGGCCGACCACCTTTCACCCAACCTCTACACCGCTCCCGGACCGGAGCTGTCCGGAATCGCCCTGGGACTCCGCACCGACCGTCCGCTCCAGACGGCGCGGCGCATCATGGCGGCCACGCACGACTCCCTGCGCTATGTGCGGGGCGTCACCTCCGTGCACACGTCCGCCGATGAGGCCTACGCCGACGGAGCGGGTGTCTGCCAGGACTTCGCCCACCTGGCGCTGGCGCTGACCAAAGTGGTCGGTCTGCCCTCGCGGTACGTGTCGGGCTATTTCCACCCGGATGCAGACGCCGCCATCGGCGAGGAGATCATGGGGGAGAGTCATGCGTGGGTGGAGGTCTGGACGGGTCGCTGGTGGGCCTACGACCCGACGAACGACATCCCGGTCGGGGAGCGCCACGTCGCCGTCGGGCGCGGGCGCGACTACGGCGACGTGCCACCGGTCAAGGGCATCTACGCCGGCAACGCGGAGAACACCATGCGGGTGGCCGTCCGCATGGCAAGGGTGCACTGAGCATGGCGGATCGGGACTGACCCGGAAGGCGGGGTGTTGATTTCGTGCTGACCAGAATGCGTATCTGGTTGCCTGACGCGCCGGGCGTGTTGGGCGCCGTGGCGGCGGAGATCGGTGCCGTGCACGGCAACGTCATCGGTCTCGAAGTCCTCGAACGCGAGGCGGGGGTGGCGATCGACGAGCTCGTGGTCGAGCTGCCCGACGATCCCGGGGCGGTCGATGCCGCCTGCCGCGGTGTGCGCAACGTGCCCGGGGCGGGCGTGGAAGAAGTCACCGAAATGGTGGCCGAGGCGAAGGACCGCGAAGTCACCGTCCTCGCCGCGGCGGCGGGGATCCTCCAGGCCGCAACGCCGACGGCCGCCATGAACGCCCTGACCGGTCACCTCATTGCGCTGTTCGGCCTGACCTGGCTGGCGCTGGCGGACGACGAGCTGGCGAGTTTCGCGGAGGTGTACGGCGACGTGCCTTCCGTGCAGTGGGTCGCCGCCTTCGCCGAGGGATCGCGCAGCGGTGCCGACCCGGCCAATGACACGACGGGGTCCGGTGTGTTCATTGAGACCGTGCCCGACACGGGCTACACCATCTGCGGAGGACGTCCCGCCTCCATCAGGCGTCGGGAGCGCCAGGAGGTCGCGCTGCTCGTCATGGTGGCGTCGCGCTTCATGGACGCGCTGGCCGGCCGCGTCGTCGCCCAGCCGGCGACCGGGTAACCACCTCCGGGGCGGCGAGCGCGCACCTGCTGGGGAACTGACGGCGCGGAGACCGCCGCCTAGTGTCCAGGCATGCTGCGCATCGGCTTCGTCGGGTCCGGTCTCATTGCGTGGGCCCATGGCCTGAGCGTCAAGGCCCTCATTGACGGCGGAGTCGTCGAAGCCGAGATCGTGGCCGTCCACGACCAACGTGAACGGCGGGCCCGCGGCTTTGCCGACGCCCTCGGTGGTGACGTCGTGCCCGACGCGGCCGATGTGGCCCGACGCTGCGATGCGGTCTGGGTCTGCACGCCGACGTCGGCGCACAGGGGAGCGGTGGACGAGGCCCTGGCTGCCGGCCGCGCGGTGTTCTGCGAGAAACCGCTCGACGTGGACCTCGCTCGCGCCACGGGGCTCGTCGAGGCGGTCGGTACCGCCGGCGTCGCCAGCCAGAGCGGATTGGTGCTGCGCAGCGCGCCGGTCTTCAGGGAGCTCCGCGACCTCGTGCAGGGCGGCTCGCTCGGTGCACCGATGGCGGCGGTGTTTCGGGACGACCAGTACTTCCCGATTCAGGGCCGCTACGCATCGCAGTGGCGGGCCGACGCCTCCCAGGCCGGAGGGGGCTGCCTCATTGAGCACTCCATCCACGACCTCGACATCCTCCGGTTCTGCTTTGGTGATGTCGACTCGGTCGTCGCCCGGACGGCCAACCATGCCGGCCACGAAGGCATTGAGGACCTCGCCGCCGTGACGCTCTCCTTCGCCTCGGGGTTCGAGGCGCAGCTCACCAGCATTTGGCACGACATCTTGAGCCGCGGCTCGACGCGCCGGTTGGAGGTCTTTTGCCGCGAGGGCATGGTATGGCTGGACGACGAGTTCCGCGGGCCCCTCCACATACAGGTCAGCGACGGTACCGAGGTGCGACCGTGCCCGTCGCCGCCGTGGGTGGACGCGCTCCCGCTGGCGGACGACGAGGTCGGCCTGGCCGTGCGCGCCTACGTCGAGGCTGACCGGGCCTTCATCGACGCCGTGACGGCCGGTCGCCCGACCCGCCCCCGGCCTCGATGTCGCCCTGGAGGCCCATCGCCTGGTCGACGCCGCATACCGTTCGGCCGCCGGCGGAGGAACACCGATTGAGGTGTCTTCGACTCGAGGATGATTTCGGCGTCGGTCCGCGTCATCCACAAGTCGGAGCATTCTCGCATCTTTTGCCGGGTGAACTGGGAAAACAATCCCATCCGTGGGTATGGGAACGCGTGGGCCGCCTCGCTACCATGAGCCGCCGGCGACGAGGTCCTCGCGCCGCCTGACGCTCCCCGGCGGAGCGACCAACGAAACAAGGAGAGAACCCAGATCGTGCGCGCGTTGCGCAGAATATTCACCCAGCAGCCGCTGGCTGCGAAGGTGCCCGAGGTCACCGTTCTCTTCTGGGTGATCAAGATCTCGACGACTGCGGCCGGCGAAGCCATCTCGGACATGTTCGTCACGAGAAAGCAGCTCGGTTTCGTCGTCGAGGTGTCCGCGTTCTGTCTTGCGCTCGTTCTGCAGTTCGCATCGAGACGCTACTCGGCGATCACCTATTGGTTCCTCGCGCTGGCCATTGCCACGGCGGGCACCGGTGTCGCCGACACCATGCACCTGGTCCTCGGCATGCCCTATGCCGTCACGTCGTTGTTCTGGCTGGTCGTTCTCGGGGTGGTCTTCTTCCTCTGGAATCGGAGCGAGCACACGCTTGATATCCACAGCATCACGACGAGCCGGCGCGAGAAGTACTACTGGTGCGTCGTCTTCGCCACATTCGCTCTCGGAACCGCCCTCGGCGACTTCGCGGCCACCACGCTCGGGTTGGGCTACCTCGCGTCGGCCGTCCTCTTCTGTGGCGTCATCCTCATTCCGTGGGCCGGCTGGCGGCTGCTCAGGTGGAACAGCATCTTCGCCTTCTGGTTTGCCTACGTCATCACCCGCCCAGTCGGCGCGTCGCTTTGCCGACTACCTCAGCAAGGGTCACGACGTCAGCGGCGCCAATTTCGGGGACTGGCAGACGGCGCTGGTGTTGACATCCGTCGTCGTGATCCTGGTCGCCTACACGGCGGTGGCCCGCTACGACATCCAGTCACCCGACATCGAGGTTGCCGGAGGTAGTTGAGCCGTCGTTCCCAGAATGCCGAGGTGTTGGCCCGCTCTGCGATCGACGGGCCGAGAGTCCGGCCTGGCCTTGGGCACGTGTTGCATAAGGTGCGGGCCATGGATACCGCCTCGCTCCTGCTCGAGTTGTACGGCCGGATCCCGCCGTTGGCGGCCCGGGCGGTCGACGGCCTCGACGAAGAGGAGCTCCTCGAGGCCCCCGAGCCGGGAGCCAACCCGGTGGGGTGGCTCGTCTGGCACCTGGCCCGGGTGCAGGACCACCACGTCGCCGAGTTGCTCGGTACCGAGCAGGTCTGGGTCGGCGGCGACTGGGCCCGACGCACCGGGCTCGAGCCCGATCCCTCCAATACCGGGTACGGCCACAGTGCCGAGGAGGTTGCCTCCGTCCGCCCCGAGAGCTCCGAGGTGCTGCTCGACTATCTGCACGAGGTGCAGGGTCGTACCACGGCGATGCTCGAACGACTCGCTCCTGACGAGCTCGACCGTGTCGTGGACGAGCGCTGGGATCCGCCCGTCACCCTGGGTGTCCGCCTCGTCAGCATCGCCGACGACAGCCTGCAGCACGCTGGACAGGCGGCGTACGTGCGGGGCCTCCTGGCGAAAGTCCGATGAGTGACGCAGGCTCCGAAGAGGCACCACGCTCTTCATCGGCCCAATCCATCGACGACTTCGACGCGAGCTACCAGGGGACACCGCCCTGGGACATCGGGCGCCCTCAGCCGGCGTTCCTCAAGCTTGCCGAGGCCGGGCTCCTCCGGGGCCGTGTCCTCGATGCCGGTTGTGGCACAGGCGAGCACGTCCTGATGGCAGCTGCACAAGGCCTGGAGGCATCCGGCATCGATGCCGCGCCGACTGCGATCGCCGCCGCGGTGCGGAAAGCGGAAGACCGGGGGCTGGATGCCCGATTTCTCGTGTGGGACGCGCTCCGACTGGACGAGTTGGAAGAGCACTTCGACACCGTTCTCGACAGCGGGCTGTTCCATGTCTTCGACGACGACGCTCGGGCTCACTACGTCGAGGCCCTGGCCGCAGTGCTGGAACCGGGTGGGCGCTGCTTTCTCTGTTGCTTCAGCGACCGCCAACCTGGCGATTGGGGTCCTCGCCGTGTCTCCCAGGACGACATCCGTGTCGCCTTCACGAACAGGTGGGAGGTGGAGTCGATCGACGCCGACGCAATTCGTCACGAACCTCGACCCGCCATTTGCCGAGGCTTGGCTTGCGACGATCACGCGTCGCTGAGAGTCAGTCCCAGCAGACGACCGACCGCGCCGAGGACCGACCCCTCCGTACCGGTTCACACGACGGCGGGCACGCGTCAGATCGATCCGCGGTCAGCGGGACGCGACCGAATACCCTTCCTGAACCAGTCTCAGTGCTGGAACGCCCCACGCCCGCAGGCAATGGCTGCGGCAACCCCGGGGGCGACATTGAGGAGGACGAATGGCCAGAAGCGGTCTGCTTGCATGCCAGGGACAACGATTGCCGGGACGACCCGCGCTTGCGTGGGCGGGTCGGCTCTCGCGTGCACTCGTGGGCGGAGTTGTCGTGATGAGCTCGTTGGCTCTCGTCTTCCTGAGCGGTTCCCCTGCGCAAGCTGCTTCCCCGCCGTTGACGGCATGGACGCAGGCCAACGGCAGCGCCAACGGCTGTACGACCGTGTGCCCAGCGTCCCCCACGGCCCGGGCGGCCAACGTCGTCACCTACGACGGTGCGACGGATCAGGTCGTCGCCTTCGGGGGACTGGAGACCGGATTCACACCTCTCAACGACACCTGGACGTGGGACGGCACCGCCTGGACACAGGTCGCCGACGCGGCTGACGCCGGCTGCACGACGGCCTGCACCGACAGTCCGCCCGAGCGCGCCGCGTCCTCAATGGCCTACGACCCGGCGAGCGGTCAGCTGGTCCTGTTCGGCGGTGACGCCAACGGCGGGTTTGCGAACAACAACGACACGTGGGTCTGGAACGGAACCACCTGGACCCAGGTGGCCGACAGCGGCGACCCCGGCTGCACGACCGCCTGCACCGCAAGCCCAGCGGCACGGAGCGGTGCCGCCTTGGCGTACGACCCGGCCATCGGAAAGCTGGTCCTCTTCGGCGGCCTCGGGGTGTTCAACGACACCTGGACGTGGGACGGCGCCTCGTGGTCGCAGGTGGCCGACAGCGGTGACCCCGGCTGCACCAACGCCTGCACTGACAGTCCGCCGGTGAGTGTCGCCTCCTCCATGGCCTACGACGAGCCGTCGCATCAGCTCATCCTCTTCGGCGGAGGGGACTACAACAGCAACGCCACCTGGAACTTCGACGGCACCACGTGGACGCAGCTCAACACGGGTTCCGACGCGGGCTGCACGGACAGCTGCTCGGCGAGCCCGATGGCCCGTTCGGGTGCCGGCTTGGAATACAACCCCGCTCTCGGACAACTGGTTCTGTTCGGCGGCCTCGCTGGCGTCGGCTTCGACAACCTCAACGACACCTGGACGTGGGACGGCACCACCTGGACGCAAGTGGACGACGACACGGACCCTGGCTGCACGACCGCCTGCGTTGGAAGTCCAATCGGGCGGTCGGCCATCTCCTTGACCTACGACGAGACGAACCGTCAGTCGGTCATCTTCGGCGGACAGGCAACAACTGATGTCCTTCAGGACACATGGGTCTCCACGCAGGCCCCGCCGCCCCCGCCGCCCCCGGCCTCGCCCGGCTACTGGCTGGTCGCCTCGGACGGTGGCGTCTTCTCCTACGGGGCCACGTTCTACGGCTCGCACGGAGGCTCCCCGCTGAACGCACCCGTCGTGGGCCTGGCGTCCACGTCCGATGGGAAGGGGTACTGGCTGGTGGCCTCCGACGGTGGGGTCTTCAGTTACGGCGATGCCGTCTTCTACGGCTCGCACGGCGGCTCCCCGTTGAACGAGCCGATCGTGGGGATGGCCGCGACGCCCGACGGGAAGGGCTATTGGCTCGTCGCCTCGGACGGTGGCGTCTTCTCCTACGGCGATGCGGGCTTCTTCGGGTCGCACGGTGGGGCGGCCCTGAACAAGCCGATCGTCGGCATGGCGAGCAGCCCGGGCGGATCGGGCTACTGGCTCGTCGCCTCCGACGGTGGCGTCTTCGCCTACGGCGAATGCCACGTTCGAAGGCTCTCATGGAGGCGTGCCGCTGAACCAGCCGGTCGTGGGCATCGCCTCGAGCCCGTCCGGTGCCGGCTACTGGTTGGTTGCCGCTGACGGGGGGATCTTCAACTACGGCGATGCCGGCTTCTACGGGTCGCACGGTGGATCCCCGTTGAACGAGCCCATCGTGGGCCTCTCCTCGACGACCGACGGCACGGGTTACCTGCTGGGTGCCTCGGACGGGGGAGTCTTCGCCTACGGCAGTGCCGCCTTCGAAGGGTCTCATGGCGGTTCGCCGCTCAACCAGCCGATCGTCGGCTTGGCGACGGAAGGCGTCCCACAGGCCGGCTGAGCGCCGGACTGACTCGCGCTCGAAGTCCCACAGCGTCTGCTCTCGTCGAACAGGGCGACCTCGATTACGGAGCGACGAGGACCACCTTGCCGAACTTGGCGCCGGCGGCAAAGTGTTCGTAGGCCGCCTGCGCCTCGGCGAGCGGGAACGTCTCGTGGATCGGGACCTGCAGACGCCCCGCTCGCAACGCCGGCAGCACGTGTGCCGCCACATCGGCGGCCACGTCGGCCTTCTCACGGCGGCTGCGGGCGCGCAGGGTGGAGCCGCCGATGCGAATGCGCCGCTGCATCAGTTGCATCAGCTCGACCTCCATGCGCCCCCCGCCCCCGACGCCGATCACCACCACCCGGCCCCACGTCGCCATGTGCGGCAGCACGCTGGTCAGGCTGGGCGCCCCGACCAGCTCGAGCACGACGTCGTACGGCGCCTGTGCGCCCTCGTCTCCGGGCGCCAGCACCACGTCGGCGCCCAGCGCGGCCACCTCCTCGCGCCGGTCGGGGTCGCGCACCGTGGCCGTCACGACCGCACCGGCCTGGGCGGCCAGCTGCACGGCAGCGGTCCCGACCCCGCCGGCGGCGCCCGAGACCAGGACGCGCTCGCCCATCTGGAGCTCGGCCTGGCGGAAGAGGCCGTCGTAGGCGGTGGTGAAGACCTCGGGGAAGCCCCCCGCTTCGTGTCCACGACAGGCCGTCGGGGACAGGGAGGGCGTGGGACTCGTCGACGAACGCCATGGTGGCCTGCGCCCCGCCGCCCACGACGGCCATGACCCGGTCGCCGGGAGCGAAGAGTGTCACCTGCCGGCCCACTGCCACCACCTCACCGGCGAACTCCATCCCCGGGATGTCGACGGGCCACCCCGGCGGCGCCGGGTAGAAGCCGGCCCGCTGCACCAGGTCCGCCGCATTCAGTCCGGCGGCCCGCACCGTCACCAGGAGCTCGGTGTCGCCGGGGACCGGATCGTCCCGCTCCTCCCAGTACAGCTGGCCCTCCCGGATCACGACAGCGTGCATGCGGCTCACCCTACGCGGCCCGGGCACGCCGACACCGGTCCCCGGTAGGGTCGCGCCATGGCTCTCTACGACATTCCCATCCACACCCTCCAAGGCGACGACACGTCGCTGGGTGACTACAAGGGCAAGACGCTTCTGCTGGTCAACGTGGCCTCCAAGTGCGGCCTCACGCCGCAGTACGAGGGCCTCGAGCGCCTGCAGAAGGACTATGCCGACCGGGGCTTCTCGGTCATCGGCTTCCCCTGCAACCAGTTCCTGGGCCAGGAGCCCGGCAGTGCGGAGGAGATCGCGGAGTTCTGCTCGGCCACCTACGGCGTGACCTTCCCGCTCATGGAGAAGATCGACGTGAACGGCGACGACCGCAACCCCATTTACGCCGAGCTGACGCAGAAGGAGGATGCCGAGGGCAACGCCGGCGACATCACGTGGAACTTCGAGAAGTTCCTCGTGTCGCCCCAGGGTGACGTCGTGGCGCGCTACCGGCCCCAGGTGGAGCCGGAGGACCCGACGATCATCGCCGACATCGAGGCGCAGCTGACCGCTTGAGACCGCCGCAGCCCGTTCCGGCGGGTTTCGCCGCGTCCATCTTCGACATGGACGGGCTCCTCATCGACTCCGAGATCCTCTGGCGCGAGGCGGAAATCGAGATCCTGGGTGGTCTCGGTGTCCCCCTCGCCGACGAAGGCTGCCGCTCGACCAAGGGCATGTTCGTGGACGAGGTCACGGCGCACTGGTACGCGCTGTACCCGTGGCCCGGGGCCACGCCGACGCCCGACGAGGTGGCGGTGACGATCGTCGACCGGGTGATCGAGCTCATCGCGACCAAGGGCGAGCTCAAGCCGGGCGCACTGCACGCCATCGACCTCTGTCGCGAGCCGCGGCCTGCCGTTGGCGGTGGCGTCGTCGTCGCAGTACCGCCTCATTGATGCGGCGCTGGCGCACTTCGGCCTGCGGGACAAGTTCGAGCTGGTGCACTCGGCCGAGGATGAGGACTACGGCAAGCCGCACCCGGCCGTCTTCCTGACGGCGGCGGCGAAGTTGGGCGCCGTGCCGCGCCGCTGCCTGGTGTGGGAGGACGCGCCGGCCGGCGTGCTGGCGGCCAAGGCATCGTCCATGACCTGCATCGCCGTGCCCGAGCAGGGCGAGGGCGGCCATCCCGCCTTCGGCCTGGCCGACCTTGTCGTCGACTCGCTGCTCGAGGTCACCGACGCCTCGCTCGACGCACTGGAGCACGCCTTCACCCCGGTGGTCTGACCCGACCCTCACGCTCCGGCGTCGGTTCGAGCTCTGCGCAGGTTCACGGCGTGCGAGTGTCTGCCAGTCAGCTCGGTCGAACGGCTATGGCGGAGGAGTGATCGCCACGCGGCCTACCGGAGGGAGGCCGAGGGCGTTCCACAAGACGTCGGCGAGTACCAGCGAGTAGTCGGCGCTCACGTGGTACTGGTTGTAAAACACGCGGTATCGGCCAACGACAGCGGTGCAGACGTTCGAACAGAACCAGGGCTCGACGTTGATGTAGCGGATGTCGCTTTGCGCCGCGGCGGCATTCTCAGCCTCGTTGTAGCTCGTATACATTGTGTGGAGAGAACCGGAACAGGTCTGAATGTTCGTCGCGTTCTGTGCCAGGCACACGGGCGGATCTTGGGGAAGCAACGGTATATTTCCGAGGATCACGATCCTGCTCTTCGGGATTGTGATCTGCCGCAGGCCTGCTTCGAGCCCCTGCTGCCACTGGCTACGCGTATAGGACCCACGACCCCCGACTTTGAGCTCCGGTTCCTGACTCACAATCAAGAGGTCCGGTTTCAAGAGGTTGATCTGGTTGACTGCAAACGTGTGCCATTGATTGCAGGCCACGTATTCCGCGCCAGGCTTCCCCCAGATGACCGGGTTTTCAACGGGCAGGGCCTCAACCGGACACGCGTTTTTTCCGAGGTCGATGAGCCGCCAATGGGCTTCTTTCGCAAGGCTGTTGAGCGCGTCGAACCACATGTGCACATGGGAGTCTCCGTAGAGCACCATGGTCTTGGTCCCGGTCGGGTCGCCAAGGACACACACGTGGCGCAGCGTCGTGTCGGGGAAGGCTGGGGTACAGATATGGGGTGGACCGCCCCAGTTGGAGACCAGACTTCCCAGTGATGGAGCGAGGTTCTTCGGCAAGGCCCGAATGTTCGGGGCAGCCCGAACGAGTTGTTCGACCTGAGAGAGTGAAGACGGGACAATTGTCTTCGGTTGTGGGGTGTCGCTCGCCGAAGAGTGACCGGCGAGTTCAACCGACGCGACAACGAGCGACAGTGCGATGAGCAGGGCTCCTAGGGCGACGGGTGGCCAGCCCCGAGTCAATGTTCTGGCGTGACGTATCGGGTTCTCCACAACCCGATAGGTGACGATTGACGCAGCCAGCGCTATCACGAGCCAGATCACATTCTGTCGAAACGGCAAGCTCGATTTGTCGGCTGAATCGGCGGCCAGAATCAAAATGGGCCAGTGCCAGAGATAGAGGGAATAGGAGAGGCGTCCCATCCACCGAAACGGCCGAACTCCGAGGATCGATTCTGCCGCCCATCGGGATGCGTGCACTCCTCCTGCGATGACCAAGGCTGCACCCACCACGGGTACGACGACCGCCGTCCCCGGGTACGTGGTGGACGCGTTGAAGGCAACCGCCGAGAAGCCGATCGCCACCAGTCCGACCCACGTGACAGCACCCATGAGGCGCCTCGGTAGGCTCAGGAGCCACGGTGTTCCGACGGCGACCAACGCGCCGAGCGCCAGCTCCCAGGCTCGGGCAAACGGCGAGAAGTACGTGGCGGTCGGGCTGGAGTTGGTTTGAGTGACCGAAATGCCGAGCGAAATGAGGATGACCGCAGACAAGCCCAAGGCGAGCCTGATCCTGAACGAGAACCTTGTGAAGGTCGCCGCCACGACTGCGAAGAACGCCGGGTATACGAGGTAGAACTGCTCTTCCACCGCCAGTGACCAGAAGTTGAGCAGCGGTGACGGCGGGGTCTGGGCGGTCAGGTAGTTCGTACCCGTCGACGCGAAGTGAAAGTTGGCGAGGAACAGAGCGGTCCATCGCGCATCCACCGCCGTCGAGTTTCCGTAGAGAACGCCGAGGACGACGTAGCTGGCGACAACGGTCACGACGATGACGAGAGTCGCCGCCGGGATGATGCGGCGGCTCCGGCGACCGTAGAAGTTCAGGAACGAGGTGCGTTGGCTGGAGCTACGTTCCCGAAGCAGCAACCCAGTGATGACGAAGCCCGAAATGACAAAGAAGACGTCGACCCCGACATAGCCGCCACTCAGGGCCTTGAGGCCGCCGTGGTAGAGGACCACGAGTACGATCGCCACCGCCCTGAGCCCTTCGACGTCGGGGCGGAACCGCCGATCACCGGGAGCCGTACCTGCCTCGTCGCCAGAGGAAACCCGCTCTTCGAGCGAGTCGATCGATACTCCGGTCATGTCGCCGCCGCGTCAGGCGATGGCCTTGGAATGGCACAGAATGACGGGCACTTCTGCCACTCGGTCATGAGGATCCCGCCCTAGCTCTCACTCTTGCCCGGTCCCTCCCGGCGGGCGGATGGTAAGCGTGGACTCGTCGTGATGTCAACGCGCCCGGCAGATGTCGTTCTGACCTGTTCCCGAACGATTGTGTCCTCAAGGGGCCAACGCAACAACCTCGGCGAACGCCGGAGATGCGTGTCATTGTGCCGACCGTCTACCTGCAGGACCTCAAGAACCGATTGCGGTCTTCGGTCGGGTCAGTTCCGGGCCCTCAGAAGGCGTGGCGGAGACCTCAGTCGAAGCTGGGTGATCTCCGGCATCATGGGGTCCGCCGACTTCGTTGTGGCGCACGCGGTCCCGGTGCTGGGGGCGGATCCACAACAGAAGACCATCGACCGCAAACACGGCACCCGCTCCAACGCACACACCGCCGAGAGCGTCCGTCGGGTAGTGCCAACGCAGCACCACGACCGCAGCGCAGACCGCCCCGACGACGACCGCACCCGCCGCGGCAACCAGAGGTTTGGCGAACCGAGGCGCGACGAGGAATGCCGCGGCAGCGAGCGCAGCCACAGCGGCGACTGTTCCCGACGGATACGACAGGGCCGAAGTGCCCTCGAAATGGCGGCCGACGAGCGGTTTCGCCACAGACTCCACGATCAGCACCGCCGCAATCGGAGCGATGAGACACGACAACGCTCGCATCCGGTTCCGGGACAGAGCCCCTGCCGCGCAGAGCACGGCCGCCCCGGCGATCAACACCGTCAGGGAACCGAGGTGAGTCATGTCGGCGGCCCATCGAGAGGACAGGTCTGCGGGCAGGAGCCGGAGCCCGACGGCGTCAACCCGGTTTGGCCAAGGTCGGTGAACGAATACCAGCCCGGCGAGCGTTGCCACACCGAGCAAGAAGCACCCGAGGAGCATCTCCATCGTCGCCTCGGCGTGATGGCCGAAGAGAGGGCGCGCTTGGAGGCGGCTCGGAGGCGCTTTCGACACGACCATGCGAGGAGAGGCTACGGGCCCCGGCGCCCAAACGGACGTCGCGCCGTTCGATCGCTCAGGACGAACCGCCCGCCCGTCTCGACGACGGTCCGAATTCTGGTGCGTCAGCAGGGTGATTCTGCCTGGGCAGCGGCGCAACGGGGAAATCGAAATAGGTGTCCGGGTACGGTTCGTGTCCGAGGGTGTAGTGCCACCACTCGCACGGGTAGGACCGGAAACCGCAGTCCTCCATGATGGAGCACAGGGAGCGGCGGTTCCTCGCAGCGAGCTGTGAGATCCCCCGTGCGCCGTGGTGCGAAATGGGGTCCATCAGGTCGTGGTGACCGCCCATCGGCGCGAGGTCACCGGTTGTCAGCTGGTACAGCGTCAGATCGACTGTGCTGCCCCGGCTGTGGCCCGATTTGGTCGCCACGTAGCCGTTCTCGAACATCGCCGCTCTGTCGATGCGTGGATAGTGCCGTGGCTTCGTCCGGCCGTCCTCGGGCTGTTCCGCCCAACGCATGAAGCAGTCCACGGCGCGCTGCGGTCGATACCCGTCCCAGAGGAGGAGACCGAAGCCCCACGACGCAGCCCGGTCCCGCGCCAGCTCGAGTGCTGCGCACAGTTCCCTCGTACCGACAATGCGATTGGCCAGGTACCCGTCGACGGGTTTCCCGGTGAAATTGTCCCAGGTGGCGTACTTCGCATCCCAGCGGATCCCGGACACGAGCTCGTCGACAAAGACGAATTGGTCGAACATGATCAGAACTCGCTCAGCGCCAAATCCACCAGCCGGTCGATGACATCCGCCAGTGACCACCCTGCGGCGGCCATCATCCTCGGGAAACGGCTGTACGACGTCAGGCCGGGCATCGTATTGACCTCGTTCAAGACGACCGTCCCGTCTTCGAGCAGGAACAGGTCCACCCGCGACAGACCCCTGCACCCCAAGGCCTCATAGAGAGTCTTCGCCGTCCCTTGGACGAGCTCTCGTGACGCCGGCGGAATATCGGCGGGAACGATGAAGGTCGCGTTCTCAGAACCGGTTTCAGGCTGCTCCTCTTGATGGATTCTGAAGAACCCGTGGGAGAGCGCCACGCGGTCGGGCTCGCCGACGACCAGATCAGCGCCGTTCCCGATGACCGCGCAACCGACCTCACAGCCGACGACGGCCTGCTCAATGAGAATCTTCGTGTCGTAGCGTCGTGCGGCTTCGACCGCGCTCGGGAGCTCTTCTCCTCGGGAGATCTTGCTGACGCCGAACGATGACCCCGATCGGGCCGGCTTCACGAAGGCGGGGTAGGCGAGCTCGTCAGGGTCGATGACTTCTGTCGCGGTCACGGTCCGGAAATGAGGCGTCCGGATCCCCGCCCGGTGAGCGACGAGATACGTGAGGGACTTGTCCATGCACAGCACAGAGCTCTGCACGTCGCAGCCCACGAAGGGGACGCCGGAGAGCTGCAGCAAGCCTTGGACGGCCCCGTCCTCGCCATGATTCCCGTGCAGCACGGGACACACCAGATCCACCGGGACAGGTTCAAAACGACCCTGCTCTTCCACCAGGAGCCCCTTCACGGATCGGTCTGGTGACAGCATTGCTCGACGGCAGTCGCCGGCTTCCCAGTCAGGAGCAGGGCCGTCACACAGCCTCCACTCACCACGTGCGGTGATCCCGACGTAGAAAGGTTCGTACCTGTCGAGATCGAGGCTCTTGGCGACTTGCTGCGCGGATTTGACCGAAATGGCTCGTTCTTCGGAGGCTCCCCCGAAGAGGATCGCCATCCGCAACTTATCCACGATGGGCTCCTTGGAGGAAGTCCAGACAGTTGGCGAGGGTGGCCTCCACAATGTCTCGGAGGGCGTGGTCTGTGTAGTAGGCGCTGTGGGGAGTGATCACGACATTGGGCAGCTGTTGCAACCGCAGCAATGTCGGGTGCGACGCGACCTTCTCACTCTGGTCGACGTAGAAGATCCCTTCCTCACCTTCGAGGACGTCCAATGCGGCCCCGCCGAGTCGTCCGCTTTCCAGAGCGTCGAGCAGAGCGTCCGTATGGAGGATCGACCCCCGTCCGGTGTTGATGACGAGGGCGCCCTGCTTCATCTGGCTGATCCGTTGACGATCCAAAAGGTGGTGGGTCTCCCGGGTGAGCGGCGTGTGGAGTGTGACGACATCGCTCTGTGCCAGCAGGGCATTGAGGGTCACGCTGTCGAGGGAGGGATCGACGCGACGGTCACAGACCACGACCCGACAGCCGAATCCCCGCAGCCGCTCAATGACTTCGACCCCGATGCGGCCTGCGCCGACCACTCCGATCGTCATGTCCCGGAGTTCCCTTCCGGGTAGCCCGGGCAATCGATAGTCGTGCGTCTGTGACCGGAGGATGGTCGCCTTGGCGTGTCGCACCACCATCAACAGCAGCATCAGCGTGTAGTCAGCCACGCTGGCCGGCGAATAGGCGACGTTTTCGACGGAGATCCCCAGCTGCTCCGCCGCACAGAGGTCGATATGGTCGTACCCGGCACTCCTGGTCGAGATGTACCGCACGCCGGTCCGGCGGAGAGCAAGAAGAGTGGCCTGGGAGATCTGTGATTTGTGACCGATGCTGATGCAGCGATTGCCGGCGCTCAGCCCAGCGGTTTCTGCAGATGCCGCCGCCCTCGTGATGGTCGGGGTGACACCATGACGGGGGGCGATCTCCCGGAGGAGGGCGGCCTCGTGCTGCTCACTTCCATAGAAGGTGATCCCGACGTGTGACGAGGTGTCTGGGACATGGCGTCCGCCTGATGAGCACGCCGGTTGTGGGGAGGGGTTGGGTGCCGAGCGAACCGGTACCGTGGGGGCCACCCGATGGAGTCAAGCGAGCGTGATGTTGTCAGCGGGTATCGAATTTTGGATATGCCTGCGATATATGCCGTCACGTAACCTTGTCTGAATGTGCGAGTACTGATCGTCGAGGACGAGCCCTACATGGCCGAAGCTATTCGTGACGGCCTCCGGCTCGAGGCGATTGCCGCCGACATCGCAGCCGATGGTGGCACTGCCCTGGAGCTCCTGCGTGCCAATACCTACGACATCGCCGTCCTCGATCGCGATGTCCCCGGGACCTCCGGTGACGAAATAGCCGAGCGCATCGTCGCGTCAGGAAGCGGCATGCCGATCCTCATGCTCACCGCCGCCGACCGGCTCGACGACAAGGCCTCCGGGTTCGAGCTCGGTGCCGACGACTACCTCACGAAGCCCTTCGAGCTCCGAGAACTCGTGCTTCGCCTCAGGGCGCTCGACCGCCGGCGTGCCCGCCACCGGCCGCCGGTGCAAGAGATCGCAGGCCTCCGACTCGATCCGTTCCGACGCGAGGTGCACCGGGACGGTCGCTACGTCGCGCTCACTCGCAAGCAATTTGCGGTTCTTGAGGTGCTGGTCGGGGCAGAGGGTGGCGTCGTCAGCGCGGAAGAGCTCCTGGAACAGGCCTGGGATGAGCATGCAGACCCCTTCACGAACGCCGTACGCATCACGGTCTCATCTCTGCGCAAGCGCCTCGGTGATCCACCGATCATCGCGACCGTGGCCGGTGTGGGGTACCGCATCGACGATGGGGCCGCGTCCGGGAACGAGAGCGTCGATCATGGATAGGGCTCCTGGCATGAGTGTCCGCCTCAAGCTGTCGCTCAGCTATGCCGGCTTCGTCATGCTCGCGGGCGTCCTGCTCCTTGGCGCCGTCTGGCTGTTCTTGTTGCGGTACGTGCCCAGGGGGGAGACCATCCTCGTCCACGGCTCGCACACCTTTGAGTCCCCCGGTCGGGGCGGGCTCCTTCGTGACTTCGGGCCGGCGGCAGCCATTGTCCTGGCGTGTCTGTTGGTGTTCGGGCTCCTGGGAGGATGGCTCCTGGCCGGCCGGATGCTCAGCCCTCTGGCTCGCATCACCGATGCCGCACGTCTGGCCGCAGGCGGATCGCTCTCGCACCGGATTCGACTGCCGGGCCGTCACGACGAGTTCCGCGAGCTGGCGGATGCGTTCGACGCCATGTTGGCGCAGCTCGAAGCGCATGTGGCGGAACAGCAGAGATTTGCAGCCAACGCGTCCCACGAACTGCGTACGCCGCTGGCGATCACGCAGACACTGCTGGAGGTCGCTCGAAACGATCCGAGCCGCGGCGACGACGAACTGGTCGACCGCCTCCTCTTTGTGAACACCCGCGCCATCGAACTCACCGAGGCATTGCTCGTGCTCAGCCGTGCCGACCAGCGGTCGTTCACTCCCGAACGTGTCGATCTGTCGCTGCTGGCGGAGGAAGCCACGGAGGCGCTCCTGCCTGTCGCCGAGAGCCGCGGTGTCACCATGGAGACTTCCGGGCACGTGGCTCCGACGATGGGCTCCGCCGCGCTGTTGTTGCAGTTGACGACGAACCTTGTGCACAACGCAATCGTGCACAATCTGGCTGACGGGGGCACCGTCTGGGTCACAACCGGTGTCCAGGGCCACGATGTGGTCCTGACGGTCGAGAACACCGGCGTGATGTTGACCCCACAGCTGATTTCGACGCTGGTCGAACCGTTTCAGCGTGGATCGACGCGGATTCGTACCGACCACTCGGGGGTTGGTCTCGGCTTGGCCATCGTCAAGAGCATCACCCAAGCGCACGACGGGACCCTGACCTTGGCGCCCCGACCCGCCGGGGGGCTCTGTGCCGAGTTGCGGTTGCCCGCTCTGGTCCGAGATGCGATCAGCTCGTGAGCGAGGTGTCGCTCTCAGAAGGACATCCCCTGAGGACGACATGAAGGCGCTGCCGAGGGTGCTTTTCGTCGGGTACACGGCCCTGTTGCTCTGGCTGATCCTCTTCAAGTTCTCGGTGCACATTGCCGCAGTGCTGCACTACGACCGCAGAAGCGTCAACGTGGTGCCGTTCTCGAAGGCTTCAGGGAGTTCAGGCGAGATGTTCGACAACGTTCTCGTCTTCATCCCGTTCGGATTGTTGCTGGGCGTCAACTGCAAGCGGCTCGACTTCTGGCGCAAGATCCTCGTTGTCTTCGTCTTCAGCATCACGGCCGAGGCGCTGCAATACATCTTTGCCATCGGAGCCTCAGACATCACCGACGTCATCACGAACACGTTCGGCGGCCTTGTCGGGTTGGTCGCCTATGAGCTGGGCCGCAGGATCTTTCGCCAGGAGAGCCTCGACAGGTTCATCGTCGTGACGGGAACTGCCCTCGTCGCCCTCTTTCTCTTCCTCCTGGCTGCGCTGGAAGTGCGCCACGGGGTCAGATATCACTCGCCGCGTGGAAACGGCTCCTGACTGAGGCCGCTCGGACGGCCGGATGGCGCAGTCCCGGTCGATATCGGACGGGACCGGTCCTCCGTCGATCCTTCAGGAAAGTGCTTCGATCACGGCGGCGAAGTCCGGCCATTCCCTGCCTGAATCAATGACGGTGGTCAAGAGCGCGTCGGTTGCGGGTCCGATGCGCACACCGACGCCGGCCTCGTCGGCCAGGTCGATGGCGAGGCGGAGGTCCTTTCGGGCCAAGGCCGGAGAGAACCAACCGGGATGTGTCGGATTGAGCAGACTGTCCAAGCGGAGATTGCTGGCAAGGCTCAACACGGGACTGTCGGTGAGAAGCGTCCTCAAGAACTCGTCGGAGATTCCCTGCCGCCTGGCCGTGGCGACGGCTTCGGCCACAGAAGCCACCCCCGTGATCAACAGCGAATTGGCCAAGATCTTCATGGTGGCCCCCGATCCCGCAGGGCCACAGCGCGTGTGGCCGGACCCAAGGTCATCCCACAGAGGTTCGATGGCGGAAATCGCTGTGGCGGGGCCGCCGATGAGGAACCTCCCCAGACCCCCGACGATCATCGCCGGCGATCCCATGACGGGAGCGTCAAGGACCCGACCCTCAGGCCCCACGTGGGCCAGGCGCCGGGCAGTCTCCGGGGAGACGGTGCTGACGTTGGCCAACACGGCAGCAGGTTCGAGCGCCGCCAGCACGCCGTCGTCGCCCAGGCACACGTCGAGGACCGCGGCATCGTCGGCGAGCACGACGAGCACGACGTCGGCATCCGCCGCCGCCGCCGTGGCGGTGTCAGCTTCGACGGCACCGCTGGCCGTGAGGTCGGCGACCCGTCCCGGCGTGCGATTCCACACGGTCGTCTGGTGACCGGTTTCGATCGCCCTGGCCGCGAAAGCCCGACCCATGTTGCCCATTCCCAAAACGGTGATTCGCATGGGGCCACCCTAGGTTCGGCAACGAGTCGTCGCCCGGGGATCCACCGGCGCATTGATGCTCGAGTGCAGGTCCCGGCGGGGACGACGTTGTCGACGCGGTCAGGCCCCGGCCAGATCCCGCTCCAGCCGCGCCGCCACCTCGCGGTAGCGCGCCACGGGAATGAGGTGGACGCCGTCGAAGGCGCCCGAGTCGCGGATGCCGATGACGAGGTCGCAGGCGGCGTCGACGCCGGCGTTGCGGTCCTTTTCGAGTCGTGTCACGAGTTCGGGCGGGACCGTGAGTCCGGGAATGGTGAAGTTGCGGGCCATGCCGGCGCTGGCAATGACGATGACCCCGGCGTAGACGGGCACGTCCACTTTGACGCTGGCCCGCCAGGCCAAGAGATCGTCGAGAGAGAAGCCGACCTGCACGAAGAGGAAGTCGGCCGCCTGCTTCCAGGCCGGCAGGGGCCGCAGCCCGCTGGCCGCGCCGAAGCGCATCGATGATCCGCCGGCATGACGGCCACCTGCTCGCCGACCGCCGTGCCCATCTCCGTCGAGCGTCTCGGCGTAGGCCCGGCCCTCGGCCAGCATCGTCCGCACGTTGAGCTCGCTGGTGCGCGCGCCGGCCAGCGGCTCGTCGCCGTAGACGAACAGGAACTGGTCCACGCCGTAGGCCGCCGCGGTGAGGAGGTCGCGCCGGAAGCCGAGCAGGTTGCGGTCGCGGGCGTTGAGGCAGGCGATGGAACGGCCGCCCATCTGCTGCACTTCGTGCGCCACGGCCACGCTCGAGACGGTGGCCCGGCCGATGTGATTGTCGGGAATGAGGAAACTGGTGGCGACCGGGCTCAGCACGCCGATCTGGTGCCGCACCCGGGTCAGGTCCGGCGTGGTCGCCGGCTCTATTTCGCAGATCAGTTCGAAGGGGCGTCGTTCGGCGGTCACGACGTGAGCTTCTTCCCGAACCAGAGATGGCGGGGCGGCACGGGGCGGCCGTCGTTGCCGACCAGGACCCGCTCCCAACCGGTGGACTCGTAGAGCGCCACCGCCTCGGGCTGGCGGTCCCCGGTGCCGAGGCGCAGGTCGGTGAGACCCAGCAGGCGGGCCGCGTCCTCCACCCCGGTCATGAGAGCCCGAGCGACGCCCTGGCCCCGCGCACCGGGGTCGACCCAGAGCCGGCGGATCTGGCCCACGCCCGGGTGGATGGCGCGCACCCCGACCCCGCCGACGGGCGGTCCGGCGGCATCGCCGCGGCGGGCCACCAAGAAGGCCCCGTTCGGCGGGTTGAACATGGCTGCGGTGAGGCCCATTTCGTCGCCGTCGAGGCCGCCGTAGCGCATGACGATCTCGGCCTCGGCGTGCGCCACGACCCAGTGGGGCCCGTCGCCGTCGTAGGGCTCGGCCACCAAGGTCATGGCGCCCGGAATGGCGGAGGAGGGGTGAGGCATACCCTCTATCCTTTCCGACGCGGCCGGGGCGCCTGTTCCCGCCGCTAAAGGCCGCCTTTTCCCGTGTTCACACCCGTCCCCCCTGACATCGACTTCGTCGCCCTCGAGCAGGCCGAACTGGCCCGCTGGTCGGCCCAGCGCGTCTTCGAGCGCTCCATTGAGCAGCGCGAGGGCGCCGAGCCGTGGGTCTTCTACGAGGGCCCGCCCACCGCCAACGGCATGCCGGGCCTGCACCATGCCTGGGCCCGGGTCTACAAGGACCTCTTCTGCCGCTTCCGCACCATGGACGGGGCCTACGTGGCCCGCCGGGCCGGCTGGGACACCCACGGGCTGCCGGTCGAGGTCGAGGTGGAGAAGAAGCTCGGCATCACGGGCAAGGAGCAGATTGAGTCACAGGTCGGCATCGCCGAGTTCACCCGGCTCTGCCGCGAGTCCGTCTACTCCTACGTCGACGAGTTCGCCCGCCTGACGACCCGCATCGGCTACTGGGTCGACATGGATGCGGCCTACTGGACCTTGAGCCCGTCCTACATTGAGTCGGTCTGGTGGCACCTCCAGCAGCTGTTCGATCAGGGCCTGCTGTACGAGGACCTCAAGGTCGTGCCGTACTGCCCGCGCTGCGGGACGGCACTGTCGAGCCATGAGCTGGGCCAGCCCGACGTCTACCGGGACGAGGAGGACGAGTCGGCCTACGTGCGCTTCCGGCTGGTCGACCCTTCCGGCGCTGTCGCCGCGGCCATCGGCGCCGGCGCGGGGGCCGAGTGGCTCGGCGTGTGGACGACCACGCCCTGGACCCTGCTGTCGAACACGGGCGTCGCCGTGAACCCGGAGCTGGTCTACGCCGTCGTTGACGGGGTCGTGATGGCCGACGAGCTGGTGGACGCGGTCATGGGGGAGGGGGCGTCTTCCCGGGTGACGGCCCGGGTCCCCGGCTCGGCGCTGGTCGGGCTCAGGTATGAGCGCCCCTTCGACGACCTGGACCCGCCGCACGGCGCAGACGGCTGGCGGGTGGTGCCGGCGTCGTACGTGACGACCGAGGAAGGGACGGGGTTGGTGCACCTGGCCCCGGCCTTCGGTGAGATCGACCGCCAAATCGGCCGGGAGAACGGCCTGCCCTCGTTGAACCCGGTCGGGCCGGACGGCGCCTTCACCGATGCGGTCGAGTGGCTGGCGGGACGTCAGGTCCGAGAAGCCAACCACGACATCAACGACCGGCTGGAGTCCGAGGGGCTGCTGCTGCGCCGCTTCCCCTACGTCCACTCCTACCCGCACTGCTGGCGCTGCCGCACACCGCTGATCTACTGGGGCAAGCCGAGCTGGTACATCGCGACGTCGACCCGCAAGGCCGACCTGCTGGCGGCGAACCAGACCGTGGACTGGCACCCGGCGCACATTAAGGACGGGCGCTTCGGCGAGTGGCTCGAGAACAACGTCGACTGGGCCCTGTCGCGCGACCGGTACTGGGGCACGCCGCTGCCCATCTGGCGCTGCGGGCGCGGGCACGTGCGCTGTGTCGGTTCCTTGGCCGAGCTCTCGGACCTGTGCGGTCGCGACGTCACGGGCATCGACCCGCACCGGCCGACCATTGACGACGTGACCTTCACCTGTGGGACATGCGCGTCGGACGTGGGGGCGGTCGACGAGGTGGACGAGCTGGCGCGTGTGCCACCGGGTCGAGCCGGTCATCGACGCCTGGTTCGACTCCGGTTCGATGCCGGCGGCTCAGGTCGGCTACCCGCATGCTCCGGGCTCGGCGGAGGCCTTCACCTTCCCGGCGGACTTCATCTCCGAGGCCATCGACCAGACGCGGGGCTGGTTCTATTCCCTGCTGGCCATCAACACGTTGGTCTTCGGGAAAAGCCCCTACCGCCACGTGGTGTGCCTCGGCCACATTGTGGACGCCGACGGCCGCAAAATGTCGAAGTCGCTCGGCAACATCATCGACCCCTGGTCGATCCTCGACACGCGGGGCGCCGACGCCATGCGCTGGTGGATGTTCTCGCAGGGTTCGCCCTGGACGCCGACGCGGGCGACGCTCTCGGCCATCGACACGGCCATGCGGGACATGCTCCTGACGCTGTGGAACACGTTCAGCTTCTTCACGACCTACGCGTCGCTGAACGAGTTCGACCCTGCTGACGCGGCAGTGCCGGCGGCGGGGGAGCGGGGGCCGTTGGACCGCTGGATTTTGTCCCGGCTGGCCAACACGACGACGGCGGTAACAGAGGCGCTGTCCACCTACGAGCCGTTGGCGGCGGCGACCGCGGTGGCCGACCTCGTCGACGACGTGTCGAATTGGTACGTGCGCCGCAGCCGCCGGCGCTTCTGGCGCACCGACCCCGACGCGCCCGCCGGCGACACCCTGGCGGCACAGGCGACGCTGCACGAGGTCCTGACCACGTTGGCGCTGTTGCTGGCCCCGATGTGCCCGTTCGTGTCCGACACCATGTGGCGGCACCTGACGGGCGCCGCCGTCGACGGCGACGCGTCGGTGCACCTGGCCGACTGGCCGCTGGCCGACGCGGCTCGTGTCGATGGGGACCTCGAGGCGCAGATGGCACTGGCCCGCCGCCTGACGTCTTTGGGCCGCGCCGCCCGTGGCGAGGCCTCGGTCAAGGTGCGCCAACCCCTCAAGCGGGCGCTGGTCTTCCTGCCGGGTGGGTCGCCCGGAATTCTGCGCGACATTGTGGCCGACGAGCTCAACGTCGACGAGGTCGACACGGCGGACGAGCTGAGCGAGGTCATTCAGTTCGAGCTCAAGCCGAACTTCAAGACGTTGGGCTCCCGCCTGAAGGATCAGGTCCGTGAGGTCCAGCCGGCGTTGGCGGCGCTCGACACGGCAGCCGCCGCGGCTGCGCTCGAGGCGGGGCGAGTCCGTCACCATCGTCCTGGGTGGCGAGCCGGTGGAGCTGTCCCCCGACGATGTGGTGCTCCGGGTCCGGGGCCAGCAGGGCTTTGCCGTGTCGCGTGAGGGCGGGGAGGTCGTGGCGCTGGACCTGAACCTGGACGAGGGCCTGCGCAAGCGGGGGCTCTCGCGGGACGTGGTGCGGCTCGTGCAGGACCTGCGCAAGGCGTCCGGCTTGGAGGTCTCCGACCGCATCCGGGTGCACGTGGTGGGGCTCGACGCCATCGCCGAGTTCTTCGACTTCATCGCCCGCGAGGTGCTGGCGGTGGAGATCGTGTCGGGGCCGGGCGAGGGCGAGGGCGTCGTGTTGGAGCTCGACGACGAGCTCCTGACCGAACCGGTGCGGGTCTGGATTCAGCGGGTCGATCCGGACTGACGGCTCAGAGCCGCGGGTCGCCCGGCAGCAGGCCACCGGTGAGCGCGATCTGGACGCCTCCGGTGGCGGCCGGGTCGACCACGACGAGGCCATCTGCCCACCGCACGATCGTGATGCCGGCCCGGTGCAGCGCGTCGGTCGCCGCACCCAGGTCGTCCACGCGCAGCGCCAGCAGATGGGTGCGCGCCCGCTCGTAGGTGCGGCCCCACAGGGTGCGGCTGTCCTCGCCCGGCAACGCGAAGAGGGCGAGCGTGCAGTCGCCGAGCGACACGCCGGCCATGGGATGGCCTGCAGGCGCGTCGGCGTGCACGAAGGTCACGGTGGTGCCGAGCAGCGAGGCGAAGCGGCCCGCCCAGCCGAGGGGGTCGTCGACCAGCGCGCCGATGAACGCGTGCTGGGTGACCGGCGTGAGGACGCGGCCGGGTGGTGGCGGGTCGGGCCGGGGCGCGCCGAAGCGGGGGTCGACGGGGAGCTCGAAGGTGCTCCACTGGAAGAAGATGCCCCCGGTGTCACGAGGGTCGCTGAAGCACATTTCCGGGCGAGGGCGGGCCGCGATGTGCACCTCTTCGCTGTTGGAGGTGTGCCATCGTCGCCTCGAGGTTCTCGACCTGCAGCGCGATGGAATGCATGCCACCACCGAAACGCTCGACGAATTGGGCGGCCGCGCCATCGCCGATCGGCTCGCCGATCTCAATGGCGTTGTCGCCCGCCCAGGCCACACCGCCGCGGCGCCCGATGCCCGGTTCGGTCGACTCGCTGTACTCCAGCACGGTGAGCCCCACCAGGGTGGCCAGGTTCCGGACGGCGAGGTCGTAGTCGGCCACCATCGCCGTGGAGTGGAACAGCCACCGCACATGGTGCCGCCGTCGGCCGCCGGGCCTGCTCATCGGGTCCTCACCGTCCCGCCGTCACGGGGAGCTCAATGCCGGTGATGTTCCGCCCGCCGGGGCCGGCCAGGAAGACGACGGCCTCGGCCACGTCGGCCGGGTCGACGTGGCGCCGCAGCGATGCGCCGGCCGCCATGCGGGTGGAGACCTCGTCCGCGCTCTCACCGGTGCGGGTGGCGATGGAGTCGATCATGGCGTCGAGCGGTGCGCCGGTGACGAACCCGGGCGTCACGATGTTGACCCGCACGTGGGCCCGCCCGAGTTCCTTGGCCAGGGTGAGGGACGCGGCCACCATGGCGCTCTTGGTCGCGGTGTAGCGGCCACGCCCCGGCGGGAGGGCCCGTGTCCCAATGGTGCCGATCTGGACAATGGAGCCGCCCGGGTTGGGGGTCATGGCGTGCGCCGCCAGCCGGCTCAGTTCCATGGTCCCGATGACGTTCACCTCGAAGGCGCGCCGCCACGAGTCCCATTCGCCCTCGGCGATCGCAGTCGGTCTCGCCGCCGGCGGTGGCCACGTTGACCAAAATGTCGATCCGGCCCGTGCGGGCCAAGGTCTCGTCGACCAGCTCCTGGCACGAGGCCAGGTCGGCGAAGTCGAAGGCGATCGGGCAGGACGTGGGTTCCGGACGGGCCGGTGGCGGCCATTTCGAAGGCCATGGCCTCGAGGCGGGCGACATCCCGGGCCGCCACCACGACGTCGGCCCCCTCCCGTCGCAGCGCCGTGGCACAGGCCCGCCCGATACCGGGACCGGCTCCGGCGACAATGGCCACCTTTCCGTCGAGGGATGTCATATGAGGTCCGGTCAGTCGCCCAGGTCGGGCGCCCACTGGACGCCGTTGATGTGGCCGCCACCGTCGACGAAGAGCGTGTTGCCCGTCACGTAGCGGGCGTCGTCGCTGGCCAGGAAGACAGCCACCGGGGCGATGTCCTCCTCGGGGTCACCGAGGCGTCCCATCGGGTTGGAGGCGTCGGCGGCCGCCTCGAGCTCGGGGTGCGCCTCGAACACGGCCCGTGTCGCCGCCGACTTGGCACCCGGGCAGATGACGTTGACCCGGATCTGCCACGGGGCCCACTCGCGGGCCGCCGTCCGGCTGGCGGCGCGCAGGGCTTCCTTGGCGACGTTGTACGACGTCGTGCCCATGTGGGCATTGACGCCGTTCAGCGAACACAGGTTGACGACAGCGCCGTCCCGCTTCGCCTTCATGATCGGCAGCACGGCCTGCATCCCCCAGAACGGGCCGAGCAGGCCCAGAGAGAGTCCCCACTGCATCTGCTCGTCGGTCGTCGCCTCGAAGCGTCCGAGGGTGCCCCCGCCCCAGGCGTTGTTCACGAGGATGTCGACCGTGCCCCAGATCTGCACGGCCGTGGCCACCATGGCGGTGACGTCGTCCTTGGCGCTGGCGTCGGTGTGCACGAAGCGCACGTCGGCGTCGAACTCGTCCCGGCAGGCTGCGGACACCGAATTGCCGGCATCGTCGTCGACTTCGGCCACCAGGACCCGGGCCCCCTCGTGGGCGAAGCGGCGCACAATGCCCCGCCCGATGCCGTCGCCTCCGCCCGTGACGATGGCCACCTTGCCGCGCAGTCGGTCGGTCATGACGGGCCAACCGTAGCCAGGAAGCTTTCCGTCCGCCCGATGCCGAGGTCGGTGACCTCCTTGTGATTCGCCTTGACGACGAACCGTGAAGAGGAACAACGGCGGCCTTCGGGGTGTTTGACACGGTATGAAGCGCATCGGATTCTTGTCGTTCGGCCATTGGACACCATCGCCGCAGTCCCAGACACGCTCGGCCTCGGATGCCCTGCTGCAGTCCATCGACCTCGCGGTCGCCGCCGAGGAGCTGGGAGCGGACGGGGCGTACTACCGGGTCCACCACTTCGCCAACCAGCTTGCGTCGCCCTTTCCGCTGCTGGCGGCTGTTGGGGCCAAGACCAGCACCATCGAGATCGGCACCGCCGTGATCGATATGCGCTACGAGAACCCGCTCTACATGGCCGAGGATGCCGGCTCAGCCGACCTCATCGCGGGCGGTCGCCTGCAGCTCGGCATCAGCCGTGGCTCGCCCGAGCAGGTCATTGAGGGCTACCGCTACTTCGGCTACGTCCCGACCGAGGACATGGATCAGGCCGACATGGCGCGCCAGCACACACGGGTCTTTCTCGAGGTCCTCAACGGCGAAGGCTTTGCCGAGCCGAATCCGCGGCCGATGTTCCCCAACCCGCCCGGGCTGCTCCGGGTCGAGCCGCACTCTGACGGTCTGCGCGAGCGAATCTGGTGGGGCGCCGGCACCCGCAAGACCGCCGAGTGGACCGCCGAGCAGGGGATGAACCTGATGAGCTCCACGCTTCTCAGCGAGGACACCGGCGTGCCGTTCCATCAGTTGCAGGCCGAGCAGATTGAGCGATTCCGCAAGGCCTGGGCCGACGCCGGCCACGCCCGTGAACCTCGCGTCTCGGTCAGTCGGAGCATCTTCCCGATCGTCAATGACCTCGACCGCAGGTATTTCGGCGGCGACGGGCAACTCCGAGGACCAGGTCGGGTACATCGACGGCGGCATTGCGCGCTTCGGCAAGACCTATGCCGGGGAGCCCGAGGCGCTGGTCGCCCAGCTGGCGCGAGGACGAGGCGATCGCCGCCGCCGACACCCTGCTGCTGACCATCCCCAATCAGCTCGGCGTCGACTACTGCGCGCACGTCATCGACTCCATTTTGCGAGACGTTGCTCCGGAGCTCGGCTGGCGCTGAACAACGACGCAGCACTGCAGGGCCGAGGGTCGCTCGACACCCATCGGTCGCCTGTAGTGGACTGCGACGCATGTCGAACAAGCTCGAGGTGTCCCGTCACATCGCCGCTTCGCCCGAAGAGGTGTACGCCGCCATCTCCGACGTGACCCGTATGGGGGAGTGGTCCGAGGAATGCCGCGCCTGTGCGTGGCACGAGGGCAGTGCCGGTCCGGTCGTGGGGGCCACGTTCGACGGCCACAACGAATACGGCGAGCACCAATGGACGACGCAGGGCAAGGTCATCGAAGCCGACCCGGGCCGGGCCTTCGCCTTCGAGTGCTCCATGTTGGACTTCCACTTCTCCACGTGGGGGTATCGCATTGAGCCGACGGAGTCGGGGTGCCTCGTGACCGAGTGGAGCGAGGATCTGCGTCCCGACTCCGTCCTGGAGTTCAGCCGGCAGACCTCTGGCGTGGACGACCGCACCGAGCGAAACCGTCAGACGATGAGCGGAACCCTCGAACGCCTCGCGCAGTCCCTCGAGACCTGATCAGCTCGCTCCTGGCCCGAGGTCTCCGGTCATGCACCCTCCGAGTGGCGAGCCTCCACGCTTCGCCCATTTCGACCTTGAGGAGGCATTGAACCTGCTGGCAGCACTTGAGGACGGCCGAGACGTTCGAGCATCAGATCCAGATCCTCAGCCGTAGACTTGGACTCAATCAAGGAGGGGCCGATGTCAACTGAACTGCTCAGGGCATCAGAAGCAGCACGCCGCCTCGACATGTCGACAAAGGAACTCTTGCGTCTCGTTCATGGGCGTGAAATTCGCTACCAGATGGTCGACGGAATTGCACACGTGCCGGCTGATGCACTTGAGGAGTACCGGGCCCGAGCCTCTTGACATATCGCCCGCTGGCGCGTCATCGCGCCGGCGTGGTTCAGCAGCCGGCGTCGAGCACCTTGAGCAGGGCGACCTCCAGGGCGGCGCGGTCGCCGTTGCCCAGATGGGCGATCAGGTGGCGGTCGATGCCGTCGATGTGTTCGGCAACGGCCTTTTCGAGCACCGCGTGCCCCTCCGGCGTCAGCACGACGTAAATGCTCCGTCGATCGTTGGGGCAGTTCTCCCGTGCCACCAGTCCCGCCTCGACCATCCGGTCGACCAGGCGGGTCACGCCACCGGTCGTCAGCGCCACGTCGGCGCTCAGCCTGCTCATGGTGAGGCGGCTCTCGGGGGCGCCCCCGACGTGGATCAGCACGTCGAAGAAGACGAGTGGGATGCCGACGTTCTGCTCGAGCTCGCGGCCGAGGCTCTCGGTCAACCGGCGGTGGGTGCGGACGATCAGCCCCATCAGGCGGATGCGGTCGTCGTCGATCTGGCCCAGAAGACCGCAGCTGCCGCCGGGCTGACCGGCCTGGTCGGGCGCGTCGAGGCCCAGGCCGGGGCGTCCTTCTCCCCGGCCCTGGTTACCGCCCGTCTCCCGAATGGTCGCCGTTCCCATGTCGCCTTCCCTCAGTCTCCCCGAAATCGGGCCCAATGCCTATTGTATCTGATTGACAAGTATCTGTATAGTCAGATATAATACCGGCAACGAATCCTCGTCAGAACAAGGAGACCACAAAATGAGCACCACTGAGACCACCACCACCCTGCCGAAGGTCGGCACCTACGTGATCGACCCGGCCCACACCGAGGTCGGCTTCGTCGCCCGCCACCTCGTCGGCACGAAGGTACGGGGCCGCTTCACCGAAGTGGAGGGCACGCTTCACCGTGGCCGAGAACCCCGAGGACTCCACCCTCGACGCCACTGTCCAGGCCGCCAGCATCCACACCAACCAGCCGCAGCGTGACGACCACCTGCGCACCAACGACTTCCTCGACGTCCCCAACAACCCGACGCTGCACCTCGTCAGCACGGGCCTCAAGAAGGTCGACGACAGCAACTGGGTCCTCAGCACGGACCTGACCATCCGTGGCGTCACCAAGCCGGTCGACTTCGACCTCGAGTTCCTGGGCGAGGGGCCGTCCATGCAGGAGGGCAAGACCGTGGTCGCCTTCTCGGCCACCGCCACCATCGACCGCCGCGACTTCGGCGTCAGCTTCAACCACTCGCTGCTCGACGGCAGCGTCGTGGTCGGCAACAAGGTCGTCCTCGAGATCGAGACCGAGGCCGCCCTGGCCGAGTGACCGACCTCGTCGGAGATTGAGAGAGCATCGGAGGCCGGCCCCGAAACGGGCCGGCCTCGCTCTGTACGCTTCCTCGCCATGCCCCCGATCCTCCGTGACGCAACGGCCACCGAGGTCCGCCCCGTCGAGTCGTCCCGGCCGCACGTCCTGGCCGTCGACCTCGGCACCGGCGGTCCGAAGGTGGCTGTTCTGGCGTCCACCGGCCGGGTCGTGGCCCATGCCTTCCGGGCGGTCGGAATTGATCTCACCGACGATGGTGGCGCCGAGCAGTCACCGCAGGCCTGGTGGGATGCCATTGTGGCCTCGGCCCGCGAGGCCCTGGCCGACGCCGGGGTCGCCCCCGCCGACGTCGTGGGGGTGGGCTGCACCTCGCAGTGGTCCGGGACCGTGCCCGTCGACAACGACGGGGCCGCCGTCGGCCCGGCCATCATCTGGTTGGACTCCCGCGGTGCCCGCGCCGTCCGCGAGACCGTGCGCGGCGCGCTGAACGTCCAGGGCTACTCCGCCCCCAAGCTGGCCAAGTGGGTGCGCCGCACCGGCGGCATCCCGAGCCTGTCGGGCAAGGACCCGGTCGGCCACATTCACTTCCTGCGCCAAGAGCGCCCCGAGGTCTACGCCGCCGCCGCGGTGTTCCTCGAGCCGGTCGACTACCTCGGACTGCGCCTCACCGGCCTCGCCCGCGCCTCGCACGACTCCATCACGTTGCACTGGGTGACGGACAACCGCGACATCAACGCCGTCGCCTACGACGACTCGCTGATGGGGCTGGCGGGCCTCGAGCGGGCCAAGCTGCCCGACCTCGTCCCGACGGGCAGCGTGCTCGGCGGGCTGGCCCCGGCCGCCGCCGCCGAGCTCGGCCTGCTGCCGGGCACGCCGGTCGTGGCCGGCACCGGGGACCTGCACTCGGCGGCGGTCGGCTCGGGTGCGGTGGCCGACTTCGACGGCCACCTCTACATCGGCACCTCCAGCTGGATCAGCTGCCACGTCCCGTTCAAGAAGACCGATGCGCTGACCAACATCGCCTCCTTCCCCTCGGGCCTCCCGGGCCGCTACCTGGTGGCCGACGAGCACGAGACGGGAGGCGCCTGCCTGACCTGGCTGCGCGACAACGTGCTGTTCCCCGACGACGCCCTGGCCCGGGCCGCGCATCCCACGCCACCTTCCGACGTCTTCGGCCTCCTCAACGACATGGCCTCGTCCGTCCCCGTCGGATCCCACGGCGTCGTGTTCACGCCCTGGCTCAACGGCGAGCGCTCGCCGGTCGACGACCACACCATCCGTGGCGGCTTCCACAACATGTCGCTGTCGTCCACGCGGGCCGACATGGTGCGGGCGGTGTTCGAGGGCGTCGCGCTCGAACTCGGCCTGGTTGCTCGGAGCGGTGGAGAAATACTGCAAACGCCCCTTCTCCTCACTCGCCTTCGTCGGCGGCGGCGCCAACTCCGACCTGTGGTCGCAGATCCACGCCGACGCCATGGGCCGCACCATCCGCCAGATCGAGGACCCGGTGCTGGCCAACGTGCGGGGTGCCGGGCTGCTCACGCTGCTCGCCCTCGGCCACCTGTCGGTCGGCGACATCCCGGGCACGGTGACGGTGAAGGCCACCTACGAGCCCGACCCCGCCGCCGGCGAGGTCTACGCCGCGCTGCTCAAGGAGTTCGTCAACCTCTACGAGAAGACGAAGGCCATCCACAAACGACTGAACGGTCGCCGCCTGCACTAGGCCCACCCGGTCTCATGGCACGGGTTCAAGCGGTCTATTTTGTCGACGCATCAGCTTTCGGAGCCGATCGTTCCCTGAACCTGCGATGCGCGGCGATGATCTCATCATGCGTGGCCCCGTGGTTCGGAACGTGCGGATGATGGTGCTTGCAGAGAATGAAGGGTGTTCCCTCCAGAGGATGATGGCCGATCCTCCAGCAGCCTCTCGTGTGGCAGTTCACCTTGCGCACTCCGGTGTACACCCCGAGGCAGACCGCGCTGATCAACGTTGCCTCACCGAGGTCTGATCCGAAGCCGGACCAGAAGTTGTAGTACACGTCGGGCCCGCCGTGGAGGGTGCCGGTATGGAGCGCGAACCAATGGCGGAAGGAACCGAGGAACGCGATCAGAAGCGCGAGAACCAAAATCAGAACGAGGAGTCCGGCCACCCAGACGACTCTGTTCCCGGAATTGTCCGGAGGGCACGGCGGTGTCCAGGGCGCCGCTGGGTTCTCCGTGTCGCCTGCCTGCACGGATGTGGGAGAGGTCTCGTTCGCCGGGGCAGTCTCAGATGTCTCGGTCATCTTCTTCCCGTCCTCGCTCTCCGATGGCGATCAGACCCGCCTCACGCCATCGCACGATTCTGCCGCCCCGGGTGCCGGTGCACGCGGACCTGTCGCGGAGGCCGAGTATGTCCGCCTGGCGGATCAGTTCGCCTCGGCTGCGCCGCAACAGGCCCGGCCGTCCCGAAGCAGACCGCTTGGTCACGATCAACGCCAGCGAGGTGGTGACGTAGCCGGCCAACTCGGTGCGCAGGTGCACGTCGGTGTAGGGCGGCACGTCGACGTGCACGTCGTCGGGGGACGAGCCCAGCGTGTAGTCCATGTCGACGTCATGGCCGGCCCGGCGCAGCCGCGTCACCAACGCCTCAATGTCGCGGCGCCGGTAGAAGACGGTCCCGCCCGCCTCCACCGTGGCGTCGTTGGACGAGACGAGGTATTCGGTCGTGTGCACCCCCACGCCCCCGGGGCGCAGGCATGACATCTGCGCCACCACGAAGTCCATGCCGGCCGCCAGCGTCCCAAGATGCTCGAGGGCGCACGACGACCACGCAAAGTCGAACCCGGTCAGGTCCGCCGGCAACGCGTTCATGTCGACCGGGCGGAAGGTCACCCGTTGCGCGAACGCATCCGCCGCGCACAGCCCGAACTCGTTGAGGTGCTCCAGCCCGCCGGACCACTCCACCGCCGAGTCCGTCCAGCCCGACGCCACCGCGGACTCGTGCGGCTGGTCGGTGGCCACGACGTCACAACCGGCGTCGGCGAAGAGCGCCACCAGCGGCTCCTGCCCGACCCCGAACCCGACCCCCCGGCGCCCGTCGGCCAGCATGCCCCGCTCCTGCAGCGCCTCGGCGATGAAGAGCCACTCCCACATTTTGCGGTGGAGCATGACCTCGCGGTCGTCGCCGCCGTCCGCCCACATCGGCCGCAGCCGCTCGGCCCAGGCCCGCAGGGCCGGCGAGCGCAGCGATTCGGCCGAGCACAGTTGCGAGCGCAGCATGACCGGGCGACCTTATATGGGAGCCGGCCTCGCCTCGCCGCCGGACCGGTCCCGGAGGATCAGATCCGCTCGAAGTTCCGGGACAGCTCCCAGTCCGTCACGTGGCGGTTGCTGGCCAGCCACTCCTGCTCGGCCGTGTTGAGCAGATGGTGGTGCACGTCGGGCCCGAACGCCTCGAGCGCCACCGCCGAGTGGCGCAGCGCATCGATGGCCTCGACCAGCGTCGAGGGGATGCGCGGCACGTCGGTCGCCTCGTAGGCGTTGACGGGGTAGGGGGCACCCGGCTCGAGCTCGTGGTCGATGCCGTACAGTCCCGCCGCGATGGCACCCGCCAGCACGAGATACGGGTTGACGTCCGCACCCGGGATCCTCGTCTCCACCCGGCGTCCCGACCCGTGCCCCACCAGCCGGAAGCCGCATGTGCGGTTGTCCTCGCCGTAGACCGCCGCCGTGGGCGCCCAACTCCCGGGTACGTAGCGCCGGTACGAGTTGACCGTGGGCGCCGCCAACCAGGCCAGCTCCTTGGCCGCGTGCAACTGGCCCGCCAGGAAGTGGCGACCCAGCTTCGACAGCCCGCTGGGGTGCGGGGCGCCATCGTCCTCGCCGGCACCGGGGGCCATCAGCGCGACGCCGCTCTCGGGGTCCCACAGGCTGGTGTGCACGTGGCAGGACGAGCCGACGTCGTCCATCGTCCACTTCGCCATGAATGTTGTCGCTCTGCCCTCCTGCGCGGCAATCTCCTTGATGCCGTTCTTGAAGACAAGATGCCGGTCGGCTGTGACAAGTGCCTCGTCCCAGACGACGTTGACCTCGTGCTGGCCCCGCCCGGCCTCGCCCTTGGAGGTCTCGACCGGGATGCCGGCGGCGCACATTTCGTTGCGGATGCGGCGCAGGACGTATTCCTCGCGGGTCGTCTGCAGCAACTGGTAGTCCTCAATGGTGGAGGTGTGCGGCGTGAGGTTCTGCCACCCCTTGGCGTCGGCCTCCTCGTAGGACTCCTTGAAGAGGAAGAACTCGAGCTCGGTGGCGCTGCAGATCCGCAGGCCGCGCTCCGCCGCCCGCTCCAACTGCCGTCGCAGAATCCGTCGGGGCGACACCTCGACCGGCGCCCCGTTCTCGTCGGTCAGGTCGCAGATGACGAAGGCCGTGCCGGGTTGCCAGGGGATGAGCCGGGCGGTGTCGTAGTCGGGATGGCAGACGAAGTCGCCGTAGCCGGTGTCCCAGTTGGTGAAGCGGTAGCCGGGCAGCGGGTTCATGTCGACGTCGACCGCCAGCAGGTAGTCGCACGCCTCCATGCCGTGCTCGGCCGCGTGGGCCGTGAAGAAGTCCGCCGTGACCCGCTTGCCCACCGGGCGACCGTGCATGTCGGGGAAAGCCAGCACGACAGTGTCGACCGACCCGTCGGCGATAGCGGCGTCAATGAGCTCACGTCCAGGTCCGGGCATGCGCCATGTTGACCCCGCCACCGGCGAGCGTCCAGTACAGCCGGCCGCCCGGCCTCGGTACGCTGGCGCGATGCCTCCGCTTCCGCTCATCGGCGTCTCGACCTACGTGGTCGACGCGGCCGCCTGGGGAAATTGGGAGCGCCGCTCCGCCGTGCTCCCCGCGTCCTATTTCGAGCTGGTGGCCGCCGCCGGCGGCCGGCCGCTGCTGGTGCCGCCGACGAGCACCTCGCCCGGTGGCCCCGAGGCCGGAGCGGACCAGGTCATCGGCGTGCTCGACGGCCTCGTCCTCACCGGTGGCGGCGACGTCGACCCGGGCGCCTACGGGGAAGAGCCCGACCCCGAGGTGGGCGGGATCGACCTCAACCGGGACGCCAGCGAGCGGGCGCTCCTGGCCGCCGCGCTCGAGGCGGACATGCCCGTGCTGGCCATCTGCCGGGGCTGCCAGGTGCTCAACGTCTACCTCGGCGGCACGCTGCACCAGCACCTGCCCGACGTGGTCGGGAACCTCGACCACCGCAAGGCCCCCATGGTCTTCGAGGACGTCGACGTGGCGACCGAGCCCGGCACCAGGACGGCCGATGTGTTCGGATCCTCCGCCACCGTCCGCTGCTCGCACCACCAGGCCATCCGTGACCTCGGCCGAGACCTGGTCGTCACCGCCCGAGCCGGCGACGGCGTCGTGGAGGCCGTCGAACTTCCATCGGCCCGCTTCGTCCTGGCCGTCCAGTGGCACCCCGAAGAGTCCATGGACCAACGGCCGTTCGACGCCCTGGTCCAGGCGGCCAGGGCCTACAAGGAGGAACGGTCGGTCGAAGCCACCGTCTGAGCCGGGCCGATCGGCGGCGAGGGCCCCCATGGTGGCGGGACGGGGCCTGTGCCTGCTCCGCAACCGCTCCGTGAGGTCCCGGTTCCCGGGCCCGTCCCAGCCCCGACGGGTAAGGTGCCCGCCATGGCAAAGAGCGGTCACAAAGTCGTCAAGCCGGTGGCAGCTGCCGCCGTGACGCTCGGGACGATCGCCAGCATCTGGTGGTTCGCGCTGAAGCCCCGTCGCAAGGCGAAGGCCGACGCCGGGATCACGACAGAGAAGAAGTAGGGGTCAGCCCCTCCACCAGCGCCGGCAGGCACTGGCTGATGGAGTCACGCAACACCACGTCGGCCAGGCCGTCCATTTCGGTCGGTTCGCCGTTCACGATGATGGCCACCGCGCCGTGCTGCACCGCCACCGGCACAATGCCGGCGGCCGGGAACACGGCCAGCGTCGAGCCCACCGCCAGCAGCAGGTCGCAGTTGGCCGCGGCATCCTCCGCTCGGAGCAGGTCCTCGGCGACGAGGCTCTGACCGAAGCTGATGGTGGCCGACTTGAGGATCCCGCCGCACGCAGCGCTGTCGACGATCGCGGCGCACGCCGGATCCGTCTCGCCCGCCCGGACGCGGTCGTGCACGACCTCGGCCGGCTGGCGGTCGCCGCAACTGAGGCACATCACCTCCAACGACGTGCCGTGGATCTCGACGAGGCGCGCCGGATCGGAACCCGCCTTCTGGTGCAGCCCGTCGATGTTCTGCGTGACGAGGAGGTCGAGGCGCCCGCTGCGCTCCAGGTCGACCAGCGCCCGGTGCCCGGCGTTGGGCTCCGCTGACCACATGGACGAGGTCAGCCGGTTCTGCCACGCCCGCGCCCGCAACTCGGGGTCGGCCACATAGGCCTGCAGGGTCGCCATCTTCTCGGCCTCGGGATTCTTGGTCCACACCCCGTTGGGCCCCCGGAAGTCGGCGATGCCCGAGTCCGTCGAAAGACCGGCGCCGGTCAGCACGACGACCCGCCGCGCCTGTTCGAGCAGCGCCCGGGCCCGCCCGATGTCATCGACGTCATATGAGGTCGGCTCCACGAAGCAGCAATCGTACGGGCGGTCGGGCGTATCCTGCCCCGATGCCCGGGGACGTCCCCACCGTCGAGATCCTGCACGCGCCCGACGCGGAGGACCGCCAGCGCCGGGCCGCCGGCGCCCTGCTGGCCCGGGGTTGCACCCGGGGCGACCGGGTCGCCTTCGCCCTGGGCTCTTCGGCCGACCTCATATGTGCGGCCATGGGGGCGGCCCGTGTCGGCCTCATCCCCGTCATGCTCAACGCCACCCTGACCGAGGCCGAGCGGGACGACCTGGCCGCCGACGCCCGGCCCACCCTCCGCGTCTTCACCCAGCCCGAGCTCCACGACCTCATAGTGACGGGGACGCCGACCGACCTCGCCCCGTATCCCCTGACCCGTCCGATGCACTACACGTCGGGCACCACCGGCAGACCCAAGGGCGTCACCACCGGCCTGTGGGACGAACGCACCGCGCGGCAGGTCTTCGAGGACGAGGCGGGCGTCTGGCATTTCGATGCCGACGACCTGCACATGGTGTGCTCGCCGATGTACCACACCGTGTCCGTCCGCTTCGCCAGCACCACACTGCTGGCGGGCGGGTCGCTGGCCATCCTCAGCCGCTTCCACGCCGCCACGGCCATCGACACGCTGCGCCGCCACCGACCGACGACGGCGTTCCTCGTCCCCACGCACCTGCACCGCATACTGCAGGACCCCGCGCTCGGGCCCGACGAGCGCTTCGACTCGCTCCGCCTCCTCGCCCATGCCGGGGCGCCGTGTCCCGACACGGTCAAGCGCGCCACCATGGAACGCGTCCGGCCCGGCGGCGTCTGGGAGTTCTACGGCTCCACCGAGGCCCAGTTCTCGGTGTGCGCACCGGAGGACTGGCTCGAGCGTCCCGGCACGGTCGGCCGGGCCCGTCACGGCCGGCGACTCCGCATAGAGCAGGTCGGCGCAGAAGGCGGCGGCGCCGAAGGCACCATCTGGTGCGACATGCCCGAGTTCGCCCGTTTCAGCTATTGGGAGAACCCAGAGGCCACGGCCGCCGCCTGGAACGGCGACGCGTGCACCGTCGGCGACCTCGGCCGGCTCGATACAGACGGCTTCCTCTACCTGACCGGACGGCGCCACGACCTCATAATCAGCGGGGGCGTCAACGTGTATCCCGCCGAGGTCGAGAACGTCCTGGCCGCCGTGGACGGCATCGCCGAGGTGGCCGTCTTCGGCGTGCCCGACGACCAGTGGGGCCAGAAGGTCTGCGCCGCCTACGTGACCGACGGCCGCACCTCCCCGTCGGCGGCGACCGCGTCCGAGGAGGCCCTGCGGGCCGCCGCCACATCCCGGCTCGCCCCGTACAAGCGGCCCAAGTCGTACTTCGCCACCACGGATCTGCCCCACACGGCGACGGGCAAGCTCATACGGAGGTCGGTCCCAGAGCACCTCGGCCTGCCCGGCTGACCCCGTGCAGCACCGTACCCCCGTATGAGGTCGGCTGCGAGCAGGCAAACTGGTCATATGCCTTTCGCCACCATCAACCCGGCCACCGGAAAGACGGAGAAGGAGTTCCCCGCCCACACCCCCGAAGAGGTCGAGGCCATCCTCGCCCAGGCCATGGTCGCCTTCGCCGACTACCGCACGACCTCGTACAAGGAGCGGGCGCGCCACCTGATCACCGCGGCGGAGCTCCTCGAGGGCGAGGTCCCGGTCGTCGCCCGCATCCTCACCACCGAAATGGGCAAGACCTTCGCCGCCGCCAAAGCCGAGGTCTCCAAGTGTGCCGCCGGCCTGCGCTGGTTCGCCGAGAACAGCGAGGCGCTGCTGGCCGATCAGCCGATCGCCACCAACGGCTCCAAGTCCTACGTGCACTACCAGCCGCTCGGCGCCGTGCTGGCGATCATGCCGTGGAACTTCCCGCTGTGGCAGGTGATCCGCTTCGCCGCCCCGGCCCTCATGGTCGGCAACGTGGGCCTGCTGAAGCACGCGTCCAACGTGCCGCAGACCGCGCTGGCCCTCGAGGACCTGTTCCGGCGGGCGGGCCTGCCCGACGGCGCCTTCTCCAACCTGTTCGTGCCGTCGAAGGACATCGCGGCGCTGATCCACGACCCCCGCATTGCCGCCGTCACCCTGACGGGCAGCGAGCCGGCGGGCATGTCGGTGGCCGCCGCCGCCGGTGACGCCCTGAAGAAGACGGTGCTCGAGCTGGGCGGGTCCGATCCCTTCGTCGTGCTGGCCAGCGCCGACCTGGACGACGCGGTCCGCACCGCCGTCACCGCCCGGGTCCAGAACAACGGCCAGTCCTGCATTGCGTCGAAGCGGTTCATCGTCGTCGACGCGGTGGCCGACGAGTTCGAGTCCCGCTTCATTGCGTCCATGGATGCACTCGTCGTGGGCGATCCGTTCGACCCGGCCACCAACATCGGGCCGATCGTGACCGAGTCGGCGCGGGACGAGCTCGTCGGTCAGGTGGAGCAGGCGCTCCAGCAGGGCGCCACGGTGCACAACGGTGCGCCGATCCCCGATGGCGACGGCTGGTGGTTCGCCCCGACCGTCCTGTCGGGGGTCACGACCGACATGCCGATCGCCAAGGTGGAGATGTTCGGACCCGTCGCCATGGTGATCCGTGTCCCCGACGTCGACGCCGCCATCGCCGCCGCCAACGACACGTCCTTCGGGCTCGGTTCGAGCGTCTGGGGCGCCGACGAGGCGGAGCTGGCGAAGTGCGTCGAGGGCATTGAGGCGGGCGCCGTCTTCGTCAACGCCATGGTGGCCTCCATGCCCGAGCTGCCCTTCGGCGGCATTAAGAAGTCGGGCTACGGGCGCGAGCTCTCGGAGTTGGGGCTCAAGGAGTTCACCAACGCCAAGACCGTCTACGTCGCTGACGGCTTGACCTACCTCGATCACGCCGCCACCACGCCGCTGCGGCCCGAGGTGGCGGCCGCCATGGCCGACGTGCACGACGGCGTCCTCGGCAATCCCACCGGCAGCCACCCGCCGGCACAGCGGGCCCGGCGCCTGCTCGAAGAGGCGCGCGACGAGGTGGCCGCCTTCCTCGGGCGCGACCCCGGCGACATCGTCTTCACCTCAGGCGGCACCGAGTCGGCCAATCTGGCCCTTTTGGGGCCGGCCGAGGCGGCCCGGCAGGACCGTGGTGAGGCGGTGCTCCTCTCTTCCGCCGTCGAGCACCCGGCCGTGCGCGAAGCAGCCCGGGCCGCGGCCAAAGCCGGCCTCGATACGCGAGAGCTCCCCGTCGACCCCTCCGGCCTCGTGGACCCCGACGCGCTGGCCCGCACGTTGTCGTCGCGGACCACGAGTGTCGCCATCATGACGGCCAACAACGAGACCGGCGTGATCCAACCGCTGGCCGACCTCATAGAGACGATCAACCGCCGGGCTCCCAACGCGTACGTGTTCACCGACGCCGTCCAGGCCGCACCCTATGTGGACCTGGCCGTGGTGACCGCCTCTGCCGACATGGTCTCGCTCAGCGCGCACAAGGTCGGCGGTCCCGTCGGCGTGGGCGCGCTCGCCATCGCCGGCCGCGTCGTGCTCGAGCCCCGCCAGTACGGCGGGGGACAGGAGCGCGAACGGCGCAGTGGCACCCAGGACGTGGCGGGCGCCGTGGGGCTGGCCACGGCGCTGCGGCTGGTGACGGCCGAACGGGCCACGGCGGGACCGCGGGTGGCGGCGTTGCGCGACCGGCTGCGCGACGGCCTGCTCGACGCGGTCGAGGGCGCCCATCGCACGGTGCCGGCGGCGGCGGCGGCCGGGGCCGGGGGCGGGGTCGAGGTGCTCCCGGGCCACCTGCACCTGTGCATCCCGGGCGTCGAGCGCGAGGAGCTCCTCGTCGCGCTGGGGGAGCAGGATGTCTGCGTCTCGGGGGGGTCGTCGTGCGCCAGCGGGGCGCTGCAGCCGAGCCATGTCCTCAGCGCCATGGGGGTCGCACCGGAGCTGGCCGCAGGAGCACTGCGCTTCACGTTGGGCTACGGCACGACGGAGGCCGACGTCGACCGCGCCCTGGTTGTCGTCCCCGCCGTGGTCGCCGCGCTGCGCCGGGACGGCTGAGCCGTACCGCTCGGCCTCCCTGGCCACGGTGGCACACTGGTCCCATGCGGGTGCTCGTAGCCATGTCGGGAGGCGTCGATTCCTCCGTGGCGGCCGCGCTCCTGGTGGAGCAGGGCCACGAGGTGGTCGGTGCGACGCTGAAGCTGTGGGGCGGCCCGTCGGACTCGGGCTGTTGCTCGGTGGCCGACGTCGAGGACGCCCGCCGGGTGGCCCAGCAGCTCGGCATCACCCATCACGTCTTCAACCTGACCGAGGAGTTCGACCGCAACGTCGTGGCGCCTTACGTGGGGGAGCATGCCTTGGGGCGGACACCGAATCCGTGCATTGAGTGCAACCGGTCCATGAAGTTCGACCTTCTGTTGCACCGCGCCGATCGTCTCGGCTTCCACCGCTTGGCGACGGGCCACCACGCCCGTGTCGCCACCGCCGACGCCGACTCGTCGTGGCAGCTCCGACGGGGCGCCGACCCCCTCAAGGACCAGTCCTACGTGCTCTCCATGCTCGGCCAGGACGCGCTGGCGCGCGTCGTGTTCCCGGTGGGGGAAATGACCAAGGACGAGGTGCGGGCCCATGCCCACCGTCTCGGGCTGCGCACCGCCGGCAAGCCGGACAGCCAGGACGTGTGTTTCATCGGGAGCGCCGACGGCCGGGAGGGGTTCTTGTCCCGGCGGGTCGAGCTGCATCCCGCCGAGGTGGTGGACGGCGAAGGCCGGCCGGCCGGCTCCGTGCAGGCGGTCGAGCTCGTCACGGTGGGGCAGCGCCGCGGCATGGGCCACGGGAGTGACGGCAAGCGGCGGTACGTGACGCATGTCGACGTGGCGGCGCGACGGGTGACCGTGGGGAGCGCGGCGGAGGCCCTGCGGTCCTCGGTGCTGTTGGCCGGGCCGTCGCTCACCTGGGTCGATCGGCCGCTCGTCTCGGGGGCCCGGGCGGTGGCGCAGGTCAGCGCGCACGGGCGCCCGGTGCCCTGCACGGTGGTCGCCGACGCCGACGCCATGGAGGTCCGCTTCGACGACCCGCAGCGCCCGGTGGCGCCGGGCCAGACCGTGGCGCTGTACGACGCGCTCGACCCCGACGCCGTGGTGGGCGCCGGCATCGCCGCCTGATGGCGGGCGACGACGTCCCGCAGAAGGCTGCAGCCCGCGCCGCCGACCTGCGCCGGCAGATCATCCACAACAACGAGCTGTACCACCAGCTCGATGCCCCCGAGATCCCCGACGCCGAGTACGACCTTCTCGTCGTGGAGTTGCGGCAGCTCGAGGCCGACTATCCCGTATTGGCGACGCCCGACTCCCCGACGCAATCCGTGGGCGCCGCACCGTCGGGCCTGTTCCAAGAGGTGCGTCACCGGGTCCCGATGATGAGCCTCGACAACGCGTTCAGCGAGGACGACCTGCGGGCCTGGGCGGCCCGGCTCAAGCGCCAGCTGCCCGATCTGGACCTCGAAACGCTGGCGTTCTCGTGCGAGCCCAAGGTCGACGGCGTGGCCATGTCCCTCACGTACGAGAAGGGTCGCTTGGTCCAGGCCGCCACCCGCGGCGACGGCGTCGCGGGCGAGGACGTCACGGCGAACATCCGCACCGTCGGCGACGTGCCCAAGGAGCTGGCCAAGGCGGGCGGCCCCTACCCCGACGTGCTCGAGGTCCGCGGCGAAATCTACATGCCCGTCAAAGAGTTCGAGGCCATGAACAAGCGTCAGGCCGAGCTCGGCGAGCGTCTCTTCGTCAACCCGCGCAACTCCGCCGCCGGCGCGCTGCGCCAGAAGGACCCGAACGTCACGGCGCAGCGTCCGCTGCACTTCTGGGCCTACGCGCTCGGCGACGTCGAGGGCGCCGAGCCGGGGCCCGGCGGGAAGGACGTCTGGCCGGCCGCCACGCAGACCGAGACCCTGTCGCAGCTGAAGAAGGCCGGCTTCCCGGTCAGCCCCGACGCGCACCGCATCGTCGGCATGACCGACGTCATCGCTCGGTGCGAGGAGCTGGCCGAGGCGCGCCACACGCTGGCCTACGAAATCGACGGCGTGGTCACCAAGGTCGACGAGGTCGCCCTGCGTGACGTCTTCGGCTCCACCTCACGCGCGCCCCGGTGGGCCATCGCCTTCAAGTTCCCGCCCGAGGAGCGCACGACCCGCCTGGTCGACATCATGGTCTCCATCGGGCGCACCGGCCGGGCCACGCCGTTCGCCCGGCTCGAGCCCGTCTTTGTCGGCGGCTCCACCGTCGGCGTGGCGACGCTGCACAACGAGGACCAGGTGGCGGCCAAGGACGTGCGCCCGGGCGACCTCGTCATTGTGCGCAAGGCGGGCGACGTCATACCCGAGGTGGTCGGCCCCGTGCGCGAGGGCCCGGGCGTGCCCAAGCGCCGCAAGCCGAAGTGGAAGTTCCCGACGTTGTGCCCGTCGTGCGGCACGCAGCTCGTGCGCCTCGGTGGCGAGAGCGACACCTACTGCACGAACATCGACTGCCCGGCGCAGCGCGTGCAGCGCATTTCGCACTACGCCTCACGCGGGGCCATGGACATTGAGGGGCTCGGCGAGGAGCGCGTCCTCCAACTCGTCAGCGCCGGCCTCATCAACGACGCCGCCGATCTCTATGACCTGACTCCCGAGCAGCTCGCCGCCCTGGAGCGATTCGGCGCCCTGTCGGCGGCCAACCTGGTGGCGGGCATTGATGCCTCGCGGTCGCAGCCGCTGAGCCGACTGCTGGTTGCGCTGGGCATCCGCCACGTGGGGCCGACGGGGGCCAGGGCGGTGGCGCGCGCCTTCGGGACCCTCGAAGCGGTCGCCGGCGCCGGCGTCGAGCAGCTGGCTGCGGTGGACGGCGTGGGCGGGATTATCGCGGCCAGCCTGGCCGAGTTCCTCTCGGCGGACACCAACGTGGCCGTGCTGGAACGGTTGCGCCAGGCCGGGGTGTCCATGGAGGAGCCCGGTGCCGCCGCCGGAATCGACGGTGGCGCAGCCGGGGCGGCCGCCCTCCCACAGACGCTGCAAGGCAAGACGGTGGTGGTCACCGGCGCGGTCCCCGAGTACACGCGGGAAGGGGCCGAGGAGGCGATCATGGCGCGGGGCGGCAAGTCGCCCGGCAGCGTGTCGAAGAAGACGTTCGTGCTCGTGGTGGGCGAGTCGCCCGGGGCCAGCAAGTTGAAGAAGGCCGAGGACCTGGACATCCCACAACTGAGTGCGGCCTCGTTCCAGACGTTGCTCGATACCGGTGAACTGCCTTCTTGATCACCACCGTTGCTGGTCGGGGGGTGTCCACCGGCTGCGTGCCTGCGGTCGGTAGCCTGAGCGTGCCCCGATGCCCCAGATCTCAGACTCCATCGGCCGGGTCCTTGGGAAGCGGTACCGGCTGCTCTCCGCTTTGGGCACCGGCGCATCAGCCCACGTCTACTTGGCCGAGGACGTGTCGCTGCAACGTCACGTCGCGGTCAAGGTGCTCCAACCGGGGTTGGCGACAGACGAGGCCTTCCTAAAGCGTTTCAGGGCCGAGGCGCGCTCGGTGGCGTCCTTGAACCACCCGCATGTGCTGCGCGTCTTCGACTGGGGTGACGACACGGACGGGCCGTATCTGGTGTTGGAGTATCTCGGTGGCGGCTCCCTTCGTGACTTGTTGGATCGTGACATCCGGTTGTCTCTTTCGCAGGCGGCCCAGCTCGGGACCGAGGTGGCGCAGGGTCTGGCCTACGCGCACCTGCGCGGATTGGTGCACCGCGATATAAAGCCGGCGAACCTCTTGTTCGACGAGGAGGGCCGGGTGCGGGTGGCCGACTTCGGCGTGGCCCGCGCGCTGGCGGAGGCGGCCTGGACCGAGCCGGCGGGAGCGATGATCGGGACCGCTCGGTACATCTCGCCCGAGGCCGCCGAAGGAAAGTCGGTCGACGGCCGGGCCGACGTCTACTCGCTGGCGCTCGTCCTCTATGAGTCCGTGACGGGGGTCGTCCCCTTCGTGACCGACACCACCATGGGGACGTTGGCCGCCCGCATCGGCCAGCCCTTGCCGCACCATGCCCTGCTCGGGCCCCTCGACGACGTGTTGGCCCGTGCCGCGGCGCCCGATGTGGCGTCCCGCCTCGACGCCGCCGGCCTGGCGGCCCGGCTGGGCGCGCTGGCGGCCGCGCTGCCGACGCCCTCGGCCCTGCCTCTGATCATGCCGAAGCTCGAGGCCTCCGCTCCTATCGCCGGATTCCGTGCGCCGGGGGTGACGGAGCTGACCGACTCGGGGTTGACGGCGGCGGGCGCGCGTGCCGTGCGGCCATCGGCGACGGCACCGCCATCGCCCCCGGGTTGGCGCCGGGGACGCCGATCGGGACGCGGGCGGGACCGGGCGAGCTCTTCGACGCCGAGCCGGGTGCCGACCCGAACTCGGCGCCGGTTTCGAAGCGCAAGCGCCGGCGCGATGCGATCCTGAGCACCGGAGGGCCGCCGGAGCCGTACAGGCCCAAGAAGAGCAAGAAGTGGTGGTGGATCGGTGGCGCCATCGCGCTGGCGGTGATTCTGGTCGCCGGGCTCGTGACGGCCTTCGCCACGAACGTGTTCACGGCATCGCACCCGGTACCGACGGTGGTCAACCTGCCGCTGGCGCAGGCCAAGGCGGCAGTGGACAAGGTCCATATGACCTTGAAGGAAGGCGCCCCGGTGACGTCCATCACCGTGGCCGCCGGCGACGTGGTGTCGCAGAGCCCGAAGCCGGGGGTGTCGCAGAAGGAGGGCTCGACGGTCAACGTGGTGTTGTCCAGCGGGAAGCCGGACGTGACCGTGCCCTCGTTGTCCGGTATGACCTGTGCGCAGGCGGCAACGGCGCTGCAATCGGCGCACTTCCAGTCCGTCTGCGCGCCCGGCACATACAGCGACACCGTGCCCACCTCGGTGTTGGTGCTGTGGTCGATCAACGCGACGCAGAACCCGACCAAGGCGCCCTACGGGTCCACCATCACGCTCGTCCCCTCGTTGGGCCACGAGCCGGCCACCGTGCCGAGCCATCCCGACCAGCTATTCGTTCGCCCAGGCGCAGGCCGCGTTGCAGGCGGTCGGCCTGACGGCCACGCAGAACAACGAGTCCAGTACGACCGTGCCGTCCGGGCAGGTCATATCGACGTCGCCGGCCAGCGGCGCGCAGGCCCCATATGGGTCCGCGGTGGCGGTCAACATCTCGACCGGTCCGCCGACGACGACCGTCCCCAACGTCATAGGTGACACGGTGTCGCAGGCGACGTCGGCCCTGCAGGCACAGGGCCTGACCGTCTCGGGGGTGTCCGGCAGCCCGAGCAACAACGTCAGCGGCACGCAGCCCTCGGTGGGGTCGACGGTGCCGACGGGCTCGTCCGTCCAGATCTTCACCCACTGACGTCCGATTTCGCTCCGGCGTCCCCACCGCCCGCTCTCCCGTACGCTCAGTCCCGTGACGGCCCTCCCGTTCGACCCCGACTGTGACCTGTGCGAGGCGGCACATCTGTCGGAGTGGCATCACGAGGACGACGTCTGCTGGGTGGCCGACTGCGAGGTGTGCGGCGTGCCCATGGTGGTGTGGAAGCACCACGGACCGACGCCACCGGAGAGCGACGTCGACCACATGGTGGCCGAGCTCTCCCGGGTCGCCGATGCCCGCTTCGGTGAGGGCGAGTGGGCGGTCGACCGGGTGATGCGCCAGATACCGAATCACTTCCATGCCCACGGGCGCGACCCGAACTGGTGGTTCCGCCTGCGCGGTCTGCGCTGACGGTCCGGTCCGGTCGGATCAGCGCTCGTCCGGTCCGTGGTTTTGAGGGCCTTGGAGGGCGAGAAGCGCCTGGGGCCGCCACCTAGGGTGTCCCAGGTGGAGGATTCCGGGGACGAGCAGGCTGACGTCCTGCTGGACCCCAACTTCGACCCCGGCGGCGGCGCCATGGGGACGATGGGGGCGGACGGCTCCGTCGAGACGAACTGGTTCGCCCTGCTGCACCGGAGGGTCACGGACCGGGCCGTGCGCAGCCCCCGCTACCAGTGGTGGGCCCTGGTCGCGCTCCTGGCCGGGCTGCTCTCGCTCAACATCACCTTCACCGTGTTCGTGGTGGCGCTGCCCACCGTCAAGGCGGACTTCAACACGAACTTCTCGGTGCTCGCGTGGGCCTCGACGGGCCCGTTGCTGGCCTTCGGCGTGGCGGCGCCCTTCTTCGGCAAGGCCGGGGACCTCTTCGGCCACCGCCGGCTCTACCAGTTCGGACTGCTGGGGGCGATGGTCAGCGCCATCCTCACCGCGACGGCGCCCAACGTCGGCATGTTGCTGTTCGCCCGTGCGCTCGATGGTGTGCAGGGCGCCGCGACCGGCACGGCGTCGATGGCGATCATCCTGGAGCTGTTCTCACGCCAGGACCGCGTCAAGGCGCTGGGGTGGTGGTCGCTGGTGGGTGCCGGGGGCCCGGTGCTCGGCGTGACGCTGGGCTCGCCGGTGATCCAGTTCTTCGGATGGCGCACGTTGTTCTGGGGCCAGCTGGTGCTGTTGGTCATCGCCTCCATCGTCGTGGCCCTCCTGCTGCCTTCTGACCGGCGGATGCGCGTACGCCACGGCGGCGCTGTCCCGGCCGACGGAGCTGCGGCTGCCAGTAGCGAAGGCGTCAGCGGTCGGCGCCGGTGGGGGCGCGAACGGGTGCGGCACCCGGGCGTCTGGGACGGCATGGACTGGGTCGGCATCTGGAGCCTGGCCGGGTCCGTCACGGCCGCCATGCTGGTTCTGAGCATCGGCCCGATCGTCGGCTGGACGTCGCCGGCGGTGATCACGTCAGGGCTGGTGGCGATTGTGCTGGCCGTGGTCTTCGTCCGCCAGCAGCTCACCTTCGCCACGCCTCTGATGCCGACCAAGTATTGGCGCCGTCGGAACTTCACGTTCCCCATGGGGACCAAGGCGTTCTCGAGCTTCGCCTACTTCGGCGGCTTCTTCCTGTTCCCGCTCCTCATGGAGCAGGTCTACGGCTACAGCGTGTCCCAGGTCGGGTTCATCTCGGTGGCCCGGCCCCTCGTCTTCGCCATCAGCGCGCCCATCGCGGGGTACATGACGGTGCGCACGGGGGAGCGGACGGCGACGCTCTTCGGCGCGGGGTCACTCCTCGTCTCCATGATCCTGTTCGCCACGCTCACCGAGTCGGCGGGCCTGGTGGTCATTCTGGTGGCGCTCGCCCTCTCGGGCCTCGGCATGGGCGTGTCCAACCCCGCGACATCGGCGACCATGTCCAACGAGCTGGCGGCGTCGGAGTACGGCGTCATGAGCGCGGCGCAGCTCTTGGCCACCCAGGTCGGGGAGGTGGCCGGCATTCAGGCGGTCCTGACCATTCAGGAGTCGATCGCCCGGCGATCCGGCCTGGCCAACGTGCACCACAGCACCGCGCTGCTGCACAGCTTCAGCGTCGCCTTCTGGGTCGGGACCGGGGCGGCGGCGCTCGCAGTGGTCTGCGCGCTCTTCATCCGGTCGATGCCCCGGGAGGAACGGGCCGCCCTGCGCCGGGCCGACACGGTATAGCCGGCAGGGCAGCCGTCGTCTACGAGGTGATATCGCGCAGGCGGGCGGTCATCTCGGCGGTCGCAGGGTCGGCCGCAGCCGGCGCCGCCTGCAGGGCCATCAGCTTGGCCATGTCACCCTCGACGCGGATCTTCCCGGCCATGAAGGCCTGCATCCCGGCCTGGGGGTTGCCCTCTATGAGGATGGCCTTGGCGGTGTCGTAGTCCACGACGACCTTGAGGTCCTGGTTCTCGATGTGCCCCGTGTCGAGGACGAGCTCGCCGCTCGTCGTGTCCATGTGGGCCAAAATGTCCTCGTCCGAGAACGGGACGGTGGTCACCACCAGGTTCATACGGACGACGTGGGGGATCGGCGCGGTCTTGCCTTCGTACTCGGCGCGGATGTTGCGGGCCTCGTCCAGCCACTCGTCGCTCAGGAACGGGTACGACGGCATTGCGGTGCTCCTTCGTCTTCGGTCAGGTTTTGGTCGAGATCCGGCCGCCGGAACCCTACCGTGCCCGCCGGTAGGCTGCCCCACTGTGGCTTCTTCCATAATCCCCGGTGCAGAGCCGTATTCGGCGACCGGTGATACCCGCGGTGCGCTCGTCCTGCACGGGTTCACCGGCAACCCCCAGTCGATGCGCGGACTGGCGCTGGCACTGGCCGACGCCGGGTTCACCGTCGAGTTGCCGCTCCTTCCGGGCCACGGGACGCAGATAGAGGACATGCTCGATACCACTTGGGAGGACTGGTCGGCCGCGGCCGAGAAGGCCTTCACCGAGCTGGCGGCGCGCAGTGACGCCGTCGTGGTGGTCGGGCTCTCCATGGGCGGCATGCTCAGCGTGTGGCTGGCCGAGCATCACCCCGAGATCGCCGCGATCGCCGTGGTGAACCCGCTTCTCTCGCCGCCCGACGCCGACACCCTCGGCTTCATACAGGCCATGATCGACGGCGGCGACGAGGTGGCCCCCGGCATCGGGTCGGACATCGCAATGGAGGGTGCCGTCGAGGCGGCCTACCCCGGACTCCCGCTGCGGGCCACGCTCTCGCTGTTCGGCGCGGCGGCCGAGGTCGAGAAGGATCTCGGGTCCGTGACCTGCCCGGTCCTGGTCTTCACCAGCGTGCAGGACCACGTGGTGGACCCGGTCTCGAGTCAGAAGCTGGTGGAGCGGGCCAAGGGTCCGGTGGAGCAGGTGATGTTGGAGCGGAGCTTCCACGTGGCCACGCTGGACTGGGACAAGGACGAGATTGAAGCGCGGACGGTTGCGTTCGTGAGCGGCGTGCTGCCGCCGCGCTCGTGACGGACGACCGGTCCGCGCTGAGCCGCGAGGACGTCGTGCACGTGGCCCGCCTGGCCCGGCTCGATCTGAGTGACGAGGAGGTCGAGCTCTTCACGGCGCAGCTGCGCACCGTGCTCGACCACGCCGCCGACGTGGCGTCGCTCGACCTGTCGCACCTGGAGCCGTCGTCGCACCCGATCCCCCTGCGCAACGTGCTGCGGGCCGACGAGCCCCGCCCGAGTCTCGACCGCGATGAAGTGTTGGCCGTGGCTCCCTCGGTGGAGGACCATCGCTTCCGCGTGCCGCGCATCGGCGGCGAGGCGACGTGACGACGGCGACGAGCGTGGCGGCGGAAGTCCGCTCCGGGCAGCGCTCGGCCCGCCAGGTCGTCGACGAGGCGTTGGCCGCGGTGGCTGCCGGCGACGGCGAATACCACGCCTTCTTGTCGCTCTGCCCGACGAGGCCCGGGCCGCGGCCGACGCGGTCGACGCGGCGGTGGCGGCTGGGAACGATCCGGGCCCGTTGGCCGGCGTGCCGGTGGCCCTGAAGGACAACCTGTGCACGCGGGGCGCCGTGACGACGTGCGGTTCCAGAATTTTGGAGGGCTGGCGCCCGCCCTACGACGCCACCGTCGTCGAGACGCTCCGCCGCGCCGGCGCCGTCGCACTGGGCAAGACGAACATGGACGAGTTCGCCATGGGCAGTTCGACGGAGAACTCGGCCTTCGGGGCGACGCGCAACCCGCGCGACACCAGCAAGGTTCCGGGCGGCAGCAGCGGTGGTTCCGCCGCCGCGGTGGCGGCTGGGTTCACTCCGCTCGGACTCGGCTCGGACACCGGCGGCTCCATCCGCCAGCCCGCGGCCTTGTGCGGGGTGGTCGGGATGAAACCCACCTACGGACGCGTGTCGCGGTACGGGTTGGTCGCCTTCGCCAGTTCGCTCGATCAGATCGGACCGTTTGCGACGACCGTCGAGGACGCCGCACTGTTGTTCGACGTCTTGGCGGGCCACGATCCGCTCGACAGCACCTCGTTGCCGTCGCAGCCCGAGCCGACGTTGGCGACGGTGCGTGACGGCGTGGAGGGCATACGGGTCGGGGTGTGCCGCGACCTGGTCGACGGGTGCGCGCCCGACGTGGTGGCCCGGGTGCGGGAGGCCGCCGACGCGCTGGCCGGTGCCGGCGCCAAGGTGGAGGAAGTGTCGGTGCCCGAGTTCGGCTACGGGTTGTCGGCCTACTACCTGATCGCGCCGGCCGAGGCCTCGTCGAATCTGGCCCGCTACGACGGGGTCCGCTACGGGCTGCGCGTCGATGCGGAGGACGCCGCCTCCATGAACACGGCGACGCGGACGGCGGGGTTCGGGGCGGAGGTCAAGCGTCGGATCATGTTGGGGACGTATGCGTTGTCGGCCGGCTACTACGACGCCTACTACGCGCAGGCGCAGCGGGTGCGGACGCTGGTGATGCAGGCGTTCGACCGGGCGTACTCCTCCTATGACGTGTTGCTGGGTGCGACGGCGCCGACGACGGCGTTCGACGTGGGCGCCAAGGTGGACGACCCGATGGCGATGTATATGAACGACGTCTGCACCATTCCTTCGAATCTGTCGGGTCACCCGGCCGTCTCGGTGCCGTTCGGCGTCGGAACCGACGGGCTGCCGGTGGGGGTCCAGGTGCTGGCGCCGGCGCTGCAGGAAGCGCTGCTGTTCCGCGTGGCCCAGGTCGTGGAGGACCATGCCCCGGAGGCGACGTCATGACGGACTGGGAGATGGTCGTCGGGCTCGAGGTGCACTGCGAGCTGCAGACGGCGACGAAGCTCTTCTGCGGGTGCCGCAACGCTTTCGGTGACGAGCCGAACGTGAACATCTGCCCCACCTGTCTGGGGTTGCCGGGCTCGTTGCCCGTGTTGAACGAGCAGGCGGTCGAGTTCGCCATGCGGATCGGGGCGGCGCTGCACTGCGACATCCGCTCGTCGGAGTTCGCGCGGAAGAACTACTTCTACCCGGACCAGGCCAAGGACTATCAGATCAGCCAATATGACCTCCCGCTGAACGTCGACGGGTGGCTCGAGCTTCCCGACGGGTTCCGGGTGGGCGTGACGAGGGCCCACATGGAGGAGGACACGGGCAAGCTCACGCACATCGGGGCGAGCGGTCGTATCAACTCCGCTCTGCACGCGCTGGTCGACTACAACCGCTCGGGCGTCCCCCTGGTCGAGATCGTGAGCGAGCCCGACATCCGCACGGCGGCCCAGGCCCGGGCCTACGCCAGCGAATTGCGGGGGATCCTCGTGGCCACCGGCGCCTCGGACGGGCGGATGGAGGAGGGGTCCATGCGGGTGGACGCCAACGTCTCGGTCCGGCCGGGCGGCACCGAGGCCTTCGGCACCCGATGCGAGATCAAGAACCTGAACTCGCTGCGTTCGCTGGTGCGGGCCATTGAGTACGAAGCGGCGCGCCAGATCGCCCTCCTCGAGTCCGGTGGCACCGTGACGCAGGAGACCCGGCACTGGGACGAGTCGGCGGGGCGCACTGATTCGATGCGTTCCAAAGAGGAGGCCAACGACTACCGCTACTTCCCCGAGCCGGACCTGGTGCCACTGGCGCCGGACGCGGCGTGGCAGGAGAGGGTGCGGGCCGGCCTGGGTGCCATGCCGGCGGACCGCCGGGCGGTCCTGGCGTCGGCGCTGGGTGGGGCGCCGACCGAAGCCGAGACGGACCAGATCCACGCGGTCGTCGACCTGGGTCTCGACACGCTGGTGACGACGGCCGCCGATGCCGGCGTGCCCGTCGCCCTCGCCCTGGCCCGTGCTGCCAACGAGGTCGCCGCCCAGGGCCAGGCCGGTCGAGCCCTCGACCCCGGGACGTACGCCGCCGCACTGGCGATGGAGTCAGGCGGTCAGCTCTCCGCCACCCAATCGAAGGCCGTGCTCGGTGCGCTGCTCGAGCGCGGCGGGGGAGACCCGGGCGCGGTGGCCAAGGAGATGGGATTCGAGGCACTGGCGTCCGACACGCTGGGTGCCGTGCTCGACGAGGTGATCGCCGCCCACGCCGACGAGTGGGCGCGCTTCGTCGAGGGTGACGACAAATTGATGGGGTTCTTCACCGGTGCGGTCATGAAGGCGACCTCGGGGAAGGCGAACGGGAAGGAAGTGGCGGCGGAGCTACGGAGCCGCCGCGGCTGACCTGCCCCGGTCCGTTGCCCTCGTCCACAACGGCGAGGGGCGCGAGGTCATGACCCGGCCGCTCGGACCGACGAAATGCAGCTCATCGTTCGGGTTCCCCGACATCGTCCATCCATTGCTGTGCACCACATGATGGTGATGCAGGCACGTGAGCGCGAGATTGTCGATATCGGTCCGGCCGTCCGGTTTCCACGGAACGATGTGATGCACATTGGTGAAGGTCACGTTGGTGCAGCCGGGAAACCGGCAGTGGCGGTCTCGCCGCATCACTTCCCGCCGCTGGGCGTCGGTCGGAGAGCGCCGGGCCCGGCCCTCGTACATGGTGTGGCCGGCGTCATCGTCGATGGCGACGGCGATGGTGGCGTCACAGGCGATCCGCTGCACGGTCTCCCGATCGATCAAGCCGTTCTGCTCGAGCTCGCCGGCGAGCTCCGTGGGCTCGACGGCGTCGTCGACGAGGGCATCGAGCGGGACGTGGACGACCACGAGGTGCGGGCTGCCCGTGGTCCCCTCAGGCGCGGTGCCGGCGTTCGATGCGCTCACGATCTCGGTGAGGGCGTCAGCGACGCGCTGATCCCACGGCGTCGCGCCGTCGGTGGGCACCTTGCGGGCACGGGCTTCCAATGTGGTGCGCACCTCGGCGTAGATCGCGGCCGGGAGCTGTGCCGTCACGGTGCGGAAGGGGTCGTTGAAGCGGACGAAGCGGCGATCGTGATCCGAGCGAGACGCGGCGGGGGAGTGGGACGCGGCGACCTGCGCCATGGTGCGGGCGACGTCGGTCAGCTCCCGCACCGTGCAGCGCCGGGCCCGCTCCTTCAACCCCTCGTCCGTTTCCGGTGTGGCCACGTCGGCCACGACTCGCATTTTGTCGAAGGAGATGTCTCCGGCGCAGACGGCACCGATGAGGTGCGGCAGGTCCCAGGCCTTCTCGCCGCCACGGGTCAACGTCCGTGCAGTCGCCGACGAGATGCCGTAGCGCTCCGTGACCCAGTGTGCGATGGATGTCGCGCCCTCGTCCCTGAAGGCCTGTCTCCGTTCCAACTCCGCCAAGCGGAGGGCGAGCTTTCCCTCGGTGCTCTCCCGCAGGCGGAAGAGCTCGTCGAGCTCGGACCAGAGCTCCTCCTTCGGCGTGGCGGCCACCGAACTGATCAGGGCGGCGCCGAGTTGACCGTGGTTGACAGAAGTGTCGGGCATCGGAGGAGAACGGTCGCCATGACTGGCCGATGTTCGAATCAGTCGATGTCGCCCACCATGTAGTGATCCAACGTCGGTCCGGCCCAGCGCCCGATCTCCTCGGGCGTGGTCGTAGAGATCGGCGGGACCCGGAGGATGTAGCGGATGAAGGCGAGACCCATCAGTTGCGAAGAGACGAGTGCGCGACGCTGGCGCGTCAGGTCCTCGCTCTCGCCTTCGATGGTCGGGGATTTTTCCCAGATGCGCTCGGCGACGAACTCGCGCATGGCATCGGCCACGTTCGTCGACGCCGCCATTCCCGCGACGCAGGCGGCGAACGAAGAGCCCGTTCCTTCCGCGTGGTCCCACATGGAGAGGAAGCCCGTGATCACCAAGGTGCCCGTGCTGGCGGACGAGCTCGAGTGCGCTCGTGCATGGCGACCGTGCGAGGGTCGAAGGGCAGGGCCATGGCGGCCACGAAGAGGCTGGCCTTTCCGTCGAAGTAGTGGTGCACGAGGGCCGGGTCCACCTCGGCCTCGCGGGCGACGGCGCGCAGGCTCGCCCCGTCGTAGCCCTTCGCAGCGAAGACCCGCTTGGCCGCGTCGATGATCTGCCCCCTGGTGTCGACGTTGCCCGGCCGGCGGCCGGCGGCCGCAGCCGCTGCCGCACTCATATGAGGTCACCGCCGGGCTGAAGATTGGGGTATTCACCACTGGGGAATTCTGTGTTACAACTCATCAGTGATGAATACTAACGGGGCCGTGGCCGAGGGAAGAGGTGGGCGAGCAGGGTCGGGGAGGCCTGCCGGCTCGGCAGGGACATCGGAAGCAGGGCGGGACGGCTTTGGGGCGCCTGGCCGGCGTCTGTTACGACCGCCGCCGGACCGTCCTGGTCATATGGATCCTGGCCATCATCGGGGTCACGGTCGTCGCCCAAATGGTGGGCACGCACTTCGAGAACAAGTTCACTGCGGGGAACACCCCGTCCCAGCAGGCGCTCAACATTCTCCAAGAGCGGTTCCCCGCGAAGTCGGGGGACACCGCCGACGTCGTCTTCCAGACGAACTCGCCCATCACGGGGACGGCCAACCGGGCGGCCATCGACAAGGTGGTGACCAGCCTGGAGCCGCTGCCCTACGTCCAGAGCGTCACCAGCCCGTTCTCGGCCGCCGGTGCCCACCAGATCCGGGGCAACATCGCCTTCGCCCAGGTCCAGTTCACGACCGATACCGCCGACATTCCGGTCCCGGCCATCAAGAAGGTCATCAGCACGGCGCAGTCGGCGGCGCACGACGGTTTCCGGGTCGAACTCGGCGGCACCCCCATCAGCGCCGCCGCCACGGCGGCCCCGGGGCCGAGCGAGGGCATCGGCATTACCGCCGCCATCCTGATCATGCTGCTGGCCTTCGGGTCCGTCGTGGCGATGGGCCTGCCGGTCATCACCGCGCTGGCGGGGCTCGGCATCGGCATCGGACTGCTCGAGCTGCTCACGCACGTGCTGACGGTGCCGATTTTTTCGCCCGAAATGGCCGCCATGATCGGCATCGGCGTGGGCATCGACTACGCCCTCTTCATCGTCACTCGATACCGGCAGGGCATCTTCGAAGGTCGGGATCCCCGCAACGCAGTGGTCACGTCGCTCATGACCTCAGGCCGGTCGGTCCTCTTCGCCGGCAGCACCGTCGTGATCTCGCTCTTCGGGCTCTACCTCATAGGGCAGGCCTACATGATCGGGCTGGCGACGGCGTGCATCGCCGCCGTGCTGATGGTGCTGATTGCCGCGCTGACGCTGTTGCCCGCCATGCTGGGCTTCGCCGGCAACGCCATCGACAAGTTGCACGTGCCCCGGCTGCTCCAGACCGGCGGGCCTCCGCCGCCCGACGGCTTCTGGTACCGCTGGAGTCGCTTCGTCCAGAGAAGGGCCTGGGTGACGGGCACAGTTGCCGTCCTCGTCCTCATCGGGCTGGCCCTCCCGTTGTTCAGCATGCGCCTCGCCTTCACCGACGCCGGCAACGACCCGACCTCCCTCACCACGAGGCAGGCCTACGACCTCTTGGCGCAGGGCTTCGGCCCGGGCTTCAACGGCCCCCTCGTCATCGCGGCCGACATGCAGGGCCCCTCCGGCCAGGCCACGAATACCGCCACCGTCGACCGCCTCCAGCAGGCGATCGCATCCCATCGCAACGGCATCGCGTTCGTCACCCCGCCCGAATTCAACAAAGACCACACCGGGGCAGTCATCATCGTCTACCCGACCACGTCACCACAGTCGTCGCAGACCGAGGCGCTCGTGCAGACGCTGCGCAACGACGTCATACCGCCCGTCACGAACGGCACGACCGTGAACGCGCAGGTGGGCGGGCAGACCGCCGCCAGCATTGACGCCGCCAACTTCCTCGGTCACCGACTCTTCGTCGTGATCGGCGCCGTCCTGATCCTCTCGTTCATCCTCCTCATGGTCGTCTTCCGCTCGCTCGTGCTGCCCCTCAAAGCCGTCATCATGAACCTGCTGAGCGTCGGCGCGGCCTACGGCGTGATGGTGGCGGTCTTCCAATGGGGCTGGGGCGGGCGCATCATCGGCATCGGCGAGACGGGGCCGATCGATCCGTGGATCCCCGTGGCGCTGTTCGTCGTCCTGTTCGGGCTCTCCATGGACTATGAGGTCTTCCTGCTCTCGCGCATCCGGGAGGAGTGGCTGCGCACGAGCGACAACTCGACTAGCGGTGGCGGACGGCCTCGCCGTGACGGGCCGCATCATCACGGCGGCCGCGGCGATCATGTTCTGCGTCTTCGCCTCCTTCGTCATAAAGGACCCGCTGCACATCCTCAAGGTCTTCGGGCTCGGGCTGGCGACGGCCGTGCTGGTCGACGCCACCGTGGTGCGCATGATGCTGGTCCCGTCGATCATGGAAATCCTGGGCCCGGTCGAACTGGTGGATGCCGCGGTGGATGGACCGCACCATCCCGAGCATCGGCGTCGAGGTGACGCCCGATCCCGTCCCCGTGGTCGTGTCGTCCCCATCGCCCGCGCCCATGCCCGCCTGATCCGCCCAGCGCATATGAGGTGCCAGGGCACCTCATATGCTGGTCGCCCATATGACGTCGGACGACACAGAAACCCGCACGCTCGTGTCCCTCAACCCCGGGCGCGACGTGCAGCGGGTCGGCACGGCCAACTTCTTGGGTGAGGACGTCGAGAAGATCCACGATCCGGTCTGGGCCGTCATCGGCAACCTGGGCGACAGCCAGTGCTATCTGGGCGTCACCGCCAAGGTGCAGGCCGTCCAGGCGGCACTCCATCGCCGCATCGCCGAGGACGACCTCGGGGTCCGGCTGATCGCACCGGCCTTCACGCTCGGGGTGTCGGACGGGCAGCTCAACGGGACGCCGCAGATGCGTTTCTCCCTCATAGGGCAGCGAGCTGGTCCACGACGTCGCCGACGTCCACCTCGCCGCCAACGGCGTCGCCGGCCTCATCGCCGTGGTCGCCTGCGACAAGCCCCCCGTCGGGACGCTCGCCGCCATCCTCGAGAACGACACGCCGGCGGTCATATTGTCCGACGGCTCCATCCACCCCGGCCTCGACCCCGCCACCGGAGACCCCATCGACCTGGTGTCGGCGTTCCAGATGGCGGACCAACCCGAGGACGTCCGCACGAGATACGCACTGCACGCCTGCCCCGGCCAGGGCAGCTGCGGCGGCATGTTCACGTACAACACCATGCAGACCTTCATCGCGGTGCTCGGCCTCGAACCACTTCATATGGTGTCGCCGGCCTCGGACGATCCCCGGCGCCTGGCCGACTTCCCCGACCAAATGGTCGACTGCCTGCTCGCCATGAAGGAGAAGGGCATCCGCCCGAGCGACATTGTGACGCCGGCGTCGCTGCGCAACGCGGTCACCGTCGCCATCGCCATGGGCGGCTCCACCAACGTCGTGCTGCACAGCGTGGAGATCGCCCGCGCCGCCGGCATCGACCTGTGGACCGAGGCGATGAGCCAGGCCGAGTTCAACGCGCTGGCCCGCCGCCTGCCCGTCCTCGTCAATATGAGGCCGTTCGGCGCGTACTCCATGGTCGACGTCGACGCCGCCGGCGGGCTCCAGGTCATCGTCAAAGAGCTCTTGGATGGCGGCTTCCTCGACGGTTCTGCCCTGACCTGTACAGGAGAGACCCTGGCCGACCAGGTGGCCCGGCTGGCGCCACCCGCCCCCGACCACGACGTCATCTACAGCGTGGAGAAGCCGTTCAAGGACACCGGCGGGCTGCGCCTGCTGCAGGGCAACCTGGCGCCGGACGGCGGGGCCATCCTCAAGGTGGCCGGCGTCGAGGGCGGCGTCACCGACGGGGTGTTCACCGGACGGGCCCGCGTCTTCAACGGCGAGCGCGACCTCATCGACGCGCTCGACCATCACCCCGACACGTTCGGCGACAACGACATGGTGGTCATCCGCTACGCCGGCCCCCGGGGCGCTCCCGGTATGCCCGAATTGCTCGATCCGACCTCGCGCATCACCGCCCTCTGCCGCCAGCGCGACATCACCATCGCCCTCATGACCGACGCCCGCTTCTCGGGCGGATCGGTCGGGCTGGTCATCGGCCACGTGGCGCCCGAGGCGTTCCTCGGGGGCCCGATCGCGCTGGTGGAGGACGGGGACACCATCGTCATCGACGTGAACACGGACCGGATCGACTGCCCGCAGCTGGCCGACCCGGCCGAGGCCGAGCGCCGGGCGGCGGCCTGGCAGGCGGCGGTCGAGTCCAACGGCGGCGTCCACCCCGACGTCACGCCGGTGACGGACCGTGTCCTGGCCCGCATGCGGGCCACCGCCCTCCCGGCCCTGCTCGGTGGAGGCATGGCGACGCCGTAGTCAGGTCGGTGATCCCCGCCGGAATCGGTCCGGCGGAGCAGGGGGGCTTGTCCAAAAGGGCCGGACATGGCACAATGTGCACTTCATGCAGGCACGCAGCTTCCGTCCCGAGATTCTGGTACTCGTAACGTAGGCACGCGCCCTCCATCGGAACGCGTGCCTTACGACCTCCCAACCTGGGGGGTCTTTTCAATTTCCGGACGAAATCCGCCGACCGCCACCGCCACCGCACAGCACCGACAGCAGAAAAGGGGAGTCATATGAAGATGACAGGGGCCCAGGCCCTCATAAAGAGCCTCGAGATGCAGGGGATCGACGTCATGTTCGGCCTGCCCGGTGGCGCCATCCTGCCCGTCTACGACCCGATCATCGACTCCTCCATCCGCCACATCCTGGTGCGCCACGAACAGGGCGCAGGTCATATGGCCGAGGGGTACGCCATGGCGACGGGGCGGCCCGGCGTGGCCATCGTGACCAGCGGGCCGGGCGCCACCAACATCGTGACGCCGCTCGCCAACGCCTACATGGACTCGACCCCGCTGATCGTCGTGTCGGGCCAGGTGGCCACCGCCTCCATCGGCACCGACGCCTTCCAGGAGTGCGACATCACCGGCGTCACCATGGGCATCACCAAGCACAACTGGCTCATCAAGGACGTGGACGACATCCCCCGGGTCGTGGCCGCTGCGTTCCATGTCGCCACGACCGGGCGGCCGGGGCCGGTGCTGATCGACCTGCCCAAGGACATCTCGAACGCCACCATGGAGTGGTACTGGCCGACGTCCGTGGACGACCTCGACCTGCCGGGCTACCACCCGGTGACGTTCGGCGATCCCGTGCTCATCGGGCAGGCGACCGAGCTGATCTCTCAGGCGCACCGCCCCGTCCTCTACGTCGGCGGCGGGGTGCTGAAGGCCCGGGCCGCCGAGGCGCTCCGGGTGCTGGCCGACCGCACCGGCATTCCGGTCGTGACCACCCTCATGGCCCGGGGCGCCTTCCCCGACTCGCACCCCCAGGCGCTCGGCATGCCCGGCATGCACGGCCACTACACCGCGGTCACCGCCCTGCAGAAGAGCGACCTCCTGATCAGCCTCGGCGCCCGGTTCGACGACCGCGTCACGGGGAAGATCAGCGCCTTCGCGCCCGACGCCAAGGTGATTCACGTCGACATCGACCCCGCCGAGCTGGGCAAGGTGCGCATCCCCGACGTGGGCATCGCCGGCGACTGCCGCCAGGTCATAGAGGAGATGTTGCTCGCCATGGACGCCCAGGCCGACCGCCCGCTGGTCCAGGACCTCGCACCTTGGTGGAAGCAGATCAACGAGTGGAGGGCCCGGTTCCCCTTGTATTACGAGGACGTCGAGGGCGGGCCGATCAAGCCGCAGAACGTGGTGGAGCAGCTGCGTGACGCCTCGGCGGAGGACACCATCGTCGTGGCCGGCGTGGGCCAGCATCAGATGTGGGCCTCGCAGTACTGGAAGTTCGAGCACCCCTACACCTGGGTGAACTCCGGCGGCGCCGGCACCATGGGCTTCGCCGTGCCAGCGGCCATCGGGGCCAAAATGGGTCGTCCGGACCGCACCGTGTGGGCCATCGACGGCGACGGCTGCTTCCAAATGACGGCGCAGGAGCTCGTCACCGCCAGCTCCGAGCAGATCCCGGTGAAGATCGCCATCCTCAACAACTCCTACCTGGGCATGGTGCGCCAGTGGCAGGAGATGTTCTACGAGGAGCGCTACTCGGAGGTCTACCTCTCGCCGGACCTGCCCGACTACGTCAAGTGGGCCGAGGCCATGGGGTGTGTGGGCATCAAGGCCGAGACGCCCGAGGACGTGGGGCCGGCCATTGAGAAGGCGAACTCCATCGACGACCGCCCCGTCGTCGTCGACTTCCGCACCGACGCCCGGGAGAAGGTCTTCCCGATGGTGCCGGCCGGCGCCTCCAACGACGACATCGTCGTCCACCCCGACCAGTTGGCCGCCCAATGACGGCCGCCTCGCTGCACTCCGTGTCCGGCGCCGACGCAGGCGGCCCGATCGGGCCCGGCCGTCGGGCCACGCCCGGCCAGCGCCACCACATCCTGTCGGTGCTGGTCGAGAACAAGGCCGGCGTCCTCGCCCGGGTGGCCGGGCTCTTCAGCCGTCGCGGCTTCAACATCTACTCACTGGCCGTGGCGCCCACTGACGAGGACGCCCACTTCAGCCGCATCACGATTGTGGTCGACGTGGAGTCGGCGCCCTTGGAGCAGGTGATCATGCAGCTCGACAAGCTGGTCAACGTCCTCTCCATTGACGAGCTGTCGCCGGCCGAGGCGGTGGAACGCGAGCTCATGCTGGTGACCGTCGCCGTCGGCCCGACCGAGCGCTCCCAGGTCATACAGCTGGTCGGGGTCTTCGGTGGCGAGGTGGTCAGCGTGGGTGCCGACCGCATCACCGTCATGCTGGCCGGGCGCCCCGAGAAGATCGACGACTTCGAAGGCCTGCTCGAGCACTACGCCGTCGAGGAGCTCCAACGGACGGGGCGTGTCGCCCTGCCTAAGCTGGAACGCCACTAAGGCCCGCCGCACCGCACCATCCATCCGCAAGAGAAGGAAGCTCACGACATGGCCACCATGTATTACGAATCTGACGCAGACCCCGCCCTGATCGCCGGCCGCAAGGTGGCCATTCTGGGCTACGGCTCGCAGGGGCACGCCCACGCGCAGAACCTCCGCGAGTCCGGCGTCGACGTGCGTGTCGCCCTGCGCGACGGCAGCAGCTCCAAGCGCAAGGCCGAGGAGGCCGGGCTGCGGGTCCTCTCACTGGCCGACGCCGCCGCCGAGGCCGACGTGATCATGATGCTGCTGCCCGACACCGAGCAGAAGGCCGCCTACGACGAGTTCGTGGCGCCCAACCTCAACGACGGCGACTGCCTCATGTTCGCCCACGGCTTCAACATCCGCTTCGGCCAGATCGTGCCGCCGGCCGGTGTCGACGTCACCATGGTGGCGCCCAAGGGGCCGGGTCACCTCGTCCGCCGCACCTACACCGAGGGCGGAGGGGTCCCGACGCTGATCGCCGTGCACCAGGACGCCACCGGCAAGGCGCGCGAGCTGGCGCTGTCCTACGCGCACGCCATCGGCTCCACGCGGGCCGGTGTCCTCGACACCACGTTCGACGAGGAGACCGAGACCGACCTCTTCGGTGAGCAGGTGGTGCTGTGCGGCGGACTGACCGCACTCGTCACCGCCGGGTTCGAGACGCTGGTCAACGCCGGCTACCAGCCCGAGTCGGCCTACTTCGAGTGCCTGCACGAGCTGAAGCTGATCGTCGACCTGATGTACGAGCAGGGGATCGCGGGCATGCGGTATTCCATTTCGGACACGGCCGAGTACGGCGATGTCACCCGTGGCCCGCGGGTCATCAACGAGGCCGTCCGCGCCGAAATGCAGACGATCCTCGACGAAATCCGTAGCGGCGCCTTCGCCGAGGAGTGGATCGCCGAGAACAAGGCCGGGCGCCCCCGCTTCGAGCAGCTGCGCAAGGAGGGCCAGGCCCACCAGATCGAGACGGTGGGGCAGGAGCTGCGCGCCATGATGCCGTTCATCACCGCCGGCAAGACCAAGGTGCAGGACGCTTCAGGCGGCTGACCTGGGGATTCTGCCTCGAGGCCTTCCCGGAGGAGTGGCCTCTTGACATGACATCACTTTGACGTCATCATGATGTCATGAAGATGTCACTGGTGGTCGACGGGCTGCGTTCCGACGTGGTCGCGGTCGGGGAGCTCGGCGACGATGTGGTGGCCGAGGTGGCCGAGCGGATCGCCGACGTGCTCGGCCGTTCGGTCCCCGGGCGCGTGCTCGATCTCCTCTCCGACGCCGCCGCCGAGCTGTCGGCCACCCTTCCCGACGGGCGGGTGGACATCCGGGTGGCGGGCGACGACGTCGATATGACGTATGTCGAAGACGTCACCGGTCCGCTGCCCGCCGACGAACGACGGCGACGAGCAGTCGGCTCGCATCACCCTGCGCCTCGGCGAGGGCCTCAAGTCGCGCCTCGAAGCGGGCGCGGCGGCCGAGGGGGTCTCGGTGAACACCTTCATTGTGCGCGCGCTCGAGCGCAACTCGAGCAACCGGAGCCGCAGCAATCGTCTGCACGGCTACGGCACGACCTGATCTGAGCGTGAAAGGAGCAGTCATGGAGAAGACATTCGAGACCCCGGGAGGCGTGCGCCTCTCCGTCGAGATCCACGCGGGACTGGTGGTCGTGACCGCCGGGGCCGCCGACCGCACCGTCGTGTCGGTCGTGGCGGATCAGCCCGCGGGCCGAGGACCTCGTCGAGCGGGCCATCGTCGAGTGCCGCCCGTCGGGCGGCCGGCAGCTCGTGGAGGTGAAGCTGCCCCGCGTGTACGGCATGCGCCTCCTGCGGCGCAACGCGGTGACCGTGCGGGTCGAGGTGCCCGCAGGGCGCGGAGGTCGCGGTGGCGACGGCCTCGGCCGATCGTCGAGATCAACGGGCCGGTGGGCGACGTGGACCTTCACGACGGCGAGCGGCAATGCCTCCATCGACGACGTCGCGGCGGATGTGAAGACGAAGACGGCCAGCGGCAGCGTGACCATCGGCAGGGTCGGGGGCGACATCCGGGCCTCCACGGTCTCGGGCGACCTGCGCTGTTCGAGCGTGGCCGGCGCCGCCCACTTCTCGGCCACGTCGGGCGATCTGGAGCTGGGCTCGGCCGGCAGCCGGGTCGAGGTCAAGGCGACCTCGGGCCACGTGCGCCTCGGCGAGCTGGCGGCCGGCGCCGAGGTCAAGAACGTCTCTGGGAACGTGCGCGTCCTCGCACTGGGCGAGGGCACGCTGCACGTGCGCTCCGTCTCGGGCGACGTGGCGGTGGGCGTGGTCAAGGGCGTCGACTTGCACGTCGACGTGGAGACGGCGTCCGGCGTGGTGCACTCGGACATCCCGCTCTCCGACGTGCCCTCCGCACTCGGTTGGCGGCGGCGCCCGTCCCGGGGCCCGGGTGGACCTGAGCGTCCGCAGCGTCTCGGGCAACGTGGAGATCGGACGTGCGCTCGAGCAGGTCGCCTGACCGGCGACGCTCTCGGGGGTCGTCGGCGCGGGTGCGACTCAATCTCGAACGAGCTTCAGCGCCAGCCTGGGAACGATGAAGGATGCCAGGAAGATCGGCAGGAACCTCTTGCCGGTACACCGGAAAGAGACGATTTCGCCCTCGGCGGCGTCGAAGGATCTCGGTGTCGCTCGTCTTTCGCCCGTCGCGGACCTGCACCATATGACGTCCCGGCTCGACCGGTACTTCGATCGTGTCGTTCATGGCGACCGACCCGACCCGTTCACCGTCGACCACCACGTCGTAGGCGCCACGACGGACCTCGGCTCCGATCGACTTGTGCGTCACCTTGAGCGTTGCCGACATCCCTCGATCTCCTTGTTCCGAGCGACCGGGTCTCTTTCACCAGCGAGCGTACCGGCGATCGTCCTCCCTTACCGGGGCACTCCGGCTCAGGGTCCTCGGGGGAGCCCGCACCTACTAGCTTCGCCCGCACAGGTCTGAGAGGAGCTCTGGGTGAAGGTCGTTGTCGGGGAGATCCTTCCCCTTGCGTTGGTCGTGGCCATTTCGCCGATCAACGTCATTCCCGTCATCCTCTTGCTCTTCACGAAGAGACCCTTGGTCAATGCGTCGTGCTTCTTCGTCGGGTTCATTGCCGGTGTCGCCGCCGTGCTCGTCGCCTTCGTCGCCATCGCCGAAGCCGTTGATCTCTCTCCCGGCTCCGGACATTCGACCTGGGTGGCCGTTCTGAAAGTGGCCCTCGGTGCCTATCTTCTGGTCGCAGCCGTCCGAAAGTTCCGCGGCCGGCCCCGAGACGGCCAGGAGGGGGCAATGCCGAAGTGGATGGACGGGATTGCCGGATTTCGACCCGGACGGTCCTTGGGGGCGGGTCTGGTGCTGGGTTCGGTGAACCCGAAGAACGTGGTCGTGGGCCTCGCTGCCGCAGCCACCATCGAATCTGCGGCCATTTCACGCGGACAGCAGATCGGCGCCATCAGTCTCTATGTCGTCGTCGCTGTCTTGGGGGTGGCGGCACCGATACTCGTGACGGCAATCCTTGGTGACCGATCGCCCAAAGTTCTGGACGGATGGAGGGTCTGGCTGGCTCAGAACAATGCGACGGTGATGTCGGTTCTGTTCCTGATCTTTGGTGTCGTGCTGATCGGCCAGGGCATCGAAGTCGCGTACGATCCCACACCTAGCGGTCGTGGTGGCAGACGGCCTCGAGCATGAGCCCGAACGGATCGAGCCAGAACGTGGCGAAGTAGGGCGGCGGGTACTGCGGCCACTCCTGCGGTGGATGGAGCACGGTGCTGCCGGCACCGCGCACATGCGTGTGGACGGTTCGTACGGCGTCCCGGGTGGGGACGACAAACGCGAGATGTTGCAACCCGGCCGCCTCTCGCGTGTAGTCCTTGTCCACGGTCGCCTCGTACAAGAAGAGGTAGGCCCCTCGCCGGCCTTCAGCTGGCATGAAGGCGAGGGCGTCCTCGGTCGTGAAGAACGGCTCGTAGGCGAGCAGCGGCATCAACGGGCCGTAGTAGGCCGCCGCCGCCGCGAGGTCCGGGACGTTGATGCCGATGTGGCCGAGCACGTCACCATCCTCGTCGACCCCGGTCGCCGGTCGGCCCACCCCCTGAGGAGGGCCGAATCCCCCTTAGGGAGGAGTGGCCCGCGGCCACCTGGGAGGAACCTGAGTACAGACTGTCTCGCGTGCCTCGTCGGTCTCTCGGGTTGTTCGCCCTGCTCATCCTTTTGGTGGTGCTGGCGGGGGTCACCGTGGGACCGGGCACCGGCTCGGCCACCATCGTCCGTCCCTCCGGCGGCCACTCCGGACTGCCGACGCTCGCCTCACCCACGTTCCTTGCCTCAAGCGACAGCGGGAGTGGCACCGGCGCCGTCTCGGGTCCGATCACCGCGCCCGGCGGGCCCTACCTCTATGACAGCCACGGTCGGATCGTCTTCTTCCACGGCGTCAACGCCGTCTACAAGTACGCGCCCTATGAGCTCTACCCCGACCCGAAGAAGCCATGGAACTTCTCTGTGGCCGACGCCTCGCTGATGGCGCGGCTGGGGTTCAACGTCGTCCGCCTGGGCATGACGTGGGCCGGGCTCGAACCGGGCACCGCCCCCGCCAATGACCCTGCCATCTGCAATCACGGGGCGCCGAAGGACCCGGGGCAGTTCAGTCAGGCCATCTTCAACCGGTACGTGCAGCGGCTGAAGACGACCGTGAACCTGCTCGGACGCTTTCACATCTACACCATCCTCGACATGCACCAGGATGTGTACAGCCAGATGTTCGACGGCGAGGGCGCGCCGAACTGGGCGGTGTGCACCAACGGCGTGCCGAGCGTGGACCCCCCGGGGCGCTGGTCCCTGTCATATGCCACCAAGGCCGCTGGCATCGCCTTCCACCACTTCTGGGCCAACGACGTCCAGGGCAACCTGCAGGGGGAGTACGACCGCGTCTGGGGTGACGTGGCGCGCTCGTTCCGCGGGAATCCGTGGATCCTGGGCTTCGACCCCTTCAACGAGCCCTTCTCCACGTCATTGATCCGTGTCGGGGACGAGCACTTCGACGCCCAACTCGAATGCTTCTACACCGGCACGGCGCATGTGGGCATCGCCTCGCACGGTGCACCTGCGCTCCGGTGCCCTCCGCACGACCCGGCCAACGGTGTGGTGCCGACGATCCTGGCCGGCGACCCCTCCGGCCTGATCTTCGACGAACCGGACAACTATGCGAGCCGTGGCTTCCCGACGTTCATCGGGCCGATGAACCTGCCCAACCTCGTCTTCAACGTGCACATCTACTGCGGCGCCCGCAGCCCGGTGACCGGCAACCCCACCAACATCGTCGCCTGCGCCTTTCAGGACGCGCGGTCGCTCGGGAAACGGGCCGAGGACCGGCCCGAAATGGCCTCCGTCCCGCAACCTGGAGGTCCGGCGTGGTTCGTGAGCGAGTTCGGCGCCACGAGCAGCCCTCTTCTGGTGGCGAGCATCACGGCGAAGATGGACGCCGAGCAGGTCGGGTGGGCCTACTGGTCCTGGAAGTACTACGGCGACCCGACCGGGAGCGCAGCCGAGTCGCTCGTCATGGCCGACGGGCGGCTCCGGTCGACCGCCTCCGTCCTGAGCCGCGCCTACCCGCAGGCGGTGGCCGGCACCCCGTTGCGATTCTCGTTCTCCCCTCGAGACCGACGTGTTCGACATGGCCTACGTGCCCAATCACCGCATTCACGCGCCGACGCTCATCTTCGTGCCGACCCAGGTGCACTATCGCCACGGCTATTGCGCCCGCACGACCGGCGCCAGCGTGACCTCGGCCCGGGGGAGCGATCTGCTGCGGGTGCGCAACAACCGAACCGGGAGCCTCGTCACGGTGGAGATCACGCCCGGAAGATGCGTCGCCGGGGGGTCCGACCCGACCCGGACCTAGGCTTGGGCCATGTGCCGGAACATCACCACTCTGCGCGGGCTCGAGCCCGTGGCCACGCCCGAGGAGATTGAGGCGGCGGCCCGTCAATACGTCCGCAAGGTCAGCGGCGTCCAGAAGACGTCGACCGAGACCGAGAAGGCGTTCGAGCGGGCCGTGGCCCAGGTCACCAAGGCGACGACCGCTCTGATTGCCACCTTGCCGCCCCGCAAGCAGCCGCCGCCGACCGAGCCACCCCTGCGGCGCATTGCCGCCAAGAAGGCCGCCACCACCGCTGTCTCGGCCTGACCGCCACCGCCACCGCGCCACCGCCGACGGGCGACCGGCCGGCGGCTAAGACTGGTGGGGCACCTCGAGCGATCGGATCTGACCGTCATGAGCATGCAGGGCAAGGTCGTCGTCATCACGGGCGCCAACACGGGCGTCGGGCTCGAGACGGCCGTCGGGGTGGCGGCCCAGGGGGCGACCACCGTGCTGGCCTGTCGCAACCAGGCCAAGGCGGAGGCGGCGGCCCGCGAGGTGACACAGAGGACCTGGAACGACGACGTCCACACCGTCTCGCTCGACCTGGCCGACCTGGCCTCGGTGCGCAAGGCCGCCGACGACATCCTGACCCGCTGGGACCGGCTCGACGTCCTCGACAACAACGCCGGCGGGACCTGGACGCAGCGCCAGGAGACGGCGCAGGGCCTCGAGTACACCATGGGCGTCTGCCACCTCGCGCACTTCTATCTGACCCGCCTCCTGCTCGACCGGCTCATCGCGCACAGCGCCCTCCCGGGTCATCACCGTGACGTCGGTCGGGCATCACGCGGCCTTCAAGGGCATGCGCTTCGACGACCTCCAGAGCGAGAAGGGCTACGACGGGATGGAGGTCTACTGCCGGGCCAAGCTGGCCAACGTCCTGTTCACCCGCGAGCTGGCGCGACGCACGGCCGGCACCGGGTTGACGGCGAACACGGTGCACCCGGGCTGGGTGCGGAGCCGCTTCGGGATGGACGGTGACACCACCGGCAAGGGCGCGTTCGGCTTCCGGGCCATCCGGCCGATCCAGATCAGCCCCCGTACGGGCGCCAAGACCTCCGTCTACCTGGCCACCTCACCTGACGTGGCGACCCGGACGGGTGAGTACTGGGTCCGCTCAAAGCCAGGTCATATGGGCAAGCACGCCAAGGACGACGCTGCCGCCCTGGCAACTGTGGGAGAAGAGCGAGCAGATTCTCGCCACGGCCGGCTTTCCCGTCAGCTGATCAAGAGCACCGGGTATCGGGCATTGGGCGCCCGTCACGCATCACGAGTCCTCATACGCCACGCCCCGAGAGCGGTCCAGAACACGATCCAGCCCACGATCACCAACGACGAGGCCAGGGTGGACTCGGGGATCAGCGGATTCCCGCCGCCGCCCGCCGCCCCCGCCGCCACTGAAGGGCGTCGGCAGACCGCCCGGTTCGATGTGCGCCATGGCCACGCCGACGATCCCCCGCTGCACGTTGAGCAGGTGCGAAATGATGTGGCGGCTGAAGATCGGCGTCAGAATCAGCTCCAGCACAATGAGGAGGATCACCGCCACCGTGCGCTGACCCATCAGCGAGGACAGACCGAGTCCGACCATGAACCCGATGGTCGCCTCGAGCGCGATCCACAGCCCCACGTCGACCATCAGCGTCGTCGACGGGGCCAGGAACTGCGAGTGATAGTCCGTGTAGTCCTGGTTGGCCACCGTGACCGCGAAGGCCCGGATCTGGGCCGGCGACTCGGATGCGGGCACGGTGACCGTCCCGCCGCCCTTGGTCTGAATGACAGTCCCCGGCGCCGGCCCGATCGATTGCCCGCCACAGGTCACGTTCGGCGGCGGCTGGTTCAGCCCCGGGCCCCCGTGGAAGTTGAAATTGCAGATGACCTCGTCGGGGTGCGCCGCCGCCCAGCTGTCGAAGGCGGGTTGTGACAGGCCGACGGGGACGTTGACCCCGTCGTAGTTGAGCTGCGTCGGCGCGGCGAACACGCAGACGGCGCACACGATGGTGTAGCCGACCGCCACCATGGCGATGACGATGGCCAGCCCGGCCGGAATGCGCGCGAAGTACAGGGCCAAACGGGAGCGGCCGGTGATGACCAGGTGGCGGAACATCCCCTCGCTGAGGTCGACCGACCCGGCGGTGCACCCGACCACCGCCGCCACCACGAACCCGAACACGTACATGAACCCGGCCACCAGCGTCGTGAAGATGCTGTAGCCCCCGGCGGGCCCGTAGGACTTCGGGGCGACGGCGTGCGAAATCAGCCGCACCCCGAGGAAGACGACCGGGATGCCGATGTTCACCGCGATGAGGGCGATCATCAGTCCGCGCCGTCGACGCAGCTCCATGAAGCGCGTGGTGACCATGCCCCAGGTGGGGATCCACGAGCCGCGGTGGTCGCCCGGCGGTTCCGCCGGGATCGAAGTGGGGGCGGGACCCGGCGCGCCGACTTCGGTGATGGTCGTCATTCGGCTTCCCCCAGACGCTTGGTGACCTCGAGGAACCACGACTCGAGTGACGCCTGAATGTGCTGGAGCCGGAAGACCGAGATGCCCCCCTCGACGAGGAGGCGGTTGATTTCCGCGATGGCGTCACGGTCGGTGCCCTCGGGGAGCGAGATGGCGAGCCCGTCCGGTCCGGTCTGCATGTGGGCGCCGAATGGCGTGGGCAGCAGCAGGCCGCCGGCCCGGTCGGGTTCCGAGCACTCGACCTGGACCTCGAAGGAGGACCCGGCCAACAGCTGGGAGATCGGCCCTTGGCGGATGACCTTGCCCCGGTCGACGATGGCGACGGCGTCGCAGGTGCGCTCGACCTCGTCGAGGAGATGGGACGAGAGCACGACGGTGCGCCCCTCGGCGACCAGCGACAGGATCATGTCGCGCATGTCGAGCATGCCGGCCGGGTCGAGGCCGTTCATGGGCTCGTCGAGGATGAGCAGCTGCGGATCGCCGAGCAGGCAGGCGGCGACGCCGAGGCGCTGGCGCATGCCCATGGAGTACTTGGACACTTTGTCGTCGGCCCGATGGAGGATGCCGACGCGCTCGAGCGAAGGGTCGATGCGGCCCTTGGCCGCCGGTTCACGCGCCGCGGCGAGGATCTGCAGGTTCTGGCGGCCGGTCAGGTGGCCGTGGAATCGGGGCTCGTCCACGATCGCCCCGACGCGGGCCAACGCCACGTCTCGGTGCCGGGGGACGCTGTGGCCGAGGAGGAACATGGTGCCGGCGTCGGCGTGCGTCAGGCCCAGGAGCACGCGGATCAGCGTCGTCTTTCCGGCACCGTTGGGCCCCAGGTACCCGAAGGCGCAGCCGCGAGGAACGAGGAGCTCCACGTCGTTCACGGCGATGTTGGACTCGAAGCGCTTGGTGAGCCCGTGGGTCTCGACGGCCCACTCGCTCTCGCCTCTCCGCCCGGGTGGGGACTCGGCCAAGGTTGCCGTTGTCATACGACCTGCCCTTCTGAAAGTGGAGGCGCGTACGGGCCTCCCGCTTCTGCCCCGTATACCCGGTATAGTACACAGCCAACTGGCCGTTGCTTCTAGGGGGCTGTCACCCGTTTTTCTCCTGGTGCTGGCCCCAGTGCGGCCAGCCTCGGGCACCGTGTGACTCGGCGGGCGTGCGCGGAGATGGCGGAGGCCCGACGACCAGGCCCCGACGGCCAGCGGTCTGCCGCGGCGCTCGGTCAGGCGAGGGCGCCCACCACGTGGGTGATGCAGGCGCACAGCGACGCCACGTCGTCGGGCTCAATGGCCGGGAACATGGCGATCCGCAGCTGGTTGCGCCCGAGCTTGCGGTACGGCTCGGTGTCGACGATCCCGTTCGCCCGCAACACGGCAGCGACGGTCGCCGCGTCCACGGCGTCCACGAAGTCGATGGTGCCGACGACGTGGCTGCGATCGGCGGGGTTCTCGACGAAGGGCCGGGCGAAGCCGGACTGCTCGGCCCAGGTGTAGAGGATTTCGGCGGAGCGGTCGCAGCGCGAGGCGGTCCACTCCAGGCCGCCGTTGTCGTTCATCCAGTCCAGCTGCTCGGCCAGTAAGAAGATGGTGGCCAGCGCCGGCGTGTTGTACGTCTGGTCCAGTACCGAGTTGTCGACCGCCGTCTTGAGGTCCAAGAAGGTGGGGATCCAGCGGCCGGAGGCGGCGATGCGCTCGACCCGCTGGAGCGCGGCCGGGGACATCAGGGCGATCCAGAGGCCGCCGTCGCCGGCGAAGCACTTCTGCGGGGCCAGGTAGTAGGCGTCGAACTCGGCCGCGTCGACCCGGAGGCCGCCGGCACCCGAGGTGGCGTCCACCGCCACCAGTCCGCCGCCGTCGGCGGGGCTGGCCGCACCCGCCGGCCGCCGGATCGGCATCGACACGCCCGTCGAGGTCTCGTTGTGGGTCAGGGCGTACAGGTCGACCCCGGCGTCGGCCACGGGCGTCGGGTGCGTGCCGACCTCGGAGGTGATGACCTGGGGATCCTTGAGGTGCGGCGCCGCCTTGGCGCAGGCGGCGAACTTGGAGGAGAACTCGCCGAAGCTGAGGTGCTGGCTCTGCTCCTCAATCAGCCCGAAGGTCGCGGCGTCCCAGAAGCAGGTCGTCCCCCCGTTGCCGAGGACGACCTCGTAGCCGTCGGGGAGCGAGAAGAGCTGGCGCATGCCGGCGCGCACCCGGCCCACCTGTGCCTTGACCGTCTTCTGGCGGTGGCTGGTGCCCATGTAGGTCGTCGCCACGGCGGCGAGCGCGTCGACGGAGGCCGGTCGGACCTTGGAGGGGCCGGACCCGAAACGCCCGTCGGAGGGCAGCAATTCGGGCGGAATGGTGATGTCGGGGACGTCTGGCACGTATGCAAGCATGGCAGGTGTGACGACGACGAAATCCCCGACCGAGCTCCGCCGGATCTCTCGCCGGGCCGCCGCAGTGGCGCCCTCGGCGACTCTCGCCGTGGATGCGAAGGCCAAGGCGTTGCAGGCGGCGGGGGAGCACGTGATCGGCTTCGGTGCGGGCGAGCCGGACTTCCCGACGCCGGCGCACATCGTCGAGGCCGCCGTCATCGCCTGTCGCGACACCGCCAACCACCGTTACACGCCGACGGGCGGGATCCCGGCGCTGCGCGAGGCCATCGCAGCCAAGACGCGGCGCGACTCGGGCTACGAGGTGGCGGCCAACCAGGTGCTGGTCACCAACGGTGGCAAGCAGGCTGTCTCGAACGCTTTCGCCGTGCTCTGCGACCCGGGCGACGAAATCCTGGTGCTGGCCCCCTACTGGACGACCTACCCCGAGGCCATTGCGCTGGCCGGGGGGACGCCGGTCATCGTCTCCTCCGACGAGACGACCGGCTTCCGCTCCTCGGTCGAAGACCTCGAGCGCGGCCTGGACGCCGCGCACCAAGGCCCTCCTCTTCGTCTCGCCCTCCAACCCGACGGGCGCCGTCTACCACGCGCGACGAAATCGAGGCCATCGGCCAGTGGGCGGTGTCCAAGGGGATCTGGGTGCTGACCGACGAAATCTACGAGCACCTCGTCTACGGCGGGGCCGAGCACCACTCCATGCCCGTGGTCGTGCCCGAGCTGGCCGACCGCTGCCTGGTGGCCAACGGGGTGGCCAAGACCTACGCCATGACCGGCTGGCGGGTGGGGTGGCTCATCGGGCCGACCGACGCCATCGGCGCCGCGACCAACATCCAGAGCCACGAGACCTCCAACGTCGCCAACGTGTCGCAGCGCGCCGCGCTGGCCGCCGTCTCGGGCAATCTCGACGACGTCGCCATGATGCGCGCCGCCTTCGACCGCCGACGCCTGACCATGGTGTCGATGCTCAACGACATTCAAGGTGTCGAGTGCGTGGTGCCCGAGGGCGCCTTCTACGCCTACCCGTCGGTCAAGGGGCTGCTCGGTCGGAGCCTCCGGGGACAACGTCCGGCGAGCAGCGCGGAGTTGGCCGAAATCTGCATCAACGAAGCCAAGGTGGCGGCAGTGCCCGGAGAGGCGTTCGGCGCGCCCGGCTACTTCCGCATGTCCTACGCGCTGGGCGATGACGATCTCGTCGAGGGAGTGAGCCGGTTGGCCGCGCTCTTCGGCGAAGCGCAAGACTGACCGCCAAGTCGGCGGGCCGTTCGGGCGGGGAGTGAGGAGACCATCGCGGTGGCACGGGTACTGGTAACGGAGAAGATCGCGCAGAGCGGGCTCGACCTGTTGGCCGAAGCCGGCCATGAGGTCGACGTGCAGGAAGGGCTCAGCCCCGAGCAGTTGCTCGGCGCGATCGTGGGCGCGCAGGCACTCATCATCAGGTCCTCCACGCAGGTGACCGCCGAGGTGCTGTCCGCCGGGTCGTCGCTGGCCGTCGTGGGACGGGCCGGTGTCGGGCTCGACAACGTCGACGTCGACGCCGCCACCGAGCGCGGCGTCATGGTGGTCAACGCGCCGACGTCGAACATCCTCTCGGTCGCCGAGCAGGCCATGGCCCTGTTGCTCGCACAGGCCCGCAACATCCCCCAAGCCCATTCGGCGCTGGTGGCGGGACGCTGGGAGCGCTCGAAGTGGGAGGGCGTCGAACTGCACGGCAAGGTGCTCGGCGTGGTCGGGTTGGGCCGGGCCGGCTCGCTGGTGGCCCAGCGCGCCCATGCCTTCGGCATGGAGCTCATCGGCTTCGATCCCTTCGTGTCCCAGGAGCGGGCGCGGGCCATGGGGGTGCGCCTGGTCAGCATTGAGGAGCTGGTGGCCGAGGCCGACTTCGTCTCCATCCACACGCCCAAGACGCCCGAGACCATCGGGCTGTTCGGCCGCGATCTGTTGGCCAAGGCGAAGCCGGGCATCCGCATCGTCAACACCGCCCGCGGCGGCATCGTCGACGAGGAGGCGCTGGCCGAGGCCATCCGCAACGGCATTGTGGCGGGGGCCGGGCTCGACGTCTTCGCCAAGGAGCCCTGCACCGAGTCGCCGCTGTTCGAACTGCCCCAGGTGGTCGTCTCGCCGCACTTGGGCGCCTCGACCGAGGAGGCGCAGGACAAGGCGGGGGTGACGATCGCCGAGCAGGTGCTGCTGGCGCTGGCCGGAGACTTCGTTCCCTACGCCGTCAACGTGGCGGCGTCGCGACGTGTCCGACACGGTGCGCGGCTTCATGGGACTGGCCGAGCAACTGGGCCGCTTCTTCGTCGGCCTGCACGACGGGCTGCCCGACTCCATCGACGTGGATTACGAAGGCGAGCTGGCGGGCGAGGGCACGGGCATCCTCACCCTTTCGGTGTTGAAGGGGATCTTCGGCGGCTCGACCGAGGAGCCGGTGTCCTACGTCAACGCGCCGCAGCTGGCCGCCCAACGCGGCCTGCAGGTGCGCGAGTCCTCGACGGCGACGTCACACGACTACAAGTCGCTCATCACCTTGCGCTCGGGCTCGCACTCGGTCGCCGGCACGCTCATTTCTGCCGGCCTGCACACCGAGCCCCGCATCGTCATCGTCGACGACCACCAGGTGGAGGTCCCGCCGTCGTCGCACATGCTCGTCGTGCGCAACGACGACCGCCCGGGCGTGATCGGGATCGTGGGGACGGCCCTCGGGACAGCGGGCATCTCCATCTCCTCCATGGCCGTGGGGCCGAGCCCCGAGACGACGACCGCCATGATGGTGATCTCGACCACGACGCCGGCGTCGGACGCCGTCGTGGATCAGCTGCGCGGCGACGAGGGCATCCTCGACATCCACCGCGTCACGCTGTAGTTCGGCGCGGCTCTGCGGCGTCGGTCAGGACGCGGGCTTGCGCGGGACGGCCGGCCACGTATCGAGGCTGCCGATCACCGGCTCGCCTCGGTGCAGCTCCCGGCGGGGTGCCCGGTCGAGCAGCACGGCGCGCACCACGGCCAACGCCCCGAGGACCAGGGCGGCACGGAAGAGGGTCGAGACGAGCCGGCGCATCCGACAACGGTAGCGTGAGCGGCCGTGGCCTCCCTGCAGCACATCGCCCCGATCTTCCCCACGGCCGACATGGACGCCATGCGGGCCCACTACGAGGCGCTCGGCTTCACCGTGCATGTGCACGGGGGCGGCTACGGCACGGCGGCCCGCGACGCCATCCGCATCCACTTCAAGCTGGTGCCCGACATGGGGCCGTCCACGGAGCGGGGCGCGGCCTATGTGGGCGTCGACGACGCCGATGCGTTGCACGCCGAGTGGCGGGCGGCGGCGGTGGGTGAGACCTCCGATCTGTTCAACCCCGGATTCGGCGTCTGGGAGGCGGCCCACACCGACGGCGACGGGAACCTGCTGCGCTTCGGCTCGCCCGTCAAGCCTTGACGCCCGGCCCGCCCGATGGGAGTTATACTCGTGCCCGTGACAAACGCCACCGCATTCGACCTGCTGCTTACCTGACGGCGAACGCCACATCGCGTTCGCTCGCAACCTCCTGCGCCGAAAGGCCAGGAGGTTTTTTGTTGGGCCGGTGCCGGTTCGGGGCGATGGATTCAACTCAGGAAGAAGAAGGGAAAGAGACTGATGGCTGAGGGACGACAGAGAGGGAGTGGTGACGACATGGAGCGGGGTCACCTGGCCCTGCCCTGTGACCCGTCGCCGATGGCCTTCGACAAGTACCGCTCGCACGTACCGCTCGTGCTCCACGACCGCACCTGGGCCGACCGCCAGTTCACCCGGGCCCCGCGCTGGGCCAGTGTGGACCTGCGCGACGGCAACCAGGCCCTGATCGACCCCATGGACCCCGAGCGCAAGCTGGCGCTCTTCCAGACGCTGGTCGACGTGGGGTTCAAGGAGATCGAGGTCGGCTTCCCCTCCGCCTCCCAGACGGACTACGACTTCCAGCGGCTCATCATCGACGAGAACCTGATCCCCGACGATGTCGAGATCCAGGTGCTGGTCCAATGCCGCCAGGAGCTGATTGAGCGGACCTTCGAGTCACTCGTTGGCGCGCGGGGTGCGGTCGTGCACTTCTACAACTCGGTGTCCGAGCTGCAGCGGCGCGTCGTGTTCGGGCTCGACAAGCCCGGCATCATCGACATCGCGGTGAAGGCGGCCGAGCAGTGCAAGCAGTACGAGGCAGAACTGGGCGGGACGGCCATCCGCTACGAGTACTCGCCCGAGAGCTTCACGGGGACCGAGCCCGAATTCGCCGTCGAGATCTGCGAGGCGGTGATGGACGTCATTCGGCCGACGCCCGAGTCGCCGATGATCCTCAACCTGCCGGCCACGGTCGAGATGTACAGCCCCAACGTGTACGCCGACGTGATCGAGTGGTTCGGCCGCACCATCAAGGACCGGGACTCCATTGTGCTCAGCCTGCATCCGCACAACGACCGCGGCACCGCCGTGGCGGCGGCCGAGCTGGCCGTGCTGGCGGGCGCCGACCGGGTGGAGGGCACGTTGTTCGGCAACGGCGAGCGCACCGGCAACGTCGACATCGTCACCCTGGCCATGAACCTGTTCTCGCAGGGGATCGACCCGGCGCTGGACTTCGGCGACATTGAGAAGGTGCGCCGGGTGGCCGAGTACGCCACGCGGCTGCCGGTCCACCCGCGCCACCCGTACGCGGGCGACCTGGTGTACACGGCCTTCTCCGGCTCGCACCAGGACGCCATTAAGAAGGGGATGGCCGCCATCGGGGAGGACTACGACGAGTGGGAGGTGCCCTACCTGCCCATCGACCCCAAGCACACCGGCCGCACCTACGAGGCGATCATTCAGGTGAACAGCCAGTCGGGCAAGGGCGGCGTGGCCTACCTGATGGACACCGATCACGGCCTCGACCTGCCGCGCCGGCTGCAGGTCGAGTTCTCCAAGCACGTGCAGGAGATCACCGAAGCCAGCGGGACGGTCATCCCCTCGGGGAAGATGCGCGACGTCTTCGAGGAGATCTACCTGGCCGAAGATGCCGGGTTGCGCCTCATCACGAGCGAGGTGTCCACCGGCAAGGGCCAGACCAGCGTCACGGCGCAGCTGCTCGTCGACGGCCAGCACCAGACGGTGACGGGCCAGGGAAACGGGCCGATCGATGCGCTTGTCAGCGCCCTGAAGGCCGACCTCGGTATTGTGCTGGAAGTGAAGGACTACTCCGAGCACGCGCTGACCGAGGGTTCGGGCGCGTCGGCGGTGGCGTACGTGGAGTGTGCCGGCGCCGACGGGACGACCTGGTGGGGCGTGGGCCGCGACTCGTCCATCCTTGACGCCTCGCTGGGCGCCGTGGTCTCAGCCGCGAATCGGGCCCGCCAAGGGTGATCCGACCGGCGGTCGAGGCGGACGTCCCCGAAGTGGTGGCGATGATCCGCGAGCTCGCGGACTTCGAGAACCTTTCGGACCAGGTGTCGATCACCGAGGAGGCGCTCGCCCGGACGCTCTTCGGGCCCGACGCCATGGCCCAGGACTGGGTGGTGGAGGAGGACGGAGAACTCGTCGGCCACGCCCTGTGGTACCGGACCTTCTCCACCTTCCTGGGCCGGACGGGCATCTGGCTCGAGGACATCTATATCCGGCCGGAGCACCGTCGGAAGGGGTACGCCAGCGAGATCCTGACCCGGCTCCGCCAGGAGACCGAGGGCCGTCTGGAGTGGGAGGTGCTCGAGTGGAACGTGCCCGCCATGGACTTCTACCAGCGCCTCGGGGCCCGGCAAATGGCGGGCTGGACCCGCTACCGCTGGTTCGAGGGCTAGTTCCCGCTAATCTCTCAGAGAGATAGAAGGAATCTTCCCCAACTGCTTGACAGATCAGGCGTCCAGACGTCACTCTGGCTGTGGGAAGAGTGAAGTTATGGAGGCAGCACCAATGCGTTTGCTCAAGGATGATTTGCGGGAACTGGATCTGTTTTCCGAGGCTCCGGGTCGCTGATCGGCCATGCCCTGTGGTACCGGACCTTTTCGACCTTCCTGGGCCAGACGGGCATCTGGCTCGAGGACATCTACATCCGCCCCGAGCATCGCCGGCAGGGCTACGCCACCGAGCTCCTGACACGGCTCCGCCAGGAGACCGATGGCCGGCTGGAGTGGGAGGTGCTCGAGTGGAACGTCCCGGCCATGGACTTCTACGAGCGGCTGGGCGCCCGACAAATGGGTGGCTGGACCCGCTACCGCTGGTTCGAGGGGTAACTCCCGCTAATCTGTTGGGGAGATAGAAAGTATCTTCCCCAACTGCTTGACAGATCGTCCGTCCGGGGCCACTCTGCTTGTGGGAAGAGTGAATGACGGAAGGAGCCACAATGCGTTTGCTCAAGGATGATTTGCGGGAACTGGACCTGTTTTCCGAGGCCAGCCGGTCAGAGCTGGCGGTCATTTCGCGCCAGCTGACGAGGCTGAAGGTCAAGGCCGGGACGTGTCCTCGTACGCGAGGGCGGCCTCGGCAACGAGTTCATGATCATGGTCAGCGGCATGGCCGAGGTGACCCAGGGCTGGACGAGAGCATCGCCACCCTCGGCCGGGGTGACCTGGTGGGCGAGATGGCGATTTTGCAGCCCATCGGCTCGGGCCGGCGCAACGCCACGGTGACGGCGGTCACCGATTGCGAGATCTACGCCGGGTCGGCGGCTGAGTTCCGCCGCATCATGGAGGCCGCCCCGTCGGTGGCCAAGAAGGTCCACCAGACGATCGCCTCCAGGACGCCGGTCGCGTACGCTGGACGCAATGGCGGCCTGAATCGATTCACCCGACGGCGGGGCCGCACCGGCCTCGCCGTCGCTCTCTGTGCCGGGCGGGCATCTTGCCGCTCGGTAACTATTCTGTTACGGTAACCAATGTGTTACCTCTTCTCGACGGCGTCGCCTCCGGCGGACCGGCTGAGCTGATGCCCAGCGCCGATCCCTTCGACGCGCTGGGCGATCCGAACCGGCGGGAGATCCTGCGCCTCCTGAGCGAGGGCGACAAGCCGGTCCACGAGATCGCCTCCGCACTGCCGATCAGCCGTCCCGCCGTGTCGCGCCACCTCCGCCTCCTCAAGGATGCGGGATTGGTGGCTGAGCGGGCGGACGGGAACCGGCGGATCTATCACCTCGAGGGCGGCGGCGTGCGCGCCGTCCAGGAGTATCTCGAAGGCGTGTGGGGTGAGGCGGCGGCGCGCTTCCGGTTGTTGGCGGAGAACACGGCCCCGCCCCCTCCGTCATGACGTCTCCGCTGCGCCTCAGCTTCGACGTCGACTGTCCGCCCGACCACGCGTTCAGCGTGTGGACGTCGAAGATCGGGACCTGGTGGCCCCGCGACCACACGGTGAGCGGGGACGCGGCGGAGGTGGTCCTCGAGGCCGGACGCCGGAGGCCGGATTTACGAGCGCACCCCGGCCGGCACGCGGCACGAGTGGGGCGAGGTCACCGTCTGGGAGCCTCCCCGCCGCCTCTCCTACCTCTGGCACATCGGGCGCGAGCGCGCCACGGCGACCGAGGTCGCGATCACCTTCGTCGACGAAGGCGGCACGCGCACGCGCGTCGAGATCGAGCACACCGGGTGGGAGGCGTTGGGTGACGAGGCCGAGGCCTGGCGGGATCAGAACCGCGGCGGGTGGGATGCGCTGCTGCCGCACTACGTGGCAGCCGTGACGGAAGGGAGCTGACTGATGGCGACTGGGAGCAAGGATGACCCGTGGGTGCTGCGGACCCCACCGGGGAGCTCGGAGTACACGATGTACCGGGACGAGCAGGCCGAGCCTCCGCTGCTGGTCTGCCAGGTGGGCTCGACGAAGCTCACCTACGACCTGCGGGCGATAGAGGACCTGCACCAGTGGCTGACCGAGCAGGGCGACTGGGTCCCGCTCGGGGCGGCGGACGAGAAGAAGGATGCGGCCGAGGGCACGGTGGAGGCGTTCGGGCGCTCGCCGGACAATCCGGTCGGTGGCTGGTACGGCCAGCGCAAGGGCTATCGGGGTCGCTTCGGCATGTATCTCCCGCCCCTCCTGGAGGAGCTGGGCCTGGCCGAGGTCACCCACGAGGCGCGCAACAACCGCATGCGCGCCGATCTGATCGCGACGAGAAGGAGGAGCAGCACCATGCCGACGACCAAGGTGATCCGGTACCGCACCAAGCCCGAGCACGCCGACGAGAACGAGCGCCTGGTGCGGGGTGTCTTCGCCGAGCTGGCCGAGGAGCATCCCGACGGACTGCACTACGCCACGTTCCGTCTCGACGACGGCGTGAGCTTCGTCCATGTCGCCGTGACCGACGGTGACGAGAACCCCTTGACGACATCTCCGGCCTTTGCGGCCTTCCAGGCGGACATCGGGGAGCGCTGCGCCGAGGGCCCGATCCCGGCGGACGCCACCGTCATCGGGAACTTCGGCTTGTTGTCGTAGCGCCGTCCGCCCGGCAGTGAACCTCCGGCAGGACCGACGCGGCAGTGGGGGTGACGGTCAGCCGGCTCGTCAGGCGCTCGAATTGTTGAACGAGTTGAGCTCCAAGAGGTCGATGACGTAGAGCTCGTCCTCGGAGAGTCCGAAGAACTCGACGCCGGCGCGCACGATTCGATCAGGCCCGGGCTTGGCATTCTTGACGTGGCCCGTGAACGTCATGTCGAGTGAATCACCGACCGGAAGCCGTACCGAAATACGACGGCCGACGAGGTCGGACGAACCCGGGTGGCGAAAGTCCATCCCGACGCCGAGTGTCGAGAAGTCGAAGACGCCGCACTCCCGCCACAGGTCAGAGGAGTCCCCCTCGACGTGACAGGAGCCCATCCATACGGCGGGCTGACGTTGTGCTCGTCGGCGATCCTCCATGGCCATCCTCCAGATGCGACGCTGCCTCGGCGTGCGGGACGCCATGCGTCCTGCGATCTTTTTCGACAAGAGTCCCGGTGGACTTGAACGCATCCTGGCCCGGGGGCACTGGCGGCAGCCTCGGCTGCGGGGCCGCCTACGGCTGCGAGGCGTGCCCCGCTTGAGCTCGAGCCCGGGCGCGGGTGGCGGCGTGACGTCCCGCCCTGCGGCCGAAGAACGAGCCGTCTCCGAGGCTGATGCCGCTGGCATAGTGACTGGCCGCCAGGCTGGCTGCGGTCCGGCCCACGGCGTACAGGCCGGCAATCGGCGCGCCGGCCCCGTCGAGCGCGGCGCCGTGGGCATCGGTGACGAGACCGCCGAGGGTGAAGGTGGCATAAATGGCACCGTGATCGACCCGTAGGTCGATGGCGCCTATGCCGCTGGCCGGCGGCACGCCGATGGGCTGCAGGAACGGCGCTCGTTTGTGGAACGCCGGGTCCTCACCCCGGGCGGCCGCCTCGTTGTAGTCGCGCACGGTGCGGGCGAGTGCCTCAGGGGGGACGCCGAGGTCGACGGCGAGTTCCTCGGGGGTTGCCGCGGCGTATCCGATGCGAAGCCCGAGGAGATTCGGTTCGTGAATGACGTCATCGGTGATCATGTAGACGTATCCGTCCTGATCGCGGAGAGCGTGAAGCCCGATGCGACCGGTGTAGGTGTCCTCGTTGATGAATCGTTCGCCCTGGCGGTTGACGAGGATGCCTCGGGCCATGCGGTGCGGCGGCGCCAGGGGGAGCGCGCATTCAAACGAGCCGAGCCTTGTCGTCGCCGCGCCGGCGCCCACACCCATGCGGATCCCGCGGCCGTCGTCATTCGGGGTCCCGATGCGCCAGGCCGAGTCGGGAACATGGGCCAACGGACAAAGCTCCGCCACCATCGCATCGTTGTGGATGAACCCTCCGGCGCCGAGAATCACTCCGCCCCGAGCCCGGATGGCCCGAGGACCGTCGTCGCTCTGGACCTGCACGCCGACGACCTCGGCGCCGTCCACGACCAGCGCCTCGGCTCGGGCATCCGTCACGACGCGCGCGGCGCTGGTGGAGACCGCCGCACCGAGCCGCTCCATCAGGAATCCCCCCGCGGCGTCCATGTACTGCGGCTTGTGCCCCCGCGGCACCGGGGTCGCAATCTCGTCGAAGGGATAGGAGTCCTCTCCGCCGCTGAAGAGCAGCCCGGCGTCGTCGGCTGATTCACGGTTCGGCTCGTCGCAGAACGCCGCCCGGAACGGCACGCCGACAGAGGACAGCCAGTCGAAGTGATCCGACGAACCCTCGCAATAGGCGTCGAGCCGGTCCTCGTCCGCCTCTGGTCCGAGCGCAGCCCCGAGGAATGCCCTCATGTTCTCGGTCGAATCGTCGAAGCCGCAGGCCCGCTGGAGCGCCGTGCCGCCTCCCAGGTAGATGAGGCCGCCGGAGTTGGCCGACGTTCCCCCCGCCGCAACGGCGCGTTCGACGGCCAGCACGTCCGCATCCGACTGCCGGGCCGCGACGACCGCGGACGACCCGGCCACACCGAGACCGACCACGACGACGTCGACCGTCTCGTCGAAGCGAACGTCTCTGACCTCACGTGCGGGGATGGACTCCATTCGGGCATTCTGGCCGAACGGCGTCACCCCTGCCGGACAGGTGGGTGCGGCCGCCCTGTCCCTAGACTGCGGCGATGGCGACAACCTCCCTGGCGCAGCAGGAGCGCGCAACGCTCTGCGACCTCTTTCTCGAGCATGGCCCCGACGCCCCGACGCTGTGCGAGGGTTGGGTCGCGGCGGATCTCGCGGCGCACCTCGTCGTCCGTGAGCGGCGGCCCGACAGCGGGCCTGGCCTGGTCTGGCCTCCGATGGCGGCGTACACGGAGAAGGTGCGACTGGCGGCGCGCGACCGCATGTCGTGGGACCAGCTCGTTTCGGCCGTACGGGGCGGACCACCGCTTCTCCTTCGCCCCTTCGACGGGGCCATGAACACCGTTGAGTTCTTCATCCATGTGGAGGACCTGCGCCGTGGCCAGGACGGCTGGGAGCCGCGTGCGATCCCTCCGGCCCTGGCCGACGCCCTGTGGGCGCGCGTCGGGCCCGGCGGAATGGCGAAGAAGGTTCCCGCCACCATTGTGCTCAGTTCGCCGGGACGAGAAGACAAGCAGGCCGGTGCCGGACCGCTGGTCACCGTGACCGGGGATCCCGGCGAGCTCACCATGTTCGGCGCCGGACGCCAAGGGGCGACCCGGGTGGAGATCAGCGGCGACGCCGCGCTCGGCGCCCAACTACGCGCCGCGTCACTCGGCGTCTGAACGGCGCGTTACTCCAGTCGCCCTTCTTCATTCGACGCCACCTCCGCTCGGCGGAAAAGCCGCCTACTGTCGACCGCATGGGTGTCGAGGTCATCGTCCTCAACGGCGGTTCGAGTTCGGGGAAATCCTCCCTTGCGACGTGCCTGCAGGAGCAACTCGACGGGACATGGTTGGCCCTCGGGATCGACGACCTCATCCGTGCGCTCTCCCATGGCCCTCTCGACAGGGGCGCCGGCGGCACGCTCACGATCACGCCTGAGGGATCGGTTGTCGTCGGGGACGCTTTCCGTGCCGCCGAACTGGCGTGGTACGAAGGTCTTGCCGCCATGGCTCGCGCCGGCACGGGCCTGATCGTGGACGAGGTCTTTCTCAGCGGCGGGGCATCCCAGGCTCGATTGCGCACGGCATTGGAAGGCCTGACCGTGGTCTGGGTCGGCGTGCGCTGCGCCGCCGCCGTGGCCGAGGCTCGTGAGCTGCAGCGAGGGGACCGGATCATCGGCCAGGCGCGCGACCAGGCGGAGCGGGTCCATCGGGGCGTCCGCTACGACATGGTCGTGGAGACCGATGACGCGACACCGGGCGACTCTGCGAGGGCCATCGTCACGTGGATCAGCGGTCGCACGGAGATTTCCTGATCGCATCGGAACCTCCGCGCCTGGGCTGACGGCGGTCCCGGCCACTTGCCCCAGGTCGCCTACCATCAGAGCGGCATTTCGGATCGACTGCCCGAACGCAAGGAGCCCCCACGACATGTTTGGCCGTCAGAAGAAGAAGGCGGGCGGCGGGGACAGCCGCATCTCGGTCGATGCGACCCTCGAAGACGACATCGCGCAGGTCGAGCAGTCGGTGGCCGACTACCTGAACGAACCCACCGACGACTCCCGTCGGTTGCTCCTGGCGGCGCTGGAAAGGCTCGATGCGCGGACGGACCAGAGCGACGCCTACGGAGAATCGGTGATCGGTTCGGGCGCGTTGGGCTATGCCTCGAAAGGCGAGGTCCTCGGCGAGACCGGCATCGATTCGGTCGTCGACGAGGTGCCGACCGCCGAGCTGACCGCACAGTTCGACCTTGTGAAGGCGGCCAAGGAGGAGGTGCGTGGACCGACGGCGGCCAACCTTGCTGCCCTGCGGTCCGCCAGCCGCGCTCTCGCCGAGGCAAGGAATCAGGGGCTGCCCCAGGGTTGAGAGTGTGATGCCCTCGGTCTGCGACGTTCAGCCAGTCATGCCCACGAGGGGGCGGTTCAACGTGAGCCCGGCCGAGTCGCCCAACGGACGAGCGTCGCCGTAGGCGAAGACCCCGCCGTCGGAGGCGACCAACCAGTAGCCGCTTGCCATCCGCGACGGGGCCATCCCCACGATCGGCATGTGGAGCGGCAGGTCGACCCCGTCGATCCGTAGAAGGCTGGCGTCGCCGTAGGCGAAGACCCCGCCGTCGGAGGCGACCAACCAGTAGCCCTTGCCGTCCGGCGTCGGCGGCCATGCCCACGATCGGCTTGTTGAGCGGCAGGTCGACCCCGGCGAGCCGTAGAAGGCGGCGTCGCCGATAGGCGAAGACCCCGCCGTCGGAGGCCACCAGCCAGTAGCCCTTGCCGTCCGGCGTGGCGGCCATCCCGACGATCGGGGTGTTCGAGGTGCGATGCCGCCGGTGGAGCCGTAGAAGTGCGGCGTCGCCGTAGGCGAAGACCCCGCCGTCGGAGGCGACCAACCAGTAGCCCTTGCCGTCCGGCGTCGGCGGCCATCCCCACGATCGGCTTGTTCGAGGTGCATGCCGACCCATCGAGCCGTAGAAGGCGGCGTCGCCGATAGGCGAAGACCCCGCCGTCGGACGCCACCAACCAGTAGCCGTTGCCGTCCGACGTCGGGGGCCATCCCCACGATCGGCTTGTCGAGGTGCAAGCCGACCCCGGATCCGTAGAAGGCGGCGTCGCCGTAGTCGAAGACCCCGCCGTCGGAGCCGACCAACCAGTAGCCGCTGGACCTCGTCGGTGGGGGAGTGGTCGGCGGGGTGGTGGTCGTGGTCGTGGTCGTGGTCGTGGTCGTGGTCGTGGTGGGGGACGGCGGCCGAAACCGTGATGGTGTCTCGGACCTGTGGGGCCGCGGCATAGGTGGCGTCGCCTGCCTGGTTGGCGTCCACAACACACGCTCCCGACATGGTGAACGTGAGCAAGGAACCGTCGACTCCGGACACGCTGCACACGCCGGATCCGCTCGTGGCATCGACGGTGAAGACCACCGGTTGGCCCGACGCCCCGCCGGTCGCCGACAGGGTGATCATGCCCCCCGCTGTGCCCGCCGCCGGCGGGGCGAACGAGATCGCCTGTGAATCGAGGTCGTCACCGTGATGGACCCGGCGGCGTAGGTGAACGAGTAGTCGGGATCGACAGCGCCCGAGCAGGTAACCGGGTAGGCGGCGGGCGGACTCGACGGCGTTGCCGTTGTCGTGCATGTGGCGGGCGTGCTCAGCGACGAGGCGGTGTCGCCGTTGACGAAGCCCTGGTACGTCGGGGTCAGAGTGGGTACCACGTCGCCATAGTTCATGGACAGGGTGGGCCCGATCACGTCCCGGGGTGCCGTCCCTACCGTCATGGACCCGGCGGTGTAGGAGAACGAGTAGTCGGGATCGATAGCGCCCGAGCAGGTAACCGGGTAGGCGGCGGGCGGGCTCTACGGCGTTGCCGTTGTCGTGCACGTGGCGGGCGTGCTCAGTGACGAGGCGCTGTCACCGTTGACGAAGCCCTGTATGTCGGGGTCAGGGCGGGTACCACGTCGCCATAGTTCATGGACAGCGTGGTCCCGATCAGTCCAACGACGCGGAGCCCGCACTGTGCCGTGACGTACTGGTCCGCAGGCGCGATCGCTGAAACATTGCCTCCCCTGCCCACTCGTACATCGACGGTTCCACTCCCAGCGGGACAGTCACGGTCATCTCCGTGTCGGAGTCGATCGTGTATCCGGTGACCGGCGTGCCGCCGAGAGCACGTCGTCGGCTCCCGAGAACCCGGTGCCGGTGACGGTGACGCTGTCTCCCCCGGCCACGGCACCACTACCGGGTGATACCGACGTCACCATCGGCGCGGCCAGACCCGGAACAGCTCGGGCAGGCCACTCATCGGCGGTCCTGCGGGCGCGTGGCCTGGACCGATCCCTACGCCGAACAGGTAGACGCTGCCGGGCGTGGAGGTGTTGTCGGCCACGTTGATGTCCGAGGCGGCCGCCACGCTGCCGTCGGCCGAAAGGGACACGTCGGTGCCGTACCACCCGCTGTTCGACGACACCCGCAGGGCGGCTCGTGTCGTCCACGTCCCGCCGACGTCTTCGAAGACCCAGGCCGTATTGAGGTCGGGGGCGGCGGCGCTGCAGCCGTTGCACGACGGCACCGAGTCCTCGCTATCGGCCACCAGGACCTCGGTGCCGTTTCCGTTGGCCGATAGGCTGGCCACCGCGCCGGTAGATCCTCCCGTCAGGCCGAACTGGCGGCCGACGTAGTCCTGTTGTTGCGCCTCGGGCGCGGATCAATGTGGCCACCGGCGTCGGCTCCGTGGCCCAGTGGTTCGCCGTGGTCAGGACGTACACCCCTGACGACGTGCCCAAGAGCACATCGGAACCGGCTTGGAAGGAGACCGCCTGGCTGTTGTCGGGACCGCTCAGTTCGAGGCGACGAAGGCCCAGTTGCCGTCACCGGAGAGGGCGACGGAGAACCCGATCTGCTCACTCCACGCGCAGCTGTCTCCGGTTCGCGAGCAGTTGTCGTGCTGGAACGTCTACTGCAGAGTCCAGGTGCCACCGGTGTCGGCGTAGAAGTAGACGGCTCCATCACCGACGTCGGGCCTCTCACAGCCCGTCGGCGTCGGTCCCTCACGTTTTCAGCCCCGATGACGATCGTCTGGCCGTCGGTGGACATCGCCGCGCTCGACCCTACGTCGTGCTGACCTGTCTGGGCGGCGCTCAGTCCCCCCTGCAGTACGCCTGCTGGGACCAGGTGTCACCGACGTCGGCGAAGACCACCGCCCCGTAGCCCGTCTGGTCGACCATGGCCACCGTCCCGTCGGCGGAGAGGGCGAGGCCGCCACTCCCAAACCACGGAGCGTCGGCACTGTCATTGGGGTATCCCGCATCTCCCGCCGGGGGGTCGAGTTCCGCCTCCTCGGTCCACTCCCCTCCGACTCGCGCATCACGAACACAGCGTCGGTCGTCGTGCCGGCGGTCTGGTCGCTCACGGTGCCTGCGATGAGGGCGGTCCTCCCGTCGGCGGAGACGGCCAGGGCCTCGCCGACGTCCCCCGTCGAGTCGTCGCTGGTGCCAGCGGCGGGAGGCATGATCATGGCGGAGGGGACCCAGCCGGCTCCGGTGGAGCTGAGGACCTCCACCGATCCCCGGTTCCCCGGCGACGCCGAAGCACCGCCGTCCTGGGTGAACGCCGAACCCCCGTCGGCGGCGACCAGCGCGGTGCTGTCATCGGCGGCGACGACCACCACGGTGCCGATCCCCCCGCGCTGCCGCTCTGCCCGATGCCGATGTCGGAGGCCCAACCGCCGGGCGCCTCGTTCGGGGGCGCCGGCGTGGCCTGTTCGAGGGACAGGTTGATCTGACCCTTTGAGTTGCGTCAGGCTGGGTGTGGTCGTGGACATGACTGTCGCCGTCATGCCATCCCCGTTCACCGGGCCCTGGTCGGAGAACTGCTGCCACGCGCTCTGCGCACCGTTGAACCAGACCAGGTCCGTCGGTGCCACCGGACCGCAGACGTCCAGATCGACGGAGGTGAACACGCTCGACGACGCGGTGGACAGATCGGCGTAGGTCTCACCGTCAACCAAATTGGGGCCGACGCCATCGCTGCCCGGCGAGTCGAACACGGTGATCGACCCGGCACCCTGCCCGTTGGCTTAGACAGCTCCGTCCACGGTGGAGGCCGCCGCCGACCCCGTCGAGGACGTGCTCGTGGCGGTGTCGGAGTTCCCCTGGCCGGCGACGATGGGGAATCCGTCGGACAGCAGGGCGAACGGCGTGCCGTCGAGCTGCGCCAGGGTGGGCGAACTGGTCGCCGAGATGGTGGCGGTTCTGCAGTCACCGCCGCTCGTGCCCTGGGGGGTGACCGGCTGCCACGCCCCGGCGTCGTGTTCCACCAGTCCAGGCCGCCGGGTTGCGAGCCCCCGCACACGGTGACCACCACTTGGGTGAACGAATCGCCAGGGCTGGTGGACACGTCCACGAATGTCTGCCCGGCCGCCAGGCCGCTCTCCGGATCGTCGGCGTAGTCCCCCACGGTCACGGTGCCCACCCCGTACCCGGTGGCCTACACGTCGAGGTCGGGGACGGCGGCGGTTGCCGTGCCGCCCGCCCAGCTGCTGGTGGCCGACACGTCGTCGGTCTCACTTATCCCTTGTCCGACGACCTGTTCCATGGAGTCGACGTCGGTCCGCTGCCGTAGGCGTTGGCGGCGATGACCGTGAAGGTCTCGGACACACCGGGCTTCACCTCGTGGACGACGTACTGGGTCTGCACCATCGTGCCGGCAGGTGGGGCGCTCAGCTCGACGGGAGGTTCTCCTGGCCCCCACTCGTCGTCACGTAGTAGTTGGCGATCGGGCCTGCGCCGATGTCCACGGGCGGCGACCACGACGCGCGGCCTCCCCCTGGGCGGGATCCGACAGTGAGGCGGTGACCACGGTGGGCGGGCCGGGCACGGCCGCCGCCGCCGTGTCCACGACGAGGTTGGTCGAGTACGTGGCCGTCTGGCAGGCCTCGGTGTCGGTGATCTCGACGGGGTAGCCGCCGGCCCAGGTGGGGGTTCCCCATGTCGCCTCCAGCTGTCCGCCGGGGGTGAGGGTGAAGTTCGACGGCAGTCCAGATGCCGAGAACGTGTTCTCATCACTCCCTCCGTCACCTCGATCGTGGTGACCGGGTAGGTGACCCCACCACGCCGACCGGCAGGGTGACCGGGGTGATCGACAGCGTGGGCTGCCCGCTGGCCACCACCACCCATGTGTATGTCTTCGTCCGCCGTCTGCGAGGCGGGTGACACGTCTGTCACCTGTGCGGCGAAGCTGTAGGAACCCGGCGTGTCGATGGTCCCGTCGAACTCGCCGGACGACGTGAGCGACATCGTCGGGGGCAGGGTCTCCCCTGCGCCCGCGACCACCGACCAGGTCAACGGCCCGATCCCTCCGGTCGGCGTCAGACCTACGGTGAAGTCCTGGGCGGAGCCGGCGACGATGGTCGGCAGTGCGGTGGGGTCGATGGTGAGCAGTGGGACCACCGTCACGTCGAGGTTGGCGGAGGTCGACGAGGAGAAGGGGCCCGAGCCCCGGTACGTAGCCGAGTACTCGTCCGGAGTGTTGGACCCGCTGGTGACGGTGTCCGTCTCGGACAGGTCCACAGTGCACGTCGCCTCACCGGTGTCCGGGTCCACAGCCACGCTCTCGCATCCGCTGATCGGCCCCGATGGGCCGGTGAAGGCCACCGAGCCGCTGTTCGGGACCGGGTCGACCTTGGCGGTGAGATCGGTGGTCTCGCCCGTGGTGCCCTGCACGCCGGCACCGTCGAGGGACGTCAGGTCCGGCGCCGTCAGGGAAGTCGTGGTCACCGTCGCCCCCGTGAAGGAGTAGGCCGCCCCGGCGTACGTCGCCTCGTTGGCCGATCCCGATACGCCCCCGGGTGCGCTGGCGAACGTGGTGGACCCGTCCGCCGAGATCCCCACGGAAGATCCGAACAGATCGTCGGGCGCTGCATCAGGGGCGGTGTAGTCGGAGACCTGGTTCTCGTCGGCCCAGCCCGAAGCCGGCTCGGTGAACAGCTCGGCCTTGCCAGCCTCGCTCTGACCCCCGACCGTGGAACCCGGAGCCCCGGCGACCACATCCTGGCCGTTGGCCGAGCTGGCCAGGGACCAGCCGAGGCCCTGCACGTTCGTTTCGGATGAATTTCGAGCTCGGCCACCTGCTCGTAACCCGTGACGGCAGGGTTGGGGCTGTTATGGAAGACGTAGACGGCCCCACTGTCATTGTCATGGCTGGGGTCGCCCACGAAGGCGGTGTCGCCGTTCTGGTCCAGAGCCATTCCGGTGCCGAAGTCCTCGTACTGACAGTGCGGGCTGGTGGCGCACTCGACACCGTCGTCCTCGCGGACGTACTGGGTCTCGACGTCCACGCCGGTGACGTCGTCAGGCGTGAAGCTCCAGTCGAAGGTGCCGTCGGGCTCCTCGGTGGCCGTGTAGATGTCCGCCGTCTCGTCGATGGTGAAGTCGGCCGAGTCCGACGAGTCGAACTCGGACTGGTCGGACAGCATGGCGACCTCGCCGTTGCCGGACAGGGCGATCGACTCGCCGAAGGTCTCGTCCCACGAAGTGCACTCCCCTTCGGTGCCGTGTAGGAGCACGCCAGAGACGACTGGCCCACGTAAGGGTCCACGGTCGTGTCGGCGATCACGCCCGTGTAGGTGAAGCTGGTGGTGCCGTGTGTTGCGAACACGTACACCTCGCCGACGCTCGCGATGAAATTCTTGACGGTGGACGCCGCGTCGAGGAGCGTGTTCTCCCGGTTGGGGTCGGCCACCAGCAGCTCGTTGCCGGCGTCGTCGACCGCGATCGCCTCGTGGGGGTACGAAGCGCTCCCGCCCCCGGCGGCATCGTCGATGCCGGTGTCGAGGACCCCGGCGGCAGGCTCGGATCGAGACCGGACGACGGCTCGCCTGTGGTCACCCAGGTGCCGTCCTCGAGGGTGAACGTGACCACCTCGATCGACCAGGTGCCCGGATCGGCAAAGGTAAAATCGGGTCGAACGCCAGTGTGGCGGCGGCCACCGTGCCGTCGCCCGACATCGCCACCTTGTCCCCGAGGACGGCGGCGCCAGGGCAGGACGCATCGGTGCACTCGGGCACTCCGAGATCCCCGGGCTCGAACGATGCCGTCTGGGTCCAGATCCCGCTCTCGGGGTCGAGTGACCAGAACGACACCGTGCCGGGCGGGCAGCCCGCCGCGGTCGAGATGTACCCGTCACACGTGCCCGGCGAGCCGACCACGGCGGTGTCCCCGTCGCTGGAGATCCCGGTCGACAGCCCCAAGAGGCTCCCTCCCGCCGCAGTGGGACTAGTGATCTCGGCGGTGTTTCGGTCCACCCCGAGCGTCACGTCACAGCTGTCGTACGGTCCGGTCGGGGAACGGTGTTCCCGCTGGCGCCGTTGAGGCTCGACCCCTGGACCACCACGTGGAGCGACGACGGCAGGTTGCCCGCATTGTCCTTGGTCGTCAGGATGTCCTGTGCCCAGATGTCCGGAGGTGGCTGGTAGGTCAGGTCCGGGCTGGCTGGGGTCTGCAGGGGCGACTCGTAAATGAGCTTGTCCCAGTTCCCGCTCCAGAACTCGACGTAGAACTGGGTGAGCGGGTTCGACACTCCGGCACCCGCACCGCTCCACACGATGAGTGGTGGGGCGTTGGCGTGCACCACGCTGTCGTTGGCCGGTTCGGTGATGCTCGGCGCCACGTTCTGATCGGTGAGAACGCATGCGACGTTGTTGGCCTCCTGGGCCTGCGCCGCATCTGCTTGCGACGAGTCGGCGAACGGCACCGAGTTGTCCGCGGCGAGTAGGAGCGGCACGGCGGAAGTCAAGGTCTGCTCTGCGCCTCCGAGATTGTTCGCGAGCGTCTTGATGATGCTGAGGTCGGTCAATCCGGTACTGCTGGAGATTTGCCACAGCGTGCGACCCACACTGGCTTCGTCGTCTTGACCCGACGACGTGGGGCCGGAGTTCGTGCCGAAGTTCACGTTGACGCCGACCGGCGCGTCGATGTCATCCCCAGGCGACGTATTGGGAATATCGAGTGCCGAAACGTTGTCGAACTTCTCGGCCGAGAGGGCGACGAAGTCGGCGAACCCGTAGGCCCAGGCCTGCTCCGTTCCCAAGAGGAGGTTCGTCGGGGTGTAGAGGGAGGAGTCGTTCGCGCCGAAGACGGGGGATTTCGTCGGAACGGTGCTGATGCCTAGTGCATTGCCGACCCACATGCCGTACTGGTGGAGGATGTCGTCCCACGAGAAGGTCTCCAACCCCTGGATCTGGATCGTGGGGTTCGACCCGCTGGCGGCACCGAAGCCCGGGCACGTGGGCTGGACGGTGAACTGGCTCTGCGTGGCACAGGTGGGGTATTCGACGTTGAGGTCTGAGAGGAGGTCCGCCTTGCCGCCGACCACGGGCGCGAGGGAAGTGGAGTAGTCCGCCGCCGTGACGGTGGCGTCGGCGACTGCGAATGCGGTGTCGTTCGGGAAGTCGACCGAATCGGAGTTGGCGGTCATGTCGATTTCGATCGGCGTGCCGGTGGCGGTGACCGGGGCCTGACCGGTCCGACCGAGCTCGCTCACGGTGGAGTCCATGTACTGCACCGAGGTCGCCGCCCCGGCCGAGGCGGGTGCCCCGTGCACCTGGTAGACACCCTGTTCCTCCGCCAGCACCCGGATGAAAAGTTCGCGGGCGGCACCACCGCTGCGGCTCGTCGATACCGAGGCGCTGTACTGGCCCGAGCTGTTGGTGATGACCGACTGGATGATGGTGCCACCGCCGGCGGAACCGTCGGCGTCGATGATCTCCACGGTCACGGCGCGGGAGGGGTGGACACCCGAGTTGGAGTCGGTGTAGTCGATCGTGCCGGAAATGGTGGTGTTCCCGAGCAGGGTGGCGGGGCGCACCGAGCTCGCCGATGTCACCACCTTCACAGTCGCCCCGCCCCCCTGGATGGCCACGAGCTGCCGGTCGTATGCGCTCAGCGTCAGTGACGCCCGGTGCAGGTCGAGCAGGCTCATCCGGGCATCGATCATGCCGCTCGGGGAGAAGGCCACTGTGGCTCCGTCGCCGGCGAATGCGAGGTCGTCCTCGCTGGTGACCTGCTGCCCAGTGGCGTCGATGCCCTCGACCGACGCGTGGAGGTTGCCGATCCCCTGGCCGGTGACGGTCACCGGCACGGTGACGACCTGTATTCCGCGGTTCAGGCTTCCCACGGCCTCCGGCTGTGATCCGACCACCGATACGGGGCCGGTGGTCGTGACGGTGACGGCGACGCCGTGGAGGGTCTCGTCCGCCCGCAACTGGAGCCGGAGGTCGGTGATGGAGCCCGAGTGGCCATCGGCACTTCTCAGCCATCGATCACCGATGGGGTCGGTCATGGTCGGTGCCGCCGACTTCTGCGATGTCGAACTGCGCGATGTCGAACCGTGGAATGCCAGTTCGTGGGTTGTCGAACCGTGGGAGGTCGAAACGTGGGAGGTCAGTGCCGGGGCTGAGGGCGAGGCCGACGCCACGTCCGAGCCCGGTGAATGGGAGACCGTGGCTCCGAGTACGACAACAAGTGACGCGGCCACGACCAGCCGGATCCACCGCGCTCCGAACATTCCGTCTCCTCGCCCCACTATCGAGGCGGATCCCCTGCGGCTCGGTGCCTTGTGGGGGATCGCTCGCCATATCCGGCTGCTCGAAACGAAAACTAGAAGGATCGAGCCGCCGATGAATCCGTAGTTCCCGCAGGAACCGTGATCGTCGAGCCGGGCCGCTCGTCGCGGAGCGTTGGCGGAGGGCAGGCTCGGACGCCCTGCTCCCCGGCCGAATCCGACGCCCTGCTCCCCGGCCGAATCCACGGTTCCGTGGGTAGAGTTCGCAGGTGGCGACGGCGCGATACCCGGTGGGGCGCACCGAGGAGGTGGAGGTTCTCGAGCACTTCCTCGATGAGCTGCCCCGTGGCTCACGATCCCTCCTTCTTGAGGGGGAGGTCGGCATCGGGAAGACGACCTTGCTCGAATGCCTGAAGGCCTCGGCGTTGGACCGCTCCTGGCAGCTGCTCTCCGCCAGTCCGGTCGAGGCTGAATTGCCCTGGGAGTTCGCCGCCCTGACGGACCTACTGGGGACCCTGCCCCGTTCATCCGTTCGTCACCTCCCTCCCGTCCAGCAACAGGCTCTGGACGTCGTCGTCTTCCGCTCCGAGCCCCCCGACGGCTCGGTCGACGGACTGACGCTGGCCACGGCTGTGCTCACCGTGCTTCGCGGTCTGGCGGACAAGTCGCCCGTCGTACTGGCGATCGACGACCTGCCATGGCTCGATCCGCCTTCTGCGCGCATCCTCGAGTTCGTGATCCGACGCACCGGGGCAGCGCCAGTCGGGCTGGTTGGGACGGTGCGCACCGCGTGGGAGTCCCACCGGGCGCCTCTGCTCATCGACGGCCTTCCCCCGGATCGGGTCGATCGGTTGGCGGTCGGCCGTCTCGATTCCGAGGCGATCTCGTTGGTCGTGGGTGACCGGGACCCCGCGGCCGGGAGGGGATCGAGGCTGCGGGAGATCTACCGGTGGTCCGGCGGCAACCCTCTGTTCGCCCTGCAGCTCCTGAGCGTCGCCCCCGAGGACTTTGCCGCATGGTCGATCCCGGCACCCGGGGTTCCGGACGCGCTCCGACAGGTGATCGGTGACCGCCTCCGAGCCCTGTCGTCGGGAACCCGCGACGTGCTCGTCGTGGCTGCGTTGTCGAACTCGCCGACGGTCGCGGCGACGATGGCGGCGGCTCAGGACACGTCAACCGCTCGGGGCGCCCTCCAAGATGCTGCGGGCGCCGGGATCATCTCAATCCGTGGTGATGTGCTCGACTTCGCCCATCCCCTGGTTCGGGCGCTGGTCGTCGATGCTGCGTCTCCGGCGGAGCGTCGCCACGCGCACCTCCGGTTGGCTCAGAGGAGCAAGAGTCCCGAGGATCGTGCTCGCCACCTGGCGCTCGGGTCCGAGGGGCCGGACGAGACGGTGGCGGCAGCAGTCGAGGAGGCGGCGTCGGTCGCCAGTGGCCGGGGTGGGAACGAGATCGCCGCGGACCTCGCCGCCCTTTCAGCTGAACTGACCCCTCCGGAAGGGGCCATGTCTCGTCGGCGCCGCTCGGCCCTCCAGGCCGATTACCACTTTCTGGCCGCGGACCCCTTTCGAGCCTGTGACGTGCTCGAATCCGTCGTCGACGCCGTGCCCCCGGGCCCCGAGCGCGGCGGAGTACCTGAGGCGCCTGGCCCGGTATGCGACCCATCGCGGGGACCCTGCCACCGTCTGGGTCGAGCGACTCTCCTCCGCATTCGAAGAGGCGGGGGACGATCCGGACCTCCGCGGAGCGATCGCGATGGACCTGGCGGTCGCGCTCGAGCAACGCGGGCGAGCAGGGCCGCGCCGCCGAGTACGGTGCGCTCGCTCTGACCCTTGCCGTCGAGTCAGGTGACTCCATCCGCGAGAGTCAGATCTGCGCCGGAATGGCCTACGGCGCCCTTGTGGGGGGCGGAGGCCTGCTCCGCGAGCTTGTCGACCGGGCGCTCTCGGGACCTGAGCAGCCGCCCGGGGTGAGCATGGAGCTCAGACCGCGGTTCGTGGTGGCCCGGACGCTGTTCTTCGCCGACGAGTTCGTCCAGTCACGCGACCTGTTCGAGGCCGAGTTGGCGAGCGCTCGCAACGAGGGGATCAAGCCCGGTCTGGCGTTACTGCTCGGGAGCCTCGCCCAGTTGGAGTTCCTGACCGGGGAGTGGGACAGGGCCGAGGAACTGCTCGACGAACTCGGTGGATACGGTGACGACATGCCGGTCGTGGCGGTCGTCAACGGTACTCGCGGCCTACTCCAGGTCTGTCGGGGTCAGATGGACGAAGGCCGGAATGTGATCGACACCGCCATCGCCACCGCTTTCGCGGGCAAGATGCCGATCTTCGTGCTCGAGCATGCCTATGCACTCGGCGTCGCCTGCGCCCTGGGTGACGCTACCGAGTGCCACGAGCAGCTGGCTCCGTTCGTGGAGATGGCGAGGTCGGCCGGCATCGTGGAGCCCTCGCTGCTCCGCTTCGTCCCCGACGACGTCAGCGCACTCGTCCGCCTGGGAGACCTCGACGCCGCCTCGGACCTGCTCTCGTACTTCGAGCGCTGTGCGACCGACGCCGATAGGTCCCGGGTGATGGCTGCAACCGGCCGCTGCCGCGCCCTTCTTTCGGCGGCACGGGGTGACATGGTCGAGGCAGTGGCCGAGGTGGAGCGCGCGCTCGAGCACCATCGTCGGGGCCGGCAACCGTTCGAGGAGGCGCGCACGGAGCTGGTGGCCGGTGAGATCTACCGGCGGGCACGGGCCAAACGCAAAGCGGGAGACGCACTCGCTCGCGCCATCGAGATCTTCGACGAGCTCGGGAGTCCGCCATGGGCGCAGCACGCCCGGGGCGAGCTCGGGCGGGTCGGCTTGCGGGTCGGTCACTCCGCACCCGTGGGCAACGACCTGACAGCAGCCGAACGTGAGGTCGTGGAACTCGTGGTCTCCGGGCTGACCAACCGCGAGGTGGCGGAGCAGCTCTTCATGGCCCAGCGGACCGTCGAATCACACCTCACCCGCGCCTATCGGAAGCTCGGGGTGCACTCCCGGACCCAGCTGGCGAACTCCTACTCCCTGGCAACCGACTGACCAGATCAGTGTCGACAAAGACATCGACTCGGTGCTGGCCCGGAGCCACCTCGTCAACGACATCTGGTCAGACCTCCGCGATACGCCCGCGGATCCGCATACGAGACCCCGCTCAGATCCGAAGTGCCGCTTCCTGTTGTCTCGACCGGGGGAGGAGTGACGAGGACCATGCGTTCGACCAGAGCAGTCATCGGGGGCGTCGCCGCCGCTGTGCGTCATCGGTGTTGACGGGAGTGGTGGCAGCGCCTCTGGCGCAGGCGGCGCCGTCGCACGCGGTGGCCGGGACCGTCGTCGTCCACGGCGACACGGTGGCGAAGGTGGCACGGCTCGGGCCGACGAAGCTTCACCGCGCCCGGCCCGTTCGGGGTCGGCGAGACAACGCTGACGTTGTCGACCGACGGCGCGCCGGTCGAGGTGTGGTATCCCGCCACGAAAGAGAGTGTGGCCGGGAAGCCCCAGGCGACGTATGACGTCGCCGACTGGCTGCCACCCGGACTCAAGAAGCTCATCCCCGCGGGCTACTCGGTCACCTACCCGAGTGGCGGCGTGACCGGCGTCCCCGTGGCCCCGGGCCGTTACCCGCTCGTGGTGTTCAGTCACGGCTACGCCGGCTTTCGCGACCAGTCGACCTTCTTGACGGCCCGGCTCGCCTCATGGGGTTTCGTCGTCGCTGCGCCGGACCACTACAGCCGTGACTTGACCGAGGTGCTGGGCGGGCCCACCGGGGCGACGGCGAAGACGACCGATGTGCAGGACCTGAAGGCGACCATCGCCCTCATGAAGGACGAAAACGGCTCGGCGGCCAGTCCGTTCTCCCATCACGTGGACCTGAGTCTCATTGGCGCGGTCGGCCACTCGGCCGGTGGCGCCGCAGTCGAGGCGCTGGCCGCCACCGATCGCCAAGTGACGACGTTCGTCGGCCTGGCGGGTGCCACCGTCGGTGCGTTCGGAGCGACGAAGAGCGGCCCGGGGAGCACGGTGCCGCATCAGCCCGGGCTCCTCATGTCCGGGACGTCGGACCATGTCGTCAGCGACACCAGCATGATCAGTGCCTACGGACGCTTGCACGACCCCAAACGGTTGATCCTGGTGCGGGGCGCCGGCCATCTGGTGTTCGCCGACCTCTGCGAGGTCGGTTCGTCCCAGGGAGGCCTGCTCTCCATCGCCGCCGTGCTCCATGTTCCGGTTCCCGCCTCGCTGGTGCCGCTGGCCTCGGACGGTTGCAGCGCTCCGGATCTCTCACCGCCGCTGGCGTGGCCGCTGATCCGCCAGGCCGTCACGGCGCAGCTGCGGCATGCGTTCGGGTTCGACTCGTCGCAAGCCGGCCTGAGCGGTCTTGCCGCGGCATACCCGCAGGTGGTGGCCGCAGTCCACGCGTCACCCGCCGGCTGACGAAGGGAGGAGCTCCCGGAGGAGGGCTTGACGCCGCTAGGAGGGTAAGTTAATACTTACGGTAAGTGAAGACTTACTCTCAAGCCCTGAGCGCCCTGGGCGACCCGACCCGGCGAGCCATCTTCGAACACCTCGGCGAAGAGCCGTCGGCCGTGGTGGACCTCGCCGCACTCGTGCCGGTCAGCCGCCCCGCCGTCTCGCAACACCTCAAGGTGTTGAAGGAGGCGGGACTCGTCCGTGACGTGCAGGTCGGGACGCGGCGGATCTACAGCCTGGACCCCGACGGCATCGCCCTGTTGCGCGACTACCTGGACCGGTTCTGGAACACCGCCCTGCATTCGTTCAAGAAAAGAGTCGAACAGCTCCAGGAGGAGACGAACCGATGACCCAGACCACGCCCACCGCAGTCAGCACGTCCATCACCGTGGACGCGCCTGTTGCGCTTGCCTTCACCGTGTTCACGGAGGACATGGAGAGTTGGTGGCCGGCGGACCACCACATTTTGCAGGCACCGTTGGCGTCCATGGTGTTCGAGCCGCGAGCGGGTGGACGTGTCTACGACGTCGGCGAGGACGGGAGCGAGTGCCAGTGGGCACGCGTCCTCGTCCATGAGCCTCCCCATCGCGTGGTCTTCAGCTGGGACATCAGCCTCCAATGGCAGATCGAGGGGGACCCGGCACGCACGAGCGAGGTGGAGGTGCGGTTCATCGCCGAAACGCCCGACCGCACCCGGGTCGAATTGGAGCACCGCCACCTCGACCGTCACGGCGAGGGCTGGGAGGGCATGCGCGATGCGGTGGGCTCGCCCGAGGGGTGGGCCGTCGGCCTGCAGAGCTTCTCCCGACGGGTGGAGAGGGCCACGACACCCTGACCCGAGGCGAGAACCTCGGGCCGACTGGTTCAGCCGAACCCGCCGCTCGGGATGTAGGGGCTGGGCGGCCCGTCCATGCCCCGCACCATGACCGGTCCATAGGGCCGCAGCTGTATGCCGGCCGCCACGACCTCCCGGACGGCCCACTGCTGGGCCGAGGTCAGCCAGTTCACCTCGATCGTCTCGCCGGCCGGCGCTTCGGCCAGCATGGCGCGCAGCACCAGCGCTGCGGACTCTTCCTGGCGGGCGCCGAGGGTGACGATGCGCTCGTCCTTGGCGACCGCGTACGCCTGGTCTTCATGCAAGAGGAGGCGGTTGCCCGGCTGGGCCAGCATCGCAACGATGTCGACGGACCGGGCCGAGCCGCGCACCGTGCGATCGATGGCGCTCACGACGTCCAGTTCGCGCTCGCCCACATCGGTTGCCTCGTAGCGGTCGACCTCGGCCGGTCGCGTCACCGCCCCGGGGCGCATCGCACCCCATGCCGTCACGACCGGGTGCAGCGTGAAGCCGAAGCCGGTGTAGAGCGCCATCGCCTTGGGGTCTTGCGAGCATTGAATGGTCCCCGGGCTCTGCGGGTCCCCGTAGGAGAGGGCGAGCTTGAGCAGGTCGCGGCCGACGCCACGACCCTGGCGGCCCGGCACCGTTCCCAGCTGGGAGAGCATCCAGTAGTCCTCGCGTACGAAGGACTGCGACATGCCGACGATGGTGTGGCCCTCCTCGGCCACCCACGACCCGCCGGGGTCCGTTCCCAAAAAGTGGCGCGTTCGGTCCTGCCGCCGCCGCTCGTCCTGAATGGAGCTGCCCGTCACGGGCATGCCATGGCCGGCAGTGATGCCGAGCAACCCGCTCTCGAAGGCCGCCACGGCGGCGGGGACGTCGTCCTCCGACATCTGGCGGAACGTCACCATGGGAATCGGACGAGGCTCAGGCCGAAGGCAGAAATGCGGGTCGCCCGCGCTCGAACTCGGTGATCTTGTCCACGTGGCGCAGCGACAAGCCGATGTCGTCCCAGCCGTTGAGCAGGCGCTCGCGGGTGAACTCGTCCAGCGGGAAGGTCCCGGCCAGGCCGGCCGCCGGCGCCTCAATGGTGCCCCGGGCGACGTCGATCGTGATCTCGAGCGTCGGGTCGGCGGCCACCGCGTCGAGCAGGGCGCGATCGAGCTCCTCGCTCACCTGAACAGGGAGCAGGCCCTGCTTGGTGGAGTTGTTGCGGAAGATGTCGGCGAAGCGCGACGAGACCACGGCCTGGAAGCCGAAGTCCGTCAGGGCCCACACGGCGTGCTCGCGCGAGGAGCCGGTGCCGAAGTTGTGGCCCGCCACCAGAATGGTGGCGCCGACGAAGTCGGGGTTGTTCAGCACGAAGTTCCGGTCGTCGCGCCATTCGGAGAAGAGGCCCGCGCCGAAGCCGGTCCGCTCGACCCGCTTGAGCCAGTCCGAGGGGATGATCTGGTCGGTGTCGACGTCGGTGCGGTCGAGCGGCACCGCCCGCCCGGTGACGATCACGATCGGCTCCATCAGTGCAGGTCCTCCGGGGTGGCGAACGTCCCCGCGACTGCGGTGGCGGCGGCGACGGCGGGGGAGACGAGGTGGGTGCGGCCGCCCCGCCCCTGGCGGCCTTCGAAGTTGCGGTTCGAGGTCGAGGCGCAGCGCTCGCCCACGGCCAGCTTGTCGGGGTTCATGGCGAGGCACATGGAGCAACCGGGCTCGCGCCACTCGAATCCCGCGGCCGTGAAGATCTTGTCCAGGCCCTCCGCCTCGGCCTGTGCCTTCACCCGGTGCGATCCGGGCACGGCCAGGGCGCGGAGCCCCTTGTGCACCGAGCGGCCCTCGAGCACGGCGGCCGCGGCCCGGAAGTCCTCAATGCGCGCGTTGGTGCAGCTGCCCAGGAACACCGTGTCGACGCTGATCTCGCGGAAGGGCGTCCCGGCCTCCAGGCCCATGTAGGCCAGGGCCCGTTGGGCCGCTTCACGGTCGCCGGGGTCGTCCATGGCCGCGGGGTCCGGCACGTTCCCCGCGATCGGCGCCACCTGCGCCGGGTTCGTGCCCCAGGTGACGTGGGGGGTGATGGCGGCCCCGTCGAGCACGACCTCCTTGTCGAAGGTCGCGCCGTCGTCGGTGGGCAGCGTGCGCCAGTAGGCGACGGCGGCCTCCCACTCCTGGCCCTGCGGGGCATGGTCACGGTCCTTCAAGTAGGCGAACGTCGTCTCGTCGGGTGCCACCAGGCCGGCCCGGGCGCCCCCTTCGATCGACATGTTGCAGAGCGTCATCCGGCCTTCCATGGACAGGCTGCGGATGGCCGAACCCCGGTACTCAATGATGTGGCCGATGCCGCCGCCGGTACCGATGGTGCCGATGATGGCCAGCGCCACGTCCTTGGCCGTCACGCCGGGCGCGAGGTCACCTTCGACCGTCACCGACATCGTCTTCGGTCGTACCTGCGACAGCGTCTGCGTGGCCAGCACGTGCTCGACCTCGCTGGTGCCGATACCGAAGGCGATCGCGCCGAAGGCGCCGTGCGTGGAGGTGTGGCTGTCCCCGCAGACGATCGTCATCCCCGGCTGCGTCCAGCCCTGCTCGGGACCGATGATGTGGACGATGCCCTGGTTGGGGTGTCCCATCGGGTAGCAGGTGATGCCGAACTCGGCGGTGTTGTCGTCGAGGACCTTCAGCTGCTGAGCCGAGACAGGGTCGGCCACCGGCTTGTCGATGTCGGTGGTCGGGACGTTGTGGTCGGCCGTCGCCACGGTCAGATCGGGCCGCCGCACCGTCCGGCCCGCCAGGCGCAAACCGTCGAAGGCCTGCGGCGACGTCACCTCGTGCAGCAGATGCAGGTCGATGAAGAGGAGGTCGGGCTCGTTCTCGGCCGCGTGCACGACGTGCGCGTCCCAGATCTTCTCCGTCAGTGTGCGCGGTGCCATCAGCGGTCGACCGCGGTGATGTGGACCTTGAGCATGCCGCCCGGCGCCTTGTACTCGACCGCGTCGCCTTTGCTCCGACCGATCAGCACCTGGCCCAGGGGCGAGCTGGGGGAGACCACGGGCAGGTTGCCCTGGCGCTCCTCAATGGAGCCGACGAAGAACTGCTGCGTGTCGTCCTCGTCGTCACCCTCGTAGCGGAGGGTCACCGTGCTGCCCAACGAGATCGACCCGTCGTCAGCGCCCGCCTCGTCGACGATCTCGACCTCCTTGAGCATGGCCTGGAGCTGGCGGATCCGGGACTCCATCTTCCCCTGGGCGTCCTTGGCCGCGTGGTAGTCGCCGTTCTCGCTCAGGTCGCCGAGGGCCCGGGCCGTCTCAATGGCCTGGGCGATCTCCACCCGCCCCCGGGTGGTCAGGTCCTCGAGCTCGGCAACCAGGCGGTCGTACGTGGCCTGGGTCAGCTTGGTCGTCTGTATGTCGTTGGCGGAAGCGTTGGTCACGGCGTGTCCTCCGAAAGGCGGATCTGCGGGCGGTGCGGTGCACTGCGCCGGCGGGGACCAAGGCTAACCGCCCCCACACCGGGGGTCGGTCGCCCCGTGCGCCATTGGTTGACGGGACGGCCCGGCCGCGAGAGACTGTGGGGGTCATGCACCGCCCCCAGACCTTCGTAGGCATTATTTACTAGGCGCGCACTCTCCCCGCGCGCCGTTGAACCGTCCACTGCGTGGGCGGTTTTTCAATTCCCGGCGGAGTCCAGCCGGGGCGAGGGGCATCAGGGGACGCAGGGCACGGCCCAACGCAGGACCCAGCAGGACGACGAAAGGACCACGGAAGTGAACAAGGCCAGCAGGCATCGGGTCGCCGTCATCGGCGGCGACGGCATCGGGCCGGAGGTCTGCGCCGAGGCGCTCAAGGTGGTCGCCGCGTCGGGAGTGGACCTGGACACCACCGAGTTCGAGCTCGGGGCGGCCCGCTACCTGCGGGACGGCACGGTCCTCTCGGACGAGACCCTCGAGGAGCTCCGTGGCTTCGACGCCATCCTCCTCGGTGCCGTCGGGCCACCCGTCGGCGACACCACGGTCCCGCCGGGCACGCTCGAACGCGGCCTCCTGCTCAAGCTCCGCTTCGAGCTCGACCTCTACGTGAACCTCCGCCCCTTCAGCGGGGTGCCCGGATCGATTGCCGAGGGGGCGGACTTCGTCGTGATCCGCGAGAACACGGAAGGGACCTATGCCGGGGAGGGCGGCTTCTTGCGCAAGGGGACCCCGCACGAGGTGGCCACGCAAGGCTCCGTCAACACCCGCATGGGTGCGGAGCGTTGCGTGCGCTTTGCCTTCGACCTGGCCGGCCGGCGCAGCAACCGCCTCACGCTGGTGCACAAGACGAACGTGCTGACCTTCGCCGGCGATCTGTGGAACCGCACCGTCACCGAGGTGGCCACGGAGTACCCGGACGTCACCTGGGACTACAACCACGTCGACGCCGCCTGCATCTACCTGGTGGAGCAGCCCAAGCGTTACGACGTGATCGTCACCGACAACCTCTTCGGCGACATCCTCACCGACCTGGCCGGCGCGGTCGCCGGTGGCATCGGCTTCGCCGCCTCGGCCAACCTCAACCCGGCGCGCACCGGGCCCTCCCTCTTCGAGCCGGTACACGGGGCCGCCCACGACATCGCGGGCAAGGGCATCGCCAATCCTTTGGCCGCCATCCACTCGGCTGCGCTCATGCTCGACCATCTGGGTGAGACCGATGCCGCCGGGCGCATCCTCAAGGCGCTCAGCGCCCAATCCGATTCCATGTCAACGCCGTCCACCTCCACCGAAGCGCTCTCCACCACCGCGGTGGGCGACGCCATCGCAGAAAGGCTGTAGCCGCCATGCCCATCACCACGACCGAGAAGATCTGGATGGACGGCGAACTCGTCGACTGGGCCGACGCCACCGTGCACGTGTTGACGCACACCATGCACTACGGCTCCGGCGTGTTCGAGGGCATCCGGGCCTACCCGACCAGCCGCGGCGTGGCCGTGTTCCGACTCGGGGACCACATTCGCCGCCTGTTCGACTCCGCCAAGATCTTCATGATCGACGTGCCCTTCACCGTGGACGAGGTGATGGAGGCCACACGGCTGGTCGTGCGCGCCAACGGCCTGCAGGACGGCTGCTACATCCGCCCGCTGATCTACCTCGGTTACGGCGAAATGGGCCTCAACCCGCTGCCCTGCCCGGTCAACGTCTCGGTGGCGGCCTGGCCCTGGGGGACCTACCTCGGCGACGAGGGCATCGCCAACGGCGTGTCGTGCAAAATCAGCTCGTGGCGGCGCCACGACCCCAACGCGGTGCCGACCGCGGCCAAGGGCACCGGCATGTACGCCAACTCCTCGCTGGCCAAGGTCGAGGCCCTGAAGGCGGGCTACGACGAGGCGATCCTGCTCGCTCCGAACGGCGACGTCAGCGAGTGCACCGGCGAGAACATCTTCATCGTGCGCGACGGCGTGCTCTTCACGCCTCCCACCTCCGACGCCGGCGCGCTGGACGGCATCACGCAGGACTCGGTCGAGACCATCGCCCACGACCTCGGTTACGAGGTGCGGCACGAGCCCATCATCCGCACCGACCTCTACCTGGCCGACGAGGCCTTCCTCACCGGCACCGCGGCCGAGGTCGTGCCGATCCGCGCCGTCGACGACCGTCCCGTCGGCGCCGGCCGCCCGGGGAAGATCACCAAGGAGATTCAGCAGACGTACTTCGCCACCGTGCGGGGCGAGGTCGACCAGTACAAGGAATGGCTCGACCATGTCGACTGACGGCGGAGAGCGCGGAGAAAGCACGGAGGCCGAAGAGAGCGCCCACAGCCATGGTCACAACCATGACGGCGTCCGGCACACCCATGCGCACGGCCACAGTGCCCACGCGCACGACTTCGCCGTCCCCGATCTGCCCGAGGCGGTCGACATCTTCGACACCATCCTCCGTGACGGCAGCCAGCAGGAGGGCCTCTCCCTCACGGTCGACGACAAGTTGCGCGTCGCCGAGCAGCTCGACCATCTCGGGGTCACCTTCATTGAGGGTGGCTGGCCCGGGGCCAATCCCAAGGACGTCGAGTTCTTTGCCCGGGCCAAGAAGGAGCTGACGCTCAGCACCGCCACGCTGGTGGCCTTCGGCTCCACCCGGCGGGCCGGTGTGAAGCCGGAGACCGACGCCGTCCTGGCCAACCTGGTGGAGGCCGGGGCGCCGATCGCCTGCATAGTGGCCAAGTCCTGGGACCGTCACGTGGCCGAGGCGCTGCGCACCTCTCTCGACGAGGCGGTGGCCATGGTCGCCGACTCGGTCCGCTTCCTGCGCGAGCACGACTTGCGTGTCTTCCTCGATGCAGAGCATTTCTTCGACGGCTACCGGCGCAATCCGGACTTCGCCCTTTCCGTCCTCGCGGCGGCCGAGGAGGCGGGGGCCGAGGCACTGGTGCTGTGCGACACGAACGGGGGCTCGTTGCCTGACGACATCGGGCAGGCGGTGGCGGACGTGCGGGAGCGCACGAGCGCGCAGCTCGGCATCCATTGCCACAACGACACCGGCTGTGCGGTGGCCAACTCGTTGGTGGCGGTGCAGGCCGGCGTCACCCAGGTGCAGGGCTGCATCAACGGTTACGGCGAGCGGTCCGGGAACACCGACCTCTCGGCGGCCATCCCCAACCTGTCCCTCAAGTGGCACATCCGGACCATCCCGGCCGACCGGCTGGAGCGGTTGACGCCGGTGGCGCACCACATCGCCGAGTTGGTCAACATCGCGCCCAACCCACAGCAGCCCTACGTGGGCAACTCGGTGTTCGCCCACAAGGGCGGCCTGCACGCCAGCGCGGTGGCGCGCAGCGCCGACCTCTACGAACACGTCGAGCCCAACCTGGTCGGGAACGGGACACGGGTCGTCGTCTCCGAAATGGCCGGCCGGTCGACGCTGGCCATGAAGGCGGACGAGCTCGGGCTCCAACTCGACGGCGAGGTCATCGGCCGCGTGCTCGACGAGCTCAAGCGCCTGGAGCACGAGGGCTACCACTTCGAGGTGGCCGACGGCTCGCTGGAACTGCTGCTGCGACGGGCGACGGGCTGGGTGGCCGACTACTTCACGGTGGAGTCGTTCCGCGTCATCACGGACCACGGCCAGCGCAACGAGGCCGGCGCTCCCACCGACTCCGGGGTGGACGACCTGCAAGGGGTCACGACCGAGGCCACGGTGAAAGTGCACGTGGGGGCCGAGCGCATTGTCGCCACGGCGGAGGGGAACGGCCCGGTCAACGCCCTCGACGGGGCGCTGCGAGCTGCCATCGGGTCCAAGTTCCCGGCGCTCGACCACATCCACCTGACCGACTACCGCGTACGAGTCCTCGATACGGGCCGGGGCACCGGCGCCGTCACCCGGGTCCTGGTGGACACCACGGACGGGGAACGGACCTGGACCACCATCGGGGTCTCCGAGAACATCATTGAGGCCAGCTGGCAGGCCCTCTACGATTCGATCGTGTTCGGGCTGCTCCACGCCACCTGAGGCGGAGGGCACCGCAGCACGAGAACGTCGACACGAACGAGAACGAGAACGTCGACGGGGGGAGTAGTCACGGGAACTCGCGCATGACCGTCTGGAGCCGGCTCGCCGCATCCGCCGTCAAGCTCCCCCCACCTCGCACGACTGCGGTGTCGGTCGAGCGCGGCCTGACCGCGAAGATGCCCGACGGCGTCGAGCTCATCGCCGACCGCTGGTACCCGACGCAGCAGATGCCGGCGGGCGGTGTGCCGACCGTGCTCATCCGTACGCCGTACGGGCGCACGATCATGGGGCCGCTCGGGCGGCTGTACGCCGAGCGCGGCTACCAGGTGGTGGTGCAGAGCTGCCGGGGGACGTTCGGATCCGGCGGCGCATTCGTCCCCATGCGCAACGAGCGGGTGGACGGGAAGGCGACGCTCGACTGGGTGGCGGCGCAGCCCTGGTTCGACGGCCGCCTCGTCATGTGGGGTGCCAGCTACCTCGGCATGGCGCAGTGGGCGGTGGCCCAGGACGCGCCGGATTTCCTGCGGGCGCTCAGCCTCCAGGTCACCGCGGCGAACTTCCGCGACTCGGTCGTGTTCCCCGGAGGCGCCTTCGCACTCGAGACGGGGCTGGCCTGGCTGCACGAGATCAAGAATCAGGAGCTCGGGTGGCGCGCCGTGCTGCGGGCGCAACTGAACGGCAGCAAGGTCGTGGCGGCGGCGAGCGAAGTCCTGCCCGTGGGCAAGTGTGACAGCGCGGCCATCGGCGAGCCCATGGCCTTCTTCCAGGAATGGCTCGAGCACAGCACCCCGGGTGACCCGTGGTGGGACGAGGTCGACTTCGGACGCCGGCTCGAGAACGTGCCACCGGCCAGCTTCATCGGTGGCTGGTACGACCTCTTCCTGCGGGCGCAAGTGGACGACTACGAGGCGCTCCGGCGCGCGGGGCGCTCGGCCCGCCTCACCATCGGTCCGTGGACGCACGGCAGCCCCGGCCTCTTCGCCGAGACCGTGCGTGACGGCCCGCGGTGGTTCGACAGCCAGCTCAGGGTGGGGCAGGCCGAGCGCGACGAAGGCCAGGACGCGCCGGTACGCGTCTTCGTCATGGGCTCGCGCACATGGCAGGAGTTCTCCATGTGGCCGCCGGCCGGGAAGACCGAGCGGTGGTACCTCGGGCGGGGCGGCACCCTCGGGCGGGACCCGGCGTCGACCGACGACGTTCCCCCGGACCGCTACCACTACAACCCCAGCGACCCGACACCGTCGGTCGGCGGTCCGTCCCTCAACAGGACCACGGCGGGGCGAAAGGAGCAGTCCCGCCGGGAGCGCCGGCGCGATGTGCTCACCTACACCAGCCCTCCGCTGACCGATGACGTCACCGTGATCGGGCCGCTGACCGCCACGCTGTACGTGCGCTCGTCGCTCGAGCACACCGACTTCTTCGTCCGCCTGTGTGACGTGACGGCGAAGGGCAAGTCGTTCAACCTGAGCGACGGCATCGTCCGCCTCACGCCGGGCTCGGTGGAGCAGGGGGACGACGGTGTCGCCAAACTCGAGATCACCATGTGGCCCACCGCCAACACGTTCCGGGCCGGCCACCGCATCCGCCTGCAGGTCTCCAGCGGCGCCCACCCTCTCTTCAACCGCAACGCCGGTACCGGCGAGCCTCTGGCCACTGGTGCCAACCTGCGCTCCGCCGATCAGGAGCTCTTCCACCACGCCGGGTGTCCCGTCCTCGGTGGCGATGCACGTCGTGCCACTGCTGGAGGACGGCGCGCTGGGCGGGCGTGGAATGGGTTCGCCCGACCCCCTCGGCTAGTCTCCCGCGCATGACGCAGCCCACCTTCGTGCCCATCGCCGAGGCGGATCAGGTCCGGCCGGCCCGGCACCTGCACGTTCCGGGGGCGTGGACCACGTCGCGCCCGGCCGAGCTGGTGGGGCCGACCATGCGGACGGGCGCCAATCTGGGCACGCCCGGGCCCGACTCGGGCTTCGCGCTCCGCCTGGCCCACCGTTTCGCCGACGAGCTCGAGCTCAGCGACGGCGAGACCGAGCACGACGTGCTCCTCGGTGTCGCCCTGGTGGCGTCCAAGCGGGCGGCCCTGTTCGGCCGGGCGCCCTGCATCTACGACGTCCGGCTCGCGCTCAACCTGTGGGGCTTTCTCGTCGACGCCCCGGCCGACGTCCGGGAGACGCGCCGGGCGCTGTTCTCCTCCATTTCGCACGACTACGTGGCGCAGCGGGCGCTCGTCGACTCCGTCCCCGAGGAGACGCTCCGGCTGAGCCCGGACCAGGTCCGCGCTGGGGGCGGTCCCGCCGCCTGAGAGCGGCGCTCACCACCGTCGTGGACGCAATCGGGGCGATCGACCGGCTCGAGATCGAGGCCGGTGGCTTCACCTTCACCGGCCGGGCCTGTGGTCCGCACGAGGGTCGCAAGATCCTGCTTCTGCACGGCTTCCCCCAGACCTCGTGGGCCTGGCGCGACGAGCTGTGGGCGCTGGGGCGGGCGGGCTACCGCGCCATCGCGCCCGACCAGCGCGGCTATTGCATGGGGGCCCGCCCGGCGGAGGTGGCCGACTACGCCACCGAGCATCTGCTGCAGGACGTGATCGATCTGGCTGACTCCATGAACATGGAGACCTTCGACCTCGTGGGCCACGACTGGGGCGGCATGCTGGGTTGGGTGCTCGCCTCGCGCCATCCGGGCCGCGTGCGCACCCTCAGCGTGGTGTCCACGCCGCACCCGCTCGCACTGCACGAGGCGCTCCGGGGGGCCGATCCCGCCCAGGCCGCCTACGGCGCGTCCATGAGTGCCTACCGCGCCCCGGAGGTACCCGAGCGTCTGCTGCTCGGCGCGGACGGAGCCGGTGGCGGCCTCGCCACGCTGTTGGCCGAGACCGGTCTCGATGACGAGGATGCGCGGATGTACGTCGCCGCCCTGAGTGAGCCGGGCGCCCTCACGGCGGCCCTCAATTGGTACCGGGCCATGGACGGCAGCACCCTCAGCGGCCTGAACCCGGTGTGCGTGCCCACGCTCTACGTCTGGTCGACCGGGGACGTGGCGTTCGGGTGGGCGGCGGCCCAGAACACCGCCGAGTGCGTGCAGGGGCCGTACACCTTCGAGGTACTCGACAACGTGTCGCACTGGATCCCCGAAATGGCGCCGGTCGAGCTGTCACAGCTGTTGATCAGGCACCTCAAGGCCCACTGACCTCGCCCTGGTCGGCCCGGGGACGGCGCAGGGGGTGCGATGCCGGCGGACCACCCCCCGTGGCGCCTGCGAGAATGAACCGGTGAGCACCTCGACCTTCGCCCTGACCGACGTCCAGCGGGATTTTCGCCAGACCCTGCGCACTTTCTGCGAAGACAAGATCGCTCCGAACGCGGCCGAGGCCGACCGCAATGCCGAGTTCCCCTGGAAGTCGTTCGAAGCCTGCAAGGAGATGGAGCTGCCTGCCCTCGGCATGCCGACCGCCTACGGCGGCGCGGGTGCCGACACGGTGACCGTGGCGATCATGACCGAGGAGCTCGCCCGCGTCTGTGCCTCGACGGCGCTCACGGTGCTCATCTCCAAGCTCGGTATGACGCCGGTCTTGAACTGGGGCTCCGAGGAGCTCAAGCAGACGTACGTGCCCCGGGTGGCTGCAGGCGACATACAGGCGAGCTATTGCCTCTCCGAGGCCGACGCCGGGAGCGACGTCGCCTCCATGCGGACCCGCGCCGTGCGTGACGGCGACGACTACGTGTTGACGGGGTCCAAGTACTGGATCACCAACGCCGGGATTTCCGACGTCTACGTCGTCTTCGCCAAGACGGACGTGGACGCGGGCGGCCGGGGCATCTCGTGCTTCCTGGTCGAGAAGGAGTGGGGGATCCGCATCGCCAAGCACGAGGACAAAATGGGCCTGCGTGGCAGCCCGACCGGCGAGGTCGTGCTCGACGAGGTCCGCGTGCCGGCCACGCACCGTATCGGTGCCGAAGGCCAGGGCTTCACCATCGCCATGCACACGCTCGACCGCAGCCGGCCCACCATCGGGGCCCAGGCCATCGGCATTGCGCAGGGCGCCATCGACTTCTCCGGCGCCTACATGAAGCAGCGGCAAGCCTTCGGCGGCCCGATCGCCGACCTGCAGGGCCTGCGCTTCATGCTGGCCGAGATGGCCATGCGCAACGAGGCCGCCCGCGCCCTCGTCTACCGCGCCTGCGCCATGGTCGACGACGACCCGACGGGGGAGCTCACGAAGTTCGGCGCCATGGCGAAGGCCTTCGCGTCGGACGCCTCCATGTCGATCACGGTCGACGCCGTGCAGCTCCTCGGCGGCTACGGCTACACCAAGGACTTCCCCGTCGAGCGCTTCCTGCGCGACGCCAAGGTGACCCAGATTTACGAGGGCACCAACCAGGTGCAGAAGGTCGTCATCGCCCGGGAGCTGCTCAAGCACCTGTAGGTGGCGGATTCGGTCCGGCGGAACGGCGTTGGCGCCCGGCGATACCGCCCGGGCAGACTGCCGGGGCCGGCCCGAAAGGGCCGGTGCTAAAGTTAGAACAGGTTCTAGAAATCGCCCACCGAGGGCAGCCGGCCGAGGGTCGGACGTAGCAGCAGGAGGATGTCGGTCATGGCGCAGCCCGTAATCATCGAGGCGGTGCGCACCCCCATCGGGAAGCGCAACGGGTGGCTGTCGGGGCTGCGTGCGCCCGACATTCTGGGCGCGGCCCAGGTCGAGGTGGTCAAGCGGTCCGGGATCGACCCGGGCTCCGTCGAGCAGGTCGTCGGCGGCTGCGTGACACAGGCGGGGGAGCAGGGCTTCAACGTGACCCGGACGTCCTGGCTCCTGGCCGGTCTGCCCTATGAAGTCGCCGCCACCACGGTCGACTGCCAGTGCGGCTCGTCGCAGCAGGCCAACCACTTCGTCAACAACCTCATCGCCGCCGGCGCCGTCGACGCGGCCATCGGCTGCGGCGTGGAGGCCATGAGCCGCGTGCCCCTCGGCGCCAACGCGGCGGCCGGTGTGGGCCGGGCCATTCCCGCCGACCTGCCCTATGACATGCCCGACCAGTTCACCGCGGCCGAGCGCATCGCCAAGAAGTACGACATCAGCCGCGCCGACGTCGACTGGCTCGGGCTGGAGTCGCAGAAGAAGGCGGCCCGTGCGCTCGCCGAGGATCGCTTCGCCCGCGAGCTGGTCTCCGTGGAGGCACCCATCGTCGGCGAGGAAGGCCCGCGCGGCGAGCACTCCGGCGAGAAGATGGTCGTGTCCAAGGACCAGGGCCCGCGTGACACGACGGCCGAGGGCCTGGCCAAGCTCAAGCCCGTGCTGCCCGACGGCATGCACACGGCGGGGAACTCCTCGCAGATTTCGGACGGCGCGGCCGCCGTGCTGTGGATGTCCGAGGACCGCGCCAAGGCCGAGGGCTTCAAGCCCCGGGCCCGCCTGGTGGCCCAGGTGCTGGTGGGCTCCGACCCCTACTACCACCTCGACGGCCCGATCGCGGCGACGACCAAGGTGCTGGCCAAGGCCGGCATGACCATGAAGGACATCGACCTCTTCGAGGTGAACGAGGCCTTCGCCTCGGTCGTCATGAGTTGGGCCCGCGTGCACGACGCCGACCTCGACAAGGTCAACGTCAACGGTGGCGCCATCGCCATCGGCCACCCGGTCGGCGCGACGGGCGCCCGGCTGATCACGACGATTTTGCACGAGCTCGAGCGGAGCGACAAGACCTACGGGCTCGTGTCCATGTGCTGCGGTGGTGCGCTGGCGACGGGCACCATCATTGAGCGGCTCTAGGCCGCCCACGCCTCATCTGCATCTCCATCTGCACCGATCGAGCACCCATACCGGCGCCTACCTCTGGAGGGGACCGTGGTTACCACTGAGCATCTGACGTTCGAACGCGACGGCGCGACCGCCATCGTCACCATGAACCGGCCGGAGGCGAAGAACGCACTGAGCCTGCCCATGTTGGTCGGCATGAAGGACGCCTGGGAGGAGATCGACAGCAACGACGACATCCGCTGCGCCATCCTGACCGGCGCCGGCGGGACGTTCTGCGCCGGCATGGACCTCAAGGCCATGGGCGGCAGCGACGCCGAGAAGTACCAGTCGCGCATGGCCGAGGACCCCGACCTGCACTGGAAGGCGCTCCTGCGCCACTACGACGTGCGCAAGCCGCTGATCGCCGCCGTCGAGGGCTGGGCCGTCGCCGGCGGGACCGAGATTCTGCAGGCCACCCACATCCGGGTCGCCGGCGCCGGCGCCATCTTCGGGGTGTTCGAGGCCAAGCGGGGCCTGTTCCCGCTCGGTGGCTCCACGGTGCGCCTGCGCCGTCAGATCCCCTACACCATCGCCATGGAGATGCTCCTGACGGCCCGCGAGGTGCCGGCGGAGGAGGCCCTGCGTATCGGCCTCATCGGACACGTCGTCCCCGACGGTCAGGCGTTGGACAAGGCGCTGGAGATCGCCGCGGTGATCGGGGCGAACGGGCCGCTGGCCGTCGAGGCGATTCTGCAGAGCGTGCGCGAGACCGAGGGCATGTCCGAGGTCGACGGGCTGGCCCGCGAGCTCGAGCTCGGCTGGCCCGTCTTCGCCAGCAACGACGCCGCCGAGGGCCAGAAGGCCTTCGCCGAGAAGCGCCCGCCCAACTACACCCGCACGTGAGCGAGAGCGGCCAGGAACGCCCGCACGACCCGCCGGCCGGAGGGGGCTTTCCGGGCATCGACGGGCTGGCGGAGACGGCGGCGGACTCGCCGCTGAACCGCCTGGCCGCGGCGGCACGCCGGATCGGCAACGTGGCGGTCGGGCAGCCGCTCGACGAGGCCGATGTGGTGAGAGCGGCGACCGAGCTGACCGCGGTGGCGGACCGCCTCGACGCAGCGGCGGCAGACGAGCGGCGTACCCGTAACCAGCCCACCCCCGACGTGCATCCCCAGGATGTCTTCTCGACCAGCCCGGTCATCGGCTTCGCCAATCCCGTCGCGCCACCCGTCGAGGTGTGGGCGGTGGTCGGTCACGAGGGATGGCGAGAGGTGCGCGGCCGGGTCACCTACGGCTACGCCTACGAGGGACCGCCGACCTGCGTGCACGGCGGCGTCATCGCCGCGTTGTTCGACGAGCTGCTGGGCATGTGCAACATTTTGGTGGGGTCAGGCGCCATGACCGGGACGCTGACCGTGCGCTACCGCCGCCCGACCCCGCTGCTGGCGCCGCTCGAGCTGGTGGCCCGCCATACGGGCCAGGAGGGACGCAAGGTCTACGCCTGGGGTGGCATCTACCACCGGGGCGAGCTGACAGCCGAGGCCGACGGGATCTTCATTGAGGTGCCGCCGGGCCGCATGCTCGACATCGTGTCGGGCAACGCGCACAGCACCGAGGCCCCGCTGGTCGTCGATCCGGACTGGCAGAAGATGATGGCGCGCAACGCAGCGGGCAAGGACGGCCAGTCCGGCTGACCCCGGGAGGCTCGACGGTCCCGGTGGCCGGGGTCTGCCCTCTCAGTCGCCGGAGGCCGGCACGAAGCTGAAGCGCACGTGCCGGCGGGGATTGTCCTCGTTCAGGTCCACCAGCACCACCGACTGCCAGGTTCCGAGTGCGACCCGACCGGCGAGGACGGGCAGTGTCACCGAGGGGCTGACCAGTGCCGGCAGCAGGTGGTCGGCGCCGTGGCCCGGCGATCCGTGGGCGTGCCGGTAGCGGTCGTCCCGGGGCAGGATGCGCTCCAGTGCATGGAGCAGGTCGCTGTCGGACCCCGAACCGGTCTCCATGAGCGCAACCCCCGCGGTGGCATGGGGCACGAAGACGTTGACCAATCCGTCGCCGAGCTCGGCGCAGAAGCGCTCGAGCTCGTTCGTGAGGTCGATGATGCGCTGCCGGGAGGCATCGATGGTGAGCTCGATCGACTGCATGGAGACCCCAGTCTGCCGTAGCGTGCCGGCGTGCGACGACTCTTCCTCGCCGCGGTGGTGGCCATGGTGGTGGCGGCAAGCGGGTCGGTCGTTGCCGATTCATCGGACTCCGCCGGAGCCGCCACCGTCGCACCGGGACAGGATCACGACTGCATAGTGGGGTCGCCACCCGCGTCCATCGACTGGTCGGCGTTGACCAATCCGGTCCTCTCGTACGCCACCGTGGGTGTGAAGGACCAGGCGTTGCAGTGGTCCGGGGGCGCATGGCACATGCTCTACAGCGATATGACGGAGACAAGCACCGTTCCACACGTCGCGTTCAGCGTGGCCGTGTCGTCGAGCCCGGACCTGCGGCACTGGAGCTCGCCCAAGGTCATTGCCGACAATGCCGCCTCACCCGACATCGTCCGCTCGCCGTCCGGCGCGTTCATCGTCACCTATCAGACGCCGCAGGGTCTGGCCTACCGCACAGCCTCCGACGCATCGCTGCGGAGCTGGTCGGCCCCGCATCCGCTCGGGCGTGGGCTGGCGCACCGGATGATCGATGCCGCGCTGGCCTTCACCGGGCACGGAGTGATCCTGGGGTTCAAGGCGGGCACGACGACGCAGCACTTCGAGATCGCCTGGGCGCCCTCGCTCACCGGGACGTTCCGGGTCGTGGGTCAGCCCGACATTGTGGTGTACGACGACACTGTGGAGAACGACGAGTTCCTCACGGTCGACGGTACCTGGCACCTGGTGGCCACATCGAACACCCTCGACCAACCCTTCCTCTTCACGCTCGGCCCGGGCGATCCGGCGACGCCGTCCACCTGGTTGCACTGGAGTGCGGGCCAGCAGTTGTCGGTACCGGGCGAGGCTTTCAACACCGGTTCAGGTCTTTCGAGCGTCGGGTACGAACACGCCAACTCGGCCTTCCTCTGCGTCGGTCCCGGCGGCGAGGACTACCTGACCTACGCGGGCAGCACCGAGCTCACGCAGTTCGGTGGGTGGGGGCACGCCCGCATCGGACTGGCCCGGAGCACGGACCTCGTGCACTGGGAGGTCCCGCCGGGCTGAGCCGGCCTGCCTGAGGCGACGGTGGCATCGTTCGCTCCGACGACGACAGTGCATCGCTCGACTTCTTCACGTCGCTTGTCGAAAAGGCGTGTCATCGATCCGTGATCAATCGCAGTAGCCAAGGACAACGCCGGTGCCATAATCGGCGCGTGCCGGTGGAGGGCCACTTGTTGGGCGAACGGACCTGGTTCTTCGACACCAGGGGCTCGGTTCGGAGGATGGGTGTCTCGGCCCACGCCGGCGACTCCACCATGGTGTTCTCGCTCTGGCAGGGCGACGTCTGTACCGGGACCTTCCGGTTGCCGGCGAGCGAGGCCCCTGGCCTCATTTCCGCTCTGGCCTACGGCATGACAGAGGTGCTCTCGGACCAACCCCCGCCAAGCCCCGAGCAGCCCGAGCCGCTTCGGAAGGCGCTGCTCCGTTTCGTTCGTCAGGTTCTGGCCCGGCCCCCTGGGCCAACCGACCCCCACCTCCGTTTGCTCAAATGAGCGAGGCTCGTCTCTGACTCGCCAAGGGCGGCGGGGCTCGCCCACCGGGCCCTGGCGGCAGCGTGTGCGGTGTCCCCGGGTAAGCACTCGAGGCCCCCTGGTCGGTCAGGCCGGTAGGTTTCAACGGTGAAGCCGATGCGGCGCAACCGCCGTCGCCATTCCGTCGCTCCGGGCCTCGCCATCGGCGCGCTGGTCGTTGGTGTCTGCTTCGGAGTGGCCACCGAATCCGGCGCACCCGACGTCGGCCGCTGTCGTCGCCGGCCATGACGAGTCCGGCACGCCCGGCCCTGATGCGGTCACCGCGTTCGGCGCCGCCACGGCCGTGCCGGGGACGACGCTGAGCGGCCTGGCATCTCCCGTGGTCGGGATGGCGGCGACGCCCGATGGGCTCGGGTACTGGGCCGTCGCCTCGGATGGCGGCATCTTCGCCTTCGGCAGCGCCGCCTTCGACGGCTCGACGGGCGGGCTCCATCTCAACGCGCCGATCGTGGGCATGGCCGCGACGTCCGACGGACGTGGGTACTGGCTCGTGGCCAGCGACGGCGGCATCTTCGCGTTCGGCAATGCCGCGTTCGAGGGTTCCATGGGTGGCCGGCCGCTCAACGAACCGATCGTCGGCATGGCTGCCACCCCGTCCGGCCACGGCTACTGGCTGGTCGCCGCCGACGGTGGAGTGTTCGCCTACGGCGACGCCGCCTTTTTCGGATCGATGGGTGGGTCGCACCTCAACGCGCCGATCGTCGGCATGGCGGCGACGCCCTCGGGCGACGGCTATTGGATGACGGCGTCGGACGGTGGCATCTTCGCCTTCGGCGACGCACCGTTCGAAGGCTCGCTGGGCGGGACGCCCCTCAACGAGCCTGTCGTCGGCATGGCCGCGACGCCGAGCGGGCACGGCTACTGGCTGGCAGCGGCTGACGGCGGCATCTTCACCTACGGGGACGCACCGTTCGAGGGATCGGACGGCGGGACACCGAAGCAGGGCGCAGTCGCGGTCGGCATCGCGGCGCGCCCGGGCGGGTACTGGCTCGCCTACGGCGTCGACCCCCGGACGCAGATGATCTCGTCGATCGCTGCCTTTGCGGCCACCCGGGCCGACAACGTCACCGTGGCCGTGCAGGACCTCGCCTCGAATCAGATCTACGAGTTCCGGCCGGGGGTCGCGGAGAACACAGCGAGCACCCTGAAGGTCGACATTTTGGCCACTCTGCTGGGACAGGCCCAGGCAGCCGGCAGATCGCTCACGCCGGAGGAGCAGAGCCTCGCCGTCCCCATGATCGAGGAGAGCCTGGACAGCGCGGCAGACACGCTCTGGACCCGCCTCGGGCCCGGAGCCGTCGGTGCCTTCGAGCGGGCCGAGGGCATGACCTCCACGGTGCCCGCCACCGACGGGGTCTGGGGATCGACGCAAACGACGGCGCTCGACAGGCTCGCCATGATCCGGACCGTGGTGGAACCGAATTCGTTGCTCACGAACGCCTCTCGGGCCTACATCCTCAGCCTCATGGAGAACATCACCCCCTCGCAGGACTGGGGTGCCACGGGCGGCGTCCCACCTGGCGTGACGGTGGCACTGAAGAACGGTTTCGCCATGAGCACCGGGTGGCAGATCAACACGACCGGGTGGGTCAACGGGGATGGGCGTGACTATCTGATTGCGGTACTCACCAACGGAAACGCGTCGGAGCAGTACGGCATCGACACGGTCGACGGCGTGTCCTCCCTCGTCTGGAGCGCCATGGGGGAGTAGGCGGCGAGGTGCGCACGGGACTCCAACGCCCCGTGCGTCGCCGGGGATCCGATCGCCACGTAACATCGTGAACATGACGCCGGAGGAGCTGGCCGACCTCGCGCACCTGCGCCGGGCCCGTGACCGCATCGACCGCGACTTCGCGCAGCCCCTCGACGTGCCGGCCATGGCGCGGACGGCGCTCATGTCGCCCGCACACTTCTCGCGCAAGTTCCGCGCCGCCTACGGCGAGACGCCCTACAGCTACCTGATGACGCGTCGCATGGAGCGGGCCAAGTCCTTCCTCCGCCAGGGGATGTCGGTGACCGACACGTGCTTCGCCGTCGGCTGCACGTCGCTCGGCTCGTTCAGCTCCCGCTTCACCGAAATCGTCGGGCAGACGCCCTCGCAGTATGGCGGGCAGGACCATCGCCACATCGAAGTCATTCCCTCGTGCGTCAGCATGGTGGTCACGCGGCCCCGCCGCACGCCGGTCCCGGTCTGAACGCTCGGCGCGACCGAGCAGGATCGGAGAAGCATCGACCGACGCGGTCTTCGTACACTCTTCCGTATGCCAGTCACCGTTGCCTCCATGTTCATCTCCGTGCACGATCCCGAGGAGGCGCTGGGCTTCTACCGCGACGCCCTCGGCCTCCAGGTCAAGAACGACGTCAAGTCTGGTGAGTTCCGCTGGGTCACCGTCGGCGCCCCCGAACAGGACGTCGACATCGTCCTCTCCCAACCGCACGGTGGCCGTTCGCAGACCGAAGGCGACGCCCTGCTGGCGCTCGTGACGCAGGGGTCGTTGCAAGCTGCCATCTTCCGCACGGACGACCTGAATGCCACATTCGAGAAGGTGCGGGCATCGGGCGCCGAGGTTCTGCAGGAGCCGACCAAGCAGCCCTGGGGTGTGACCGACTGCGCCTTCCGCGACCCGTCGGGCAACCTCGTCCGCATTCAGCAGGCGTAGGCGGGAGCGAACACATGAAGACGATGACCTGCAAGCAGCTGGGCGGTCCTTGCGACCTCGAGCACCACGGACAGACGGCCGACGAGGTCATAAAGGCACAGGACCGCCACCTGAAGGACGTCGTGGCCGCCGGCGATGCCGCCCACGAGAGTGCCTTCAAGGACATGAGAAAGCGCTGGAGGCATCCCATCGCCAACATGGGCTGGTACAAGGAGACGAAGCGGGAGTTCGCCGCGCTGTCGGAGGACTGACCCCTTCGGCGCACCAGCCGGCGCCCGGCCGAGGTCCTCCGCCGGCGGTCAGCTCGCCACGAAGCACCCCGCCTCGGTCGTGACGGTCATCTGCGCCGCCCTCCGCGGAGAACCGGGACTCCACCGCCTCCCGAAGCGCCTCCTTCTGCCCGGGCGACGCGTCCTGACCGGCCGGCGTCGAGGCGAGGAAGGCGATCACGTCGGACGGGTCGGTGCAGACCATGGTGCTCGGGTGCGGGCGCCAGGTGACGGAACCGAAGGCCGTGCGCAGGATCGCCTCGCCGGTCGAACGGCCGAAACGGGCGTCCAACGTGTCCAGGGAGGACCAGCCGAGGGCTTCACGAGACAGGTCCGCCAGGGCGCGTAGATGGGTTGGCCCGTTGGTCGCCGCCAGGAGTATGCCGCCGGGCCGCAGCACGCGGCGAACGACGCCGCCGCCAAGCGCGGGTCGGGGACGTGGTACAGCATGTGATTGGCCACCACGATGTCGAACGTGTCGTCGTGGAAGGGCAGGTCCACCGCGTCGCAGGCGGGGCCTCCACGAGCTCCAACCCCGGAAGCGGGCCCACGGCGGAAGCCGCCGCTTCGACCATGCCCTCTGAGAGGTCGGTCAGGGTCAAGCGCAGATGGGGGAGCAATGGGGCGACGTTGACCCACAGCGCGCCGGAGCCGCAGCCGACCTCGAGCACCCGCCCGCCCTCGGGCCAGTCGACCTGACCGACGAGCCACTCGTACCAGGGCACCTCGGCCCGCGAGTATTTGGCGTGCAGAGCCATGCGCGCCTGCAGGTTCTCCGGAGTCTTGTACTGGCGCGCACGGAGGTAGTTCTGGTCGGTGCCCAGCTCCTCCCGACGCGTCACGATTCCGATCGTAGGAGCGGCGCTGCCGCCGGCACGGTCTTGATCATCTGCAGCGCCGGCGAGTCCCGTCCCCACAGGTCGGGCATCTCCTCCAGTGGGCGGAAGCCGCACCCGAAGTAGAAGGCCCGGGTGGCGGCATAGCCCTCGTCGGGAGAGCGCGGGCTGAGCGTCTTCACCTGCAGGTACGCGATGTCCCGCTCGGCCAGCCATGACTCGGCGGCCCCCAGCATGGCCCGACCGATCCCACCCCGGTGCCGCCCGGGTATGACGCCCATCACCACGATCTCCGCTGCGTAAGGGGTGTGCACGCGCAGTGTCAGGATCCCGCAGTCCCGCCCGTCCGCCGTCGCCACGACGGTGGGATGGGTATCCGCCGACTCCACGTAGTCGGCCACGGAGTCCGGGTGGCCGAACCAATCGGGCAGGGCGGCCAGGACCTCCGCACACACCACGCCGGCCCCTTCTTGCTGCATCCGAAGTGCAAGAGCTGTCGGCCCGCCCATCGGGTTCAAACCGCCCGCTGCACGCCCTCCCAGTAGGGGTCCCGCAGCTTGCGCTTGTAGAGCTTCCCGTTGGGGTCGCGTGGCATCTCGTTCGTGAAGTCGATCGTCTTGGGCGTCTTGAACTTGGCCAGCTTGCCTGCGCAGAACTCCAGGATCTCCTGGGCGAGTGCGTCGTCGGCCTCGATCCCCTCGGCCGGCTCTATGACGGCCTTGACCTCTTCGCCCCAGTCCTCGTGGGGAATGCCGAAGACGGCGGCGTCGCCCACCTTGGGGTGTGACAGGAGGACGTTCTCGATCTCGGCCGGGTAGATGTTGGCGCCGCCGGAGATGATCATGTCGATTTTGCGGTCGCGCAGGAACAGGTACCCGTCCTCGTCGATCAACCCCACGTCGCCCACTGTGAAGAAGGCGCCGATCCGGTTCTTCTTCGTCTTCTCCTTGTCGCCGTGGTATTCGAAGTCGGCGGACTGCATCGCCATGTACACCGTCCCGATGACGTTGGGCTCGGTGATGCGGTTGCCGTCATCGTCGAACACGGCGATCTCGCTGATCGGCCATGGCTTGCCCACTGTCCCCGGCTTCTGCAGCCACTCCTCCGCGTTGACCAGGGTCCCGCCACCCTCGCTGGCCGCGTAGTACTCGTCGACGGCGTTACCCCACCAGTCGATCATCTTGTGCTTGACGTCGATCGGGCACGGCGCCGCGGCGTGAATCATGTGCCGCAGCGACGAAACGTCGTACTTCCCCCGCACGTCCTCGGGCAGCGCCAGCAGACGGTGGAACTGCGTCGGCACCATGTGCGAGGTCGTGACGCGGCGCTCCTCAATGAGGCGGAGCATCTCCTCGGGCGACCACTTGTCCATCAGGACGATCGTGTGCCCCAAATGCAGAGAGCCGCTCCCGAAGCGCAGCACCGCCGTGTGGTACAGCGGCGAGCCGATGATGTGGACGTTGTCGTCCTGCGGCTGAATGCCGAACAGGAAGAGCAACCCTGACAGGCCCAGCGCGGCCTGCTCCGGTGTGACGCCGAGGAGGGAGCGGTAGATCCCCTTGGGGTTCCCCGTCGTCCCCGACGTGTAGTTCATGACGTCGCCGATGGTGCGATCCTCGGGCAGCGTCGTTGGCTGCGCGTCGCGCACCGCCGCGTACGAGCCGAACCCTGGCACGGAGCCAACGGCCAGCCGCCCCGCGCCGTCCAACTCGGCCTCGTCCGCAGCGGCTGTGGCCACCTCGCCGAAGCGCTCGTCGGCCACGAAGACCTTGGCCCCGGAGTCCTTCAGGATGTAGGCCACCTCGGGCGCCACCAGGTGGTGGTTGATGGGGACCAGGTACCAGCCGGCCTGCAGGGCGGCCAGGTACACCTCGAGCATCTCGGCGGAGTTGGGCAGCAGGGTGGCCACGACATCGCCCACCTCGAGCCCTTGGGCCCGCAGGGCGTGCACCACCTGGTTGGCCCGACCCAGCAGTTCGCCGGCCCGGACCTCGTCGCCTTGAGGCGTCACCAACGCCAAGTAGTCGGGATCTTCCTGGGCCAGCGCCCAGAAGCCGAGGTCACCCATCAGCAGTCTCCTTGCAGGCTCGCGAAGCGGCGGAGCGCAAATGGCAGCCCCCGCCGTCGGCAGGCTAGAACGTGTTCTAACTTACGGCAATTTGCCGGGTCGGCGGCCGCCCCGGCCGGCTGGGCACGGCACGAGATCAGGAGCGTACGACCATGGCTGGATTCCTCGAAGGGAAGGTCGTCGCCGTCACCGGCGGCGGCGGCGGGATCGGGCGTGCCGTCGCACTGGCCGCCGCCGGCGAAGGGGCCAAGGTGCTGGTGGCCGACTTCGGCGTCGGCATGGCCGGGGAGGACCCGAGCAGCGAGGTGGCCGACGCCGTGGTGGCCGAAATCACCAAGGCGGGCGGCGAGGCCCTGGCCGTGGCGGACGACATCTCCAAAATGGAGTCGGGCGAGCGCCTGATCGCCACCGCGGTCGAGAAGTGGGGCCGGATCGACGGGGTCGTGGCCGTGGCCGGGATCCTGCGGGAGCGCATGCTCTTCAACATGTCCGAGGACGAGTGGGACGCCGTCATCAAGACCCACCTGAAGGGGCACTTCACCGTGTTCCGGGCCGCGGCCGCCGTCATGCGCAAGCAGGAGGGCGGCGGTGCGCTGATCGGCTTCACCTCCGGCGCCTTCCAGGGCAGCGTGGCCCAGGCCAACTACGCGGCGGCCAAGGGCGGCATTGTGTCGCTCGTCCGCTCCGCTGCCGTCGGCCTCCACCGGTACGGCGTGACGGCCAACGCGATTGCGCCGGTGGCCCGGACGCGTATGTCGGCCAACGTGCCGGCCGAGCTCGCCGAAATGGGAGACGCCGAGGACATCGCACCGATGGTCGTGTTCCTGCTCAGTGACAAGGCGAAGCACGTGACCGGACAGGTCTACACGGTGGTCGGCTCCAAAATCGCGGTGTGGAACCAGCCCACCGAGGTCCGTGCGATGTGGGCCGACGGCCGCTGGACGCCCGAACAGATCGCGGAGCGACTCGACGACAACATCGGCCAGGAGCGCATGGGGATGATCGACCGCCTGGAGCAGATGCGGGCGGCGGCGGCGTCAGGCGAGAAGCCCAACGCCTAGTCCGACGGCGTCGTCTAAATGACCCGGTGGAGTCGGGGTCGGGGCTTGACCACGCTGTAGATCTCCACGGAGTTGCCCTCGTGGTGCGCGGCGACGACGACTGACGCGCCGTCATGGTCGTCGGCGAAGATCCGGCTCATCTGCTGACCCCAGACCACGGCCGATCGCGCAATCTGGCGATCAGGATGCTCCCAGGGCGGGATGCACAGCTCAATCTGGTACATCGGCTCGAAGGTCACGACATGGGTCGCCCCGTCGCCGTGGGCGGCGAGCCATGCCTGCTTCTCCTCGTCGGTCCACATCTTCTCTGTCATCGGATTCCACGGCTGGACGGTCGCCATGTGCTCGCACCTCCCTCTCTCCGCCATATCGGTTTCATCAGGAGAAGGCTTGAGAACGCCTGGTCTTTCGTGAGAGGCGGCGGATCGTGACCCAAGCGTCCACACTCGGAGAGACGGAGCGTGAGCCCTCGGATGCGCAACAACGACGTTGCCGTTGCCGTGTCGTGAACGGCCAGGTCACAACCCACAAAACGTCAGGCCGGTTGTTCCGCTCCCTCCAGGGGTGCGCCGGCCTCAGGATCCCCCTCATGGTGCGTGAGGAGCCACTGCTTCCAACGTCGGCGCGTTCGCACGAGAATGACCGCGCCGCCGATCACGAGGAGCACTCCGGCCAGTTGCACCAGATCGGAGCCGAGCCGGCCGTCCTCGCCCAACCAGAGGTGCTCGTCGAGCGAGCGCTCAATGCCCCACAGAATCATGGCGGTTCCCAGCACGGTTCCTGATGGGTAGCCCGTCCGCCGTGACCTGTCCGGCCAGCGATCGAGCGAGCGCTCAATGGCGATCAGTATCAGGTAGACGGTGAAGTCCTCGAGCGCCTGGAAGATCGGGACCGGCAACCGACGACCCGCCTGGCCGGCGTAGTACATCCCGAACCACTGGTGGGTCGGGTGGCCGCCACCGGCCACCATGAGCTGTGGTCCCAGCAGGCGGCCCAGGGCCCAGCAGGCGAGGAGGACGGGCGTCACAAGGTCGAGCGCCCGGCCCATCGGGAGTTCCGGGCAGCGACGTCGGGTCAAAATGATGCCGACCGGCACCGCGAGAAGCAGACCCCCGAACGAGGACAGCCCGCCGTGCCAGATGGCGAAGATGTCTCCGGGGTTCTGCGTGTAGTAGCTGAGGTTCGACAGCACGTGCATGGCACGGGCGCCGACCACGGCGGCGAGGATGATCCAGAGGAAGACGGGCACGAGCCAGTCGGTCGGGTAGCCGTTCTTGCGCAGGCGCCGCTCGAAATAGACGAAGCCGAACCAGAACGTGAGCGCGAGCCCGATGCCGTAGGTGTGGACCTGCAGTGGTCCGATGTGGAACTCGACGGGGATCGGTCTCATGGCTCGGTCAGGGCCAGGTTAGGACCCGGAGCGAGGGCGCTGGGCTGCGGGGGCGGACAACGGAGTCCGCGTTGGCGCACGGTCGGGCCTCAGAGCAGACGGGCGAAGGAGGAGAAAGGTGCGAGGGTGTGGGGCGCAGAGGCCGGCTACGGCCGGCCGGCACCCACGAAGTTGCCACCGAGCCGCAGACCGGTGATCCAGACCGAGGCCCCGGTGTAGGGCGCCTCGATCATGGTGCCCGGGCCGACGTACATGGCCACGTGGGTGCTACCGCCGGGGCCGTAGAAGAGGAGGTCGCCGGGTTGCAGGTCACTGATCGGGACCGGCGTCGAGTCCGACATCTGGGCCCCGGAGAAGTGGGGGAGGCCGACACCGACCTGGCCCCATGACCAGGCAGTGAGACCGGAGCAGTCGAAGCCCGGGCTGCCCGAGCCCTTGGGGGACTCGCCGCCCCACACGTAAGGAACGCCGATCTGACTCTCGGCGGCCTGGACGGCCCCGGCCCCGCCGGCGGCGGAGGGAGGCGGTGCGGCCTGGCTCAGAGCCGCCGCTGGCGCGCTGGCCGAGGCATGCGTCGGTGCTGACGCCGCCGCCGGTGTGGCCGCTGCAGCCGCTGCTGCCGCTGCAGCGGCCTGCTGCTTTTCCTGCGCGGCCTTGGCTGCTGCTGCGGCCTCAGCCTGTTGCTGCTGTTGGACCAGCTGGGCGATCTGACCCTGTTCCTGGGAGAGAGCGCTCTTCTGCGACGCAATGGCTTGTTGGTTCTGCGACACCGCGCTCTGCTCGGCCGCCACCTGCGTCTGGGCCTGACCTTGCTCACCTTGCAGTTGGGCCACTTGCGAGTTCAGCGAGTTCTCGGCGGTGTGCAGGTTGGCGACGGCGAGGGAGATGTCACCTTCGGCGACCTTGTTGTAGGTGTCGGTCGCTCCGAGGGTCTGCTCGTTGCCACTGAAGATCGGGTTCTGGGCGGCCGCAGTGCCGTCCGAGATGTAGTTGGCCACAGCTGCCTTGGAGAGGGTGGCCTTGTTCTTGGCGACCTGCGCCTCGTCCGCCGCCACGTTCGCCTTGGTCGTCGCGATGCTCGAGTTGATCTGCGACAGGTGGTATTGCGCGGCGTCGTACTGCTGGCTCAGCGCCGACATCTGGTCTTGGGCCTGGGTGAGTTGCGCCTCAATCGCCGCAGCCTTGGCTTTGGCGGCCGAGATAGCGTCACCGGCGGCCGGGCGCGCCACGACGAACACAGTGCTTGTCAACACTGAGACAACGGTCAACGCGGGGATCCCGACCCGCCGGAGCAAACGAGCACTCCTCGGAGACCGCGGCGTGGAGTGGTGGTGAACCCGCTCTACGTCAGTCACGATGGGGAACATTCTTACCGGACGCCCTCCATCGATTCAAACACCCTCGGTCGGAAACACGTGTGTGCGGTAGTACCAAGAGTACGAATATGCAGGTCATATGCGAGAAGCAGGAAATTCGAACTTTTTGTGAACTGTGAGGAGATAACGAAGACAGTCGGAGGGAACTACGGTCGGGCCCATGGGTGAAATGGTCGAATTCGCAAGTAACGGGTCGACGGCCGGAGGCTATCTGGCCACTCCGGAGAGCGGGAGTGGTCCCGGAGTGATCGTGATCCAGGAGTGGTGGGGCCTGGTCGACCACATCGAGGATGTGTGCGACCGCTTCGCGGCGGCCGGTTTCGTCGCGCTGGCCCCTGACCTCTATCACGGCAAGAAAGTGCGACCCGGTGAGCCCGACGAAGCGGGCAAGGCGATGATGGCCATGCAGATGGACCAGGCCGGCCGCGACATGAGCGGGGCCGTGGACGAAGTGCTGCGGCGGAGCTCGGGCGACAAGGTCGGTGTGATCGGCTTTTGCATGGGCGGCGGGCTGGCGTTGGTTCTCGCCACGCAGCGCCCGGACGCGGTGGCGGCCGTCGTCCCTTGCTACGGCATCATCCCGTGGCCTGACGCGCGGCCGGACTACGCGGCCATGTCGGCCGCAGTCCTGGGTCACTACGCCGAGAAGGACGGCTTCTTCACACCGGAGGCCGCCAACGCGCTGGCCGAGGAGTTGCGCGGTCTGGGCAAGTCCGTCGAGATCGTCATCTATCCGGGCGTGGACCACGCTTTCTTCAACGACACGCGTCCGGAGGTCTATGACGCCGCGGCGTCGCGCACGCTCTGGGACCGCACGTTGGCTTTCTTCGCCGAACACCTCGGCTGACGCGCCGGAGCACGCGGCCGCGAACACATGCCACCCGGCCGCGGCCGCGCGCTGACGCTGACGCTGACGCTGACGCTGACGCTGACGCGGACGCTGACGCTGACGATGGCCGCCGGCACGACGCCGGTGATCCCGGCCCGCCGGCCGCGCCGTCCCTCTTGCCCATCGCCACTTCGCGCCGCAGCCCGGGTGCTCTCCGGGCCGCCCCGGAAGGGCGCGGAGGACCGTTTGTTACCATTGGGTCATGTCCGAACGATCCCGTGACCTGCCCCGGCGTTCCTGCCTCTCCACCCCCGGTTCGAACGAGAAGTTCCTGGCCAAGGCCCCTACCGTCCCCGCCGACATGACCTTCCTCGACCTCGAGGACGCCGTGGCGCCGCTCGAGAAGGAGGCCGCCCGGCCCAAGGTGGTGGACGCCATCAAGAACCTGCCCTGGGACGAACGCGTGCTTTGCGTGCGAGTCAACGCATGGGACACCGAGTGGACCTACGGCGACGTGATCGAGGTCGTGGGCAATGCAGGCGAGCGACTCGACGAAGTGATGCTGCCCAAGGTGCAGTACGCGTCCGACGTGGTGGCATTGGATCTGTTGCTGACCCAGGTCGAGAAGAAGTCGGGGCTGCCGGTCGGGCACATCGGGATCGAGGCGCAGATTGAGACGGCGCGCGGCCTCATCAACGTGGATGACATCTGCGCCGCGTCGCCTCGTCTCGAGACGATCATCTTCGGCCCGGCGGATTTCGCCGCCAGTATCGAGATGCCGGTGCTGACGGGCGGCATCGAAATCCCGGAGTATCCCGGCGACCACTTCAACTACGTCTTCAGCCGCATCCTCATGGCGGGCCGGGCCAACGGGCTCCAGGTGATCGACGGACCGTTCCTCAAGGTGCGCGAGCTCGACGCGCTGCGTGACTACTCCATGCGCGCCCGCATGCTCGGCTACGACGGGAAGTGGGCTCTCACGCCGGACCAGGCGACGACGCTCAACGAGGTCTTCTCGCCGACGCAGGAGCAGTTCGACCACGCGTTCGACCTGCTCGAGGCCTACCGCAAGGCCACCGACGAGGACCGCAAGGGAGCGGTCATGTTCGGTGACGAAATGATCGACGAGGCCAGCCGCAAAATGGCCGTCAAGTTCGTCAGCCGCGGCGAGAGGGCCGGGCTCACCCGCAGCGCCGGGTAGGTCCCGCCGTCGGGGCGGATCAGCCGATGAGGCGGCGGGCGATCACCTTGAGGGCCAATGTCTCGTCGGCTCCCTCGAATATGGAGAGCACCCGGGCGTCGACGAAGTAACGGCTCACCGGGAACTCCTCCGCATAACCCATGCCACCGTGGATCTGCATGGCTTCGCGGGTCACCCATTCGGCGGCCCGGCAGACGTAGGCCTTGACCATGGAAGCCTCCAGGGTGCCTTCGCCGCGGGCCATGAGACGGGCCACGTGGTACGAGCTCTGACGCGTGGCCTGAATGATGACGGCCATCCGACCGAGCTTGTACTGGGTCAGTTGGTACTCGCCGATCGGCGAGCCGAACACCTTGCGCTCGGCCGCGTAGGCGACCGCCGCCTCGTACGCGGCCTGCATGATGCCGAGCGCACGCGCCGCGGTCTGCAGTCGGCCGTTCTCGAATCCCTGCATCTGCAGGTAGAAACCCTTGCCCAACCCCTCGGTGCCGCCGATCAGGTTGGCCTCGGGGACGAACCAGTCCTCGAACGCCAGCTCGTAGGAGTGCATGCCCCGGTAGCCGAGCGTGTCGATCGGGCGCCCCTCCAGGCGGCCGGGCGGCAGCTCGGCGGGGCGGTCCGGCCCCGCCTCCTGGGTGAAGACGAAGCCGTGGCCGTCGCCGCGGGGCTTCTCGACGACGAACATCGAAATGCCTCTGTGGGCGAGGGAGCGGTCGGGGTCGGTGCGGGCCAGCAGCATGAGCACGTCCGCCCGCGCCGCGAAGGTGCACCAGGTCTTCACGCCGTTGATCAACCATCCGCCCTCGACCGGGGTGGCGGCCGTGACGATGCCGGCGACGTCGGACCCGAAGTCCGGCTCGGTCACTGCGACGGCGGCCAGAATCTCGGCCGAGGCCAATTTCGGGAGCCACTGTTTCTTCTGCTCTTCGGTCCCGCCGTAGACGAGCGCCCGGGTCAGGATCTCGGGCCGCGTAATGAGCGAGCCGCCCACGCCGAGTGAGCCCCAGCTCAATTCCTCGGTGGCGACGACCATGCCCATGTAGTCGCTCTCCCCGCCCGACGCGAAGCCGTCGTACTCCTCGGGGACCGAGAGCCCGAAGCCGCCGAGCTCCGCCAGGCCTTCGATGACCTCCTCGGGGATGTCCAGGTTCTCCCGGTGCACGTGCTCGGCGTGCGGACGCACCTTGTCCTCGGCGAAGCGGTGAAACGTCTCGCGCACCAATTCGAAATCCTCGCCCAGGTGGCGGGGGCCCTCGGTGGTGGCCAGTTCCGCCAGCACCGAGGGATCGCGTTGCGCCGCGAGGAAGCCGGCGGCCGGGGCGTCCCAGCCGGGTTCCACGCCCCAGAGCGATTCGCGACCAACGACGCGGCCCACCAGGTCCGCCACGACATCGGCCACGAAGGCGGCCGCAATGCGAGCCTCGACGTCACCGAGCACGCCGTACTCCAACGTGGCCCGCGCCGTGGCCACCGCCGCCGCGGCGTGCGCCACGTCGTACGCCACCACCTGGTTCGGATCGATGCCGCCGCGCTCGCGCACCGCGGCGCAGGCCTGGTCGACCAGCCGTTGGGCCAGATCGACCGCGTCGGCGGCGTCGGTCAGGTCCGGAGCGGTGGGCGTCGTCACGGTGAGCGACCCTAATAGCTCACCAAAGTCCCCCCTTTTTTTGCGGGGTGTGGCCGTTCAGCGACGGCGGCCGATCACCGTCACGAGCGGGGGAAGGACGACCGGGTCATCGCCCGGATCAACCCCGGTGAGTGATTCGAGGTAACGGGTCACGGGACCGGGGCCGACCCCCGCCGGCGCCTCGGCCCAGGCGTCGACGACCTCGAGCCCGGCCTGTTGCACCAGCGCAGGGAGCAGTGCGCCCACGTCGGGGTGGCGGGCGTCGGGCATGGAGAGGGCAGCGCCGTCGATGCGGCCGGCCGACGTGATCGGTTCTTGGGCCACCACCCAGCCGCCGGGACGGACCGCGGCGGCCATTTTGGCGACCACCACCGCCGGATCGATCACGTGCAGCAGAAGGAAGCGGCAGAAGGCGAGGTCGACCTCTTCGGGCAGGGAGAGGTCCTCGCCCGCCTGGGTCAGCGCAATCACCTGGGCGTGTGCGGCCGTGGCGGCGGCACGCGCCACCTCGTCGCGCGCGGCTGGATCGCTGTCGACGGCATAGACCCGCCCGTCGCGGCCCACCATCTCGGCCAGCGCCACCGAGACATCGCCACCGCCGGCACCCACGTCGACGCAACGCCAACCGTCGCCGAGACCCAACCTCTCCAGTGCAGTGGCCAGCGGCCGGCGATAGACGTCGTCCCGGAGCCCGATCATCCCTCCGACGTGTCCGACCATGGTTTTGCACTCTACGGCGCAGGAGGGGAGTGGTCCCGTCTTCGCCTCATCGACACGAATGACCTCCGTACCGTGGCCCCGGCTGGTCCCCGGTAACCTCCCTCTTCGTGAAAGTAACCATGCTGCTGTGCGACGCGGCCCAGGTGTCCGACGGCAAGCTGTTCATTCTGGGCGGCGGATGGAGCATGACGGGGCCCGATCCCGTGCCTTCCGCCGTGGCCCTGAAGATCGACGTCGATTGGCACGAGGCCGAGGCCTCGCACCATTGGGAACTCTTCTTGGAGGACGCCGACGGGCAACCCGTCCTCATGGAGACGACTGAAGGAACCCAGCCGGTCGAGGTGCGCGGGGAGTTCGCCGTCAGCCAGCCGCAGGGGATCCCCGAGGGCTCACCCATCGACGTCGCACTCGCGGTGAACCTGGGGCCCTTGCCGCTCGCCCCGGGCACCCGTTTCGCCTGGCGCCTGATGATCGATGGTGAGTCGCTGCCGAACGCCTCGCTCGGGTTCACGACGCGTCCGCGTCCCGAGCCGACGGGCGAGTGACCGTCTACGACCGGCCGTTCGGCCGTTACCTCGAGGACTTCGTCCCCGGCGACATCTACAGGCACTGGCCCGGCAAGACGATCACCGAGTATGACGATCATCTCTTCTGCATGATGACGATGAACCACCATCCGTTGCACACCAACGCGTGGTTCGCGGAACACGAGACGGTCCAAGGCAAGAACGTCGTGGTGGGCAACCTCGTCTACTCCCTTGCCCTCGGCATGAGTGTGCCCGACGTCAGCGGCTCGTGCATCGCCAACCTGGAGGTCGAGTCGCTGCTGCACCGCTCGCCCACATTCCACGGCGACACCATCTATGCCGAGACGAAGGTGCTCGACGCCACGCCGTCGAAGTCGAAGGACGACCGCGGCATCGTCACCGTGGAGACGAAGGCCTTCAACCAGCGCGGCGAAGAGGTCTGCTCCTTCCGGCGCAAGCTGATGGTCTGGAAGACGGCGGCGGCACCGGCGCGGCAGCGTCCCTACGGCGACGACGTCTGGGACTGAGGTCCGGCCCGTCGGGGCCGACCGGGTCCGGCGCTTCCGGCGCCGCCTGTTGGAGTGGGCGGACGAGCACCGGCGCGACCTGCCCTGGCGGCACACCCGCGACGCCTGGTCGATTCTGGTCTCCGAGGTCATGTTGCAGCAGACCCAGGTCGATCGGGTGGTGCCCCACTACGAGCGCTTCCTGGCTGTCTTCCCGACGCCGGCCGCCTGCGCCGCGGCGGGGTCGGCGGCCGTGGTCCGCCAGTGGTCGGGGCTGGGCTACAACCGCCGGGCACTGAACCTGCACCGGGCGGCGACGGTCGTGGTGGCCGACCACGACGGGCGGGTGCCTCACGACGACACCGCCCTCCGGGCACTGCCGGGCGTCGGTCCGTACACGGCGCGCGCCGTCCGCACCTTCGCCTTCGGGGACGACGTGGCCGCCGTCGACACCAACGGGGTACGAGTCCTGGCCCGTGCCGTGGCCGGCGCGCCACTGACGCTGCGCGACGCCACCGCCCTCGGGGACCGGCTCGTGCCGGCCGGCGAGTCCTGGGAGTTCAACCAGGCCATGTTCGACCTGGGAGCCACCGTCTGCACGGCGGCACGTCCGGACTGCAGGCGCTGTCCGCTGCGTCGCCAGTGCGCCTGGCGCGCGCAGGGCGCGACGGGCGCGGGAACCGACCCTTGGCGGTCGAGCCCCACGGCGAGACCTCAGAGCACCTTCGTGGGGTCGGACCGTCAGGGGAGGGGCCGACTCCTCGACGCCCTGCGGAAAGGGGCCGTGCGGCAGAGCGCCCTCGCGGCGGCGTGCGGATGGCCCGGGGACCCGAAGCGGGCCGAGCGGGTGGCGGCGGCCGTGGTGGCCGAGGGGTTCGCCCGGTGGTCGGGCCGGAAGGATCCCGTCCTCCGGCTCAGCTAGCCATCAGGCCGTGAGGAAGTCCAAAATCCGGCGGTTCACGACGTCGGGTCGCTCCACGTGGAGGAAGTGGCCGGCGTCATCGATGACCTCGACCTCGGATCCTTCGGCCATGAAGTCGAGAGGGGAACCCATGGAGGACAAGAGCATGCACTGGTCGTTTCGCCCGTGGAGGTAGAGCGTCGGCTTCGGTGTCGGGAGCAGCGCCGCCGCCTGCTCCTCGGCGAGCTCGGGCACCTGGAGCGTCGGATCCCACATGGCGCGGTAGTAGCTGATCGCCGCCACAATCCGTTCGGGGTCGCCGATGGACTCCTTCACCCGCGCCACGTCCCACTCCCCGTCGTAGCCCGGTGACCAGTCGCGCCACAGGTCACCGAGAAAGGCGTAGTCGTCGAGCGGCAGCGCCGCCTCAGCCAGGGGGGACAGGAAGAAGAACATGTACCAGCTCTTCTGCAGTTGCGCGTACGTGAGCAACGACATGCCGATGGAGGCGGTGGGAGGCACTGCTGCGGTGACGGCCCGCCGCCAGCGCTCCGGTTGGTGGGCCACCGCGCCGTAGGTCGCCAGGGCGCCCCAGTCGTGCCCGATCAGGACGGCGTCGTCACCGCCGCCGAGGACCTGGTGCAGCGCGTTGGCGTCCTGCACCAAGGCCCCCACCTGGTAGAGCCCGTCGGCGGGGAGCGCGGTGGGGGCATACCCTCGCAAGAAGGGCGCCACGGCGCGAAATCCGGCGGCCGCGAGCTCGGGCAGCAGGTAGCGCCAGGTGTGCGCCGAATCCGGGAAACCGTGCAGGCAGAGGGCGAGCGGCCCGTCGTCCGGACCGTCGGTCAGGTAGGCGAATTCGAGCCCGTTGGCGGCGATGTACTCCATGAGCGGAGAACGTACTGCGCCGGGGCGGGGTAGCGTTGAGTGGGTGAACGTGACGTTCTACGGCGTGCGGGGGTCATGCCCATGCTCTGGCGACCGCTACCGGCGCTATGGGGGCAACACTTCCTGTCTGGTGATCGGTATCGAGGGGGACGACCCGCTGATCGTCGACCTCGGCACCGGGTTGCGTGCGTACGGCGACGTCCTGCACCGGGAGGTGCGGGCGCTCGGCACCCCTATGCACGCCACTGCACTGCTGACCCATCTGCATTTCGACCACATTCTGGGGATCCCGTTCTTCGGCCCCCTCCACGATCCGGGCGCGCGCCTCACCGTCTACGGGCCGGCGCAGCCCAAGGGCACCCTGAAGGACGCGCTGCACGCGGCGGTACAGCCGCCCGTGTTCCCCATTCACATGGAGCAGTTCCGCGGCGAGCTCATCACCATCGATGTCGGGTCGGAGGATTTCTCCATCGGGTCGGCCAAGGTGATGGCCCGTCCCGTCCCGCATGCGGGCGTGACGCTGGGTTTCCGCATTGAGGCGGAGGGACGTTCCATCGCCTACATGTCGGACCACCAGGCGCCGCTCGACCGTCGGGCCATCCCCGAGACCGTGCTCGAGCTCTGCCAGGACGTGGACCTGCTGATCCACGACGGCCAGTACACCGACGACGAATTCTCGGCCAAGGCCGACTGGGGCCATTCGACCGCCGCCTATGCCGTGCACGTGGCGGCCGAGGCAGGGGTCAAGCGGCTCCTGCTGTCGCACCATGACCCGTCGCACACCGACCGGGAGCTCGACCGCATCCTCAACCAGGCCCGCCGTCTCCCGGAGGCCAAGGGCATCGAAGACGTCTCGTCCGCGCACGAGTCCCAGTCGATCGATCTCGGCAAGGCGTAGCGGAACCACAGATGTCGGGCCTGGACCAGGCCCGGTTCCGCGAGGTGCTCGGCCACTTCGCCACCGGGATCACGATCGTCACGGCGCTGGAGGAAGGCATCCCCGTCGGTTTCAGCTGCCAGTCCTTCGCCGCCCTCTCGCTCGACCCGCCGATGGTCATCCTGTGCCCCGCCCGCAGTTCGACGAGCTGGCCCCGAATCGCCAAGGCGGGCAATTTCTGCGTCAATATCCTCGGGGAACACCAAGAGGCGCTCTGCCGCTCCTTCGCCATTTCGGGCGGCGACAAGTTCGAGGGCGTGGGCTGGTCGCACGGCATCACGGGTGCGCCGGTCATCGACAACTCGCTGGCCGTCGTGGAGTGCCGGTTGGGCGACATCTTCGACGGTGGCGACCACGAGCTCGTCACCGGCCACGTCGTGGCCATGGAGATCGGCGAGGGGAGCCCCTTGCTCTTCTACCGGGGCGGCTTCGGGCGCTACACCTCCTGATACCGTTCGCCGGATGCCAGAGCTCATCCCCTCCAAGGTCATTGACGACGTCGTGCTGGTGCGTCCCGACGTGCACGGCGACGAGCGGGGCCGCTTCGTCGAGACGTACCGCCGCAGCTGGTTCCCCGACCGCCCCGAAATGATTCAGGGCAACCGGTCGGAAAAGCAGGCCGGGGCCGTGGTCGGACTGCATTTCCACTTGCATCAGGCCGACTATTGGTACGCGCTGCGAGGCCAGGTCCGCGTCGTCCTGCACGATCTGCGCGTCGGCTCACGCACTGACGGGGCCACCGAGGTCATCGATCTCGACGGCGATGTCGATCAGGGCGTCTATATCCCGCCCGGGGTCGCACACGGGTTCGCCTCCCTGAGCGACGTCCTCCTCACGTATCTCGTCGACAACTACTACGACGACTCCGACGAGCACGGTCTGGCGTGGGACGACCCGGCCGTCGGTGCCGACTGGGGCGTGACCGACCCGATCCTCTCGAAGCGGGACCAGACCAACCCCCGGCGAGACGACATCCCCGAGGAGATCCGGCCCCGACTGGCTTCTTGAGACTGCCTTTGGATGCCACCCCGGCCTTCTGCGCCGGGCCTTCCCGGAGGGCGACCGAGGCGCCGTGTTCTCTGCCCCGCTGATCCTGTTGAATAGGGACGGTGCTGATCGGTTGGCTCATCGCTGTCGTCGTGGTGCTGGGCGTCATCGCGGCCGTCCTCCTGACCCGGCGCTCTCACGACGACGTCCATTCCGTCGAGCACTACCACCGCCAGCTGCACACGCTCGAGGAGATCCGCGGGCATCCCGTCGGCGACGGTGCGAACGGCAGTATGGCCGGCAACAAGGCCGAAACGGCCGGCCAGGCCGACAAGGCCGAGGAGGAGGTCTTCCCGGTCAGCGCGTTCCGCGTGTCGGGCTCATCGACAGTGCGCCTCACCGAGTCGGACAAGCCCGTGGTCCCCCCGGTCCCACCCCCTCCCGTACCCCATCCCTCCAAGCCCCTGACGTTCGACGACGCCGGTCCCGAGCCCGGTGCCCGCCACCTTCATGACGGGCAGCGAGGACCGGGCGATCGGCTCCATCAACCACCGCCCCCGCCGCCTGGGCGGACCGGCCGCTGCGGTCGGGGCCGTCCTCGTCCTGGTCCTCGTCCTCATCCTCACCGGGCTGCATTCCAACACCAACAAGCACCACGCGAAGTCAACCAGCGCCACCACCGCCACGACGCATCCGGCGTACCAGGCAGCACCATCATGGAACGACCACGACGACGACGAGCACAACCGTGCCGCCCTCGGTCTCGGCGCCGTCGGCGGCGACGACGCACACGGCGACCTACACGGTCTCCGATGCCGCTTACACGCTGAACATCGCCGCGACCACGGCGGAGTGCTGGGTGGACGTCACGAATCCGGCGACGGGCGCGGTGCTCTTCACGACGACGTTGCTGTCCGGGCAGTCCCACACCATCTCCGCCAGCGGTCCGGTGACGGTGATCGCCGGCGCGCCCGAAGCGTTCGCAGCCACCGTCAACGGCGCTGCCGTGACGTTGCCGCCGGGCAATCAGGCGCCCTTCACGCTCAACTTCCTGACCGCGTCCTCGGTCACCGGGCCGACCACGACCTCGACCACGTAGGTCAGCTCTTCTCGGCCAGGCCGAGGGCCTCGAGCAGGAAGGCGTAGATCAGCGCCTCTTCCTTCCAGGCGTCGTAGCGACCGGAGGGCCCGCCGTGGCCCGCACCCAGCTCCGTCTTGAGGAGCACCCTGGTCGAGGGCGATTCGGCCCGCAGCTTGGCCACCCACTTGGCCGGCTCCCAGTAGGCCACCCGGGGGTCGTTGAGGCCGCCGGTGACGAAGAGGTCGGGGTAGGTGCGCGGCGAGCCGTCCTCGTTCAGCGCCGTCACGTTGTCGTAGGGCGAGTAGGTCAGCATGCGGAAATAGGCCGACTCGTCGGCCAGTGGGTTGCCCCACTCCTCCCATTCGCCGACCGTCAGCGGCAGCTCGTCGTCGAGCATGGTGGTGACGCAGTCCACGAACGGCACCTCCGCCACCAGGGCGCGGAAGAGGTCGGGTGCCTCGTTGGCCACGGCGCCGATGAGCAGGCCGCCGGCCGAGCCGCCCCGACCCGTCAGGTAACCGGGCCGGGCGATCCCCGCGTCGATCAGGTGGTGACCGCAGGCGATGAAGTCCGAGAACGTGTTGGCCTTGTGCTCCATCCGCCCGTCCTCGTACCAGGCGCGGCCCATCTCCCCGCCGCCACGCACGTGGGCGATGGCGAACACGACGCCGCGGTCGTAGAGCGAGAGGCGATGGGGTGAGAACGTCGGGTCGATGCTGATCTCGTAGGCCCCGTAGCCGTAGAGCAGCGTGGGGGCCGGCAGCTCCAGGTCCTTGCGATGGACCACCGAAATGGGGACGCGCGTCCCGTCGGGGGCGACGGCCCACTGCCGGTAGGTGGTGTAGCGAGCGGAGTCGAAGTCGCCCAGCACGGGCTCCTGTTTCAGCAGCGTCTCCTGGCGCTCGTCCAGCGTGATCTGCAAGACGCTCGACGGGGTCACCATTGAGGTACGCCCGAAGCGCAGGACTGGCTGCGTCGGGCTCGGGGTTGGCCCCGAGCCAGGTGGACGACGGGGTCTCGACGGACGAAATGATCCAGGCGTCCGCGAGCAGGTCGCCGGTGAACGGGTCGTCCCGATCGGGGAGGGGGAGGACCCGCACCTGGGTCTGGGCCTCGGCCCGCTCGCTCAGGACCAGGGCCCGGCTGAAGGCGTCGACGTCCTCAAGGCGCGTCCCGGGGCGGTGGGGGATCACCTCGCGCCAGGCGGCGGCGGTCCCGCCGAGGGCGTCATCGGGTGCCGCCAGCACCCGGAAGTCCTGGGCCTCGTCGTTGGTCAGGACGAGGAACCAGCCCCCGCCACCCGCTGGGCTGACGTGTTCGACGGCGTATTCGGTGCCTTCGGTGCGCGGCAGGACGACGCGCGGCTCGGCCAGCGGATCGGCGGTGGGGATGGCGAGCCACTCCGCCGTATTCGTGCTGTGCAGCCCGATCAGCACCCAGGCGGCGTCGCGGGTCGTGCCGGTCACGAGCGAGAAGCGCCGGTCGGGCTCCTCGAACACGAGCGCATCGTCCCCCGGGTCGGTGCCCAGCTCGTGTCGCCAGAGCTGGAATGGCCGCTGGGACTCGTCCATCCGGACGTAGAAGACGTAGTCAGAGGCGGTGGACCAGGCCAGCCCGTACGACGTCTCGGGCACCGTCTCGGACGCCGCCGGGATGCCGGGGCTCAGGGGCCGGAACTGCAGCTCGTACTTCTCGTCGCCGCGGACGTCGGTCGAATAGGCGAGCCAGTCGTGGTCGTGGCTGACCGCGGCGCTGCCCACGGCGAAGTAGTCCGTGCCCTCCGCCAGCACGTTCTCGTCGAGCAGGATCTGCTCCTCCTCGCCGGGCTCGCCCGCCGGGGGCAGCTCTTGGGGGCCGCGGGCGGGGCGCCGGCAGTGGATGCCGTAGTCCTTCCCCTCCTCGGTGCGTGAGTAGTACCACCACGGTCCCCGCCTCGTCGGCACCGACATGTCCGTCTCTTTGATCCTGGCCTTCATCTCTTCGAAGAGATCCGACCGGAAGTCGGCCAGTGGGGCCGTGGCCTCTTCGGTGTAGGCGTTCTCGGCCTCCAGGTAGGCGAGGACCTGGGGGTCCTCACGTTCCCGGAGCCAGAACCAGGGATCCTCCCGGTCGTCGCCGTGGGCGGAAATGACGTGCGGGCGCCGAGGTGCGCTGGGAGGGCTGGCCATAGGCTTGAGAGCCTGCCACGGCTGGCGACACCCCAGTGAGCTGCCGAAGACGTTTCGGCTGGCCCGGGTAGTTGTTACTATCTGCGTAGGGGAAATTCCCCCTTTCCCTCCGAATTCAGGAGCCATATGGCCACCACGGATCTCGACCTCGGGCGGTACCAGCTCGGGTGGAGCGACGCCGAGGACTACGTCTTCAAGCCCAAGAAGGGCTTGAACGAGTCCATCGTGCGCGAGATGTCGGAGATGAAGAACGAGCCCCAGTGGATGCGGGACTTCCGGCTCCGCTCCCTCAAGCACTTCGAGCGCAAGCCGATGGCACCGTGGTTCGCCACGCAGATGCCGAACCTCGACTTCGACGACATCTTCTATTACATCAAGCCCACCGGTGGGCAGGTGGACAAGTGGGAAGACCTGCCCGACGCCATCAAGAACACGTACGAGAAGCTCGGGATCCCCGAGGCTGAGCGCAAGTACCTCTCCGGCGTCACTGCCCAGTACGAGTCCGAGGTCGTCTTCCACCGCAACCGCGAGGATCTCGAGGAGCAGGGCGTCCTCTTCTGCGACATGGACACGGCCGTGCGTGAGTACCCCGACATCGTGCGCAAGTGGTTCGGGAAGATCATTCCGCCGAACGACAACAAGTTCGCCGCCCTCAACTCGGCCGTGTGGTCGGGAGGCTCCTTCATCTACGTCCCACCGGGCGTGAAGGTGGACATGCCGTTGCAGGCCTACTTCCGGATCAACGCCGAGAACATGGGCCAGTTCGAGCGCACGCTGATCATCGCCGACGAGGGCTCCCAGGTGCACTACATCGAGGGCTGCTCCGCCCCGGTGTACTCGACGGACTCGCTGCACTCCGCCGTGGTCGAACTCGTCGCCCTGCCGGGGTCGCGTATCACGTACACGACCATTCAGAACTGGTCCACCAACGTCTACAACCTGGTGACGAAGCGGGCCCGGGCCGAGGCCGAGGCGCACGTCGAGTGGATCGACGGCAACATTGGGTCGCGCCTGACCATGAAGTACCCGTCGGTCTACCTGATGGGACCCAAGGCCAGCGGTGAGGTGCTGTCCGTCGCCTACGCCGGCGCGGGGCAGCATCAGGACGCCGGAGCGAAGATGTACCACATCGCCCCGGAGACGACCTCGACCATCGTTTCGAAGTCGATCTCGAAGGACGGCGGCATCACCACCTACCGGGGCAAGGTGCACGTGGACCCGGAGGCATACGGCGCCAAGTCCTTCGTGCGTTGTGACGCCCTCCTGCTCGACGACGAGTCGATCTCGGAGACCAAGCCCTACATGGAGGTCGGCGAGCGCAGCGCCCGCATCGGCCACGAGGCGACCGTTTCGAAGGTCGGTGACGACCAGCTCTTCTATCTGATGAGCCGAGGGCTCTCCGAGCAGCAGGCGATGGGCATGATCGTCAACGGCTTCATTGAGCCGGTCACCCGCACACTGCCGATGGAGTACGCAGTGGAGTGGAGCCGCCTCATTGAGCTCCAGATGGAAGGCTCGGTCGGCTGAGCCTCCGCAATCCTGCCTGCAGCGTGGCACCATAGAGCCGTGGCGATGCGCGAGGAATGCACTCATTTCCAGAGCCGGACCTATGCGTCCGGCGAGGCCGCCCGTTTCTGCGTGCTCGACCTGGCGCCCGAGGCGCCCTGGCGTTGCCCTGAGAATTGCCCCTCGTACCACCGCCGCCTGGCCGACGTGGGCTGGGTCCACGGGAGCCTGGTGGAGCCGGCGATCGAGGATGAGCCCGGTGCCGGGGGCGAGGACGTGGCGGCATTGCTCGACTCGGCCGAGGACATCGTCAACGACGTGGCACCCGATGTGCTCGAGTCCGTACGGGCCGAAGATGCCCGGCGGGAGCGCTCCGAGAACCGCTGGTGGCGCCGCAAGCGCTGAGGATCAGCGGCCGGTGAACTTCGGCGAGCGCTTCTCCATGAAGGCCGTCACGGCCTCGGTGAGGTCGTCCGAGGCCAGCATCCCGGCATTCCAGGTGGCCACGTAGTCGAGGCCCTCGGCCACGGACCGGCCCTCGTTGGCCGCCAGCACGGCCTTGGTGCCCTGGACGGCGATGGGGGAATTGGCCGCGATCTCCAGCGCCAGGGCGTGCGCTGCCTTGTGGACGCCCTCGGCATCGGCGGCAAGGTCGTTGACCAACCCGATCTCCTTGGCCCGCTCCGCGCTGATGTCCTTGCCCGTGTACGCCAGCTCGGCCAGATGCCCGGCGCTGATGATGGCCGGCAGTCGTTGGAGGCTTCCGAGGTCGGCCACGATCGCCATCTTCGCCTCGCGCACCGAGAACACCGCATCGGCCGAGGCCAGCCGGATGTCGCAGGCGGCGATGAGATCGACGCCGCCGCCGATGCAGTAGCCGTGCACGGCCGCGAGCACGGGCTTCGGGCAGCGCGCCACCGCCGTGATGGCGTCCTGCAGCCGGAGCACCTCGGTCCGGCCGCTGCGGGCCCGGGCCGCCATGGAGGAGGCTCTGCCGCCCCCGCCCCCACTCCCGCCACCGGTGAGCATGCTGCCCATCGCCTTGAGGTCCAGGCCGACGGAGAAGTGGGGCCCCTGCGCGGCCACCACCACGGCCCGCACCGCGTCGTCGGCGGAGAGCACCGCCATGGCCCGGGGCAGGTCCCGCCACAGGTCCTGCCCCATGGCGTTGCGGGCCTCCGCCCGGTCCAGCCACAAGGTGGCCACTCCGTCTTCGCCCGCCTCTATGCGCAGCACCGGTGACTCGAAATCGACGATCTCTCCCATGCCCGAAAGGCTAACGCGCCAGGTAGGGAAGCCAGCGGGGGGCCACTAGAGTGCATGGGCCACATTGGCGATGCCGAAAGAGGACGTCCCCCTGCACACCTTTACCGCTGAGGCTTCCGCGGCCCTGGAAGGGCCTGAGTGGCTCCGCCAACGGCGGGCCGCCGGCTACGAGGCCCTGGCCTCGTGCGAGCTGCCTTCGGAGAGCGAAGAGGTCTGGCGCTACACGCCGATTGACAGCCTGGTGCTCGACGACTTTGCGCCCCCGGCCGACGACGGGCCGGTTCCGGCGGGGGATCAGCTGCTGGCGGCGGTCACCTCGGCGCTGGGTACGGTGGCCGGCAGCGTGCTCGTGCACAACGGGCGGGCGGGCGTCTTCACGCGAGCGGGCGGCGACTTCGCCTTCGGGCGGGCCGACGACGTGCCGGGATCAGGCCGAAGCGCTCGGGTCGGTGCAACAAGGCGGGGATGCGTTGGTGCGGCTCAATGATGCGTTCGCCCCCGACCCGGTCTTTGTCGACGTCCCCGAGGGTGTGCACGTCGAGGCCCCCGTGCTCATTGTGCACTGGTGCGACGAGCGCGTCGGCCTTCCCGCGGACGAGTGTGCGCGTTCGTGAAGGGGCGAGGGTCTCCGTCGTCGAGGTCTTCGCCGGAGCCGAAGGGGCCGACCGGAGCCTCATTGTGCCCGTGACCGAGCTGGCCGCCGCCGACGGTGCCTCGCTCGACTACGTCTCCCTGCAGATCTTCGGTGCCGCCGCCTGGTCGATCGCCCGCCTGGCCGGCCGCGGCGCCGGCGAAGTCCTCGCTGCGCACCTTTACCGTCGGCCTGGGTGCCGCCTACGACCGGGTCCGTGCCGATGTCTCGGTGGAGGGGAAGGACGCCCGCAGCGAAATCCTGTCCGCCTACCTCGGTGACGGGACCCAGGTGCACGACGTCCGCACCCTGCAGGACCATGTGGCCCCCCGCACCACGAGCGAGCTGCTGTGCCAGGGCGCCGTCGCCGGCACGTCGCGCTCGGTCTACAGCGGGCTGATCCGGGTCCACCGCGGCGCCGTCCGCAGCGATGCCCGCCAGACCAACCACAATCTCGTCCTCGACGAGGGGGCGCACGCCGACTCGGTGCCCAACCTCGACATATTGGAGAACGATGTCCGCTGCTCCCACGCCTCCACGGTTGGCCCGATCGACGAGGACCAGCGTTATTACATTGAGTCGCGCGGCGTGGCGCCGGAAGTGGCCGAGGGTCTCATCGTGCGCGGCTTCTTCGATGCCATCATCGACCGCTCGCCGGTCCCCGAGGTCATCCCCTTCCTCCAGCGCGAGGTGCACGAGCGCCTCGCGGTCGCGCTGGGCGGCCGAGCACTGCCCGCCGGTGTCTGAGACCGTGGCGCTGTGCGCGCCCGACGACCTGGCCTCGGGCGAGGCGCGTCGCTTCGACGTGTCCGGCCGTCGCATCGCGCTGGTGCGCATTGACGATGCGTTCTATGCCGTCGACGACGAATGCAGCCACGAGGACTTCTCGCTGTCCGAGGGCGAGGTGTGGGCCTCGGAGTGTCAGATCGAGTGTCCCCGTCACGGCAGCACCTTCGACCTGTTGACCGGCGAACCGTGCTCACTGCCGGCCACCCAACCCGTGGCCGTGTACGAGCTTGTGGTGGACGACGCCACGGTGGCGGTGGTGCTCCCGTGACGCCCGAGCACGTCTTCGAGGTCCGGGACCTCCACGCCACGGCGGGGGGCAAGGAAGTGCTGCACGGCATCGACCTCACGGTGCGCAGCGGCGAGGTGCACGTGATCATGGGGCCCAACGGCTCGGGCAAGAGCACCCTGGCCCATGCCCTGATGGGGCGCCCGGGCACCGAGGTGACCTCGGGCTCCATCGCCATCGACGGCGTCGAGCTGGTCGGCCGCCCGGCTTGGGAGAGGGCCCGGGCCGGCTTGTTCCTGGCGCTCCAGAATCCGGTGGAGGTCCCCGGGGTGGGGCTGCACTCCCTGCTCGCCGCCGCGGCTGCCGGTGGCAGCGTGCGGGAGGTGGGTGCGGAGCCCGAGGCCACGCTGCAGGAGCGGATGGAGGCCGAAGCCAAGGCCGTCGGGCTCGACGCCCGCCTGCTGCGGCGGCCCCTCAACGTCGACCTCTCGGGAGGTGAGCGCAAGCGCACCGAAATGGTCCAGCTGGGCGTCATCCGGCCCGCCGTGTGCATTTTGGACGAGGTGGACTCGGGTCTCGACGTCGACGCGCTGGGTGAGGTGGCGCGCCACCTGCAGTACGCCACCACCGAGTGGGGCGTCGGCCTGTTGGCCATCACCCACTTCAGCCGATTCTTGGAGCAGCTCGAGGCGGACGTCGTGCACGTGCTCGTCGACGGCCGCATTGTTGCCACGGGCGATGCAGCGCTGGCGTTGCAGCTCGAGCAGACGGGATACGCCGGGTACCAGGACAAACGCTGAGCGGGGGCGGTCGGCGCGCGGGGGCATCCCCGCAGCCGCCTGCCGCCACCTGCGCAACGGCGCTTGGTACCGTTCTTGTCCATGGCGAACGGTCGTCCGACGGGCGACGGGTCGGATCGCTCCCCCGAGAAGCGTCGCGGCAGGCACGCGAACCAGGACGGTCTGGCCGCGCTCGGGCGTCAGATGCGTTCCGGATCCGAGGGCTCAGGCACCGGCGCCGGCGCAGCAGCGGGTGCGAGCGTGGCCAACGAGTCGGGCCTACGCGCCCTGGGCGCCCAGATCGATTCGCAAGGGGGCCGGTCCAAGAACCGCCGCAGCGGGAAGCCGAAGTGGAGCGGGACCAAGAAGGTGGTCGTCGGGCTGTGCTCGCTGATCGTCCTCATTGCCGCCGTGGTCGGTGGCGGCTATGCCTACGTCTGGTACCGCTACGACCAGATCAACAAGGTGCACATCAACGCCGAGGTCGCAGCGGCCAGCGGCGCGCCGTTCACGATCCTCGTCATCGGCTCGGACAGCCGGGTCGGGGAGTCGAGCCAGGCCTTCGGGTCGGCCTCCGTGGTCACCGGGCAGCGCAGCGACGTGGTCCAGCTGTGGCGCGTCACGCCGTCCACCAAGCAGATCCAGATCGTCTCCATCCCCCGCGACACCGTCGTCTCCATGTTGCCCCCCGACACCTCGCAGTACGGCACGTACAACCGCATCAACTCCTCGTACAACACTGGGCCCGACCAGCTGGTGAAGACGATCACGGCCAACTTCGGCATTCCGATCAACCACGTGGTCCAGGTCGACTTCGCCGGCTTCCAGGACGCCGTCAACGCCCTGGGCGGCATCTACCTCGACTTCCCCTACCCGGCCAAGGACGCCTATTCCGGCCTCGACATCACGACGCCCGGCTGTCAGTTGCTGAACGGGGCGCAGGCCCTCGCCGTGGCCCGGGCCCGCCACTACGAGTACTACTCCGACGGCTACTGGCAGTACGACGGGACGAGCGACTTCGGCCGTATTCAGCGCCAGGACGTGTTCATCCGCTCCCTCATCACTTCGGCCAAGTCGAAGGTGAACCCGCTGACCGTCAACGCCTTCATCGGGTCGATCCACGAGGGCGTCACCATCGACGACGGGTTCGGCATCAACGAGCTCATCGGGCTGGCCCTGGACTACCGGTCCTTCGACCCGTCCGCGCTGCAGGCCCAGACACTCCCCACCGAGGCGGCCAACGGCTTCGGCGACCTCGGTGACGTCCTGACCGTGCAGCAGCCCGAGGCGCAGCAAATGCTGGTGAACATCTTCGGGTCCGACCTGACGACACCCACCAACCCGCCGCCCGATGCCGCCGGCGAGCCCAATCCGCCACCGACCATCACCCCGACCACGGTGGCGCCGGCGACCCCGACGACGTCGTCCAGCGGGAGCAAGTCAGGGTCAGGGTCAGGGTCCTCGGCGGTCGCCACGACGACCACGACGGTGCCGCCGCCCTCCTTCAACCCCACGCCCTGTACGCCGAGCTGATCGCCCGGCGAGGGGGTCAGGAGGCTTGGGCCCCCACCTCGTCGAGACCCTGGGCCAGCGCGTTCCAGCTCAACGTGGCGCACTTGATACGGACCGGGAACTTCACGACGCCCTGCAGCGCCGCCAGCTCGCCCAGCTTGTCGAGGTCGATCTCCTCGGGCTCGCTCTCCGCTCCGTCGGCTTCGGCGTCACCGTTGCCCTCGGGGCCGAGGTTGGCCTGGTGGATCGACATCATCCCCTTGAAAGTCGAAATGAGGCGGCGCACCTCGTCGACCGGCTTGCCCTTGACGGCAGCCGACATCAACGAGGCGGAGGACTGGCTGATGGAACAGCCCGAACCGCCGATCTTCAGGTCGGCCAGCTTGCCGTCCTCGACCACCATGGACACGACGACCTCGTCGCCGCACAAGGGGTTGAAGCCCTCGACACGGTGGGCCGGCGGGGAGTCCAGCTCGCCCCGGTTCCGGGGAGAGCGGTAGTGGTCGAGGATGATCTCGCGATAGAGCTCTTCGAGGTCGGCCATTAGCCGAACAATCTACCGGCTTCCAGCAATCCCTCGATCAGCACGTCAATGTCGTGCTCGTCGCTGAACAGGGACAACGAGGCACGGGCGGTGGCCTGGACGCCCAGGCGGCGCATCAGCGGCTTGGCGCAGTGGTGGCCCGGCCGCACGCAGACGCCGAACTGGTCGAGCACCTGCGCCAGGTCGTGCGCATGCACGTCCCGGTAGGCCAGGGAGAGCACTCCGCCCCGGTCGTCCCCGGGTGGCGGTCCGAAGATCCGCACGTCCGAGCCGAGCTTCTCGTCCAGCCGCTCCATCGCGAAGTTGGTCAGCGCCAGCTCGTGGGCCCGGATGCGGTCCATGCCGATGTCGTTGAGGTAGGCGATCGCCGCCGTGAGCCCCACGGCCTCGGCGATGGGCGGCGTGCCGGCCTCGAAGCGCGCCGGGGGTGGCGCCGCCTTGAAGCCGTCGAGCTTGACGTCGAGGATCATGCCGCCGCCGCCGAGGAAGGGGGGCATGGCACTGAGGAGCTCGGAGCGGCCCCACAGGACGCCGATGCCGGTCGGACCCATCATTTTGTGGCCCGAGAACGCGATGAAGTCGACGCCGAGGTTGCGCACGTCGACGGGCGAATGGGGGACGAGCTGCGCTCCGTCGGCCACCACCACGGCCCCCGCCTCATGGGCGACCGAGGCGATCTGCTGCACCGGGTTGATGGTGCCGAGGACGTTGGACATGCACGAGACACCGACGACCTTGACGCCGTCCACCAGGCGCTCCAGATCGTCGAGCACGAGCCGGCCTTCGGCGTCGATCGGGATGTAACGCAGGTCGAGGCCGCCCAGCTCCTCGGACAGGATCATCCACGGCACAATGTTGGCGTGGTGTTCCATTTCGGTGAGCAACACCGCGTCGCCGGCACGCAGGTTGGCCCGGCCCCAGGACTGGGCGACCAGGTTGAGCGCCTCGGTCGTGTTCTTCGTGAAGACGACCTCGTGCGCTGCATCCGGAGCGGAGATGAAGCGCCCCGCCACCAGCCTGGCCCGCTCGTACAGAGCCGTCGCCTCCTCCGCGGTGGCGTAGACGCCGCGGTGCACGTTGGCGTGCGTCGTCTCGTAGTAGCGCGACATGGCCCCGATGACGGCCTGGGGCTGCAGGGCCGACGAGGCCGAGTCGAGATACACGATGGGTCGGCCGTTGACCGTGCGGGTCAGCAGGGGGAAATCCTTACGCAACGCCTCGACGTTGAGTGGCGCCGCGGTCGCCGCGTCATCCGGGGTGGGAGCCGGCGCCGTCATCGCCAGCCCTCGTAGCCCTCGGCCTCGACGGTGGCCGCCAGCTCGGGGCCACCACTGGTGACGATGCGACCGTCCATCAGAATGTGAACGACATCGGGCACGAGCTCCTTGAGCAATCTGGTGTAGTGCGTGATGGCGAGCACGCCGAGCTCGGGGCGCTTCTCGCGCACGGCGCGCACGCCACGCCCCACGACGCGCAACGCGTCGATGTCGAGGCCCGAGTCGGTCTCGTCGAGGACGGCCACCAGTGGTTCGAGCAGGGCCATCTGCAGAATTTCGTTGCGCTTCTTCTCGCCCCCGCTGAAGCCCTGGTTGAGGTGCCGGCTGGCGAACGAGGTGTCCATGCCGAGGCGCTCCATCCACTCGGTCATCAGCACCCGGACCTCCAGCACCGAGACCTCGTCGCTGCCCTTGCGGGCGGCCATCGCCTGGCGCAGGAACTGGGTGACCGAGACGCCCTCGATCGACTCGGGGTACTGGAAGGCGAGGAAGAGGCCCGCCTTCGCCCGCACGTCGGTGGCCCAGTGCGTGACGTCCTCACCCTGCAACGCGATGGTGCCGGACGTCACCGTGTAGGCGGGGTGCCCCATCAGGGCGCCGGCCAGCGTGGACTTGCCGGCGCCGTTGGGGCCCATGAGGGCGTGGATCTCGCCCGTCCCGACGGTCAGGTCGACGCCACGGAGGATGGGGCCGTCCTCCGCCGAGACGTGGAGGTCGCGGATTTCGAGCAGTGGGGGGGTCGTTGTCATCTTCTAAAAGCTTACCGTTTTGGTCAGGATTCTGCGAGGGGCCGCCGCGACGGTTCCGGCGGACTCCCCGCGGCGGTCCTCACCAACCCCGCTCGACCCATTCGCCCAGGTGAGGGGCCTCGTTGCCCACCGTGGTGGAGGTGCCGTGGCCGGGCAGGACCAGGGTGTCGGCCCCGAAGGCGGCGAAAATGCGGCGATCGATGGACGCAATGATGGTGTCGAAGTCGGCATCCTCGAACGAGGTGTTGCCCGGACCGCCGGGGAAGAGGGTGTCGCCCGTGAACAGGAGATTCGTCCCCTCCACGGCGAAGCAGATGGAGCCGGGGGTGTGGCCCGGCGTGGCCAGCGTCTTGAGGCGCAGGTCGCCCACGCTGAGCTGCTCGTCGTCTTCGAGAATGAGGTCGTAGCTGGGGAGCATGCCCGCATCGGCTCTGGTCACGGCCACCGAAATGCCGGCCTCGCGCACGGCGGGCACGGCCTGAATGTGGTCCCAGTGCCCGTGGGTCTCCACGACCTGGTTCACGCCCAGCTGCCGGCAGATCTGCAGCAGTTCCTCGTGCTCGTTGGCCGCGTCGATGAGCATGGCCTCACCGGTGCGCCGGCAGCGCAGGATGTACACGTTGTTGTCCATGGGGCCCACCACAATTTGGTGGACCTCAGCGGTGGCATCGCTCCAGATCTGCTCCAACTGTCCCATCTCCCCAGCGTCGCACATCTGGTCCCGCCGCTCTTTCGTCTGGTAGACACGCTGGCAGGAAGAGGCAGAGGGAGCCCTGGCCATGAATTTCGCCTTTAGTGACGAGCAGGAGGAGCTGCGCACCGCGGTGCGCCGGTTCCTGGCTGAGAAGTCGCCCGAGTCCGAGGTGCGCCGCCTGATGGACACCGAGGACGGGTACGACCCCGCCGTCTGGAGCCAGATGGCGGACCAGCTGGGCCTGCAGTCGCTGACCATCCCCGAGGAGTTCGGCGGCTCGGGCTTCACCTATGTGGAGCTCCTGGTGGTGCTCGAGGAGATGGGCGCCGCCCTCTTGTGCGCGCCGTTCTTCTCCTCGGTGGCGCTGGCGGCCAACGCGCTGCTCACCTCCGGCGACGACGAGGCCAAGAAGTCCTACCTGCCCGGCATCGCCTCGGGCGAGACGATCGGGACGTTGGCCATCACGGAGGACAACGGGAAGTGGGACTTCAGCGGCATTGAGCTGGCGGCCACCAAGAAGGGCGACGGCTGGGTCCTCGACGGCCACAAAATGTTCGTCATCGACGGGCACGTGGCCAACCTGATCATTGTGGCGGCCCGGACGTCGGCGGGCGTCACGTTGTTCGCCGTCGAGGGCGACGCGGCGGGGCTGACGCGCACGCCGCTGCCGACCATGGACCAGACGCGCAAGCAGGCCCGGCTCCAGTTCGCCGAGGTGCCGGCGGTGTTGATCGGCACCGACGGGGGAGCGGAGGCCGGGCTGTCCAAGACGCTCGACCTCGCCGCCGTGGCGCTGGCCGCCGAGCAGGTCGGTGGGGCCCAGCACGTGCTCGACGCCTCGGTCGAGTACGCCAAGACGCGCATTCAGTTCGGCCGGCCCATCGGCAGCTTCCAGGCCATTAAGCACAAGTGCGCCGACATGCTGCTCGAGGTCGAGTCGGCCAAGTCGGCCGCCTACTACGCGGCCTGGGCCGCAGCCGAGGACTCCGACGAGCTGCCGGTGGTGGCCTCGTTGGCCAAGTCCTACTGCTCGGAGGCGTACTTCCACTCGGCCGCCGAGAACATCCAGATCCACGGCGGCATCGGTTTCACCTGGGAGCACCCGGCCCACCTCTACTTCAAGCGGGCCAAGTCGTCGGAGCTGTTGCTGGGCGATCCCTCGTACCACCGCGAGCTGCTGGCACAGCGCATCGGCATCTGACGTGCCGGGGCCCTTCAGGCTCCGCCCCGGGCCGGCGGGCGAGCTCGCCACCTACGCCAGCTCCACGCCTTCGGGCGCACCGGTGCACGGCCATGTCCTGTTGGTGCACGACCTGCCGCGACCCAAGGGCACGGCGGCCGACGTGGCGGTGACCTATCCCGCGCTGGCCGACCGGCTCACGCGGGAGTCGGGTTGGCGCGTGGCGACCGCCTCGCTGCGGGGTGCCGGCGAGTCGGAGGGCGACTTCTCGGCGCTCGGTTGGCTGGACGACCTGCGCGTTCTTGGCCTCGGCCGAAATCCCCGAGTCCGCCCCCCGCCTCGTGGTGGGCTTCGGCTTCGGCGGCGTGCTGGCGTTGCACCTGGCCGCCAGTGACGAGCGGGTGGCCGGCGTGGCCTGCCTGGGGACGCCGGCCGACGTCGGCCCGCTGGCCGGCGATCCCGAGCAGCTGTTGGAGCGCTGCCGCCAGACCGGCGTCGTCAACACGCCCGACTTTCCCGCCTCCGCCGACACCTGGGCCAAGGAACTCTCGGTCCTGCACCCGGTCGAAGACGCCTCGCTCCTGAAGGGGCGGCCGTTGCTGATGGTCCACGGCTCCGACGACCCCGACGTCCCCCTGTCCGACGCCCGGGCCCTGGCCGACGCCGCCACGGGCCCCTCGGAACTGCACACGGTGTTGGGCGCCGGGCACTGGCTCCGGGCCGACCCCCGTGTCATCGCCATTCTGGTGGGCTGGCTGGAACGACGGCACTGACGGCCGTTTCCGGCCTGCCGCTGACAACCGGGGGGCACATTACAGCGGGGGACAGCGTCACAACGGCCGGTCAAAAATCGCCCCGGTCCGGCAGCGTGGCGGCCCTTGCGTGCTCAAGGGCCCCCTGTGGCCGGGCCGATGACTATGGCGTGTCGGCTTGGGGTGGAACCGAATTCAGCGTCGCTCTCGAAGCATCCGAGGGTGGGGCGCGCTCGCTGGAGCCCTACGACCAGGAGTCCGACGTCGATGCCGGCGATCAGGTCACGGCGGAGCCGGCGCGCTACTCAACGCTCGATCGATCGCCTGACGGAGAGCCCGGGCGGCGCTCCCGGCATCGCGGGCGAGGGTCAGATAGCGGACCACGACGAAGTGACGGACACCGGCACTCGTCAGGGTGGGAATCGTCTCGGGGGTCACGCCGCCTGTCACGAAAACAGGAACACTGGAGCGTTCGCTGGCCTGAGTGACGTACCCCAACCCGGTCCCTGGACGGCCGGGCTTGGTGGGCGTGGCCTCCACCGGTCCCGCCGAAATGTACGTGACGTCCTGTGCCGCAGCTCCTTCGAGGTCGGCCGGGCCGTGGGTCGACAGGCCGACGATGGCCTCGGGCCCCAGGATCCGCCTCGCCAGCGCGACCGGCGCATCGTCCTGCCCCACATGGACACCGTCCGCCCCGACCTCGAGCGCCAGGTCCGGTCGGTCGTTCAGCACGAAGGGAACCCCATGGTCCCGGCACACCGCGGCCGCCACGGCCGCCCGGGCCAGAAGGGGCCTGGCGTCGAGCTCCTTGTCACGCAGCTGGACGACGTCCACCCCTCCGGCGATGCAGTCGCGGAGGAACGTGGCCAGGTCCGGGCGGTCCGGCGTGCAGAGGTAGAGGTGGCGCGTCGAAAGGTCGAGGTCGTGACCCGGGGTCACGCCTCGGCGCGTGCCTTGGCCTTGGCCTTCATGGCCTTCTTGGTGGCCCTGACCTTGAGCAGGCTCTCGGGGTCGGTGATGTCGGCCACCGAGAGCGAGCTGCCCTCCTTGCCGTAGGGGGTGCGTGGCCTTGCGCCAGCCCTCGGGGCACACGCCGAGCTGCTTGCCGAGCAGCGCGGCGAAGATCTTGGCCTTCTGCTCGCCGAAGCCCGGCAGGGTACGCAGCCGGCCCAGCAGCTCGTCGCCGCTCCGGGCGCCCTTCCAAATGTTGTCGGCCTTGTTGGCGTACTCGTCGGCGACGACGCGGCAGACGGCCTGGACCCGGCCGGCCATGGAACCGGGGTAGCGGTGCAGCGCCGGCCGCTCCCGGAAGATGTCGCCCAGTTCCTCGGGGTCCATAGCGGCAATGGCGGCCGCATCCAGGGGGCCCTTGCTGCCGAGCCGCTCGAGGAGGTCGGCCGGGGAGGAGAAGGCCTTCTCAATCGTCACCTGCTGGTCCAGCACCATCCCGATCAGCAACGCCAGTGGGTCGCGGCTCAGCAGCGCGTCCGCCGTGTCGTCGCCGGTGATGTGAAGCGCAATGCGTGCCATGGGAAAGATCTTGGCACGGGCGTCGGCCAGGAACGGAAGTGGCCGGGGGCGGGCGGCGCGGGCAGACTCTCCGGATGCACATCCCGGCCAAGGTCGACTACGGAATCCGGGCCCTGCTCGCGCTGGCGGCGGCCGGGACCCCCCAGACGGCCGAGTACCTGGCTGGGGAGCAGGGTCTCCCGCCGCGCTTCCTCGGGGCGATATTGGCGGATCTGCGCCGCGCCGGGGTGGTGGCCAGCCAGCGGGGCGCCGAGGGCGGCTACCGGCTGGCCCGGGACCCTGCCGCCATCACCATCGCCGATGTGATCCGCGCCCTGGACGGTCCGCTGGCCGAGGTGCGGGGCTACCGGCCCGAGGCGACGAGCTACGACGGCGCCGCAGAGAACCTGCAGCAGGTCTGGGTCGCGGTCCGGGCCAGCTTGCGTGCGGTGCTGGAAAAGATCACCCTCACCGACGTGATTTCGGACAATCTCCCCCCGCACGTGCAGAAGCTGGTCACCGACCCCGATGCCTGGGTCGCCCACTGACGACGAGCGGCGCGGCGCTTCTCGTCGTGCCGGCCACCGACTACCTGTGGTTCGTCGACCTGGCCCTCGACGAAATGCGCGCCATCGTCGAAGACCTCGGCGACGAGCTGGTCAACCGGCGTCCCCCCTTCCGTGACACCAACTCCGCCTACGTGATCCTGACGCACTGTCTCGGGGTCATGGAGTACTGGGGCGGCGCCACCGTGGCCCAGCGACCGATTCAGCGCGATCGCGCCGCGGAGTTCACCGCCAGCGGCGACGTCGCCGGCCTGCTGCGGCGCAGCGAGCAGGCGCGCCGCCGGCTGCGGGAGGATCTGGTGGGCCTGCACGCCGAGGACCGGCCGGTCAACGTGCAACGAGACCCCGAAAACCCGGTGCCGTACACCGAGACCAAGGGCTCGGTGCTGCTGCACATTGTGGAGGAGCTCTTCCAGCACCTCGGGCAGATGGAGCTCACCCGCGATGCGCTCGTGGCCAGCCGGCGGCGCTGACGATGGATGCCGGGTCGGTCCCGATCGCCTGCAGCCTGGACGCGGCGTCGTTGGGGGAGCGCGCCGACGAGTGGCGCGCCCTGTTGACGATCGTCGGTCACCTCGGTGGAGGTCGACGACCGCGTGGTGCGCTTGGTGTTGCGGGACTCCGATGCCGCCCTGACGACCGCGGTGGCCCTGGCACAACGGGAAAAGGAGTGCTGCCCCTTCTTCGACGTGTCGCTCACCCTCGAAGCAGACAGGCGGACGCTCCTCCTCGCCGTCCCCGAGGGTGCCCAGGACGTGTTGGCCGCCTTCGTGGACCTGATCAGCTGACGCGTGCGGTGTGACGGGCGCCGTCAGTTCACGACAAAGGGAGCGGCGCCGTCGGCATCGATGCCGAACTCGGCGATGGCCTCGGACACGACCGAGGACTTGATGCTTCCGACCAGCGCCAGCTGCTGCAGCACGGCGACGACGAGATTGGCCGCGTCGACCTCGAAGTAGGACCGCAGCGCCTCGCGGGCGTCGGAGCGTCCGAAACCGTCGGTCCCGAGCGAGACATAGGGCCGGTCGACGAAGCGTGCCACCTGATCGGGCACGCCGCGCATGTAGTCGGTGATGGCGACGACGGGAGCGGGCCCGTCACCCAGCGCGGCGGTGACGATCGCTGTGCGGGGCTCGGCTTCGGGGTGCAGCCGATTCCACCGCTCGGCTTCGAGGGCGTCGGTGCGCAGGTTGGTCCACGAGGTGACGGCCCAGGTGTCGGCGGCGACGTTGAAGCGCTCGGCCAAAATGACGCTGCGCGTCCATGGCGATGCGCCACATGGGTCCCGAGAAGCACAGCGACGCCGCCAGCGGGTCCTTGCCTGACGTCTCGGGCGCCGGGGCGAAGCGGTAGATGCCCTGAATGATGCCCTGGCGCACGGCCTCACCGTCAGCGCCCTCGGGCAATGCCGGCATGGGGTACGTCTCGTTGTAGAGCGTGAGGTACCAGAAGCGGTCCTTGGGGTCCGCGCCGAGCATGTCGGTCACGGCCTCTTCCATGATGGCGGCCACCTCGTAGGCGAAGGAGGCGTCGTAGACCAGGGCGGCCGGGTTGGTCGAGGCCAGGAGGGGTGACTGCCCGTCGTCGTGCTGAAGGCCCTCGCCCATGAGCGTGGTGCGGCCGGCGGTGCAGCCGGCGAGGATGCCGCGGCCGCGCATGTCGCCGAGCGCCCAGGCGAGATCGCCGACGCGCTGGAAGCCGAACATCGAATAGAAGAGGTAGACGGGGACCATGGGCTGGCCCCAGGTGGCATAGGCGGTGGAGAGTGCGATGAAGCTGGCCAGAGCGCCTGCTTCCGTGATGCCCTCCTCGAGCATCTGCCCCGACGAGCTCTCCGCGTAGTTCAGGGGGAGATCGGCATCGACCGGGATGTAGTGCTGTCCTTCGGGCGCGTAGATTTTCGTCTCGGCGATGAGCGGCTCGAGTCCGAAGGTACGGGCCTCGTCCGACACGATCGGCGCCACGAGCGAGCCCACCGCGGGGTCGCGCACGAGGTTGCGCAACATGCGGGCGAACACCATGGTGGTCGACACCGCCTGCTTGCCCGAGCCGGCCGCGAACTCCTCGAAGACCTTGGCGTCGGGCCGCAGCGCCGGGGTGGGGCGGACCACGCGCACGGGCAAGGGGCCGTCGAGGACGCGGCCGCGGGCCCGCAGGTACTCCATGGCGTCGGAGCCCTCGGCGGGCCGGATGTAGGGCGGGTCGCCTTCGAGCGCGGAGTCGGGGATGTCATCGGTCATGTACAGCCGGTCGCGCAACGTGCGCACCTGCGCTTTGGTCATCTTCTTGATCTGGTGCGTGGCGTTGCGCGCTTCGATCTCGGGGCCCAGCGTCCAGCCCTTGATCGTCTTGGCCAGAATGACGGTCGGGGCGCCCTTCTGCTCGGTGGCCAGCTTGTAGGCGGCGTAGAGCTTGCGGTAGTCGTGCCCGCCGCGCGGGAGTGTCTGCAGCTCGTCGTCGCTCAGGTCCTCGACCAGCTTGCGCAGGCGGGGATCGGGCCCGAAGAAGTGCTCACGGATGTAGGCGCCCGATTCGACGGCCAGCTTCTGGTACTCGCCGTCGACCGTGGTGTTCATGCGGTCGAGCAGCACGCCGTCGACGTCCTTGGCCAGCAGGGCGTCCCAGCGCGAGCCCCAGATCACCTTGATCACATTCCAGCCCGCGCCGCGGAACACGGCCTCGAGTTCTTGAATGATCTTCCCGTTGCCGCGCACCGGTCCGTCGAGCCGCTGCAGGTTGCAGTTGACGACGAAGATCAGGTTGTCGAGGTGCTCGCGGCCGGCCACGCCGAGCGCACCGATCGACTCGGGCTCGTCCATTTCGCCGTCGCCCACGAAGCACCAGACCTTCGACGCGCTGGTGTCGACCAGGCGGCGCAGGTTGAGGTAGCGGTTGACGTGGGCCTGGTAGATGGCGTTGATCGGCCCCAGTCCCATGGAAACCGTCGGGAACTCCCAGAAGTGGGGCAATGAGCGCGGGTGCGGATAGCTGGGCAGGCCGCCGCCCGCCACCTCGTGGCGGTAGTTGTCGAGCTCGGCCTCGGTCAGGCGCCCCTCGACGTAGGCCCGGGCGTAAATGCCGGGCGAGGCGTGGCCCTGGAAGAAGACCTGGTCGCCGAAGCCGCCGTCGGCCTTGCCCCGGAAGAAGTGGTTGAAGCCGACCTCGTAGAGGGCGGCCGAACTGGCGTAGGTGGACAGGTGGCCGCCGATGCCCTCGGTGCGCGTGTTGGCCCGGGTCACCATGGCCGCTGCGTTCCAGCGGATGTAGGCCCGGATGCGGCGCTCCTGGTACTCGTCGCCGGGGAACCACGGTTCGGCGTCGGCGGGGATGGTGTTCACGTACGGGGTCGAGACGGTGGCGGGGAACTCGACCTGCTTGGTGCGCGCCCGTTCCAGGAGCTTCATGAGCAGATAGCGCGCCCGGGCCCGGCCCCGGGCGTCGACGATGGCATCGAACGAGTCGAGCCACTCCTCGGTCTCACCCGGATCGGTGTCGGGGACTTGGTGGCTGATCCCGTCGAACAGCATTTCCCCACGGTACTGGGAGGTGGGGGACCACCATGACCACCGGTCGGGGGTGTTACACATTTGTCCATGTCATCTGCGAGCGGTCCGATCGTCGTGTACACGGACGGTGCATGCCGCGGCAATCCCGGGCCGGGCGGATGGGCCTGGGCCGTGCCCGACGGCGCCTACGCCAGCGGCGCGGAGGGGCACACGACCAACCAGCGCATGGAGATCACCGCGGCACTCGAAGCACTGCGGTCCCTCACGCCCGACGCGCCAGACGGGGTGGAGGTGGTGAGCGATTCGACCTATGTCGTCAAGTGCTTCACCGACGGCTGGTGGCGGGGGTGGCAGCGCCGCGGCTGGAAGAATTCACAGAACAAGCCGGTGGCCAACCGCGATCTGTGGGAGCCGCTCATGGAGCTGGCGCTGGCGTCCGAGGCCACCGTCAGCTGGCGTTGGGTCAAGGGCCATTCGGGTGACCGCTGGAACGACAGGGTCGACGAGTTGGCCACGCAGGCAGCCGATCTGGGCAGCGGGACGAGCGGCTGAACCGGGTCTCCGGCGGTCTGAGCAGGACCGTCAGGACGGTAGGGTGGAACCGTCACGCGCAGGGCATGGAGAGGACTCTCGCCAGTGCGATCGGGTTGTTCCGGGGAGGCCGAGCGCGCCGGACGGACGTCGTGAGCACACAGGGAGAGAGAACAGCGATGGCAGGCGAGGACGAGTTCGACATCGTCGTGATCGGCGGTGGTCCCGGCGGCTACGCCACTGCGCTCTACGGCGCCGCTGCGGGCCTCTCCGTCGCCATTGTGGAGCGGGACAAGGTCGGCGGCACGTGCCTGCACCGAGGCTGCATCCCGGCCAAGGAGTTCCTCGAGACGGCCTCGGTCTACCGCACCGTCGAGGACTCCAAGGAGTTCGGCATCGACGTGTCCGGGGTGTCGGTCGACTTCTCCGTGAGCCAGGACCGCAAGAACGCCGTGGTGGGCAAGCTCCACAAGGGCCTGGCCGGGCTGCTCAAGGGTCGCAAGATCACCACGCTGATCGGGACGGGCACGCTCAAGGCGGACCACCGTGTCGAAGTCCTCGACGGGGAGGATGCCGGCCGCGTCATCGTCGGCCGCAACGTGGTCCTGGCGGCCGGATCGGTGCCGTTCCTGCTGCCCGGTTTCGAGGTCGACGGTCGACTGATCATGACGTCCGACGAGTTTCTCGACCTCAAGCAGCTGCCGGCCTCGACCGTCGTCATCGGCGGCGGCGTCGTCGGATGTGAGTTCGCGTCACTCCTGGCCGACCTCGGCACCAAGGTGACGATTCTGGAGGCGCTCGACACCATCCTCCCCGGTTGCGACGAGGACATCACCCGCCTGCTCGTCCGCTCCTTCAAGAAGCGGGGCATCGACATCGTGACCGGCGTCAAGGTCGAGGGGCACACCCCGTCGAAGGACGGCACGACGACGACGGTCAAGGCGGGGGACCAGACATTCGAAGCAGAGGCGGTCGTCGTGTCGGTGGGCCGGCGTCCCCGCACGGAGGGGCTGGTGGCCGACGGCCTCGGGGTCGAAATGGATCGGCGCGGCTTCGTGGCGACCGACGAGTACCAGCGGACCGGCGTCGACGGGGTGTGGGCCGTGGGTGACATTGTCGCCGGGGCCCCGCAGCTCGCTCACGTGGGGTTCGCCGAGGCGATCGTGGCGGTGAAGACCATGCTGGGCGAGCCGGTGGTGCCGGTCGACTACGGCAAGGTGCCCTGGGCGATCTACTGCCGTCCCGAGGTGGCCTTCTGCGGCATGACCGAGGCGCAGGCCAAGGAGGCGAACATCCCGGTGGTGACGAAGAAGGATCCCTACGGCGGCAACAGCCGGGCGCAGATCATCGGTGACACCGAGGGCGTCGTGAAGATCATTGCCGAGCAGCGCCCCGACGGGACGGCCGGCCGGATTCTGGGCGTGCACCTCTGCGGTCCCTGGGTGACCGAGCAGCTCGGCGCCGGCTACCTGGCCGTGAACTGGGAGGCATTTCCCGAGGAGGTGGCGCAGTTCATTCAGCCGCACCCCTCGCTGTCCGAGACATTCGGTGAGACCATGCTCGCGTTGAGCGGAAGGGGACTGCACGTTGGCTGACGTGATGATGCCGCAACTCGGCGAGACGGTGACCGAAGGAACGATCACACGCTGGATGAAAGCAGTCGGCGACGCGGTCGAGCGGGACGAGCCGCTCTTCGAGGTCTCGACCGACAAGGTCGACTCCGAGGTGCCCTCTCCGGCGGCGGGCGTGCTCAGTGAGATCCTCGTCCCCGAGGGTGAGACGGTCGAGGTCGGCGTGAAGTTGGCGGTGATCGGCGACGGTGCCGGGGCGGCACCGTCCGACGACGCACCTGCAGCAGTGGCGGCCGAGACCGCACCGCCGGCCGCCGCACCGGCACCGGCGCCGGCACCCGCGGCACCGCCGGCCGCCGCACCGGCACCGGCGCCGGCACCGGCGGCGCAGGAGGCCGCTCCCGCCCCTGCGCCTCCTCCTCCGCCCGCACCGGCTCCAGCACCTGCTGCGGCCTCCGCACCGAGCGCGCAGAGCAACGGGGACGGAGCGGGACCGAACGTCCTGTCGCCCATGGTGCGCAAACTCCTGGCCGAGAACGGCATCAGCGAGACGGAGGTGACCGGCACCGGCTCGGGTGGTCGCATCACCAGAGATGACGCTCAGCGCGTGGTCGAGGCGCGTCGTGCCGCGGGCCCGCCGCCCGCGGCTGGCCCCGCCCCGGCTGCTCCGCCGACCGCACCACCGGTCCAGGCCGCGCCCGCGGCGCCGGTCGCCCGGACGCCACAGGCGCCCTCGGTCTCCATGGCCTCGTTCCGCGCCGCCGGGGATCAGATCGTGCCCTTTTCCAACATGCGCCGCCGCACGGCCGAGCACATGGTGCGGTCCAAGGCCACCTCGCCCCACGCGTTCATCGCCAACGAGGTCGACTTCGAGAGTGTCGAGCGCGTGCGCAAGGCCTGGGGTGAGCGTTTCAAGGCCGAGGAGGGCTTCGCGCTGACGTACCTCCCCTTCGTGGCCCGGGCCACGGTGGAGGCGCTGCGCGACTTCCCGTTGCTCAATGCGTCGGTCGTCGACGACTCGCTGCTCGTGCATGCCGAGGTGAACCTCGGGATCGCTGTGGACCTGTCACACGAGGGCCTGATCGTCCCGGTCATTCATCGGGCCGAAGAGGTCACGCTGCGTGGCGTGGCCCGGCGCATTCGCGATCTGGCCGAACGGGCCCGGAGCCGCCAGCTCAACGCGGACGACATTGCCGGAGGGACGTTCTCCATCACGAACGACGGTCCGTTCGGTACCTACTTCACCGTCCCGATCATCAACCAGCCCCAGGTGGCGATTCTGGCCACCGATGGGATCGCACGCCGGCCGGTGGTCGTGACCCAGGACGACGGGTCCGAGTCCATCGCCATCCACTCGACCGGGATCCTCGGCGTGAGCTGGGACCACCGTGCGGTCGATGGCGCGTACGTCTCGTTGTTCTTGCGCAAGGTCGCCGACCTGCTCGGGACGCGCGACTGGGCTGCGGAGCTGTAGGCCGACTCGGTGCTGCGCGTCCGGTCGCTCGGGACGGTTCCCTATCACGAGGCCGATGCGCTGCAACACGCCCTGGCCACGGAAGCGACCGACGACTACCTGCTGGTGCTGCAGCACCCGCACACCTACACGCTGGGCGTGCACGCCGAAGAGCGCAACGTGCTGGTCGATCCGGCGTCGGTCGGCGCTGTGCTGGAGCGCACCGACCGCGGCGGGGACGTCACCTACCACGGGCCGGGACAGTTGGTGGCCTACCCGATCGTGACCGTGCCCGACGATCCGGCCGCAGGTCCGGCGCACGTCCACCGGCTGGAGCAGGTCGTCATCGCCACATTGGCCGACCTCGGTCTGGGCGGGGCGACGACCGAGGGCGAGTTCCCCGGTGTCTGGCTCGACGCAGGCGGCCCGAACGCCCGCAAAATCGCCGCCATCGGCGTGCGCACGTTGCGCACGGCCCCCGGGCGCCGCCGCACGCTCCACGGCGTGGCGCTCAACGTGTCCTCCGATCTGGCCATGTTCGGCCACATCGTCCCGTGCGGTATCGCTGATCGCGGCGTCACCTCCCTGCGAGCCGAGGGTATCGACGCGCCCTTCACGACCGTGGTCGATGCGTTCGTGGCCCGGGCCACTGCGGCGTTCGGCGCCGGGAGCGTGCAGCGCAACGACGTCATGCAGGGTCCCGCCGACGCTTCCCGGTCTCCCGGCCGCGGGGGAGCGCCCCTTGTTGCGTCGTCTGCGGCAGGCGGGGGTGGCGCCTGAAGAAGGCCTCGACATCGGGGAACGCAAGCCGCAATGGCTGCGGGTGCCGGTGCGCATCGGCAGGGACTACCGCAAACTCGGGTCGACGGTTCACGACCTCGGGCTCGTCACCGTCTGTGAAGAGGCGGGGTGCCCGAACATCTACGAGTGCTGGGCCGACGGCACGGCGACCTTCATGATCAACGGTGAACGTTGTACACGGGCATGCGGGTTCTGCCAGGTGGACACCCGCCACCCGCTCGCGCTGTCGCCCGACGAGCCGGCGCGGGTAGCCCAAGCGGTGGAGCGGATGCGGCTGGGGCACGCCGTGGTGACCTGCGTGGCCCGCGACGATCTGCCCGACGGCGGCGCCGGGGCCATGGCGGAGACCATCAGAGCCATCCGGGCCCGCAGGCCCGAGACGACGGTCGAGGTCTTGATCTCGGACTGCCGGGGCGACGCGGACTCGTTGGATGCGATCTTCGAGGCGCGGCCCGACGTGTTGAACCACAACATTGAGACCGTGGCCCGGCTGCAGCGGGCGGTGCGGCCCTCCGCCGGCTATGCGCGCAGCTTGGCTGTGCTCGCCCGTGCCGGGCAGGCGGGCCTGGTCACCAAGTCGGGCCTGATGGTCGGACTGGGCGAACGCGAGGACGAGGTCGTCGCCACCATGGCTGACCTGCGCGGCGTCGGGGTGTCCATCGTCACCGTCGGGCAGTACCTGCGCCCCACCCGTGACCACCTCCCGGTCTCCCGTTACTGGGCACCGGAGGAGTTCGACCGTCTGCGCGCCGCGGGGACGGCGCTCGGGGTGGCACACGTCGAGGCCTCACCGCTGACCAGGTCGAGCTATCACGCACGCGAGGCGGCCGTGGCCGCCGGCCAGGGAGCCTGAGCGGCCCGACGGCTAGGGAGGGTTGGCTCCCTGCCGACGTGTACTCCGTCCACTGGGCTCCGTCCCACCACCGGCAGGTGGCCTGGCCGCTGGTGTCCGCGTACCAGCCCGCCGGGGCCAAGGTCGGAACGGGAGCCGGCTCCCACCTGAAGAAGATGGCGGGACCGATTCCCAGGCCCGTGTTGTCGGCGACGACCATTGGCCTCAGCGTCTGTACCGTGGTGATCATCGTCGCCGTCTACCAGGCCTCGGTCTCTCCCTCGCCACTACGCTCGTCGGCAACCTGGCCCGTGTCCTGGGGCCGGTGCAGACCACAGGAGATTCGGGAGAACACCGATGGCGAGCGTCTCACAGAACCCGGAAACCGTCGTGGAGCAAGCGGTGGCCCAGCCCGTGCTGACGCCCCTCACGGCGAGTGCCGTCATTCTCGTCCTGACGATCGACGACGGGGGCGAGCAGGTTGTCTCCGACCTGCTCGCCGATCTGTCAGGGCTCGCTCGCACGGTCGCGTTCCGTGCGCTCGACGGAGGATTGGCCGTCGTGGCCGGCGTGGGATCGGACGCCTGGGACCGCCTCTTCACCGGCCCTCGTCCGGCCGAGCTCCACCCGTTCGAGGTGCTCGAGGGTGACCGCCACCGGGCGGTGGCGACTCCGGGCGACCTCCTGTTCCACATCCGGTCGGCGACGATGGACCTCTGTTGGGAGCTGGCGTCGCTCGTCGTGGGGAGGCTGGCGGGAGCGGCCACGGTGGTCGACGAAATCCACGGGTTCAAGTATTTCGACGAGCGCGATCTCCTCGGGTTCGTCGACGGGACGGAGAACCCGACGGGCCAGGCCGCGGCGGACGCGGTCACGATCGGGGACGAGGATCCGTCGTTCGCCGGTGGGACCTACGTCATTGTGCAGAAGTACCTGCACGACATGGCGGCCTGGGAGGCGCTCTCGGTCGAGGAGCAGGAGCGGGTGATCGGGCGGGCCAAGCTCTCCAATGTCGAGATGGACGACGAGGTCAAGCCTTCCAACTCTCACGTGGCACTGAACACCATTGTCGAAGAGGACGGGACGCAACGGCAGATCCTGCGCGAGAACATGCCTTTCGGTTCATTGGGTGCCGGGGAGTTCGGCACCTATTTCATCGGGTATGCGGCAACGCCGGCGGTGACGGAACTGATGCTGCAGCACATGTTTCTCGGCGATCCGCCCGGGAACTACGACCGGATCCTCGATTTTTCGACGGCAGTGACGGGATCCCTCTTCTTCGTGCCGACAGCGGACTTTCTCGACGATCCTCCGCCGTTGCCGGGCGACGGCGAGGAGGGCGTCGGAGCGGCCGACCAGGAACCCACGGTCGGGGGTGCTTCGACCGATGGGTCGCTCGGGATCGGCGGGCTGGGGGATCGTCCGGGCTCGTAAGCGCGGGACGCGGCGATGGCGGGTGCTAGCGCACCGGGTCGGGCGCCCCGAACCACGTTGTCAGAGCTGAGGCCAGTCCTGGGTCGCTGAGCTCACCCACCCATGCCACGTAGCCGTCGGGTCTGATCAACACCGCGGGCGGAGCCGCGACCTCGCCCAGGACCGGGAGTTCCCACGAGCCATGGTGCACGGCGTCGACCAGCTGGACTCGGTCGGCCCACGGCGACGGGTCGAAACCCGTGGGCCCGCCGAGGTTGAGGAGTATCGGACGCGCGGCGTGCAACAGGCTGAACACGCGTACGGGTCCGTCAGCTGTGTCCAGGTCGACATCGGGCATGCGCCGGCCGAGCAACGGATGTCCCTCTCCGAGGTCATAGTGGATGTCGAGCCCGGCGAGCATGCCGCCGAAGCGCTTGCGCGGCTCGTCCATCTGCAACAGCTCTGTGATGGTCTCCTGTAATGCCTCAGTGCGCTCGTCGGTGTGGCGCAGCGCGATCTGGGCCATGGTGTTCTTCAGTACGCGGGCCCCGACGGGATGACGCTCGGCGCCGTAGGTGTCCAGGAGGCTCTGGGGTGATGTTCCAGCTCCGAGGCCACCGGCCGGACGTCACGGTTGACGAACTCGCGGACCAGCCCGACGATCGCGCGCTCCTCCTCGCTCAGCTCATCCATGCCCGTCCCTTCGCAGCAGTGCGGTGCGCCGGGGCACTAGCAGAAATCCCGGAGCAGGTCGGCGGCGCTTGGCCAGGTCCACGGCGAGGGATCCAGTTCCTGGCCGCCCGCATGCACCCCTCTGGTAGTCGGCGATCTTCGCCTGGACCTGGCTGACGGTGCAGGCCGCCCGGTGATCCGGGCGGGAACTGCTGAGTTATCTGGGCCACGCCGCCACTGGCCGTATGCAGCTCGGCGACCAGTTCGCCGTCGAGCAGCCCAGGTCCCGCCCGGCTCGCTCTTGATCTCCACCAGACCGGCCAGGCGCCGGGCGGCGGGCCTGCGCACCGCGTCGTCGGTGAAGCTCGCGAACCCGGGGTAGCCGTCGAGCAGCGCGGCCGCCGCGGCGTACTCCAGGCTGAACTTGCCCTGCAGCCCGGTATCCGGCCGATGGTGGATCAGCGGGGCCAGCGTGCCCTCGGGGGTGCGGAGCACGATCCTGCTCACCTCGGCCGGGTCCAGCGGCCCGGATTGGGCGAGCTCCCCCAGCGCGCTGATGGGGCGCTGCAGTGCATAGCAGCATGGGTAGATCTGACCGCCAGGCCGCCGGGGACCGCCGGCCCGGACAAATGGCCGCGCCTGGATCCCCGCCGACCAGGGTCATCCAATCCTCCAGGGCGGCCGGGTCGGCTTGCGCCCCCGCCGCAGCCAGGGTCGCCGCCCGGATCCCGTATCCACGGCGAATCCCACCTGGAGGGACTTGGCGTCGGTGCCGAACGCCCGCTGTACCCCGCCCGCGCCGGGTATCGCGAGCGCGATGGCGTTGGAGATCTGGTCTGGTCTCAGGCCCATCGCGACCGCCGCCCCGGCCGCGGCGGCGGGCGCGCCAGCGGTACAGGTCGCGTGCCAGCCCGCGGAGTAATGCGGCCAGCCCAGCGCGTGACCGAGCCGGGCCATCACCCCGGCCCCGGCCAGATAGGCTCGGGCTCCCGCCCCCAGCGCCAGAGCGGTCGGCACACAGACCGCACTGATGTGCGTGGTGGACTCCATGTGCAGGTCATCGAAGTCCAGGACATGGGCGGCCACCGCCCAGCGTGGTCCTTCCGGCATGGTCTCGGCCAGCTGGGTCACCCGGTGATCGCGGCCGGCCAGCGCCACCGCGACCGTGTCCACCAGCGAACGATCGGCCAGAGCCAGATCCTCCTCGGTCGGCTCGAGATCGCGAGCCCAGCGAGCGAGCCGCCCGGCAAGCGAGTTCGCTGGTTCCGGCACCTGGCACCTCCCCCGGCAGCTGGTCTCCCGCGGTTCGTCTCCCGCAGTTCATCTCCGGCAGTTGGTTTCCCGCAGCTGGCCGACTGAATCTAAGATATGTACGGCCATTTGGCTACGCAACCGTCTCCGAGCCGGCCAGCCCGGCCAGGCCGCGCCCGCCGGGGCGCCCGGGAGAAGGGCCCCCTCGGGGCGCCCGAGAAAGGAGCGGGAGCCGGTGCCCGACCAGGCCAGGTCCAGCGCCTACGACGCTGGCCGCCTCCCTGCGGGACGCGATCCGCAACGGCGAGTACGCCGACGGCCAGCAGCTGCCCACCGAGGAGCAGCTGTCCGCGCGGCATTCGGTGAGCAGGCAGACCGTGCGGCGGGCGATGCAGGACCTGGTCTCCGAGGGGATCATCTACCGGGTGGCCGGGCGCGGCACCTACCCAGTGGCCGAGGCCGACCGTTACCTGCGGCATTTCGGCTCGGTCGAGGACCTGATGGCCCTGTCCCTGGACACCGAGTGCGAGGTCATCACCCCGTTGCGGCACGCGGTGGACGTCGAGGCCGCAGCCGGCTGCGGCTGCCCTCCGATGAGTGCACGCGTCACCCTGATCCGGCTGCACGGGAACGTCCCGTTCTGCTATACCTCGGTTTCTGCCGCCGTGTCGGCGCGCTGCTGGGCGAGTGCCCGCACTGGCCGCCCGGGGCAGCGCAGCCAGATCACGGTCATCGGGCTGATCGACACGAGGATGACCCGGTCGATCAAGGGCGCCGAGCAGAGCATCACCGCCGCCGGGCCCCGGCTGCGGCGGCGGGCACCTGGAGTGCGCACCGGGCGAGCCGGTACTCCGGATCGACCGGCTCTACACCGACGACGCGGACACCCCCGTCGAGCTGGCGGTCAGCTACTTCGACCCGGCGCACTACTCCTACCGGGTCCGGCTCCGCCGCGGCCCATCCTGAGCCCTCCGCCGCGGCCCATCACGTCGAGGGCTGCTCTCCCATATCCACCAAGAGCCTCGCCAGTCACGAAAATCCCACCGGTCCCGGTGATTCTGGCGTGATTTAGCGTGGCTCGGCCGTGGCCGCCAGGTT
>CAWACN010000008.1:0-102565 GCA_963780525.1 uncultured Acidimicrobiaceae bacterium | reverse complement strand
CCGCAACGACGACCACCACCGCGGCAGCGCCGACCACAACGACGACGGAACCGCCGACAACGACGACGACCGCGCCGCCACCGCCGCCACCACCGACGACAACGACGACCACCGCGCCGCCACCGCGGCCGGCGGCGACGCACAGCGAGGGCGGCGAAGCCACGTGGTACTCGGCCGCGCCGGCCGGGTACTGCGCCAGTCCGACGCTCCCGTTCGGAACGGTGCTCACGGTGGTCAACAACGCGACCGGCGCGTCGACCGAATGCACGGTGGACGACCGCGAGGGCGCGGGCTACCCCCGGGTGGTCGACATGTCGCCTTCGGGCTTCTCACAGATCGGCGACATCAGCCAGGGAGTGGTGGACGTCACAATCTCCTGGTGACACTTTCCGGCGCCGACATCGCACAGCTGCTGTCGGCGCACGGACTCCAGCCCAGCCGAGCCCTCGGGCAGAACTTCGTCGCTGATCCGAACACCGTCCGCCGCATTGCGCGGCTCTCGGGAGCCGGTCCCGGCACCCACGTCCTCGAGATCGGGGCCGGCCTGGGCTCCTTGACCCTGGCCCTGGCCGAGACGGGTGCCGCCGTGGTGGCCGTCGAGACCGACCGCCACCTGCTGCCTGTCCTGCGTGAGGTCGTCGCAGACGCCGGGGTGGAGACGGTCGAGGGGGATGCCCTCGAGCTCGACCTGGCGGGCCTCCTGGCGGAGCGGAGCCCCGGCCCCTGGAGCCTGGTGGCCAACCTGCCCTACAACGTGGCCACCCCGCTGGTGCTCAGGGTCCTGGTGGAGGTGCCGGCGGTGGCGCATCTGCTCGTGATGGTGCAGCGGGAGGTGGGGGAGCGCATGGCCGCCGCGGCCGGCGAGGACCCCTATGGAGCGGTCTCGGTGCGGATCGCCTATTTCGCCCGGGCCGAGGTGGTCGGCCGGGTCCCGGCCTCCGTCTTCATCCCGCGGCCGCGGGTCGAGTCGGTACTGGTCCGGCTGGAGCGGCGGCCAGAACCAGCCGTCGACCCCGCCCTCGTCTCCTATGAGCGCCTCAACGCGGTCGTCCGGGCCGGCTTCGCCCAGCGCCGCAAAATGCTCCGCCGATCCCTGGCCGGCGTGGTCGACCCGGCTGCCTTCGAACGGGCCGGGGTGCGCCCCGACGCCCGGGCCGAGGAGCTCGACGTGGCGGCCTTCGGCAGGCTGGCGGCCTTGTGAGCGCCACCGGTGGCCCCGGCGCCAGCGACCCCGTGACCAGGCTCCTGGCCCCGGCCAAGCTGACGGTGTCGCTCCGGGTGACCGGGGTGCGGGCCGACGGCTATCACGAGCTCCAGGCCGAAATGGTCAGCCTCGACCTGGCCGACGAGCTCCAGCTGGACCCGGAGGGTTCGGGTCTCAGTGTCGACCTCGAGCCGGGCGTGCGGCCCGACGGGCTGCCGGGCCCCGGCCAGAACCTGGTGGAGCGGGCGCTCGAGGCCTGTGGCCGCAGCGCCGGGGTCCGCCTGATCAAGAGGATCCCGCTGGGCGGCGGGTTGGGCGGAGGGTCGACGGACGCCGGCGCCGTGCTGCGCTGGGCCGGGTGCGCCGACCCCGAGGTGGCGGTCAGCCTGGGTGCGGACGTGCCGTTCTGCGTGGTCGGGGGGCGGGCCCTGGTCGAAGGGGTGGGCGAGCGGGTGACGCCGCTCCCGTTCGAACCCCGCCAGTTCGTCCTGCTCCTGCCGCCGTTCGGCGTGGAAACCGCCCGGGTCTACCGGGCCTGGGACGAGGACCCGCGGCACGACGGCCCCAATGCGCTCACCGCGGCGGCGCTGGTCGTCGAGCCCCGACTGGCGGCCTGGCGCGACGCCCTCGGCGCCTGGGCGGGGACCGCTCCGGTGCTGGCCGGCAGTGGTTCGACGTGGTTCGTGGAAGTCGGCGCGGGGGTCGGGTCCGGCGATGGAGCGGACGGACCCGGCGAACTCCGCGTCGGATCAGAGACCGGGCGGCTCGTGCGTGCCCGCACCGTGCCGGCGGGCTGGGAAGGGGGCTGAAGGGGAGGGCGGAGCGGGGGCGGAAGTTACTTGCCGGCCCGGCGCTGCCACCGGGTGGCCTTCAGCATCTTCTTGTGCTTCTTCTTGCGCATCCGCTTGCGACGCTTTTTGATCAGTGATCCCATGTGTTGCGGCAGGCTAGCGGTCTCCGCGGTCGACTGCCAGGTCGGCCCCGCCGGAGGGAGGCAGGCATGGGCTTCGAAATCGTCCGGCTCGACCACGTGCAACTGGCCATGCCCCCCGCCCGGGAAGCCGAGGCCGAGGCGTTCTACGTCGGCCTCCTCGGGTTGACGCGGAGGCCCAAGCCCGAGCCCATGGCGTCGCGCGGCGGCTGCTGGTTCGAGTCGGGCCCTGTGGCATTGCACCTCGGGGTGGAGGAGGACTTCCGTCCCGCCCGCAAGGCTCATCCGGCCCTGGTGGTGCGGGACCTGCCCGCGCTGGCAGCCGCGTTGGCGGCGGCGGGAGTTGAGGTGCGGCCGAATCCCGACGCCGCCCCCGGGCGTGGTGCCTACGTCGACGACCCCTTCGGCAACCGGATCGAGCTCGTCGCCGAGCTGACTCCATACGGTCTGCCTGCGGGCGTGGTCGGCGTGCCCGGTCGCGGTCTATCAAAACTGTTGAGTTTTTGGCGGCATCATGCCAGGGCTACGCCGCACGGGAAGGAAGCTGAGGTCGGGGCGCCTGAGCAGCGTCAAAGGGGGAGGCGCCGGCAGGGACGGTGGCGGACCGTCCCTGCCGGCGAAGCCGGCAGGCGGGAGGGGGACTCCACGCCTTGGCGGGAGGGATACTCCGCGCCGCCGGGGGATGCTGCAAACCAGTCTGCGCCCCGTACCTTGGCGGCAGGTTGGCGCTCTTTAAGAATTACCGAAGAAAATGACCCGGAGCGCTGCTCGATGACTCAGAGGCTGCTGCGCCCGGGCACGGTGTCGATCACCGGGGCCGGATCGGCGCGGCCGGGCTCGGCCGGGCTCGGGCTCGGGCTCGGACTCGGGATCGGGCTCGGGCGTCCCTGCCACCGTGGGCAGGCGCATCGTCATGCGGGCCCCGCCCCGGGGGTCGTTCTCGGCGACAATGGTCCCCCCTTCGGCCTTGACGACCTGCGCCACGATGGCCAGGCCCAGACCCGAACCCGGGAGGCCGCGGGCCTGGGGCGAACGGTAGAAGCGGTCGAAGATGTGCGGCAGGTCCGCCACGGCGATGCCGGGCCCGTGGTCGCGCACGACGACGGTGCCCTCGTGGCATTCGACCGACACGGCCTGGCCGGGCGGACTCCACTTGCGGGCGTTGTCGAGCAGGTTGCCGACGGCCCGGCGCAGCCCGTCGTCGCTGCCCACGACCCAGCAGGGCGACGCGTCGAGCTCGAAGTGGACGTCCTGGGCGCGCCCGTGCGTGTTCTGCACCGCCACCTCGTCCTGCACCAGCAGGTCGAGGCGCAGGGGCTCCCGGGAGGCCGGCCCGCGGTCGCCCCGGGCCAGCTCGGCCAGGTCGCCCACAATGTCGGTCAGCTCCTGCAGCTGCACCAGCACGTCGTCGACCAGGACCGAGCGGTCCTCCGCGCTCAGTTCCTCGACCCGGCGGATCACCTCGAGGTTGGTGCGCAGGCTGGTGAGCGGCGTGCGCAGCTCGTGCGAGGCGTCCAGCACCAGCTGGCTCTGGGCCCGGCGGGACGACTCGAGCGCTTCGAGCAGGCGGTTGAAGGTGCGTCTGAGGCGCCCGAGCTCGTCGGGGCGGCCGGGCGAGAGCCGGCGCGTCACGTCAGTCGTCTCGGCCAGGTCCTCCACCGTGTCGGTGAGCGAATTGAGCGGGACCAGCGCGGTGCGCGCCACCAGCCAGCCCAGCGCGACCGCCAGCACCACGCCGGCGAAGGCCACCGCGCCGAGCAGCAGCGCCAGCTTCTTCAGCTCCGAGTCGACGTTGAGGAGCGTGGCGATCTGCAGCGCGCCGCCGTCGGCCAGAATGCCGTCCTGCACGCTCGTGCCCGGCGGCAGATGCTCGACGTACTCGCGCATCTCGTTCCCGTCCACGGTCACCGTGGTGAAGAAGGACGGCGCCAGGTTGACGGCGACGAGCCGCACCTGGCCGGTCACCGGGAGGCCGCCTCCCGAGACGACGCCGCCCGTGGTGTCGATCACCTGGCCCAAGGTGGCGGTGGTGGAGCCGATCTCCTGGCCGGAGAGGAGCTTCTCCGCCGCCGTCTGGAGCGAGCTGTCGGCTGCGTTCAGCAGCGTGTGACGCGCCACCAGGAAGGAGCCGAGCGAAGCGGCGAGCACCGCGACCACGACGGCGACGGTTGTCGCCAGGACGAGCCGGGTGCGGAAGGTCACGTGTCCCGCAGGACGTAGCCGACGCCGCGCACCGTCTGAATGCAGCGGGGCTCGCCACCCTCCTCGAGCTTGCGGCGGAGATACCCGACGTAGACCGCCAGCGAGTTGGTCCCCGAGTCGAAGTCGAAGCCCCATACCCGGTTCAGCAACACCTCTCGGGTGAGGACCTGGCGGGGATGGCGCAGGAACATCTCGAGCAGATCGAACTCAATACGGGTGAGGGCGAAGCTCCGTTCACCGCGCTGACCTTCGCGCGTGGAGAGGTCCAACATCAGGTCGCCCACCCGCAGCAGGCCCCCCTCGCCCTCGAAGCGTCGGCGCAGCAGGGCCCGCAGGCGGGCCAGGAGCTCGGCCAGCGCGTAGGGCTTGACCAGGTAGTCGTCGGCACCGGCATCGAGGCCCTGCACGCGGTCGTCGACGGCGTCACGCGCGGTCAGCATCAGGACGGGCGTGTCGTCGCCGGCGCTGCGCATGCGGCGGCACACCGTGAGCCCGTCGATGTCGGGCAGGCCGAGGTCGAGGATCAGCGCGTCGGGCGGGGCCTGGGCCAAGGCCTCGAGTGCCTCCCCGCCCGAAGGGACGCCCACCACGTCGTAGCCCTCCAGCCGCAGGGCACGGTCGATCGACCGGCGGACCGCGGGGTCGTCGTCCACCACCAAGATGCGCACGGCCACAGAACCTATCGCCGCGCCTCGGCCCGACACCGCCTTGTCGCGTGTCTAACCTGAAGGCGGCGCCCGTCACGGTCCGGGGTAGTTCAATCGGCAGAACGTCGGCCTTTGGAGCCGGATGTTGGAGGTTCGAGCCCTCCCCCCGGAGCCCCACCCCTCGCAGGCCGGGTGCCCGCGCGAAGACCGTGTCAGCGACCGGTGGCCTTGTCCCGTTCCGCCAGCTGGGCCAGATAGTCGTTGTAGGCCGCCAGTTCGGCGTCCTCCTTCAGTTCCTCGGGCGTCTCGGGTGCCGGCGCTCCGGCCGGGGCCGCCGCGTCCTGGCCGCCGGGACCGGCTGCGGCGGCGTCGCCCGGCGACCCGTCCGGAGCGGCCTCGTGCACGAAGCGCCACCACATGTAGACGGCGTAGGCGGCGAAGAGCGGCCACTCGAACACGTAGGCCCAACTGAGGCTGTTGCCGCTCGAGGGCCCGGCTGACCTGCCACAGGCACAGCGCCGCGAAGGCCGGCACCACAATCAGGATGACGACGTGGAGCTTCACGGCGCGGCGCGAGAACCAGACCTTCTTGTCCATCATTGCGCCGGTGCCCATCAGGCGTCGGGGAAGAGGAAGTCGTCGAGGATGCGCGGCGAGCTCCAGGGGCCGGTCGCCCTGCACGCTGTGGCCCGCCCCCTCGACGCCGATGACGGTCGCGGTGGGCTGGCGCCGCAGGAGCTCGGCCACGTCGTCGTCGTCGACCACGGACCAGGCCAGGCCCCGCACCAGCAGCAGCGGCACGGTGAGACCCGAGACGGCGTCCCACAGGTCGCCGAATTCGGGATGCGCGGCGGGACCCGACGGCTCGGTGCGGAAGCGGGCGTAGCGCCAGACCCAGGTGCCGTCCTCGCGTTGGACGGCGTTGTGGAGGATGCCCCGGCGCAGCGACGACTCCGACCGACCCGGGTTGTGCTCAATGGTGCGGGCCAGCAGCTCGTCGAAGCTGTCGAAGCTCGTCGGCCCGTTGATGAAGTTGGTGATCGGCGCCGCCTTCTCGGCGTTCACGCCCGGCGTGACGTCGACCAGCACCAGGGCGCGCACGAGGTCGGGGGCGTGGGCGGCCAGAGCCAGGGACGAGACACCGCCGAGCGACATGCCGACGACGCCGCGGGCCTCGGGAGCGAGCGCGCCGACCACGGTCGCCAGGTCGCGCCCGTTGCTGACGGCCGAAATGGAGCCGTCGAGCCCGCCGTCGGAGTGGCCGTGCCCGGGGAGGTCGACCGCCAGCAGCGGCCGCCCGAGGGCCAGGGCCACGGTGTCCCAGGTGTGGGCGTTCTGGGCCCCGCCGTGCACCAGCACCAGCTCGGGAGGGCCGCTGCCCCAGAGCAGGCTCGAGACCGCCCGGCCGGGAGAGACCTCCACGTCGACCCGGCGCACCGTGGGCGGCCCGTCGTAGGGCAGGCCGTACTCGCCCGCGTTCTCGTGGAACAGCCCGAACTCGTCGTAAGGCACCAATTCCGGCACGCCCACGAGTGTCCCATACGCACGCTGAGCTTTTCGGCGGGCTAAGAATGCGCGATGCCCGAGCGCCGTCTCTCCGCCGTCGTCCTGGCCGCCGGGGAGGGGACCCGGATGCGGTCCGAGCGCCCCAAGCCCCTGCACCTCCTGTGTGGGCGCCCCATGATTCTGCACGTCCTCGACGCCATGGCCGAGGTCGACGTGCGGCGGGTCGTCGTCGTGGTCGGGCACCGGGCGGAGTGGGTCACCAAGACCCTGGTGCAGCACGCGCCGCCCACCATGGAGATCGAGTTCGTGGAGCAGCTGGCCCGGACCGGGACCGGCGATGCCCTGGCCGTCGGGCTCACCGGGCTGCCCGACGACGATGACGACGAGGTGGAGGACGTCGTGGTCCTCCCCGGCGACACGCCGCTCCTGCGCCCCCAGACGCTGGCGGCGCTGGTGCGGGCCCACCGGGCCGGGGACGCCGGCGCCACGCTCTTGACGGCCGTGGTCGAGAACCCGCTCGGGTACGGCCGGGTCGTGCACGGCAAGGACGGGCACGTGATCCGGGTGGTCGAGGAGGCCGACGCCACCGAGGAGGAGAAGGCCATCGACGAGGTCAACACCTCCATCTACTGCTTCCGACGCAGCATTCTGGCGCCGACGCTGCGCCGCCTCAGCCCGGCCAACGCCCAGGGGGAGTACTACCTGACCGACGCCATCGGGGTGCTGAGCAGCGCGGGCTACGGCGTGCGCTCCCTGGTGCTGCCCGACTCCATGGAGGCGGCGGGGGTCAACGACCGGGCCCAGCTGGCCGTCGCCGAGGCCGAGCTGCGCGACCGCATCAACGAGCGCTGGATGCGCCGGGGCGTCACCATGTGGGACCCCGAGCGCACCTACGTCGACGCCGAGGTGCACCTCGAGGCAGACGTCTCGTTGCTGCCCGGGGTGATCCTGCGCGGCAACTGCGTCGTGGGCGCCGGGGCCGAAATCGGGCCCAACAGCGTGCTGACCGACACCAGCGTCGGCGACGGGGCGGTGGTGTCGTCGAGCGTCTGCACCATGGCCACCATCGGTGCCGGGGTGCGCATCGGCCCCTACAGCGTGCTGGAGCCCGGGGCCGAGGTGGCGGACGGAGTGGAGCTGCCCCCCCATTCGGTGGTGGCCGGACCCGAGGGCTGAACGCGGCCGAACCGGCTGCACGGCCGAGCGGGCCGGACGGGCCGGCGGCACAGCTCGCGGCGGGGCAGTAGCGTTGTTGGTGTGGAGTTGATCCCGCGGCGCCGTCTCGAGCTGATTTCCGGGCGTGCGCACCCGAGCCTGGCCCGCGACATCGCGGGGCATCTGGGCGTCGAACTGGGTGAGGCGAACCTGCGCGAGTTCGCCAACGGCGAGATCTACTGCAAGTACGACATCTCCATCCGCGGCTGTGACGTCTTCATTGTGCAGACGCACGCCAGCCCGGTGAACGACTCGCTCATGGAGCACCTCATCATGATCGACGCCGCCAAGCGCGCCTCGGCCAAGCGCATCACGGCGGTCTGCCCCTACTACGGCTACTCGCGCCAGGACCGCAAGTCCACCGGTCGCGAGCCGATCACGGCCAAGCTCGTGGCCGACATGCTCTCGGCGGCCGGGGCCGACCGGGTGATCAGCGTCGACCTGCACTCCGGGCAGATCCAGGGCTTCTTCGACACGCCCTTCGACCACCTCGTGGCGACCCCGGTGCTCGAGGCGTACATGCGCGAGAACTTCGGCGGCGACGTGGTCGTGGTGGCGCCGGACGCCGGGCGGGTGAAGGTGGCGGAGCGCTACAGCCAGCATCTCGGCTTCGACCTGGCCCTGATCCACAAGACGCGGCCGCGCGGCACCTACAACGAGGTCAAGGCCCGCCACGTGGTCGGTGACGTCGAAGGCCGCCACTGCGTCCTGATCGACGACATGATCGACACCGCCGGCACCATCTGCGCCGCGGCCGAGCTGCTCAACGACGCCGGCGCCTCGGACATCTCGGTGATGGCCACCCACGCCGTCCTGTCCGACCCCGCCGTGGACCGCCTGAAGGCGGCGCCCATCTCCCGGGTCGTGGTGACCGACACGCTGCCGGTGCACGAGGACCGGATCTTCGACAAGCTCGAGGTCCTGTCCGTGGCCAAGATCATCGCCGACGCCATCGACGCCGTCTTCGAGGACACCTCGGTGTCCGAGCTCTTCGGCGGGGACAACCTGGTCTGAGAGGCCCCGGGCGGGCCGGTGGTCCCCCTCGGCCCGGTGCGGCTACGCTGGTAGGCCGTTCGCCGGAGGCCCTGCGCCGTCCGCGACCACCGTTCTCGCCACCTGAGGAGATTCGTCATGGCCGAAGTCGTACTCGCCGCCGAAATCGGGCGCCCCACGGGCTCGCGCGCCGTGCGCCGCCTGCGGCGTGAAGGCAAAATCCCCGGCGTCATTTACGGCCACGGGACCGACCCGCTGCCGGTGGCCATCGTCGCCCGCGAGCTGCGCATCGCCCTCAACAGCGAGGCCGGGGCCAACCAGCTGCTCTCCCTCGACACGGGGTCGGGCACCTACCTCGCCCTGGCCCGCGAAATGCAGCGCCACCCCGTGGCCCAGACGGTGACCCACGTTGACTTCATCATCGTCCGCCGGGACGAGGTCATCAGCGCCGACGTGCCGATCGTCCTGGTGGGCGAGGCGCTCGAGGTGCACCACGGCGACGGCCTGGTGGACCAGCAGATGTTCACGCTGGCCATCAACGCCCTGCCGACCGCCATCCCCTCGGCCATTGAGGCCGACATCAGCGAGCTCATCATTGGCGGGCAGGTGCGCGTCTCGGACCTGGTCCTGCCCGACGGCGTCACGACGGACATCGACCCCGAGAGCCGCGGTCGCCATCGGACAGCCGCCGCGGGTGGTCACCGACGAGGAGGCAGGCGAGGGCGAAGGCGAAGAAGGTGCCGAGGGCGCTGCCGGTGCCGAGTCGTCCGGCGACGCGTCGGCCGAGGCGGGCAGCGAAGAGAGCTAGGCCCTGCGCCGCCCCTTTACCCGGTCGGAGCACCGGGGGACCCCGGCGGACCTGCTCGTCGTCGGGCTGGGTAACCCCGGAGCCGAATTCGCCGGGAGCCTGCACAACGCCGGGTCCGACACGGTGGAGCTGCTGGCCCAGCGCCATGGCGCGTCCCTGCGGGCCGAGAAGGGTGTCCAGGCCCGCATGGCGGTGGTGACCCTGGCGGGGCGGCGGGTGGCACTGGCCGTGCCGACCACGTACATGAACGACTCGGGGCTGGCGGTCAGTCAGCTGGCCACGCGGTTCGGGATCGACGAGCCGGCCTCGGTCGTGATCGTGCACGACGAGCTCGACCTCCCGCCGGGCACCGTCCGGCTGAAGCAAGGTGGCGGCCTGGCCGGGCACAACGGGCTGCGCTCGGTGCAGTCGCACCTGCATTCCTCGGACTTCCAGCGCGTGCGCATCGGGGTGGGCAAGCCGCCCAGCGCGGCCCAGGGCGCGTCGCACGTGCTGAAGCGGCCCCCCAAGGCGGTGCGCGAGCTCCTGGGGGCGTCGGTGCAGACGGCGGCCGATGCGGTCGAGCGCATTGTGGCGGACGGGATGGACGCCGCCATGCTGTGGTGCCACTCGCTGCCGACCTGATCTGACCTGACCATGAATTGAACCGACCATGAGCGCCGCCGTTCCTCCCACCACGAAGACCAACACCGACGCCGGCCCCGGGACCAGTTCGGCGCCGGTGTCTCCCGCGCCCGCCGCGGGGGCGAGCTCGAGCGCTGGCAGCCTGGCCGCCCTCCCGCGCCTGCTGCGCAGCGACCCCGTCCTCGGCGTGCTCATCGGTGCGGCCGACGGGACGGTCGCCGTTCCCGAGGCGGCCCAGGCGGTGGTCGCCGCCGCTCTGGCCGCGTTCACCGAGCGCACCCCGCTCCTGGTGGTCACCGCCACCGGCCTCGACGCCGAGCGGTTGGGCGACGACCTGGCGTGCCTCATCGCTCCCGAGGGTGACGAGACCGAGGAGCCCGACGCCGGACCGGTCGTGGGCGCGCTGGCGGGCCCGGTCACGGTGCTGCCGGCCTGGGAGACGCTGCCCTTCGAACGGGTGAGCCCCGAGACCGAGACGATGGGCCGCCGCCTGGCGGTGCTCCACGCGCTGACGGCGACGCCGGACCCGGCGCTCCCGCCTCCGCCCCGGGTGATCGTCGCCCCGGTCCGGGCCCTCCTGCAGCGGCTGGGCCCCTTGGAGGGCACGGCGCCCGTGGTCATCCGCCCGGGCCAGCAGGTCGACGTGGCCGAGCTGCTGCCCCAGCTGGTGGCCATGGGCTACCGGCGCGAGCACCAGGTGGAGCACCGGGGGGAGTTCGCGGTGCGGGGCGGCATCGTCGACGTCTTCCCTTCCACGGCCGACGTGCCCGTCCGCATCGATCTGTGGGGCGACGAGGTGGATCGGCTGACGGCGTTCTCCGTCAGCGATCAGCGGTCCTCCCACGACCTGCGCGCCGGTCGCGCTCTACGGCTGCCGCGAGCTCGTCGTCACCCCGGCCCTGCGCGACGCGGCGCGCCGCCTGGTGACGCGGCGCCCCTGGGGCGCGGGGGTGTGGGAGAACCTGGCCGAGGGCGTGCAGTTCGACGGCATGGAGTCCTGGCTGCCCTTCCTCGACGACGCGGCACGCGTCCTGCCTGATCTCCTCGGAGCCGGGAGCCAGGTCGTCCTGGTCGAGCCGCGCCGCATTCGCGACCGTGGCGTCCAGTTGCTCGACGAGGAGGCCGCCCTGGCCGAGACGCTGGCGGCCACCTGGGGGGCGCAAGAGGCCGAGGAGGAGAGCTTCCCGCGCCTGCACGTTCCCTTCGAGCGGCTCCTGAGCGAGAGCGCGGCCGGGGTGACCGCCCTGCCGCCCGTGCCCGAGGGTCCCGACACGGCCGCGCTCACGGTGCGCCGCTTCGAAGCGGTGGCGGGGGACCCCTCCCGGCTGGCGGCCGGCGTGACGGGACTGGTGGGCCAGGGCTACGCGGTCACGCTGTGCGCCGCCACCGTGGCGGGGGCGGGCCGGCTCTCCGCGGCACTGGCGGCCGAGGGCGTGCACGCGCCGGTCTTGGCGGCGGCGCCCGGCACGGCGGGAGCCTGCGTGGTGGCGGCGCCGATCACCAGCGGGTTCATCCTGCCCGAGGCCAAGGTCGCGGTGCTGTCCGAGACCGACGTCACCGGGCGGCGGGTCCCGCACCGGCGGGCGCGCCCCCGGGCGCGGGCCGCCGACGGCTTCTTCGACGACCTCGAGGCCGGGAGCTTCGTCGTCCACCGCCAGCACGGTGTGGCGCGCTTCGAGGGCGTGACGACGAGGACGATGGGCGGGACCACCCGTGACTACCTGATCCTGCAGTACCGCGGCTCGGACCGCCTCTACCTTCCGGTCGAGCAGATTGAGGCGATCACGCCCTACAGCGGCGGCGAGTCCCCGACGCTCTCGAAGATGGGCGGCTCCGACTGGCAGAAGACGCGGGCCAAGGCGCGGCAGGCGGCGGCTGAAGTGGCGGTCGAGCTGGTCGAGCTGTACCGGCGCCGGCTGGCGGTCGAGGGCAGGGCGTTCGGCCCCGACACGCCGTGGCAGACGGAGATGGAAGGCTCGTTCGGCTTCGTCGAGACCGAGGACCAGCTGAAGGCCATCGCCGACGTGAAGGCCGACATGGAGGAGCCGCGACCGATGGATCGCCTGGTCTGCGGCGACGTCGGCTTCGGCAAGACGGAGGTCGCCGTGCGCGCCGCCTTCAAGGCGGTGCAGGAGGGGACGCAGGCCGCCGTGCTGGCACCGACCACGCTGCTGGCCAGCCAGCACGCGCAGACCTTCGCCGACCGCTTCGCGCCCTACCCGGTCCGGGTGGAGCTGCTCAGCCGTTTCCTCTCACCGGCCGAGCAGCGCAAGGTCGTGCAGGGCCTGGCCGACGGGAGCGTGGACGTCGTCGTCGGCACCCACCGCCTGCTGGCCCAGGACGTGCAGTTCAAGGACCTCGGGATTCTGGTGGTGGACGAGGAGCAGCGCTTCGGGGTGACGCACAAGGAGGCCGTCAAGCGCATGGCCGAGGGCGTCGACGTGCTGACGCTGACGGCCAGCCCGATCCCGCGGACGCTCGAGATGGCACTGACCGGCATACGCGACCTCTCCATGGTCAACACCCCGCCGGCCGACCGGCGCCCGATCCTGACCTATGTCGGGGAGCACGATCCCTCGGCCATCAGCGAGGCGCTGCGGCGCGAGATGCTCCGCGAGGGGCAGGCCTTCTACGTCCACAATCGCGTGTCGGACATCGACCGGGTCGCCCGTGACATCCGCGCCATGGTGCCCGAGGCCAGGGTGGCCGTGGCCCACGGCCAGATGGACGAGGGAAGCCTCGAGACCGTGGTGCTCGACTTCTGGGAACGCCGCTACGACGTGCTCGTCTGCACGACCATCATTGAGTCGGGGATCGACATGCCCTCGGTCAACACGCTCATTGTGGACCGGGCCGACCTGCTCGGCCTGGGCCAGCTGCACCAGATCCGGGGCCGGGTGGGGCGGAGCGGCCAACGGGCCTACGCCTATCTGTTCCATCCGGCGGACCGGGTGCTCTCCGAGCAGGCCTACGAGCGCCTGCGCACCATCGGCGAGCACACCGAGCTGGGCTCGGGATTCAAGATCGCCATGCGCGACCTGGAGATCCGCGGTGCGGGCAACCTCTTGGGCTCGGACCAGTCGGGGCACATTGCCGCGGTGGGCTACGACCTGTACGTGCAGCTGGTCGCCGAAGCGGTGGCCGAGGCCCGGGGTGAGCCCCGGCCGACGCCGTCGGTGGTCTCCCTCGACGTCCCGGGCGACGCCCACCTCCCCAAGGACTACGTGGCGGCCGAGGACGCCCGGCTGGAGGCGTACCGCCGCCTGGCCTCGGCCACCTCCCTGGCCGACGTGGACGACATCGGCGCCGAGTGGGTGGACCGCTACGGCCCCCTCCCGTCCGCCGCTGACGGCCTGCTCGCCCTGGCCCGGCTCCGGGCCGCCGCGCTGGCGCGCGGCATCAGCGAGGTGGCGATGAGCTCGGTGCGGGCCGCGGGTGGGCGCCCGCCGACGGTGCGCGTCTCCCCGGTGTCGCTGCCGGCCAGCGCCCAGGTGCGGCTCCGACGCCTGATCCCCGGCGCGACGTACCGGGAGGACCTGGCCCAGCTGCTCGTTCCCATCACCAACGGTGATTCGGCGCCCGACACCGTGCGGAGCCTGATCGAAGAGTTGCTCCCCCTGGCCGATGTGAGGGCCGGCGGGGACACCTTGTAAGGTGCCCGGCGCGTGAAGCGACTCATCGTCCTCCTCATCGTCCTGGCCGGCGGCGTCGCTGCGGCTTCGTTCCTCGTGCCGTCGGACGCGGCGACGGTCAACGGCTCGAGCGTCAGTCAGGCGGATCTCAACTCCGACGTCAGCGCCATCGCCGGCAGCCCCTACTACCAGTGCTATCTCAACTCCGAGGCGTATCTGTCGTCGAACGGGAGCGAGCAGTTGCCGTCCGTCGTCGGCGCCGGCACGGGCCAGTACGCCGGGGACCACCCGACGGCGACCGCCAGCTTCACGTCGTACTACCTGTCGCAGGAGGTCAACCAACAGCTCGTGACGCAGGTGGCCGACCAACACGACGTCACGGTGACCCCGGCCGACCTCGCGACGGCCCGCGCCGCCCTGACCAGTCAGATCACCAACGTCATGTCCGAGATCCTCCAGACCCAGCAGGGTCAGGACGTGCAATACGGCTGCAGCCTGACCGGCCAGCCGATCACGGGCACGCAGGTGCTGAACACCATGCCGGCCTCCTTCGTCGACACCCAGGTGCAGTTCGTGGCCACGATCACCGTGCTGGAGGAGGACCTCTCGGGCGTCGGCTCCAGCGACGCCGACCTGCAGAACTACTTCACGGCGCATCAGTCACAGTTCGACACGGTCTGCCTGACCGCGGCGGGCTTCACCAGTGAGGCCGCGGCGCAGGACGCGGCGGCCCAGGTCGCCTTCGGCACGCCGTTCGCCACCGTGGCGGCGAACGCCAGTGGGGGTGCGCAGGGTTGCCATCTTCTGCCCGAATTCGAGGCCCAGCTCCCGTCCGACGCCAATCTCGGCAAGCTGGCCACCGGCGCCGTCTCGGCGCCCCTCAGTCTGAGCAGCAGTGAGTACGCGTTGGTGCAGATCACCAAGCGGACCCCGTCGTCCTTCAGCGCGGCGAAGGCGGCGGTGAAGAGCGCCGTGCAGGCGAAGGGGAGTACGGCGGTGCAGAAGGCGCTGACCGCCGACGAGCGCCGGACCTCGGTGGCCGTGAACCCGCAGTACGGAGTGTGGTCGTCGGTGAACGCGACGGTGCTCCCGCCGCTGACCCCGAATCCCACCGACGTGTTGAATGTCGCCGCCAACGAGAAGCGGTCGGCCCCGGCCTCGGTTTCAGGGCTGGGATCCTCGCCCTCGGGCGTCGGTGCGGGTGCGGGTGCGGGCGCCTCGGGCTCGGGTGCTGGTGCCGGCACCGGGACCACCGGCTCGACCGGAACCGGAGCGAGCTCGTCCACCTCGACCACGGGCTGAGCGTGCCGCGGCACCGCCCCCACGTCACGGTGGTGGGACTCGGGCCGGCCGGCGCCGACCTCGTGGGGGACAACGCCAGGACCCTTCTGGGAGCGGCTTCGGGACGCGCCTTCCTCCGCACGGCGCGCCACCCGGCGGCGACCGCTTTCGCCGACGTGCCCGCCTTCGACGACGTGTACGAGTCGGCGGCCACGTTCGACGAGGTCTACGGCAGCATTGTGGAGTCCCTGGTGACGGCGGCGGTGGCGGCGGCCCCCCAGCCCGTGGTCTTCGCCGTGCCGGGCTCGCCGCTGGTGGCAGAGCGCACCGTCGACCTCTTGCGGGCCGATGGTCGGGTGGAGGTGACTGCGCTCCCGGCTCTGTCCTTCTTGGACCTGGCCTGGGTGGCCCTCGGGGTCGACCCGCTGGCGGAGGGGGTTCGCCTGGTCGACGCCAGTGTCGCCGGGTCCGTGCTGGCCGACCAGAACGGACCGTTCCTGGTGGCGCAGTGCTGGTCCCGCCACCTGCTGTCCGACGTGAAGCTGGCCCTCCCCGACGAGGACCTGGAGCTGCCACGGCCGGTGCTGCTGCACCACCTCGGCCTCGAGGACGAGGTCGTGGTGGCGGTCGACTGGTGGGACCTCGACCGCACGGTGGAGCCCGATCACCTCACCTCTGTCTACATCCCCGCCTTCTCCCGCCAGGGCCGTGACGCCGGCGACGAGATGGCCCGGCTCGTCGTCCTCATGGACACGCTGCGCGAACGCTGTCCCTGGGACTCGGTGCAGACGCACCAATCGCTCATGCCCCATCTCATCGAAGAGAGCTACGAGGTGCTTGACGCGCTGGCGGAGGTGGCTGCGCCCGATCCTGCGGCGACGAGAGCGACGACGGGGGCGCGTTCGCGCACCTCCAGGAGGAGTTGGGGGATCTGCTCTTCCAGATCGTCTTCCACGCCCGCCTCGCCGACGAAGAGGGACAGTTCGACCTCGCCGACGTGGCGCGTGGCGTGCACGACAAGCTGGTGCACCGCCACCCGCACGTGTTCGGCGACGTCGACGCCGACACGGCCGAACAGGTCGTCACGAATTGGGAGGCGATCAAGAAGAGCGAGAAGGGCCGGCGCAGCGTCACCGAGGGCATCCCGTCCGGCCTTCCCGCGCTGATGCTGACGACCAAGCTGGCGCGCAAGGCGCGCGCCGTCGGGTTGGAGCCCGACGACGAGCCCGAGGACCAAGCCGCCGAGACGCTGGCCACACTGACGGCGCGGGCGGGCGAGACCGATCCCCAATCCGACGATCCTCTGTCCGGCGACGGCGGCGACACGCAGGTTGCCGTTGGCCAGTTGCTCTACGCCGTGGCCAACCTGGCGCAGAGGCTCGGCGTCGACGCCGAACAGGCGCTGCGCGACCGTGCACTGTCGTTGCGCGCCGATATCCTCGCGGCAGAGGGCGTCCCCGAAGCCGAGGTGGGCAACCGCTAACGTTGTGCCCCGGGCGTCCCACCAGGGGAGACACCCAAGGAGAGTTGTCGTGAGCACCATTGAGCACGTGATCGGGCGCGAGGTTCTCGACTCGCGCGGCAACCCGACCGTCGAAGCAGAGGTGCTGCTCGACTCCGGCGCCCGTGGCCGTGCCATCGCACCCTCCGGCGCCTCCACCGGCATCCGCGAGGCCGTGGAGTTGCGCGACGGAGGCGAGCGCTTCTCCGGCAAGGGCGTGCTGCAAGCCGTGGCCAACGTCAACGGCGAGATAGCGGACGTCGTCTGCGGTCTCGACGCGCTCGATCAGCGCGCCGTCGACCACGCCATGATCGACCTCGACGGCACGCCGGACAAGGGCCGGCTCGGTGCCAACGCACTGCTGGCCGTCTCGTTGGCCAGTGCGAAGGCGCTGGCGGACGACCTGGAGATCCCGCTCTACCGCTCCATCGGCGGCTCCAACGCGCACGCGCTGCCCGTGCCGATGCTGAACGTGTTGAACGGCGGCGCCCACGCCAACAACTCCGTCGACTTTCAGGAATTCATGTTGATGCCCGTCGGCGCGGCTTCGTTCAGCGAAGCGCTGCGCTGGGGCACCGAGACCTACCACGCGTTGCGCACCATGCTGGCCGAGCGGGGCATGTCCACCGCGGTGGGCGACGAGGGCGGTTTCGCTCCCGACCTCCCGCAGAACGAGGACGCCGTGAAGCTGTTGCTCGAAGCGATTGAGCGGGCGGGCCGCGTGCCGGGCGATGAGATCGCGCTCGCGCTCGACCCCGCCACGAGCGAGCTGTGGGACGACGGCTCCTACGTGCTGGCCGGGGAGGGCCGGACGCTCAGCCCGGCCGAGCTGGTCGACTACTGGGTCGATCTGGTCGACCGCTACCCGATCGTGTCGATTGAGGACGGTATGGCCGAGGAGGACTGGGACGGGTGGGCCGCATGCACCAAGGCGCTGGGCGGGCGGGTGCAGTTGGTCGGCGACGACATCTTCGTCACCAACGCGGCCATTTTGGAGCGCGGCATCCGCGAGGGTGTGGCCAACGCCATTCTGGTCAAGCTCAACCAGATCGGCACCCTGACCGAGACGCTCGACACGGTGGCACTGGCCAACGGGGCGTCGTACGGCACGGTGATCTCGCACCGTTCCGGCGAGACCGAGGACACGACGATCGCCGACCTGGTGGTGGCGGTCAATGCCGGCCAGCTCAAGGCGGGCGCACCGGCCCGCTCGGACCGCGTGGCCAAGTACAACCAGTTGCTGCGGATTGAGGAGGACCTGGGCGAGTCGGCCGGCTTCCCCGGACTGGCGGCGCTGGCAGGGGTCGGGCATGGCGCGGGCTAGCCGGAAGCCGTCACGCCGTCAGCGGGCCGCCAAGCCTTCGGGCGCCGCGACCTCCGAGAAGGCAAAGAAGTTGAGGCGGGCCCGGCTGGGCCTCGTGGGAGCGATCGTCGCCTCCGCCATTGTGCTCTTCGCCTGGTTCCCCGCCGGTTCGTTGCTGAGCCAGCGCTCCAACCTGCACGGGACCGAGGCGGAGCTCAACGCGCTGCACGCGCAGGACGCCGCACTGGCCCAGGAGAAGAAGAACCTCAGCGACGCGGGCGAGATCGGGCGTATCGCCCGTGAGCAGTACCAGCTGGTGAGCCCGGGCCAACAGGCATACGAGGTCCTGCCGCCCTCCGGCGCCACGGCCGCCGGCACCCCCTACGCCGGAGACCCGGGATCGGACGGCCCGGTGACCCCGTCGGCGACACCCGAGCTCCCGCCGGGCAGCGTCACCACGACGACCACCACGGAGCCGGGGGCAGCACCGGCCGCAGCGCATGCAGGCGCCGCGACCCACCCGGGCGCGGCCTCGACGTCATCGGGCGGATTCGTCTCGCGCATGGTGCACTCTCTCGAATTCTGGCGTTGAACCCCGGGGCCGACACCGGGGCGGCCCCCCAGGGTGCCGAGAGCGATGCCGAGGTGGTGGCACGCCTGCTCGGGCGCGACCCGGGAGGTGCCTTCACCGTCGCGGTGCGTGGCGTCGACGGCCGCCCCATGGTCATCACCAACGAGCCCTTCTTGCGCGACGGGACGCCCATGCCGACGCGGTACTGGCTCGTTGACCCCGAGCTGCGGGTCCTCGTCGGCCGCTTGGAGGCGGCCGGGGGCGTCCGGGAGGCGGACCTGGAGGTGGACGGGACGGCCCTCGCCGAAACGCATCGCCGTTATGCCGCCGAACGCGACGCGCTGATTCCCGATGGCTGGGCCGGACCTCGTCCGAGTGGAGGAGTGGGCGGTACCCGCCAGGGGGTCAAGTGCCTGCACGCCCACCTGGCCTGGTGGTTGGCCGGGGGGGACGACGTGGTCGGGGAGTGGGTGGCGGGCCGCCTGCGCCTGACCCGGCCGGAAATCTGAGCCCATCGGCTCTGTGATACTCGTCGGCGTGAACGACGCCGGCGCACTCGCAGCGGTCGACTGTGGGACCAATTCCACGCGCCTGCTCGTCGTCGGGCCCGCCGGTGACGTGCGCGCCAGGGAGATGACGATCACGCGACTGGGCCAGGGGGTCGACGCCAGCCGTCGATTGCGGCCCGACGCGATGGAGCGCACGTTCGTCGCGTTGCGGGCCTACCGCTCGCGCATGGATGCCGAAGGGGTGGGCCGCGCCCGTCTGGTCGCCACGTCCGCCGTCCGAGACGCCACCAACGGCGAGGAGTTCCTTCTCCCGGCCGCCGAGATCGTCGGCGCGCCGGCCGAGCTCCTGTCGGGACAAGAGGAGGGGCAGCTGTCCTATGCCGGCGCCACGGGTGACCTCCCGGTCGGCGACGACACGGTCGTCGTCCTCGACATCGGGGGAGGCTCCACGGAGATCGTGACCAAGGTGGCGGGAGAGATCCTGGCCGTGTCCCTCGACATTGGCTGCGTCCGGCTCACGGAGCGCTTCCTGCGCGGCGATCCACCCACGGCAGCGGAGACGGCAGCGGCCGTCCTGGCCATCGGAACGGAGTTGGACCGGGCAACAGCGGCCATCGGGGCTCTGGTGGACACCGGTCGGCCCCGGCGCCTCGTCGGGTTGGCCGGCACCGTGTCCGCGCTCGCCGGTCTGGAACTCGGACTGGCGGAGTACGACAGGGAGCGGATCCACCATGCAGTGCTGACGGTGGCGTCGGTGGCGCGGTGGTGCGACGTCCTCGGCGCGGAGCCGGCGGCGGAGCGGGGCCGTCGACTCGGCTTACCGGCGGGACGCCAGGACGTGATCTTCGGTGGCGCGCTCGTGTTGCGCGAGGTGATGCGACGGTTCACCCTGCTGGAGTGCATTGTGTCGGAGGCTGACATTCTCGACGGTCTCGTCAAGTCGATGCAGGTGCGAACCTCCGGGCCCCAGTCCTCTGGTGACGCGTAGAGCGGAGCTCCGCCTCCCTGGAGCTCCGCGTCAGGTGACTTCGCCTTCCAGCACGCCGATCGTGGCCAATGCTTCGTCCACGCAGCTCCGGAACGCCTCTCCGGAATAGATGGCGCTGCTTTCAAGCAGGTGCTGACTCAAGAGCGTGGACCCGCCGGTGTCCGCCAAGAGGCCCGAGACGATTGTGGCGCACTCCTGCACGGAAGAGAACGCCGTGTCGCAGCCAAGCCTTCGGACAACCTCGGCCGGGCCGCCCTGCCCGTAGACCACCGGAATACAGCCGAAGCTCGCGGCCTCAATCGGCGTGATCCCGAAATGCTCGAGGGTCTCGGGGAACTCGTCGGGGTCCGCGCCGAACCCCGCGGCGTGAATCAGCACGGCCGACTGCTCGTACAGCGCAGCAAGGTCGTCGCGGCTGATATTGGGATAGAAGTGGCAGTTCAGCCCCTTCGCCATGCGTTGGAGATCGTGAAATCGCTCTCTGGCCTCGGAGGTCGGATGGATGGCGCCGGCCAGGGCCAGTCGCACGTCACCGGGGCTGTTTTCGGCGACCTCCCGGAACGCCTCGATCACGACATCCTGGCGCTTGTTGTGACCTCCCGCGAAGAAGCGCCCCACGGTCAGAACGGTCTTCCGGTCCGCCCATGGCAGACCTTTCGTCGCTCCGGACCACTGGGCCGGCGGAGCGATCACCCGAACCGGTGGACAGTCCAGGCCGTAGTGACGGACGAGTCCGTTCACGTGGCGGCGCACGAAGTCCGAATAGACCCAGACTTCGTCGTAGTCGCGAAGCCAAGTCGCCCGTTTCTCGACCTCACTGTCGGGCATGTAGAACGGGAACTGGAGTTGGTAGACGTTCCGACGCCCGAATGGCTCTATCGGTGGCCCGATGGAGTTGCCGAGCACGACCGCAAAGCTGCACCGGGCAGGATCCAGGTCTTCAAACGGCATGGGGAGCCCGACGACGTCTTCGAAGCCGAACGTGGTCGCCATCTGCCTCATCCGAACGGTGCTGTAGCGGTGCGGCGTGCTGAAGATGACATTCTCCAGGCCCATCCGTGACGAGAGGTGGGCCGCCAATTCGAACATCACGCGCTCACCGCCCCCTGGCACCACCGGGTAGGGCGAATACAGCACGAACTGTGGAGAGGACGCGCTCGATGCCTTTGGCCGAAGCGCAAGGTCTGAGCTCTTCGACACCCCAACTTCGGTGCCGTGGGCGGAGGTGAGCTCGGCGAGATGCCGTGTCTGCCGCTCTTCGAGCCAGTGCCCCCATTTCTCGGCGAATCTGGCCCGGTTGATCTCCGAGATGTTCTGAAGCTGCAGTCCTCTGTCGGATGTCGTCTTGCTCTCAATGTGGACGACCCGCGCCGCGGGGTTCACCATGACCTTGCCGCACTGTGACCAGAGCTTCAGGCAGAGATCGACGTCCTCGTAGTACGCCGGCTCCCATTCGAACCCGAAGCCGCCGACCTTGAGAAAATCGGATCGCCGCATCATGAGACAAGCCGCCGAGCAGAAATCGACGGTACAGGGTGTGTCGAAATGGTCCGGTCCCCAGACGCTGCCTTTCCCCACCTGCACGACGTCCCCCGTGGGCAGGGCAAGGCTCCCGACCTCTTGGACGCGGCCGTCGGGATAGAGGAACATCGGTCCGACAGCGGCCACCGCGGGGTCGTTCCGCATGGAGTCCGCCAGAGCCTCAACCCAGCCCGGCTCGACGAAGGCGTCATTGTTGAGGAACACGATGTAGTCGCCATGCGCAAAGTCCACGCCGATGTTGTTGCCCTCACTGAAGAACCGGTTCACCCCGACCTCCACCAGGGTGAGGTCCTTTCGCGCGGGAAGGCGACGCAAGATCGCGACCTGGTCAGGCCGCGAGCCGTTGTCGACGACGATGATCTCCCGGATCAGCGGACTCTGCGCGCGCTCGAGCGCGTCGAGGCACTCGAGCGTTGTGTCCGCATGGTTGTAGTTGAGGATGATGACCGAGACGTTGTGGTCGAAGTGATCAGGCGATGCAGCCAAGTGGACTTCCGAACTAGCGAGGGGGCTCAGGCGATCGCTGCCGAAGGACCCTTGACAGGAGCCGGACCGGGCGGGTGAGACGCCACGAGTTCGAGGCCCGCATGTCGTCGATGACGCTTTGCGCTGTCGCGGCGAGCTGTGCGTAGGCCAAGACGCGGTCCCGCTCCTGCTGAAGGAGAACGTCCTTCTCCGCGAGTTCGCCGGTGAAGCGAGCAGCAGATGTCGAGATCTTGGCTGAAAGCACATCGACTCGGTCCAAAAAGTCCTTCACCAGTTGTTGGCGCTCGAGCCGCGCCTGCTCGGTCTCGACGGCGAGCTCGCGGCGGGCATCGGTCACGTCGAGGGCAAGACGCTCGGTCAGCTCCTTGTACGCCGCCAAGGCCGCAAAGAACGCTTCGCGCTCGGCCCGCTGGCGTTCAACCAGATCCGTCACGAAAGCCCGTAAGGCGAGTGGTGAGACGGTCTCTTCATCGATCTGATCCATGGTGGCCACGGGCTCGGTCAGAACGGCCACCAGGGTCCTCACGGCCGAAGGCTCGAACTCAAGGATCCGCTCGAGCTCAGAGACTTCCTGCAAGCGGTCGTCCTCCCCAGCCGAAAGACGATGTTCGTCTGCAGACGACTGTGGTCCGCCGGATGTGTGGGCTGGAGGGCTCATGGGGTCGACTTGGAAGTTGGAACCGGCTCTGACCTGGGTTGTCTTTGAGCTTCCGGACACCGTCCCGCGAGCACATGCGAGTTGCGTGACTTCGCTCAGCATGCTCACAGATCCTAGCCTTCCACAGTCGAACCGTCCTGGCGGGACTCTGGGCGCACTGTGCTCGCTCCGGCCCGAGGGTCCCGGCCGCGGGCCCCGGGCCGCGGCCGCAGGACGTGAGCTGACACGGGATCGCCTGAAGCGGTGCGCGGAAATGGGCCGGAGAGGCGATCGGTCGGTCCGTCGACCACCGGCACTCGCCGGCTGATCGGAGAGTCGGCCGAAGCAACGGAGTGGCGGGGATCACGTGCAGCACGCCGCCGCGTTGTCGGCGAGAGAGGGGCCGCTGCGTCTCGACGCAGCGCTCGGTCGCCTCTGCTCTGGGCGAACCCCAGTAGCCTGACCGCCAGTGAGGAGCTCCTCGGGCCCGTCGGTCGTCGACGACACCGAGGGTGGCCAGCGCTCCGCAAGTCGGAGCCGGCGCAGCAGACGCAACCGCACCGGCCTCCCGCGTCGACCGCGCCGGGCGGGGCAACCGAGCCGTGCAACGACCGCGGGCGAGCGACCGTTGGTGGTTCACGCTCTTGGTCGCCATCGTCTACCTCGTCGTCTCGCTCCTGGCCAACTTCGACGTCTGGGCACACGGGGTCACGCACACGGTTCAAGCAGGCGGTGGCGATGTCAACGAACAGATCTGGTTCTTGGCCCAGACGCCATGGGCTCTCGTCCATGGCCACAATCCTTTCTTCAACAACTTCCTGAACGCGCCCAATGGGATCAATCTCTTGGACAACACGACGATGCCTCTCCTCGGCATCCTCGGTGCGCCGATCACCTTCCTGCTTGGCCCGATCGCGACGTGGAACATCCTGCTCAACGTCGCGCTGGCCACCTCGGCTCTGACCTTCTACCTCATGGCGCGACGCTTCGTGCGCTGGCGCCCAGCCGCCTTCGTGGCCGGGCTTGTCTACGGATTTTCCCCATTCGCCGTGGCGCAAGGGGCCGTACACCTGTTTCTTGTGGTTGGTGCCCTGCCCCCTCTCGTGATCCTCTTCTTGGATCGATTCTTCCGCACCCGGTCAGATCCGCCCTGGTTGACAGGTCTGGTCGTCGGGGGATGCTTTGTCGCCGAGTTCTACATTTCGTCGGAAGTGTTCGTCTCCATGGTGGTGCTCACCGTGATCGCCGGAGCCGTCGCCGGCGCCTGGTGGGTCTTCCGCGGTCCAGGGATCGACGTCGCGAGGCTGGCAAGAATGGGGGTGATCGCTGTTGCCGTGATCGCGGTCGGCGGTGGTCTGGGTGCCTGGCTGGCTCTGACCGGGCCCGAGCACGTGCACGGGCCAGAACAGCCCGCGGTTGCCATCGCAGGTCTCTCGAGCGACCCTGTCGGCATCGTCGTCCCGACGCTGTTTGAGCGCATCGCGTTCGGTCCTACAGCCCTGGGTGATTCCCTGGTCGCCCAACGAGGCGCCGACTGGAGCATCGTCCAGCCCGCACCGTGGGAGGGCGGTGCGTACGTGGGTGTGCCGCTGCTGGTGATCCTGGTGGTGGGAACCATCGCGCTCTGGCGAAGACGGTTTGTCCGATTCGTCGCCGTTCATGGCGGTGGCGGGGATGGTCCTCTCCATGGGTTCAGTGCTCCATGTGGACGGCCACCTCACAGGAGTCCCCCTGCCCTTCACGGTGTTGGCACATCTGCCCCTCCTCGACAGCAGCATTGCGTCAAGGTATGTCGCGTTCTTTTGGCTCTTCGCCGCCTTGCTCCTGGCGATGATCCTCGACGCGTTCTACCTGCGCATGGTGGCGGAGGATCGGCGAAGTGACCGGTTCCGTGCCACTCTGAACACGAGCATCCTCGTTTGTTGCGCGCTCCTCCTGTTGATCCCCGCCTGGCCGTATGAGTCAGGTCCGGCCAACGTTCCGGCCTGGTTTACGACCGACGGCCGTTCGATCCCGGTCGGAACGACGGTCGTGGTGTACCCCTTCGCCAGCTCGGTCGATTCCTCCGCCATGCTGTGGCAGGCCATGGCGGACATGACGTTCCGGATGCCCGGCGGGTACGCCATCTTCCCCACCTCGGAGGGAACGGCGACGTTCGACAGCACGCCTTCGGTCCTGGCGGGTGCGCTCGGGGAGTGCACGAGTGGAGGTGGGCCGCAGCACTGGCCACAGCTCTCACCATCGACCATCCGCTCAGAACTTCGCAGTTGGAACGCCTCGTTGGTGGCCGTGGCGAGCTCGGCACGAGGCGCCGCATGTGCGTCCCATTTGTTCGAAAGCGCTCTTGGCGCCCCGAGAAGCACTGGGGGAGTGCGGCTCTGGTCCTACCCGGTTCCGGGGGACCGGCGTTGAACTCCGTTCGCCTCGCGGGAGCAGATCATGCTGCCTCCATGAGTTCCCTTACTCGGGCGACGAACGCTGTCGGGTCTCCATAGAGGCCATCGGCGTAGACCCGGCCGGCGAGAGAGGCGGCCGACCGGGCCGATTCACTGTCAAGGGCACTGACCGCGGCCACCAGCTCGCCTGGGTCCCCGAAAGTCGACCCTCCGCTCGCCCGCGCGTGGACCTCCGCCGGTCCCGACCGCTCGGGCACGATGATCGGCGTGCCGAAGCGGAGTGCTTCGACGCACTCGCGGGCGAGAAAAGATCCGGGGGCAACGTCCACGCAGGCCTTGGCGTGCGCGACCAGGCGCCACAGGTCCATGCGGGTATCCACCGGCACCCTGCCTCGGAGGGAACGCCCCTTCCATGCCGACGCGACTGCGTCCTCGACGACCACCACGTCGGCATCCTTGAAGGCGGAGCTGAGCCATGCTGCCGCTTCGGGCGGCTCGGCCTGGTCGCCGGAGCGGTCGCTCAGGACCAGGAGGTAGTCCGTGAAGCCAAACCCGTGGTGTCGGTGTCGTTCGGCGAGGTGGTTCACGGGCACGTGCACCCCGATCGGGTGGTCACGGACCACCAACTCGAGATGCTGCCAGCCGGGCTCCACGGATCCCCCGGTGGCCGAAAGAAAGAACACGCCGGTCGTTCCCGTCCGTCCGAGCAGATCGGTGATGTCCGGCGTCAACTCGTCCACAATGACGGTCGCGTCACTCCAGAGTCCGACGGGCCATCGCGGGCTCCGGGTGGCCCCAGCCCCTCAAGGTCGAATGCTCCGTCGGCCTCACTGTCCACGTCTCCGGGCACAAGGAGAGCCACCGCCCCGCTGCGACTGGCCGCACCGGCAATCGATCGCGTCACGAAGGCCAGCTCGCTCCGCCGCTCATGCCAGTGGGAGGCCACCACGACCAGCGGTGGCCTCCTCATACACCGGGGTCCTGCAGCGCCGTCACACTCCGTTGCAGGTGGGCAACCTCCGCTCGGAGGAGCGCGAGCTCCTGGCCGAACGCGCCGGCCACATCGGCGGTCACTGCTTCGTGTGCCGTCAGCCGGTCGACCAGGAGATCGCAATGAACCGCCACGGCGTCCGTGGCGCCGGCGAGCGCGAGCAGCAGACGACGGTCCGCTCGACCCGAGACCCGGCCGGCCCAGGAGCGGAACGACAGCCCGGTCCCGTTGGTTCTGTCGGAGAGGACGCGGCGAAGAGAAATCCACCGGATGGCTGTCGCCGACGCGCCCGAGGGGCGGCGGCGCATCGGCGGGTCGGTGCAGCATGGGAGGGGCGGGAACAGGCCCGTCGGCTAGTGGATCGTGAGCGTCGCGTACCATCGGTTCCAGTCGTCTTCCTCTCCCGGGCGAGCGAGTCCGCAGGACGGATCCGCACGAGTGAGGTGTGGGTTGTAGTAGCGGTCCCCGGTCGAAATGTACCCCTTCCATCGGTCGACGAACTTGAGGACGTCGCCCACGCCACCCGCCGTGCCCCGGCTGGGCGACTCGTGATGGATCAGCTCGGCTGCGGGCTCGTACAGGGTGCGGAGGCCGATGGCGGCGGCGCGCAGGCAGTAGTCGACATCGTTCAGGTCGACGCCGAGCGTCTCGTCGAAGCCCTCCAGAGCCTCGAAGACACTTCGCCGTGTCGCCAGGCAGGCGCCGGTCACGGCCGAACATTCGCGGGCCACGGTCGCCATCTGCAGGTAGCCGGGCTCGTCTTCGGAAAGTCCCCCCAGGACGTGCCCTGCGGCACCCGTGAGCCCGACAACCAGGCCGCAGTGCTGCAGCCGGCGGTCCGGATAGAGGAGGCGGGCGCCCGCCGCTCCGACGTCCTCCCTGAGCGCCTGGGCGCACAACGCCGCCAACCAGCCGCTTCGGTGTGCCTCGATGTCGTTGTTCAGGAAGACCAAGACGTCCCCCTGCGCCTTCAGCGCGCCTGCGTTGTTGAGCGCCGCCCAGTTGAAGGGCCGGGGATCGCGCAGCACGCGGACGTCGGGGTGCTCGGCCAGCGCTTCGACCAGCGTGAGGGTCTCGGGGTCGGAGGACCCGTTGTCGATCAGCACCAGGTCCATGCTGGCGTGCATGCCGGTGGTGGCGGTGATGGAGTCCACGCAGGTACGCAGGAGCCGCGGCTCGTCGCGGAAGGGGATCACAATGCTCACCGGGACGCCGGTCCGAGCCGGCCGCACAATGCGGTACCGGCCGGCTCCGGGGCCGGCCACCACTCCGGCGTCCTCCTCTCGGCGGCGAAGCGCCTCCTGCAGGTGTCGCATGGGTGTGGGTCCCGCCGGGTCCGACGTCGCCCCCGTACGGTGACAGAGCACCTCGGAGAGGTGGACGACCGTGTCAGCGGCCTCGGTGGCGGCCAGCGCGCACTCGTGCTCGAGTGCCGCCAGGCCTGTCGCCACCAGACGGGGCAGATGGTCCGCCACGACGGCCCCCATGGCGAGTGGCCGTCCGACATAGGCGCTCGTCAAGAGGAACTCGGGTGAGAAGGCGGGTTTGAGTCGCGGAGCCGTCGGCGTGCCGTCCGCGAGGAGTGACATCTTCGTCCGCGTAGACCACGTTGGTGGGCGTGAGGGCGGCGCTGAGCAGCGCGGCGGCGTCGGGCGCCCAGACGTCGCCCGGGAAGACCAGAGCCCGCGGGAGACCACGACAGGCCGCGATCCCGATTTCGAGGAGATCGCGCTCCGAGCCGGACCCCCCGGCGCCGAGGACCCGCACCCGCCGCCGGTCGCGCAAGGAGGTGCAGGCGTGCACAAGCTTCTGGATCTCGGGCAGCCGCTCCTCGGGGGTCATCACGGTGAGCGACCAGCCACCGCGCTGGCGGCGCAGGCTCTGCGAGGGTGCGCCGCGACGTCGGCGTCGTCGGCCTCAGCGTCGGCGACGGGCATGACCAGGCAGAGATTCGCCTTCCTGGAAGAGGGTGTCGCTCGGGCCCGTTCCGCCTCACGGGCGGTGGACCAGGCCGCGTACGCAGCGGGATCCTGGGCCACGTCGGCAGGGAGGGGCGGCAGCGCCCTCGGGGCGTAGAGCACCCTCTCCACGCAGGCAATCTAGTGGAACCCACCCTGCCGGACGGCGCGTTGGCGCAGGTGAGCGTGGACCTGGCACGATTCGCCGATGGGGATATCCGACCGCCTCCTCATGGGGCCGGGACCTTCGAATTCCTACCCCGAAGTAACCATGGCGCTGGCCGGTCCTGTGTTCGGTCATCTCGATCCGCAGTTCCTGGCGATTCTCGACAGCACGAACGACCGCCTCCGTCAGGCTTTCGGGACAGCCAATGCGCTGACCCTTCCTCTCAGCGGGACCGGATCGGCGGGCATGGAGGCGTCCTTCGTCAACTTCGTCCGCCCGGGCGATCCGGTCGTCATCGGCGTCAACGGTGTGTTCGGGGAACGCATGTGCGAGGTCGCGGACCGCCACGGGGCCGAGGTTGTCCGGGTCGACGCCGAGTGGGGTGAGCCCATCGACCCGGAGCGCCTGCTCTCGGCGCATCCCGATCCGGCGTTGATCGCGATTGTGCACGCGGAGACGTCGACGGGCGTGCGCAACGACATTGCGCCCTTGGGGCAGGGCAAGGGCGGCGCGCTGCTGCTGGTCGACATGGTGACGTCACTCGCAGGCATAGAAGTCGCCGTCGACGACTGGTCGGTCGACATCGCCTACAGCGGGACGCAGAAATGCCTGGGGGTGCCGCCTGGCCTGTCGCCGTTCACGGTCTCAGCGCGGGCCCTCGAGCGAATCGTCGAGCGTCCTTCGAGCTGGTACCTCGATCTCAACCTCCTGGCGCGCTATGTGAACGACTCCTCGGGCGGGTCACGTGTGTACCACCACACGGCGCCGGTGGTGATGGTGGCGGCACTGCACGCGGGGTTGGGCACCCTCCTCGACGAAGGGCTCCCGGCGTCGTGGGCACGCCACGCCGAGTGCGGACAGCTGCTGTGGGACGGGCTGGGCGACCTCGGACTCGAGTTGCTCGTGAGCGCCGACCACCGTCTGCCGCAGCTGACGACGGTACGCATTCCGGCTGGTGTCGACGACGCCGTGGTGCGGCGAGAACTTCTCTCCGCCTATGGCATTGAGATCGGCGCCGGCGCCGGCCGGCTCGCCGGGCAGATCTGGCGCATCGGTTGCATGGGGCACACCGCGCGCCGAAGAAACGTCGTCGCCCTGCTGGGCGCGCTGAAGGAGGTACTGGGACGATGACTGCGGCCAGGGCGGTGCGCCACGCGCCGCTGGAGCTCAGGGGAAGGCGGGTGTTGCTGCGCTCGTTGACGGAGAATGACTTCGCCGCCTGGCACGAGGTGCGGACCCGTTGTGCCGGCTGGCTTCTCCGGTGGGAGCCTCGTCCCAAGGGCGCGCCGGCACCGACGGAAGACCGCCCCAGTTTCGCGGCGCGTTGTGGCATCCGGGAACGGGAGCGGCACCTGGGCACCGGCTATGGCTTTGGGATCTTCGTGGGCGAGCGCTTCGCCGGTGAAGTGACCCTCTCCTCCATTCAGCGAGGGCCCTTCCAGAGCGGCGTCATCGGGTATTGGGTCGATGAGGAGCTGGCGGGGCGCGGCCTGGTGCCCGAGGCCGTCGTGGTCGCGCTGCGCTTTGCCTTCGAGGCCATTTCGTTGCACCGCGTGGAGATCGCCATCATCCCGAGGAACACCGCCAGCCGGCGTGTCGTCGAGAAGCTCGGAATCCGCGACGAGGGAACCGCCTTGCGGCTGCTCGAAATCGACGGGCAGTGGGAGGACCACGTGCGCTACGGCATCACGGCGGAGGAGTGGGCCGTGCGCGAGCACGAGCTGATTCAGGAGTGGCTCGAGGACTGAGTCGTCAGATTTCGCCGTCCGTCACGACGGAGGGCGAGTGGCGGAAGAACTGCTCCACGTCGTGCTCGTAGGTGTACGACGACGGCTGCCTGCCGGTCTGACGGCGCAGCCGCAGGGCCCGGATGAAGGTCTGTACGGCGCCGGCGCTGGTGGCGTTGTAGGTGAAGCCGGTGGCGGCGAAGCGCCTCGTGTCCACGCCGCGGCCGTAACGGAGCAGGTCCTGGAGTTCGGACGGCAAGTCGAACAGACGGGCGAGCGGGCGGAACTTGAAGGGGCTGTACGGCGAAAGGGGCACCAGCCGGGTCCCGCAGATGTCCGCCACCTCGCTCCACGGGAGCCGGCCGTCGGCCGCCACGTTGTAGAGGCCGGGGATGCCCGCCCGGGTGACGTGGAGCAGCGCCCGCACCACGTCATCCTCCTCAATGAACTGCAGCAACGGGTCGAAGCCGAAGATGGAGGGGCATACCGGCCGGGAGAGATTCCGGCTGATCGGGGTGGTGAGATGCTCGCCGAGCACGTTGGCAAACCGGAGTACGGTGACCCTCGTGCCAGGGTTGTCCTCGGCGAAGTCACGCATCAGCCCGTCGGCCTCGACGAGGGCGCGTTCCACGCTGTTCCTCGCAGTACTGGTCCGGGGAGTGTCTTCTTGAAAGGTGTTCGGATCGCTGGCGGCGGACCCGTACACCAAGGTGGAGGACTTGACCACAATGTGCCGTACGGAGGAGCCGGCTGTGCCGGCGGCCGCCAGCAGGTTCATCGTCCCGATGACGTTGATCTCGTGCATGGCCCGGTTCGGCACCGAAGAGGAGTCGGTGATCATGAAGGTATGCAAAATCGTGTCGACCTGGGTCGCCTTCACAATCCGGTTCATGATGGAGTAGGTCTGGTCGGCCCGGACGTACTCGGCTCGCTCGAACGGGACCGACGGCACCCGCGTCCCCATGCCCAGGATCATGTCCATGCTCGGGTCGGTCTCGAGCGCTTGGACCATCCGACCACCCCAAAAGGTGTCGGCTCCTGTGACGAGGACTCGCCGGCCCACCGTCGACTCAGCCGAACCACACGCTGCGGCGATCACGCAGCATGTCGTAGACGGACTCCTGGAGCACCGTACGAATGCGTTCGGACTCCTCCATGATCCGGCTCTTCGAGTACCGCTCCTGGTCGGGCGGCACGTCGAAGGACACCGGCGGCAGCACGCGCAGCTTGAACTTGGCGGGGAAGGGTGTCACCACTCCGAGCGGTCCGAGAGCGAGCACGTTGGCCGTGATGGGGAAATACGGCAGTCCGAGTGCGCGGGCCACGGTCGGCAACCGCATGAGGATCGGCATCGCCTCTTCGGCGCCCACCACGGCGATCGGAATGACGGGCACCCCGGCGCGCATGGCGATCTCGACGAACCCGCCGCGCCCGAAGCGCCGGAGCTGGTAGCGCTCGGTGAACGACTTCGACGTCCCCTTCGTGCCCTCCGGGAAGACCAACACGAGCTGATGCTGTTCGCGTAACAGTCGGTAGGCGTTGGCGGGGCGGGCAGAGACGCCCCCCGCACGCGCCCACAGGGTTCCCACGACCGGCAAGGTTCGGAAGAAGTAATCGGCGAGGCCGTAGACCGGACGCCCAAGCTCCTTCTCGATCCCGTGCATGATGACGGGCGCGTCGGAAGGGATGGCTCCGGCGTGGTTTGCGACCAGGAGTGCGCCACCTTCGGTGGGAATCTGCTCCAAGCCTTCCCACTCGGCGCGGAACCACTTCGAGTAGATGGGCTCGTAGAGGGCGCGGGCCACGGCTCGCGTCCGTTCGGAACGGCCCCATTCGTCGACGTCGGACAAGCGGGGATCCTCAGGTTCGTCACCGTTCTCGGCCCCCACACGGATCGGCACAATGGCCGTCGATCGGTCCTTCTCGCCGAGAACCGGGCGCCCGCTGGCCATGGAGTCATCGTACCGATCACCCGGGCTACGGCCCTCGGCCGGCGGCCGAGGGCCGTAGCCCAGCGGCCGGCGGCCGGCGTAGCCCCGGGGTTACGGGCGGGCCGCCCCTATGAGGCCTTCGGTGAAGATGGGGGAGTAGGACACCGTCGATCCCGTGAATGGAGCCTGAATCACCGTGTCCGTCCCGTAGGGCCCAGAGCCGGCGTACATGACGACGTGGTCGACCTGGCTGTCGCCGTCGAGGTTGTAATAGAAGAGCAGGTCACCGGGCTGCAATGCATCGAGTGACACGTGCGTGAGAGCGGGCCACTCCGTCTCGGTCGTGCGGGGAATGGTCACGCCGGCCTGGCCCCAGGCCCATTGCACGAGTCCCGAGCAGTCGAATCCCACGCCCGGCTGCTCGCCGCCGAAGACGTACGGCACGCCGAGCTGTGACACCGCGGCCTGGACTGCCGCCATGCCGGCGCCCCCTCCGGAGGCGGAGCCACCGACCGGTCCGGCACCTCCGGCCTGATTGGCCGCCGCTGTTGCCGCCGCCGCGCTCGAGGAACCACCGACCGCTCCGGCCACGGTTGCCGCCGTTGCCGCTGCCGCAGCTGCTCGTTGCTGCGCTGCCGCGCTGCGTGCCGCGGCCGCGGCGGCCGCCTCTTGTTGCGCTTCTTCAATGGCAGCGGTGGCGACTTCCTGGGCCAGTTGGCCCTGCACCTGGTTCAGAGTGGACTTCGTCGCCGCCGCTTCTTGCTCGTTGGCCTGCGCCAACGACTTCGCCTGTTCGGCCTCCGACTGGGCCTGGGCCGCCTCCGACTGCTGCGCCACCTGTTGCGCCTGCATGGTCTTCTCGGACTGCAGCAGTGCGGTCTCGTCCTTGGTGAGGTTGCCGACGATCTGGTCGGTGTATTGGTTGCGCGCCTGGTTCATGGTCGCCGAGTCCGAGAAGTAGGACGTGAAACCGGTCTCGGGGGTTCCGTAGACATAGGCCTGGACCGCATCGGCCGACACGAGTTTGCGGTCGACGTTCACAGCCGAACGCTCCTGGACCAGGTTGGCGGAAATCGTCTGCAGCGCGCTCTGCGCGTTCTGGAGGTTTTGCTGGGCGGTGTTGTACTTATCGTCGAGGATGGAGGTCTGCTGCTCCTCTTGGGACAGCGTCGCCTCTATCTGGCTGACCTGCGACTGCGTGGTGTTGATCTGTGACTGGTTCGGCGCAGGTCCGGGCACGGTGGTGGACGTCGTCGCGCCCGCGTTCGTCGCAGCGGCCCCCGTCGACAGCAACGCGGCGAGCACGCCGACCACCATGGTCAGCCTGACGACAAGAATCCGCCTGCGGACAGTGTCCCGACAGTTCACTGCATCCACGGCGCAACAGCGTAATGGCCGCTCGGTGGCATATTCGGTATCCCCACTGTTTCCTTCCGGTTGCATCTCGAGTTCGCGCGCGGTTGACCTTCCCGTCGTGTATCGGCCAGATCGGTGGTTCGATTGACCGTCGACGTTTGTCTCCGTAGGGTCCCCGTACGTGCAGGGAGTCGTGACGGTTGTGCAGGGCAGGCTCAGGGGCGTCTGGCGTGAGGACCACTGGTCGTTCTCGGGCATTCCCTATGGCCGCGCTCCGGTCGGAGCGTTGCGGTGGCGACCCCCGTTGGAGGCCGAGACGTGGAGCGAGATCCGCGACGCTTCGACCTTCGGACCGATCGCCCCGCAGTCGGCCGCCGTGCCTGGCATCACGAGCCCGTCAGACCCGTCATCGTCCGAACCGCACAGCGAGGATTGCCTTTCGCTCAACGTGTGGACGCCGGAACTTCCGGCGTCACCGACGGCGGCCCCGGGGCAGGGCCGGCCGGTGATGGTCTTCATCCATGGGGGTGGGTTCACCTCGGGCAGTGGGTCGGTCTTCCTCTACCGCGGCGGGGAACTGGTGCGCAACGGCGACGCCGTCGTCGTGACCATCAATTATCGGCTCGGCGCTCTCGGCTTTCTGGGACATCGGGACCTGGCCGATCCCGATGGATTCGTCGGGAACTGGGGCCTGCAGGACCAGCTCGCCGCGTTGCGTTGGGTCCGCGACAACATTGGGGTCTTCGGCGGCGACCCGGACAACGTGACGATCTTCGGTGAGTCCGCCGGCGGATTCAGCGTGGCGGCGATGCTCGGCACACCCGCGGCCAAAGGGCTCTTCCGGCGCGCCATTGTGCAGAGCGGTGGTGTGCACGTCCACACCGTCGAGGAAGCGGAACGGTCCGCCAATCGATTGGTGGCGGCATTGGGTCTTGCGGCGTGCACCAGAGAGGCGCTGGAAGGGGTGCCCGCCTCCGAGCTCGTGGCGGCGACCGAAGAGATGGGCAGGCGACGCCCCGATCCCGGGATGATCCCGCTGCCGTTCCTTCCGGTCGTCGACGGCGTCCTGCTGCCCGACCATCCGTTGTCGGCGGTGGCCGACGGCGCCGCTGCCGGGATCGACTTGTTGATCGGGACCAACCGGGACGAGCTGACCCTCTTCGGCCTCGGCAACCCTGCGCTGATGGCACTCGACGCCGAGGGTGTGACGCGCTGGCTGGAAAACGCGGTGCCCGACATGTCCGCGTTCGAGGTGATGGAGGCCTACCGCTCCGCCCGGGAGGCCCGGGGCGAGTCGATCGAGCCCAACGCCCTGTGGGTCGCGATCGGAACCGACCTCGTCTTCCGCTGGCCCAGCCTCCAGCTGGCGGCGGCGCATGTTGCCCGCGGCTCGCGTGCCTACGTCTACCTCTTCGATTGGGAGTCACCGGCGTTCGGCGGGATCCTGGGCTCCTGCCACGCGCTGGAGTTGCCGTTCGTGTTCGGAGCGGTCCGTCTGCCTGTGGTGCAGGTCTTCTCGGGGGAGGGCCCTGCCGTCGAGACCCTTTCCCGACAGATGCAGAAGGCATGGCTGTCCTTTGCCACGACGCGGCGACCCCAGTCACGAGGAAATCGATGTCTGGAGTCCCTGGGGTCCGGCCGACCGCGCCACCATGATCTTCGGGGCGCATACCCGGCTTGAGCCGGCGCCGGGTGACGAGGAGCTGGCCGTCTTGGAGCGGGCGCGCCCGCTGGTCCGGGGCGTGCCCGGATAGGCGGACCCGGACGCGAAAAGGCCGCAGGGCCGCTCGGAGAAGAGACCCCCGCGAGACGAAAGTGGGCATCGTGCCCGAAGGCCGGTGCACATCCCGTCTCCGACGAGGAGTCGACGGGTCACGCCGATCTCAGGAGCACTTCGTCGAAGGGGCCAACCGGCCCGAAGCCCTCCCCACCGGGCCATCCTTCCCAGCGAGCCGGACTCGGTCAAGAATGGTGCCCAAGGGGGCGTAGCCCAACCGGCAGAGGCAGGGCGCTTAAACCGTCCCCAGTGAGGGTTCGAATCCCTCCGCCCCCACCATGCTCACATACCTCCGCCCCCACGAAGAGTGCTGGCGACCGTTCCCCGGCGTGAACAATGACGCCGTCGAGGTGGCGGTTCTCGGCCCGGTCACGGTCCACGGTGCCGCCGGTCCCTTCCACCGGGCCGCGGCGCGTGAGCTCATTGTGTACCTGGCCTTTCACCGACATGGCGTCACGTCACGGCGAGTGGTCCCTGGCACTCTGGCCAGAGCGTGCCGTGTCGTTGTCCACCGCGCACTCGACCTCCTCCGACGCCCGCCGGGCTCTGGGGCGGGGCGCCGATGGCACTCCCCACCTGCCGCGCGGTGTCACCCTGCGCCTCGGCGACACGGTCACGACGGATGTCGAGCGCTTTGCGTCGCTGGCCACCGTGCAAGACCCCCGCCAGCTCGCTCGGGCCATGCAGCTGATCCGGGGTCCCTTGTTCGCGGGACTACTTCGTACCGACTGGGCCGTCTTCGACGGCACCCAGTCCGAGATCGAGGCGCTGGTCGTGCGCACGGCGCTGCGCGGCGCTGAGGGCTTCGTGCGCCTCGGCGAAGGGGAGGAGGCCGAATGGATGGTCCGTCAGGCGTTGCTCGTGAGCCCCTATGACGAACGCCTCTACCGCGCGCTGCTCGTGGCCACCGCCGCCCAGGGCAACCGGGTCCGGCTCCACTCGGCCATGGCGCAACTGCGGATCCTGGCCGGAGAGGCGGCCTGCCCACCAGCCCGGACGGCGGAACGTGACCTGTCGGACTGCCTCCATCCTGCGACGACGGCTCTGTACCGTGACCTGCTCCTGGCCTCGCCTGCCGCGGGAGGGCACCCCGCGAGGCTGTAGGGTTGCCACCCGCCATGGCGAGAAGCTCTTCAGGGAAATCGGTCGCACGCGCCGCCGCTACGGGCGGTGGCACTACTTACCGCGGGCAGATGCCGGTGAATTGGTACGCCGCGCTCGTCATCATCGTCGTCATCGGGATCGCGTCCATCGCCGTGGCCAAGTACAACTACAACAAGACGGCGACGTCGGCTGCGGTCCAGCCTGCGGTCGGGACCTCCTGGCACGCCGGCCTGGCCTTTGACATCTGTGGAACCATGGAGTCGGCGCTGCCCGCCTCGCCGTCCTCGGCCACGACGGGTCTCACCACCACCGGGAGCGGGGTTCTCGTCCATCACGCCGAAGAAGGCGAGCGAGGCCGGCGCCAACGCGACCCTGGGGAAGTTCGCCGACGGGTATACCGGGTTGACGTTGACCAACTCCAAGCTCGTCTACCCCTCGTCGAAGGCGCCTTCCTACAGCAACGGCGAAAAGTGCCCGGCCGGCACCCCCGACGCCGGCAAGGCCGGCATCGTGCAGGCGCGGTCCTGGATCATCTCGACCAAGACCGCAAAGAACGGGGAGGAAGAGGAGACCGGGGGCGCCACGACCGAGAAGCCCGCAAGCTCTCAAGCTCTTGAACCGCCAATTGATCACCACCGGATTCGTTCCGAAGGGCACGCAGATGCCGAAGCCACCGGCCTCGACCATCCTCGCCCTGCAGCAGGTCCTGGCCGGTGGTTCGGCACCGGTGGCCACCACGACCACGACGGCGGCCGGCACGACTTCGAGCACGGTGCAGTCGGCGACGACCACGACGTCGGCGCCGCTGACCACCACGACGTCGACTCCGGCCTCGTCCACCACGACGTCGAAGCCTTCGTCCACCACGACGACCAAGTAATGAAAGCGGTTGTCCTCGTGGGTGGCGAGGGGACGAGGCTCCGGCCTCTGACGCTCTCGGCGCCAAAACAGATGCTCCCGATCGTCGGGGTGCCGATGATTGAGCGGGTGCTCGGCCACCTCGCCTCCCACGGCATCGAGGATGCGGTCCTTTCGCTCGGCTACCTGCCTGACGCCTTTCTCGAGGCCTACCCGGACGGCCGGGTCGCCGGCATGGGGCTGACCTATGCCGTCGAGCCCGAGCCGCTCGACACGGCCGGCGCCGTCCGTTTCGCCGCCACCTTCGCCGGCATCGACGAGACCTTCGTCGTGGTCAACGGTGACGTGCTCACCGATCTGGATCTGACCACCCTGGTCGCCTTCCATCGCGAGCGCCACGCCGAGGGCACCATCGCCCTCCACCCGGTGGCTGATCCCTCCGCCTTCGGCGTGGTGCCCACCGATGATCACGGCCGGGTCTTGGCCTTCGTCGAGAAGCCGCCGCGCGACGAGGCACCGACGAACGAAATCAACGCAGGGACCTACGTGCTCGAGCCCTCGGTGCTCGCGCGCATTCCCGAGGGGGGTCGGGTGTCGATCGAACGCGAGACCTTCCCCGCCATGGTGCGCGACGGCGGGCTCTTCGCCCGCTCGGACGACAGCTACTGGCTCGACACCGGGACCCCGGCTGCGTTCCTGGAAGCGAACTTCGACTACCTCCAGCAGAAGCGCGGCCCGATCGTGACACCGGTGGTGACCGACCGCGGCGACGGGGTCCTCCTGCAGGGCGAGAGTGACCTGGAGGGAACGGTGACGGGTCCCTCTGTCATCTTCTCCGGCTGCGTGATTGAGTCGGGTGCCCGGGTCGAGCGCAGCATTCTCGGCCCCGGGACGGTTGTCTCGTCGGGTGCGGTGGTGTCCGATTCGGTGCTGATGGACGGGTGCCATGTCGCAGCCGACGCCAAGGTGGCCGGCTCCGTGATGGGTCCGCGCTCCATTGTGGGCCAGCGGGGTGACGTCCGGGCGATCTCCGTCCTCGGCGCCGATGCAGTCGTCTCGTCGGGGACGCTGGTCGACGGCGAGCGGGTGTCGGGCTAGAAAGGCCGGAGGATGCGCACGCTGGTAACGGGAGGCGCCGGGTTCATCGGGTCGAACCTGGTGGATCGGCTGCTTGTCGAGGGACATGAAGTCGACGTGGTCGACGACTTCTCCACGGGCTCACTCTCGAATTTGGCCGAGGCTCGCGGCAGCGCCGGGCGGTCGCTGACCATTCACCATCTGGACATCAGCGCGCCGGCCGTCATTGAGCTGATGGCGCGGCGCCGGCCCGAACTCGTCTTCCACCTGGCGGCGCAAGCCGACGTGCGCGTCTCGGTGGCCCGCCCGGCTTTCGACGCCACGGTCAACGTGGTGGGGTCGCTCAACGTTCTGGAGGGAGCGCGGCAGGCCGAGACCGAGCGCGTGGTCTTCGCCGGCAGCGGCGGCACCCTCTACGGCGAACCGGCCGACGAGGATCTCCCGGTGCGCGAGTCGCACCCCCAGCAGCCACTGTCTCCCTATGGCGTGTCCAAGAAGGCCGTCATCGACTACCTCGTGGCCTACCGTGAGCTGCATTCCCTCGAGTTCTGCGCCCTGGCCCTGGGCAACGTCTATGGGCCCCGCCAGAATCCCCACGGAGAGGCTGGCGTGGTCGCCATCTTCGCCGACCGTGTGCTGCGCAATGAGCCGGTGACAATCTTCGGGGACGGCGAGCAGACCCGGGACTACGTCTTCGTCGACGACGTCGTCGACGCCTTTGTGCGGGCCGCGACCCGCGGCGGCGGCCTTGTCTGCAACATCGGGACCGGCACCGAGACGTCTGTCAATCAGCTCGTCACGGCCATGGCCTCCCAATCAGGGAAAGAGGTCGAGTCAGTCTTCGAGCCGTTGCGGCCGGGCGAGTTGATCCGGTCGTGCCTCGACGTCGAACGGGCGGCGATCCAACTCGGTTGGCGCTCCTGGACACAGATCGACGACGGGGTGCGCGCCGTGCTCGAGTTCGTGCGCGCCACCTCCGAGGACTGACTTCAGCGGAAGAGGTCCTCGTCCGGTGGGCGAATCACCTCAGCCCGCACGGAGGCCGGTCGGAGCCATTCCGTCGGCACACCGCGCACCACGGCCACCGGGACGCCGCGATCCTTGCCCATGACGAGCTCCGCTGCGGAGGCCAACTCGTCGGCGACGCAGATCTCCGTGGCGACGAGCTCGCGGCCCCCTGCGTCGGCCGTGCCTTTCAGGTCGATCACGGCCGCCACACCGGCGCACCCGATGGCGACGTCGGTGACGCCCCGCCGCCAGGGTCGCCCGAAGGTGTCCGAGACGATCACGCCGAGCGGGGCGATGCCGAGGCTGTTCTCCAAGCCGGCCCGGATGCGCCGGGCGGAGCGGTCCGAATCCTCGGGCAACAGCGCGGCGGTCCCGTCCGCCACGTTGGACAGGTCCACGCCTGCATTGGCACAGATGAACCCGTGCCTGGTCTCGCTGATCACGAGGTCACCGCGCTGGCGCAGCACCCGCACCGACTCCTGTCGCACCAGGGCCAGCTTGGCCGCCGGATCACCGTGGTCGAGCTCGACCATGCGGCCCTCCGCCTTCGACACGATCTTCTGGGTGACCACCACGACGTCACCTGACGCGAGCTCGGGCCCGTCGGGGTCGGCCGGCGCGACGGCACCGGCGATGAGCGCGGCCAGGTCGGTGCCGGGCGCCACCTCGCCGAGACCGGTGACGGGGAGGATCTGCACACCCTCAGCCCGCGGCATCGATCACCGCCCGGGCAAGCTCCTCTGCCAGCTGGGGTGAGTGCATGACGGTGGGCGTGACCACGCACCGGAGTCCTTCCGCCTCGACGGCGCTGGCGTGGTGCGCGTCAGCGACGTCGACGACCAGCGTGCCCACCCACGGCGCATACAGCCTGGCCACCCCGACGACGGACGGCTCGGTTCCCAATTCGGCCATGAGGCGGTCCGCCGGTCCCTTGAGTGCGGCGCCGGCCACAATGGGCGACACCGCCACCACCGTCTCCCGGCGCGCCACCAGCGCCTCGCGCACGCCTGGGACGGCGAGGACCGGACCGATGGAGACCACGGGGTTCGAAGGGCACACGAGGATGCTGTCGGCGTCGCGCGAGCGCCTCCATGACGCCGGGCGCCGCCTGCGCCCTGTCGGCTCCCTCGAAGCGGACGCCGCGCACCGTCACGTCGTGGTGCAGCCGGACGAAGTAGTCCTGGAAACTGACCTCGGTCCCTGGCGGTCCGAGGGTGCTCGCCTCGGCCAGCACCACTCGGGTGCGCAGTGCGTCGTCGGTGACGGGCACGAGGCGTACCGCAATGCCGCGCCGACGTGCCAGCTCGGCCGTCACGGTGCTCAGCGGGTCTCCTCCACGCAGGCGGCCCGTGCGGAAGAGATGCGTCGCCAGGTCGCGGTCACCCAGGCGGAACCAGTCGTCGCCGCCCAGGCGCCCCAGTTCGTCCATGACCGCCCAGCTCTCGCCGGCCACGCCCCAACCGGTCTCACGGTTGTCCATGCCGGCCAGGGTGTAAGTGACCGTGTCGAGGTCGGGGCTGATGGCGAGGCCGTGCAGCTCCATGTCGTCGCCGACATTGACGACCGCCGTAATGGCGTCGGGTGGGACGACACGCACGAGACCTGCGAGCATTCGAGCGGCCCCCACGCCGCCGCACAGGGCCACCAGCACGAAGTGAGCATAGGAGCGAGCGGAGGCCGGGCATTCCGGCCACCCCTGGTACCATCGCCGCCCGCCATGCCAGTGCGCATCCCGTCGGATCAGCACGAGACCGTGGTGTCGGTCCTGCGGGAGGCGGCACGGCGTCAACGGGGACGTCGAGGCCTACGTCGAGCCCGACGTCGGTGCCGGCCGGCACAGCCTGACCTTCGCCGAGTGGGACCGGGCGGCCGATGGCGTGGCCGGCCACCTGTCCGGCCTCGGCGTCGCCAAGGGAGACGTCGTCTGCCTGCTTCTTCCCTCGTCCATCGACTACGCCGTGCTCTACGGCGCCCTGCTCCGGCTGGGGGCCATCACCTCGGGTATCAACCCGCGCATGGGGGCGGGCGAGGTGGCCTCCATTGTGGACCGGGCGGCGCCCGTCCTGCTGGTGGTCGATCCGGAGGCGGGTGTCAATCTCGACGCAGGGAGCATCGAGACGGTGACCCGCGCCGAGACGCGCGACTGGTGGGCGGGGCAGGGGCCGGACCGTTTGCCACGGCTGGTCTCTTCGGATCCGGTCGCTGTGGTGTGGACGAGTGGGACCACCGGCCGGCCCAAGGGTGCACTCTTCGATCATGCCAACCTGGCCGCGGTGGCCCGGGGGACCGACGTGCTGAGCCACCCGGGGGACCGCCGGCTCTCCCCGTTGCCCTTCGCCCACGTGGGTTACATGACCCGGGCCTGGGACGAAATCGGCAACGCCGTGACGACCATCATCACGCCCACCCCGTGGCGAGCGGACGAAGCAATCCGTGTCATGGCCGACGAAGGCGTGACGGTCGCGCAGGGTGTCCCGACGCAGTGGGCGCTCATGCTGGCCAGTGATGCGCTCGCGCAGGCCGACCTCAGTTCGCTGCGCGTCGCCGGGACCGGGGCGGCACGCATGACGGCATCCATGGTGGCGGAGGTGCGCGGACGTTTCGGTGTGCCGGTCGTGGTGCGCTACACGTCGACGGAGTCCTCCCTGGGGACCGGCACGACGTTGACGTCGACCGACGAGGAGGTGGCAACCACCGTGGGCCGTCCGGTGGCCGGTGTCGAGCTCGCCATCGTCGACGACGAGGGAGATCCGGTGCCTGAAGGTTCGGTCGGGCGCGTCCTTCTGCGATCGGCCGCCGCCATGCGCGGCTACTGGGGGCGCGGCCCGGGCCGGGGGCGTGCGCTCGACGGAGTTGGTGGACGCCGACCGCCAGCGCGGCGGTGCTCGGCCCGGACGGGTGGCTGACGACCGGGGATTTCGGGCGGCTCACCCCCGAAGGCAACCTGCAGCTGTCGGGCCGCGCCCACGAGCGCTATATCCGGGGCGGCTACAACGTGTATCCGGCCGAGGTCGAGGAGGCCCTCTCCTCCCACGCCGCCGTGGCGCGGGTGGCTGTGGTCGGCGTGCCCGACGACGTCCTGGGCGAGGTCGGCGTCGCCGTGGTGGTGGCCGCGGCGGGGGAGTCACCCGACCTGGCCTCGCTGCGTGCGCACTGTGCCCGGGAGCTCTCCGACTACAAGGCGCCCGACGCGTTGGTGCTCGTCGACGAGCTCCCGCTGACGCCCATGATGAAGGTCGACCCTGTGCGCCTGGGCGCCTTGGCCGCCCGCGGCGCCGAGGAGCGCCGGCGCGGCCTGGAGCGAAGTCGTCGTCCCGGTGCCGGGGTGCTAGGCAATGGCCCCATCAGAGAAGAAGACGAGAAGGAGCGTGCATGAGCCCCACGACACGAGTCGGGGAGTCCGACCCCAATCGGGGAACCGCCCCCGAGGCGATCACCCCTGGTCGTTACGCCGGCCGCGTGGCGGTGGTCACGGGTTCGGGTTCGGGTATCGGCAGAGCCACGGCGCGTCGGCTGGCCGCCGAGGGTGCGGCCGTGGCCTGCCTCGACGTCACCCTGGATTCCATTGAGTCCGTGGCCGCCGAAATCAACGCCGAGGCCGCCGAGGCGGGTGGGCGGGCCATTGCGGTGCCGTGCGACGTCACCGACGAGGCAGCGGTCACCGCTGCGGTGGCCCGGGCCGGCGAGGAGCTGGGCTCCATCACCAACCTGTGCAACATTGCGGGCATCGGCGGGTTCGCCCACACGCCCGACCAGTCGTTGAGCGGTTGGGACAAAATCATCGCGGTCAACCTGACCGGGAACCTTCCTCATGTGCCGCGCCGTCCTGCCGGGCATGCTCGAGACAGGGCGGCGCCATCGTGAACACCATTTCGACGGCCGGCATGAAGGGCCAGCCCTATTCGGCCGCGTACTGCGCGTCCAAGGGCGGCGCGCGCTTGCTGACCATGGCGCTGGCCGTCGAGTACATGGCACGCGGTGTACGCGTGAACGGCGTGGCGCCCGGTGGTGTCGACACGCCGATCATCCACAATTTCGGTCCGCCCGAAGATGCCGACTGGAAGCTGATTGAGCGGTTGATGTCGCCCATCGGATTCGCCTATCCGCACGAGGTCGCCGGAGCATTTGCCTACCTCGGTTCGAGCGAGGCCGACTACATCACGGGTGCGATCCTCTCCATCGACGGGGCGATCACCACCTGAGTACGTCCTCCACGCCCCGGGCCCAGGAACCGGCACGCCTGCGCGTCGCACTCGATGCCACGCCGTTGCTCGGGCTCCCCACGGGCGTCGGAGCGTTCTGTCACGGCGCGCTGGCGGCCCTCGGGCTGCGTCCGGGTCTCGACGTGCGGGCGTACGCCGTCAGCTGGCGGCGGCGCCAGCTGATCGAGTCACACCTCCCGCCAGGGGTCACCGCACACCAGCGGCCCATGCCGGCCCGGCCTCTGCACGCGTTGTGGGCGCGCCGGGACGGGCCACCTGTGGAGTGGTTCACCGGAGCCACCGACGTCGTGCACGGCACGAACTTCTTGGTGCCTCCGACGAGTCGTGCCGCGGCGGTCGTCTCCGTGCACGACCTCACCCCGCTGCACCACCCGGAGCTGTGCAACGAGGCGACGCTCGCCTACCCGGGTTTGATCCGCCGCGCTCTGCGGCGGGGCGCCTGGGTCCATACGGACTCCGCCTTCGTGGCCGGCGAGGTCCAGGAGGCATTCGGTGCCGACCCGTCCCGTGTCCGCGTCGTCAATCCCGGCATTCCGGCGCTGCCCGTCCCCGCCGAGGCCGATACCGCGGCGGTGCTGCGTCGCCTCCTGCCGGCGGGCCTCGGGCGGTTCTGTCTCGCCATCGGCACGGCCGAGCCGCGCAAGGACCTACCGGGACTGGTGCGCGCGTTCGACGCCATCGCCGATCGGCAGCCCGATGTGGCCCTTGTCCTGGCCGGACCGCCCGGGTGGGGGGAGCAAGCCTTGGATGCCGCCATCGACGCGGCGACGCGCCCGGGACAGAATCGTCCGCACGGGCTGGGTGACGCAGCCCGACCTGGCGGCGCTGCTGGCGCGGGCCAGCGTGTTGGCCTACCCCTCCCTCTATGAAGGGTTCGGATTCCCGCCGCTGCAGGCCATGCAGGCCGGTGTGCCGGTCGTGGCGACCCGCGCCGGCTCCTTGCCCGAGGTGCTGGGCGAGGCCGCCGCGCTGGTTGATCCCGGCGATCACGAGGGCCTCGCCGAGGCACTCGCTCGCTGCCTCGGCGACGATGAAGAGCGACGCCGTCTGATTGCCGCGGGCACGGCGTGGTCGGCCCGCTACTCGTGGGAACGCTGTGGAGAAGGGCTCGAGACGCTCTACCGCGCTGCGGCGGCCGGCCGTGAGTGAGCGCGCCACACCTTCTGTGCTGCTGGCGGTCGAGCAACTGCGGCGGCGCGTCCCGGGCGGCATCGGGGTCTACGCCCGCTGTCTGCTCAATGGTCTGGCTCTGGCCGCCACGGACGGCGACGAGGTCGACGTGGCGCTGCTGGCCAGCCGGGCACCGAAGGGTGTCGCCGACCCCCTGGCCGCGTTCGGCCGGCCGCTGCACACGTCGCGGTTGCCGAGCCGGCTCTTGACCCGGGCCTGGGACCACGGGCTGTCTCGTGCCCCCGCCGGGTTCGACGTCGTCCACTCGGTCTCGGTGGCCTCACCGCAACTGCGGCATTCCAGTCCGGAGCGCTTGGTCGTGACGGTGCACGACGTGGCCTGGCGCCGGCACCCCGAAGCGACGACGCGACGCGGCGCTCGTTGGCACGAGGCCGCCCTGCGGCGGGCCACCCGAGCGGGGGCCGCCCTCGTCGTGCCGTCCCGGTTGGTGGCGGCCGACCTGGTGGCTGCGGGCGTGGCGGAGAACCGGGTCACGGTGGTGCCCAGCGGTGCCGATCATCTGCCGGCCCCCGACGCCGCGGCCACCGACGCCCTGCTGCAGAGGGTGGGCGTCTCGGGGCCGTTCCTCCTGACCGTGAGCACGCTCGAACCCCGGAAGAACGTGGATCGGCTGGTGCGGGCCTTCGGCCGCGTGCGCGGCTCGCTCCCAGGACCGTGGCCACTGGTGATCGTCGGGCCGACCGGATGGGGACCGGGGCCTGTGGACCCGGCTCCGGCGGACCACGTCGTCTTCACCGGTCCCGTCTCTGACGCCGTGCTGTCCGAGCTCTACCGGCGTGCCCGCGCCTTCGCCTATGTGCCGCTCACGGAGGGATACGGCCTTCCTCCTCTCGAGGCAATGCACGCCGGTCTCCCGACGGTGGTGTCCGACGAGGTCCCGAGTGTGCACGACCTGGGAGCGTCGGAGCCGGCGCCGGCGCGCGTCGTCGACCCGCTCGACGTCGATGGCATCGCCAGCGGGTTGGCCGCCGTCCTGACCGATGACGCGTTGCGGGCCGAGCTGACGGGCCGGGGCACCGCCTATGCGGCGACCCGGACGTGGCGTGGCGCCGCGCGTGCCCACGTGGAACTCTGGCGGTCCTTGCTATGACCGACGAGAACATGACGGGCGGACCTCTCCACGTCTCGCTCGACGTCTCGGCCGTCCCGGTCCGCCCCGGTGGAGCCGGGTACTACACCATGGCGATTGCGCAGGGCCTCGATCGACGTGACGACGTCGATCTGTCGTTGGTTGCCCGCCGCAATGACGAGCAGCGCTGGCACAGCTTGGCCGGGCGTGCGGCGGTACGCGGTGCGGTGCCGGTCTCGCGGCCGGGTCGGCTCGTCTTCGAACAAGTCCGTCTCGGTTCCGTGCTGCGCTCCATGCAGGTCCAGATCCACCACGGACCGCACTACACCATGCCGTCCCGATCGCCGGTGCCGTGTGCCGTGACGATCCACGACTGCACGTTCTTCGACCACCCCGAATGGCACGTGCGCTCCAAGGCGGCCTTCTTCCGTCGCGCCATTCGCCGCGCCGCACGGCAGGCCGCCGTGTTGATCTGCGTCAGCCAGGTGACCGAGGACCGGCTGCGGGCCTGGTGCGATGTGCGGGCGCCGGTCGTCGTGGCGCCGCATGGTGTCGACCACCGACGGTTCACCCCGCTGGAGCCGGCAGAGGGCGCCGACCGTGCTTTGCTCTCCTCGCTGGGCGTGCCGGTCGACCGGCTGCTGGTCGCCTATGTGGGCACGCTCGAGCCACGCAAGGGCCTCGCCCCCTTGGTGGCGGCCTTCGACCAGGTGGCCCGCCGGCATCCGGACGCCGTGCTGGTGCTGGGTGGTCAAACCGGCTGGGGGATGGCCGAGACCGAGCGTGCCCTCGCCGCCGCCCGGCATCCCGAGCGCATTGTGCGCACCGGCTACCTGCCCGACGCGGCGGTCCCCGCGTTGCTCCGTCAGGCCTCGGTGGTGGCCTACCCCGCGCTCGAGGAGGGGTTCGGGCTCCCGGCCCTCGAGGCGCTCGCCTGCGGTGCGCCGCTGGTGACCACCCAAGGCACCGCCATGGCGGAAATGGCCCGAGGCGCGGCCATCCTGGTCCCGCCCGGGGACGTGGCCGGACTGGCGGACGCGCTCGGGACGGCGCTGCTCGAAGGGCGGGCGACAGCCCGTCGGGCGCTCGGGATCGCCGTGGCAGGGGAGCGGACGTGGGAGGCCAGCGTGGCGCTGCACCGCCACGCCTATGCGCTCGCCCTGGCGGCCTCGCAGTAGGGTTCCGCGGATGCGCGCGCTGATCACAGGCGGAAAGGGCTTCGTCGGCCAGTGGCTGGCTGCGCACCTGAAGGACTGCGGCGACGATGTCGCGGTGATCGATATCGAAACGGACGTCGCGGACGGTGCCGCTGTGCGCCGGGTCATGGAGGACCTGGCACCGGACGCCGTCTACCACCTGGCGGCCATGACGCACGTGGGTGAGAGCTGGGAGAACCCGAGCCAGGTCTTGCGCGTCAACGTGCTGGGCACGGCGGAGATCCTGGCGGCCGCCCGCTCGCTCGAGGGCAGCGTCCGCGTCCTCGTCGTCAGTTCAGCCGAGGTCTACGGGGTGGTCACCCCTGAGCAGCTGCCGTTGGGCGAAGACACGCCCACCGAGCCCGCCAGCCCCTACGCAGCCAGCAAGCTGGCGGCGGAGGCGGTTGCCCTCCAGGCCTGGCGCGGCTTCGGGCAACCCGTCGTCGTGGTGCGGCCGTTCAACCACATCGGCCCGGGGCAATCGCCGAATTTCTTCGTGCCCGCGCTGGCCAAGCGCATTGTGGAAGCCCGGCGAAGCGGGGCTCGGTCGCTCCCGGTGGGCAACCTCACGACGCGGCGCGACTTCACCGACGTGCGTGACGTGGTGGCGGCCTACCGGCTCCTGATTGAGCGCGGTGCAAGCGGCACCGTGTACAACGTCTGCTCGGGGCGGGACGTGGCGATGTCGGAAGTGGCCCGGCAGCTCCTCGAACTCGCCGGGGCCGGGCTCACCCTCGAGACCGACCCCGCGTTGCTCCGCCCCGTCGATGTCCCCGTCTTGCGGGGAAGCGCGGAGTTGCTCACTGCCACCACGGGCTGGGAACCCCGCATCCCCCTCGCGACAACGCTCGCCGACGTCCTGACCTCCTGGGAGGCGGACTGACGGCGAGCGTCGTCGGTGTGAGAAGCAGTGTTGCTCAGGCGCTCACGCGTTGGCGGATCTGAATCCGGACCTCACGAACCTGCTGCTTCGCTTTCGTGGTGACCTGGGAGACCGAAGAGGGCAACTTGTCCTCGAGCGGCTGCAGGGTCGTCTCGACGAACTGCACGGCCGTCTCGGCCAGGTCGTCGATCTGGTGGATCCCCTTTGCCACACCCTGGCGGACCTCGCCGACGCGCTGGTCGAACGAGAAGTCCTTGGAGAGCCGGTTCTGCAGCTCGACTCGCTGGACCTGGGCCCGCTGATAGCCGAGAACGCCGAGTCCGACGGCCACATATGCCGCGTCGCGGGCGAGGTCCGTGACACCCTTGGAGAGAGTGGAGATGTTGGTTGGTACTTCAGGCATTTGGAGCCTCCTGTCTGGTCGGTTGACACCGACGTTGGTGACACAGGAGCCGCCGGCTGGCCGCTGCGTTCACGTGCAACAGTATCACAATCGTTTAACAGTAGCAAGCACTGGAGGAGCGTTTCGTGCCTGAAGGGGTGAATGCCGTACCGGATAGCCTCGGCCCCCTGATGGACGCCCAAGTGCCGGCCGTGGTCGCCGTCGTGGTGACGACGGACGCCGGCCCGTGGCTCGACGAGGCGCTCTCCTCGCTGGCGGCCCAGGACTACAAGGAGCTGTCTGTCCTCGTCCTGTCGACCGGGGAGGACGATGCCGGGGTGTCGGAACGGGTCGCCCGTGTCCTTCCGGATGCGTTCGTCCGCCACCTGCCGGGCCGCCCCGGCTACGGCGCGGCGTCCAACGAGGCCCTCGGCATGGTCGAAGGAGCAGCGTTCTTCCTGCTCCTGCACGACGACGTCGCGCTGGACCCCGACGCGGTACACAAGTTGGTCGAGGAGTCGTTCCGCTCCAATGCCGGGGTGGTGTCCCCGAAGTTCGTGAACTGGGACGACCCCAGGGTGCTGCTCCACGTCGGGATGAGTTGCGACAAAACCGGCGCGGTGGTGGACCGCATCACGGAGGGCGAGGTCGACCACGGGCAGCACGACGCCGTGCGCGACGTGTTCGTGGCTCCCGGTGGCTGCATTCTGGTGCGGGCCGACCTGTTCGCGGAGCTCAAAGGGTTCGACCCGGGGATCGTCGCCATGGGCGAGGACCTCGACCTCTCGTGGCGTAGCCAGGTCGCGGGCTCCCGAGTCGTCGTTGCGCCGGACGCGCGGGTGCGTCACCGCGAGGTGGTTGCCGGTGGGCTCGAACCATTGGTGGCGGACGGGGAGGAAGCCGGCCACCACCCGGTCACGATGCAGTCGTTGCAGCGGCGCCACGAGCTGCGTGCCGTCTTGAAGTGTTACACCCGCATCCACCTGGTGCGGGTGTTGCCCCAGGCCGCGCTCCTCGCTTTCGGCGAGGTCGTCGTCGCAATGTTCGCCCGTGACCGTGAACGGGTCCGGGCCGTCGTCGGTGCCTGGCGGTGGAACTTCCGCCGGCTGGCCGAGCTGTCGGTGCTCCGGCGTGAGCTGGCGGAGCACCGCCTCTTCCCCGACGCCGAGGTGCGCCGGCTACAGGTGCGTGGCAGCGCACGCCTCTCGGCCTACTTCAGCCGCCTCTCCCACCAGGGTTTCGAGGCGGCCAATGCCGTCGGTGCCCGGGAGGGGCCCGAGGACGGGGACGGGCATGCGGCGGGGGTCGCTGTCCTCACCGGAAGCGTCGGATTGGCCTTCAGCGAGGATGCCGACTTCGACGAGCTCGACGATCTGGGCCGGCGTGCCGGGCGGGACCGCTTCGGACGCCGGGTGCGGTCGGCCCCGCTCAGCACGGGGCGACAGCGTGCGCTGACGCTGGTGATTGCCCTCGTCGTCATCGCCATCGGGACGCGTGACCTCTTCTTCGGAACGCTGCCGCTCGTCGGGCAGCTGGCCCCGTTGCCGTCGTGGTCCACCAGTTGGCACCACTTCTTCTCGGGCTGGCAGTCGTCCGGGGTCGGCACGACGGCGCCGGCCTCTCCCGCCTTCGGATTGGTCGGCTTGACCGGCACCGTTTTCTTCGGCGCCATGGGCACCTTGCAGCGCGTCCTGCTGCTCGGGTGCATCCCGCTCGGTGCCTGGGGCGTCTCGCGCTGCCTGAAACCGCTCGTGTCACCTCGCGCCCGTGTCGTGGCGGTCATCTGTTACCTCGGTCTCCCGCTGCCCTACGGCGCGCTCGGCACGGGCCGTTGGGACGGCTTGGTGGCCTATGCCGCCTTCCCGTTCATTGCGCTGCGGTTGGCCCGCGCCGCCGGTGTGGCTCCCTACGACGTCGAGCCCGGACCACGCTGGCGGAGCCGGCCCACCGGACAGGTCGTCCTTCTCGGCGCCGTCATCGCGGCCGCATCGGCGTTCGCGCCGGCCGTGCTCCCGATGGTGCTCGTCATGGCGGTGGCATGGGTGCTTGGGTCGGTCCTGATCGGCCGCCATGAGTCGTCCGGTCGAGTGCTGGTGGTCGCGGTGCAGGCGGTGCTCGTGGCGTTGGTCCTGGCCTTGCCCTGGGTGGTCGGGACGGCACTGGCGGGCAAGGGGTCGGTGGCCATCTTCGGCCTTCCGCTCTCGGGCGCCACGGCGGCGAGCTGGGGTGATGTCGTGCGCTTCGCCGTCGGTCCAGCTGTCCGGTCGCCCCTGGCGTGGCTCCTCGTGCTGGGTGCGTCGCTGCCTCTCTTCGTCGCCCGCGGCACCAGGCTGGCCTGGGCGGCGCGCTTGTGGGTGACGGCGTTGGCCTCCTGGGGACTCGCCTACGCCACCAGCCACGGCGACCTCGGGTCTTTCACGCCTTCTGAGACCGTGGTGCTGGCGCCGGCTGCGCTCGCGGTGGCGATGTGTATCGGCATCGGGATCGCCGCCTTCGAGAACGACCTGAGTGGTCGCGCCTTCGGGTGGCGTCAGCTGGTCAGTACCGCCGCCATCGTGTTCGTCGGAGTGGGCCTCCTCCCGGTGGTGGGCGGAGCCGTCGGCGGCCGCTGGGATCTCCCCTCGCAAGGGGTGGAGCAACCGCTGGCCTTCTTGGCCCAGCCCAGCACGGGCGTGGCGCGGGTCCTGTGGCTGGGTGACCCCCGGGCCTTGCCGGCGGGGGGGTGGTCGGTCGAACCGGGCCTGGCGTACGCCCTCACGCCGCAGGCGCTGCCTGACACCGCTCAGGTGTTCGCTCCCGCCGGCCCCGGGCCGGCCGGGGAGGTGGCCAATGCGGTCCGTCTGGCGGTCGCCGGCGGCACCGTGCACCTCGGCCGCCTGCTGGCCCCCGCGGGCGTGCGCTATGTCGTGGTGGTGGACGCGCTGGCCCCGTCCTTGGTCGGGTCGGACCCGGCGTCGGTGAGCGCACCGCCGCCCCCCGGCCTGAATGCGGATCTGCTCCAGCAAAATGACCTCCAGGTCGTCCCCGGGGTGCTCGGCGCGCAGGTCTACGAGAACGGGGAGGACATGCCTGTCACGGCGACCCGCGCCGGTGCGTTGCCCACGGCGGCCTCGGTCTACCCGAGCGTGACCGATGTGGCGGGCTGGCAATCGGTGCTCAGCGCCCTCTCGGACGGCTCCGCCGCCACCGGTGCGGTCCCGGCGGGCACCCTCTACGCCGGCTACGCCCCGGCCGGCGCCTTCGTCGCTGCGCGTGGACGGCCACACGTTGACGCGCCAGCCGGCGTTCGGATGGGCGGCGCAGTACGCGGTGACGGCAAAGGGCCAGGCCACATTCTCGCTATCGCAGTTCCCTCTGGTCCCGCTCGTCGTGATCCTCGAGCTGGCGGCCTGGGTGCTCCTCGCTCTCGCCCTGATCGGCCGTCCTCGCCGAGCGCGGAGACGTCCACCCCCGCCGCCCCCCTCGTCGTCGAGACGGTGCTCATCAGCGAGACGGTGACCCTGTGACGCCGACCCACGTGAGCCGCGAGCACCGGTGGCGTGTGGTCGCACTGGCCGTGCTCGTCGTTGCCGGAGTCGGCATCGCTGCGAGCGTGCGGGGAACCCCGGCCCCGGTTGGCGCCGCACCCAATCCGGGCGCGCTCGTCGGCGCGCCCGATGCCGAGTCGACCGCCTGGTACTGCACGGGCCAGTCGGCCACCGGTGGCGTCTCACCGGGCTTTCTCGTGCTGACCAACACGACGACGGAGCCCGTCACGGCCGACATCAGTGCCGTGTCCGACACCGGTGCGAGCGCCCACGCCGCCACCGACGTCCCGCCACGAGCCACGATGACGCCGGCTATCCCCGCCCTGTCGTCGGGTTCGTGGGAATCCGAGACGGTCATCACGTCGGGGGGTGGGGTCGCGGTCACGCAGACCATCAGCAACCCACTGGGGTGGTCCCAGGCGCCCTGTCAGAGCACCACCTCGGATCAGTGGTACTTCGCCGGGGGTTCCACCGCCGCCGCCAACGCGCTCTACGTGTCCCTGCTCAACCCGACGTCGACACCGGTCGTGGTCGATCTCAGTTTCGTGACGCCGACGGGCACGGTCCATCCCATCAACTACCAGGGGATTGTGCTGCCGGCGGGACAGGTCGCCGTGGAGAACGTGGCGGCGGAGGTCCAGCAGATCTCGACCCTCAGCACGGTCGTGACGACACGGACCGGCCGCATCGTCGCTTCAGAGGTGCAAGAGATCGTGGGCCCCGGGGGAACGTCCGGTGGCGTCTCGCTCGTTCCGGGCGTGATGGCGACCCAATCGCACTGGGCGATACCCCAGGCCCAGGAGGTCCCGGGCGCCGGGACCGAAATCGACGTGTTCAATCCCGGAACGAGCACCGAATCGGTGACGGTCCACTTCTACCTGCCGTCGGGCCCGCTGGCACCGTTGACGCAGAAAATCCTCCCGGGCACGACATGGCCCATCTTCACGAGCACGCAGACGAGGATTCCCGCCAACGAGACCTACTCGACCGCCGTCGATGCCACGGGAGGATCCGGGGTCGTGGTCAGCCGGACCGTGAGCCTTCCCGCGACCGCCACCCCTGCCCCGCAGGCAGGGGTGGCGGTCGCCGTGGGGGGCTCGAGCGCCGATTCGCCCAGCGGCGAGTGGGTGGTGCCCGCGCCCGGCACGAGCGCCAGCCCCGCCGTGCCGGGCGCGGCGCCGGCATACCTGGCCCTGTTCAACTCCTCGACGTCCGCCGAGACGTACAGTGCGGCCGGCACGACCGCTTCTGGGGACAAGGTTGTCGCCGAGGGCACCGTGGCGCCCGGAATGACCGTCGTGGTTTCCGGCTCGCCGCTCGCCGCAGCCGGTCCGGACCCGATTGTCGTGCATGCCTCTGGGCCGATGTCCGTGAGCGAGGAGGCGGGCCCCAGTGCGGGCATCGGCGTCGTCTCCATGCCCGGCATTCCTCTGGCCGCGGCCATCGGCGTCTGAGCGTTCGTCCTAGGAGGTGGCGCCGGCAGTCACGCAGCCTCCTGTGTTCCGGACAGGGGGCGCGCCGTGCCTAGCGGACTGTTGGTCCCTCCGGGCCGGAGGCCGGATTGGCCGGCGGGGGCCAGGGCGGGGGAGCCCACGTCTCGGCGCCGGCGCCGGCGCCGGTCGGCGGCCCGGGCACTGCCACCGGTCCCTGGTCGGCGCCTGGGGTGCCGTCCGTCACCGGGTGGTGACCGTGCTCGTGACCCTGCTCCGCGCCGGGAGAACCGTCGGTGACGGCGTGATGCCCGTTGCCGTTGGCGCCGTTGCTCGTCGAAGCAGTGATGGCCGCCTCGTGGAAGTGGGGCACGGACTTGGCGCCCTCCGTGTGCACGGGGGAGCCGTGGGCCTCGTCGACCAGGCGGGCCACTTCGGCGCCGTCGATGATTTCGTTGTCGAGCAGCGCGCGGGCGATGGCGTTGAGGCCGCCCCGGTGCTTGCTCAGGACGTCCATGGCGCGCTTCTCCTCGACGCGCAGGATGCGCTCGACCTCGTCGTCAATGATTTTGGAGGTGTCCTCGGAGTAGTCACGGGTGTGCATGAGGTCCTCGCCCAGGAAGACCTGACCGGCTGAGCCCCAGGCCATGGGGCCGATGGCATCGCTCATGCCCCACTCGCGCACCATTTTCCGGGCGAGTTCGGTGTTGCCGACGAGGTCGTTGGCGGCGCCGGTCGAGAGGTCGCCGTAGACGAGGAGCTCGGCCACGCGTCCACCCATGCGGACGCAGAGCGAGTCCTCGATGTAGTCGCGGGGGTGGATGTGACGCTCCTCCATGGGCAGCTGGTGGGTGACGCCGAGCGCCATGCCGGTCGGGAGGATCGTGACCTTGTGCACCGGGTCGGCGTTCTCGAGCACGTACGCCAGCACGGCGTGGCCGCCCTCGTGGTAGGCGATGCGCTCCTTCTCGCCTTCCGAGAGGACCATGGACTCGCGGCGCTGCCCGAGGAGCACGCGGTCCCGGGCCGTCTCGAAGTCGGCCATGGCGATGTCGAGGCTGCCCCGGCGTACGGCGTGCAGGGCGGCTTCGTTGACGAGGTTGGCCAGGTCGGCGCCGCTCATGCCGGGCGTGCCCCGGGCCACCACGCTGAGATCGACATCGTTCGCCATGCGCTTGCCCTTGCAGTGCACGGCGAGAATGGGGAGCCGCTCCTCGAGGTCGGGCAGGGGCACCACGATCTGGCGGTCGAAGCGACCCGGCCGCAGCAGGGCCGGGTCCAGAATGTCGGGGCGGTTGGTGGCGGCGATCATGACCACGCCCTCGGACGTGTCGAAGCCGTCCATCTCGGAGAGCATCTGATTGAGGGTTTGCTCGCGCTCGTCGTGGCCGCCCCCGAGGCCGGCGCCGCGCTTGCGCCCGATGGAGTCGATCTCGTCGACGAAGACGATGGCCGGCGCCTGCTTGCGGGCCGTCTGGAACAGGTCGCGCACCCGGCTGGCCCCGACGCCCACGAACATCTCCATGAAGTCCGAGCCGCTGACTGACATGAAGGGGACGCCTGCCTCACCGGCGACGGCACGGGCGATCAATGTCTTGCCGGTCCCGGGCGGGCCGACCAGCAGCACGCCCTTGGGGATTTTGGCGCCGATCTCCTTGAAGCGGGCCGGGGTCTTGAGGAAGTCGACGACCTCGCTGATCTCCTGCTTGACCCCCGTGTAGCCCGCCACGTCCTCGAAGGTGGTCGAGGGCCGGTCGCTGCTGAAGGTCTTGGCCTTGGAGCGGCCGATGGACATGATCCCCGACATCTGCCCCTTGGTCTGGCGGCCGATGAAGTAGATGAATCCGGCGCCGATGGCGATGATGAAGAGGTAGGGGAGCAGGTCGGTGAACAGGTTCGACGACGGGGTCGGGAAGCTGACCGCGACGCCGTTGTTCCGCATTTCGGTGACGTCGTTGGGCAGGGAAGGGCTCGGGCCCTGGACCGTGTAGGACGTCCCGTCCTTCAGCTTGCCGGTGATCTCCCCGGTCGCGTTGGAGATCTGCGCCGTCGAGACCTGCTTGGACGACACGTCCTGGAGGAACTTGGTGTACGAGACCGACTTGGCGTTGCTGGTCTTGATGGTGCCGACGGCCAGCAGGATGGCCACGATCCCGATGGCCAGGACGCCCCAGAGCCAACGCCAGTTCTGTCCCGACGGCTGTCCCTGCTGGGAGGTTCCGTCCCCGCCATCAGGCGCGTTCGGCTTGCCGGCCGGCTTGTCCGTACGCTGGGCGCTCACGGCATCCATGCTAGGCGCCGCCCCTCGACTGTGGTGACCGCCTCGTCACCTCGGGTCCCGGGGGTCTCCCTGCAGGTGGGGGCGTTGCGGGCGCCAGTAACGTCTGTCCGTGACCGATTCCGAGCCCGGCGGGGCGGCTCCTGGCCCAGCGGGCCTCCCGGCCCGCCCGCCCGGGCCCGTTCCGGACGGGTTCGTGCCCCGCGAATGGCTCCAGGCCCCCCCCGAGGACGCACCGGTCGCCCCACCGCCCCCTCCCATGCCGCCCTACGACCCCACGTTCAGCTTCCTGCCGCCCCCGCCCTCGGTGCTGCCGGCCGGCGACGTGCCCTTCCTCGATACGCCCTGGGTCCCTCCGCAGACCAGGCGCCAGGGCTGGATGTGGCTCCTGTACGCCGTCATCGGCTTCCTGGTCGGCCAGATCGGCGCGCTGATCTTCGGGTACATCGCCGGCGCCATCGCCGGCAAGACCGGTGCGCAGATGACGGCCATCGCCTCGGCCTCGGTGCCGCCCGAGTGGTACGTCGTCACGACGCTGCTCGGCTTGTGGATCGGCTTCATCGGCGCGCCGTGGCTGGCCAGCCGGACCCAGGGGACGGGCAACTTCATCCGCGACCTCGGCGTGCGCTTCCGGCTCATCGACCTCGTCGGCATCGCCATCGGCGTCGGCGGCCAGATCCTCGTCGCCATCATGTACGCGCCGTTCCAGCACGACATCAAGAACTTCAACGGGCCGTCCCAGCGCCTGACGGGCGCGTCGCACGGCGCCGGCTTCGTCGTGATCGCCATCGCCACCGTGCTGCTGGCGCCGGCGATGGAGGAGCTCTTCTTCCGGGGCCTGTTGCTGAAGGCGCTCGTCCGCTTGTTCACGAAATTGGGGGCAGCCGGCGGCGCCCGGGCCGCCGGAGTCGTCCTGGCCGTGATCGTCGACGGGCTCCTCTTCGGCCTCGCCCACGGCGAATGGATTCAGCTGGCCGGCCTGGCCACCTTCGGGGTCATCCTGGCCGCCGTCTCGTACCGCACCGGCCGCCTGGGCATGAACATGGTCGCCCACGCCAGCTTCAATCTGGTCGCCATCATCGCCATCGCAACCAACGGGAGCGTCATCTTCCACTGAGGGTGCGGGTGTGAAGCGCCGCGTGGGCGCCCCCTATGGTGGGGCCCGTGAGCCCCCCCGAAAGCCGCATGGACCAGGTCTTCAAGGCATACGACGTGCGCGGCACCGTGCCGGACCAACTCGACGCCGACATGTGCCTCGCCATCGGTCGCGCCATGGCCCGCTTCGTCAAGACGCCGCAGATTCTGGTGGCCCGTGACATGCGCGAGAGCGGGGTGGAGTTGGCGGCCGCCTTCTCCGACGGGGTACGGGCCGAGGGCGTCGACATCGTCGACCTCGGCATGGCCTCCACCGATTTCCTGTACTTCGCGTCGGGCCACCTCGACTCGCCCGGCGCCATGTTCACGGCGTCGCACAATCCGGCGCAGTACAACGGGCTGAAGCTCTGCCTGTCGGGGGCCCGGCCGATCGGGCGCGACACCGGCCTGGCCGACATAGAGGCCGGCGCGGAGGAGTTGCTGGGCCAAACCCCGCCGCCCCTGACGGGAGGCTGGAGCGAGCAGAACCTGCTCGACGAATGGGCCGACCACGTCGTGTCCTTCGTCGACCTCGGCTCGCTACGCCCGCTCAAGGTCGTGGCCGACACCGCCAACGGCATGGGTGGGCTGGTCGTGCCCATTGTGTTCGAGAGGCTCCCCTTCACGGTCGACATCCTGTTCCCCGAGCTCGACGGCAACTTCCCGAACCACCCGGCTGACCCGATTCAGCCGGAGAACCTCATTGCGCTGAAGGCGGCCGTCCTCGAGCATGAAGCCGACATCGGGCTGGCCTTCGACGGGGACGCGGACCGCGTCTTCCTGGTCGACGAGAAGGCGGAGCCCGTGTCGGGCTCGCTGACCACGGCGCTGGTCGCCGCGTCCATGCTGACCAAGCACCCGGGGGAGACCATCCTCTACAACCTCATCTGCTCCCACGTGGTCCCCGAGGTCGTGACGGAAATGGGCGGGCGCCCCATCCGCACCCAGGTCGGCCACTCCATCATTAAGAAAGTGATGGCCGAGACGGGAGCCGTTTTCGGCGGTGAGCATTCCGGGCACTACTACTACCGCGACAACTTCCGAGCCGACTCGGGCATCATCACGGCGCTCCTGGTTCTGGAGTTGCTCTGCCAGAGCGGGCAGCCGCTCTCCGAGATGCTCAAGCCCTACCAGCGCTATGTCGACTCGGGAGAGATCAACACCGCCGTGACCAGCCCCGCCGCCACCGTGGCGGCCATTGCCGCGCACGAACGCAAGGCCGGCGCCTCGGTCGACATGCTGGACGGGCTCACCGTCGAGCACGGAGACTGGTGGTACAACGTCCGCCCCTCCAACACGGAGCCGTTGCTGCGCCTCAACGTCGAAGCGAAGACAGCCGAGCGCTGCGCGGCGCACGTGGCCGAGGTGCAACAGCTCATAGCCGCCAACGCCGGCCTCGCGGCCGGCCCGAACTGAGGAGTTCCTCATGAGCCTCGACCCACTCCTGCTCGACGTCCTGGCCTGCCCCGAGGACAAAGGACCACTGCTGTGGTTCGAAGACGAGGACGTCCTCTACAACCCGCGGCTGCACAAGAGCTACGCGGTGGTGGACGGCGTGCCCGTGTTGTTGATCGACGAGGCCGTGACGGTCGGCGAGGCCGAGCACGAGCGCCTCATGGCCAAGGCCGAGACCAACCAGGTGCGGGCCACCGGTCCGACGTCTGGGTGAACGGGACGGACCCTCTCGACACGCTCGGGGTGTGGGAGGCCACGGCCGCCCTGCCCGAGCAGCTGTCGTCGGCGCTGCGGACGGCGGAAGACGCCTTCGCCGGGCTCGCGACGGGCTCTCGCCCTGTCGGTGGCTCCGGCGTGCGCACTGTCGCCGCTTTTGGTCTGGGCACCGGTGGCACGGCGTGCGCGGCGGCGGCCGCGCTCACCGCACCCGACCTGACCGTTCCCTTCTGGGTGGGCCGGGGATCTGCGCTTCCCGCCTTTGTCGATGAGTCGACGCTGGTCCTCGCCGTGTCGTCCTCGGGGCACACCCAAGAGACACTGACCGCCGCCGAGAAGGCGGTCGAGCGCGGCGCACGTGTCGTGGCCGTCGGCGGTGATGAGGGAGGGCCGCTGGCCCGCTTGGCTGCGGGCGCCGGCCTGCCCTGGTGCCCGGTGGAGTCCGGCGGCGCGCCCGCCCGCGTCGCATTGGGGGCGACCACGGTGGCCCTACTCGTCGCGTTGATCCGTGCCGGCCTGCGGCCGGACGACACCGAGACGGTTGACGCGGCCGCAACCGCCCTGGCCCGCCGGCGAGACGCCCTGCGTGGCGAGCAGCGGCGTCCCGGCCGAGTTGGCGCGCCGGCTCGGCCGGACGATCCCGCTCGTCTATGGCTCCGCCGGCACCGCGGCGGTGGCGGCCCACTGGTGGAAGGCGCAGGTGAACCTCAACGCCAAGGCGCCCGCATTCGCGGCGACGTTGCCGGATGTGATCCATGACGAGCTGGCCGGTTGGGGCCAGGGCGGCGACGTCACACGGCAGACGATGTCACTGGTGCTCTTGCGCCACGCCGGCGAGGCGCCGCGCACTGCGGGCCAGTTCGACGCCGTCCGCGCCGCCACAGACGAAGTGATGGCCGACGTGTTCGAGGTGCGAGCCGAAGGCAACGACGACCTGGCGCGCTTTTTCGACCTGACACTGGTGGGCTCGCTCGTCTCGTTGCATCTGGCCGCAGCCGAGGGCGTGGACCCCGGTCCGGTTCCCGCCGTCGACGAGGCGCAGGCCGGAACCCTCACGCTGTAGCTGCGGGCCCGCTGGAGGCTGTCGCTGTCGGGCTCGCCGGCTCGACACGGCGTCAGCCCCGGCGCAGCCCTCGCGTCAGTTGAGGCGCTCCACGATCATGGCCATGCCCTGGCCGCCGCCGACGCACATCGACTCCAGGCCGAATGTCTTGCCGGTGTCCTCCAGCGCGTTGAGGAGAGTGGTCATGATGCGGGCGCCGGTCTGGCCGAACGGGTGGCCGAGTGCAATGGCGCCGCCCTTGACGTTGAGCTTGTCCCAGCTGATGCCGAGGTGCTTGGCCGAGGGGATCACCTGGGCCGCGAAGGCCTCGTTGATTTCGACCAGGTCGATGTCGTCGATGGTCATGTTGGCCCGGGCCAGGACCTGGCGGCAGGCGTCCACCGGACCGAGGCCCATGATCTCGGGGTTGAGGCCGGTGACGCCGCTCGCCACAATGCGGGCCAACGGCGTGATGCCGAGCGCCTTGGCCTTCGTGTCGCTCATGACGATGACGGCCGCCGCGCCGTCATTGAGCGGGCAGGCATTGCCGGCCGTGATGGTCCCGCCCTCGCGGAAGACCGGCTTGAGATTGGACAGCCCTTCGAGCGTCGTGCCGGCCCGCGGCCCGTCGTCCTTGGTGACGACCGTCCCGTCGGACAGGGTCACCGGGATGATCTCGCGCTCGAAGAACCCGTTCTGCTGGGACTCGACGGCCCGGGTCTGCGAGAGCAGCGCGAACTCGTCCATCTCCTCGCGGGTGACCTTCTCGTACTCGGCCACGTTCTCTGCCGTCTGGCCCATGGCGATGTAGACGTCGGGCAGGCCGGCCCCGGGGCTCCACGGCTCGGTCACGGCGGGGGCGCGGACCTTCGTCCTCTCCTCGGCCGTGGCGAACGCCTCGTTGTGGGGACCCGTGTCCGACGCGCCGTGCGCGTAGCGGCTCACCGTCTCGACGCCGGCGGCGATGAAGACGTCGCCCTCACCGGCGCGGATGGCGTGGGCCGCCATGCGGATGGTCTGGAGGGACGAGGAGCAGTAGCGATTCACCGTGACGCCGGGCACGTTGTCCAGGCCGGCCAGGAGGGCGGCCACCCGGGCGATGTTGTAACCCGCTTCACCGGCGGGCTGCCCGCAGCCGAGCAGGACGTCCTCCACCTCGGCGGGGTTCAACTGCGGCACCTGCTCGAGCACGGTGCGGAGGACCAGTGCGCTCAGGTCGTCGGGCCGGCATTCGACGAGCGAGCCCTTGTTGGCCCGCCCGATCGGGGTGCGGCCGGTGGCGACAATGACAGCTTCAGGCATGGTGAGTAGCTCCTCGGGGTTCGATGCGGGACTCGATCGTGCCCCCGGGGTACCGCCCCGGGGCGGATTGGAGGTTACTCGGCGGTCAGCGAGCGCCTCTTCGGCCCATTGGCTGCCCGAGCAGGCCGGACTGTAACGTGTTCTACCGCGCCGAGCCTGCAGGGCCGGGCCGGCGACGATATGGCGCTGACGTGGGTCGATGCGGCCCCGCCACCCGGGAGGGACCTTATGGAAATTGCCTTGACCGAGGAGCAACAGGCGCTCAAGAGCGAGTTGCGCGCCTACTACGAGAACCTCTTGACCCCCGAGCTGGAGCAGGAGCTCTCCCACGCGGGCGGTATCGGCCCGGTGGTGCGCAAGGTGGTCAAGCAGATGGGGAGCGACGGTTGGCTCGGCATCGGCTGGCCCACCGAATGGGGCGGGCAGGGTCGTTCGGCCATTGAGCAGTTCATCTTCTTCGACGAGTCGATGCGCAGTGGAGCACCGGTGCCGATGCTCACGATCAACACCGTCGGTCCGACCATCATGAACTTCGGCACCCAGGAGCAGAAGGAGTTCTTCCTCCCGAAGATCCTGGCCGGCGAGATCCACTTCTGCATCGGCTACACGGAACCGAACTCGGGTACCGACCTGGCGTCGCTGACGACCAGGGCTGTGCGTGACGGCGACGAGTACGTGATCAACGGCGCCAAGATCTTCACCAGCCTGGCGGGGGACGCGGACTACATCTGGCTGGCCACCCGGACGGACCCGAACGTCGCCAAGCACAAGGGCATCTCCATGTTCTTGATCCCGATGGACACCCCGGGCATCCGGGTGGTCCCGATGAAGCTCCTCGGCGACCACAACATCAACTACACGTTCTACGAAGACGTCCGCGTGCCGGCGTCGGCGTTGGTCGGGGGCGAGAACCAGGGCTGGAACCTCATCACCAACCAGCTCAACCACGAGCGGGTGACGCTGTGCTCGCCGGGGATCATTGAGCGCGTCTTGACCGATGTGCGGGCGTGGGCCCAGAACACGAAGCTGCCCGACGGGCGGCGGGTGATCGACCAGGAGTGGGTGCAGGAGCACCTGGCCCGCGTGCATGCCGAGCTGGAGTTCCTCCGCCTCATCAACTGGAAGGTGGCTTGGCAGGCGACGCAGGGGCAGCTCGACGTCGCCGACGCCTCTTCCATCAAGGTGTTCGGCACGGAGTTCTACCTGCGGGCCTTCCGCTCCCTCATGGAGATCATCGGGCAGGCCGGCTATCTCACGCGCGGTTCCCCCGCGGCAGTGGTAGCCGGGCGACTGGAGATGTACGCCCGCTCCATGATCATCCTCACCTTCGGAGGCGGCACCAACGAAATTCAGCGGGACCTCATCGCGATCTTCGGCCTCGGCATGCCGCGGTCGCTGCGCTGAGCCCGCCGAGAGCCAGGAGATTGCAATGGACTTCAACTACAGCGAAGAGCAAGAGGCTGTCCGCCAGCTGGCCGGGCAGATCTTCGGAGACCGGTCGACGCACGAGCGCCTGAAGGAGCTTGAGGCGGGCGCCGGCGACGACGGGCCCTTCGACCGCGAGCTCTGGAAGGAGCTCGCCGATGCCGGCCTGCTCGGCATCGGTCTGGGCGAGGACGTCGGGGGCGCCGGGCTCGACTTCGTCGCGACCTGTCTCGTCATTGAGGCGGCGGGGCGGACCGCGGCCTATGTCCCCGTGGTCGAGACGATGGTCTATGGCGCGCTGCCTCTCGACCGCTTCGGCACCGACGAGCAGCGCAAGGCTTGGCTCACGGGCGTGGCCAGCGGGGAGACGGTCCTCACAGCCGCCATGGCCGAGCTGGCCGGAGAGGTGGTCCTGCCCGGCGGGACCGAGCCCACCACCACGGCAACGGCTCAGGCTGACGGCTCGTGGGTGCTCGCAGGCACAAAGGCCTGCGTGCCGGCTGCCCTCGTGGCCGATGCCATCCTGGTGCCCGCCACCTGCCGGACCGCGGACGGCACGACCACCGGTCCGGGTGTCTTCATTGTGGAGCCGGGCGCCGAGGGCATCACGTCTGACGCGGCAGACGACGACGACGGGACGGCCCGAGGCGATCGTGGAGCTCGACGGGGTGCGGGTCGGCGTCGACCGGCTCGTCGGTGAAGGCGCTGACGGCGCCGCGGTCATCGACTGCATCACCGAGTACGCCACGACGGCGCTGTGCATCGAAGAGGCCGGCGTCTGCGCGACAGCCTTGGAACTGACGGCGGAGTACACCAAGACGCGGGTGCAGTTCGAGAAGCCCATCGCCACCTTCCAGGCGGTGGGGCAGCGCGCCGCCGATGCCTACGTCGACACCGAGGCCATCCGGCTGACCGCGTGGCAAGCGGCGGCGCGGCTGGCCGCCGGCCTGCCGGCTTCGTCGGAGGTGGCGATCGCCAAGTACTGGGCGGCCGAGGGCGGCCAGCGTGTGGTGCACGCCGCTTCGCACCTGCACGGCGGCGTCGGCGTCGACCGGGACTACCCGTTGCACCGCTACTTCCTTCTGACCGAGCAGATCGAGCTCACCCTCGGTGGGGCGAACGAGAGCCTCCGCCGACTGGGTCGCATCCTGGCGGCCGAGCCCGTCTGACCGACAGGCCGCGTTCGCCCTCATCCGGCGGGGCTGCGCCCGATCCACGAGACTGTTCCCATGGCCATCCGGACGGGTCCCGCCCGCCATGCCGGGTCTCGCCGCGCCCCCGGCAGAACGCGACATGCGCTGAAACTGGCTGCCGGCGTCGCCGTGGCCGGTGCGGCCTCTGTAGGGCTGTTGTCTGCAACGCATACGTCCTTGCAGACCACCGCCTCGCTTGGGACGTCCGCAGCGATCACAGGAGCCCGGGATGGGTACAGCGGCGACCTCTGTCTTCGGAGGGAGTTCGAGCGGGCCGTGCCCAAGGGGATCGAGGTCTATGCCGGAGATGGATTCGGCACGCCGGCCCAAATGCTCTTAGAGGCCGCCACGCTCTGGGCGAATCCGGTGCCGGACAAGTCGGCGGCACGCTGGATTGCGTCCATTCAGGCGGGCAATGGTTGCTCCGGCTATGTGATCCGGGCGCACAGCGCGTCATGACGTCGCACATCGCAGCCGCGTTGCTGTTGCTCGTCGCCCCTGCCGCGATTCCCTCGCTCGTCTTTCTTGGAGCTCGGCCGATTACCTTCTTCATGACTCCGCTGGTCGGGGCTGTGCTGGCTGCCATCGCAGCGGAGATGGAGGCGGCGTTCGGGGCGACGATCCTGTTCTGGTTCGTTGTCGTCGCGGTGCTGGCCAACATGGCCTCGCTGGCATGGTTGCGCCCTCAGGCGATCGCGGCGCTCGGTCGTCACCGAGTTCGGCGCGAAGTCCGGGCCGAACACTCTGCGTCGCGCAAGACGTGCCCCGCCGCGTGGTCCTGTGTCACCGTGGTAGTGATCGCGCTTGCGGTCGCCTGGCCGCTGCAGGCGCTTCGCGCACCCATATTGGCCTACGACGGCTATGCCATCTGGACGATGCACTCCCTTTTCATCTACGGCGGGCACAATATCCTGCAGAGCGCCCTGACCAACCCGGTCTACCGCTTCTCGAACCCCAATTACCCGCCGCTGGTCCCAGCCAGCGGCGCACTGGCTTTCGTCGCAGAGGGTGGCGTCGACCTCCGGCTGGCCGTGATCATTACGGCGGTGCTCAACGCCTGCGCCCTCGGAGCGGTGGGCTGCGCCATTGTCGCGACCGTGGGGGAAAAGCCTCGCGTCCTTCCCCGCATCACGGCGCTGGTCTCGGGAGCGTGCGTCTGCCTGATCGGCTTTGGTCTCAGTGGGGTGTACGGGGTGGGCGGGTACGCCGACCTGTTGTGGGCGGCCGGCGCTTTGGCGTCGGTGATCATCGGTCTCCTCGTTCCCCCGTCGACGCGCAATCTGGCTGCGGCCTGGGTCTGTGCGACTGTGGCGGGCCTGACCAAGACCGAGGGGTTTCTCACGGCTTGCGTCGTCTTGGGACTCTTGGCCATCCGCCATACTCCGCGGCCTGCGGATCCATTGGACGCGGCGTTCCGCGCCACCGCGAGAGCGCGGCGGACGGCCGGGGTCGCGTGGATTCGATGGGCGGGCAGGGTATCTCTCATCACTATCGTCATGGCCTTGCCGGGCCTCTTCTGGGTGGGTTACATCCGGTACGAAAGGATCGGAAGCGATTTCGTCGGGAGTTCAAGTGAGACGCTCAGTCTCCGGATGCATGCCACGGCGCCGGCGGTGTGGTCGAACCTGCACATCGTCCCCTATGCCGCGTGCATCGCCGTCGTCGCGGCGTTGGTTTTCAACGGAAACCGGAGCGGGCTGTCGATTGGAAATGACCTCTGGCTCTGGTTCGTCGTGGTCGCTTCACTTGTTGCGCTTCTTGCCACCTATGTGTTCGGAGCCCTCGAGATCCACTGGTGGCTGTCCACTTCAGCGAACAGGACCACCATTTTCGAGAACCTCAGTGCCTACGCCGACCTCGCCATATGGCTCTCGATCGCCATGGCGTCGTGGCAACGCACCCATGCGGAGGCTCCGGTTGCAGCGGCGCTCCATTCGCGCACAGGTGAATCTCAGGAAACGATTCCGGAATGGGCCGCCGGATCGACGACCGTCGATCCGGGACGCGAGATGGTGCTTCCCGGCCAGGTGGTTGCAATACATTGGGCGTCGTGAACGGTCGGGTGGACCAGCTCGACGAAGCAGGGCCTCCGTCGCTGTGGATCCAGACGGTCCTCTACCGTCAGACGACCTCTGAGATCTCTGCCCTCGTGCGTGGACTGGGGGCCGCCAGCCGCTTCGCCCGAGAGCGGGGCGCGTACCGATCGATCAAATTGACTCTCGGGGACTCGTCTTCGCGGCCATCGATCAGTCCCGAGTTCGAGCGGGATCTTGCCGCCGCATTGCCTCAGAGCGGCATCGACGAGTTTCGTTACGTGTTCTACGACGAGAACCAGGGCTCGGCGAAAGGTCAGAACACGCTATTCGACCTGAGGGACCGGAACTCGGACTACGTGTTCGTCATGAACCCTGACGTCTATGTGTGCCCAGACGTGTTCTGGGAATTGTTGAGCCCGTTCGAGAGCAGCCCGAGGGTAGGCATCGTCGAGGCGCGACAGATTCCGTTGGAGCACCCCAAAAAGTTCGATCCGGTTGACGGATCCACGAGTTGGGCATCGGGCGCCTGCATGATGATCCGGGCCGAACTGTTGCAACAGATCGGTGGCTTCGACGGTGACTCCTTCTTCATGTACTGCGATGACGTCGACTTCAGCTGGCGTACACGGCTGGCCGGATACCAGATCATCCACCAACCCTCAGCACGGGTCTTCCACGACAAGAGGATCCAGGTGGACGGAAGACTGGTCGTGAGCGATGCCGAGCGTTACTATTCGGCCGAGGCGGCGCTCCTCATGGCCTGGAAATATTCGAGGCCTGACCTCGTCGCCTTATGGTCAGAGGAGATGCTGGCGACCTCGGAGTCCCAAAAGGTGAAAGCTGTCAAGGAGTTCCGCTCCCGCGCAGAGACTGGCGCGTTGCCGACGCCGCTCGATCGGGAGGGCAGGGTTGCAGAGTTTGTTGGGTACTACTACGGCGAGCACCGGTTCGACGTTAGTGTCTGAACGCGATCGGCTTGTATCCGTTGAGGGTTCGGTCCACTCGCATGTGATGGGCCTCCTCCGACAGCATCATGCGGCCGAAGGCAAAGTTGTGCTCGACCTTGGGTGCGGATTCGGGGCGACGGCTGAGCAGATCCGTGAATTCGGCTTGTCCTACGTCGGCATCGATAGTGACATACGGAGCGTCCAGGATCTGACCCAGCGTGGTTTTGAGGCAGCCGAAGTTGACTTTTCGGACACGGCACAACTGCGCGCGGTCATCGAATCGCAGCTCGACGGTCGACCCTTGGCGGCCATCACCGCCGTGGACCTCCTCGGGCACATCACCGATGGCCGCGCGCTCCTGGAACTGTTGCATTCCCTGTCTCTGTCCAGTGGTCGTCCGACTCTCGTGGTGTCCGTTCCCAACGTGACACATATCGACGTGGCCGCAAAGCTACTTATCGGTCGACTCGACTACATGCCGACAGGTCTCCTCGACGAGACGAGCTTCGTGCTCTACTCGCCCGGCCACCTGCGACAGGTGATGACGCAGACGGGATGGGCCGAGGTCGGGCGCAACGATTTCGAGCTGAGCCGATCGGACCAGAACTTCCCTGCCGATGCTGCAGTCCTGGCGGCGGATACGCCGCTCAACCGCCTTCTCCTGCAGATCCGGGAGCAGGCCGCAGAGGGCGCAATCGTCAGTCAGTTCGTCCGCGCATATGTTCCCCTGGAGCAGGCGGTCTGGGAGCCGCCGGATCCCGAAACCACCCCATTTCTCAGCGTGCTCGTACGAACGCAAGGGAAGCGGATGTCGACGTTCGTCGAGACGCTGCTCTCGCTGGCCGCACAGACGGTGCAGGACTTCGAGGTGTTGGTTCTGGCCCACGATGTCGAGCCGGATACCATCGCCGAGCTCCATGGAGTTGTCGAATGGTTCGACCCAGATTTCGCACAACGAGTGCGCGTCGTCCGCGTTGAGGGTGGAGGAAGGGCCCATCCGTTGAACGTGGGCGTGCGGGAAGCGCGCGGTTCGTACATCGCCGCACTCGATGATGACGATATCGCCTTTGCCAACTGGGTTTCGGAGTTCCGCCAAGCGGCGAGATCCAAGCCGGGGAGCGCGGTGCGGGCGCTCGTGGCCGAACAGCCCATTGAGTCAGTCCCCTGGGGAGATGCAGACGGTTACACACCGCGCGGAAGCACGGGCATCCCGTTCCCGGATCCTTTCGACCTCTGGAAGCACATGTTCGAGAACATGTCGCCATTTTGCGGCTTCGCCTTTCCGCGCTCGTGCTTTGTGGACATGGGCGTTCGTTTCGACGAGACACTGGCGGTTGTCGAGGATTGGGATGTCATTCTCCAGGTGGCGTTGCTCTGCGGAGTGACCGACAGCGCGGCGGTCTCGTCGTTGTACCGTCGGTGGCTGAGCCCGCATTCCTCCTTCGCGGCACACGGCGCAGACGAATGGAATAGGGCACGGGACAAGGTCTTGGCCAGAATCGACGCTCGGGTCATTCCGCTCCCGCCAGGTGCGCTCAGTCGCTTCCATCGGCTTTACGACGAGGTGGAGAACCGGCGGCAATGGATGGATCACCTGATATTCGAACGCAACACGGCCCGGGACGAGCGCGACGAGGCGAGGGGCGAGTTGAAGCAGCGTGGTGCGCGGATTGCGGATCTCGAAAAGCTCCTGAACGGGACTTTGCTGGAGCGCAACGTGGCCATTGAGCAGGCCGAACGGACGCAAGCGGCGCTCGATGACATGAACCAGACCGTCAGCTGGAAGCTCACCAAGCCAGCGCGGCGCCTCAGGTCCCTGTTCGGACGATCGCGTCGGGGCGAGTCACACCCCTGACCCCACGTCGGCAGCGACGGGGACGTCGCCGGGCACCGGTGTGGATCCGACGTCCGGGCGCTCGGATGGCCCCTTGCTCTGCGGCGATCGCAGCCGGTCGAGGATGACAGTCGTGCCGAGAGCGCCTGCCGTCCCAAGGAGGGGTAGAACCGGGACGAGATACCGGTAATCGAAGACAGTCGTGGCGACTGGGCCGAGGAGCAGGAGCAGCGCGCAGGAGCTGTACAGGACGCCTTCGGAAGCGAGCCGACGCCTCGCCCCCCTGGTCCTTCCGATCGCAGCAGCGAATCCGGCCAGCAGTGCCAGCGCCAGCACGGGTCCGGGGAAGTAGAACCAGCGCTGCCAGAAGATAAGTGCGCTCGCGAGCGGTCGGACGATGACCGCGTGCGCTGATCCAGATCCGTCGGCCCGCTGGATCCACGTGTTGATCGCCGGAGAGGGGTACGCGGTCAGGTGGTCGCTGCGGAAGGCGAAGTCGATCGCGACCGGGTCGGCATCGGGGCCGGTCGACCGTGCCGGCTTGAAGAAGTCGAGGAAGTCCTTCGATACCGCTGAGACATAGTCGACGGGCTGACGTTCGATCACCTTGAGAGCGAATTCCTGGGAAATCTGGTTGGCGTTCGGGTCCGTGGCCAGGGGAGCGCGCAGGAAGGGCGAGGGCGGACCGAAGTCGTACCAGGTGGGCCACGGACTCCGGTCTCGGGTGGGTGGACAGAGCGTCCGTTCGGTTTTCGTCAGGTCAAGCCCAGCGCAGTTCGCGAATGGTGCAACTCTTCCGTAGAGAAAGCGACCGCTGTAGTCCTGAAGAGCGAATTGACCGTTGGTGGCGTCAAACCACCCCGCGTATCCGAGCAGCGGCACCAGAAAGGACAGGGCGACTGCGAGCGTCCGCCACCATCCGAAGCGTTGGGCCAATGCGAACGCAAGCACCGGAATGATCAGGATCAGGCCGACGTTCCTCGTGATTGTCGCCGCGGCAAGCCCGAGGCCGACGAGGCCGCATTGCCAGACCGACGGTTGGCGGTTCCAAACGAGGATGGCGAGAGAAGCGACGATAAGGAACTGGAAGAGGCTTTCACTGAGGATGTTCTCTTCCAGGACAAGCTGCAGAGGATCGAAGAGGACAAAAAGAGTCCCCAAGACGGCGACGCCCCTCCTGACGCCGAGGTGTTGCAAGAGTGCGTAGGTGATGGTCGCAGTAACGAGACCAAAGAGGTGCTGAAGCGCCGGCACCAGGATCAAAGTGTGCACTGTCAATAGGATGCGCAGGAGGACCGCATAGAGAATCGGCCGGGCTAGGCCCGGCACCAAGCGAGTTGAATTGTCGAGGTAGACGACGGAATCCCCGGTGAAGAAGAATGCAGGCTGGTACGTGAACGTAACCACTGCCCTGAGCAATGCGGCGAAACCCAGGACGCACAGAAACAATCTGTGCTCGTGGACTATGTGGGACCAGCATGGGCGTCTCTCGACGGGTGCCTTTTCGTGCGATCCGCCCACCTTGGGGCCCGTCAGCGCGGCAAGTTCGGTGGAATGGGATTGGATAACCCGAGGCCGTAACCGGCAAGGAACACGCCTGCTTCCTCGTGGCGCGGGTACGCGCCGGCCAGCTTGTGGAAGGCGCGGGAGTGGTCGGGATGGGTCAGGTGTGCCAGCTCGTGTACGAGGACGGAGTCGAGCACCCACTCGGGAACAACGCGTAGTCGGTGCGACACGCGGATCTGGCCCGAGTAGTAGGAACACGAGCCCCAGCGCGCCGACTGGTTGGTAACCCACCGGACCGAGACGGGACGGGCACCGACCAGGTAGCGGTCGCTCAACTCGATGGCCCGGGCCAGCAGGCCGTCGTCGTCGAGACTGGAATGAGGGCGTTGGCGCGTGAGCAGCCGCTCGACCAACCAGTCAATCGTCTTCTGCCGATTCTCGCGGTCGAGATGCGCCGGCAGCGACACGACGATGCGCCCGCCGACCCACTTGGCCTCCGATGTCTTCTTGCGGCGCTTGCTGATGCGGACCTCGATCTCGGGCGCGGCCTCGAGGGCGTCAATGGGTTCTCCCTCCTGTATCCCCTTCGGTCGGTCCGAGGCGTGTCTTGCGGAAGAGGGAGTCTCGGACTCGGCTCCGGGCTGAGTCAGGTCTGAGAGGTCAAAAAGCGTCATAACCGCATTGTGCCCCACGTGTGTGTCCACACAATGAATGGTTCCCGCCTCGGCTGCGATGTCTGGGTTGTCGTCCGAGGGTTGCCCTCGAGAAGACCAAGTGCGCACGGGGACTGCAGGGGGAGACAGGGTGGTGGTCTCAGCGGTGCATCGATCGGGCAAAACTGACATGCCCGAAGACGTGACCTGCACTGATGGCGGTGTTGCCTGTCTTGGCGCTCATTGGTAGGCGCAAGGGAGCGGCGGCTGCGGGAGGTCCCGTCGGGTTGGACCGGTGTTGAGGACGTTCGACTTATGACGTCACCAACAGGCTCTTGTCAGAAGTGTGGCAACCAGATGGGCCCGGCAGCTCAGGATTGAACGTTTCTCTCGCCCAATAGGGAACCCGCGGCGGACTGCTGCAGGCTTTCGTCGGTAGTGGGTTCGACCGGTGTCGCGCCGAGGGTGACCAAGTGGGGACCCGGGGGCGTCCTGGACGGATTAGCACGCCCGGAATCGGGTTCTCAGGGCTTAGAAGTCATTGCACGGCGTCGAGTGCGACGCGTGCCCGCCGTTCGATGTTGCCGTAGCCGTTCGCCTCCGCTGTTGAACAGGCGGCGGAAAGCAACGCGATCGCCCGCGTCTGATCTCCGGCTCTGCCCTGCTCAATCAGCATTTTCCCCCAATAGAGATCGGTTCGGGCGGCAAAGAATTTTGCATTGGCCCGTTTACTCGACTCGGCGGCGTGGGCGAAAAATGTCTCCGCTTGCTCGTAACGACCAAGCACCGTGGCCAGGCCGCCCAAGGTGCGACTGATGGGTCCCGTGGTCGAGATGTCGGAGTAGTGCCACTGCGACGCGAATGGTTCGAGTTGATCGAACAACGACTGCGCCGCACCTGTGTGGCGGCAATCGATCGCTGTGTCGGCATACGCAATGATCCCGGTGAGCCACGTGACGTCGAGGGGCAACGTGAAGCCCATATTGCCGAAGTCATCCAAAATGTCGGAAGCCCTTTCGAATCGATCACCTTCGGAATGGGCCAGAGCCAAGGCTGCGACAAACACGGGAAGGCGGGGATTGTTGACAATCGCCTGTTCGATCAAGGCAACCAAGTCACCGAGCGTCCCGCGCCAGATATTGACCATGATCAACTGGGCTCCAAAGATCGCGATTGCGTCCGGCTCGCCTCCGGTGCTGCCGATGGACAGGGCTCTATTCGCGAGTGCTTCTGCTTCGTCGGTGTCTCCGGCGATCAGCGCTCTTGTCGAGCGCTGCAGGGCATGAACCCAGGCCAGGAAGGGTTGGTCGAGCTGCTCGACCAACGGCTCCTTGATTCTGAAACACCTGTCCATCTCCTCTATGTCTCCTGCACACGCGGCCGTGTATCGCCTTCCACTGGCCGCAGAGCACAGCAGCAGGGGATCGTCCACGCGCTCAGCCCGGGCCAATGCTTCTGCCGACCGCTCCAGGGACTGCTGCAGCAGGGAGGGAATCGCCAGAGGAAGGAGCACATGGTTCAAGACCCGGACCATTGTGGCGTCGTCGCCACACCTGCGTGCCACGGCAATGGCCTCCCGAGCCAGAGCTTCACAACGCTCAATTGAACTACCGACAGTCAGCTCCGAACACAGCGTGGCGAGCAGAAGTGAGCGATTCGCATCGTCGTCGGAGATCCGTTCCAGGGCGAGTTCCAAAACAGCCAGCTTCTCGCTGTCTTCGCCGTCAACGGTGCTGAAGGTCCCACGATCGTTGGCCAGAGCCGCCGCCACCAGTCGTGCGGTATCGTCGAGAGAGGCCGCCTGCCTTGCCGCGTGGAGCAGGGTTTCACGAAACGTGGGAGTGCCAGTCTGACGTTGCGCCGTGCCGAGCCCTATGCGTATGTCAAGGGCGAGAACCGGATCGGGAGATGTCGATTGCTCCAGGAGGGTTGTTGCCTGGGTGTAATACCGCAGTGCATCGTCGGGTGCCAGCGAGCTGAGCGCCGCATCACCAGCTTGGCGCGAATAGGTGATGGCCTTGGCGGAGTCCCGCGAATTCGGTGCATTGAACCAATGGCGGGCGAGCTCACCAACTCGAGTTCCCGGACGCGTACGGCAGAGCTCCTCAAGTGCCTCGGCGACGACCTTGTGCATCTGTGCCCGTCGGGTGGGTTTGAGATTTTCGTAGAGCGTGCGCTGAATCAGCGCGTGGGAGAAGCTGTACTGGCCGTTTGCATTCGCCGATTCACGGATCAGTGCGGATTCGGTGCAGGCGTCGAGAATATCCAAAAGATCCTCTTCGGAGACCCTCGAAGCCCTGACAAGAAGGTCGTAATCAAAATCACGCCCGATCACTGCACCGATGCAGAGGGCGCGCTCGGCCGCAGAACCGAGACGGACAACCCTGGCCCTGATGACCTCCCGGACGCTCTCTGGCAGCGCCATCACTTCAACGTCCTGATCGGCTGTCCATCGGCCGTCCGCATCCCGGTAGATGACGCCGGTCTCCGAGAGGTGCCGAAGCACTTCGCCGACGAAGAACGGATTTCCATCGGTTTCTCGCCAAACCGCATGGGCCAGATCCTCCGCTGCCTGATCGAGCCTGTGACCAGCCGCATTCTCCATCAGCGAGGCGACGCCCTTGTCGTCCAGTCCGGTGAGTTCAAGACGATGGAGGGTGCCTTGACGATGGAATGCACCGAGCGTCTCCATCAAAGCACCCGATCGCGGCAATTCGGTGTCTCGGTAGGCGCCGACTATCACCAGCCGCATGGGGATCTCGGACGCGATCAAATGGCGCAGCAGGAGCAGACTGCCCGTATCGGCCCACTGGAGATCGTCGAGAACCAGCAGGATGGGCTGTTGCTCTGAAGCAGTGGACAGCAGACCCACGACGGCGGCGAAAAGGAGATAGCGCTCCGAGTCGGAATCGGTGGCTCTGGTGGGGGGAAGATCAGGCACCCGACTGCTCAAGGCCGGCACCAACCGAGCCAACTCAGATCCGAACGTCGCCACGTGTTCGAACAGCTGCTCTTCGGCGGCGTGGGTGATGTAGTGCCCGAGGGTCTCGGCAAACAGCTGGTACGGCGTCGCGAGATCCTCTTCGCAATGGCCGAAGAGGACGCAGGTTCCCGCATCGAATGCGATTCGACTCGCTTCGGCGGCGAGCGTCGTCTTGCCTTGCCCCGCCTCGCCTGCGATCAGTACGATTTCGCGTCCATCGCCGTGTGTCGCGCGTTTCACGGAGCTGGTGATTGCTTCTATCTCCACTTCACGGCCAACGAGACCGGTGCGCGGCCGCGTCGCCATCCGGGTAGGGAGTGGAATCGACGGAACCGATTCTTTTTCGCCGAGGGGTTCCCACTGCAATTCGAGGGCTGCCACAGGGTGGGGCAGGCCCTTGAGGCTCAGCACGCCCAGCGAGGCAAAGGCATGCAGACTCCGGCGTCCGGCAGTGGCGCGGACCACGTCTGCGGCGATGATTTGTCCGCCCTCACACGCTGCACACAAGCGGGCTGCTTCAACCACGGGATCACCGAAATAGTCCGATTCCTCCATCGTGACCTCGCCGGAGCTGAGTCCGACCCGAAGACCGACAGAGTGATCAATCGAGCGATTGTGCTGCCCGACCCGCTGTTGCATGCTGACCGCACACGTGAGGGCACTGGACGCGGACGAAAACGCCACCATAATGCCGTCCCCGACATTCTTGACCTCAGTACCACCTGCTTCAGCCACGGCCTGGCGAAGTATGGAAAAGTGGCTGCGGCGGATCGCGTCGGCTTCATCCGGCGAAACGCTGGACGCCAGTTCGGTTGAGCCAACGATGTCGGTGAAAAGCACCGTAATTGTTTCGATGGTTGCGTTGACGTCCGGTTGCGCCGGCTCGGTGGGTTCACGGCGGGATCTGTCTGGGTACGAACTGTCCCTCGTGGCATGCAACCGAGCCTCAGGAGAACCTCCCGCGAGCGATTGGGTTCGGTCCGCGTTCGGGTCGACCCAGTCCAACTCGGATTTCTGCAACAAGATCGACTGTTCGAGGGCGACTAGTTCGGCGGACGGTTCGATCCCGAGCTCTTCTCCGAGGTGATGCCGCAATCGCTGGTGTGCGCGCAAGGCATCGGCTTGTCGGCCGCTTCGATAGAGCGCGATCATCAATTGGGACCAGCGACGCTCCCGCAGGGGCTCCTCGACCACGGACGCCTCGAGGTCTGCGATCAGATCTCGATGTTCCCCGAATCCAAGTCGCAGTTCGCAGAGGTCCTCTATCGTGACGCGCCGCAATTCGTCGAGACGCTGCGCCGCCGCCTGGCCCACGAGCTCATTGGAAACGTCAGCCAGTGCGGGGCCCCGCCAGAGGTCCAGGCCTTGCTCGAAGAGGTGCCGCGCCAGCTCGGCGTCTCCTGCCACTTGACGCTTGCGCCCTGAAGCGATCAGCGCTTCGAATTGATAGGCGTCAACATCGTCTGGGCTGACCACGAGGCGGTAGCCCCTAGGAACCGTCTCAAGCGTGGAGTCGGGCAGGACGCGCCGTAATCCCGAGACGTAGGTCTGGAGGGTCTTGACGGCCGACCGGGGGGGGTTGTCTCCCCAGAGGCCGTTGACGAGATACGCAACGCTGGCCGATTTCCCAGCTCGGAGGGCTAAGAGGCCGAAGAGGGCCCGCTGCTTCGGAGGGCCGATCTCCATGGAGATCGGCCCAGCGCTGATGACGAGAGGCCCAAGCACTTCAATGCACAATCGCCCTTCACTCAAAGCCGTGCTCCGCCCTCGAGTCTGTTGCTACCGATCCGCGAGTGGGCCTCGTCTCACGGATTCACGATAGCAATTGCAACCGACGTTCGCCGACAAAGCCGATGGATTGCACGGCGGAACCGAAGCTGGCACCGCGTACACCACTCCTCTCGCCACCCATTTTCCCAGCCCAAGGAACTCGGCGCTGACCCTCGACCAGGCCTCGACCAGGCCTCGACCGGTGCCGTTGACAATGGCGATTGCGGACCGCCCCACGGGGGTTTTGCCTCGGACAAGGAGATCACCATGGAGCCAAATCTGGCCGGCCAACGCAAGGAGCGACTGGGCAGGAGATCAGAGCTCTCCCAGGTCACTCGAACAGGCGCTTGTTTGGCTGACGATGGTGATGGTAAACAGCAGTTGCAAGTTTGGCGATCGAAGGGGTTGGCCGAAAGCGGTCCGACATATTCCGCTTTGGATAACCGGACGGAGGGTAAGGCGATGACGCTTCTATTCACTGGTGTACGGCGTGCTCTCTGCGTTTTGGCAGCCATGACGATCGTGCTGACGGGTTTCAGCTGGGTTCTCACCGCCCCGCCCTCGCAGGCCGCCAATCCCGTTGCTTCCCCGGGCATCTCGGCCCCGCCCAACGTGGTGGTGGGCGAGACCGACGGCTCCGTCGACCTCCCGGTCACGCTCAACGCCCCCGGGGAGAGCACCGTGACGGTGAACTACAGCACCGCCGACGGGACGGCCAGCGGGGCCTACGCCAGCTGCGCGTATGCCAACTCCGCCTACGTGCACCAGAGCGGCACCCTCACCTTCACCCCCGGCGAGACGACCCAGGTCGTCCAGATCACCTTGTTGAACTGCCAGCACAGCCTCAGCACGGGCTTTCTCACGTTCTCCTTCAACCTCTCGGGCAACAGCACCGGATCCTCGATCGTGAGTCCCACCACCGAGGTGAATATCACCGGCGACGTGGCGGCAAGCACCACCCCGGCGCTGTACGTGCTCAACGCCGAGGTCGATGCCAGCGCTGGCAGCGTGAACGTCCCGGTGGTGCTGGGTGGGCCCTCGGGCGCCGCCGAGGGCGTCCCCGTCACCGTCGACTACACCACCAACGACGGCTCAGCCCTGGCCGGCACCGACTACACGACCACCAGTGGCACGTTGACCTTCCCACCGGGCGAGACCGCCCAGAACATCTCGGTGCCGATCCTCGACCGCTCCGGCGCCGCAGCGACGCGGAGCTTCTCGGTGACCCTGAGCACCCCGACCAACGCCACGGTGGCTGACGCCGTGGGGGTCGTCACCATCGGGGCCAGCGGCGCCCCGGCGGTGTCCCTGCCCGAGATCTCGGCCCCGCCCAACGTCGTGGTGGGCGAGACCGACGGCTCCGTCGACCTCCCGGTCACGCTCAACGCCCCCGGGGAGAGCACCGTGACGGTGAACTACAGCACCGCCGACGGGACGGCCAGCGGGGCCTACGCCAGCTGCGCGTATGCCAACTCCGCCTACGTGCACCAGAGCGGCACCCTCACCTTCACCCCCGGCGAGACGACCCAGGTCGTCCAGATCACCTTGTTGAACTGCCAGCACAGCCTCAGCACGGGCTTTCTCACGTTCTCCTTCAACCTCTCGGGCAACAGCACCGGATCCTCGATCGTGAGTCCCACCACCGAGGTGAATATCACCGGCGACGTGGCGGCAAGCACCACCCCGGCGCTGTACGTGCTCAACGCCGAGGTCGATGCCAGCGCTGGCAGCGTGAACGTCCCGGTGGTGCTGGGTGGGCCCTCGGGCGCCGCCGAGGGCGTCCCCGTCACCGTCGACTACACCACCAACGACGGCTCAGCCCTGGCCGGCACCGACTACACGACCACCAGTGGCACGTTGACCTTCCCACCGGGCGAGACCGCCCAGAACATCTCGGTGCCGATCCTCGACCGCTCCGGCGCCGCAGCGACGCGGAGCTTCTCGGTGACCCTGAGCACCCCGACCAACGCCACGGTGGCTGACGCCGTGGGGGTCGTCACCATCGGGGCCAGCGGCGCCCCGGCGGTGTCCCTGCCCGAGATCTCGGCCCCGCCCAACGTCGTGGTGGGCGAGACCGACGGCTACGTCGACCTCCCGGTCACGCTCAACGCCCCCGGGGAGAGCACCGTGACGGTGAACTACAGCACCGCCGACGGGACGGCCAGCGGGGCCTACGCCAGCTGCGCGTATGCCAACTCCGCCTACGTGCACCAGAGCGGCACCCTCACCTTCACCCCCGGCGAGACGACCCAGGTCGTCCAGATCACCTTGTTGAACTGCCAGCACAGCCTCAGCACGGGCTTTCTCACGTTCTCCTTCAACCTCTCGGGCAACAGCACCGGATCCTCGATCGTGAGTCCCACCACCGAGGTGAATATCACCGGCGACGTGGCGGCAAGCACCACCCCGGCGCTGTACGTGCTCAACGCCGAGGTCGATGCCAGCGCTGGCAGCGTGAACGTCCCGGTGGTGCTGGGTGGGCCCTCGGGCGCCGCCGAGGGCGTCCCCGTCACCGTCGACTACACCACCAACGACGGCTCAGCCCTGGCCGGCACCGACTACACGACCACCAGTGGCACGTTGACCTTCCCACCGGGCGAGACCGCCCAGAACATCTCGGTGCCGATCCTCGACCGCTCCGGCGCCGCAGCGACGCGGAGCTTCTCGGTGACCCTGAGCACCCCGACCAACGCCACGGTGGCTGACGCCGTGGGGGTCGTCACCATCGGGGCCAGCGGCGCCCCGGCGGTGTCCCTGCCCGAGATCTCGGCCCCGCCCAACGTCGTGGTGGGCGAGACCGACGGCTACGTCGACCTCCCGGTCACGCTCAACGCCCCCGGGGAGAGCACCGTGACGGTGAACTACAGCACCGCCGACGGGACGGCCAGCGGGGCCTACGCCAGCTGCGCGTATGCCAACTCCGCCTACGTGCACCAGAGCGGCACCCTCACCTTCACCCCCGGCGAGACGACCCAGGTCGTCCAGATCACCTTGTTGAACTGCCAGCACAGCCTCAGCACGGGCTTTCTCACGTTCTCCTTCAACCTCTCGGGCAACAGCACCGGATCCTCGATCGTGAGTCCCACCACCGAGGTGAATATCACCGGCGACGTGGCGGCAAGCACCACCCCGGCGCTGTACGTGCTCAACGCCGAGGTCGATGCCAGCGCTGGCAGCGTGAACGTCCCGGTGGTGCTGGGTGGGCCCTCGGGCGCCGCCGAGGGCGTCCCCGTCACCGTCGACTACACCACCAACGACGGCTCAGCCCTGGCCGGCACCGACTACACGACCACCAGTGGCACGTTGACCTTCCCACCGGGCGAGACCGCCCAGAACATCTCGGTGCCGATCCTCGACCGCTCCGGCGCCGCAGCGACGCGGAGCTTCTCGGTGACCCTGAGCACCCCGACCAACGCCACGGTGGCTGACGCCGTGGGGGTCGTCACCATCGGGGCCAGCGGCGCCCCGGCGGTGTCCCTGCCCGAGATCTCGGCCCCGCCCAACGTCGTGGTGGGCGAGACCGACGGCTACGTCGACCTCCCGGTCACGCTCAACGCCCCCGGGGAGAGCACCGTGACGGTGAACTACAGCACCGCCGACGGGACGGCCAGCGGGGCCTACGCCAGCTGCGCGTATGCCAACTCCGCCTACGTGCACCAGAGCGGCACCCTCACCTTCACCCCCGGCGAGACGACCCAGGTCGTCCAGATCACCTTGTTGAACTGCCCCATCAACCCCGCCAGCTTGACGTTCACCTTCGGTCTGACGAACCCGGTCAAGGCCACGATTGTCAGCACCGACACCACGGTGACCATCGTGGCGACCCCGGGCGTCCCCGGGGCGCCGACGAGCGTCGCCGCTGTTCCGGGGAACCAGAGGGCGGTGATCAGCTTCGCCGCTCCGGGATCCGATGGCGGGGATCCGGTCAATTCCTACACGGTGACGGCGAGTCCCGGAGGAGAAACAGCGTCGGGGGTGTCGTCTCCCATCACCGTCACAGGATTGACGAACGGCACCTCCTACACGTTCACCGTTGCCGCCACCAACGACGTGGGCACCGGCTCGTCGTCCGCAGCGTCGAACGCGGTCACCCCGGCGGTGATATTGATCACCCCCACCACGCCGACCATCTCGAACCTGCCCGCCTCCGGTGCGGTCGGGGGCGGCTTCACGGCCACCGTGAGCACCACTGGAGACGGAACGAAGTCGGTCACCTCCAACGCGACCTCCGTCTGCACGGTAAGTGGGTTCGCGGTGACCTACGTCAGCGTCGGGACGTGCTCGCTCACGGCCCACGTTGCCGCAGGCTCCAATTACGCGGCGGCCAGCGGCACGGCACAGACCTTCGCGATCACGGCGGCACCGGCACCGTACAGCCCACTTGCACCCGTGAGGATCTGTGACACGCGAGCAACCAGCGTCTCGGGACTGACGGGAGCAGCGGCGCAATGCAACGGCAACACCATCGCGGCTGGAACCGTCCGAACGATCAACGTGGCGGACAGCGCGAACGGCGGTTTGGGGTCGTTCGGAGTCCCAGCAACCGCCACGGCCGTGATGCTTAATGTCACTGTGGTCAATCCCACCGGACCTGGCCATGTCACCGTGTTTCCCGCTGGCACAAATCAACCCACGGCATCGAACATCAACTACCTGGCAGGACAAAACATTCCTGGACTGGTCGACGTGGGTGTTGGCACCGGGGGGGACGTTTCATTCTTCAGCCTGGCTCAGACGGACCTCGTGGTCGACGTTGAGGGCTATTCGGCTCCGACTGCCTCGGGAGGGGCGGGATCAGGTCTCTACAACGCTTTGTCCAGTCCGGTTCGGATCTGTGACACGCGACCCGGGAACCCATCGAATCTGTCGGGGACGCCCAACTCCCAGTGCAACGGTGGGAGCGGGAATCCTGGTGGAACGCTCTCTGCCGGAGGGCAGATCAACGTCGAGGTTGTCGGGGCCGGTTCGGGTTCGACGAGCGTTCCTGCTGGTGCAACAGCAGCTGTTCTGAACGTCACAGCGGCCGACACGAGCAGCAACGGCCACCTGACCGTCTTTCCTACTGGTTCACAACAGCCGACGGCGTCGAACGTCAACTACGTAGCCGGTCATGTGTCAGCCAACCGGGTCGTCGTGCCGCTCTCGACGACGGGACCGTCCGCAGGGTCGGTGACCATCTTCAGCTCGGCCCACGCGGATGTGGTCGTCGATGTCGCTGGGTACTTCTCTGCTCCAGGCGCAACGACCGGATCGGAGTTCACGGCGGAGAATGCTCCGATGCGAATTTGTGACACGAGGACAGTGGGCGTGACCACTCCTTCGAACCAATGTTCGAACAAGCCTGTGGTGGCGGGCGCGGCGAATACACTCAAGGTAAACGTCGCGAACTTGGCGGGTGTTCCGCAGAACGCCACAGCAGTCGTGATCAACTTGACGGCTGTTGCCCCGACCGTCAACACATTCCTGTCGGTGTTCCCCGGACTCACACCGCCCGGGTCCTCGGACCTCAACCCCGCAGCCGGACAGACCAGGGCCAACATGGTCATAGCCACCATCAACCAGGCCACCGGTCAGGTCACCATCTACAACAATTCCGGAACGACGAACGTCATTGTCGATGTGCTCGGCTGGTATTCGTAAGCGGTGAAAACGTCAGCGCGAGGGCCAGCACCTCGCCCACTCACGGCCGCCTGGAGAACCTACGAACGCGAACTCGACAACGCAGTCCGCACAGCACGACTTGCTGCCTGACCCAAAACTTGCCTCATCTGTTCCGAATCAAACTGTCAAGTGGGTCTAGGGATGGCCGTGAACAATAAGCGGGTTGGCGGGTTGTCTCCATGCTTGATGCCGTCTTTGGCGCGGTGTCGGGTTCGAAGAGGTCAGTGAGGTCGAACAGGGTCACATCGGGCATTGTGCCCGACACGGGAGTCAGGCTGCCTGGTCGGGTCCGGCGCCACGCATCGGGGTCCCCAGCTCAGGGTCCCTCCATCGCGGAGTGCGGGTGTCTACGATCTGAGCGCCCGTTGACCTCGCAGGCGGGCGGAGAGCGAGAGGTGGGGCAATGGGAGTCCTGTTGGCTTCAAGTGGGTCCGGCTTCGTCGGCATCATCTATCTGGCCGTCATCGTCCTGGTGTTCGTGGCGCTGTGGCACATTGTCGCCAAGGCGGGTCGACCGGGATGGGAAGGGATCATCCCGATCTACAACTACTACGTGATCCTGAAGATCGTGGGCCGACCGGGATGGTGGCTGATCTTGTACTTCATCCCATTCGTCAACATCGTGATCGGGATCATCGTGCTGTACGAGTTGTCGAAGTCCTACGGGAAGAGCGGCGGGTTCACCGTTGGGCTCATCCTCTTGCCGTTCATCTTTTTCCCGATACTGGGCTTCGGTGAGGCGCGCTACCTCGGTCCGTCGGCCGGCCCGAACAAGGTCGTCTGATCCTCGTCGGGCGCTCGCTGCCCGGCCGGAGTCCGACTAGCCGAGCACGAGCTCGGCCATGGTGCGCAGCGTGGCGATGTCGCCGTTGATGAGCATGGTGGTGGCGCGTGACTCGCGCCAGGCCTCGAGGTCGTCGCGAATCTTCTCCACGGGGCCGACCAGCGCGATCTCCTCCACCAGGCTGGTCGGGACGGCGGCTGCGGCGTCGTCCTTGCGGCCGTCGAGGTAGGCGTCCTGAATTTTGGTGGCCGCCTCCTCGTAGCCCATGCGGGCGAAGACGTCGAAGTGGAAGTTCATCTCCTTGGCGCCCATGCCGCCGATGTAGAGAGCGAGATACGGGCGGAACCCGTCGGCGGCGGCGTCGGTGTCGTCGCTGATCACGGTCGGCGCAAAGGCCAGGACCTCGAAGTCGTCGACCGTGCGGCGCGCGCCCGGCCGGGCGAACCCCTCGTCGAGCGACGCCTCGAAGGAGGACATGGCGCGTGGCGAGAAGAAGATGGGGAACCAGCCGTCGGCGATTTCGGCCGCCAGGGCGATGTTCTTCGGGCCCTCCGCTCCGAGAATGATCGGGATGTCGGCCCGCAGCGGATGCACGATCGACTTCAACGGCTTGCCCAGGCCTGTCCCGCCCGGATACGGCAGCGGGTAGTGCGGCCCGTCGTTGGTCACCGGCTTCTCGCGGGCGAGCACCTGGCGCACGATGTCGACGTATTCGCGGGTGCGGGCCAGGGGGGCGGGGAAGGGCTGGCCGTACCAACCCTCGACCACCTGGGGGCCCGAGACACCGAGGCCGAGCACGAAGCGTCCGCCCGAGAGATGGTCCAGGGTCTGGGCCGCCATCGCCATGGCCGTCGGCGTGCGCGCCGACAGTTGGCACAGCGACGTGCCGAGACGGACCCGCTTCCGTCTGCGACCCCCACCAGGCCAGCGGGGTCAGTGCGTCGGAACCGTAGGACTCCGCCGTCCAGACGGAGTCGTAGCCGAGGCGGTCAGCTTCCGTCACGAGCTCCACGGCATTGGGCGGTGGCCCCGCGCCCCAGTACCCCATCTGCAGGCCGATCTTCATCGTCTTCACCAGTGACTCCTCTCGGCTTTCCGGCGCGCCCGACCGGGCGCCGGCAGTGTGTCAGACCTTGGCGACGATCTCCTCGGCGAACCAGTGGACCGGGCCCATCCGGGCCTGCCAGCGCCTCGTCGTCGGGGGTCCCCGGGGCGACGTTCACGAACATCCAGGGCGCGCAGACGAAGTCGGTGACGCCCGCCTCGACGAAGCGGCGGTAGAGGTCGACGCTGGGCCGCTCGTTCAGCGACAGGTAGACGGTGAAGTCATCCTTGTCCCGCCCGGCCTTGTCGAGGGCATCGTGGAGCTCGGCGAGGTGCACCCACGCCTCCTCCTCGCTGTAGGCGCCCGCGGCGATCCAGCCGTCGCACAGTTCGGCCGTGCGACGCAGGGCCACGGGGGAGTGGCCGCCGCAGATGAACGGCACCGGCTCGGTGGGGGCGGGCTCCATCTGGCATTCCGGGACGTCGTAGTAGTCACCGTGGAACTCGACCCAGCCGCCGCTCCAGAGCGCGCGCAGGGCGACGATCATTTCGTCGAGGCGCTTGCCACGGTTGGCGAAGTCCTGTCCGGTCAGGTCGAACTCCTCCTTGCTCCAGCCCACGCCGATGCCGAGGCGCAGCCGGTTGCCCGACAGGAACGCGGTCGTGCCGACGCTCTTGGCCACCGTCATGAGGTCCCGCAGCGGGGCGATGTAGATGCCGGTGGTGAAGAGCAGGTTCTCGGTGGCGCCGGCACAGGCGGAAATGACCGACATGGGGTCGGGCCACGAGGTGTGGTCCTCCCAGCCCGGAGCGCCGTCCTCGGCCTTCGAGTAGGTGTAGCGCGACGTGCGCTGGCGCGGGTTGAACAGGTGGTCGGAGACGTAGAGGCCCCCGTAGCCGAGGCCGTCGCACGCTTTGGCCATGGGCAGGATCTGGCTGGTCGGCAGGAAGGCGACAGCCTGATGGAATCGAACGGGGCGATCGCTCACGGCGCGGGGCTCAGCGGGCCCGGGCGGGCAGCGGTGTCCCCCCGACGGGAGCGGACGGGGCGAAGGCGATCGGGATGTGCTTCGTTCCGTTGATGAAGTTGGACTGCAGCCGTTGCACGTCGCCGTCGAGGCGCATGTCGGGGATGCGCTCGAGCAGCCGGTCGAACATCACCATGATCTCCATGCGGGCCAGGTTGGCGCCGAGGCAGAAGTGCGGCCCGCCCCCGCCGAACGCGATGTGGTTGTTGGGCGAGCGCGTGATGTCGAAGTCGTCGGGGTTCTCGAAGGCCGCCTCGTCGCGGTTGGCCGAGGTGTGCCAGAAGACGACCTTGTCGCCCTCCTTGATCTGTTCGCCGTGCAACTCCATGTCGCCCGTCGCCGTGCGGCGGAAGTGCATGACCGGCGTGACGTAGCGGAGCATCTCCTCGACGGCGCCCGGCAGGAGGGAGCGGTCCTGGCGGAGGAGGTCCCACTGGTCCGGGTGGTCGAAGAAGGCCGTCATGGCCCCCGACATGAGGTTCCGGGTCGTCTCGTTCCCGGCCACGATGAGGAGCAGGAAGAAGAGGTCGAGCTCCAGCTCGTTGAGCTTCTCACCCTCGACCTCGGCGTTGAGGAGGACCGAGACGAGGTCCTCCTTGGGCTGCAGCTTGCGGGCTGTCGCCAGCTCCTCGGCGTAGGCGTAGACCTGCATGGCCGACTCGCCGGGATCGGCACCTGGGATCTGGTACTCGGGGTCTTCGGCGCCGATCATGCGGTTGGACCAGTCGAAGACCATGCGCCGGTCCTCCTGGGGCACGCCGAGCAGCTCGGCGATCACGAGGAGGGGGAGCTCGGCCGAGATCTCTTCGACGAAGTCCGCCGTGCCGCGCTCGCACACGGCGTCGATGATGCCGTCGGCGTACCCGACGATCTGCTCCTCGAGGTCGCGCACCATTTTGGGGGTGAAGCCCTTGTTGACCAGGCGGCGGTAGCGCGTGTGCATGGTCGGGTCCATGTTGACCATCATCAGCTGCTGCTGGGCCAGCTGGTCGTCGTCCATGTCGGGGAAGAGCGAGCCGCGCCGGGCCGACGAGAAGTGCTCCCAGTCCCGGTTGACCTGGACGCAGTCGTCGTAGCGGGTGATGGCCCAGAACCCGCCCCGCGGGGCGCCTTCCTGGGGGTGCCAGAAGGCCGGTGCGTCCCGGCGCAGCTCGGCGAACCACTCGTAGGGCACCCCGGCCACGAAGTTGCGCCCGTCGATGAGGTCGATCTCCTCGAGGCTCAAGGCCCCCCCTTTCGCGCAAGCCGGCGACCCACCCCAGCCGACCGGTGCCTGCCTTTTTGAGGCAATTTCTAGAACGTGTGTCAGTGATCATAGGCACAGCCAACCGGCGCACCCTGGCCCTGAGACGGCGGTTCCGGGCGGTGCAGAACGGCCCCAGCCTCGGGCGCGCGTTCGCCGCCAACAAGCCCGTGTGCTGGTGCGCTGCCCTGAGAAAGAGCACCCACGTTGTTCGTGACGGTGCTGGTCTTCGGAGCCGGTGGACCCGGAGGGCTGCGTTCGGGGAGGCCTCCGGCACTTCAACGGGACGCCCTCGGCAAGTGCCCGTTGACGCGCTTTCCTGCAATGCCTATGTTCACTTCAGGCGCATGGCGAGCGGACTCGTCTGCGACGGCGAATAGGCGGGTGACCTGTTGGAACGACATCGAGCGTCAGCTGCGATCGGGGCACTCGCGCTCGGGTTGGTTGTCGCGCTCTCCGCGGCGTCAACGGCCTCTGCGGGACAAGGCGGGGCGACCCGGCACGTCGGAGCGGCACCGCGCGTCACCCTTCCCGCGTCAGTGGGACAACTCAAGGGTGTTGCCACGACGGGTGGAAGCGCCTGGGCCGTGGGCTTCTCGGGCAGCCTCGATGACAACACCAGAGCCCTTACGCTCCACTGGAACGGCACCCGCTGGCAGGCCCTGCCGAGCCCGAGTCCTCCCAACGCCGAGCTTCTCGGGGTCGCCGCCACGTCCCCCTCGAATGTCTGGGCCGTCGGCTCAAGCAACGCCAGCTCGGATCAGGACGGTTCGGACTCCGAGACACTGATCCTGCACTGGAGCGGAAAGAAGTGGCACCAGGTGGCGAGTCCACAGGGCACTCTGTCCGGCGTGGCGGCGACGTCGCCCACCAATGCCTGGGCCATCGGGGCGACCGACCAGGGTCAGCCTCTGATCCTGCATTGGAACGGAAAGAAATGGCAGCAGACACCGGGCCCGAGCGCCGGCAACCTCTCTGCGGTGGCGGCGACATCGCCCACCAATGCCTGGGTCGTCGGGGGGACGCTCAGCTCGAACAGCACTCTGGTGCTGCACTGGAACGGGAAGACGTGGCAGCAGACCCCGAGCCCGAGCGCCGGCGCCGACCAGGGGCTGTCGAGCTACCTGGGGAGCGTTGCGGCCTTGTCGCGTCGCGCCGCGTGGGCCGTGGGGGAGGGGGACGACTGCGGGTGCGGCCCGGGACTGAGCCTGATCGCCCGGTGGAACGGAAAGGTCTGGAGCCAGGTACCGAACCCCACGGGACTCGGTGGGATGAACCTCACCGGTGTGACCTCCCTCCCCTCAGGCAGAGCCTGGGCGGTCGGACTGCGCGGCGAGGGCGACAGCCCGACGACCAGTGCGATCCTGCAGTGGAACGGCTCGGCCTGGACGCAAGTGCCCATTCCGGCCCTCACGGGTGACGACGGCGGCCTCTCCGGTGTCGTCGCCACATCTCGCACCAATGCCTGGGCTGTCGGATGGGCGAGCCCGGGCGGCACGGCGGGAGTGGGCGAAGGCGACAACGGTAACCCCGAGATCCTGATCCTTCACTGGAACGGCTCCGCCTGGACACCCATGACGGCGGCCCCCGCGCCCGAGGCGCCCGCGGCGCCCGCCTCCACGACGACCACGACCACCCTCGCTCCCACCACCACGACCACCCTCGCTCCCACCACGACGACCACGTCATCGTCCACCACGACGACTCCTTCGTCGAGTTCGGCGGCTGGCGGGCCGCTCCTCGGCAGCGCGGCCTGGGGTCAGGCGCTGGGCTCGTTTGCCGGGATCAGTGGCTTCGGTGAGGTGGCTCCGGCCAACATCAGCCTGGGGGGAGTGGCGTCTTCCCCGCAGGTGGAATCGATCACGTGGTCCAACTGGGGCGCGGCGCAGGCCACCGGCCAGGGTCAATCCATCGACGGGAACGGTCAATCGGGACCGGTGTCGGACTGGCCCCTCAAACCCGTCACCGTCGTCGCCTTCGACCTCGGGAGTTGTAGCGGTGGACCGCCGGCCTACCAGGAGGTGACCTGGTATTTCCCCGGCGACGGGCAGACCTTCAATTCCAGCTCGGCCACCAACGCCTGCACCGGGCAGTAGAGCGGTTCCAGCGGGCACCCCGCTCCCGCAGCCAGCGGGTATGTTCGCCGGGCGGCCATCGGAGCTCCCGAGACGGCCGAGCGAACCGAGGACGGCGGCGTTGACCTATTGCCTGGCCCTGCGGCTGCACGAGGGCATGCTCTTCCTGTCCGACACCCGCACGAACGCCGGCGTCGACAACGTCAGCACCTACCGGAAAATGCACGTGCTGCAGCCCGCCGAGGACCGCCTCTTCGTGATGGAGTCGGCGGGCAGCCTGGCCACCACGCAGCAGGTCCTCGACCGCATGGCCCGGGACCTGGGGGCCGGCGAGGGGACGGAGAGCCTGGCCACGGTCGGGCATCTCTTCGAGGCGGCGCTGTACCTCGGGCGCGTGAGCCGCGAGGTGGCGAACGAACACAAGGAGGCGTTGGGCCAGGTCGGGGCCGATGGCACGGCGACCTTCATACTGGGGGGCCACGTCGGCGACGAGGATCCCGACATTTTGCTCGTCTATCCCGAGGGCAACTACATCCGCGCTTCGGACGAACGCCCCTTCCTGCAGATCGGTGAGAGCAAGTACGGCAAGTTCATGTTGGAGCTCGCCGTGGAAGCGCACGTCGACCTCGTCACCGCAGCCAAAATCGCGCTGGGGTCCATGCTGAGCACCGCGGCGGCCAACCTCTCCGTCGGACCGCCCTACGACATCGGCTTCTATTTCAACGAGACCCGAGCCCTCAGCCAGTTCCGCATCGACAGCGACTCCCCGCTGCTCCAGAAGCTGCAGAAGGTGTGGGAGCGCCATCTCCTCGACGGGATCGCCAAGCTGCCGGCGATCACGCAGGACGACCTGATCGAAATTGAGGATCCGACGCCGTAGTCCGGGTCTCGATCCCGGGTCGGCGCTCGACAACCCCTGACAAGAGGACGCTCATGGACGACGGAACGCCGCAGCCCGAGGGGTCGGCCGACGCACCGGCCCGACGATCAGACCAGGAAGCCACCCTGCCGTGGGTCTCCACGGGGACGCTCCCGTCAGACGAGGACGTGCGCGCCATTGTCGAAGCGGGCTACGAGCGCTTTCGTCACGTGAGCGAAGGGAAGGTGGCCGACTACATTCCCGCCCTGGCCGAAGCCTCGCCGGACTCCTTCGGCGTGTGCGTGGTGGGTGTGAGGGGGCGCGTCTTCGAAATCGGCGACGCCCATGAGGAATTCACCATCCAGAGCATCTCCAAGCTGTTCGTCTTCGCCGCCGTCTGCGACCTCCTCGGTCCGGACGAGGCCCGTCACCAGCTCGGGGTCAACAGCACCGGGCTGCCGTTCGACTCGGTCATGGGTGTCGAGCTCAACGAGGACCGCACCATGAACCCGATGGTGAACGCCGGCGCGCTGGCCACGACGAGCCTGGTGCCAGGAAGCTCGGCCGACGAGAAGTTCGCCCGCATCGTCGATGCGCTCTCCGTGTTCGCCGGGCGCCCGCTCGTGCTGGACGAAGCGGTCTACGAGTCCGAGGCGGCGAACAACGACCGCAACAGGGGCATCGCCCATCTTCTGAACGGGTACGGGCGCATGTACAGCGATCCCGATGTCACCACCGAGGCCTACACGCGGCAATGCTCCATACGCGTGTCGGCGCGCGACCTCGGGGTCATGGCGGCGACGCTGGCCGACGGCGGGGTGAATCCGCTGACTGGCGCCAAGGCCATAGCGCCGTCCACCTGCCGGCGTGTCCTGCCCGTCCTGGCCACGGCCGGCCTCTACGAGCGTTCCGGTGACTGGCTCTACGACGTGGGACTGCCGGGAAAGAGCGGCGTCAGCGGCGGCATGGTGACCGTGTCCCCGGGGAAGGGCGGCGTCGGCAGCTACTCGCCCCCGCTCGACGAGGCGGGCAACAGTGTGCGCGGCCGTTTCATGGCGGCGTATCTCTCCGAGCGTCTCGGGTTGAACCTCTTCGCCTCGTCACCGGTTCCCGAAGGGCCGTTCGAGACGGGGGGTTGACATCCCGGCATTCACAATGGAATACTTGTGAAAGGAACTCATTGTGAATACCACGAAAGGACCGCTCCCATGACCTCTGTGACAGACCGGACCGAGACCGGCGAAGACCCCGGAACCGACCGGGACTTCGAGTGGACGAAGACCCTGGCCGCACCAGGCGAAGCCGTGTTGGCCGCCTTGTCCACGCCCGACGCCATTTCGTCGTGGTGGTGCGCGACCTCGGGTTCAGCCGACGTGGGGGGCAGCCTCGAAATGGCGTCCCGCTCCGGCAGCAAAATGCTCGACGTGCGTGTGGAGCCCGCTGCGGCGGGCCGGGTCGTCTGGTCCGTCGAGGAGGCCCCACTCACACCTGAGTGGGTCGGCACCACCCTCGTCTTCGAGGTGGAGGAGGCCGGGGACGGGACGACGCTGCACTTCCGCCACTTGGGCCTCACTCCGCAGTGCGAGTGCTTCGACATGTGCCAGGAGGGGTGGACGAGCGCGCTGGGACGCTTGGTCACCTTCACCGAGACCGGTCGTGGTACCGAGGACAGAAACAGCTTCCAGGCCACCAAGCGCATCAACGCCTCGCCCGAGGCCGTGCTCGCCGCGCTGCACTCACCCGAGGCCATCACCTCCTGGTGGGCTCCGACCACGGGTTCGGGCGATGCGGGCGGCAGGCTCGAGGTGTCGTTCTTCAGTGGAAAGGAGCGGCTCGTCATGCAGGTCGAGCGAGCCCTGGCGGGCCGGGTCGCCTGGTCGGTGCAAGACGCCGCCCGCACGCCCGACTGGGTCGGGACGACCATCTTCTTCGACGTGGCCGAGGCGGGCGACGGGGCGATGCTCCATTTCCGCCACCAGGGCCTCACGCCCGAGCTCGAGTGCTACGACATGTGCGACGCAGGCTGGACGTACTACCTGGGCAGCCTCGCCTCCTGACGTCGAGCTGAGCCAGATGGAGCTGGCTGACCCGGGAAACAGCTTCGTGTCCACCAAGACCGTCGCGGCGTCGCCCGATGCCGTGCTCACCGCGCTGCGCACGACCGAAGGCGTGACCGCCTGGTGGGGTCCGGCGACAGGTTCGGCCGAGGCCGGCGGCACCTTCGAGGTGTCGTTCCTCGACGGCCGCCAGGTGATCCGCATGCATGTGGAACCCACTTCACATCGCCGGGTCGTCTGGTCCGTCGACTCGGCCCCGCTGACGCCCGACTGGGCGGGGACGACCATCGTCTTCGAGGTGGAGGAGACCGGCGACGGCACCACCATCCGCTTCCGCCATCAGGGTCTCACGCCCGAGCTCGAGTGCTACGACATGTGCCACGAGGGCTGGACGCACTACATCGCCAGCCTGGCCTCTTACGTCGAGACCGGCCGGGGACAACCGAGCCGCGAAAGGTCATGAGCGTCGTGGCCGCGCCAGCGGGGAGAATGGCCGTCTGATGCCGGCGTCCGACACCGACAGCCCACCAGCAACCGACGCAGTCCTGCGGGCCCTGGCGGACCCGCACCGCCGCGACATCATCCGTCTCATCCACGACGCCGAGCTCCCGGCCGGCCAGATCGCGGCGAACTTCACGTTGACCCAGCAGGCCGTGAGCCAGCACATCGCGCGTCCTCAAGAAGGCCGGCCTGCTCGACGAGCGTCGTGAAGGCACGCGCCGGCTGTACCGGTTCAACTCCGACGCGATGACGCCCGTGCGCGAACTGCTCGACGAGTTCTGGCCCGACGCATTGGAGCGGCTCAAGCGGGTCGTCGAACGCGAGCACCCGAAGGGGGAAGCGAAGTGACCGCGCCGTCGACACGAACGTCCGACCTCCCGCCCGTTACCGCCACCGTGCGCATTGAGGCGCCACCCGACACGGTGTTTCCGTACTTCACCGACCCGGCGCTCGCCGTCAAGTGGATCGCCGATGCGGCCTACCTCGACGCCCGCCCCGGCGGCACGTTCTCGATCGATGTGCGCGGCAATCCCGCCCGCGGCGAGTACGTCGAGGTCGATCCGCCGCACCGTGTGGTGTTCACCTGGGGCATTGAGGGCCGAGGCGACTTCCCTCCGGGGAGGAGCACGGTCGAGGTCGTCCTGCAGGCGGACGGGGACGGGACCGTCGTCACCCTCACCCACCGGGACCTGCCGACCGAGGACTACCGCCGTTCGCACCGGGAGGGCTGGGGCGAGTTCCTCGGCATTCTGGGAGAGGTGGCCGGCTCGACTCCTCGGGCCTGAGTTCAGGCGCTGACCGGAGCGCCGCCTGCCCACACGGCCGGGTGCCCTCAAAACGAGAACGTGTTACATTTTTTACCGCGGCCTTGACCTGGCAGGGACCGCTGAGTGCACGCGAGGCTGCCCCGAATGAACCTCGAAGAGAGTCCCGAACAGCAGGCGCTGCGGACTGAGCTGCGTCAGTACTACGCCGACCTCCTCACCGACGAGGTGCGCGCCGGTCTGGCCGAGGGAGGAGAGGGCGGCGAGGCCTGGAGCCAGGTGGTGCGCCAGATCGGCAAGGACGGCTGGCTCGGCATCGGCTGGCCCAAGGAGTTCGGCGGGCAGGGAAGGCCGGCGACGGACCAGTTCATCTTCTTCGACGAGACACGGCGCGCCGGCGCACCCTTCCCGTTCGTCACCATCAACACGGTCGGCCCGACCATGATGAGCTTCGGGACCGACGAGCAGAAGTCGTTCTTCCTCCCGCAGATCCTCGCCGGCGAGTTGAACTTCGCCATCGGCTACACCGAGCCCGAGGCGGGCACGGACCTGGCTTCGTTGCGCACCCGCGCCGTGCGTGACGGCGACGAGTACGTGATCAACGGGGCCAAAATCTTCACCAGCGGTGCCGACCAGGCCGACTACGTGTGGCTGGCCTGCCGCACGGATCCCGATGCACCCAAGCACAAGGGCATTTCGATCCTGTGCGTGCCCACGACGTCGCCCGGCTTCGAGTGGTCGATCATCCACACCGTCGGCGGGCTGACGACGACGCAGACGTTCTACGACAACGTGCACGTGCCGGTGGCCAACCGCGTGGGCGAGGAGAACGAGGGCTGGCGCATGATCACCACCCAGCTCAACCACGAACGGGTGGGGCTGGCGGCGTGGAGCGGGCTGGCCCTATCGCTCTACGAGGACATCGTGGACTGGGCGGCGGTGCAGCCGACCGACGACGGCCGGATCCTCATTGAGCAGCCGTGGGTGCAGATGGACCTGGCCAAGTGCCACGCCGAGCTCGAAGCCATGTGGCTATTGAACTGGCGCATGGCCGTGCATGTGAACGACGGGGAACTGACCGGTGCCGAGTCTTCGTCGATCAAGGTGTTCGGGACCGAGCGGATCATTGAGGTCACTCGGTTGCTCTTGGGCGTCGTGGGGGCCGCCGGCTACCTGGTGCCGGGCTCACCCGGGGCCGTGCTGCGGGGCCGGGTCGAGGCCACCGGCCGTCAGGCGCAGATCAACACCTTCGGGGGCGGCGTCAACGAGGTCCAGCGCGAAATCGTGGCCACGGCCGGGCTGGGCATGACCCGGGGGTCGCGTTCGAGCGCGGCGCCGGCCGCGGCCGCTTCGGCGGATTCGGCGGGGCGCCTGGACGAGCTGACCGACTTCCCGGACCACAGCGCCAAGCTCGCGTCGCTGGTCGGCCAGGCGGCGGGCGCGCCGAACCTGGCTCCCGATGCGGTCAACGTGCCGATGATCCGGCACTGGGTGGAAGCCATGGGCGACCACAATCCGATCTACGTGTCGGATGACGCGGCGCGCGCCGTCGGCTACGACGGGCTGATCGCCCCGCCGACCATGCTGCAGGCCTGGATCATGCGGGGACTGCGAGCCTCATTGCTGACCGAAGAGGCCCGCGCCGAGGGCGCCGAGCAGGGCAGCGGGCCCAACGAGAAGATGATGGCCCTGCTCGACGACGAAGGGCTCACCTCCGTCGTCGCCACCAACTGCGAGCAGTCCTACGGTCGCCCGCTGGTGGTCGGGGACCGGCTGCTGGTGCGCTCGGTCATTGAGGCGATCTCGGACCCCAAGCGAACCGGCCTGGGCACGGGGCGCTTCATCACCACCCGGCTCGACTACGTCGCCGTGCCCGACGCCGACGTGCCGGTGTGGGTCTCGGCCGACGAGGTGCAGAAGCTCTATGACGCCGGGGAGCCGGTGGCCACCATGCGCTTCCGCATCCTCAAGTACCTGCCGCCGGCGAAGAAGGCGGCGGCTGTGGCACGTCCGCCCCGCCCGCGTCCGGCCATCACCCAGGACAACGCGTTCTGGTTCGAGGGTGCCCGCCAGCACAAGCTGCTCATTCAGCACTGCACCTCGTGCGGCACGCTACGCCACCCGCCGCTGCCTGCCTGTGCGGTCTGCGGCTCCCTCGAGTGGGACACGGTCGAGTCGAGCGGCCGCGGCACGCTGTACTCCTTCGTGGTCGTGCACTATCCGCAGGTGCCGGCGTTCGAGTACCCGCTGCCGATCGGGCTCATTGAGCTGGAAGAGGGGACGCGCCTGGTCGCCAACCTCGAGGGCATGGCGCTCAATGCCATTGAGATCGGCATGGCCCTCCGAGCCGAGTTCGTCGACTACGACGACGAGTTGTCGCTGCCCGTGTTCGTGCCCGCGGCGGGTGCAGGAAAGGGATCCTGATGGACTTCAAGTTGACCGACGAGCAGCTGGCGGTCTCGGAAGCGGCGGGAGGCGTCTTCTCGGGTCTGGTGGACGCCGAGAAGATCGCCGCGGTCGAGAGCAGCACCGATCGCATCGATCGAGACCTGTGGAAGGCGTTGGCCGACGCCGACCTCCTCGGACTCGCCATCCCCGAGGCCGACGGCGGTGCCGGGTACGGGCTGATGGAACTCTGCCTCCTGCTGGAGGCGCAGGGGAACGTCGTCGCCCCGGTGCCGCTGTGGTCCACGCTGGTACTGGGAGCGTTGCCGTTGGCCCGCTTCGGCTCCGAGGCCCAGCGCGGGGCCTGGCTGCCGGGCGTCGTCGCCGGCGACGTGATCCTGACGGCCGCGCTGAGCGGCACGGCGAACAGCCCGACGTCCATGCCGGCGGTCCGGGCCAGCGCCTCGGGCGATGGTTTCGTCCTGCATGGCACCGAGTTGGCCGTGCCCCAGGCTCACCTGGCGGACCGCATCGTCCTGCCGGCGCGCACCGGGGACGGTGGTGTGCTCGTGGCCCTGCTGGACCCGGCGGCGCCCGGGGTCACGCTCGAGCGTGCCGTCACGACCAATCGCGAAGTCCACCCGCACGTGCACCTCGCCGATGTCACGCTGGGAGCGGGCGACGTCCTCGTCGGTCCCGAAGCGGGACGCGCCGCCCTCGACATCATGCTGGTGGCCTCCACCGTCGGGCTGTGCGCCCTCCAGGTCGGGGTGTGCGAGGCGGCACTGACCATGACGGCCGCGTACTTGAACTCCCGCCAGCAGTTCGGTCGGCCCCTCAGCACGTTCCAGGGCACCATGCTGCGGGCGGCCGACGCCGCCATCGACATCGAGGCCATGCGCGTCACATGGGAGAACGCGGCGTGGCGCTTCGACACCGGCCGCGCCGCCGCCGACGCGGCCCGGGTGGCCAAGTGGCAAGCCTCGGAGCGGGGGCAGAGGACCGTGCACGCCACCCAGCACCTGCACGGGGGCATGGGGGCGGACATCTCCTACCCCATCCACCGCTACTTCCTCTGGGGCAAGCAGATTGAGCTGCTCCTGGGGGGCCCGAGCGCGCAGCTGGCGAAGCTGGGGGCCGACATCGCGGCGCAGGCGCTGGCCCGTGCGAAGGCGGGATCGTGAGCGCGTCGGCGGCACCGGGTCTTGACCTCACCGGGCCGCTGTTCTCCGCCGTGGCGGTCGGCGACGAGCTCCCATCGCTTGAGCTGCCGATCACCCGCACGCTGATTGTGTCCGGTGCGATCGCCAGTCGCGACTACCAGGACGTGCACCACGATTCGGTGCTGGCCACCGATCGCGGTTCGAAGGACATCTTCATGAACATCTTGACCACGAACGGACTTGGTGGGGCGCTACGTGACCGACTGGTCGGGCCCGCGCAGCCGGCTGTCCGAAGTCAACATCCGGCTGGGTGCCCCGAATTACCCCGACTGCGTCATGACCCTGACCGGATCAGTGACCGCCAAGGGCGAGCTGACCGACGACGGCCAGTACGGCGCCGTGACCGTCTCACTGCGTGGTGCCAACAATCTGGGTGATCACGTGACCGGCACAGTCACTGTGTTGTTGCCGGTGACGGAGCAGGACGGCGCGTCGTGACCTCCGCACACTCATTCTCGGGCGCCACCGCCATCGCCGGTATCGGGGCCACCGAATTCTCCAAGGACTCGGGCCGCTCGGAGCTCCGGCTGGCCGTCGAGGCGGTCGCCGCCGCACTGGCGGACGCCGGCATCGCCCCGTCCGAGGTGCAGGGGATGGTGACGTTCAGCACCGACACCAACCCCGACATCGACATTGCGCGCAGCCTCGGCATCGGCGACCTCACCTTCTTCAGCCGTATCCACTACGGCGGCGGCGCCGCCTGCGCCACCATCCAACAGGCTGCGCTGGCGGTCTCATCGGGGGTGGCCGACGTGGTGGTCTGCTACCGCGCCTTCAACGAACGATCGGGCAGCCGCTTCGGCGCCGGCGTGCAGGGGCGGCCGCCGATGCCGACGGCGGAGAACGCGCACATGGCCTCGTACCTCCCGGTCGGCCTTTTGACCCCGGCCTCGTGGGTGGCCATGGCGGCGCAGCGCTACCTGCACGAGACAGGCGCCACCAGCGAGGACCTCGGCCGCGTGGCGGTGGCCGACCGCAAGCACGCGGCGACCAACCCGAAGGCGTGGTTCTACGAGCAGCCGATCACCCTCGAGGATCATCAGAACAGCCGCTTCATTGTGGAGCCGCTGCACCTGCTCGATTGCTGCCAGGAGACCGACGGGGGACAGGCGCTGGTGGTCACCTCGCTCGAGCGCGCCCGTGACCTGCAAACCGACCCGGTCGTGATCCGCGCCGCTGCGCAGGGCTCCGGGGCCGGCCAGGACATGATGACCAGCTACTACCGCGACGACTTGCTGGGGTTGCCCGAAATGGCGGTCGTGGCCCGGCAGTTGTGGGAGACCTCGGGGCTCGGGCCCGACGACATGCAGGCGGCCATCCTCTACGACCACTTCACCCCGTACGTGCTCTACCAACTGGAGGAGCTCGGCTTCTGTGCCAAGGGTGAGGCCAAGGACTTCGTGCGCGACGGTCGCCTCGAGCTCGGCGGCGCGCTGCCGATCAACACGCACGGCGGCCAGCTGGGTGAGGCCTATCTCCACGGCATGAACGGCATCGCCGAGGGCGCACGGCTCGTGCGGGGCACCTCGGTCAACCAGGTGCCCGAGTCGAGCACGTCGTGGTGACCGCGGGCACCGGCGTGCCGACGAGCGGGCTGGTCCTCGGCGTCGACCGTTGAACCTGCCGCACTGAACCTGCTTCGGCGGGCGGTGCCCATTGGCAGCTCTGGCGGCGTGGCCGCCGCAGGACCTCAGATGGGTCGGTCGCCCACTGCAGCTTCGAGCGTCGCCGCCGCGTCGGCGCTGAGCAGCCGGTACGCCCCGCCCTTCTCGGCCTGCCACAGCACCGGGTCGTCGCAGTTCCAGCGCTCGGCCCGCAGCGAGCGCTTGAGGACCTTGTTGGTGGCGGTGGCCGGGAGTTCGGCGCTCATGCGTACGAAGCGGGGCGTCCACTTGGTGCCCAGATCACCCTGCGCGGCCAGGAAGGCGAGCAGCTCCTCGCCGTCGAGGGCGTCCAGGCCGGGCCGCAGTTGGACCGCCGCCATGACCTGGTCGCCGACGACGGGGTCGGGCACGGCGTAGACGGAGGCCAGCACGATGTCGGGGTGACGCTGCAGAATGCGCTCGACCGGAGCCGAGGCGAAGTTCTCCCCGTCGACACGCAGCCAGTCGTGGTCCCGTCCGGCGAAGTAGAAGAAGCCGGCGTCGTCGCGATAGGCCAGGTCGCCGGTCCAGTACCAGCCTTCGCGCAAGCCGGGCCGTCTCCGCATCACCGTTGCGCCAGTAGCCCTCGAACCCGGCGGCCGCCGGCCTTGGAGACCAGTTCGCCGATGGCCTCCTCGGCGTTCAGCAGCCGGCCGCGCTCGTCGAAACGGGCCGGCGGGCACTCGACGCCGTTGACCGGGTCGAGGACGACGGTGCCCTCGGGCGCCCGCCCCAGTGCACCCGGGGGCGTGTCGGGTGTCCGCTGCACCGTGGCGCCCCCCTCGGTCGAGCCGTAGGAGTCGGTGACGGCGACGCCGAAGCGTTCGGCGAAGCGCGCCACGTCGTCGGTGGTCCCCTCGTTGCCGAAGGCGCGCACCAGCGGGTTGTCGGCGTCGTCGGGCTGCTCGGGGGTGGCGAGAATGAAGGACAGCGGCTTCCCGACATAGTTGAAGTAGGTGGCGCCGGCAGCCCGCACGTCGGGGAGGAAGCCCGACGCCGAAAAGCGGCCCGAGGAGGGGAGCGCGCTGGCCGAGCCGGCCATCAGTGCCGGTCCCCAGCCCGCCATGAGCGCGTTGGAGTGGAAGAGAGGCATGGAGAGGTAGCAGACGTCCTCGGGTGCCAACGCGTACATCTGCGCCACAATGGCCCCGATGCGCGCCAGCCGGCCTTGGCTGCACAGGCAGGCCTTGGGCGCGCCGGAGGTGCCCGAGGTGAAGAGGAGGTAGCCCAGCGTCTCGGGGGTCACCGATCGATCGGCCACCTCCTCGGCGTCGGCCGATGTGTACGCCTCGAGTGTGCGCTGCGCCTGATCGGTGTCGAGCGACGAGCACACGCTCGTTGGCATGGCGCACCTCGCCCAATGCATCGCCGATGCGGGCCCCTTCCACCAGGGGCAGGTAGGCGGAGTCGGTGATCAGGAACTGGCATTCGGTGTGGGACAGGTCGCGCACCAGCTCGTCGCCGCGATGCGTGGGGTTGGCGCCGACCACCACGGCGCCGGCCAACGCCGCCGCCTCGAGCCAGAAGATGAACTCGGGCACGTTGTCGAGCATGAGGGCGACGTGGAAGGGGCCGTCCTGGCGCCCGGCCTGTAGCCAGGCCGCCCGCGCCGCCGCCCGGGCCACTACTTCGGCATGGCTCAGCCGGAGGCCGTTGGCCACCAGCCCGAGCCTGTCGACGTCGGCCAGGGCCAGGACGGCACCGGTGATGGTTTCGTCAAGCGGCGCCGGAATGGCGCCGGGGAGGACCGGTTCGGCCGGATCGGCCTCAGCTGGGGTCACTGCATCTCCAAACGTCGCTGACCTGGGGTGGAAGTGCCATTACTGGAACACGTTGCACTTTAATCAGACCCGTGTTACCGTCGCTCAAGCGCCGGCGGAACGGACCGCGGCACCGTAGACGAGGACGTGCAACCCCATGGAATTCGGCATCTTCAACGCCGCGTGCCTGCTGCCCCGGTACGTCGAGCAGCACGGGGCATCGGCCGAGCACGACCGCATCATGGACGAGGTCGCCTTCATCGTGGCGGCCGACAAGGCCGGCTTCAAGTACACCTGGGCGTCGGAGCACCACTTCCTCACCGAGTACTCGCACCTCTCCGCCTCCGAGTCCTTCCTCGCCTTCTGTGCCGCCAAGACGAGCAACATCCACATCGGCTCGGGCATCTTCAACATCACGCCGCCGGTGAACCACCCGGCCCGCATTGCCGAGCGGGTGGCGATGCTGGACCACCTCTCCGAAGGCCGTTTCGAGTTCGGGACCGGCCGCGGCTCGTCGACCACCGAGCAGAAGGGCTTCGGGATCAACGACCCCGAGCTGACCCGCGAAATGGTGGCCGAGACCCTGCCGCAGATCGTGCGCATGTGGAAGGACGAGGACTACAGCTACGACGGCAAGTTCTTCTCCATGCCCTCGCGCAACGTGCTGCCCAAGCCCTACTCCAAGCCGCACCCCGCCATCTGGATGGCGGCCGGCAGCCCCTCGACGTTCGACCTGGCCGCCGAGCTCGGCGTCGGCGTCCTCTGCTTCGGCTTCTCGACCCCCGACCAGCTGACGCCGCTGGTGGCCCGCTACAAGGAGAAGATCGGGGACTGCAAGAACCCGGTCGGTGGCTTCGTGAACGACAACGTCATGATCACGACGACCATGATCTGCATGGAGGACGGCGCCAAGGCCCGCAAGACCTTCCTCGAAGCGGATTCGAACTACCACCTGAGCCTCGTCTTCCGGTACCTCGACACGTTCCCGAAGCCCCCCGGCGTGCCGGAGTGGCCCGAGATCGTGCCGGCCATGGACGCCGCCTCGCTCGACAGCGTCATCGCCACCGGTGACGTCGCCGTCGGCACGCCCGAAGAGGTCAGCAAGGCGATGGACCGCTTTGTCGCCACCGGCGCCGACCAGCTTTCCTTCGGCATGCTGTCCAGCTCCATGTCGATCGAGTCCTGCGAGGAGTCGGTGGAGACCTTCGGCAAGCACCTGCTGCCGACGTTCGACAAGGATCCCATCCACCGGACAACCATGCTGCGGCTCGCCGCGGGCGGTTCCTGAGCTACTCAACCTCGGGCGTCTCGTCGATCCCCGGTCGGCCGCCCGCGCCCAGCCTCAATCCGCCCGTTGCGAGCCGGCGGTCGATCTCCTGGGCGAGGCTTGCCGGACTGTGGACACCCACATCCACCCGGTGGCGCGTCGCCACGCCGTGCTGCTCGAACTGCGCCCAAAGGTCGTCGACCACGTCGGCGTCGGCCAATGCCCCGGCATGCTGCGGTTCGGACCTGCGGCCCTGCACCCGCTCTTGCACGAGATCGATCGGAGCCCGCAGTACCGCGTAGTCAATGGGGATGCCGTACCGGTCGCCGGCGGCGGCGAACAGGTCGAGCATGAACGGGTAGAGGATGCCCTCGGCCACCGTGAAGTAGCCCCCGGCGGCGAAGGCGGCCACGGCCTCGGCGGCGGCGTGCAGCACGACCCGGTTCTGGGCGTGCGCTTCCGGCCGCCACGGCTCGACGGATCCCCGCCGGAGCTTGGAGAAGAACCAGTCGAGGTCGAGGCAGGCCGAAGGATCGTGACGGTCCGCCACCAGCGGGGCCACGGTGGTCTTGCCGCAGCCGGGGGAGCCGGTCAGGAGGAGGAGCTTGGCGGGCGGCACCGCTGCATCATCGCGTGCGCCCGGCGGGGCGGGAGAGGGCGGGGCCGCTCCCCGTCACGACGTCAGGCCACTCAGCTGGCCGAAGCGATGCCGACGACGGGCTTGTTGAGGGGCTTCCCACCCATGGAGCCCCCGAAGTTGGCGTCCCCGTAGTTGAAGATGCCGCCATCGGATGCCGTGATCCAATAGCCGCCGTTGTCAGGCGTGGCCGCCACGCCCACGGCCGGCTTGTTCAGCGGCGTGCCGCCGGCGGAGCCGAGGAAGCGTGCGTCGCCGAAGTTGAAGATTCCGCCGTCGGTCGCCACCAGCCAGTAGCCGAGGCCGTCCGACGTGGCCGCCATGCCGACGATCGGCTTGTTCAGCGGCTGGCCACCCATCGAACCGTGGAAGGCGGCGTCACCGAAGCTGAAGATGCCGCCATCGGAGGCGACGAGCCAGTAGCCGAGCCCGTCGGCGGTCGAGGCCATGCCGACGATCGGCTTGTTCAGCGGCTGGCCACCCATCGAACCGTGGAAGGCGGCGTCACCGAAGCTGAAGATGCCGCCATCGGAGGCGACGAGCCAGTACCCGCCACCATCGGGCGTCGTCGTCATGCCGACGATCGGCTTGTTCAGCGGCTTGCCTCCCATCGACCCGTAGAAGGCGGCGTCGCCGTAGTTGAATATGCCGCCGTCCGAGGCCACCAGCCAGTAGCCCTCCTTGGAGGCTGTGGGCGCCATGCCGACGACCGGCTGGTTCAGCCGGATGCCACCGGTCGAGCCGTTGAAGCCCGCATTGCCGAAGTTGAAGATGCCCCCGTCCGAAGCCACGAGCCAATACGACGAATTCGGTTGGGCCGTTGAGGCAGCTGTCGGCGGAGGTGACGGTGGCCCGGGGAGACCCGCGGAGCCGGCGAACGCGATCACCTGTTTGCTGGCCGGGGCGAGGAGAAGGCCGTCGCCGACCGAGGGGGTCGGGAAGTGATTGGCTTGGCCCCCCACAGTGAGTTGCTTGACCGTGGCCCCGGTCGCAGGGTTGATGCCGTAGAGCGAGTTGCCGCCGATGGACCAGACCAGTCCGCCGGCGCTGATAGCCGGGCCACCGGCGCCGCTGGCGTCCGTCCAGAGCACGGAGACCGACGCCGGCGACGGGTTGGTCTGCACGGCCTGGAGCCCGTTCTCGCACGGCACGTACACCACACTCCCGACGACGGCATCGCCACCGCCGGCGATGGTCCCCGGGCACACCGACGCCGTGGCGATGCCCGTGCCGGTGTTGCCCCCGAGGTCCGCCTGGTTCACGAGATAGGCCGTCTGGTTCTTGCCGACCTGCAGTGCGGTCCCGTTCGGGAGCAGTGCCGGTGCGGTGGAACCGAGGTCCTGGTCGTGTGAGTTCATGAAGGACCAGTTGCTCGGGGCGAAATACTGGGTCCGCGCCAGGCCCGGTGACAGCTGCAGGATCGAATCGCTGAAGTCGTACGGGTTCGATGGCGACCCGTTCCCCGTGGCCACCCAGATGTTGCCCGCCCCGTCGACCTCGGGAGCGGCGCCTCCCATCCACACGGCCCCGTCGTTCCCGATCGGCACCGCCTGGTAGTAACCCGGCGTTCCGCCGCCCTCGGGCACCGAGGCGACCCAACCGCTGTACGTCGAGCAGTCCCCGTCGTTGCCGCCGTACCCGAACACCACGTTGCCGTTGCTGAGGTTCAAGCCGGTGCGCTGCAGAATCGCCGACGGCGGCTGACCAGGGGGATCCACGTCCTCGTTCAGCACGGTGGCACCGGTGTACATGTTCAACCCGACGAGCATGTGGGTCTGCGTCGTTCCGCTGAGCTCGTCGGCGACCGCGAAAATCTCACCGCGGGCGACGTCGAGCACGGGCGTTCCGGTGATGCCGACCGTCGGGCTGATGTCGCCACAAGGCAAATCGCCCGATGGAACGGGTGCTCCCAGGTGGTTGGACCACAGGACGGCGCCGGTATTGGCGGCGAGCGCATAAATCGTGTCGTTCTCGGTTGCGACGTACACGCGTCCGGTGGCTTCGAGCGGCTCCCCGTAGTTCTGCCCGTCGAGCGCCGGCGAGGACCACGCCGTGGTCGCCGAGGAGAAGGAGACGCCCGATGTGTCGACCCCGGAGCCGAGCGGGTCGCCGTGGTAGACGGTCCACGAAGAGGTTGCGTCGACGTGGGGTGTGGCCCCGGCGGCAGCGGCGCCCGATGGGTCGACCGAGCCGATCGCTCCCGTCACTCCCACACCGACGAGGAGCAGGCTGACGCCGGCGCACAGGGTGAGACCCCTCCGCCGCACGCGCTGCGCCGGTCCGTTCACCGGTCTGCCTGGGCGTGAGCCTTCGAGGTCCCTTGGAATGTCTGCACCGTAACCCGCTGGGTCACGGGTGTCGAAGGGAGTTGTGTCTGCGGTGTCCGACTAGGGCTGCTGGCCGGCGTTCACGATGGCTGCAGCCCACGTGTAGTCGGGCTTGCCTGAGGGTGAGCGCTCCACGGCGTCGACCACGTAGAGCCGGCGCGGCAGCTTGTAGCCGGCGATCGACTCGCGGCAGTGCTCCTGAATGGACTCGAGCGACGGCGCCTCGTGACCAACCCGGGGTTGCACAATGGCCGCCACCGTCTGGCCCCAGCGCTCGTCCGGCGCGCCGCACACAATGGCGTCCATGACGTCGGGGTGGGAGCGCACGGCCGACTCGACCTCTTCGGGGAAGATCTTCTCGCCGCCGGAGTTGATGACGATGGAGCCGCGACCGAGCAACGTGATCGATCCGTCCGCTTCGACCGTCGCGTAGTCGCCCGGCATGACGAAGCGGGTGCCGCGTACCTCAATGAACACCTCGGCCGTCTTCTTCGGGTCGTTGTAGTACCCGAGCGGGATGTCGCCCGAGCGGGCGATCTTGCCGATGACGCCCGAGCCCGGCTCGACGAGGTCGAGGTTCTCGTCGAAGACGACCGTCTCGCCCAGCAGGTGGACGGTCGGCCCGCTCTTCATGGCCGTGTTGCCGGCGGTCACGACTGTCATGCCGTTGTTGCCGCCCTCCGAGGAGCCGATGGCGTAGGTG
>CAWACN010000007.1:0-13777 GCA_963780525.1 uncultured Acidimicrobiaceae bacterium | reverse complement strand
GCTGGCCATGGGCGGCGTCTCCATTGCGCTGTACGTGGTGATGAACTACCTCTCCACCGGCAGCAGCGTCATCGGGGACTCCGTATCCGCCCTCGGAGCCATGATCGCCTTCTACTACGGACTCACCGGCTTCGCCTGCGTCTGGTACTACCGCGAGAGCCTGAGGGAGAGCGCCCGAAGCTTCTGGCTGCGCGGCGTTCTCCCACTGCTGGGCGGCCTGATCCTCTGGTTCGTCATGGTGTGGTTCATTTGGTACAACTGGGTGACCCCGAGCAACAGCTACACCACCTGGACCATTCCGGGCACGCACAAGGTCGTGGGTGGCGTGTTCGTCCTGATCTTCCTCTCCTTCCTTCTCGGCGTCGTCCTCCTGGTCATCTACCGGTTCGTCCGTCCCGACTTCTTCCAGGGCAAGACGCTCAACCGCGACACGCCGACCCGGGTGCCCGATGACATCGGCATCCCTGTCGGACTGTTCGGCATTGAGCCTTTCGCCGACGCAGACGGCCACGCCAAGAACGAGCCCAGCGGTTCCCCCACCTAGTACCGAGCGGAGCCACTGCTGATTCCGGTAGACCGTGGCCACGGCCGCACCCGGCCGGGAGGTGACGAGAGGTGGAGGCTCCATGACGAAGCGATTGGAAGGGACGGTCAGCCTCGTGACCGGTGCCAGCAGTGGCATCGGTGAGGCCACGGCTGTCGCCCTGGCCGAGGAGGGGGCGTCCGTCGCGCTCGTCGCCCGGCGCCGCGACCGCCTCGAGGCGTTAGCGGAGCGCATCGGTGGGGCCGGGAAGGCCCTCGTCATCGAAGCCGATATCACCGACCAGTCACAGGCCGAGGACGCCGTGGCCCGCACGGTGGACGAATTCGGACGCCTGGATACCTTGGTCAACAACGCCGGCGTGATGTTGCTGGGCCCCATCGTCGGCGCCCCGGTCGAGGAGTGGCAGCGGATGGTCAACCTCAACGTGCTCGGGCTTCTCTATTGCACGCATGCCGCGTTGCCTCATCTTTTGACCGCAGCCGAAGGGGAGCCGCGCTCGGTGGCCGATGTGGTGAACGTCAGCTCGGTGGCCGGCCGGGTCGCCCGGCTGAACAGCGGGGTCTACAACGCGACCAAGCACGGCGTGGGCGCCTTCAGCGAGTCGTTGCGGCAGGAGGTGACCTCCCGCCACGTCCGAGTCACGCTGATTGAGCCGGGCGCCGTGGCCACCGAGCTCGCATTCCACAACCGGCCTGAAATTCTCGAAGGCATGGCGCAGACCTTCGGGGGCATTGAGATCATGCACGCCGAGGACATCGCGGAGAGCATCCGTTACGCCGTGACCCAACCACGCCGCGTCGCCGTCAACGAAATCCTGATCAGGCCGACCGAACAGGAACGCTGACATCGACGAATCGCCGTCATGGTGTGCGCGGGCTCCCTTGTGCCCGCGCCCACAGCAGCACGCGGATGCCATCCTCGACAGTGTCACGATCACCACACCGAACAAGGAGTGACGCATGGATCTGGAGCTCACCGGCAAGGCCGTTCTCATCACCGGGGGCACCGATGGGCTGGGACTGGCCCTCGCCACGCAGCTGGCGGAGGAAGGTGCCGCCGTCGCCGTCTGCGGGCGTGACGAGGAGCGCTTGAGCGCGGCCGAAGCGGCGGTCCGGGCCGTCGGCGGTGACGTGTTGGCGCAGCGCGCCGATGTCTCGCGGGCGAAGGACCTCGAGGCCTTCGTCGAGGCGGCGGTGGCACGCTGGGGCCGGATCGACGGGATCGTCCATAACGCCGGGCGCGCCTCGGCCGGTTCCATCGAGACGATCGACGACGAGACATGGGAGTTCGACGTTCAACTCAAGCTGATGGCCGCCGTTCGTCTGACCCGGCTGGCCCTTCCGATGCTGCGGGCCAGTCACGGCGCCGTCCTCTTCACGTTGGCTGTCTCGGCCAAGGCGCCTGGCGGGTCGAGCGAGCCGAGCTCGGTCACGCGCGCTGCCGGCATGGCGCTCATGAAGGCCCTCTCGAAGGAGCTGGCGCCCGACGGCATCCGCGTCAATGCGATCCTGATCGGCCTCATTGAGAGCGGCCAGTGGGTCCGCATCGCCGAGGGCTCCGGCCTGGCCCTGGGAGACTTCTACGATCGCTTCGCCGCTGACGCCGGCATTCCGCTGGGTCGCTTCGGCCGCGCCGCCGAGTTCGCCGACCTCGGCTGCTATCTCCTGTCCTCGCGGGCCTCGTACCTGACCGGCACGGCCGTCAACCTCGACGGTGGGCTGTCACCCTCCGTCTGAGCAGCGAGGATCAGTTGTAGCCCGTCGTCTCGGTGGAGTCACCTGTGCTGCCCGGCTCGAGCCCGACAGCGAAGCCGTCGATCACGTCGAGGCGGGTGAGGGCGTCGACGTGGGCCCGCCCGTCGCCGCCCCACTTGGCCTTGGCGGCTCGGCGGGCCGATTCGGTGTTCTCGGCCACCACGAAAACCACCTCGTGGTCCTCGCCCATGCGTCCGGCTGCGAGCTCACCACCCAGGAAGGCTGCGAAGAGGTGCACGCGGGCAGCGTAGCGAGTACGAAAGGGCATATGAGTCCAGACAAATTGCAGGGAAGCTCCATTGTGGTCACCGGCGTCACCGGGCAGGTGGCGCGACCGCTGGCGAAAGCCCTGGCCCGCGACAACCGGGTCATCGGAGCGGCCCGCTTCTCCGACGCCGCCGCCCGCACCGAGCTGGAGGCGGCCGGCATCGAGTGCGTCCCGGTCGACCTCGAATCGGGCGACGTGGGCGGGTTGCCCGCGGACGCCGAGTACGTCCTCAACTTCGCGGTGGCCAAGACGAACGACTGGGAGAGGGACCTGGCGGCCAACAGCGGCGGCCTGGCCTTCCTGATGGAGCACCACCGGAAGGCCCGTGCCTTCCTGCACTGCTCGTCCACGGCGGTCTACAAGCCGGACGGCCACCGTGTCTTCGACGAGGACGGACCTCTCGGTGACAACCACGGCGTGTGGCCGTTCCTGCGGACGTACAGCATCTGCAAAATCGCCGCCGAGGGTACGGCCCGCTGGGCGGCGCAGCGCTTCGAATTGCCGACCACCATTGCGCGATTGTCCGTGCCGTACGGCGACAACGGCGGCTGGCCCGCCATCCACCTGCACATGATGCTGAACGGGTCGGCCATTCCGGTCCACGTGGACGAGCCGAGCATCTACCACCCGCTGCACGCCGACGACATCCTGGCCATGGTGCCGAGGCTGCTCGAGGCGGCGTCCGTGCCGGCGGTGACGGTCAACTGGGGTGGGAGCGAGCCGGTCAGCATTGAGGAGTGGTGCACCTACCTGGCCGAACTCGCCGGCACCGAGGCTCGCTTCGAGCCGACGACGCAGACGATCGACAGCGTGGCGATCGACACGACGCGCATGCACGAGCTGGCGGGGCAGACGACCGTCCCGTGGCGCGAGGGCATGGCGCGCATGGCCAAGGCGCTGCATCCCGACCTGGTGCAGTGAGCACGGCCCCGGGCGGGGTCGCCGGCGAGTTGCGCTTCGTGCTGAGCGATCCGGAGATGCCGCCGGCATCGGCCCTCCTGGCCGCCATGCGCAGCGAGCTCATCGGCGCCTATGACAACGCCAGTCGTCTGGACAACCCGCCGCTCCTGCCGGAGGAGCTGCGTGCGCCCGACGGCGCCTACTACGTCGGGTACGAGGGTCCCGAGGCCGTGGCGGGTGGGGGGCTGCGGCGACTGGGCGACGGGGTGGCGGAAATCAAGCGGATGTACGTGCGCCCCGACGCGCGCTCGTGCGGCGTGGCGGCCGCACTGCTGCGCGCGCTCGAGGAGGCGGCCGGGGCCATGGGCTACGCGCGCGTCCGCCTCGACACCGGCCCCAAGCAGGTGACCGCGCGGCGTCTCTACCGCGCCGCGGGGTACAGCGAGATCGCGCCTTACAACGACAACCCCTTCGCCTGCTTCTGGGGTGAGAAGCGCCTGGCGCCATGACCGGGATGGCCGCCGTCGGCGACGAGGCACGGCCCCCCGAGGAGTCCCGGCTCCCATTCCGTCAACGTTGGGCCTGGACGGTCCAGATGAACAGGCCCATGGCGTCACCGTTCATCGGGCTCGTGTGCGCGGTGTCCATCGGAGGGCCCCTGGCCGTGGGGATTGCCACCGGCTACCCGCGAGCAGGCGGGTGGGCGGCCGTGGGCTCCTTCTTCACTGACATGGCGGTGTTCCAACCGGGGCACCGCTTTCGGGCGAGAATCGTCGCCGGGACGGGCGTGCTGGTGGCGATCGGGGCCTTCCTCGGCGCGCTGTGTGGCATCCGTGGCATCGCTATCTACCCGGTCGTGGCCCTGTGCACCTTCGGGGCCGGCCTGCTCGTGGAGCTGGGCCCCCAGGCGGCGTTGATCGGCGTGTCGGCGGTGACCTCGCTCGTGTTCTCCGCCTCGTTCAATGTGTCCGCCACCGAGGCGCTGGTCGTCGGCGGGGTGACGCTGCTCGGCGGTCTCTTCACGGCTGCGCTGGCTGTGGTCGCGAGACGGGGCCTCGCCCGTTACGCCGATCCGACCCGCCACGCCGGCGCGTCGGGATGGGCATGGGCGCGGCAGATGGCCGCGACCATGCGGCGGTCCACCCACCTCCGGTCGATCCCCTTTTGGCACGCCGTGCGCCTGACGGCGGCGAGCCTCGCCGGCACGATTCTCTTCCGAGTGACCAACCCCAACGATGGATTCTGGATCCCCGAGGCGGCGCTCTTCATCATGCGGCCCGAGCCTCGGCTCACCAGGCGACGGGCCGTGTTGCGGGTCATCGGGAGCGTCGCCGGGGCCACGCTGACGACTCTGGTGCTCGTCGCACTGCGACCCGACACCACTCTGCTGGCAGTGCTCGCCGTCTTGGCCGCCGGCGTCGCCTTCTCGGTGCAACGGGTGAACTTCGGGCTCTACATCACGTTCGTCACGTGCATCTTCGTCCTCCTCACGGCGTTCGGCGGCCTCCCGGCGCGCACGGCCATCGCCAACAGGGTCGTCGACAACCTCATCGGCTCGGCGCTGGCCGTGGCTGCGCTCTGGCTCTGGCCCAGCCGGCCCCGCCGTGTCGTCCCGTCGGAGCCCTGATCGTGCGCAGTCAGGGCTGGGCGAGTCCGTCATCACCGGGCGGACCACCCCGATGTCGCTCTGCAATCCCCCCGGAGCCAGAACCTCGTCCCGGTTCCTCGTCCTCAGTCCGGCTCGGGGCGCGCCTGGAGTGCGGCCCAGGCCATGAGCAGCTGTAGTGGAAGGCGGCCCCAGGCGACGGCCGGGCTGTCCGACGGCCCGGGGTTGCGTCCCGTCCCAGCGTCGAGTGCCATCTGGACGTTGGCGGGGAACACGGCGGCCAGGGTGGCGAGGCTGGCCGCCGTGGCCCAGCGCGTGCGCCGCACCAGGCCGACGGCGCAGACCAGCTCGACCACCCCGCTGGCATAAATCAGGTTGGTGTGGTGCTCCTCGGGGATGATGCGCGGCATTATCAGCGCGAAGACCTGCGGGCGGACCAGGTGCACGATGCCGCTGCCGACGAAGGCGGCGGCCAGCACCAGCGGGGCGCGACGCCTGAGGCGAGCCATGACCGGGACTGTACTGTGGCGGCGTGCCAACCCAAGTGACGATCGTCGGCGGCGGGAGCTATCAGTGGGGCCCGGAGTTGATGGCCGACCTCTTCGGGACGCCGGCCCTGGCGGGCATGCATCTGGTGCTCGAGGACATCGACCCGACGCCGCTGCCCAAAATGGAGGCGCTGGCCCACAAGCTCAACCAGGCCATGGGCGCCAAGGCCACGATCGCCTCGACGACCGACCTCGGTGCATCGCTCGACGGGGCCGACTTCGTCATTGTGTGCATTTCGACGGGCGGCTTCCGCTCCATGGCCGTCGATCTCGACATACCGGCCACCCACGGCATCACCCAGACGGTGGGGGACACCGTCGGGCCGGGCGGCATCAACCGTGCCCTGCGCAACATCCCGGTCCTCGTTGGCATCGGCAAGGCCATGGAGCAGCACTGCCCGGACGCCTGGCTGTTCAACATCACCAACCCCATGACGGCGCTGACCCGCTCGGTGTGCCGCGAGACCAGTATTCGGACCGTCGGCCTCTGCCACGAGGTCGGCAACTTCTGCATGGACCTGGCCATCGCGCTGGGCCGGCCGCTCGAGGCGGTCACGGCCTCGGTCACCGGGGTGAACCACTTCCCGGTGCTGACCTCGCTCGAGGTCGATGGCGCCGACGGCTTCGACGCGCTGCGCAGCCTGGTCGACGAGGTCGGCGGCCTGGCGTCACTCGCCCCGTACGCCGGGCGCCCCGAGGCCGACAAGTTCTCCAAGCTCGACTTCGCCGAGCGGCACCTCTTCAAGCTGACGCTGTTGGAGCGCTGGGGCACCTTCCCGGCGGCAGGCGACCGACACATTGCCGAGTTCGTCTCGTTCGCCCTCACGCCCGAGTCCGAGTGGGGTGCGGCGTACAACATTGAGCTCAGCCCGATTGAGCGGCGCGAGCAGCATCAGGCGGAGTACATCGCCGACGTCGACGCCTGGCTGGCCGGCACCAAGGACCTGCAAACCTGGCAGTCCGGCGAGCTGCCCTCGCCCATGATCGAAGCCATGCTCACCGGTGAGCCCTTCGAGGCCCCCGTCAACATCCCCAACACCGGCCAAGCCGTCGGGCTGCCGGACGAGGCGGTGATTGAGTCCGTCTGCGTCATTGACGCGGACGGTATCCGCGGCCGCGACCGCAGCACGCTGCCCACCCCCTACAACGAAATCGTGCGCCGCCACGTGGCTACCCAGGAGCTCACCGTCGAGGCGGCGCTGCGGGGCGACCGTACGCTGGCGGGTGAGGCCTTCGCCCTCGACCCGTTGGCCGGTCGCGGTGACCTGCGCGCCACGGACGCCATGGTGGACGAGCTCCTCTCGGGTACGGCCGAGTGGCTGCCCCAGTTCGCCGCCCGCTGAACGGCACCACGGGAGGAACGCGCATGCGCATCGGATTCATCGGGCTGGGGGCCATGGGCCTGCCCATGGCCGGCCACCTGGTAGCGGCAGGCCACGACGTCACCGTCGCCTCGCGCGGCCGAGGTCCGATCGACGCCGCCGTTGCACAGGGCGCGGCCGACGGCGGCTCGCCGCTCGGAGTGGCCGAGGCCTCCGACGTGATCATGCTGTGCGTCCCCAACTCGCCTGAAGTGATTGAAGTGATCGACGCCATGCTCCCGGCGCTCGGCCCGGGTAAAACGGTCATCGACACCTCCACCATCGACCCCGAGGTCGAGCGGGCCCAGCACGCCCGGGTGGTCGAGACCGGGGCGCGCTACCTGGACGCGCCCCTGTCGGGCGGCACCGCCGGGGCGCAGAAGGGCACCCTGACCCTCATGGTCGGCGGCGACGAGGCGACGCTGGCCGACATGCAGCCCGCGCTCGACCCTTTCGCGGGGCTGGTGGTGCACGTGGGTGGCCCGGGCATGGGACAGGTCGTGAAGCTGTGCAATCAGGTGATCTACGCGGCGCAGATGACCGCCACGGCCGAGGCGACCGCCATGGCCGTGCGGTCCGGGGTCGACATGGACAAGCTGTTGCTTGTCCTCACCCACGCCACCGGCGACTGCGTGGCGGTGCGGACCCGGCTGCCCGTACCCGGCGTGATCCCCGAGAGCCCGGCATCGAACGGGTGGCAGCCCGGCTTCATGACCGATCTCATGGCCAAGGACCTCGACCTCGCCATGGCCTACGCGGTGCGCTGCGGCGTGCCGGTCCCGACGACGGCGACGGCACGCCAGCTGCTCACGGCCGCCAGTGCCGCCGGCTACGGGCGGGAGGACTTCTCCGCCGTGGCCAAGGTCGTGCTGGCCCTGTCCGGGGCCCAGTGACGGCGCCGCTCCCCACACCGGCGCTCATTCTGGCGGCGGACCACCGCGCCCGGGCCGTGCTGACCACCGAGAACTGGGCCGAGTTCTTCGAGTCGCTGGCCCGGGCGCTGCCGTCGTGCGACGGCATACTGGCGACGGCCCAACCCCTGTCCGGGCTGGCCGCGGGTGGCCATCTCACTGCCGTGCACCGGACGTACCTCTCCATCAACCGCACCGGGTTGGCCGGCTCCGCTTTCGAGTTGGACGACCGCCTGGTGGCCAGCGTGCCGCGCGCGGCGTCGGACGGCTGGTCGGGTGTCAAGCACATGACCCGGATCGACATGGACGACCCCATCACGGCCTCGGCGCTGGAGCTGCTGGGCCAGGTGCTCGAGCAGTCGAGCGCGGCCGGGCTCGAGGCGCTGATTGAGCCGCTGATGTGGGACAAGGGGCGGATCCGCCGCGACACGGACGCCGTTGTGCTGGCCTCCGTCATTGCCCACGACATGGGCGCACCGGTCATAAAGGTCCCGGTGCCCGCGGTGGAGCCGGGAGCGGAGCGCCAGCGAGCGGTGGCCCGGGTGGTGGCCAGTGTCAGTGTGCCCGTCCTCTTCCTGGGCGGACCACGCACGGCGGCGGGGCGGGCACATGTGCTCGACGAGGTTCGCGACGTGATGGAAGGTGGAGGCGCCGGAATGGCGATGGGACGCACGATCTACCAGGACCCCGACCCGGCCGAGGCGGCCGCGCTGGTCCACGAGCTGGTGCACGGCCGGTGATCCTCACCATCGACTTCGGCACGTCGGTCACCAAGGTCGGCCTCTGGGGCGACGAGGGGCTGGTGGCCCTGGCGCGTTCGGACCTGACGACGACCTACCCCCAGGTGGGCTGGACGGAGCAGGATCCCCTGCGCTGGTGGACGTCGCTCGTCATCGCCTGCGCCGAAGCCCGGGCGCTGGCACCCCAGGCCTTCGGCGAGGTCGACGTGGTGTCGTGCTCCGGCGCGCGGCAGACCTTCGTCCCTGTGTCGGCCGAGGGCGACCCCATCGGCAAAGGCATCTTGTGGTCGGACCACCGGGCCGCCGCCGAGGCGCGGGCGCTGGCCGAGCAGATGGGTGGCGACGACATCAACCGGGCCCGCACCGGCATTCCTCTCGACGCGGGCGCCGTGGCGGCGAAGCTGGCCTGGCTGGCGACGCACCAGCCCGAGCGTCTTGAGGCGGCGCACGTGCTGCTGGCGCCGCGCGACTTCATCGTCTACCGCATGACCGACCAGGTGGTCACCGACGCGACGTTCGCCTCGCGCAGCGGGCTCTACGACTTCGACGGCAATGTCGTACGCGAGCTCGCTGGACCGGCCTTGGGGAAGCTACCGAGCGTCGTGCCGTCCGACACCGTCGTCGGCCGGCTCAAACCGGTGCCCGCCGCCGAGCTCGGGCTGCGTCCCGGGGTGCCCATTGTCCTGGGCGCCGGCGACCGCCAGTGCGAAGTGCTCGGCTCGGGGGCGTCGGAGCACCACCCCATGGTCAGCTGGGGCACCACCGCCAACGTGTCGGTGCCGGTGCACGAGCGACCCGTGCCGTCGCCCGCCGGCGCCGTGGTGACCCGGGCCGCCGACGGGGGCTGGCTGCTCGAGGGTGGCCTGTCCGCCGCGGGCTCCTTCCTGGCCTGGCTGGGTCGGCTGCTCGACGCCAGCACCGAGGAGCTGGGACGCTTGGCGGCGGCGAGTGGTCCCGGCGCACGCGGCGTAGTCGCCGTGCCCTGGCTCGACGGGGCCCGCGCGCCGTGGTGGCGCGACGACGCCCGGGCCGGGTTCATGGGCCTGGGCGCGGCCCACGGCGCGGCCGACATGGCCCGCGCCGTGGTGGAGTCTGTGGCCTGGGACGTGGTGCGGGTGATGGAGGTCGTGACGGTCGGGCGCCTCGGCGGCTCGACCGCAGAAGGGGTGACGCTCGGCGGCGCGGGTTCCGGCCTGCCGGTATGGGTCGAGGTCCTCACCTCGGTCCTCGGCTTGCCGGCGCTGCGCCACCGTTCGGGCGAGGCGGCATCGGCCGGAGCGGCGCTCCTGGCCGGCAAGGCACTGGGCATGGGGCTGACGCTTGACCAGATCGATCCGGTGGCGGCGGTGATTGAGCCAACCCCCTCCGCGGTCGAGTTCTACCGCGCCCTGCGGCCGCGGGTCGATCACGTGGCTGAGGCCGTGCTGGCCGCCACCGAGTCGCTGCCGGGATCAGGTCCGTTCGCACCCTGACCGTGCGCGTCGAACTGGCCTACGGGCGGGGCGGGACAACGGTCGAGGTCCCCGACGACGCCGAGGTCATTGCGCCGGTGGAGGAGCCGGGCCTCGACGACGAGGCGGCGTCGATTGTGGCGGCCCTCCGGCACCCGCTGCTCGGGGAATCGCTCCAGGACCTGGCCGACGGAACGGAGCGGGTGGCCGTCGTTTTCCCGGACCTGACGCGCCCGATGCCGAACCGCACCGTGCTGCCGCCGCTGCTGGCCGATTTGGCGCGCGCCGGGGTGCCCGACGACCACATCACGCTGCTCTGTGCCACCGGCACGCACCGGCAGGCGTCCGCGTCGGAAATGGAGGAGCTGGTCGGGCCCGAGATCATGGCGCGCTACGCCATCGTCGACCATGACGGCACCAGCGATGCGCACGTTGCGGTGGGCGTGGTCGACGGGACGGCGGTGCTGTTGCAGCGCGAGTACGTCGAGGCCGACCTTCGAATCGTGACCGGCTTCGTCGAGCCCCACTTCTTCGCCGGCTTCAGCGGTGGGCCGAAGGCGGTCTGCCCGGGGCTGGCGGCCAACACGACGATTCTCGAAGCGCACCACCCGCGTCGCATTGCCGATGCCCGCGCCACCTTTGTCACACGGGAGGGCAACCCCGTGCACGACTTCGTGCGCGCCGCCGCCGCTCTGGCACCACCGCACCTGTCGCTCGACGTCGCCATCAACCGGGCCCGCCAGGTCACGGCCGTCTTCGCCGGCCCGTTGCCCGCGGCGCACGACGCCGCCTGTGCCCACGTGCAGTCCGCTGCAGTGCGCGCCGTCGAAGCTCCCTTCGACCTCGTCGTGTCGACCAACGGCGGCTTCCCCCTCGACCGGAACCTGTACCAGGCCGTCAAGGGTATGGCCGCGGCCGAGCGCATTGTGCGTCCCGGGGGAATTATCGTCATGGCCGCGGCCTGCGAGGACGGTGTGCCCGCCGGCGGCGCTTTCGCCCGCCTGCTGGCCGACGCCTTCACACCGGCCGATCTCGTGGGGGCATCCGGTGCGCCCGAGCTGGACCGCTGGCAGGCCCAGGTCCTCGGGCGCGTCCTCGACCGGGCGGAGGTCCTGCTCTTCGCCGACGGCCTCCATGGGAATGTGCCGGGGCCGGCGCTCTTCTCGCTGGCGCCCGACCTTGACGGCGCGGTTGCCTCGGCGCTGGGACGCCTCGGGCCAGGGGCCCGGGTCGCCGTCATGCCCGAAGGCCCTCTGACGGTGGCGACAGTCCACGCTGCGGGCTGAGGACGAGGCGCCGCCAGGCACGCCTCGTCGGCGCAGCCGATGTGTCAAGTGGCCCGTCGCAGCCAACCAACGCTTGACCGCCGCTGCGCCCCGTCGGCGTGGATGGCGCACAGCCAATTGTCAGCGACCCACAGCTAGGGTTCAGTTATGTCACAGGCGGGGGGCGGTCCCCATGGCGAGAAGGCCGTGCAGGTCCCGCTGACCGACATGGTGTCCGACGACGGATCCCCGACGGTCAACGCGGCGCCGGAGATGCCGGCCGAGACCCTCTACTACTGGGACTATCTCCACCTGGACTACCTGCTGAACGCCCAGACGCCGAAGAGCGCGGAGCGCGGCGGTCTGGTGCACGACGAGTACTTCTTCATTGTGGTGCACCAGACCTACGAGCTCTGGTTCAAGCAGATCCTCGTCGAGCTCGACTCGGTGATGTCGATCATGGCGCAGCATCGCATTCCGGGGCGCGAGTTCGGCACCGTTCTCTCCCGGCTGCATCGCATCAACGCGATTCAGCGGTTGATGGTGTCCCAGATGGACGTGCTCGAGACGCTGACTCCGTTGGACTTCCTCGACTTCCGCTCGCTCCTCCTGCCGGCGTCGGGATTCCAGAGCGTGCAGTTCCGGCTCATTGAGAACAAGTTCGGTCTGCAGGAGCGTGACCGCCTTCAGATCGAGGGCCACAAGTACGTCGACACGCTTCGGGGCGATCACGCGGGGCTCGTCACAGAATCCGAGGTCGCCCCCTCGCTCTTCGACCATATAGAGAGGTGGCTGGCCCGGATTCCGTTCGTGCGCACCGACGGCTACGACTTCGTGGCGCGCTACAAGGATGCCGCGACGGCGATGCACAGTGAGGCGCGAGCCAAAATTGAGGGCATGTCAGGCGTGGACGACGAGACGCGGCAGGCGCAACTCGCGTCGTTCGAGAACAGCGCCAAGCGCTTCGGCGCCGTGTTCGATGAGGTCCGCTGGGAGCAGGATGTCAGAGAGGGCAGCAGGCGATTCTCCTATGAGGCGTTCATGGCCGCCCTCTTCATCTACCTCTACCGCGAGGAGCCGATCCTCCAGGTCCCGTTCCGTGTTCTGGAGATGCTCATCGATATTGACGAGACGCTCACCCTTTGGCGCCAGCGTCACGCGCTCATGGCCCACCGCATGCTCGGCCGGCTGGTCGGCACGGCGGGGAGCGGTTACGCGTACCTGGACGAGACGGCCAAGCAGTACACGCCCTTCAAGGACCTCTTCGACGTGTCCACCTACCTCATCCCGCGGGCCTCTCTCCCACCGCTGCCTGAGTCGCTCTTCGGCATCCTCGACGGCCAAATTTGGTAGTGAGGCCGCGTTCCGCTGACTGGGGCCTCGGGAGAAGGCCGTGACGCCAGCGCCACGCCCGCTTTTGGCCATCGTCTACGGCCCCGGCGCGTCGTCGGCCTTCTTGATCTCGGACGGCGCGTCGGCGATGTGCGACATCGTCTGGGTCGTCGATTCGAACGACGTCGAGGAGTGGTCGCTGCGGCTCCTGCGCAAAATCGGCCGCATGGTGGACGTCGCCGGGATGGCGGAACAGGACGCGGCAGACGCGTTACGCAGGCTGCACCCGGACGGGATTGTGGCGTACGCCGACGCCCAGATGGCGACGGCAGCGATGCTCGGCGAGCGGCTCGGGCTCGACTATCACGACCGGGTGGTGGCAGAAAGGCTGCTCGACAAGGTCACACAGCGCCAGGCGCTCAGCGACGGGAGCTTGCCCGTGCCGACGTGCATCGCCGTTCCGGCCCGGCCCACCCGTGACACCGTCGACGGACTGCTGGCTGCCATCGAACTCCCGGTGGTGATAAAGCCCCGGCACGGCGCGGCCAGCCGGGATACCCACATGGCGCACGACCCCGAGACATTGCGGGCGCTCATCTCGGAGCATTCGACCGACGACGACGAGTCGACCATGGTCGTCGAGTCGTACATGGTGGGTGCGTCGCCACCCCCCAGCGGGTTGTTCAGCGACTACGTGTCGGTGGAGAGCGTCATCGCGGCCGGAGAGATCAGCCACCTGGCGGTGACGGGTCGCCTCCCCCAAGACGAGCCGTTCCGGGAGACCGGGCTCATCATTCCGAGCGACTTCGACTCCGAGCTGCAGGAGGAGATCCTGGAGGTGGCCAGTGCGGCCATCGGGGCCTTGGGGATCCGCGTCGGCTGCCTGCACACCGAAATCAAGGTCACGACCGAAGGGCCGTGGGTCATTGAGGTCAACGGGCGGATCGGAGGCTTCGTTCCCCAGACGCTGATGCTCGCCTCGCCAGGGATCGATCTCTTCGAGCTCTCGCGCCGCGTCGCCCTCGGGGAGAAGCTGGTCTTCGCCGGGCTCGTGCCGACGACCGGGGTCGGCTACGTCATCGCTCAGCAACCCCCGA
>CAWACN010000006.1:0-20704 GCA_963780525.1 uncultured Acidimicrobiaceae bacterium | reverse complement strand
ATGGCCAGGGTCCAGCTCGTCCTCAACGTCTCGAACCTCTGAAACCGCCTGAGCGAAGGCCTCGACGCGCTTATCGCGGGGCCCATTCGTGCCGATATCAACACATCAACAAGGTCACACGCCACTGGCGTACTGGAGCGGTCGCCAGTCAGGGGACGTGAACACGGTGCCGACGCTGCTTCGACAGATGCTGGCGCTGTTGGCCGGCTTGGTGCTGATGGCCTGCGGTTTCGTCACGCTTACGGGGTCACCGCCGGCATCGGCCGCCATCACGGTCACGCCCGCCCCCAACCCGTCGCTGCCAGCGAGCTGCGGAATAAGCCTCGCCCTCGATTTCGACCTCTCGAACTCCATCACGGCGCCTCAGTTCACCCAAATGCGCCAGGCCTCCATCAACCTGGTCACCTCGCTGCAGGGCACGCCCTCGCAGGTCGGCGTCTACAGCTACGCCACGTTCGCCCCGGCCACGACCGGGTCTGGTGGCACGGTGAACCATCCGACCGTTCCCGGTGCGCAGCCCGCGGCCAACTTCGCCCTTCCGGCGACACCCATCGCCACACCGGGCGGCGCGACCACGGTCAACCAGCGCATCGCCGGGCTGACCCGGGTGGCCTCGGCGTCCGGAGGGACGAACTGGGACCAGGGACTGTCACAGCTGGTCCGCGCCGGCCAGCCGCACTACAACGCGGTGCTCTTCATCACCGACGGTGACCCCACCACGTGGGGACCGAACAACAACGGCAGCGGCACCTCGACCGACGACACGACGGTCAACGCCGCCATCACGTCGGCCAACGCCGTGAAGGCGACCGGCACCCGCGTCATCGCCGTCGGTGTCTCCAACACCACCGGTCCCTCCGTGCAGCGCCTCCAGTACATTTCGGGACCGGTTCGCAACTCCGATTACTACGTCACCAACTGGGATGCCCTGCAGGACACGCTCGTCTCCATCGCCACGGAGGCGTGCCAAGGGACGGTCACCGTCGTCAAGCAGATCCGCAACCTCGACGGAACGACGAGCCCGGGAGTCGGTTGGACCTTCTCCGCCACGAACACTCGCGGTCCGGTCACCCCGCCTTCGGCTGTCACGTCGAGCAACGGCACCGTGAACTTCACCGTGCCCGACAACAGCAGCGCCACCGTCAACGAGACCCAGCAAGGTGGCTACCAACTGGTGCAACAGAACGGATCGAATGCGGTCTGTACCTCGGGGGGCAACCCCATCGCCTCGACCAACAGCGGCACGACCGGATTCAGCGTGCCGATCGGCTCCCGCCAGATCCTCAGCTGCACCGTGGTGAACGCGCTGATCCCAGCCACGTTGACCCTGCACAAGACCGTCGACAACCAGTTCGGTGGTGACGCCGACCCAATTGACTGGACACTCCAGGCCGCGGGCCCCCAGACGATTGCGGGGCCTGACGGCTCCACCGCGGTCACCGGCGCCAAGGTCGCACCGGGGACGTACCTGTTGTCCGAGCTCAACGGACCGGACGGCTACAGCCCCTCGGCCTGGTCGTGCACGGGCGCGGGCGTCAGTGGCAACTCGGTGACCCTGGTGGCCGGCGCCACGGTGAGCTGCGGCATCACAAATACGGAAATGGGCGTGCCCGTCCTCACCCAGGACAAGACGGTCGACGCCGCGACGGCCCATGAGGGCGACACGTTGACCTACGCCATGACTGTCGGCAATACCGGGACGGCCGACGCCACCGGCGTGACGGCGACCGAGACCCTGCCTACAGGCGTCACCTTCGTGTCGGCGACGGCATCGACAGGAACCTTCAATGCCACCAACGGGCTGTGGACCGTGGGAACGGTCGCCGTCGACGCCACCGAGACCCTCACCGTGACCGCGACCGTCAACGCAGGCACCGAAGGCTCCACCGTGGTCGATCGCTTCGCGGTGAGCCCGCCACCCGGCGTCGGCCCTCCGCAGGTCGAGAACCCTTGCTCCGACGACCCCGCACAGTCGTGCGCCAGCACCGACATTCTGCCGCCCCCCGGATCACCCGAGCTCGTGCAGTCCAAGAGCGTGGACGAGACCACGGCGGTACCCGGCGACACCCTCACCTACACCATGGGAGTGGCAAACGACGGGACCGCAGACGCGACGGGTGTCACGGCCACCGACACGCTCCCTGACGGCGCGACCTTCGTGACGGCCACGACTCACGGTGCGGGCACCTACGACTCCGCCACCGGCGTCTGGAGCATCGGGACCGTGGCCAGCGGCACGTCGGCGACCCTCACCATCACGGCCACCGTGAACGCGGGAACGGCAGCCAGCACACAGATCAACCGGTTCATCATCACCTCCACCGGAGTCCCGGTCATCGTCCTCGACGCCTGCTCGGACGTGCCCACGGAGTCGTGCGCCTCGACCACCATCCCCGGCGTACCTCGGTTGGTCCAGAACAAGACGGTCGATCAGGCAAGCGCCTCCGTCGGTGCGACGATCACGTACACCATGACCCTGGCCAATACGGGAACCGGCGATGCGACGGGCGTCGTGGCCCACGACGCGCTGCCGGCAGGCGCCAGCTTCGTCAACGCAGACACCAACGGCTTCGGCACCTTCGACGCGACAACCGGCGTCTGGAACATCGGAACGATCACCGTCGGCGTCACGGTAACGCTCACAATCACTGCGAACGTCGAGCCGCAGGCGGCAGCGTCGACGCTCGTGAACGCGTTCCAGGTCGTCGAGCCCCCGGATCCCCCGCCGCTCGTCGTGGAAAATCCCTGCCCGAGTCCCGACCAGCAGTCCTCGTGCGCCACCACCACGGTGCCGGGCATACCTCAGCTCACCCAGTCCAAGACCGTCGGAGCCGAGACCGCCGTCATCGGCCAGACCCTGACCTACTCCATGTCGGTGGGTAACACCGGCTCGGCCGATGCCGCGAACGTGAGCGCGCAGGATCTCCTGCCGGCGGGGGTCACCTTCGTCGCCGCCGACACCGGTGGCATCGGCTCCTACTCGTCGGCGTCCGGCGTCTGGACGATCGGGACGGTCCCCCAGGGTGCGACCTACACGCTGACCGTGACGGCCACCGTCAACCAGGGAACCGACAACACGACCCAGATCAACCGTTTCGCCGTCAACGCTGCCTCCGGTGATCCGTCACCGGTCGTGGAGCAGCCCTGTGCCGACAACGCGGCGCAATCGTGCGCGACGACGTGGATCCCAGGCACGCCGCAGCTCGTGGTGAGCAAGACGGTGAACGCCAAGACTGCCGCAGTCGGCGCCAGCCTGACCTACACCATCACGATGAAGAACGCCGGCACCGGGGATGCCACCGACGTCGAGGTCCAGGAGCTGCCGCCCCCGGCGCTGACACTGACGGCGGCCAACACGAACGGGGCCGGCACCTTCGACCTCGTCACCTTGCTCTGGACCGTGCCCTTGGTGTCCCCGGGGGCGACTGCGACGTTGACGCTGGTCGGTACCGTCGGCACGGGTGCCACCGGAACTCTGACCAACCGGATCAGCGTCGTGGCACCCCCCGGCGCCGGACCCACCGTCATCACCGATCCCTGTACCGACAGCCCGGGCCAGGCCTGCGCCTCGACATCCATCACCACGGCGGCCGCAGTAGTGCCCGCGGGCGGGACCTTGGCCGCCACCGGTCTCAACGTGCCGGGTCTCGTCTCCGGCGCCGCGCTGTTGCTCGTCCTCGGCATGCTGGCATTGGTTCTTTCGCGCATTGCCTGCACGGCTCGATCATCAATTGTCCCGTCGGCGGGCCACCGGCGACGTCTGGATCGACAACCTCGCTGAGCCGAATGATGTCTCAACGTTGACCATTGGTGCGGCGCACTTCACGCCGGGAGCGCGCACCGCCTGGCACTCCCATGACAGGGGTCAGACCCTGGTCGTCATCGAAGGACAGGGTCTCGTCCCGTCTCGGGACGAGGACGCCGCGAACTGCACGCAGGTGACGTCCACCGGACGCCGCACGCCGGCACGGATCTGCGCACGGCCACTTCATGGCCCATCTTTCCATCACGCAGGGCCCCCGACCTGGGGGGACTAAGTGAGCGATACCGAGTACGGATCGCCCACTTAGTCCTTGTTGCCGTGGCAACCGCATTTCGCGATCGGGCCACGGTCAGCGCCTCAGATGACCGGCCTCGCCAAATCAGCCCGTCCTGTCGCGGCATCCGATGGGACAGCGACGAAACGCCGACGTGCGACAGCGCGCATTCTCACGAGCACCCGCTGGTCGACCCGCAGCTCCCGCACACGTAGCACGAGCCCGCCCGCTGCATGGTGTTCCCGCAGCTGTAGCAAAGGGGCGCATCGAGCTGCTGTGCCCGGGCCAGCGCCTGGGCCGCCGGCTCCGCACCGGCCCGGCCACCGCTGAGGCCGTCCTCGACCAGGCCGACCGTCGGCGTGGCCGACTCCTCCACACCGGGCAGCGTCGGCTGCATCCGCTCCCGATTCGAGAGGATGCCGAGCTCTGTCCGCTCCTCGAGCGAGAGGAAGTCCACCGCCATCCGGCGGAAGATGTAGTCGATGAGGCTGGTGGCGATGCGGAGCTCGGGGTCGTCGGTGATGCCCGCCGGCTCAAACTTCATGTTGGCGTACTTGCGGACGAAGGTGGCCAGCGGCACGCCGTGCTGGAGCCCGAGGCTGATCGAAATGGAGAAGGCGTCCATGATCCCGGCCAGGGTCGACCCCTGCTTGGAGACCTTGACGAACACCTCGCCGGGTCGGCCGTCCTCGTACTGGCCGACCGTCACGTAGCCCTCGCAGTCCGCCACCCGGAACGAGAACGTCTCCGAACGCCGCCGCCGTGGCAGGCGCTCCCGCACGGCCCCCACCACCACCGACGACGTCACCCGCTGCTGCTCGGACGCCGCCAGCGCCGCCTCGAGCTCGGCGATGCGGGCCGTGACGGCGCGGTCGCGGGCCTCGGCGTCCGAGCCGGCCGGCGCCGTGTCGCCGCCGATGGCGTCAGCTTCCTTCTTGGTCGTCGACAGGGGCTGGGCCACCTTGCAGTTGTCCCGGTAGATGGCCACGGCCTTTATGCCCAGACGCCAGGCGTCAATGTGCAGCTGCTCCACGTCCTCGACGGTGACGTCCTCGGGCATGTTCACCGTCTTGGAGATGGCGCCGCTGATGAAGGGCTGCACCGCCCCCATCATGCGGATGTGACCCGAGTAGTGGATGGTGTTGTCGCCCATGGAGCAGGCGAAGACGGGCAGGTGCTCGGGAGCGACGTGCGGCGCGCCCAGAATCGACATGTTCTCGTTGATGTAGCGGACGATGTCCTCAGCCTGCTCGACGCCGTAGCCGAGCTTCGCCAGCGCACGCGGCACCGTCTGGTTGACGATCGACATGGTGCCGCCGCCCACCAGCTTCTTGGTCTTGACCAGACCGAGGTCGGGCTCGACCCCCGTCGTGTCGCAGTCCATCAGCAGGCCGATGGTCCCGGTCGGCGCCAGCACCGAGGCCTGCGAGTTGCGCACGCCGTAGGCCTCGGCCAGGTCGACCGCGCGGTCCCAGGACTCCTGCGCCGCCGACAGCAGCTCAGGCGGCACGACGTCCTCGTCAATGCGGGCCGCCTCGGCCTGGTGCATGCGCAGGACGTCGAGCATCGGCTCGGCGTTCTCGTGGTAGCCGGCGAAGGGCCCCATGCGGGCCGCCGTCCTGGCCGACGTGGCGTAGGCATGCCCCGTCAGCAGTGCCGTGATGGCGGCCGCCCAGGCCCGCCCGGCGTCGGAGTCGTAGGGCAGGCCCTGAGCCATGAGCAGCGCGCCCAGGTTGGCGTAGCCGATGCCGAGCTGGCGGAAGGCCCGCGTCGTGTCACCGATGCGCTCGGTCGGGTAGTCGGCGTTGCCGACGATGATCTCCTGTCCGGTGAACACGACCGCCACGCCGGCCTTGAAGCCCTCCACGTCGAACTCGTCGTTCTCGTCGAGGAACGTCAGCAGGTTCATGGAGGCCAGGTTGCAGGCCGAGTCGTCGAGGTGGACGTACTCGCTGCACGGGTTGGAGCCGTTGATGCGCCCCGTCACCGGCGCCGTGTGCCAGCGGTTGATGGTGGTGTCGTACTGCAGGCCCGGGTCGGCGCACTCCCAGGCCGAGTGGGCGATCTGGCGGAACAGGTCGCGGGCGGGCACGGTCCGGATGACCGAGCCGTCGGTGCGCGCCGTCAGGTTCCAGTCGCGCCCGTCAATCACGGCCTCCATGAACTCGTCGGTCACCCGCACCGAGTTGTTGGCGTTCTGGTACTGGGTCGAGTGGCTGTCGGCACCGTCGAGGTCCATGTCGAAACCGGCGTCCCGCAGCACGCGGGCCTTGCGCTCCTCGATCGCCTTGCACCAGATGAAGTCCTCCACGTCGGGGTGGTCGACGTCGAGGATGACCATTTTGGCGGCGCGCCGCGTCTTGCCACCGGACTTGATGGTGCCGGCCGAGGCGTCGGCGCCGCGCATGAAGCTGACCGGGCCGGAGGCCGTGCCCCCGCCCTTCAGCAACTCGTGGGAGGAGCGGATGCGGGAAAGGTTGACACCGGCGCCCGAGCCACCCTTGAAGATGATGCCTTCTTCGGTGTACCAGTTGAGGATCGAGTCCATTTTGTCCTCGACGGACAGAATGAAGCAGGCACTCCCCTGCTGGGGCACGCCTTGCACGCCGATGTTGAACCACACCGGCGAGTTGAACGCGGCCTTCTGGTGGATGATGAGGTACTTGAGTTCGTGGTTGAAGACCAGTGCCTCCTCGTCGTCGACGAAGTAGCCGTCCTTGATGCCCCACGCCGTCAGCGTGTCGGCCACGCGGTCGGCCACCTGGCGCAGCGACCACTCGCGCTCCTCGGTGCCGAGCGTCCCGCGGAAGTACTTCTGCGACAAAATGTTGGTGGCGTTCACACTCCAGGACTCGGGCACCTCGACGCCCAGCTGCTCGAAGGCGACCGTGCCGTCCCGGAAGTTCGTGATGCGGGCGTCGCGGCGCTCCCAGGTCACCTCGTCGTACGGGTGCACGCCTTCAGTGGTGAAGTGCCGGCGGATGCCGATCTCGGATCGCTGGGGGGCGATGGCCATGGCGCTGGGGTCCTCCTGTGGTCTCGTTCGGGGTGTCGCTGCTTGCCTGCGGTTGTTCGGTGGTTGTTCGGTTGTTCTTGCCTGCCGGGCGCCGCCGTCACCCGCCCCCAAGTCCAGCGGAGCGGTGTGTCACGGCCTGTCTCCCGATCCTGCGCCCAGAAGGGGGCTGAGTCGCCTCACCACAACATGTTGTGGTTGGCCCCTCCCCGAGACACGAGATGCTGTGTCATTACAGCACTGTAGTTACGTCCTTGTCAACCACTGGCGTGCACTATTCCTGCAGGTCACGGGCCATTCGCGATTGTTTGCGCGCGAGGGACGCCCGGAAGGGCCGCCAAGGCGCCGAATAGCTGCAAACCGTTAGCCTCAGGACCTCATGGCCGGGGTCGTGGTCGCCATCGATGCCGGGACGACCGGCGTGCGCGCCCTCGCCGTCGATGCCCGGGCCCGAGTCGCCGACGTCGCCTACAAGGAGCTGACCCAGCACTTCCCCCGGCCCGGCTGGGTGGAGCACGACCCCGACGAAATTTGGGGGGCCGTCCGGGACACCTTGGCCCAGCTCGGTACCCGCCTGGCGCGACGGGGCGACACCGTGGCCGCCATCGGCATCACCAACCAGCGCGAGACCCTCGTCGCTTTCGACCGCTCGACGGGCCGCCCGCTCCAGCGCGCCATCGTCTGGCAGGACCGGCGCACGGCCGCCCTCTGCGCCGAGCTGACCGAGGCGGGCCATCTCCCGTTCGTGCGGGCCACCACAGGCCTCGTGCTCGATCCGTATTTCAGTGCCACGAAGGCAGCCTGGCTCCTCCGCCACGGCGACCTCGCCCTGACCGCCGACGACCCGAGCCTCTCCTTCTGCACGGTGGACAGCTGGGTGCTGTGGAACCTGACCGGTGGCACACGCGGTGGCGTCTACGCCACCGACCCCTCCAACGCCAGCCGCACGCTCCTGCTGGACACGGCCACCCTGGCCTGGTCCCCCGAGCTCTGTGCGCTCTTCGGCGTACCCGTGCAGACGCTGCCCGAGGTGCGCCCGTCAGCGGGCCGCTTCGGCAACGCGGCGCTGGGCGACCTCGGCCCCGCGGCCGCCGTCCTCGACGGGGTGCCGGTCTCGGGCGTGCTGGGCGACCAGCAGGCCGCGCTGTTCGGGCAGGCCTGCTTCGAGCCGGGGATGGTGAAGGTCACCTACGGCACCGGCAGCTTCGCGCTGGCCAACGCCGGGCCCGACAGGCCGGCGCCGCCAGATGGCCTGACGGTCAGCTGCGCCTGGGATCTGGGTGACCATGGCGACAACGGCGACGGTCGCGTGGCCTACGCGCTCGAGGGTTCGACCTTCGTCTCGGGCGCGGCCATCCAGTGGCTGCGCGACGGGCTCGGCATCATCGCGTCCGCCGCCGAGGTCGGCCCCTTGGCGGACTCGGTGCCCGACAGCGGAGGGGTGACGTTCGTGCCCGCGCTTACCGGCCTCGGGAGCCCATGGTGGGATCCGCACGCCCGCGGCATCGTCACCGGACTCACGCGTGGCGTCGGCCGCGCCCACCTCGCCCGTGCCTGTGTGGAGGCCATGGCGTTCCAGGTGCGCGACATGACCGATGCCATGGCCGCCGCGTCACCTCACCCACTGTCCGCGCTGCGGGCGGACGGAGGGGCCGCCGCCATGGACCTCCTCCTCGCGCTGCAGGCAGAACAGAGCCGCATGCCGGTGGCGCGACCGGCCTCGCTCGAGTCAACCGCACTCGGCGCCGCGACAGTGGCCGGCCTGGCCGAGGGGATGTGGTCGTCGCTCACCGAGCTCGCCGGGCTCTGGCGGGCCGAGACCGTCTTCGAGCCCGAACTGCCCGTGGAGCTGACCGACGCCCTGCATGCCCGGTGGCGCCGGACGGTCGAGAAGTCGATGGGCTGGGCCGACCCCGAGCCCGGGGAGACCCGAGCCTGACGTTCGAGCCCCGCCCCTGGCCAACGACAAAATCCCTCGGGTTGAATAAAACAAGTGTAACCTTGTTATATTTAATCGAAAGAGCGGACCCGCCGCTCGGAAGGGTGGGCAGCCATGAGCGTGGCAATCGTGACAGGGGCATCTCGGGGACTCGGGGAGGCCCTGGCGACGGGACTGGCCCGCACCGGCTGGTCTGTCGTGGTGGACGGCCGTGATCCCCTGACCTTGCAGACGGCGGCGGACCGCATCGGGGCCGGTGCAACGACGGGCGCCAGGGTCGTGGCCCTCGCCGGCGACATCACCGACGAGGAGCACCGTCACGACCTCACGGCCGCCGCCTTCGAGTTGGGAGGTCTCGACCTCCTCGTCAACAACGCGGGGACGCTCGGCACCTCGCCCCTCCCGTCGCTGGCCGACTACCCGCTCGACGATCTGCGCATCGCCTTCGAGGTGAACGTCGTCGCGCCACTCGGTGTCGTGCAGGACGCGCTGCCGCTCCTGTTGGACTCGGCACACCCGCGCCTGCTCAACGTCACGTCGGATGCCGCGGTGGAGGCCTATGAAGGCTGGGGTGGCTACGGCGCCGGAAAGGCTGCCCTCGAGCACCTCGGTGCCGTGTTGGCGGCGGAGTTCCCCGCCCTCACGGTGTGGTCGGTCGACCCCGGTGATCTGCGCACGGCCATGCACCAGGCCGCGTTCCCCGGCGAGGACATCTCGGACCGTCCCGAGCCGAGCACGGCGGTGCCGGGTTTCCTCGAACTCATCGGGAGCGCACGGCCGAGCGGCCGCTACCGCGTCGCCGAGCTCCTCTCGGCCGGAGCGGTGGCATGAGCGCGCTGACGGTGCCGAGCCTGGAGCACACGATGCCGGCCCGGCTGCCCGAGCTGCACCCGTTGTCCTTCTCCCTGCCTTCCGCGCTCGAGGCGACGGCGCCCCCCGAATACCGCGGCATGACGCGCGATGCCGTCCGCATGCTGGTGGCGACCAGGTCCGACGGCTCGCTGGTGCATTCCACCTTCTCCGAAATCCCCCGCTTCCTCGACGAGGGCGATCTGGTGGTGATCAACACCTCGGGCACCCTGGCCGCCGAAATTGATGGCACCGCACCCGACGGGTCGGCCCGGCAGGTGCGTCTCTCGACACAGCTGCCTGCCGGCTTGTGGACCGTGGAGGTCCGGCGCAACGGGGAGGCCTCACTCGACGCGATGGCGGGTGACCGCATTGCGTTGCCCGGCGGGGGGCAGGTGTCCCTCTTGGCGCCGTACTCCCCCGGCCCCGGTGGCGTCGGCGTCCGGCTCTGGGTCTCCGGCGTCGAGACGCCCGAGCGCCTTCACCGCTTCTTGGCCCGTTACGGCCGGCCCATCCGCTACGGCTACGTGCAGGGCAGTTACCCGATCGGCGCCTACCAGAACGTGTACGCCACCGAACCGGGCTCCGCCGAAATGCCGAGCGCCGGTCGTCCCTTCACGCCCGAGGTCCTCACCCGCCTGGTCTCCAAGGGAGTCGGTGTGGCGCCCCTGCTGCTGCACACCGGTGTGGCCTCCCTCGAGGCCAGCGAACCCCCCTACGCCGAGTACTTCCGGGTCTCGTTGCCCACCGCGCACCGCATCAACGACACGCGCCGCTCCGGCGGACGCGTCATCGCCATCGGCACGACCGTGGTGCGTGCACTCGAGTCGGTGGTCGACGATCATGGCCACGTGCATCCGAGCGAAGGCTGGACCGAGACGGTCGTCTCGCCCGAGCAACCCGTGCGCTCCATCGACGGGTTCCTGACCGGCTGGCACGAGCCCGAGGCCTCGCACCTCGCCATGCTCGAGGCGATCGCCGGGCGACCCCTCCTTGAGGCCTCCTATGCCGCCGCGCTCGAAGAGAGATACCTGTGGCACGAGTTCGGCGACGTGCATCTGATTCTGCCGTGAGCGCCCAGCCCGAATCGCCCCTGCAGCAGCTGCCGACGACCCGGCGGGCCATTTTGAACCTGGTGAAGCGCCAAGGGCCCCTCGACGCCGTCGCCGTCGCCGACGCGCTGGCGCTGACCCCTGCCGCCATCCGGCTTCAACTGAGCCACCTCGAACAGGACGGTCTCCTGTCCCACCGTGACGACGTCGCCGAGGGTGCGCGACGGGGCCGGCCCCGGCACGTGTACGAACTGACGTCGGCCGCGGAGGCGCTCTACCCGAAGCGCTACGGGGATCTCACGACCGAGCTCCTCGGGTATCTGGGTGGCCCGGGTGCCACGCAGGTGGACGAGCTCTTCGAGCAGCGGCGCCAGAGGCGTGTCGCCGGTGCCCTGCCGAAGACCGCGCACCTACCCTTCGACGAGCAGGTGGCCGCGCTGACGGCCATCCTCGACGAGGACGGGTATCTGGCCGAGGCGGAGAAGCTGCCCGACGGCAGCTGGCGTATCACCGAGCACAATTGCGCCATCCTGACCGTCGCCCACGGTTTCTCCCAGGCCTGCTCGAGTGAGCTCGCCTTCATCCGCGACGCGCTGCCGGGTGCCACGGTGCGCCGAGTGGCGCACCTCATGGACGGGGCGCATGTGTGCGCCTACGTCGTCAGCCCGCCGGTGTCGTCGAGTCCGCCGACCTGATCTCGACGACGGACGCGCCGTCCACTTCGTGGATTTCGCTCCGCAGCAACTCCACCAGATGGTCCCCGCCGATTTCGACGATGAACTCGTCGACGGCGTGACCTTCGTCCCGCTCCAGAATGTTGATCGCCACAATGTCCCCCCCGACTGCCCCGATTCTGCTGGCCACGAGGCCCAGGGCACCGGGCCGGTCCGGCAGCGCGATTCGCACGACATAGCCAGCCATAGGCCACAACTTAGGCGGTCAATGTGAACCGCTTGTTTCAGATTGCTTACGAAACACCGCTGCTGGGCGCTCGCTCAGGCAGGAGGCCCCGGGCCGGGGCCTTCAGCCAGGGGCCACGCTTGCCCGCCCCGGGACGTACTCGTCGACGTAGGGGCGCTCGGACAGGGCGGCGATCTCGTGCATGAGCCGGTCGGTGAAAGCCCGGCACTGGGTGTGGTCGTGGTTGGCCAGTGGGTCACTGGGGTTCTCGGGGGGATCCATCTGCATGGGCTTGCCGAAACGGATGATGACGGTCTTGAAGGGCCGCATGAATTTGGAGTTCACGGGCTGCACCTCGACCGTGCCGACGACACCCACGGGGATCACCGGGACGCCGCACTCGCGTGACAACCTCGTCACGCCCGTCCGCCCCTTGTGGACGTACGGGTCGAGGCTGCGGGTGCCCTCCGGATACAGGCCGAGGATGTTGCCCTTCCCGAGCACGTCGTTGCGCGCCGTGTCCAACGCCCGCTCCGACACGCTCCCCCCGCCTCGACGGATCGGGATCTGCCCGGCGGCCCGGAAGAACCACGCCGTCTTCCACGAGTCGAAGTACTCCGCCTTGGCCAGGAACGTGACCTTGCGCCGGACCACCAACGGAACGAAGAAGGAATCGCAGAACGACTGGTGGTTGGCCGCCAACACGACTGGGCCGTGCTGGGGGATGTTCTCCCGCCCCTCGACCCTGACGCGCCACAAGACGTAGAAGATCGGGGTGAGGATCGCCTTGAGCACCCAGTACGTCACGGGCCAAAGGTACCCCCGGTGGGCGGCCCCCGCACCGGGCGCCGCCTGTGCTCAACTGCAATGCCGGATACCCGCCTGGCGTGGAGGTGCGCAACGTGACAAGTGAGACCCTGACCGCCGAGCCCTTCGTCTCCGGCCTGTTCTTCGGCGAGTGCCCCCGCTGGCACGAGGGCCGGCTGTGGTACTCGGACTTCTTCGACCACGCCGTCTTCTCCGTCTCGCCCGACGGCGAGCGCCGGGTCGAGGTGGACTTCGACGGTGAGCCGGCGGGCCTGGGCTGGCTCCCCGACGGCCGGCTCCTCATCAACTCCCGCCTCGACCGGGTCATCCTCCGCCGCGAGCCCGACGGCAGGCTCGTCGAGCACGGCGACCTGCGGCCCTGGGCCACCTGGCACGCCAACGACATGGTGGTGGCCTCGAACGGGCAGGCGTACTCGGGCAACTTCGGTTTCGACCTCGACGGCATGCACGACGGGACCGTGGACGGCAGTGCCGTCTCCACCGCGTCGCTCATCCGCGTCGACCCCGACGGCACCAGCCATGAAGCGGCCGACGATCTGCACTTCCCGAACGGCACGGTGATCACCGAGGACGGCGCCACGCTCATCATCGCCGAGAGCTTCGGCGGGCGTCTGACGGCGTTCGACCGCGCCGCCGATGGCACGCTGACCAATCGGCGGGAGTGGGCCTCCTTGCGGCACGTCGCGCCCGACGGCATGTGCCTCTGCGCCGACGGATCCGTGTGGGTCGCCAACGCACTCGGCGCCGAGTGCCTGCGCGTCGCCGAAGGCGGCGACGTCCTCGAGCGCGTGACCACGTCCCTCAATTGCTTCGCCTGCATGCTCGGAGACGACGACCGGCGCACGCTCTATCTGGTCACCGCGGCCGACAGCAGTGCCTCGGTGGCGCGGGCCGCCCGCAACGGTGCGCTCGAGAAGGTGCGCACGACCGTGCCGGGTGCCGGCCTGCCGTGACGCTGGGCGGGTACCGCCGGCGGGGCGGTGGCAGGGACGGTCTGCGGACGCGGCGGAGAAGGGCGGCGTCGCTCGTCGCCGCGTGCGTGGCCGCCGGAGCGCTCGTGGCCACGGCCGGGCTCGTCGGCGCTCTGGTCCGCTGCGCCGGCGGGTGCGGCAGCCTCGCCCCCGTATCTCTTGGCATTGGGCGGTTCGGCCTCGGTCGGCTATCAACCGACGCCGGCCCATCCGCACGGCGAGGCGACGAGCTCGGGCTACGCCGAGGATCTCGTGCCGCTCGAACAGCAGCGCTGGCCCGGGCTCACGGTCGTGCACCTGGGCTGCCCGGGTGCCACCACGGTGACCGTGCTCCAGGGCGGCGGGAAGTGCCCCTACGCCGAGGGGGATCAACTCCACGCGGCCGAGGCCTTCCTGCAGGCACATCCGACGACGGTGCTCGTCACCGTCGATCTCGGCTTCAACGACCTGCTCGGCTGCCTGCGTCACCAGGTCGTCGACGCCGCCTGCGTGGACGCGTCGCTCGCCACCGTGCACGACCAGCTGGCGCAGATTCTGGCCGCCGTCAAAGCGGCGGCACCGTCCGGTGCCCGCATCGTCGGCGTCGGCCACTACGACCCGTACCTCGGTGACTATCTCAGAGGTCCCGGCGGACAGGCCTTCGCGCTCGCCAGCTTGAGCGTGATGGAGCGACTCGACACCACCCTGCGGTCGGACTACACCGCGGCCGGGCTGCCGATCGCCGACGTCGCCTCAGCCTTCGACCTCGGGGACCATCGCGACACGAGCTGGTCCGGTCTGCCCGCCGTGCCCACGGACGTGGCCCGGACCTGCGCGCTGACGTGGATGTGCGACGGCCCGCCGCTCGGCCACAACGTGCACCCCGACGACGCCGGCTACCGCGCGATCGCCTCCGCCATTGCGGCCGCTGTCGCCGGCACCTGAGCGGTCGCGGCACCGTCGTCGACCACGACCTCACGGGCGGCCGGCTCCGGCGCCACCGGCGTCCGAAGGCGGCGCCACGGGACCTGGGTCCGGCCGGTGAGGGGCTTGGCCAGCGGTGTCCGGGCCAGCAGCTCCGTCAGCCCGATGCACAGCGCGAAGACGATGGCGACGGTGATCACGGCGACCAGCGGCCAGGGCAGGTACGCGTTGAGATGTTGCCAGCCGAGCCAGCTCATGATCGTGATGAAGAGCACCTGGGCCAGGTAGATCCCGTACGAGTTGTCCGAACCCGACTGCACGAGGGAGCGGGTCCGCTTCGAGCGGCGGCGGTGCACCAGGGCCACGCCGATCAGGTAGATGCAGGCGATCGCCCCGATGTTGAAGGGGATGACGATGGGCTGGAACGGATCGGAGCTCGAGCCCAGCCACGACGCCACGTGGTCGGCCGCCAGGTAGTACCAGACCTCCGCCGCGACCGCAGCCGCCAGCGTGCCCGCCACAATGAGCGCCACGTGCGAGCAGAGCCATTCGTGGAACTCGTCGAGGTGGAGGGCCACGACCATGCCGGCCACCAGATAGAACTGGTAGGAGGTCACCTCGCGGGTCGCCCAGTAGCCCTGCATCCACCCCGGGACCAGGCCCCAGTGCATGGTCGACACCAGCACAACCTGCACCAGCCCACTGGCGAGCAGCACGAGCCCGTGGTGCCCGGCCGTCTTGCGCAGCAGGACCAGGAGAAGCGGGAAGAGCGCGTAGAACTCCAGCAGGACCAGCAGGTAGTAGAGCTGGTAGTAGCCGGAGCCGAAGAGGTAGAGCAGATGGAGCGTGTCCGCTCTCGCGGTGCCGTGCTCGCTCGGCAAGCCGACAGCGAAGTAGATGACGGTCCAGCACAGGTACGGCACGGCGACCAGCGCGAAGCGGCGGCGCCAGAACGTGCGGTGGTCGATGCCCGGCCGGTCCCGCACGCTGTAGGCGAGCATGCAGGCCGACACGAAGAGGAACGCCTCTCGGGTGACGTGGAGCAACTGCAGCGATGCCCCGACGGCCAGGCCCGCGGCGACGGGCGCGAAGAACAGGAGGGTGTGGGTCGACACCACGCCCGCCTGCTTCACCGGCCGCATGGCGTCAATGTGGTCGAGCCTCTTGCGAGTGCCCCGGACCGGCTGGTTGGGCGAGAGCGGCGACTCGACGGTCGTCACCGCAGATCGAAGTGGTACAGCACGGGCACCTCGGGCGTCTCCAGCAGGCGCCGCTTGACCTTGCCCGTGGCATTCGCCGGCAGGGCCTCCACGACGGAGAGGGCGACCGGCCGCTTGGACCGCACCAGGTCCCGTTCGAGCGCCTTGGCCACACGCGTCACGGTCTCCTGCGCCACGACGTCGGCGTCAGGGGCCTGGTCGCCGGCCCCGACGTCGGCGGGGCGCAGGACCACGAAGGCCACGGGGACCTGACCGAGCTCGGGGTCGTCACGTCCCACCACGACCACCGAGGCGATCATGGGGTCGGCGGCAATGACCTCTTCCACCTCCCGGGGCAGCACCTTCTCCCCGCCCCGGTTGATGACGTCGTCGGTCCGGGCGTCCAGGTAGACGAACCCGTCCGCGTCCTTGTGCCCGAGGTCGCCGGTGCGCAGCCAGCCGTCGGGATGAAAGCGGTCCTGGTGCGTGTCCCCGACGTAACGGTCGATCACCGACACGCCGCGGATCTCGACGTGGCCGATGTGGAACGCGGGTGCCTCGACGCGAGCTGCCGACCGGCTCGGTCTGGCGCACAATCCGTAGATCCACCCCGACGGGGAGGCCCACCGATCCGGCGCGCCGCGGCACGGACAGCGGGTGCGCGGTGATCTGGCTGGCTGCCTCGGTCATCCCGTAGGTCTCGAGCACCGGGATCCCGGTGCTCGCCTCGAACCGGTCGGCGGCGGCCACCGGCAGCGGGGCCGATGCCGACCGGATGAACCGCACGGCCGGCGGAACGGACTCGTCGGGACCGAGCGTGCTCAGGCGCGAGACGATGGCGGGCACCGCGTTGATCCAGGTGATGGAACGACTGGCCATCAGATCCCAGAAGCCGCTCCGGTGGAACCGGTCGTCGAGGACCAGGCTGGACCCCGCCACCAGAGCCGACAGCAGACCCACGACCTCAGCATTGATGTGGAAGAGCGGCAGCGGGTTGAACCCGCGGTCTTCGCTCTCGAGCTGGAGGTGCGATGCCACCGAGCGCGCCGTGTGGAGCAGCTGTACCTGGCTCAGGCGGACCACCTTGGGCGTGCCGGTGGTGCCCGACGACGAGAGGACGACGCCGCCCGCGCCGGCGCGCTGCGGTGCTGTCGCCCCGGGCCGGGTCGCCCGCCCGTCCTCCAGGTGCTCGAGACGATCCAACTCGACCCACTCGGTGTCGATCCCGGCCGGTGCCGGGTGGTCGGCCAGCACGAGACCCACGCCGGTGCGCGACAGGGCGACGGCGAGGCCCCCGCTGCCGTTGGAGGGCATGGACGGATTGAGGGGGGCCACCCAGAAGCCGGTGCTCACGGCCCCGAGGAAGGCGTCGGCGAACGCAACGGGGTCGCTGATGACGAGGCCGATGGTCGTCAGCCCGCGGGCCCGGACCCCGCCCAGCGAGGCGCGCCACCGCTCCATGCTCCGCTCCAGCTGGCGGAAGGACAGGGATCCTGCGGCCCGGGCGTGCTCGACGTAGGTGCGATCGCCCAGCTCCACCGAGCGGGCGCGGATGAGATCGCACAGGGCGATGTCGGGCTCCGCCGGCGCCGCTGCACCTTCAGCGACGGGATCGGTCGCTCACGACAGGCCTTCGCGTGGTGAGCGCCTGCATCAGTACATCATCCTCGGGTCGGTGTAGTGCTTGAACTCGATCAGGTTGTCGGAGGGGTCTCGCAGCACGAAGGTGCGGTGCACCTCGACGAGCCCGTCGAAGCGGGTGCTCACGTCGGCGAAGAACTCGATCTTCCGCTGCACGCACAGCTCGTGGAGCGCGTCGAAGTCCCGGCCCTCGCGGAAGGTGACCCCGAAATGCCTCGGGTAGAGGCGCAGCTCGGCGGCCGGCGGCGCGGGGTGCTCGTCGAGGTGACAGACCAGCTGATCCCCGAAGAAGTCGATGGTGATCCGATCGGCGTAACGGCGGGCCAGCTTGCAGCCCAGTCCGCCCACGTAGAACGCCACCGCCTCGTCGAGGTCGTCCACCGGGATCGCCAGATGGAAGACGTCGCGGCTCTCCCTCACGACGCGGCGCTCTCGAAGGCTTCGAGGGTGTCGGCGCGCAGGCCGAGCCGGATCGTCTCGAGACCGAGGAGTGCCGTGGACGCGACGTTGCCCAGGTTCACGTCCGAACCGATACGCCGGACGAAGTAGCACTGCAGCTGCGTGGACGGCGCCTCGAAGAGGAGTCGCGCCGCGTCGACGTCACTGTCGAGGATCTCCTCAATGAGGCCGATGCGGAGCTCGCCGTTGGACCGGCAGATCCCAGAGCTGCCGCTCTCCCGGGACTCCAACGTGACCAGGAAGGCCCCGGCCTCGAGGTCCTCGTGGATGCACTCGATCCAACGGTCCGGCGCCAGGCGCTCGGAGCGCTCGGAGTCCTTGAAGCCGACCTCGGACACCACCTTGAACTCGCCCGCCAGCTTCCGGACGTAGCCGGCTTTCTCAATGTGCGAGAGCGCAATGGTGCCGTTCGAGACCTCCACGTAGCGGCAGCCGAAGCTCTCGCACAGGTCCCGGAAGTCGTCGAAGCGGTCCTGGAGCACGAACTTCTCGAAGAGCGTCCCTCCGAAGTAGTAGTCGACGCCGACATCGTTGAGCACGTCGATTTTGCGCTGGAGGTCGGTGGTCACGATGGCCGTCCCCCAACCGAACTTCACGAAATCGAGGAACTCGGCCCCGCTCTCCACGACGTCCTGGAACTGACGGGTCGGTAGCCCGCCGTCCACCATCATCGTCAGGCCATTGGTTCTCGGCTTGCTGCTCCTGGGGGGCAGTTGCAACATCGTTGGTCGCATCACACGCTCCTTGCTGTTTCTCTCGACTGCTCTACTGCGGGGCCGTGACGGCCGGACATCGCCGGTCGGAGCTCCACACACTGGCGTTGGGGACCGGGTCCCAGGCCATGGCCTCCACACCGACGCCCTCGGCGTAGGCCTGGGCCATCCGGATGACGCCACCGTGTGTCACCACGACGACGGCTCCTTCGGGTGCGGAGGCTTCCGCGTCGTCCATGAAGGCCGCGACGCGCCCGTACAGCTCGCGCAGGGACTCCCCTTGCGGCGGACGGACGTCCGCGTCGGTGACCCGGCCGTCCTCAATCCCCGAGACTGCTGCCTGCAACTCACTCAACGGGTGGCCCTCGGCCCAGCCGAGGTTCCGTTCCCGCAACGCGCGTTCGTAACGCAGCGGGAGGCGCAGAGCGTGCCCAATGATCGGCTGCCGTCTCGTGGGCGCGCTCCAAGTCGCTCGTGTAGATGGCGCGCACACCGAGGTGGCCGAGTTGCTCGGCGGCACGAGCGGCCTCACGCCGGCCCTTGGCGGTGAGGACGGAACCTTCTGCCTGTCCCTGCACGAGCCCGGATGCGTTCCAGGTGCTCTCACCGTGACGTACGAACCACAGCGTCGGCTTCTCGTTTCTTTCACTCACCAAGTACCACAATGCCCAAGTCGTCTGAGCCTGTACTGGGAACCGGAGAAGAACTTCATGAGGAATTGTCAGGAAACGATGAAGACACGCACCCCTACGTTTCGAGCACCTGAGACGAGGCTGAGTTTGTCGCCGACAACCGTCGCAATGGCGCGTCGTCGCGCCCATACCCCTATTGCCTGTGGGGTTCGCCGCGCAACGAGTGCGGCGGCGCGCTCAGACGCGCGCCGGCTCGCGTCCGGGCGCGACCACGCCGTGTTCTGACCGGGTCGGGGTACCGGTGGGCACCATCTCCGGGCCGAGTCGAGCGCGCTGCTCCGCCCGCACCGGGCCGCAGAGCACCCAGCGCAGCGGGGTGCGCAACAACAGCGCCGTGAACAGCGCGGAGGCACCGATGGTGAGCACGAAGGTGGCGGCGACCGTCCCGGCCCACCCGAGGTGCGGCGTGATCCCGGCATCGCCGAGGCCCGTCCGCACGAGGTTGATGAAGAGCACATGGCACAGGAAGATCCCGCCCGTCAGCCCGGCCAGGAATTCCGCCGAGAAGATGTTCGGGCCGCGGGCGCGACGGCGCGTGCTGTGGCGCCACCACATCCACGCACCACACTCGAGGGCTGCCACAGCGGCTGTGAACCACAGAAAGGCGACCGGCTGGTAGAGGTCGGAGGCACGGCCGGTCGGCGACCCGGTCCAGACGGCGATCAGGTACCAGAGGGTGGCGATGACGCCCATCAGGACCGCCCCGGTGATCACCTGGCGGTACCAGCGCTCCACGAACGCACGCACCTCGTCGAAGTGCAGGGCGACCAGAATGCCGGCCACGAACTGCTCCTGGTACGTGATCGGGTTGCGGGCCCAGGGCCACTTCGACGCGATGTCGAGAGTCCACTGGCCCACGACGCCGAACGAGGAGGTGTAGTGGAGGTCAGCCGCCAGCAGCAGTGCGAACAGCAGGCTGCCGAGCATGAGCAGGCCGTGGTGCGAGCTCGACCGGATCGCCCGGAGCGCCGTCGGGAAGACGGCGTAGAGCAACAGCAGGACGACCACGAAGTAGAGCTGGTAGTAGCCGTACAGGGTGTAGTTCCACAGCAGCGACCACGCGTGGTCCCACGAGTTGCCCATGATCATGGTGAAGACCCAGTAGATGAGCGTCCAGGCGAGGAAGGGCACACCGATCTGCATGTAGCGGCGGCTCCAGAAGCCCACCGTCGACCGGGGCCGGGTGATCTGCGAGTACGTCAGCAGGAAGGCGGCGAGGAAGAAGAAGGCCGTCCGGCTGAAGTGCAGGAGCATGACGAAGGCCCACGCCGTCGTGTTGCCGGCCTGGACGTTCCACAGCAGCGAGTGTTGCAGCACGACGGCGCAACAGGCGATGACCCGGAACGAGTCGAACTGGCTGATGTAGCCGCCACGCGCTGCGGCGACCGCGGTGTCCGCCGACACGCTGTTGGGCGCCACGCCAGGCTGGTCCGCACTCGACACGTACGGATCCTCCCGCACTTGCCTCAAACCAACCTGTGCGCGCGCCGGGAAAAGGGCGCCCTGTT
>CAWACN010000005.1:0-14080 GCA_963780525.1 uncultured Acidimicrobiaceae bacterium | reverse complement strand
TGTGGAGTCGGTGGGCCGGGCCGCGGCGCGCGAGCAGCAGGACATGGACGGGCTGGCGTCCCGGGTCGCCACCCTCGAGGAACGGACGGCGGCCGCCGCCGTGCGGGCCGACCTCCTGGCCCGGCAGGCCGACGAGCTCGAAAGTGCGACGGCGGCGTTGGCGGCCGAGCTGGCCACGCGCAGCGCGGAGCTCGAAGCCGCGGTACAGGCGGCGGAGACGGCCCAAGTGTCGGCCGACCAGGCCGAGGAGACGCGGCACCGCACCGCGGCGCGCGCGGAGGCACTCGAACGCGCGCTGGCCGACCTGCAGGGCGCCGGCGGGCGCGAGCTGCTGCGTGACGTCGACGGCGTCGTCGGCTCCCTGGTCGACCTGGTGGAGATTGACGAGGGCTGGGACGCCGCCTTCGAGGCTGCCATCGGTGCCGGCGTCGCCGCCGTCGTCGTGGACGGGCGGCGCTCGGCCCAGGCCGCGCTGGCCACCCTGCGCGAAGGCGGGGTCACCGGGGCCATTCTGACGCCGCGCTCGCCGGCGGCCGCAGTCGGGGAGTTGCCCGCAGGCAGCAGTGCGGAGCCCGTCCGACGCCATGTGCGCGTGCGGAAGGGGGGAGCGGCCGCCGAGTCGGTGCTCGACACCCTGGTCGGTCGGGCCGTGCGGGTCGATGGGTGGGAGGAGGCCATCGACCTGTCCCTGGCCCGTGACGACCTGGTCGTGGTGACTCCCGAAGGCGATCGCTTCGCGGCGACCGGGTGGCGCGTGCGCTCGGCCACCAGCGTGGTCACGGCCGCCTCGGTCGAAGAGGCGCGTCGGCGGGCCGAGGACGCCGCCAACGCTGCCGAGGTGGCCCGGGCCCAGCTGGCCGAGAGCCGGATTGTGCTGGGACGCTGCCGCGACGCCCGCACCACCGCAGAGCGGGCCAACGACCGTCACGCCTCGGCCTGTGAGACGGGCCGGGCCGACAGGAGCCGCTCCGCCGAGGAGCAGCGTCGCGTCGCCGGGGAGCTCGACGAGGCCCGTAGCGCGCTCGAAGCGGCGCACCAGCGCCTGGCCGAGGTCACGTCCGAGCAGGCGCACCTGGCCGGGTCGTTGCCCGAATTGGCGGAGGCACTCGCGGCCTGGGAGGCGTTGGAGGAGCGGCGGGTCGCACTCCGTGGCAGGCGCCAGGAGCTCGAGGTCCGCGTCGCCGGCGTGGTCGAACGACGGCGTGTCCTGGCCGAGCGCCAGGCCGAGGTGGAGCGGCGGCTGCAGGGCCACGCCGAGGAGCGGGCCACGGCGGCGTCGCGCCGGCGTCGGCTGGAGGCCGAGGGCGCCGCGTTGGCCCGCCTGGAGGTCGTGGTCTCCCGAGAGCACGACCGGCTCGACGGGGTCTTCGAGTCGTTACGCCACGACTACCAGGACCAGGTCGACGCGGTACGCGCCGGGGGCGAGAAGCTCGAGCGCCTACGCCAGGACCGGCACACGACGGAGCAGCGCCTCGAAGCGGTACGCAACCGCACCCGCACGCTCGATCTGGAGTCCAACGAGGTGGATCTCCGCCTCGAGGCGCTCCACGAGCACATTGCGCGCGACCTCGGCGCGGCGCCCGAGGAGCTGACCGGACTGCCCGAGCCCGAGGTGCCCGAAGGCACGAAGCTGCCGCAGCACGCCGATGAGTTGGAGCGCAAGCTGGTGGCGCTGGGACCGGTGAACCCGCTCGCACTCGAGGAGCTCTCGACGCTGGAGGAGCGCCACAAGGAGTTGGAGGCGCAGGTGGACGATGTCCGCGGCGCCCGGCGCGAGCTGCACGAAGTGGTGCGCACGCTCGACCACGAAATCATGACGTCGTTCGCCGCGGCGGCGGCCGATGTCAACGAGCACTTCTCAACGTTGATCGCCATGCTGTTCCCCGGTGGGACAGGGCGCCTCATGCTGGTGGAGCCCGACGACCTGCTCAACACCGGCGTCGAAATTGAGGTGCGCCCGGCGGGCCGCAACGTCCGCCGCGTCTCGTTGCTCTCCGGCGGCGAGCGCTCCATGGCGGCGCTGGCCTTCCTGTTCGCGGTGTTCCGCAGCCGGCCCTCGCCCTTCTACATGATGGACGAGGTCGAGGCAGCGCTCGACGACGTCAATCTCAGCCGCTTCCTGGCCCTGGTCCACGAGTTCCGGGACGAGGCGCAGCTGCTCATCGTGAGCCACCAGAAGCGCACCATGGAGACCGGTGACGCGTTGTACGGCGTGACGATGGCACCGGGAGGCTCGTCCCAGGTGGTCAGCCAGAGGGTGGAGAAGGAGAAGGAGCCGGCATGACCGGCACCCTCGGCATCGTCTTCATCGGTGTGGCTGTCATCTGCGTCATCGCCGGGGTCTCCGCCGTCTCGCGTACCCGGCGGGCGGCGCGTGAGGACGAGGAGGAGTACGGCTCCGACGACGACCAGGCGACCTACGCCGAGGAGGCCGCCGCCGTGGCGGCGGCGGAAGAGCGTGCCGCGGCTGCGGCCGCTGCGCTCGAAGACGAGCCCGAGGACCCCCTGACGTGATCGGGACCATCATCGTCATCGTCGTCGTGGTGGCGATCCTGGCCGTCGCCCTCGGAGGGATCGCGCTCACGCGCTCCCGCCGGCGCTCGGGCGGCCCGAGCACGACCGCGACCGCTCAGCCGAGTGCGCCGCCGAGTCCGCCGCCGCAGGCGCCGTCACCCGCAGCGACGCGGGCAGAGCCTGAGGTCACACCACCGGGTGCCGCACCTGCCGTCACGCCGGCGCCGGTCGCCGAGCCCGAGGCCCCGGGCGAGCCCCCGACGTATCGGAGCCGTCTCGGTGGCGTGCGAGGTCTGTTCAGCGGTGCCGTGGCCGCGCTGCGGTCCGGGCGCATCGACGAGTCCACCTGGGAAGCGCTCGAAGAGGCCCTGATCCGGGCTGACGTCGGCGTGAGCACGACAGGAATCCTTCTCGACGAGCTGCGGGCCAAGGTGCAAACAAGGGAGATCAGTGGCGGCGACGACCTGCTCGAGGCGCTGAGCGCGTCCATCCGTCACCTCCTCGACTCCGTCGGGTCGCGTGCGCTGCGTTTCGACGGCAGAGAGGGCCACCCCGACGTCTGGCTCTTCGTCGGCGTCAACGGGGTCGGAAAGACCACCACCATCGGCAAGCTGGCGCGCCGGCAGCACGCGGCCGGCCAATCGGTCCTTCTTGCCGCAGGGGACACGTTCCGCGCCGCGGCGGCCGAGCAACTCGCCATGTGGGCCGAGCGCACCGGGACCGAGATTGTGCGCGGCGCCGAGGGTGCTGATCCGAGCGCGATCGTGTTCGATGCCGTACAGCGCGCCGCGGCGAGGAAGAACGACCTCGTGCTGGCCGACACGGCGGGTCGGCTGCACACCAAGGTCAACCTCGTCGAGGAGCTGAAGAAGATCCGGCGGATCGCCGATCGCGACCCGGGCAACGTGACCGAGGTCCTGCTCGTCCTGGACGCCACCACGGGCCAGAACGGCCTGACCCAGGCCCGCCAATTCGCCGACGCGGTGGACGTGACGGGGGTCGTCCTCACGAAGCTCGACGGCACCGCCAAGGGCGGCATCGTCATTGCGGTCGAGCGCGAGCTGTTCGTGCCGGTCAAGCTGGTGGGTCTCGGCGAGGGGCCTGACGACCTCGTCGACTTCGACTCCGAGGCGTTCGTCGACGCACTCCTCTCCTCGGACTGAGAGGAAGAGATTGAGCATGAAAGTGGGCACGAAATGACCGACGTGACAGAACAGCACAGCGCGACCACCAACGGCGCCGTCCCGCACCCACCCGAGGCGCCGGCGAGTACTCCCGGAGCAGGCCGTGGCCCGTTCGACCTGAACGATCGTCAAAAGCGCGTGCTCGTCGTCGTCCTCGTCGTGCACCTGATACTGGCCCGGTTCACGCTGCGGGACCTGCGCCGCCGGCCCGATTCGGCTGTACGGGGACCGAAGCGCCTGTGGCGCCTCTGGGCGGCCACGAACACGACGGGGTCGCTGGCCTACTGGACCTTCGGTCGCCGGCGGGGAGTGGCGACTCCGGCCGACTGATCAGCAGCGGGACGCCTGCTCAAGACCAGCGGATCCGCACGCCTTCGGAGAACTGGCCCAGCACGGCGCGCTCGTCCGCAACCGTCAGGTCTTCCGAGCCGGCACGGTTCCACAAGGCCCGGTAGAGATCGCCGGCCTCGCCGGTCACGGTGCAGTCCGCCGTGTTCCCGTCGCTGCCCGTGACGGGTGAAGTGGCGACACCGTGCTCGTCCAGGCGTAGCAGCCAGGAAGCATCGATGTCGGCGCAGCGCACCATCAGCGTGACCGGCGGGTCGGCGTGCAACGCGGTGCTGCGCCGGGGGACGAACAAGGACAGAAGCTCGTCGATGCCGTCTGCGGCAAAGGCCGGCGCCCACGCCGAGAGGGGGAGGCCCGCTGCGAGCTCGGCGTCGACCCGGTGGATGGCGGTCTCGTGGGCCTGGCGCCGGGCCCACATGGCGAGCGGCGACGGCGCGGGCAGGAACGTCCAGCACTGCAGGTCGTCCGGCGCGGCCTCCAGCGCCGCCACGAGGTCGGCGCACCCCTGGGCGAGCCATGCAGCCAGCTCGGCGTCCTCCGGCCAGGTGCCGACCACCTCATCGAGGCCCGCATTGAGTGGGCTGGTCCTGCCCCGGACGAAGCCGGTGGCCCAGCGGTGCACCCCGCCCGTGTGCCGGGCCAGGTCGCGCACGGTCCACTCCGGACAGGTGACCACGGCACGGTCCGGACCGGCCTCCGCCACCGCGGCAGCCATGAGCGCCCCCTCGTCCCGCACGGCCGCAATGTGGGTGGGGACGTCCACCGGCGGCGGTCTCTTCAGCCGACTTTGAGGAGGTCGATCACGAAGACGAGCGTGTCGTTGGCCGCGATGCCCTGCGCCCCCTGCGGTGGGTTGGCGCCGTAGCCGAGGCTCGGTGGAATGATCAGCTCGCGCCGCCCGCCGACCTTCATGCCGACGACGCCCTTGTCCCAACCGGGAATGACCTGACCCTGACCGAGGACGAAGCTGAACGGCTGGCTCGTCCACGAGGACTGAATCACCTTGCCGGCTCGAGTACGTCGCCAACACGTACTGCACGGTGACCTGGTCACCCGGTCCCGCCGTGGTGCCGGTACCCGTGATCAGGTCGGCACTCTCGAGGCTGGTCGGTGGCGTGCCAGAGGGAACCGTCACCGTCGGCGCCTGCCCGGCGGTCCCGGCGGGCGAGAGGTCGGCGGTCGGGATGGGCGCAGTGGTGTGCAGGGGGCTGGCGGCCGCCGCGCTGGTGGGGGTGGAACCGCTGCCACCGGTGCCGCTCGTCTGCGTCACCTTGGCCGCGCTCGACGAGTTGGACGGCGAGGAACTGCAGGCGCCGAGGCCGAGCGCGCCGGCAGCGGCCAGGGCAACCAGGGCGAGCGCCCGGCGGCGGGGGGTGAAGTGGACCATGCGCCGAGACGGTAGCCGTTGGTCTCCGGCCGTCAGAGGCACCCCGCGACCCGGTGAGGGAACGCCTCGGGTGTCCGGCGCCGCCGTGCGTGATGCGAAAGGGATCCCAATGGCGCCAGCCGCTGACCCGGCCGCAGGCGCTACTAACCTCAGTGACCATGTTCGACGCCCTGTCCGACCGCCTGGAGCGGATCTCCACCCGCCTGCGGGGCAAGGGCCGCATCAGCGACGAGGACCTGGACGAGGCGCTCAAGGAGATCCGTACCGCCCTCCTGGAGGCCGACGTCGAGCTCGGCGTGGCCCGGCGCTTCTGCGACGGCATCAGGCTCCGGGTCAGCACCGAGGCGCTCGCCAAGAGCCTGACCCCGGGCCAGCAGGTCGTGCGGGCCGTGCACGAGGAGCTCATCGGCGTCCTGGGCGGCGACACGCTCAAGCTGACCTACGCCTCGCGGCCGCCCACGGTCGTGCTCATGGCCGGCCTGCAGGGCTCGGGCAAGACGACCAACTCGGCCAAGCTCGCCCTGTGGTGGAAGCAGCAAGGCCGCAACCCGCTCCTCGTCGGTGCCGACCTGCAGCGACCCGCTGCGGTGGAGCAGCTGCGGGTCCTCGGCGAACAGGCCGGCGTGACGGTCTTCAGCGAGGCCACGGACCCGGTGTCCTGTGCCAGGGCCGGCCTGGAGGAGGCCCGTCGCCTCGGCCGCGACATCTGCATCATCGACACCGCGGGCCGGCTCACCATCGATTCCGAGCTGATGCAGCAGATCCGGGACATCTCGGACGCCACCCAACCGCACTACACGTTCTTGGTCATTGACGCCATGATCGGGCAGGACGCCGTGGCGACGGCGAAGGCGTTCCACGAATCGCTCGAGCTGAGTGGCGTCATCCTGACCAAGCTCGACGGCGACGCCCGGGGTGGGGCCGCCCTCTCGGTCAAGGGCGTGGTGGGCAAGCCCATCGCGTTCGCCAGCACCGGTGAGCGGTTGGCCGACTTCGATCTGTTCCACCCGGACCGCATGGCCGACCGCATTCTCGGCATGGGGGACGTCCTCAGCCTGATTGAGCAGGCCGAGCGCACCATGGACACCGATGAGGTGACCAAGAGCGCCAACCGCCTCATGCAGGGTCAGTTCACCCTGGACGACTTCCTGTCTCAACTGCGCCAGGTCAAGAAGATGGGTTCGCTAGGCGGTCTCATGCGCCTGATGCCGGGCATGTCCAAGGAGATGCGGCAGGCGGCCGGGCAGATCGACGACGGGGAGGTGGCCAAGGTGGAGGCGATCGTCTGCTCCATGACCCCCGCCGAGCGCAACGACACCGCCGTCCTGGACGGTTCGCGCCGCAGCCGGGTGGCCCGTGGCTCGGGCACGTCCATTCAGGACGTCAACACCCTCCTCAAGCAGTTCAAGGAGATGCAGAAGATGATGAAGGGGATGGCCTCGGGCAACATGCCCAACCTCCCCGGCATGCCGAACATGGCCGGCATGAGCGGCCGGGCCGCCCGCAAGCTGGCCCAGCAGGGAGCGGCCGGTCTGCCCGAGGCGCCCCCCGGCGCCGACTTCGACATGCTTTCCCAGCTCATGGACCAGGGCGGTGACCTGCCCTCGGGCTTCCCAGGCCTGCCTGCGGCGGCACCCGCCCGGCCGGTGGTCAGCGGCAACAAGGGCACCAAGAAGAAGAAGAAGGGTGGCCGGGTTACCCCGCCGAAAGGCCGGTAGCTCCGCCATCTGCCAGAATGGACGGCCAAGACGTCCAGATCAGTGGAGGATTCAGTCCGTGGCAGTAAAGCTCCGCCTTGTGCGGATGGGTAAGAAGAAGCAGCCGACCTATCGGGTCGTCGCCGCTGACAGTCGATCGCCGCGTGACGGCCGCTTCCTCGAGATCGTGGGCACCTACGCGCCCCGGGGCTCGTCGACGGCCGAGCCGGACGCCGTGATCAACATCGACAACGCCAAGGCCGTCAAATGGCTGGTCAACGGGGCTCAGGCCACCGAGCGGGTGGAGCGCATCCTTAAGACCTCCGGGGCCTGGGACGAGTTCGCCGCCGCGAGGGCGAAGTGACCGACCTGTACGAAGCGGGCGACATCAACCAGTCCGAGGGCAACGACGACGACATCGACGATAGTGACGACCTCGACGACGTCAACGACGAGGTCGACGACGACGAGGTCGACGACGACGAGGTCGGAGCGGGCAATGAGGTCGCCGACGAGGACGGCGGGACGGCGTTGGCCGTGCTGACGTATCTCGCCCGCTCGTTGTCGAACGACCCGGATTCCGTGGTCATCGAGACCGAGCAGCGCCGTGGCGGATTGCGCCTGAACCTGCACGTCGCCCCCGACGACATGGGTCGTGTGATCGGGCGTCGTGGTCGGACGGCCCAGGCCATCCGGACGTTGGTGAACGTGGCCGGCGCCAAGGACGGCGTCCAGGCCAGCGTGGACATCGTCGACGACTGATCTGCTCAAAGTCGGCCGGGTCACCAAGGCCCACGGTCTGCGCGGCGAGGTGGTCGTCCAGCTCTGGACCGACCAGACGCGACGTGTCGACCCCGGGTCGGAGCTGACGTCCGAGCGTGGCACGCTCACGGTCGTGTGGTCGACTCCCTTCGGGCCCGACCGTTTCATTGTGCAGTTCGAGGGCGTGTTCGACCGCGACGCGGCCGACAGCCTGCGCGGCGTAGAGCTCCAAGCCGAACCGCTCGATGACGTGGCCGGCGTGTTGTGGGTGCATGAGCTGGTCGGGGCCACCGTGCGGGACGGGGGCGGCACGACACTGGGCGTCGTGGCGTCGGTCGAAGCCAATCCGGCCAGTGACCTCATGGTCCTCGAATCCGGCGGGCTCATCCCGGTCCGCTTCGTCACCGCGCACGACGCGACAGGGCGTACCGTCGACGTCGACATACCCGAGGGCCTGCTCGACCTGTGACGGACGCCCCGTGAGGATCGACGTCTTCACCATCTTTCCCGACGTCGTGTCCAACTACTGCAGCGTGTCCATCCTGGGCCGGGCGGCTGCGGCCGGCGCGCTCGACGTGCGCGTCCACGACCTGCGGGAGGGAGCGCGTGACGTCCACCGCTCGGTCGATGACAGCCCCTTCGGCGGGGGAGCCGGCATGGTGCTCAGCCCCGACCCGGTCTTCCGTGCCGTGGAGTCGGTGCCCGATGCGCCGCGACCGCTCTTCCTTCTCGCTCCCGGCGGACGGCCGTTCGATCAGGACCTGGCGGTCGAGCTGGCATCACTCTCCGGCGACGGTTTCTCGCTGCTGTGTGGCCGTTACGAGGGAGTGGATCAGCGGATCGCCGACCACCTGGTGGACGGCGAGCTCTCCGTCGGCGACTTCGTACTGGCCGGAGGTGAACTGCCCGCCCTGGTGGTGGTCGAGGCGGTCGCCCGCCTGTTGCCCGACGTGCTGGGGAACGAGGAGTCCGCCCGGGACGAGAGCTTCGCCGGCGGGCTCTTGGAGTACCCCCAGTACACCCGCCCGGCTCAGTTCCGGGATTGGCCGGTCCCCGAGGTGCTCCGGTCGGGCGATCACGGGGCTGTGGCCGCCTGGCGTCACCTCCAAGCCCTGCTGCGGACCGCCGAGCGCCGTCCCGACCTGCTTGCGCGCCTGGTCAGGGCATCGGCGCTCAGCGCCAGCGACGTGCGGGCCCTGGCTGAGCACGGCTACGATGTTCCGTCCGGCACTGAGCCGGTGTGACCGAAGGACGCCTCTCATGCACCCCACCGAAACGATCGATCGCGACAGCCTGCGCGACGACATCCCCGACTTCCGCCCCGGCGACACCGTCAAGGTCCACGTCCGGGTGGTGGAGGGCAACCGTGAGCGGGTGCAGGTCTTCCAGGGGGCGGTCATGCGCCGCCAGGGTGGCGGCGTGCAGGAGACCTTCACGGTGCGCAAGGTCAGTTTCGGCGTGGGTGTCGAGCGGACCTTTCCCGTGCACTCGCCGACGATCGCCAAAATTGAGGTCACCACGCTGGGTGACGTGCGCCGCGCCAAGCTGTACTACCTGCGCGACCGGCACGGAAAGGCGGCCAAAATCAAGGAGCGGCGTCTTCCCCGGGGGAAGGCGGCGGCAGCTGTGGCGGTCGAGGACGACGTCGAGACTGCGGACGTCGAGGAGCTCGAAGAGGTCGACGCCGTGGACGCGACCGGCGATGTGGACGTCGATGTGGTCGACGAGGTCGAAGCCGATGACGTCGAGGAGGCCGCCGAGGAGGACTCGGACGCGTAGGGCGGTGGCAGCGTGAGCGAGGAAGACCTCGAACGCTACGAATCCGAGATTGAGCTCGGGCTCGTCCAGGAGTACCGGGCCGTGCTGCCGGTCTTCACGTACGTCATTGAGACCGAACGCCGGTTCTATCTGGCCAACGAGGTCGCGTTGACGGTGCGCTCCGATACGACGCCGGCCTGCATCGAACTCGAGATCCGCGACGCCTGGGTATGGGACATGTACCGCCCGGCGCGCTTCGTGCCCGAGGTACGGGTGGTCACCTTTCGTGACGTGAACATCGAACGGTTGCCCGAACAGGAGCTCTGACACGCAACGCCGAGCGTGCGACCGTTCCACTGCGCGTGGGGAACGGCGACCGGCACAACGCAGCACTCGGGGGTTTCGGCGAGCACCTGGCGGCCGCGCGGTACCTGGCCCAGGGCTACGAACTGCTGGAGCGGAACTGGCGCTGCGGGACGGGCGAGATTGACCTGATCTGTGCCCGGGGCACCCTGCTGGTCGTGTGCGAGGTCAAGGCCCGGATCGGGTCCGGGCATGGCCATCCACTCGAGGCGGTGACTGCAGTGAAGCAGCGCCGGCTGCGCCGGCTCGCGGCCATCTACCTGCGCCAGCAGGGGCGACACTGGGCCGAGGTCCGCTTCGATGTGGCCGGCGTACTGGGCGGGATCCTCGAGGTCGTCGAAGGTGCGTTCTGAAGCGGCGCGGCCTAGGGTCCGTCACCATGGAGACATTGATCGTCGAACGCAAGGACGGCGTCGTGACCGTCACGATGAACCGCCCCGAGCGCAAGAACGCCGCCAACGGGAAGATGCTGACCGAGCTACGCGCCACCTTCGAAGAGGTGGAGGACAATCCCGACGACCGGGTCATGGTCCTGACGGGGGCGGGGGGCGCCTTCTGCTCCGGGGCCGATCTCTCTGACCCCAACGGCCCGGCCACCGACCCCTCCCGCTCGGGCCTGGCGCGCATGCGGCGCCTCGGCGATGTGGCCCTTGCCCTGCACCACGTCTCAAAGCCGGCGATCGCCAAGGTGGACGGCGTCGCGGTGGGCGCCGGCCTGTCGCTCGCGTTGGGCTGTGACCTGATCGTCTGCAGCGACAGGGCCAGGCTCTCCATGATTTTCGCCAAGCGCGGCCTGGCGCTCGACAACGGGGCTTCGTGGCTCCTGCCACGGCTCGTCGGCCTCGCCCGTGCCAAGGAGATCGCACTCTTCGGGGGCATGTGGAGCGGCGAAGAAGCCGCAGCCATCGGCCTCGTGAACAGGGTTTTGCCGGTGGACGAGCTCGACAGCTTCGTGGACGACTGGGCCACGACGCTCGCCGGGGGCCCGCCGCTGGCCCTTTCGATGACCAAGACGCTGCTCGCCGCCTCGTCGATGGCCTCCATGGAGCAAGCGGTGGAGGACGAGGCCCGGTGTCAGGCCCTCAACTTCTCGACTCACGACACCCAGGAGGCGCTGGCCGCCTTCACCGAGAAGCGGGAGCCTCACTACATCGGTCGCTAATAGACTGGATTTCGTGCTGAATGGCGTCCAGGGCATGGTTGGTGACACCGCATTGGTCACCAAGGCAATTGAGGGCGCACACCATCCCGGAAGGATCCGGGCCAGAGGCGAGGAGTGGTTGGCAATCCCACTCGACCCCGAAGCCAGTATCCCTATCGGGACCGATGTCGTCGTCGCCGACGTCGAGCGAGGTCTGCTCGTCGTTTACGCCATCGACAGTTAGAAGAGAGGTGCCGCATGTTCGCATCGGCCGGAGAAGTGCTGGGGATCGTCGTCGTCGCCGTTCTGGCGGGAATCGGGATCGGCGCCCTCTTCCTCTCGCGTTTCGTCAAGATCGTCCAGCAGGGGAGCGTCGGAGTCGTCAAGCGACTGGGTGAGTTCAAGTCGGTCGACCAGCCGGGCATGCGCATCCTGATGCCCTTCATCGACAAAATGGAGAAGATAGACGTGCGCGAATTCCCGATGACCGGGGACCAGCAAGCCGTCATCACCAAGGACAATGTGTCGCTACAGGTCAGCGCCACCATCTTCTGTCAGGTCATCGACGTGAAGTCGGCGCTGTTCGAAATCAACGACTACCAGCTCGCCGTCGACCAACTCTCCCGCACGGCGCTGCGCGCGGTCTTCGGCGAGCTCTCGTTGGACCAGGCTCTCTCGGAGCGCGAGACGATCAACAGCAGAATGCAGGACCACATGGCCGACGCCACGGCCAAGTGGGGGGTGCGGCTCAACCGTATTGAGATCCTGGACATCACCCCGCCCCTGAACGTGGTGCAGGCGATGTCCGAGCAGAAGGAGGCCGAGCAGCACAAGCGCGCCGCCATTTTGAAGTCGGAAGGCGAGCAGCAGGCCGCCGTCAACTCAGCCGGAGGGCGCAAGCAGGCTGCCGTGCTGGAGGCCGAGGGGGCCAAGCAGTCGGCCATTCTGCGCGCCGAAGCCCAGATGAAGGTACTGGAGCTGCAGGCCGAAGGAGAGAAGAAGGCGCTCGAGCTCCGTGGTGAGGGCGAGGCATCCCGCTTGACCTCCATCGACACCGCCACCATCAACCCGCACACGCTGGCGGTTCTGCAGCTCAAGGCCTTACAGGACATCGCGTCTTCCGAGAACGCCAAAATTGTGGTGCCCTACGAAGCGACGAGCCTCATGGGTGCCGCCGAGGTGCTGCTCTCGACGTTGCGCAACGAGAACCTTGGTGAGGCCAAGACCAACGGCTCGCAGCCACCGGTGGCCACGCCGGCCCAGCCTCCGAACAGGGAACTGCCGCCCCAATAGCAACTGCTCGGTGGTCAGGCCCAGCCGAGCTCGCGCAGGCGCGCCTCGCCGAGACCGAAGTGATGGCCCACCTCGTGGAGCAGTGTCACCCGCACCCGGCGGGCCAACTCGTCGGGCGTACGGGCCGACTGGCAGATCGTGGCCAGGAAGAGCGTGATCTGATCGGGTCGTGCCCCGGCGTAGGTACCGCGCTTGGTGAGCGGGATCCCCTCGTACAGCCCGTAGAGCCGACCCGGCGGGCTCTGGTCGTCGATGATGATGGCCACGTTCTCCATGTCGGCGCGTAGCTCGCCGGGGATCGCCTCGAGGGCGTCGGCAACAAGCGACTCGAAGGCATCGAAGTCAATCGGGTCCATGGCCGTCAACCTTGTCAGGTATCGCAGTCACGTCGCCCACCGGTCGCCTGCCCACCGCCCACCGTCCGCCGGTCGCCGGTCGCCGGTCGCCTGGCAACTGGTGGTGACCGGGACCCTGCCGATAGCGTCCCGGACCACCCATGACGGACCTCCTCGACGACAATTTCAATATCCCCGCCCGCCTGGGTGTCATCGCCCAGATCCACGACGGCGAATTCCGTCTGGGTCTGCACCCCCGGCCGGAGTTGCTCCGCCACGGCGCACTGCGGGCCAGCATTGTCGCCTTCCTGGTGGACGTGGCGGCCGGTGTTGTGCTCGACGACGACCCCGACGCCTGGACGTTGACCTCGGACATGTCGGTGCGTATGCGCCCGCTTCCCGCGCCCGCCTTCGTCTCGACGCGGACCACCATATTGCGGCGGGGTCGTCGTTCAGCGGTGGCGACGGTGGATGTCGTGACCGAGGAGGGCGAGCCCCTGGCGACCGGCGCTATCGGGTTCACGCGGGTGCAACGCCGGGACACCGATCCCGTGAAGCCACCGGCGTCGCCGGGCCGTATGGCGACCATGTTCGACGGCTCGCGGACGCTGGACCGTCCGCTGCGCGAAGAAGCCGGCATCGTCGTGGTCGACCCGTCTACCGGTGCGCTCGAAATGGAGGTGACGCCTGAGCTCCGGAATCCGGCCGGCACGCTCCAAGGCGCCATGGTTGCGCTCTTCGCCGAAGCGGCGGCCGAGGAGCTGGTGTCGGCCCGTTTCGACATGCCGGCCGTCGTGACCGAGCTCGATCTCCGCTACCTGGCCCAGACCGGGGCAGGTCCTGTCGTCTCGGCGTGCACCCTCCTCGGGGACGGCCCCGATGCGCCCGTTCAAGTGGAACTCTCCGACCGTTCGAGTGGCCGACTCACGACATTCGTCTACGCCCGCACGGCCACCATTTCCGCCTGAGCGGGCCCGGGGCGGTCGGCCCGCCGAGTCCGTCAGTCGCCGAACGGCTGGTCGATCGGCACTGCCCGTACGTGGAACCCGCCGGTGCGTGGCGGCGGAACGGTGGTGTCCGGAGTCTCGGGTTCCTGCTCCTGATGATCGGGCTGTTCCGCGACCGCCGGCTGATCGCCGATGAGCTTGACGTGCGCCGCTGATGCGGGAGGTGCTCCGTCGCGCACGGTCGATGCGGCCAGGTGCTCGAGTTGCCGCTTCTCCTTGCGACGGCGCAGTGGTCCGCCTCGCGATGTCGGCACATCACCTTGCCCCATGGTCCGAGCCTAGGGGGTGCGG
>CAWACN010000004.1:0-81007 GCA_963780525.1 uncultured Acidimicrobiaceae bacterium | reverse complement strand
TGGCGCACCCGCACCGCCTGACCTGGTGCGCCGGATCCGGGCGGCCTGGCCCATCGGACAGCCCTCGAACGGGTACGGCCTGACGGAGACCTCGTCGGTCACCTCCATGAACTCGGGCGCGGACTACATCGCCAAGCCCGAGAGCGTCGGCCCGGCCGTTCCGGTCTGCGACGTGGCGGTCATGCCCGAAGATTTTCCCGGCGACGAGCCCGACGACACCATCCCCCGCGGCCCCGACGTCAGGGGTGAGCTGTGGATCAAGGGCCCCAACGTCGTGCGTGGCTACTGGAATCGCCCCGAGGCCACGGCCGAGACGTTCACCCACGGCTGGCTGCACACCGGTGATGTGGCACGGCTCGACGAGGACGACTTCATCTACATAGTGGACCGGGCCAAGGACATGATCATCCGGGGCGGCGAGAACGTGTACTCGGTGCAGGTCGAGGCCGCCCTTTCGAGCACCCCGCCGTCGCCGACTGCGCCGTGATCGGCGTGCCCCATCCCACACTCGGCGAGGAGGTGGGGGCAGTCGTCGTGCTCCGGCCCGGGTCCAAGGTCACTGCGGACGAGCTGCGGCTGCACGTGAAGGCCCGTCTGGCCGGCTTCATGGTCCCGACCCACATCTGGTTCCGCTCGGAGCCCCTCCCCCGCAATCCGCAGGGCAAGGTCCTCAAGCGCGAGCTACGCGACGAGTTGGTGGCGCGCGCAGACTGAGGGAGCGGTCACGCCGGGTCGGGCGACCGGCCGGTGAGCCCGAGCAGGCGGTCGAGCAGCGGTGCGTCCTCGGGGACCGGCACCGCGGCCGGGAACACCCCGATGGAGCGCCACTCCTCGGCGTGCGGGTCAGCTCGTCCCACAGTCCCTGCACGAGCTCGGCGGCAGGCCGGGTCCACGCCGATCACCCGGGCGATGTCGTAGGCCCGCAGGCCCCGGAACTGGTTGATCTGCCAGAAGTACTCACGGACGGGTAGTCGCCGAACGACAGGTGGGCCACCGCGTCGAGGTCCGCCACCGCGGCGGCCGCGGCGCAGGCCCGATCCACAATGGCCTCGAAGCTCGCCACAGGGTCCTCTCCCAGGAGGTCCCCGTCGAACTTATCCGATCCCGCCTCGTCCATGGTCAGCCCGGCCAGCATGTCGGGCACCCAGGCGTCGTCGTAGGCGTGGTAGTTGATCAGCGTCCGCAAGGACGGCGGTTCCGGGCGGGCCCGGGTGGTGAAGCTGGCCGGGAGCGTGATCTCCCACTGCTCGGGGGTGATCTGGGCCACGACACGGGCCAGGGCCCGGTCGGCCAGCTGGAAGACATCGGGTTCAGCCATGCCGTCGAGTTCCTCTCTCCGTGCGCCCGCGTGATGCCCCGGCGCTCCGTTCCGTTCGCCGCAGTCTGTCTCGCCGCTGTCACAGAGCTGTCGGCTCGGTCGACGCTCGCGAGTCCGCACACCGACGCGCCGCACCCGAACCCGGACGCGAACGTGCCGGCCCGAGAAGGCCGGCACGTCGCAGATCTCACGCCCGAGGAGCGGGCGAGCGGGTGTCCTCAGCGGTTGGGCTGGGGCGTGACCCGCAGATAGGGCTTCAGGGCCTTCCAGCCCTTCGGGAAGCGGCCCTTGGCGTCGTCGTCGCTGAGCGCGGGGACGATGATGACGTCCTCGCCGTCCGTCCAGTTGACCGGTGTGGCCACCGAGTAGTCGGCGGTCAGCTGCAGCGAGTCGAGCACCCGGAGGATCTCGTCGACGTTGCGGCCGGTCGAGGCCGGGTAGGTCAGCGTCAGCTTGACCTTCTTGTCCGGGCCGATGATGAAGACCGAACGCACCGTCAGCGTGTTGTCGGCGTTGGGGTGGATCATGTCGTAGAGGTCCGCCACCTTGCGGTCCTCGTCGCCGATCAGCGGAAAGGCCAGCGCCGAGCCCTGGGTCTCCTGGATGTCGCCGGCCCAGGCCCCGTGGGACTCGACCGAGTCGACCGAGAGCCCGATCAGCTTGGCGTTGCGCTTGTCGAACTCGGGCTTGGCCTTGGAGAAGGCGCCGAGCTCGGTCGTGCAGACCGGCGTGAAGTCCTTGGGGTGCGAGAACAGGACGCCCCAGCTGTCACCCAACCACTCGTGGAAATTGATGGTGCCTTCGGTCGTGTCCGCCGTGAAGTCGGGGGCGGTGTCCCCGAGTCGAATTGCCATGTGTTCCTCCTGGAAAATGATGAAGATCCGAGATGCGGACAGTGACTCTACCGGTTGTTCCCGCAATTGTCGACATGATTGGTCATCTTTCCCGCTCGCCCGGACCGGGTCGCAAAAAGTGGCTCTCACCTGGGCACGAGCAGCCGCCCGCCTGTACGAAGACCCCGTGCCGCCGTGCGAGAATGCCTCCATGTGCCCCTCGCCGCCGGCAGACGAGCCCTCATCGGGGCCGTACCAGCCGTACCGGGCCGACTCCGTCCTCGTGGAGCACGACGGCCCGGTGACCGTGGTCACCATCAACCGGCCCGAGCGGCGCAACGCCGTCGACAGCGTCTGCGCCGATCAGTTGCGGGAGGCCTTCGAAGCCTTCGACCGCGACGACGACCGGTCCGTCGCCGTCCTCACCGGCGCCGGTGAGACCTTCTGCGCCGGCGCCGACCTGAAGGCGGTGGCCGAAGGGGACCGACGGCCCATCCCCGACGACGGGCCCGGCCCCATGGGGCCCACCCGGCTGACGCTGGGCAAGCCCGTCATCGCCGCCGTCGAGGGCTACGCCGTGGCCGGGGGCATTGAGCTCGCGCTCTGGTGCGACCTGCGGGTGGCCGCCGAGGACGCAGTGTTCGGGGTGTTCTGCCGGCGCTTCGGCGTCCCGCTGTGCGACCTCGGCACCGTCCGCCTGCCGCGCCTCATCGGGCACGGGCGGGCCATGGACCTGATCCTCACCGGACGCGCCGTGCCGGCGTCCGAGGCCCTCGACGATGGGGCTGGCCAACCGGGTGGTCGCCCCGGGTGCGGCGCTGCCGGCGGCCGTGGCGTTGGCCCACCAACTCGCCGCACTGCCCCAGGTCTGCCTTCGCTCGGACCGCATGAGCGCGTTGGAGCAGTGGGGACTGAGCGAAGAGGACGCCGCCGCGGCGAGGCCCGGCGCGGGCGCGAGGTCATCAGCAGCGGGGAGACGCTCGAAGGAGCACTGCGCTTCGCGGGAGGTGCCGGCCGTCGTGGCACTGCGCTCGACTGACGACACCGCCAACGGGGAAAAGCCGCCGTCCCGTCCCACCGTCGCCGCCTTCGACTTCGACGGCACGTTGGTCCATGGAGGGAGCGTGTTCCCCTTCCTGGTCGGTTTGCGCGGCGTCGTGGCCCGTGCTGCGCGCCGCCTTCCGCCTCTCCCCCGCCCTCCTGCGCGCCGCCATCACCGGCGGCACGGCCGCCGACGAGGTCAAGGAGAAGCTGTTCATGCGCCTCCTCGGCGGCCTGGCCGTGACCGAGCTCGAGCGACGCTCGGCCGTCTTCGCCCACCGCCATCTGCGCAAGCACCTGCGCGAGGACACGCGCCGGCGGCTCGAGTGGCATCAGCGCCAGGGGCACTACACCGTCATCGTCTCCGCCTCACCCGAGTGCTACGTCAGCCCGGCCGGCGAAGAGCTGGGCGTCGACGGGGTCGTGGCGACGCGCCTCGCCGTCGGCGGCGGCGGTCTGCTCACAGGCGGCTACGAAGGGAAGAACTGCCGCGGGGCGGAGAAGTACGCCCGGCTGGTCGGCCATCTCCGCTCGCGCGGCCTGCTGTCGAACAACGGGGGCGAACAGCCGGTGTTGTGGGCCTACGGCAACAGCCGAGGTGATCTGCGCCTGCTCAACGCGGCGGACCACGGTGTGGACGCCGGACGCCTGGGCCCGCTCGGTCGCCTGCGCCACTTCCCACGGCTCGCCGAGGTCACGGCTGCAGCCGGGGCGGCCGGATCAGCCGGGGGTGGCGGCGATCCCCACGGCATGGCCTGAGTAGCCGGGCACGGCGGTCGGGACGTCCCCGAAGTAGGGCGCGTCCCCGAAGGCGAAGACCTGCCCGCTGCCGTTCACGGCATCGAACCCCCGCCCGCTGAAGTCCGGGATGAGGCCGGTCATGGGACTCTTCATGGTGGAGAGCGCAGGTGAGTTGCCCGACAGCCCGACGGACGGCGCGTCGCCGAAGTCGTAGACGGTCCCGTTGGCACCGAGCACCCAGTACCCACCGCCGTCGGGGGTCGGGGCCACGCCGACCAGAGCCGTGGCGGGCGGTGCGCCACCGAGCGAGCCGAAGAACCCGGCGTCACCGAAGGCGAACACGCCTCCGTCGGCGGCAATGAGCCAGTAGCCGCCCCCGTCATGGGTCGGCACCATGCCGATGATCGGCTTGTTCAGCTTCAGGCTGCCGGTGCTGCCGTAGAACTGCGCGTCGCCGTAGGCGAAGATCCCGCCGTCCGAGGCGACCAGCCAGTAGCCGCCACCACCAGGGGTCGTGGCCATACCGACCATGGGTTTGTTGAGGCGGATGCTGCCGGTGCTGCCGTGGAATTGCGCGTCGCCGAAGCTGAACACCCCACCGTCGCTGGCCACCTCCCAGTAGCCGGCGGCGTCGTGTGTCGAGGCGATGGCGACCACGGGCTGATTGAGCCGCATCCCCCCGGTGCTGCCGTAGAACTGCGCGTTGCCGAAGCTGAAGACTCCCCCGTCGGCGGCGTTGACCCAGTACCCGCCGACCCCGCCGCTGGGTTGGTCGCCGGCCAGGGTCGTCCCGCCGGGAAGGCTGCCCAACGTGGCGGGACCGTAGTAGTGGCTCACGATCTGCTGGAACGTCCAGTTCCCGTCCCCGTTGTCCTGACCGATGGCGTAGCCGAGAGCCCCCCACTGGCCCATGCCGATGCCGTGTCCCCAGCCCTGGCCCGAAGATGAAGGCGTTCGTGCCGTCGGTCGAGGTCACGGTGAACAGATCCGACTTGAGTCCGAGGTCGACGTAGAACTCGGTGCCGGGAATGGTGATGCTCCCGGACGCGTCCCGTCGAGCGTGATGCTGGCCACCCGCCCGAACGAGCTCTCGTTGAACGGACGGCCCGGATCGAATGCGGCAGCCGCCGAAGCCGGTGAACGTGCCGATCTGGGGCCACGCAGCGTCTGATGGCGGTGTAGCTGACCGTGGTGCGACCAGGTGTGGTTGGGATTGCCGCCGTCTGCGGTCACTGCGTCGCCGTCGTCGGGCACGGCCGTGAACGGCGACTGCTCGTTCGCGCTCGAGGTGTAGCCGCCCGTCGAGGCGGAGTACTCGGTGGTGGCGACCGTTGCCGTTCGGCATGACCATCACCTGACCGGCCGTGTCGTTGGCGGCCGCGATGGTCGTCGGCGTCTCGTACTCGGTGCCGCGGTAGGTCTGGCACGTGAGGTCGCAGGTGTCGGCGTAGCCGCCGTACCCGCCGAGGTTGGCCAGGACGTACGAGCGGACGGCCACCGCCTGCGCCTCGAGCTCCTGGAAGCCCCAGTTCATGCCCTGCGGCCCGGCCCCGCCGAGGCTGGCCCAGCTCGACGGCGACTCGCCGGGCACGGTGTCGGCCACGTACTGCTCGAGCGGCAGCGTGTTGACCGACCTGCGCCTGGCCGAGCGAGTTGTACACGGCCGTCAACGTGCCGTGCACGGTGGGGCTGTAGCCGGCTCGGCCACGCACAGCGTGAGGAGCCCGCCCCCGGCCGGTGACGCCGTGGGGTTGGTCTGGTTGGTCGGCGACCTGGGCGTCCAGGGGCCGGAGCATCCCGGACCGGTGAAGACGTTCCAGACACCGGTGCCGGCCTGGCTGGAACAGGACGGCGGGCGCGCTGGGAGGCACGCCGGGCGCCGACACCGCGGCACCGGTGCCCGACGCCTGCCACGATGAGGTCGAGGCCGTCGTTCTCGGTCATGTCGATCCGGACGTTGGTGCCGTCGCCCGGCAGGACGTGCGACGCCGGAGGCTGACTCTCGGCCGGTACCGACGCCCGGTCCGGCGCGCCGATGTCGGCCGCCGCCGGAGAGGCGAGGCTGAGCAGGGCGATCGGCCCCAGCGCGGCAAGCGAAAGAAAGAGCACGCCGAGCGCCGCTGCTTTGCGAGGGCGCGGCGAACGCGGGCGCGCCACTTGTGTTCCGACCAACACGATCCACCAAGGCTAGCGGCGCGACCTGGGCAAATTGGTGCATGGGGAAGCGCAATCGGGGTGCAGGGCGCGCCGGTACACTGCACGGCCGTGCGGGTCGACCAGGTCATTCCGTCCCTCGCCAGCCGGGACGCCATCGGCGTCCACACCCTGCATCTGCGGGACGGATTACGCGCCGCCGGCATCGACTCGGACATCTTCTACGGCAGCTACACCCCCGATGTGCAGGCCGAGGGCAAGCCGGTCATTGAGCTCGGTCGGGCCACCCGTGACCGCTGGCTGCTGTATCAAGCGTCCATCGGGAGCCCCGTCTTCGACATCCTGGCGGCGCGCAACGAGCCCAAGTTGGTGAACTACCACAACATCACTCCGGCTGATCTGCTGCGCGACTGGGAGCCGGCGGTGGCCTACGAAGTGGCACTCGGCCGCACGCAGCTGGCGCGCCTCGCCCCCCAGAGCCGCTTCGCGGTCGCCGACTCGGCCTTCAACGAGTCCGAACTGCAGGGGCTCGGCTACGAGGGCACCGCCGTCGTCCCGCTGCTGATCGACATGCAGTCCAAGAGCGACGAGCCCGACCCGGAGTTGGCGCGTTCGCTGGCGCGCCGCAAGGAGCGAGAGGGTGGGTCCGACCTTCTCTACGTCGGGAAGATCTCGCCGCACAAGGCACCGCACGATCTGGTCAAGATGCTCGACGTCCTCCGGCGCACCGACGACCCGGCGGCCCGGCTGCACCTCGTCGGCTCACCGCTCGGTGAGACCTACGAGCCGGCGCTGCGGTCGTTCATTGACGAGCTCGGGCTGGCCGACGTCGTCACGCTGGCGGGCTCGGTCACCGGCGCCGAGCTCGAGGCCTACTTCCAGGCGGCCGACGTCTTCGTGATGGCGTCCGACCACGAGGGCTTCTGCGTGCCCCTGGCCGAGGCCATGGGTCACGGCGTCCCGATTGTCGCCTACGGCGTGACCGCGGTGCCCGAGACCGTCGGCGGTGCCGGGCTCGTCCTGCCCGACAAGTCAGCGGTGCCGTTCGCCGCCGCCGTGGGGCGCGTGCTGCGCGATGCGAGGCTGCGCGAGGTGCTGGCGGCGGCCGGGCGCCGGCGGGCGGCAAGCTTCGACCTCGCCGCCTCCACCCGTCGCTTCGTCACGCTGGTCCAGCAGGCCGTCGGCGCCGGCTGAGCACCGACGGTCCCAGTCGCCGCTGCGCTTGCCGAAAGGGAGCGGCTGTGACGACGACAGCCCGCCGACGAGCGCGTGCTCAGGCCTTGGAGAGTGCCGACACGAGGTCGACGGCCCGGTCAGCGGCCGAGGGCAGGTCGAGGGCCGCCACACGCTGCGACGCTGCCCGCTCCAGGGCCTCCCGGAGCCCGGCCTCGTGGCGCAGGCGGGCCACCGCGCCCGCCAGCGCGTAGGGATCGGTGGCGTCGACCAGAAGGCCGCCGTCGCCCACCACCTCGGGTAATGCGCCCGCATTGTTGGCGACCACCGGCACACCCGACGTCATCGCCTCTATGACGGGCACCCCGAAACCTTCGTGGCGTGATGCCAGCACGAAGACGTCGGCCGCGGCCACGGCGCCGGCCAGCGTCGGCGTCGCTCAGTCCGCCCGTGAACGCCACGGCGTCATGGAGACCCAGGTCGTCGACGAAGCGGTGCAGCGCGGCCGTGTACGACGGCACGACCGGCCGGCCCACCAGCTGCAGGGTTGCCGCACTGTCGTCGTGGGCCCGGGCCACGAGCAGCGCCATGACGGCCAACTCGATCGCCTTGTTCGGAGCGAGACGGCCGACAGCTGATCCACCGGCCGCCGGCGGACCGGCGGCGCCGGATCCGGGGCGGCGCTCCGTCGCGGTCGTGACCGTGGCGGCCGGCGGCACCACCGCGGTGCGGCGGAAACCGGCCTCCTGCAACTCCGCCTCGTTGAAGGAGGACACGGCGAGGCCGAGCGCGGCACGGGGCGCCAAGACGGCGCAGCTGCGTCTGCGCCAGGAGCTGGTGCCGCGCCATGCCGTTGTCCCACGGCGCGTAGTACTCCGGCGGGGTCACGTTGTGATAGTTCACGACCAGGGGCTCGGCGCGGGCGCTGAGCCAGGCGCCCATGGCCGAGGCCGTGGCGAATTGGTAGACCAGCACGTCGCCGGCTGCCGCCTCCTCGGCGTAGTGGGCGAAGGGCCGGGTCTCGGACGCCGTGTCGGGGTCGTCCATCTCCACGTAAATGCGCGAGGGGATGCCACGGGCCACCGCCACGTCACGGAACCGCAGGGTGTGCCGCCCCACCGCGTCGGCACGGTGCAGCATGGGGACGAACTGGTGGATGCCGCTCACGACGAGGTCGCAGCCGCCCCGGCCAGCGGGACCAGCAGGTCGACGAAGCGGTCGGCGGCCGAAGCGAGATTGAGCGCGGTCAGGCGCTGCCGCCCGGCGGTGATGGCGCCATCGCGCCGGGTCGCGTCGCGCAGCAGACGCGCCGATGGCCGTCGCCAGCGCGTAGGGGTCCTTGTCCGAGACGAGCACCCCGGCCCCGCCCAGGACCTCGGGCACCGCCCCCTGGTCGAAGGCGACCACCGGCACACCGGCGGCCATCGCCTCGACGACGGGCACGCAGAACCCTTCGTGCTCTGACGTCACGACCAGCACGTCGGCGGCGGCATACGCCGCCTCGACGGTGCCATCGCTGGCATGGCCCTCGAATTGGACCGCACCGGCCAGCCCGAGATCGGCGACGTAGCGGTGCAGCGCGGTCACATAGGAATCGGTCGCCGGCTTCCCGATCACCTGCAGCCACGCCTCGGGATCCCCGTGGGCACGGGCGACGGCGAGGGCCGCGATGGTGCTCTCGAGCGCCTTGTTGGGCGACACGCGCCCGACGGCGAGCCAATGGGTGCCGCGGCGCGACGGGGCCTGCGCCGGCGTCCCTGTGGTCGCGGCGGTCGTCACGTCGAGGGCGGCTGACGGGGAGATCACGGCTGTCGCGGTGAAACCGGCCGCGGCCAGGTGGGCCTCGTTGTAGACCGAGTCGGCCACGGCCAGCGTGGTGCGCGGCGCGAGCAGGCGCACATCGCCCTGAGCCCGCAACTGGCCCAGCGCCAGGTGGTTGTCCCACGGGGCCATGAGCTCCGGCGGCGTGACGTTGTGGTAGTTGACCACCAGGGTCTCGGCACGGCCGGCCAACCACGGCGCCATGGCCGAGGCCGTGGCGAGCTGGTACACGGCCACGTCGCCCGATCGGGCCATTTCGGGGTAGGAGAGGACCGGCACCGTGTCCGCTGCCGTGCTCGCCGTCGACGGTGTCGACGAAGATCTCCGAGTGGTAGCCGCGGTCCCGGGTGGCGTCGCGCAAGCGCAACGTGTGCCGGCCCACCGCGTCGCCACGGTGCAGGACAGGGACGAAGTGGTGGATGCCGCTCACGAGGGGACGACGGCCGACAGGGCGATGCGACCGATCCGGCCCGCTCCCGTCGGGCAACGGTGCGACCTCGGCGAACCCGGCCCGCTCGAGCAACAGCTCCCAGGTCGCCTCATGCAATGGTCGGCCCTCCACCAGGTCCTGCGCCGTGGCATCACGGGCGTCGACCGTCGCGACGGGCTCGGAGAGCACGACCAGCGGCGCGCCCCGCCGCAGCGCCCGACGGCTCTGGACCAGGAGCGGGAGCAACGCGTGGAGCGGCAACCGATCAACGACGCCGCTCAGCACGAGGCCGCCCGCCGAGCCCTCGGGACGGGACGCGAGCTGCTCCCATGCCTCGGCGATGGTCACCGAGCAGCCGTGCTCAATGGCACGCAACGCCACCGCACCGCGCGGCTCGACACCGTGGGCCTCCGCGCCGCGCTCGTGCAGCAGGCGCAACAAGTCGCCCTCGCCACAGTCGGCATGGATGATCACACCACCGGGCGTACGAGCCAGGACGTGGGCTGCCACCGGCCCGGCCAACGAGCCGAGCTCGCGCGCCGGGACCAGCCAGGCCGCCCCGTCCACCGGTCGGTCCTGCGCGGCCAACCGCGCCTCGAGCGTCTCGACGCGCGCGGACAGGAACCGGAACGCCTCGACCACGTGACCCATCGCCTCTTCGAGGTCCGTCTTGTCACCGGCGGTCGTGCCGGCGCGGTCCCGACGCGGGCGCAGGCGGTCGAGCGGTCCCGTCCGCCGGCCGTCGGCGCGACCGGGCGCGAGCGAGTCCGACAGCGCGGAGGCGCCCGGATGGTACGGGCCGTAGCGATCGCCGAGGTGGGTGAAGGCGGCCAGGAAGTTCCAGGCGTCACTCCCCTGAGGTGACAATCGCGTGAAGGCGGCGCGCAACTGCCTCGGCCGCCCGGGCCTGGTCGGCCGGCGTCGGGCTTTCGGATTCGCCCTCGTCACGTGCGAAGTCGGCAGCGCCCGTTGGAGGAAGTCCTGCGGACATGGCGCACGATGCTACTGGCGATGCCCCCTCGGGCCCGGGTCCTGCTGTATCCCGGCCGGCGGTGAACGAGTACCTTCGGGTGCTTGGCAAAAGAGAATCGGAGCAACGTGAAAAACGCGCACAAGTGGATGGCGCGGTGCGCTTTTGCAGGCGTCGCGGCCGCGGGAACATGCATCGCCGTCGTGGGGGCGTCCCCCCAGAGGGTGTCCGGTGCTCCGGCGCCGCTCAGCCTTTTCGAGACCTGGGCCTCTGGTGGCACCATCCTCAACGACGCCCCGTGCGGCGTCGCCGAGGCCTCGCCCGTGGAGTTCAACGACGGCGGGACGTCCGGGGTCGAGGTCGGCGACCGCCAGGGCAACCTCTACGGACTCAATCTGCAGACCGGCGCGGTCTTGCCGGGTTGGGGCAGTGGCTCGGGCAACACCGTCGGCCCGGGCCAGGGCTGCCTGAGCAACCCGTCCGGCGGAAGCCCCGCGACGGGCGTCAACGGGGTCGAGGTCCCGGGCAGCCCGCCCGTCGACTCGACCGCCTCGGTGAACGCCGACAACAGTCTCTACTTCGGCGCCGGGAACGCGGCGGCGCCGGTCGACGGCGGCTACTACGCCTACAACGCGAACGGGACGGAGGCCTGGAACCAGGTCGTCACCAACCCCTCGACAGACGATGCCCCCGACGGTGGCGTCCAGGCCTCGCTCCCGATCGCCGACGGGGGATCGCTGGTGGAGGGCGGGTCGCTGGGGCAGATGACGTACGGCCTCAACAGCGCCAACGGTGCACCGGCGCGGGGCTGGCCGCAGTTCTCAGCCGACAGCGTCTTTTCCACCGCCGCGGCGGGCGACTTCTACGGCACGGGATCGGACGACTTCGCGGTCGGGGGCGCTTCATCGCAGGGATTTGCTCTGGGCACGCACTACTCCGACGGCGGGCACGTCCGGATCTACAACGACCACGGCGGGCTGATCTGCAGCGCCAACACCGATGAGGAGGTGGACTCCTCCCCCGCCGTCGGCCCCATTCTGCCGGGCGGCGCCTACGGCATCGCCACCGGGACCGGCACCTTCTACCCGGGGGCCGGCGACGAGAACACCGTGAAGGTCTACGACACCAAGTGCAACCAGGTGTGGACCGACACCCTCAACGGCTCGACCATAGGCAGCCCCGCCCTGGCCGATGTGCAGGGCAACAACCAGCTGGCGGTGATTGAGGGGACCTCGGGCGGCGGGGTCTACGCGCTCAACGCCGCCACGGGCGCCATCATCTGGCACACCCAGGTGGCGGGCAAGGTCCTCGGCTCAGTGACGACGGCCGACCTCAACGGCAGCGGCGCCCAGGACGTGATTGTGCCGACCGACCAGGGTCTGTTCGTCCTCGACGGGCCCAGCGGCCTGCAGGTGGCCAACGTCGACGACGGGTCGGGGAACGGCGGCGTTCCGTCGGGCGCCGTCTATGGCTTCCAGAACGCGCCGCTCGTCACGGCGGACGCTGACGGCGCCATCGGCATCACCGTGGCGGGCTACTTCGGCGTACCCGGTGGCAACTACGTGCAGGGCATCGTCCAGCACTTCGAGGTGGCGGGCTCCTCGTCGACCCTGGCTGACGCCCCGGGCGGCTGGCCCCAGTTCCACCACGACGCCGCGCTGACGGGATTCGTCGGGGGCGGCGCCGCCCTGGGCACCTGCAATCGTCCCGCGGCGGCACAGAACGGCTACCTCACGGTGGCCTCCGACGGCGGGATCTTCGCGTTCGGGCAGGACTTCTGCGGGAGCACCGGGAACATCGCCCTCAACAAACCGGTGGTCGGCATGGCAGCCGTGCCGGGCCAGGGCGGGTACTGGCTCGTGGCGTCCGACGGAGGGATCTTCTCGTACGGCAACGCTGGCTTCTACGGCTCCACCGGGTCCCTCGTCCTGAACGAACCCGTCGTGGGTATGGCGGCCACCCCTGACGGCAGAGGCTACTGGTTGGTGGCCTCCGACGGAGGGATCTTCAGCTACGGCGACGCCCAGTTCTACGGCTCCGCCGCCTCCGTGCCCGGGCAGGACATCGTCGGCATGGCCGCGAGCCCCGATGGCCAGGGCTACTGGGAGGTGAGCACGACGGGGCGGGTGTTCTCCTTCGGTGACGCCACCCCGGCCGGCGACATCCCCTCCCTCGGCCTCCATCTCAACGGGTCCATCGTCGGCATCACGCCAGATCCGGTGACCGGTGGCTACTGGCTCGTGGGCTCCGACGGCGGGATCTTCTCCTTCGGCGCGCCGTTCTTCGGGTCGACCGGTGCCATTCACCTCAACCAGCCCGTGGTGGCGATGCAGTCCACCAGCGACGGGCAGGGCTACTGGTTCGTGGCGTCCGACGGCGGCATCTTCAGCTACGGCGACGCACCGTTCCGCGGCTCAATGGGCGGGCAGCATCTGAACAAGCCGATGGTCGGCCTCGACGGGTTCTAGACGCCGTCGTCCCACGCCGCGCTCCCGAAGAGGTCCCCGACACCTGGCCTAGAGTGACGGCCCATGTTCCGGCGACGTGACACCGAGGGCGGGCCTTCCGGCTCGACGGCAACGGCAGCGACGGCCGTGCCCGCCCGAGGGCCGCTCCTCCCCTCCTACCCGCCCCACGACTACCTGGGCCAGCTCGACCCGGCCTTCCAAGCGGCGCTGTCGAAGCGGCGCGAGGGCGCTGACCTGACCGACTTCGTCTGGTACCACGCCTTCGAGCTGCCCGACGGCACGGTCCTGCCCGGCGTGTGGGACCTGCGGGGCCACGAGTCCGACTACCTGGGTGGCGTGGACCTCGCCGGCAAGCGTGTCCTCGAACTCGGGCCCGCCACCGGTGCCCTGACGTTCTACATGGAACGGATGGGCGCCGAGGTCGTCTCGTTCGAAGCGGGGTTCGACGTGTCGATCGACACGCTTCCGGTCAAGGGCGAGGACCAGTTCCAAGAACGGCTACGCGTCATGCAGGAGACCATCGACCGCAATCACGACGGCTGGTGGCACCTGCACCGCACGCTTGGCTCGTCGGCCAAGTTCGTCCAGGGGAACATTTACGACATGCCGGCTGATCTCGGGACCTTCGACGTCACCGTGGTCGGGGCCATTCTGCTGCACCTGCGCGAGCCGTGGGGTGCGCTCTCGCAGGCGGCCCGGCGCACGACCGAGACCATGATCGTCACCGAGCCCCTGCAGGACGACATCGACCCGCCCGAGACCAACATCATGCGGTTCTCCCCCTCGGCCGAGCACCACCTCACCAACTGGTGGTCGATCTATCCGGGCGCCGTCGTTTCCATGCTGTCCCGCCTCGGCTTCGGGCAGACGGAGACGACCACGCACGCCCAGCGGCACCACCTGGCGCACGACATCGGAAGCGATGCCATCGATCAGCCCATGTACACCGTCGTGGGGCGCCCGATCTCCTGACCCGCGGCTGCTGCCGCCCGGCTCAGAACAGGCCGGGCGTGCTCCTGCCTCGCTCCACCACCGTGCGGAGGAACTCGTCGTAGCGCTTGACCAGCACCGGCCAGCGGAAGTGCCGGTCGACGAAGATCCGTCCCCGCCTCCCCAGCTCCGCGCGCAGCGCCGTGTCGGACACGAGCCGCTCGCAGCACGGCCTCGAACTCGGGGTAGGAGGTGAACCACAATCCCCCGCCCGAGCGCTCGCAGTGCTCCCGCGTCGGCCCGCAGGCACCGTTCACCAACACCGGCAGCTGCTCGACCCAGGCCTCGATCACGACGAGCGAGAACGACTCGAGGGCCGACGGCGACACCGACACGAGGGCGTCGCGCATGATGTCCCACTTGTCCGCCTCGCTCACGGCACCCGTCACGATGACGTCCGGATGTGGCGCCAGCTCGTAGGAGACGGGACCGACCAGCACGAGAGCCAAGGGTCCGGGATGCCGCTCCTTGTAGGTGGCGAAGTACGAGGCCAGCATTTTGGAGCCCTTGTGCTCGTCCACCCGCCCGACGCTGACGATGTACGGGCGGTCGCCGAGCCCGAGCACCTCGCGGCCGGGCCGGCCGGCACCTTCGGACTCGCCCACGCCGAGGCCGAGGACAATCTGAGGGCGCTCCGCCACCGTGTACATCCGCTCGACGAGGGCGCGTTCGGACGCCGTGTAGAAGCAGAAGGCGTCGGCGTCCCCGAAGGTGCCACGGAAGACGGGGAGGTAGAGGGCCGGTTCGTCGTGGGCGGCCGGGTGGAAGACCGCCGGCGCCCGCACCTTGCCGATGGCGGCCACGGTCGGGTGGTAGAGGTACGGCGAGAAGGCGACAACGTCGGCGTCCGACGCCACGACGGCGTCGACCAGTTCGGTCGAGACGGGACCGTTGTAGTCGACCCACCGCTCCCCCTGCTCGCGCGTGGCCAGGCGGGGGGCGAGACGGACCATCCCGTCGAGGCCGTAGAAGTCGGGCAGGCGACCGTGTACCGACCGGTGGCGGTGCACGGCGACACCGTTGATCTCGGTGGTGCCGGGCTCCAGTACGTCGTCCCAGGTGATGGCGTCGAGCGCGCACGTCGTGTGCACCTCGGCGTCCCAGTCCGTCAGGGCGCTGAGGTGCTCGGCCAGCTGGCGCACCGCGGTCTCGGCACCACCCATGATCTGCGGTCCGTAGCGAGGAGTGACGAAGGCGACTTTCGGGCTCACGGTCGCCGCACCACCGAGGCGACGGCATTGATGGTCCGGGCGGCCACGTCCGCAGAGAGCTCGGCGGCGCGACGTGTCCCCGCCGCCGTCAGCACCGAACGGAGGCGTTCGTCCGTGCAGACCCGATGGAGGGCCGCCGCAACGTAGGACGGGTCGGCGGCGGCCAGCACCAGCGCCGCGTCGGCCACGGTGTCGGACACGGCGCCGGCCGGACGCGTGACGACGGGCACCCCCGCCACCATGGCCTCCACGAGCGGGACGCCGAACCCCTCGTGGGCCGACAGCGAGAGGTAGGCGTCGGCGGCACCGAAATAGGCAGCCAGCGCGGCGTCCGACACCTCACCGGGCAGGCGCACCGCGGCGGACAGGCCCAGGTCGTGCGTGAAGTCCTGCAGGGCCTTGGTGTACTCGAAGCTCGACGTGCCGCCGACCAGGTGCAGCCGGGCCTTCCCGTCGTAGAGCCGGCGGTAGGCCCACAACGCCTTGACCAGCTCATGCTGGGCCTTGGACGGTGCGATCCGCCCCACGAACAGAAAATCGGCGCCACCCTCCTGGCGGAGCCGGGCCAGCTCTGCCCGGACCCGGGCGTCCGGAGCGGCGGTCACGCGCCGGTAGTCGGCCAACACGGGCACGACGGTGGTGCGCCGGCAACCGGCCTGCCGCAACGACTCTTCGCTGAACGGGCTCTTGGCCAACCCGAGGAGCGCCCGTGGGGCGAGCAACGCCAACTCGTCGGCGGCAGCAGTCGCCCGTGCCACGCTCCCCGGCTCCCAGCCGGCGAAGTACTCGGGACCGGTGAAGTTGTGGAAGTCGAGAATGAGCGGGATCCCCTGCTCGGCCAAGTAGCCCGCGACGGCGGAGGAGGTCGTGAATTGGTAGATCGCCACGTCGCTCGCGGCGGCATGTTCGGGGTACATCCAGTGCTTGAACGCCTCGGAGGCCAGGTCGTCGTGGATGGCTTCGGCGAAGATCTCCGATTGCCATCCGGCGGAGCGCAACGCGTCACGCAGCCGCAGCGCGTGCGTCCCGGTGGCGTCGTGCGGGTTGAGGGTGGCGATGAACTGATGGACGGCCACCGGCCCACCGGCGGCAGCGCTCACCGCTCCGCTGGCGCGTACGGCTGGGTGATGGCGGCGCGGACCGCCGTCACGAGGTAATCGGCGCCCCCGGGGCCGGCCTGTGCCGTGGCCTCGTACCCGCTCTGCTCCAACAGGGCGCACCAGGCCTCGGGGCGCAGCGGGCGCCCGGCGGCGAGGTCGGTCTCGGGTGGGGCGTCGGGTGCCTCCCAGGTCTGCCGGGTCACCGAGTGGATGACGAGCGTCCCACCGGGTGCGAGGCGGGTCCCGATGGCTGCGAGCAACCGGCTGCGCTCGGCGGCCGCCATCCCCTCGACGGTGCCGCTCAGCACAATGGCCCCGAGACCGGCCGCGGCGACCGCGCGCAGGTGGTCGGCGAGCAGCTCGGCCCGCAGGTCGAGCACCCCGAGTGTCGCCGTCTCGACCAGGCGGGAGCGGGGATCGATCCCATAGGCATCGCCGCCGTCCGCCAGGACGCGCCGGACGAACCACCCGTCACCGCAGGCGGCATGGAGGACCCGGCCCGACGCCTTGGCGACGGCCGCCGTTGCGGGCTCCACCCACCAGGCGTCGGCCTGTTCGAGGTCGGGGAACTCGACCACGGTGGCCGGAGGCACGCGCTGGCCGTCCACCTGACGCTCGAGCTCCTGCAGGCGGTCGTCCACAATGTGCAGGGCCCGGCTCACGGCGGACGCCGACTGGCTCATCTGATGGGTGAGCCATCCCACGTACCAGAGGAGCAGCGACCGCATCCCCTTCTTCACGACGGCACCGGCCGCCCGCTCGGAATCGACGGGCACCACGGGGTCGATGAACGTGGCCGCGTCGACCATCCGCAGCGCGTCACCGAGGTCGCCGCCGCGACCGGCCACCGGCGAGTGGGCCAAGAACAGCTCGTCCAACTCGCGCTCGAGCTTGGGCGGCAGGTCGCCCGAGGCGCGCCGCACCCGGACCTCTTCCGCGATTTCGCCCATGACCTGCTCCAGGTAGGCCTGGGGGTCCTCGGGCAGCGTCACGTCGGTGTCACTCATGATGCAAGTCTGGCGCGGCCCGGCTAGGCCAGCGCGGCAGACGAATCGACGGCGCTCTCGCTCGAGATGAGTGCCGCGTGCACGTCCATGCGCAGGATGCCCGTGGTCTTCCCCGGGTTCATCACGGCGAACGTCCCTGCATTCTCCTGCCAGTCGTAGAGAATGCCGTCCCGGCTCTGAATGCCCATGGCGAAGGTGAACGTGCCGTCGAGCATCGGCATTTTGACGATCCCGAAGTGCATCACGCTGACCCCGCGCGGGGCGTCGATCACGATGCCGATGATGGACGTGTCGGTGCGCATCACCATGCTGTTGTCGCATGTCACGGATCTCGAGTGAGAAGACCACGTCCGGCGTCGGATGGAGTGCTTCGAACTCGACCCGGATGGTGAGGTCGTCGCCCGTGCTCATGTACGGCACGCTGTTGTCACCCGAGTAGACACGGTGCACGGAGCGGAAGCGGACCGGTCGCTCGGTGTCGGGCACGGACTCCATGCCGACGGCCGTCGGCGCGGCCGGCACGGCAACCAGGTTCGGGTCGGCCACCGCCATGCCCGCTCCCTCCGCCATGAGGCCCTCGCGGAATATGCGGGTGGCCTCACCGGGGTCGCCCTCGCCCACCAGATGCCCGTGGCTGAGCACCACGCCCCGGTCGCAGATGCTGCGCACGGTGTCCGCCGCGTGCGTGACCAGAAGGATGGTTCGACCCTCCTTCTGGAACTCCTTGACCCGGCCGATGCACTTGCGCTGGAAGCGCTCGTCACCCACGGCCAGGACCTCGTCGATCACGAGAACATCGGGGTCCATGTTCACGGCCACCGCGAAGCCGAGCCGCACGTACATGCCGGACGAATAGAACTTCACCGGGCCGTCGATGAACTCCTCCAGCTCGGAGAAGTCCACGATGGCGTCGAAGACCTTGTCCACGTCGCGCTTGGCCATCCCCATCAACGAGCCGTTCAGGTAGATGTTCTCCCGGCCGGTCAGGTCCTGCTGGAAGCCGGCGCCCAGCTCCAGCAGCCCGGCCAGCTTGCCCCGCACGGCCACCTCGCCCTTAGTGGGCTGCAGCACGCCGCAGATGCACTTGAGCAGGGTCGACTTGCCCGAGCCGTTGCGGCCCAGGATGCCGACGGTCTCCCCTTCCCGGACGGTCAGCGAGACCCCGTCGAGGGCCCAGAAGTCCTCGGTGGACTTGCGCTTGCCACCGTGGATCAGTCGCTCCTTGACCGTCTTGTACTGGCCGTGGGCAAGGCGGAAGCGCTTCGAGACGTCGCGGACGTCGACCGCGAAATCGCTCACGCGCTCAGAGCTCCTCGGCGAAGTTGCCCTCGAGCCGGCCGAAGATGGCGAGGGCGACGACGAACAGCACCAACCCCGATGACGAGCACGACCCCGGCGAGCGCGGCGTACCAGAGGTACCCGTGCTGGGGACGGATCAGCGTGTAGCACACCGTTGATGACCGCGCTCGGGCTTGTTGTAGAGGCAGCGCTGGAAGGCCAGGACCAGCGGCGTCATGGGGTTGGCCAGGTAGAGCCAGGTCAGGTGCGTGGGGCCCAGCTTCGCCTCGACGGTCTGGTACGGGTACACGATCGGGCAGGCCCAGAACCACGCGGTCAGGACCACCTCAATGAGATGCTGCGTGTCGCGCAGGTACACGTTGATGGAGGACAGCAGCACCGCCAGCCCCGAGGCCAGGATGACGCCGGCCAGCAGGGCCACGATCAGGAGGGGGAAATAGGCCAGGTCGGGAGGGGCCCGCAGGATCGACCATGAAGATCACCATGACGATCGCCTGGAAGAAGAAGAAGACGCAGGCCGAGCCCACCGCCGCCAGGGCGAGGATTTCGCGGGGGAAGGAGACCTTCTTGACGATGCCGGCGTTGTTCACCACGACCCCGGTGCCCGTGAGCACGCCCAGGGAGAAGAGGTTCCACAGCAGCAGCCCGGCGAAGAGGTAGATGACGAAGTTCGGCATTTTGTTGTCGAGCAGGACGGAGAACACGAAGAAGTAGATGGCCAGCGTCATGGCCGGGGCCACCATGGACCACACCAGTCCGAGGACCGAATTCTTGTACTTGACCTTGATTTCGGTGCGAACCAGGTAGATCAGCAGCTCGCGCGACAGCCAGATTTCGCGGAGCCGCTTGCGCACGCTGATGGTGGGCGTGACGACGCGGGTGACCGAGCCACGACGGGCCTCGCGAGCACCGACGCCCACGGCTTCGGCCGCCATAGGCGACCGGTCCGGCACTCTCTGCTCGACAGCCTCGTCGGCTTCGTCGACTCTCGGATCTGCGCCCGACGACGCGGCCGGGACGTCCAGAGCCACGTCTATTTGCTCCCTGCCGCCGCGGTGGCCGTCGACCGGTCGATGACCTTGTCGATGAAGCCGTACTCGGCCGCCTCGTCGGCGGTGAACCAGCGGTCGCGGTCCGAGTCCGCCTCAATCCGCTCGAGGGGCTGCCCGGTGTGGAAGGCGATGCGCTCGGCCATCATGCGCTTGAGGTAGATGATCTGCTCCGCCTGAATGGCGATGTCGGCCGCCTGTCCCTGCATGGACCCCGACGGCTGGTGCATCAAGATGCGCGAGTGCGGCAGGGCGTAGCGCTTGCCGGGGGCGCCGGCACACAGGAGGAACTGGCCCATGCTGGCCGCCAGCCCGACGCAGATGGTCGAGACGTCGGGCTGGACGTATTGCATGGTGTCGTAGATGGCCAGGCCGTCGGTGACGGACCCACCGGGCGAGTTGATGTACAGCGAAATGTCCTTCTCCGGGTTCTCGGCCTCCAGGAGAACGAGCTGGGCGCAGACCAGGTTGGCGGTGACCTGGTCGATCGCGCTGCCGATGAAGACGATGCGCTCCTTGAGGAGTTCCTGGAAGACCCGTCCCGACGACTCCAGATCGGCCCCTGCAGACGTGATGAGGGGGGTTTCAGATGCTTTGACCATGGCGAAGAGGCTAGTGGGCGGAGGGGGCGCCTGGAGGCACACCGCCGTACACTCCCAGTTCACCCGCAGGGCGGGGCCGCTGCGGGCGTGGCGGAATCGGCAGACGCGCCGGGTTTAGGTCCCGGTCCCCGAAAGGGGGTGGAGGTTCAAATCCTCTCGCCCGCACTGTCAGTCCACCGGCACCTCACCCGGTAGCTTCATCCGCGTGCCCCACCTGGTCGCCGCTCCGGACAAGTTCCGGGGGACGGCATCGGCCCGGGATGTGGCCGCGGCCGTGGGGGACGCCGCCCGGGCGGCCGGGTGGACGGCCGACGAGATCCCCATGTCCGACGGGGGCGAGGGCCTCCTTCTGGCTCTCGGCGGGACCAGCCGGAGGACCATCGTCGCGGGCCCGCTGGGCGCCCCGGTCGAGGCCGAGTGGCGCCTCCTCGGCGGGGCGGCGGCCGGCGAACCCCTGACCGCCGTCATTGAGATGTCCCGCGCCGCCGGGCGTGCACTGCTCCCGCGGCCCCGGGGTGACGACCCGGTGCGGGCCGACACGGCCGGCGTGGGCGAGCTGCTCCTCGCCGCCCGCGACGCGGGGGCCCGGCGCATCGTCGTCGGCTGCGGCGGGTCCTCCACGACCGACGGCGGGAGGGGCGCCTACGAGGCGGTGGGCACGCCCGCCGCACTGAGCGGCATAGAGCTCGTCGTCGCCTGCGACGTCACGACGCGCTTCGTCGACGCGGCGGCCGTCTTCGGCCCGCAGAAGGGGGCCACCGCCGCGCAGGTGGCCGAGCTCGGCCGGCGCCTGGTCGAGGTGGCGGCGCGCTACCGCCGCGAGACCGGCACCGACGTCACCGCCGTGCCCGGTGCCGGTGCGGCGGGCGGGTTGGCGGGAGGCCTGGTCGCCCTCGGGGCCCGCATTGAGCCGGGATTCGACTTGGTGGCCGGCCTGGTCGGCCTCGGCGACCGCCTGGAGGGGGCGGACCTCGCCGTCACCGGGGAGGGACACGTCGACCCCCCGTCGTTCCACGGCAAGGTGCCCGGTGGCGTCTTGGAGCTCGCCCGGGCCCGCGGCGAGCGCGGCCGGACGTTGCCGGTCCTCTGTATCGCCGGCGGCGCCGACGCGGCGGTGCTGGCCTCGCCCCCCTCGGGGCTGGAGGTGGTCAGCCTGTCGGCTCGCTTCGGCAAGGCGCGGGCCCGGAACGAGACGCTGGCGCTGATCAGCCTGGTCACCGTCGAGTCGCTGCCGCGGTTTTGCCCCTGAACGAGCCCATCGGCCACACTGCTGGCGCGTCGCGGCGGCCATCGGCCCCGCCGCCGGGCCCTCCCCGACCGGGACGGCCGGCTGGGCGCGTTGACCGGAACAGGGAGGCATCACCATGGGATTGCTCGACGGCAAGGTGGCGGTCGTCACCGGCGCAGGGCGAGGCATCGGACGCGAAGAGGCACTCGTCCTCGCCGGCGAAGGCGCACGGGTCATCGTCAACGACGTCGGTGCGGGGCTGCACGGCGAAGGCTCGCAGGACGCGCACCCGGCCGAGGAGGTCGTGGCGCTCATTAAGGAGCGGGGCGGCGAGGCCGCGGTCAACGGCGACGACATCAGCTCGTGGGCCGGCGGCAAGAACGTGGTGGACCAGGCGATCGACACCTTCGGCGCCCTGGACATTCTGGTCAACAACGCCGGGATCCTCCGGGACAAGATGTCCTTCAACATGGACGAGTCGGACTGGGACGACGTGATCCGGGTCCACCTCAAGGGCCACTTCGCCGCCACGCATCACGCCGCCGTGTACTGGCGCAACCGGGCCAAGTCGGGCGAGGACGTCACGGGCCGCATCATCAACACCTCGTCGGAGGCCGGACTGTACGGCAACGCCGGGCAGGCCAACTACGCCGCCGCCAAGGCGGGCATCGCCGCCCTCACCTGGGTGGAGGCCAGGGAGCTCGGCCGCTACGGGGTCACCTCCAATGCCATTGCGCCGCGTGCCCGCACCCGGATGACCGAGACCATCTTCGGTGGCGACGGCATGAGCGCCGGCGAAGGCGGCTTCGATGCCTGGGACCCGAAGAACATCGCCAACGTGGCGTGCTTCCTGGCCGCACCGGCCTCGGCGGACATCACGGGACAGATCCTCGTGGTCTTCGGCGGCAACATCTACGCCGTGAGCGCCTTCAAGGCCGTGGGCCAGGTCACCCGTGATGCGGCATGGTCGCCCGAGGAGCTCGTCGCCGCCAAGGGCGAACTCTTCAAGGGCATCAGCTCCGGGGTGCCGGACTTCAGCTTCATTTAGCTCCCGGGGCGTCAGTCGTTCCCGGTGGAGCGGCCTGGACCGGTCAGAAACGACCTCGTCGACCGCCCGCCGGGGCGGAGCCGCGACTGCTACCTTGCGCACCAATGCGGACGGCTTCCGCCTGGTCGTCGCCGGGTCTGTCGTGACTGACACGGCGGGGGTCCTGCCCCACGACACCGTGACGCCACCGGACGGCACGCCTCGCCATGCCCGCACCGGCTCGCATCGCGGCTGGTGGATCACGGCCGCGGTCGCCCTCGTCTACCTGGCCCTGTCCGCCCTGGCGAACGGGTCAGCCTGGACCCACGGGATTGCACACACCATTCAGACCTCCGGAGGCAACGACGTCCCCGAAGAGGTCTGGTTCCTCGCCCAGACGCCGTGGGTCCTGCTGCACGGTCACAACCCGCTGGTCAACGACTGGCTCAACGCGCCGGCCGGCATCAACCTGATGGACAACACGACCATGCCGCTCCTCGGCATCCTCGGCGTTCCCGATCACCTTGCTCCTCGGGCCCATCGCGACGTTCAACATCCTGATCGACGTGGCCATCTTCGCCTCGGCCATGAGCTTCTTCGTCATGGCGCGGCGGTTCGTCACCTGGTGGCCGGCGGCGTTCGTCGGAGGGTTGGCCTACGGCTTCTCACCGTTCACCGCCGCCACGGCCAATGCGCACCTGTTCCTGTTGTTCCAGGCCATTCCGCCGCTGGTGATCTACTTCGTCGACCGTTTCCTCCGTTCGAGCACGCCGCGCCCTTTGTGGTCCGGCGTGGCCATCGGACTGTGCTTCGTCGCGCAGTTCTACATTTCGTCGGAGGCCTTCGCATCGCTCGCTGTCATGACAGGTTGCGCCGCCGTCCTCGGCGGCGGCTACGTGCTCTGGAAGCACGTGCCGTTCGATCGGCGGAGCCTCCTGGCGATGGTCGGCTGCGCGGCGGTGGTGATCGCGCTCGGCGTCGGGTACGCCGCCTGGTTGGCGGTGGCGGGTCCCGAGCACATCACCGGCCCCGCACAACCGGCCACCGCGATCGCAGGCGAGGCCATCGACCCCGTCGGCCTGGTCGTCCCGACCATCGACCAGCGCTACACCTTCGGCCACGCCGGCCTCGGCGACTCGCTGGTGGCACAGCGGGACCCCGATTGGAACATCGTGGTCGAATCACCCCTGGAGAACGGGTCGTACGTCGGCGTCCCGCTCCTCCTCGCCCTGGTGATCGGCGGCATTGTGTTGCGGCGCAACCGGTTCGCGCTCTTCTGCTCGGTCATGGGGGCCCTCGGGCTGGTCATGTCGATGGGCTCCGAACTGCACGTCGACGGCCACCGGACGGGCATTCCGCTCCCGTTCATAGTGATTGCGCACCTTCCGCTGCTCGACAGCAGCGTGGCGTCCCGCTGGATCACCTATTTCTGGCTCTTCGCCGCGCTGCTCCTCGCCTTGGTGCTGGACGCGGTGTACCAGGTGGCCGCCAAGGGCCGCTTCGGGAAGCGGGGTGCGGTCGCCTGGAGCGGGCTCCTCGCGGTCGTCGTCCTCCTCCCGCTCGTGCCCGCGTGGCCCTACTCGGCCGCCCCGGCTGCCGTGCCCGCCTGGTTCACCACCGGTGCACGCTCCCTTCCCGCCGGTTCTGCCGCGCTCGTCTACCCGTTGGCCAGTCCATCGAACGACTCGTCCATGCTGTGGCAGGCCATGGCCGACATGCGCTTCCGGATGCCCGGAGGGTTCGCAGTCATTCCGGGCCCGAACGGAGCCAACACCTTCGTCGGCCAGGCGTCCCCTCTGGCGGATGCCCTGGGCCAGTGCGAAGGCGGAGCGGCGTCGGTGCCCAATTTCTCGGCGGCCGACGTGCGGGCGCAGCTGCGCGAGTGGCAGACCGAGACGGTGGCCGTCGTCCCGACCGAGCCGGGCGCAGCGTGTGCCACCTCGCTGTTCACCAGCGCGCTGGGGCCGCCGCAGCACCAGGGTGGCGTCCTCGTGTGGCCGAAGGTCACCTCCAAGACGTGACCGCCGGCCGCGGCCACGGCGGAGGCGCCCGGCGAGTCGCACAGGCCGCCCCGATGTGCGGCAACATGGCGCCATGGCACACGACCGAAAGTTCCGCTTCGCCGCGCAGCTGAGCAAGGCCCCCGACGGCTCCGCCCGCTCGTGGGCCGCGCAGGCCCGCAAGGTGGAGGACCTCGGCTACAGCGCACTGCTCATGCCCGACCACTTCGGTGACCAGCTCGCACCGGTGCCGGCCCTGGCCGCTGTGGCCGCCGCGACCACCACGCTCCGCATGGGTTCGCTGGTCTTCGGCAACGACTACCGCCATCCCTTCGTGCTGGCCAAGGAGGCGGCCACGCTCGACGTCCTGAGTGAGGGTCGCTTCGAAATGAGCCTGGGTGCCGGCTGGATGCGCACCGACTACGACGAGGCCGGGCTGACCTACGACCACCCGGCTGTGCGGGTGGCACGCTTCGAGGAGGCGGTGAAGGTGGTGCAGGGACTGCTGCGCACCGACGGGCCGTTCAACTTCCACGGCGAGCACTACGAGGTGCTCGGTCACACCCTCACGCCGCGCCCGGTGCAGCAGCCCGGTCCGCCGCTCATCATCGGCGGTGGCGGCAAAAGGGTGCTGTCCTTCGCCGCCCGTCAGGCCGACATCGTGAGCATCAACGTCAACCTGCGCGAGGGCACGGGCGGCGCCGAGACGGCGGCGGACGCCACGCCCGAGCGGACCAGGACGAAGGTCGGGTGGGTGAAGGAGGCGGCCGGCGACCGCTTCGCCGACCTGGAGCTCAACTCGCTCATCGGCTTCGTCATGGTGACCGACGACGCCGCGGGCCTGGCCGGCCAGATGGGCCCGGCCTTCGGCATTGACGCGGCCGACGCACTCCACGTGCCCCTGGCGCTCATCGGGACGCTCGACGAAATGGCCGAGGAGCTCGAGTGGCGCCGGGCCGAGTACGGCATCTCCTACTGGTCGATCGAGTCGGACGCCTGGGAGACCCTCGGTCCGGTCGTGGCCAAGCTGTCCGGCACATGACCATCGCCACCAGCGACGGATGGGAAGCGATCGGGACGCACCGCACGCTCTGTGGCGAGCGTGTCTTCACCGTCGACGCCCCGCCCATCGGCGCCGAACGCCACGAGCCCCTGCTGATCCTCCACGGCTTCCCGTCCTCGTCGTTCGACTACGCCGCCGTTCTCGACGGCCTGCGGGCCGGGCGCCGCGTCCTCCTCTTCGACATGGTCGGGTACGGGCTGTCGGCCAAGCCCGACCGGGCCTACACCATGGCGCTGCAGGCCGACGTGGCGTCCGCCTTCGTCGCGTCGCTCGGGATGCAGCGCCTGGCCCTGCTCACGCACGACATGGGTGACACCGTCGGCGGCGAACTGCTCGCCCGGCGCGCCGAGGGCGCGTGGACGGTCGAGGTGTCGCAGCGCGTCCTCACCAACGGCAGCATCTACATCGACCAGGCCCACCTCACCAACGGGCAGTTACTCCTGCTCGGGCTGCCCGACGAGGTCCTCGCGCCGGGCAGCCCGATCGACGCCGCGTCCGTCACGCAGAGTCTGCGCGAGACGTTCAGCCCGCGGACCCCGCCCGTTCCGCCCGGCTGGGCCGCCGACCCGGTGCCGGAGGCGGCGGCCCAGGTCGTCCACGACGATGGGCACTTGCTGTTGCCGCGGCTGATCCGGTACATCGAAGAGCGACGGGCCAACGAGCGGCGCTTCACGGGCGCCATTGAGAGCGACCCTGCCCCCCTCCACGTCGTCTGGGGCATGGACGACCCGATCGCCGTCCCTTCCATGGTGGACACGCTGCTGTCGGCCCGGCCCGATGCCACGGCGACCCGGCTGGAGGGCGTGGGCCACTACCCCATGATTGAGGCGCCGCAACGCTTCCTCGACGCCGTGCTGCCCGGGCTGGACTGAGTGCCGAGCCGCCAGCGACCGTCCAACCGCTACGAGCTCTTCACCTGCGCCTGGTCGGACCACGTGCTGGTCGGCGTCGACGCGGCCACCGTCACACCCGAGGACGCGCTGGTGGTCCACCAGGACGGTGACCTGCGCTGGCACCGCTGCTTGCGCTGCGACGACTGGGTCCCGCTCACCCCGCCGCAGAAGCCGGCCCGCGAGCGGGTCGAGACACGGGACGAGATCACGCTCCCCCTCCGGGGTACCGCCCTGCGCGACCGCTACGTCCTGCGGCTCATTGCCGTCGACCGCGCCATCCACGTCATTGTGCTGACCGGGCTGTCGATCGCGCTGTTCACGTTCGCCGCGCACGACCAGGCCCTGCACCACGACTACCAGAACATCATGAACGATCTGGCCGGCGGGACGCCCGGCGCGTCGCAGGCGCGCGGCCTGCTCGGGTACTTCGGCCGGGCCTTCAAGTACTCCCCCGCACACCTGCGCATCCTGGCGTTCATCCTGTTGGTCTTCGCCGCCCTGGAGGGGACCGAAATGGTCGGGCTGTGGCTCAACAAGCGATGGGCCGAGTACCTCACGTTCATCGCCACCACCGCGCTGGTGCCCTACGAGATTTACGAGCTGACCAACGGTGTCAGCGCCTTCAAGCTCATCGCTCTCATCATCAACCTCGCCGTGGTGATCTACCTCCTCTTGGCCAAGCGGCTCTTCGGGCTGCGCGGCGGCCACGCCGCCGAGCACGCCCGGCGCGAGGCGACGAGCGGGTGGGGTGCCATTGAACGGGCCACGCCAGGGCTCACCACCTGATTCAGGCGGGCGCCATCACCTTCAGCACGCGCCGCGTGGTCGGCAGGCTGGCGTACAGGTCGGCCACCAGCTCGTCGCGCTGGGCCCGTCGCGACGGGTCGTCCCACAGGTTCTCGAACTGGTACGGGTCGGCCTCCACGTCGTAGAGCTCACCGGTGGCGATGGCCACCCCGCCCGGGCCCGTCCCCGACTGCTCGTAGACGACGGGGCAGGGCTGCAGGACGGCCTCGCCCCAGACCTCCTCCAACCCGTTGGGCTGACCGGCCGTCGACGGCTCGTACACCGTGCAGAGCCACCCGTCTCGATAGATGGTCCGCAAGTGCATGCCGTAGCCCGGGAACTGGCTGTCCCACTCGCACAGCGCGCGCTGGCGCCCGGCCTCGCCGTCAGCCTGCGGGAGGGCCCTGCCTTGCATCCACGGGGCGGGGTCGACGCCGGCAATGGCACAGAACGTGGGCGCCAGGTCGACCTGCCCCACGGGGTCGTGCACCACCGCCGGAGCGACACCGGCGGAAGGGGCCGGCCGCCACACGAAGGGCAGCCGCATCAGCGCGTCGGTGTGGTACGGCCCCTTGTAGAGGAGGCCGAAGTCACCCTGCATCTCTCCGTGGTCGGTCGTGAAGATCACGTCCGTGTCGGCGAGCCAACCCCGCTGCGTGACCGTCTGCAGCACGCGACCGCACGCCTCGTCGATCAGCTCGTTCATGACGTGCACCTTGGCGTTGATCTCCCGGATCTGGTCATGGGTCAGGCGGGAGGGCACGAAGGCGGCCGGGCCGCCCTCCATGTTGGAGAACGTGCCGTCCCAGAAGCCGAGCCAGTGCGCCGGCTTGCGCGCCAGGACGGCGCGGACCGCCTCGTCGGAGCCGGGGTGACCGGGGGGCAGGGCAAGATCCTGCCACGGCACCCGCGGCAGCTCGGAGGCCGGAGGGTCCCACGGGTGATGAGGGTCGGGAAACGACATCCAGCAGAACCACGGCTCGTCGGCGCCCAGCGAGGACAGCCAGTCGACGGTCAGGTCGGCCACCCAATCGGTGTGGTACCACTCCCGCGGGATCGGGTTGTTCTTCGTCTCCGGCGCCAGCGTGTCCCCGCCCGGCTCCGCCTGCAGCAGGCCGGCGAAGCTGTGCAGATGCTCCGGATGATTCGCCTTGAGCCAGCGGCCGTAGTGGGCGATCGGATGGTCGCCCCACGCCGCCGCGTGCATGGCCTGCTCGGCCCGTTCGAAGCCGCGCCACGGACCGGTGTCTCCACGCGCCACCCGTGCGTTCTCCTCGAACTGGTTGGTCGGGTCGAAGCCGGGCTCGAAGTGCGCCTTGCCCAGCAGCGCGGTGCGGTAGCCCGCGGTGTCGTGCAGGTACTGCGCCACCGACGGTGCATCGACCGGGAGAGGGATGCCGTTGGCCACCACGCCGTGCGTCCGCACGTACTGGCCCGTCAGCATGGTCGAGCGAGCCGGCATGCACACCGTGTTCTGGTTGTAGGCCCGCCGGTAATTGATGCCCTCGGCCGCCCAGCGGTCCACCACCGGGGTGCGAGCCACCGTGCCCCCGTTGCACCCGAGGCTGTCGTAGCGCTGCTGGTCGGTGGTGATGAAGAGGATGTTGCGCCGGCGCGGCGCTGCTTGCGTCACTACGTTCTCCTGTTGTCCACGGTGGATGCGATGACGGGAATCGTCCGGGGCCTCATTCGGCGCGCAGCATGCGGTGCAGATCCAACTCCAGCTCGTCCATCAACCCGGCCAGGAGGCGCAAGCGCTCGGCCGCACCCTCGGCCGCCAGAAGGCGCTGCCCGTCATAGGCGCTGAGCGGCGCCACCGCGCAGAGCTGCCAGGCGGCACGGTCGGCATCACCCCCGCCGTCGAGGGTGAGCTCGGGAGCCAGCGGCGGCGCCCCGCCCTGCTCGGCCAACAGCGCGCGGGCCCGGCGGACCCGCTGCCCGGCGGCGCCCACCAGCGGGCCGGCGTCCCCGGGGGATGGCACGGGCGTGACGTCGCGCACCATGGCCACCGGGTAAGGGTCGTCGGGCAGCCACTCCTCCACCGCGATCAGGGCCTCCCCCTCGACCTCAAGGACCCAGCGACCGTCCGGCAGCTCGGCCGACTGCGTGATGACGCCCCGGGTGCCGAGCCCACTGCGCTCGTCACCGCCGCCGACCTCTGAGCCACGCTCAATCAGCACAATGCCGAAACGGGCGTCGCCCGCCAGGCAATCGCGCAGGAGCTCCCGGTACCGCGGCTCGAAGACGTGCAATGGCATGGAGGCGTGCGGGAAGAGGACGGCCGAGAGGGGGAACATCGGCAGGCGCGTCCCGGGCATCCTCCACCATGGCACGACCTCACGGGCGAGCGCACGACCGCACCCGGACCGACGATCGCAGCGACGCGAGAAGGACCGACCTCCCGGCCGGCCCTCACTCGTTCTGATGCAACTTGTAGTTGTAGTGCTTCGTTCTCTCTTGTCTGCAGTCCGTGGCTCCAGCCTGCGGCGCAGTGGGTGCGGGGGCCGCCTTGTCGGCCGGCCGGCACACGCACCGGCGCGAACGCGGCCTCTTGCATACGCCGGACTTCACGCCAAGCGGACTGCTCAGGGCGTCACCGAAACCGACATCGGTGACGCATCCTCAACCAGGTGGATCGGACTCCTCGGTCCCTGTCGATTGCATCGGCAGCTCCTTTCCACTTGGGGCAACGGCGGGTGCTCCGGTTGCCGCTCGCTCTGTCCAGTATCCACCTCGCCCCTCGCCGTGTGAACCCCACGCGAACTGGGCATTCGCGAAGTCCCTGGTGGGATGCGCCTCCGTCACACGAACTTCATCCTCCGTTGATCTGACGCCATCTCAGGTGCCCCGGAGTGACCACGGTGCGGTCACCTACGCTCTGCCCATGGCACTGCCGACACCCAAGGAGAACACGACCGCGATCGTCACCGGTGCGTCGTCCGGCATCGGGGCGGAGATCGCCCGTGAGTTGGCGCGACGGGGCCACGGGCTGACGCTGGTGGCGCGACGCGAGGACCGCCTGAAGGCACTGGCCGACGACTTGGCCGGCGCCCACTCCGTGCGCGTCGAGGTCATTGCCGCCGACCTCACCGACGCCGACTCGCGTGGCGCCCTCCCCGGCGAGCTGGCGGCGCGTGGGCTGACCGCTGACATCCTCGTCAACAATGCCGGCTTCACGACGATGGGGCCCGTCCGCATGGCCGACCGCGCCGCCGAGCTGGCGCTGGTGCGGACGAACGTCGAAGCAGTGGTCGACCTCTGTGCGCTCTTCGTGCCGGGCATGGCCACGCGGCACCGCGGCGCGGTCATGAACACGGCGTCGACCGCTTCGTTCCAGCCGCTGCCCGGGCAGGCGTCCTACGGCGCGTCGAAAGCCTTCGTGCTCTCCTACGGGCGAGCGCTCGCCGCCGAGTTGCGAGGCAGCGGCGTCACCGTCACCACGCTCTGCCCCGGACCGGTCGAGACCGGCTTCGCCGAGGCGGCCGGAATGACGGACGAAGAGGCGGCCGAGTCCCTCCCCAAAATCATGTGGCTCCCGGCGGACGAGGTGGCCCGCGCCGGAGTCGAGGGCCTCGCGGCGGGGCGCACCGTGGTGATTCCGGGGACGGCCAACCGCGTCGGTGCCGGGCTGGCCCACCTGGCGCCAAAGTCGATCCTCGTGCCCCTCTTGGCCAAGCGCCACCCCGCGCTCAAGACGGACTGACCAAGCCCGAGGGCCGGCCCGGGCGCCGGCCGAGGCGCGTGACCGCCGCCAACATGCGCCGGCCCCATTCGGGAACGGCCGGATTCCGCGCCTTGTGGTGGCCCTGGTCAACGCCCCCCGGATGAAGGCGAAGCTGCCACTAACCTCCACTCAAAGACACGGGTTGCACGGCCGCACGGATTGCACGGGACACGGTACACGGAGACAGAGACGAACGGGGTGCGCATGCCACAGCTGGTCTCGGAACTGGACTTGCCCACCCTCGACACGGTCGGGCTGGAACGGCGCGAGGCGATCGACGCCATTGCAGCCGCCCGCTCGGTCCATTGGCTCGCTCGCTCCGAGCTCGGTTACTCGGTGACCCGGCAGCAGGACGTGACGGCCATCTTGCGCGATCAACGCTTCCATTCGGCGCTGTCCATGATTGAGCGGTCGCCCGAAATGCAGGGCTCGACGCGCCCGGGACCGGCGCAGCGAGTCGATCCTCACCATGGAGGGCCCGGGCCACGCCCGTCTTCGCCGGCTGGTGGCCCCGGCCTTCACGCCAGCTTCGGCCAACCGACTCCGGCCCACCATGCAGCGGGTGGTGGGCGAACTGGTCGACCGCGTCGTCGGCGCTGGCGAGTGTGAGCTGGTGGCGGACGTCTGCGAGCCGTACCCCATCCCGATCATCTGCGAGCTGCTGGGCGCCCCGCCCGGGGACTGGAAGCTGTTCTCGGGCTGGGCGAGCGACATCTTCCGCATCTTCAACAACAACCTGGCCGAGGACCTGCCTCTCATTGAACGGGCGAGTGAGGAGCTGACCGACTACGTCAGCGACATGATCAGCGCCCGTCGGGCCGACCCGCGCGACGACCTGCTGAGTGACCTGATCGCCATTGAGCAGGAGGGCGACCGCCTCTCGACCGACGAAATGGCGATGCTGGCGCAGGCGGTCCTCATGGCGGGAACCGACACCACCCGCAACCAGCTGGCGTGTTCGGTGGCGCTCTTCACCGAGCACCCCGACCAGTGGGCACTGCTGGCCGAACGCCCGGAGCTGGCGGCGCGTGCCGTCGAAGAGTCCATGCGCTACCTCGGTGCGGTCCGGGGTACCGCCCGCTTCGCCGCCGAGGACATCGTCTACCGAGACGTCCTGTTCCCCCAGGGCACCTTGGTGGTCACCTCGCTGGCCGGAGCCAACCGTGACCCCGAGGCCTTCGACGATCCGGACGACTTCGACATCACGCGCGCCCGCGGCACGGCCCAGATGACCTTCGGTTCGGGCATCCACTTCTGCATGGGTGCCGCGCTGGCCCGCGCCGAGCTGCAAGAAGCGCTGCCGCTCCTGGCCCGGCGCATGCCCGGGCTCGCCCGCAACGGTGACGTGGAGTGGAAGCCGTCGACGTTCGGCATCTGGGGACCGGCACGCTTGCCGCTGCGCTTCGAGGCGTCCTGATCAGTCCCGCATCAGTCCCGGCGCCCCCGAGCCCACGGGCACCGGCACATCGGACACAGCATCCGTGTGGGGCCCATCGGCTCCGCCTCCGCCCCGCGCCGGGACCCGGGTGCGCCGCGCCTCGTCGAGGATCGCGCGCTGCGACGAGGGAGGCGGGTCGTGCCCACCGTACGCGCTGGCCTCGACCGAATCGGCCAGGCGGCTCCAGGTCGATGCCCCGGTTCCCGACAGCGCGTCGAGCCGGGCGGCGTACTCCCCCAGGGTCTCGGCGGCCCGGCGGGGCCGGCCCGCCCGGCCACCGGCACGCTCGACGGCGCGTGCCACCCGCTCCCCCCACGTCGTCGGCCGTGATCGGCGCCAGCGCACCACCACGACGACAAGCCCGCTGCACACCAACAGGGCGACCACCGGTACCGGCGGAACGCGACGCAAAGCCGAGGCGACATCGTGCAATGCGGTCGAGCCGGGACTGGGCGGGCTGAGCGGCACCACCGCGGTCGGGTCGAAGTTCTGCCAGCCGTAGCCGGGGAACCACACCTGGACCCAGGCGTGGGCGTCATTGGCATGGACCTGGTAGAGGTCCGTGATCGGGTCGTAGCCGCCGGGCACATACCCCACCGCCTCGCGGGCGGGAATGCCGAGGGACCGCAGCATCACCGCCAGCGAGGTCGAGATCTGCTCGCAGAAGCCGACACGGTTGCCGAAGAGGAACTCGTCCACGGTGTCCGCCCCGGCCGGGAGGGGCGGAATGTTCTCCGAGTAGTGGGTGTGCGCGCCGATCCAACCGATGAGCGACTCCACCTTGTCGTACGTCGTGGTGTCGTGAGCGGTGACGGAGCGGGCGAGTGCGAGGACGCGCGGGTAGGCGTGCGGCAGCTGCTCGGCCTGCTGTTGCACGTCAGCAGGGAGTGCGAACGGGCTGCCGGCACCCCGGAGCTGCGCGGGGGTGGCGATGCTCACCTGCGAATCGACGGTGTAGACGGACCCGCTGCCCAGGCCCAGCGGCGAGACGATGGTGCCGTCGTCCGCGACGTACACCTTGCCCGCAGGAAACCACAGCTCGCCCGCGCTCTCAGCGTGAAACACGAGGTTCGCCGTCGAGCTCTCGACGTAGAAGGTCTGGAGATCGCTCTGCCCGAACGGCACGTTGCCGATGGGGATCGGGAGGACGAAGGGCGAGGTCTCCCGCAGCGGCCGCCGCGGCACGGGCTTCGATTCCGCCCAGCTCTGCCCGTCCCACGTGTCGAAGGTCTCCCCCACCCAGTACGAGGGACGCTGGGCCCTCACCTGCATCACCAAGGTGTTGCCGAGATTTCCGCGCAGTGCGGTGTTGAGGCTGCCGGCGAAACCCAGATAGCCGCCCACGCGAATCCGGCTGGCGGGACTGCCGGCCCGGGACAGCTGGGCCGACGTGCCCGAGTCGCCGGCGAGGCCCCCCGGGACCCCGATGGAGCCGCCATTGCCGGCCCGCGACACGAAGTTGACGCGGGACGAGACGACCGGCGCCGGGAGGACCAGGAAGACGGCTGCGGCCGCCGTCGACGTCGCCGCCAGCGCCAGCACCAGACCCCCGGCCGAGATCCGCCCGCCGCCGCTGGCCGACGTCCACATTTCGGTGAGAGCCCAGAGCGTGCTGCAGGCCCATGCCACGACGTAGAGGCCGAAGTGCAGGTCGATCGCCAGGACGCCGCCCACGGCCATGAGCCCGGCCGAGGCACCGAGCGTGAAAAGGAGGTCGCGCCGGGTCGGCACGTGAAACGAGTGCACGACCAGGACGGCGACCAACAGGAAGGTCAGCGGGTTGAGTACGGACGTGATGCCATCCGCCGGGGAGCTGACCGTGTGGAAGAACCAGACGCAGGCGCCGATGGCGCCGAGAGCGACGAGCACCTTCACCCACCACGGGGGCCGGGCCCGGGTGGCATGCGAGAAGGCCGTGCCGGCCGCGACGAGCACCATGGCCCCCAGGGCCGTCGTCCAGGCGATCCCACCGAGCGACGCGCAGGCGGCGATCGCCACGCAGACGGTGGTCAGGCAGGCCAGCCGCAGCCGTACCGAATCCTCGGGCGGCCCCGGCTGGTTGGCTCGCCGGACGACGTCAATGACGCTCACGGTCTGGCGCCGCCGCCGCTCGGCACCGCCCCGGCGACGGCCCGGGCCAGGCGGCGGCCCGCGCTGCGCCGGTCGGACACGGGCCCGACGACGGGCCCCGCCTCCTCCCTGGTCCCGAGGAGCACCGGGACGCCCCCCTGCAGCAGCCGCACGACCGAGCCGAGCGCGCCTTCCGCCACGCGCTCGGCCGCTTCGGGGTCAGCGGGCAGCTCCACCGTGATCGTCACGGGCTCGGCTGCCGGCTGCTCGACCTCTCGCACCATGAGGCGACCGGCATGGGCCGTCGAGCGCCAGTGCACCAGGCGGCGGGCATCCCCTGGGATGTAGGGACGGGCGCCCCGCGGCAGCCCCGCCTCCACGCGCGGCTTTTCGACACCGTCGCCCGCCTCGTCATCGGCGCGCCGAGGGGCGGCATGGGCCTCGCCACAACGCGGCGCCACGTGCAGTGCGGAGGGGAGCGGCAGCCGGATCCGCCTCGTCCACCACTGCAGTGCGAACGGCGCCGCCGACGCGATGTCGAGCGTGACGGACGAATGCACACCACGCCGGGTCGGCACCAGCACGACGAGCTCGTCGGCCGCGCCCCGTCTGCTGCGGGGCCCGACGAACATGTCGGGCCCCGGCGGCTCCACCGGTCGGACGCGCAGAGCGGCTGCGCGCATCGACGCGCAGCGAGACCGGAAGGCCGGCGACGCCGTCTCCTGGCGCGCTGCGCAGGCTGAGACGGGCCCGGCTCACGACGAAGAAGGGCCCCACGACACCGATGAGCAGCCCACCGAAAACGAGGTCGCCCAGCAGCTGGACCCACCCCGACCCTGCGTTGTGGGCGACCAACCACCAGAGGGCGACGATCAGCACGCTGACGACCAGCGGCCCCCGCGAGCGGGCCGGTCGCGCCCAGTGGCTCACGGTCTGGGCGCTGGGATCGTTTCGAGAAGGTCCCGGACCACTGCGGCCGACCGCTCGGCGTCAGCGTCGGCATCGACGGTCAGGATGCGGTGGGCCAGGCAGGCCACGGCCACCGCCTTCACGTCGTCGGGCACCACGTAGGGCCGGGCGTTGAGCACGGCGTGCGCCTGAGCGGCGCGGATGAGCCAGATGGCGGCGCGGGGGCTGGCGCCCAACTGCACACCGGGCGCCGTCCGGCTCGCCCGGCACAGCTCCACGGCATAGGTCGCCACCGCTTCGTGCACCGGGACGGTCTCGGTCGCCAGTTGGGCACGCCCCCACTCCTCGGGCGTACTGACCGCACGCAGGGTGGCCAGGGCGTAGGTACCCCCGCCGTGCAGAGCGAGACGCACCTCGTCCGCCGCGTCGGGGTACCCGATGCGCGTCGACATGGCGAAGCGGTCGAGCTGGCTCTCCACCAGCGGGAAGGTCCCGAGTTGCGAGTGCGGGTTCTGCGTGGCGATGACCAGGTGCGGTTGCGGCAGGGGCCAGGACTGGCCGTCCACGCTGACCTGGCGCTCCTCCATCGTCTCGAGCAGCGCCGACTGCGTGCGGGGTGGCGTTCGGTTGAGCTCGTCGACCAACACGACGTGGGCGAACACGGGGCCCGGCCGGAAATCCCACGTTCCGGTGTCGGGCATGAAGACCGATACGCCCGTGATGTCGGACGGGAGCAGGTCGGGGTGACCCTGCACCCGTGACAGCTCGGCACCGAGGGAGACTGCCAGCGTCCGGGCCAACACCGTCTTGCCCACGCCCGGCACGTCCTCGACGAGGAGATGGCCGCCCGAGAGTGCAGCGACGGCTGCCGCCATCAGCGCACCCCGGCTGCCCAGGACGACCTCCTCCAGATTGCGCACAAGGGCCTGACCCAACGCGACGGCGCCGTCCAGATCGCGTACGCGCTCGTCTACGACGCTCACCGGGTCACCGCCGTGCCGTGGGCCATGGTGCCAAGACTACGGGGGTGGAGGCGCCCTTTGGTCCTCGACCCCCACGTTCAGCCATGTGCGCACGACTGTTCCGCTTCACCACGGTGGCGCGTCCAGGCGCCAATTGTCGATCCGTTGACGAAATTGCCCGGGTCGCCCGGGTCGCCCGGGACGGCGAGCTAGGGCAGCGCGGCCGTCGCCTCGCCGACCACCTTGTCCTCACCGTCGCCGTTCGAGAGCGTCACGGTGAGGTCAAGCAGCTTCTTGCCGTCCTCCTCGCGCTTGCCCATGACGACGATCTTGGACGAGAGCACCTCGTCGGGCCAGGTCTGGCGGGCGAAGCGGACCTGGTAGCGCGTGATGTTGCCGACGCCGACATAGTCCGTCAGACGCGGTGCCCAACAGGCCCATGGAGAACATGCCGTGCCCGAACACGCTGGGCTGCCCGGCCTGCTGCGCCGCCACCTCGTCGTGGTGCATCGGGTTGAAGTCCCCCGACGCCCCTGCGTACTTCACCAGGTCGGTCCGGGTCAGCGTGTGCGTGATCACCGGTGCCTCGTCTCCCACCTGCACGTCCTCGAAGGACAGTTTCTTCTCACCCATTGTCACGACCTCCCTACGCCCGGTGAATCAGGTTCATGCGCGCCGTCACCACCGGCTCGCCCGTCGACTCCTCGGTCCACTTCGTCTCCGAGCAGATGAAGGTCATCGTCCGGCCCTTCGACTCCTTCTGGTACACGTCGGAGATCACGCCGTCACCGATCAGCACGTCGCCCACCTGTACCGGCCGGTGGTAGAGGAACTCCTCCTCACCGTGCAGGATCAGGCCGCCCTTGGCCATGAGCGGCCCCAGGATCTTCGCCAGCGGGTTGCCGGTGGGCGCGTCCGCCGGCTGCTGCTCGGCGAACGTGCCGGAGAATTCCATGGCGAAGGGCCACGTCGGCGGGGCCGGGATGTTGTCGAAGCCGGCCGCCTTGGCCGCCGCGGGGTCGTGGTAGATCGGGCTCGTACTCAGAAGGGCGTCGGCGAAGTGCTGCACCGGCCCCCGCTCCACCACCACCTTGGACTTGCCGGTCGGCTGCCCAATGAAACTCTTGAGCACGTCTTCTTGCGATGCGGCGTCGTCTGCCACGGTGTGCCTCCTCTCCCCGTCCGCCTTCGATCCCCCACCACGTGTCCTCGATGGCGGGCGCCGGCCCCGGGCCGGCGCAGCGCCAAAGGTAGCGGGGTCCCCTCGGTGGCGCCCAATCCTCGCCCGTCGGCCGTCCACTCCCGCCGGTCGATACCATCGGCCGCCATGCCCGACTTCTTCGATGTGGTGCACACCCAGCGGGCGGCCCGCGCCTTCCTGCCCGACGACGTCGACGACGAGACGGTGGCGCGGATCCTGACGGCGGCCACCCACGCGCCAAGCGCGGAGAACAGCCAGCCCTTCGTCTTCATCGTCGTGCGCGACGCGTCCCTGCGCGCGGCCATCGGCGCACTGACGGAGCGCATCTGGCACGGCGGCGCCCGGGCGCTCGAGGAGGAGCGCCTGTCCCCCGCCCTCCTGCGCGAGGTGCACGACGGCGCCACCGGCGGGGTCGCCGGCGCGCCCGTGCTCGTCGTGGTGTGCGGCGATACGCGACTCACCTATCCCAACGCCATGGATGCCTCCATCTTCCCGGCGGTGCAGAACCTGTTGCTGGCCGCCCATGCGCTCGGCCTCGGCTCGACGCTCACCACCCTCCCCGTCCTCGGCGGGGACGAGCTGTCCACCCACTTGGGCCTGCCCCCTGAGGTGGTGCCGGTCGCCGTCGTCCCGCTGGGCCACCTGCCCAAGCCCCTGGGGTCGCCCCGCCGGCAACCACTTCCAGAGAAGGCGCACCTCAACCGCTATGGGACCCCGTTCCCACCGCCCTGACGGCCTGTCCCCCGGGCGGCGCCGGACCTGACGCCCGCGTCAGGTCCGGAGGTAGGGTGACCCGGTGCAGCAACACCATTTCCATGTCGACATTGAGGCCAGCGTGGACGAGCTCTGGCAGCTCTTCTGGGCCCGCATCCCCCACACCGAATCGGGAGATGTCACCATCGACATCCTCTATCCCGGCGATGCCGTCGGTGAGGGCCTGATCCGCCACTGCACCTTCCGGGTGCCCCGCTACCTGCTGACCGGCGGCAAGGGACAATCGTGGGAGTGGCTCACCGAGGTGAAGCCGAAGGTCTCTTGGAAGTACAACGCCATCGGACGCCCGCTGCTCTCCGAGGCCGAGGGCCACACCCGGCTGGAGGACATGGGCAACGGGACGACCAGGGTCCACTTCTCCGAGTCGTACCACGCCTTCAACCCGCTGCTGCGGACGCTGCTCGAGAAGCGCGTGCACGCCTTCATCTCCAAGGACAACGACCACCTCATCCAAGAGTCGCTTACCAATGGTGTCCGGTACCTGCGCAAGGCCAAGGCCAAGGCGAAGGCGGAGGCCGCCGGGTCGGCGGTGCCGACGTCGACACCTGGCACCGCCGACCCGGCGTGACGGTCGTCGACCTCTGGGTCAACGCGTTGAGCGGCAAGGCCGCCGCCGCCTTCATGGGCCAGGCCGGGAACGAGGGCATCCCCGAGCTCTTGGGCGGGGACCTGTCGTCGTCATCCACGCTGCAACACGTGCTCGTCACCATGGACGCCTGCGGTGTCGACATCGGCGTGCTGGCGGCCGGGATCGCGTCCGAGGAGACGGAGCCACTGCTCAGCGCGGTCGCCGACCACCCGGACCGTCTGCGTGTCGCGCTCACGGTCGACCGCGCCGAACGGCCCGTGCAACAAGTGAAGCGCCTGCGCGCCCTCGCCGAGCACCCGGCCGTCGCGCTCGTGCGCGTCACGCCACTGGTCCAGCAGTATCCGCTCAACGACAAGCTCTACTATCCCGTCTACGCCACCTGCGCCGAGCTCGGCCTACCGGTGTCGATCAATGTCGGCATCCCCGGACCGCGCGTGCGCTCGGCCTGCCAGCACCCCGAACTCCTCGAGGACGTGTTGATCGACTTCAAGGGGCTCACGGTGATCGGCGCCCACATGGGCCATCCCTACGAGAGCCTGCTGATGCAGTACATGCTCAAGTGGCCCGACCTTTACCTCTCCAACTCGGCCTACCTGGCCAAGTACATGGACCCGGCGCTCGTCTCGTTCATGAACTCGGGGCGCGGCGCGGGCCGCGTCCTTTACGCCTCGGATCACCCCTTCCTCCCGATGGAACGGGCCGTGGCTGCCGCACGGGCTCTGCCTCTCACCGATGTGGCGTCCGAAGCCTTCCTCGGTGGCACGGCAATCCGCTTGTTGCGCCTGGGCTGAGGCCTCGGATGAGCCACATCGGCCGTCGCCGCACGACCGAGCCGGTACGGTGCGAGGGTGGATCTCGGTCGGATCGGCGTGTGGTGGAGCGGCTCCTGGCGGCATCCCGACGAACCCGACCGCAGCGTGGCGCCCGAGCTCGAATCCCTCGGTTACGGGGCCCTGTGGTCGTCGGGACGCTTCGACGCCGGTCTCTCGCCGCACTTCGAGAAGCTGTTGGACTCGACCGACCACATTCCCGTGGCGAGCGGCATCGTCAGTGTCTGGGCGGGAGCGCCCGGGGAAGTCGGGCCGGCCGTCGCCGTCGCTGGAGGAGCGGTTTCCGGATCGCTTCCTCCTCGGGATCGGCGCCAGCCACAGCATCGCCGTCGCCGACTACTCCCGTCCCTATTCGAAGGTGGTTGCCTACCTCGACGCCCTCGACGCGCAGCCCATCCCGGTTCCCGCGGGGCGCCGGGTCCTGGCCGCCCTGGGTCCCCGGATGCTCGAGCTGGCGGCGGCGCGCACGGCCGGAGCCCATCCCTACTTCGTCCCGGTCGAGCACACGGCCTTCGCCCGGGACATCCTCGGACCAGGCCCGCTGTTGGCCCCCGAGGTGGCTGTCGTGCTCGAGACGGATCCGGTCGCGGCCAGGGACCTGGCCCGCGGCTACGCCAGCACGTACCTCGGCCTGCCCAACTACACGCAGAACCTGCGCACTTTCGGCTTCGGTGACGAGGACATCGACGGAGGCGGGAGCGACCGGCTCATCGACGCGGTGATCCCCTGGGGTGACGCCGCGACGATCGGGGCTGCGGTATCCGCGCACCACGACGCCGGGGCGAACCACGTCTGCATCCAGGTCATCGGCGATCGCCAGGCCTTCCCGTTCGAAGGCTACGTGGAGTTGGCGAACACGCTCTTTCCCGGCTGATGCGGTCAGGCCGGCGGCGGCGGCACCGACCCTGCGACCGAGGGTGAGGGCTCCTCCAGGCGCCGGGCCAGCGCACCGGCCAGGGCGCGAAAGGCGCGACCGCGATGCGAGACGGCGTCCTTCTCCTCCGGCCGCATTTCGGCGAACGTGCGGCCGTCCCCGCCGTCGGGGACGAAGACGGGGTCGTAGCCGAAGCCGTTGGTCCCCCGGCCCTCGGCGGCAATGGTGCCCGACAGGACGCCCTCGGCCCACACCTCTGATCCGTCCGGGAACGCGACCAACGCCACGGTCCTGAAACTGGCTCGGCGTGCACCGCCGCGGTCGTCGAGTGCCGCCAGCTCCTGCAGCAACTTCGTCACGTTGTCGGCATAGGTGGCGGACTCGCCGGCGTAGCGGGCCGAAGAGACCCCGGGCGCGCCGGCCAAGGCTTCCACCTCGAGCCCGGTGTCATCGGCCACCGCAGCGGTCTGCGTGGCGGCGGCCAAAGCGCGCGCCTTCAGACGGGCATTGCCGACCAGCGTGTCAGCGTCCTCGACCACCTCGGGCACGTTCTCTGGACGCGGGAGCAGGTCCACCGGCAGCGCGGCTGAGAGCACCGCGACAATCTCTTTGACCTTGTCAGGGTTGGCTGACGCCAGCACGAGCCGGAGGGGCCCGGCGCCAGACCCACTCACCGGCGCAGCGGCGGCTCGGCCAGGACGGCCGACTGCATGCCGGTCAGCTCTTTTATCCCACCCTCGGCCAGGCCCAACAGGGTGTCCAGCTCGCCGCGGGTGAAGGCCATGCCCTCGGCCGTACCCTGCACCTCGACGAAGCGCCCCGCCCCGGTCATGACGACGTTCATGTCGACCTCGGCCCGGGAGTCCTCGACATAGGGCAGGTCGAGCATCGGCACGCCGTCGATGATGCCGACCGAGACGGCGGCCACGGAGTCGGTCAGCGGGTGCGTTCTGATCGTCCCGGCTTGCACCAATCGGGTGCAGGCGTCATGCAGCGCGACGTAGGCCCCGCAGATGGACGCGGTGCGAGTGCCGCCGTCGGCCTGCAGCGCGTCGCAGTCGACGGTGATCTGCACCTCGCCCAGCGTCACCAGGTCGCAGACGGCGCGCAAGGAGCGGGCGATCAGGCGCTGGATCTCCTGCGTCCGCCCCGATTGCTTGCCCTTCGCCGCCTCCCGCGAGGCCCGCTCGGGTGTCGAGCCCGGCAGCATGGAGTACTCGGCGGTGACCCAGCCCTTGCCGCTCCCCCGCATCCACGGTGGTACCCGCTCTTCGACGGACGCCGTGCACAGCACCTTGGTCTGCCCGAACGTCACGAGCACCGACCCAGGGGCCATCACCGTGTAGTCGCGATCGAATTGCACCGGTCGCAACTCGTCGACGGCACGCCCGTCCTGCCTCGCCGTACGGGGTTCCCCGCTCACGTCGTCTCCTCCCACTGCAACTCCTCTCGTAGCCCGCCTTCGACGAGCCGATGCATACCGTAGGCGAGTCCGTTGCCCTGGGCGATCGGTGCCCCTATGACGTGGACACTCAATTGACGGCCTCGCCTCGCACCGGCGTATGGGCGGCGGCCCCGGCCTCGTGGTGTCATTGAACGCGGGCGGCCATTCGTCAAGAAATGCACTGACCCAGACGAAGATCAAGAGACGGAGTGGACGCTCTTCGCGGCCAGCGAACTCCCTCCGGTTCCGGTCGGGGATGCCCTCAATGCTGTGTTCCCTTCTAGAACCCCGTGGCAGCGACTATGAAGCCATTGAGGTTCGTGCCCGCCATATCGCCGTCATTGGGCGCATCACCGAACTGGTCCACTGCTCCACCGGCCGAAGCGATCCAGTACCCGCCACCGTCCGAAGTGGTGAAGATGGCGCTTGCCGGGTTGAAGCCTCCGAACTGTCCTGCTGCATCGCCGTCGTTCGCGGCGTCACCGTAGTTGTAGACGGTGCCGTCAGCCGTGAGGATCCAATAGCCATGGCCGTCGGGCGTTCTGACCGCCGAGGTCACCGGGGAACCGGTGTTCCCGGGCGCTCCGTAATTGGCCGCGTCGCCAAAGGTGTAGACGTTCCCGGTCTTGGTGACGAGCCAGTACCCGTTGCCGCTGCCGTCGGGCATGACGGCGACGGCTGCGCCCGAACACCCTCCGATACCTGGGCACGAACCGGCGAAATAGGCGTCACCGAAGGCGAACACGCCACCGTCGGAGGCCACCATGAAGTAGCCACCGTCGTCGTTGGACGGCACCATGCCCACAATGGGGGCATCGAGACTGTTGGGCAGGCCCGAGCCGGCGGGGTTGAGGCCCAACCCCGGAATCGACCCGTAGAACTGGGTGTCGCCAAAGCTGAAAACGCCGCCATCGGAGGCGTCGAGCCAGTACCCGGCATCGTCTTTGGTGGGCACAATGCCGACAACGGGACGCTGGAGCTTGAGACTGCCGGTCGAGCCGTAGAACTGGGCCGAGCCGAAGCTGAAGATCCCGCCGTCTGAACCGACGAGCCAGTAGCCGTGGGCTGGTGTCGGCGGCGTCGGGTTCACGTTGATTGAGATCGTCGCCGTGGCAAATGCATTGTCGGCATCCGTCACCTTGAACGTCGGTGCGTAGCTCCCGATCGCCAACGTCGTACCGGAAATCGCTCCCGTCGCCGCATTGAGCGACAATCCCGGAGGCAGACTCTGTTGAGGAAGATTGCTCGGCACGACGCTCCAGGTGTATGGAGTCAGGCCACCCGACGCGGCAACCGAACTCGCGTAGTTCGAGTCAAGCGTGCCCGAAGGGAGAGAATTTGTGATGATTGAAGGTACTGGAGGCGGTGTGTTGACCAGAATTATGCCGCCAACACCGTTTGCTCCTTCCCCTCCGACCGCGATGCATCTATCTGAGGAGGTGCAGGTAACTGCGTCGAGATTGGGAACGCCTGTTGGCAGCACCTCGCTGCTCCAGGTTGTCCCGCCGTCCGCGGTGACATCTATGACGCCGGTGGCAGGGATATTGCCGTTCACACCTACCGTCACACAGTCGCTTGAAGATGAGCACCACATGCCGGACAACCCGCCGTATCCGGCAACGAGAGGACTGTGGCTGACCCAAGTCGTTCCCCCATCGGTAGTGGCTTCCACATAAGGGCCGGAGTTTGAGTGTGCGTCGACAAGACAATCTGTAGTCGAAGAACAGGCGATTCCGTCGAGACCGTTGGGACCGGACAATGTCTCGATTGCCCAGGTCATCCCACCGTTTGTCGTGGCCAGAATCTGATCACTTCCGGCCGCGATGAAGCAGTCACTCGCCGAGGGGCACGCGATCCCTCCAGTGATGTCGCTGGCACCGCTCGGCACGGATTCGTTCGTCCACGACGATCCACCGTTCGTGGTCGCAATGATCGCTGCACCGCTCGTGTTCGTTCCTCCGGCAATGCAATCGCTTGTGGATGTACACGCGATGTCAGTGAGGCCCTCCACACCGCTAGGCAGTGTCTGACTCACCCATGTGGTTCCCCCATTGGTGGTGGCGTAAGCGGTCCCGACACCTGCATCACTTACGTCCAACTGGCTGCCGACAGCAATACATTCGCCCGTTGAAGGGCAGGCGATATCGTTCAGACCGCTCTCACCGAGTTCAGAGCTCCTGAGCGTCTGACTCACCCAACTTGAGCCTCCGTTTTCCGTCAGATAGACGACGCTGTAGTGGTTTTGCGGTCCCGCTGTGCCCACTGCGAAGCATTCGAGCGTGGAAACGCAGGAAACCGAGCTCAACGCGCCGGGAGGTGCGGTGGAAGTCACCACCGACCAGGACGGCTCCGACGTTCCGCTGGCTGATGACGCCAGCGGAGCAGCCATTCCGAGGGCGAGCAGCGATACTGCGCATCCGACCGTCACGATCCGCGACATATGGCGCGATCGCTGGGCACTTACTCGCCCTCGACTCTGACTGAGAATCACGGAACTGCTTGCTCGAAGTCGCCCACCGAACAAGGGCATTGATTCCATCTGTTCACCACCGCCTTCACGACAGCGCAAGCTGCGATAGGGCGAAGCGTAGGGTCTTTGTCGACATCGATCTAGGGTATTTCGGATCTATTGGCTATCCCCGTCTGCGAGTGGCTTGGCCTGCGGTTCTTTAGGTTTGGTCTCAGGTTGTCGATGTTCTCTAGGTGGTGTCACTTGTTGACCATAGTGAGAGAGCGCATGCGGACTGGATTCCAGCGCTCGTCGAGCATTCCCCGAACCTCGTTGTCGTCGTCGATGGAGCAGGCGCCGTCATTTTTGCGAACCCCACCGCTTTGACGATGTTCGGGGTTTCGACGGAAGGAGCCATTGGAAGGAACGCGTTTCGCTTCATTCATCCCGACGACCTGGACCGGCTGCTCGCACGGTTTGCGGCGCTTCTGCGTCAACCGGGAGCGTCCACCACCGACAAAATTCGATTCGTGTCTCCCAGCGGGGACACCCGAGCGCTGGAGATCGTCGCGACCAACCTCCTCGAGGACGGGGTCATTTCCGGCATCGTCATCAACGGCCACGACGTCACCGAGCGGGACCAATACCTGACGAGCCTCGAAGCCACACTTGATGCCGTCACCGAGTCAGCAGCAAACATGGTCGAACTTCGAGACCCCTATACCGCCGGGCACCAGCGTCAAGTGGCGAGAATTGCCGTCGCCGTTGCTCGCGACCTTGTCCTGCCGGACGAAGAGGTGCAGGGGATCGAAGTGGCGGCGACCCTCCACGACGTCGGGAAGATCGCCATTCCGGCCGAGATACTGGGTCGTCCCGGACGACTCAGTCCTGCCGAGTTCGAGATCGTAAAAACCCACTGCCGAGCCGGGTACGACATTTTGGCCAATGTTCCGTTTCCCCAGCCGGTCGCCGACATGATCCTCCAGCATCATGAGCGTCTTGATGGAAGCGGCTACCCACAGGGACTGAAGGGAGAAGACATCCTCATGGGGTCGCGAATCGTGTCCGTCGCTGACGTCCTCTCGGCAATGGCATCGCACCGCCCCTACCGGCCTGCGCTCGGGATAGAGGCCGCGTTCGATGAACTGAGGGCCAACAGGGGGCGACTCTATGACTCGGACGCCGTCGATTCCGTCATCCGGGTCGTTGGCCGTGAGGACTTCCAATTGAGTGGTCAGTTGGCCTCCGTGGCTCGGGTTACTCGGAAAGTGGACATACGGCAGTGTCGAAGGAACACCCCGACCCACTGAGCCGCTCTTGAGGCCAACGGCCCATGGTTCGCCTTTGCTCGTGCCCTGGCATGCCCCCTAGAGCTTCGTGCCACCGGTCCGTGGCAATGGGGCACCCTCCTCTCCGGCAATGAGGGAAGGGCCCGGGCTCCATGCCGAGTATCCGACCCCTGGCAGCAGGACGGAACTTCAGGTGTGAATGTCAGATCGATGAGCTGCGCGTCGCCACCGATTTTGCCATGACCCACACCAGCTCACTGCCGTAGTCAATCGCATCACCCCGCGCCTCAGTTGCCGTGCGCGAAGGCCTCCGGGTAGGAGTGGCTCGAGATCTCCAATGCGGCATCGACGTCGCGGTACGTCTTGAATTCGATGACATTGCCGCTGGGATCGGCAATCTTGGCCTTGGTCTGCTCGGTGGGTTCTCCTTCGTCGTCGGTCGAGACCGGGACCAGCCACGCGACGCCGCCAGCCTCCAGACGAGAGATCACCGAGTCGAAGTCGTCGCGGCCGAGCGTGACACCGAAGTGACGCGAACTCCCGGCGCGCCACATCGTCACCTCGTCCGGACGGTCCTGCAGCGTGAGCTGCAGGCCGAAGAACCAGACGTCGGTGAAATCGGAGCGGGTGCGGGCCGACTGACACCCGAGGGTGTGCACGTAGAACGCACGGGCCTCCTCCATGTCGCGCACGGGGATGGACAGGTGGAGGATCGGTTGCACGAATGAAGCCTATGACGACGTATGCGGGTCTGCACTCGTCACCTGGCGGGGCGAGGTGCCCCTACGGCGCGGCCGCCGGCGAACAGGACACAGCGCGCCATCGTCAGCGGCATGTGGCGCACAGCCGACGAGGCAGCGTAGTTCCGGCACGTCGACAAGGCGATCCCGGTGACCGGCGGGGCCAGCGCCTCCCCCGGTCGTATCTTCCACACCCAGGCGCGCTGTTCGAAGACGGGGGCCAAGCCGAGCGCGGCGGTGAAGAACCCCGAGGCGTAGACCGGGTCCCGGCTGGCGCCCGTGATGACCACCTGGTCCACCTGCCAGGACTTCAAGGCGGCGCGCACTGTCGCCAGTTGCCTGGGCGTCCCCGCCGGCGCCACCGATCCACCGACGCTGAGGTCCGTCAGGATACGTCGGGCCGACCCGGGAGCCCCGGTCCCGACCGGTCCCCCGTGTGCGTCGGGAGTCTTGAGAGCAGCGCCGGCCAGTCGAAAGCGTATGCCCTCCATGGCCTGCCACAGCATGGGTTGTGACGAGCCCGAGACCGCAAAGGGAACGGTGAGCACCACGTTGCCGGCAGGGGGACGCGTCGCCGCGTCACGCAAGTACGGCGGCGTGTGGACCGGCACGACGCGGAGCGGCGTGTCAAAGGTGATCAGGACCGGGAGCAACGCCACCGCAGCCACGGCGAGGGTGGCGGCACCTGCCAGCACGGAGCGGTGTCTCGTCAACCATGAGTTCGGGCGACGGTACGCCCCGTGGAGCCCGTCGAGGCCGAGCGCCAGCAGGAAAGCCACGGGCAACGTCACCAGCGGGACGAACTGGTCGGGCAGAATCTCCTTCAGCACGGGCCACGTCGAGAGGGAGCGCCAGGGCAACCAGGGGTGCCCGAGCCAGGCCGGCCCGCTGATCAGATAGGCGCCCAGGGCCAGCCAGAACGTGGCGGCCGCCAGGAGGAGGAGGAGCCAGGTGAGAGGGCGCCTGCGGGCCGCGACGAGGGATCCGACCCCGGCCAGAGCGACGCCCCAGCCCACGTAGTCCGGCGGAGGCCCCGCGCGTCCGAGGTACCCGCCGAAGCGGATGTACTCGTTGGCCGACGCCCCGTAGGGGCCCGGAACGAGCAGGCCCGCCAGCGGCACGCCCGAAATCGGGGCGAGCGCGAACAGTACGCCGGTCACTGCCTGGGGCCCTGCCAGTCCGAACCAGGTGGGATAGGCCAGCACCGCCACCGTCACTGCTGTGCCCAGTCCGAGGGCCGGGAGCGCGTGCCCCGCGCGCGGTCGGAGCTGACGCCACCCCACCACCGTCACCGCGACCAAGCCGATGGCGCCGAGAAGCAGGCACATCACCAGGATCTCGGGTGAGATGAAGAACTGCACCACCAGCAGTGCTGCCAGCAGCAGACCATCCCGGCCGACCGAGTGCTCCTGGCGGATCAGAATCTCGTGCAGCGTGGTGAAGAGGAACGGTGGGATCACGAGCATGGTGACCGACACGTGGCCGAAGGTGAGCGAGGTGACGACGGCCGCTGAGTAGCCGAACACCAGTGCCGCCGGGATGGCTCCCGCCTTCCATTTGACGAGGGGGCGGATGGCGGCGAAGCAGGCCCAGGCGCTCAGCGCCGGAGCCAGGGTGAGCGCGACGTTGGTCGAGGTGACGGGACCGAAGAGCCACGTGACCGGAGCGAGCACAACGCCGACCAACGGGCCCGACGTGTTCGAGAGCAGGTTGGCACCATGGGGGACATTCACGACACCGGAGAAGAAGACGCTGTGCAGGTGCGCAATGGCCCAGGCGGGCCAGGCCATGAACCAGACCTCCTGCGCCGGATCACCGCACCCACAGGTCAGCGCCGACGAAGGATGGCCCGACCAGACGTGCCACCACAGGACAATCGCGGGCACGGTGAAGCAGGCGAAAGCCACCAGGTGGAAGGCGACGGTACGCAGACCCCGCAGAACCCGACCGCGTCCGGCCTGCCCGCCTTCTTTCGCCGTGACGGCCGATTCCTCCGGCTGGTCGCCCTGGCTCGGAATGTCGTCGGGCACCGTGTGCGTCGACACGTCCATCCCACCCGTCACCGACGCCGAGCGTACTGCCATGCTCTTTGCCGAAGAGGTCCGGTGCGACCGTTCGTATGATCGACAGCGTGACCGATCCCCGACAGTGCATTGTCATCGGTGCCGGTCTCCTCGGGCTCTCGAGCGCCTGGGCCCTGTCCCGCCGAGGTCGGGACGTGCTGGTCCTCGAGGCGGCGTTGGCGCCAGGTCATGCGCGCTCCGGCTCAAAAGGCGACGCACGCATCTTCCGCCTGGGCTATCCCGAGCCGTACTACGTCGAAATGGCGCTGCTGGCCCGGGCGCGTTGGCACGACCTGGAAGCGGCGACGGGCCGGCAGCTGCTCCACGTCACGGGACAGGTGACGTTGGGCGACGAAACGGCGCAGCACGCCATCGCTTCCGCAATGACATTGGCGGGTGCCCCGGTCGAGGAAGTCTCGGCGACAGTGGCCGCACGGCGGTTTCCCGGCATCGAACTGTCGGGACCAGTGCTCGTCGAACCGGCATCAGGCGTCTTGGCCGCCGACGCCTGCCTTCGGGCGTTCATCCAAGGAGGCGGTTTCGAGCTCCGCACAGGGACCTTCGTGACGTCATTGCGCCAGACTGGCGACTCGGTCTCCGTCGAGACGGCCGACGGCACGTCCCTCCCGGCCACGGTCGTGGTCGTCTGTGCCGGACCGGGCTCGCTCCGGCTCCTGGGCGTGGACCCCCCAGCCGGTGCCGCCCCTTCGCTCCCCCAGGTTGCCTACTTCGCCCCCCGGGAGGACGTCGTCCCCCCGGTCTTCATTGAGTGGGGGGACGACATGGTCTACGGCTTGCCGGTGCCCCGCGGCGGCCCGCACTCCGGTACCTACAAGGTGTCCCGGCATTCGCCGGGTCCCGCCATAGGCGCCTTCGATCCGACCGACCCTGCCGCGCTGGAGGGCGACCACCCCGCCCAACTGGCGCAGCTCGTCCGGGCCGTGACGCGGGTGCTCCCAGCCCTCGATCCGCAGCCGGTAGCCACGGAGCGCTGCGTCTACGACAACTCGGCCGACGCCGATTTCGTGCTCGACCGGGTGGGCAGTGTCGTCGTCGGGTGCGGCACCAGCGGGCACGCCTTCAAATTCGGGCCACTCTTGGGTGAGCTGTTGGCCGACCTGGCAGAGGACCGTCAGCCGGCCGTCGATCTCACCCGCTTCAGCCTGCGCCGCCACGCCTTCGGGCCCGATGGGCCACCGGCCGCCCCCAGGTAGGTTGCACACGTGCCGCGCGTCGTCGCCCTGCTCCGTAGCGTCAACGTGGCTGGCCACGGCCGCGTCGCCATGAACGAACTCCGCGCCTCCTTCGAAGGCCTCGGCTTCACCGATGTGACGACCTACATTCAGACGGGGAACGTCCTCTTCACGACACCGTTTAAGAACGAGAAGAGCGTGGCCGCCGCCATCGAACAGCGCCTGGCCGAGGACTTCGGCGACTCGCCGGCCGTCCTGGTCAGGAGCGCCGCCGACTTCCGGCGCGTCAGCTCGTCGAGCCCCTACGCCAAGGCCGGGGCCGACCCGGCGCGCCACCACGTCACCTTCCTCGCCACGGCCCCGACGAAAGCCGCACTCACTGCGTTGACGTTGCCGCCGAGTGGGCGTGATGAGCTCGTCGTCGACGGCAAGGAGGTCTACGTCCATACGCCGGACGGCTACGCCAACACCAAGTACACCGGCACCTTCTTGGAGCGCCGGCTCGGCGTCGTCAGCACCACCCGCAACTGGAACACGGTGACCAAGCTCAGCGAACTCGCCGCCCGCTGAATCAGGCCCGACGGCGCGCCGGATTTTCGAGCACCCGACCGCCTATGCCGAGGACCCGGTCTTCTTCCAACTCTCCGGCAGGGCCGGGGGCACCAGGTCCTTCGAGCGGTCCTCGAAAGGCGGGATCGGCTTGGGAGCGCGACTCGTTGACGCGAACGACTGAAGCGACGGTGCATCATCCTCGAGGTGTCTGCGGGTCACTTTCGCCGTCGCCACGGGGCTGTCCTCGACTCCATGCGTGCTCACCGGCGCTCGCTCTCGTTGTGATCGAACAACAGCGCGACAACAATCCGGCGCGCTGATTCCGATCCGCTCTCCTTCCGTGGTTGTCGGCCGAGGCGTGTCCAGAGTTGAGCCGAACAATGGATACGAGGCGCCCCGACGCGCCCTCGCCAGGTGTGACTGCGGGCGCGGACCGACTATCACGTCATCGGCGCCGTTGGACGATTGCTCTTGGCGGCGCCAGCGCGGCGACGCCAGAGCAGGGTCCGACAGGCTCGAAGGTCGGGCCTGTCGATCGGGCGCCGGGCCTCGCTAAAAGTAGATGATCTCCTTGGCCCTCTCGGTGACCTCGTCGAGGTCGTCGGTCCAGGCACCCGTGGACAGGTACTTCCAGCCACCATCCGCCGAGACGACCACAATGGAGGCGGGCTGACCCTCCGGCAGCGAGAGTGCGCACTTCACCGCGCCGGCCAGGGCCGCCCCCGTCGAGATCCCGGCGAAGATCCCCACTTCGGTCAGGCGCCGCGTCCACTCGATCGACTCCCGTGGGCGGACAACGGTCTTGCGGTCCAAGAGCTCGGCACCTCCGAGGTCCTCGAAGATGGGCGGGATGTACCCGTCGTCGAGGTTGCGCAACCCGTCGACCATCTCCCCCGCCGGAGGCTCCACGGCCCAGATCTGTACAGCCTCCCCCAGCTTCTCGCGCAGGAAGCGACCGACGCCGAGCAGCGTTCCCGACGTGCCGAGCCCGGCCACGAAGTGCGTGATACCGGGGCAGTCACGGAAGATTTCGGGTCCCGTGCCCTCGTAGTGCGCCCTGGGATTGGCCGGGTTGCCGTATTGGTAGAGGAAGACCCACTCGGGGTGCTCCTCCGCCAGGCCGCGGGCCATGCGGACGGCGCCGTTGGATCCCTCGCTCCCGGGCGACTCAATGATGTCCGCGCCCCACAGCTCCAGAAGCTGGCGGCGCTCCACCGATACGTTGGTGGGCATGACCACCTTGAGGGTGTAGCCCTTGACCCTGCAGACCAGGGCGAGCCCGATGCCGGTGTTGCCCGACGTCGGCTCCATCAGGACCTGGTCGGGCTTGCCGGGCACCAGCACCCCGGTCCGCTCGGCGTCCTCGACGAGCGAGAGCGCCACCCGGTCCTTGACCGACCCGCCGGGGTTCTGACCCTCGAGCTTCATGAAGATGCGCGCTGCCGGGTTGGGGCTGAGCGTGCTGATGTCGATCATCGGGGTGTTGCCGATGAGGTCGAGGACCGTGGGGTACAGGGCCATGGCGGACCGGCTCTCGGAGAGCCTCAGCCCCCGGCCACGGCCGGCAGAATGGACACCTCGGCGCCGGCGGGGACCGGCGTGTCGAGACCCTGCAGGTACCGCACGTCATCGTCGTTGACGTAGATGTTCACGAACTTGTGCAGAGCGCCGTCGTCGGTGAGGACCTGGCCGGACATGCCCGGGTACTCGGCGACGAGCTTGGCGAGCACCTCGCCGATGGTCGCCCCGTCGACACTGACGACAGAGGATCCGCCCGCTTGGCTGCGCAGGACGGTCGGTAGGCGGACTTCGACGGCCACAGGGCCTCCTCGCTGAGTGTCGGACGGGGGCCGACCCACCCCCGTGGGCTGGCCGGCTGATTGTTGACTGATTCGGTAACGATTCTACAAGGAGCCAGGCCGGGCGCCCTACCCCGCCCCATCCGGACCGGGAACCTCGAGCCCGGGCACCTCCACCGGCTCCTCGGTGATGACTCCGTCTCGGATCAGGTAGCTCCGCACGACGGGGTGGGTGTCACGGAGCGAGACGAGCACGTAGTGCCAACCGGGATCGGTGGCCTGGGCCACGTCCGTCGGCGAGGGGTAGGCGTCGGTGTGGGTGTGCGAGTGGAACACACCCATGATGTCGGCCCCGAGGTCCTGGGCCGCCCGGTCCACCCGCAGCATCTCTTTGGGGTCGATCTCGTAGACCATGGCGGAGGCCGCCGCGTTGGCGGTGACGAAGAGGGTGGTCGCCTCGTCGCCCCCGTAGGGCCCGACCAGGAGGCCGCACGCCTCGTCGGGCAGACCGGCCAGGCAGTGGGCGACCATCTCCATATAGATGGCACGGGTCAGGCGAAGCACCCATGAAGGGTACCCTCGTACCCCTCATGGCCAGGGCGAAGAAGCAGATCGCCAAGCGGGCAGCGGCCCGCGAGGACCGCAGTGGCGACCGTACCGTCGCCACGAACCGACGCGCCCGGCGTGAGTACGAATTTCTCGAGACGTTCGAGGCCGGCATCGTCCTCCAGGGCTCCGAGGTGAAGTCCCTCCGGGAGGGCAAGGCCCAGCTCAGCGAGGCCTACGCCCGGGTGGACGACGGCGAGCTCTGGCTCTTCCAGCTCCACATCCCGCCCTGGCAGTTCGCCACGGGCGTCGGTGCTCACGACCCCGACCGCAAGCGCAAGCTGCTGGTCCACCGGTCCCAGATCGACGAGCTGATGGGCAAGACCCAGCAGCAGCACCTGACCCTCATACCGGCCAAGCTGTACTTCCGCGACGGGAGGGCGAAGGTCGAGCTGGCCCTGGCCAAGGGGCGCCGGCTCTACGACAAGCGCAACGTGATCATGGCCAGGGACGCTGAGCGGGAAGTCGCTCGGGCCACCAAGGAGATGGGCCGCTGGAGCGGCGCATAGCCCCCGACCCAGCCCGGTGTCAGCACCGAGGCCCTGACACCCTAGAATAAACGGCCTGATCACAGTGATCAGTGGAGTCCCAGACATGGGGGTGATTGGATTCGACTTCGGTCGTCAAGGTAGGAGAAGCGAGCCGTGGTCTCCGGAACCACGTTAAAGAGCCGGAACCAAAAATAAACGCCGAGCCTCAGCTCGCGATCGCTGCTTAAGTAGCGACGTCCAGCCGGTCCCCGCCCTACGGATCGGATCTTGGGCGTCATTCAGTAGGGCTTACTCAATGGCTCACACCAACTGATCATTGAGGAAACTTTCGTTGGTTACGGAGTGGCACTGCCGGCCGGCAGAAGTGCCACTCCCGACAACCTGATGTCGGCTGCGCTCGGAGAAGGCCTATTGCGGCTCCGGAGGACGGGGGTTCGAAACCCCCCACCTCCAAGGGTGCTCACGCGAAATCGTGAGCGCCGTTGGAGGTGCGCCATCACCCTCGTCCTGTCTGATGATTTCATGAGCCCAGCCAATGGCTTCATTCATGTCTCGCGCGAATGCAATCAATCGGTTCCGGTATTGACTACATGTGCTTCGTAGGCGAACACGACCGCTTGGACGCGGTCTCTGAGTTCGAGTTTCATGAACACTCGGGTCACGTGGGTCTTGACGGTATTTTCTCCGATGAACAACTCCCGACCGATTTCCGCGTTCGACAGTCCTCTGGCCATAAGGCGGAGAACGTCCAGCTCTCGCTCGGTGAGGCGATTGAGCAGGGCCGGAGCAGCGGGTGGCGGCTCGGCGTGATCCGCGAACGCTTCGATCAGCCGGCGGGTTATGCCTGGAGCAAACAGGGCACCGCCCTCATAGGTCGTCCGAATCCCGGCAGCCAGTTGCCCTGCTGGAGTGTCCTTCAAGAGGAAGCCGCTTGCCCCGGCCTTCATGGCGTCGTAGACGTACTCGTCGAGATCGAACGTAGTAAGGATCAAGACGCGGACAATCGACGGCGTAGCTGCCGTGGCCACGAGTTGGCGCGTGGCCTCGATCCCGTCCAACTCTGGCATGCGAATGTCCATGAGAACCACATCCGGTTGCAAGGCCCGGCATAATTCGACCGTCTCGTGACCGTCTGCCGCTTCGCCTATTACTTCGATGTCTGGCTCGCTTCCGAGTATGAGCTTGAAACCCGTCCGTACAAGCTCCTGATCATCTGCGATCACAACCCGGATACTCAAGACGCCACCACCTAACGGGCTATCGGAAGACGCACGCGAAGATGCTCAATAGTTCCTGCTCCGTGAGCGATTTCGAGCTCGCCTTCGCAGAGGTCTACTGCTTCGCACATCTGGAGCGTCGGCCACGCCAATGCCGTATCTGCATCGCAGGTGGCCTCAAGCTCAATCTGAACGGGGCTGAAGCGAAGAGTGATCGCAACATCGACGGCACAGGTGCTCTCGGTATGGATGCTCGTCAGCGATTCGTCCACGATCCGATAAAGGCTCAAATCGACGCTCGCCGGTAGGGGGGCCGGATCACCGATCACGGTGAGCGTGACGCCGCCATGTCCCCGGTCTCGAGATCGCTCGACCAAGGCGGCAATTTCGCCCACGCCCGGCTGGGGCGTCAGAACGGCTGGTTCATCAGGCCGCCGGAGCACGCCCAAAATCCGGCGCATCTCCGTCAACGCCGCACGGCCAGCGTCCTCCAGTGTCGTCATGGCCGTCTCCGCGGCACTCGGATCCGCGTCAACGAGTAGCTGCAGGGCATGCGCCTGCACAATCATCTCACTCACGTTGCTCGCCACGAGCTCCTGCAGTTCGGCGGCGATTTGCGTTCTTTGTTCGGCCACGGACAATCGCTCGCGAGCAATCTGATCGGCGGCGAGTTGTTCGTTCGTGCGGGCGAGGGCAGCAGCGAGTGCACGCCGGGACCGCAACACCCGTCCGGCCGCCCACGATCCGGTGCAGCTTCCTATGACGAGAAGCCAGGCGCCGAACGGGGACGCGCCCAAGGCAAGCCCGACGGAAACGATCCCAAGGATCAGGCAGAGTCCGCCAGCAGCAATGCGACGGTCCCCGTTGGTAGCGATGCTGTAGGCGGGAATATAGAGGGCGAACAAGGGGGAGTAAACGTTGGCGACGTCCGGTATCCCCCACGTAAGGAGCACCGTGAACGAGAGCATCTCGATCGTTCCTGTGACGACCGGGGCCGAGCGCCTCCAGAAAAGCGGAATCGTGAGACCGGCAACAAGCACAGCGGCCGGAAGCGCGCCCCAATGGTTCGAGCCGTGGTCGCCATGCACCTGCCACAGCACCTCGAATTCACAGACAACGAACAGGGCAGCGGCGAGCGTCACGTCGAACAAACGGCCGGACGCGCCGGAGCTGGGCTTCATGCCGTGACACCAACCGGCAGGACGGCCCGGACCTCGTAGCCACCGCCCCGCTTGTGCTCGGTTTGGAGCTTTCCTCCGTACATCGAAACTCGCTCGCGCATGCCGATAAGCCCCAGGCCACCGGTCCGCCGCTTAGGCCGCCACGATGGTGCAGGCGCCTCGTTCGAGACGAGCAGCTCGAGGATTTCTCCCGTGAACGTGACTCGGATCGAAGCACTTGTCGGACCTGCGTGCTTGATCGCATTGGTCAAGGCCTCTTGGACGACCCGGAAGGCAACCAGATCGAGAGACGGCGAAAGGGCCTGGGGTCGGCCCTCGACTCGCAACTCCACGTCGAGCCCCGAGACAGCCGCCCGCTCGACGAGGCGATCGAGTTGTCCGAGCCCGGGGACAACGCCACGCTGAATGTTCCCGTCATCTCGATGGAACGCGCCGATCATCCGACGAAGATCCAATAGGGCCTCCCGTCCGCACTGTTCGACTGTGGACAGTGCTGCACGCGCCGCAGCCGGATCGTCACGGAGCACATGGCGCGCCGCCTGGGTTTGGATCACCATGACGCTCACGCCGTGGGCCACCACGTCGTGGAGCTCGCGGGCAATCCGGGCCCGCTCAGCCCCAGCGGCAAGACGGGACAACTCCTTCTGGTCGCGGGCCAATCGAGCGACGTTCGCCGCCAGCTCTGCATTGAGACGCGACCGATTTGCGAGCGCCCAACCCGCGACGAATGGAGCCACGACGAAGAAGATCCAGACCCACAGGACCGCCACAGCATGAGGTGCCCCCGAGAGCGCAACGGTGCGCGAGACCGCCAAGCCAATCAGTGGTATCCCGAGGAGGAGGACGTCGGATGCCGACCACCGCCGAACCGCTCGCGATGTCCCTCCCACATAGGCAACGAGCGCAATCACGACGGGCGTGACCGAGGGCGGTTGCCCCCCGAAGCGGTCGACGAGTACGGCGCAGAAGATGGCAGCCGCCATCGCCGCCCAGGGCTGTCGCCGTCGCCATGCCACTGGAAGTGGAAGAAGCAGGCTTGCGACCGCCGCACCCGGGCTGAGCTTCGATCCAACGACCTCCCCAACGGCGACAAGGAGCATCAGGACACCGGCTAGGAGCGCATCGACTCGCTGTGGCCTGCGTCGATGAACCCGTAGTCGCTCGACGAGGGACGTCGGCTTCACAGAGGAACTCTATGGCCAAGATGGTTCTCATTTCATCACCCCACAGGGTGACCCAGTGTGGTCTCCGGGAACTATGGGAATCGTTCGCTGCCGTGACGATGTTTTCGATGGGAGCTGTCACGGTGGCATTGGGCCCGCGTTCTGCGGGCAGAAATGGAGAAGTAGTGATGGCTGGACATTCCGCAGTTCCCGGCATAGGTCCCGAGCAAGTCGCCAGGCGATCCCTGGTGCGCTCCCGGCTCTTGACGGTGTTCGTCCCTTTGACCGCAGCGCTCTTCCTGATCGGGGAAGCACTCACACCCAAAGGGCTCGACCAGACCCCGATGACCTCGGCGGCGGCTCTGAAACTCGTTCCCATTGCCGCCGCTCACACGAGCCAGCTGTATCTCTCGAACATGATCCTGGAGCTGGGTCTTGGCGCTCTGGCTGTTTCGTACGTCGCCATTGCGGCGCACGTGCGGTATCGCGGCTGGGTGCTGGCCACGGTCGGGGCGCTCATTGGCGCTACTGCCGCTTTCTTCGGCGCCATCGCCAACGTCCTTGTGGGCTTCAATCTCGCTGCCGCCGTTGCCTCCCACATCGGTCCAGACGGTGCTGCCCAATTCGTGTCGACGACATTCAGCTCCAAACCGGGCGAGGCGTTCCTCAACGGGTACTTTCTGGGCAACATTGTGGCCATGGTCCTTGTCGCCACTGCCCTCTGGCGGAGCCGGGTCGTGCCTCGCTGGGTGCCATTCGCGCTGCCGATCAGCTTCGAGCTGGCCGCGTCTGCGCCGGCGGGTGTGGTTTCGATTCCACTCATGGTCCCCTTCCTTGTCGTCACTCTCTACATCGCGACAGTTCTGTGGTCGTCATCTTCGAAGCACCTACCCGTTGAGATGGCAATGGTCCCGGCCGCCGCTTGAAGATCGCCGGGCCTCAGGAGAGCAACACGACTCCTTGTCGCACTGTCACCTGGTGAAACGAGATCTGATGACGGAGGGGCGCGGCTGTGGCCGTGCCCCTCCCTCTCCTGTCGGGCCCGCCAGGTCGCGTGGTCAGGTCGCGTGGTCCCGCACGGGAGACGATCCCGAAGACTCGACTCCGGGGTCTCTTCCCCAGGATTTTTCCGTCGCACAAGTGACGAGCCAGATGCAGCTCTTCCCCGTGCCGGGCGACGCCTTCTACGGTGCAGAATCCGGCAATTTCTTCATTACCGGAGCGGGAGGAGGCAACGGCGGGAACCCAACGGGGTTCTTCAGCATCACGGCGAACGGGGTCAACCTCATTGCTCCCGACTCCTGTTCAGCTGGAAGCGGAGGGGGGAACCCCTGCTTCATCGACTCGGCGACAGCCCTCCCCGCCTCCACGACGCCCTATGAAGTGACGGCGACCTACCCGGGTGACGCCAACTTCACCGCAGCGTCCGCGACAGTCGCCCTCACGGTCTTTCCAGCCACGACCTCGACGACCTTGTCGGTGTCGTCCTCCACGGCGACATTCGGTCAGGAGAGCGCCGTTCACATTTCGGCGACGGTGAGGTCAGGAACCTCAGGATCACCTACCGGATCGATCGCCGTGCAAAATGACGGCAACACGGCCTGCACAATCACCCTCGCGGCGGGTGGTCCCAACACGGCCAGCGGAACCTGCTCTCTGAGCGACTCCGCGCTTACCCTCGGCTCACATTCGCTGACCGCCAGCTATCCCGGTGACGGGAACTATCAGGGTTCCGTCTCGGCCGCTCGCTCCCTCGTCATCACCAATGCGACTGATCACGGCTACTGGCTCGTCGGAGCCGACGGCGGGATCTTCTCCTTCGGCTCAGCCCAGTTCCACGGCTCGACCGGCTCTTTGACGTTGCAACGCCCGATCGTCGGGATGGCCCCCACATCGGATCGGCAAGGCTATTGGCTCGAGGCTTCCGACGGCGGCGTCTTCGCCTTTGGCGACGCCGGCTTCCACGGCTCACTCCCTGGGTTGGGGTTCGCGCCCGCCGGAAGCGCCGGATCGGCTCCGAAGCTCAGCGCTCCGATCGTCGGAATGGTTCCGTCCGCCGATGGGGGCGGGTGCTTCATGGTCAGCTCTGACGGCGGTGTGTTCGCCTTCGGCGATGCGCGCTTCGCCGGGTCGTGTCCGGGTATCGGCGGATGCCGAGGATCAGCGGTGGCGGTGATACCGGATGCCCCCGGTCAAGGCTATTGGATCGCCACGAACACCGGCAACGTCTATTCGTTCGGCGACGCTCCCTATTTCGGCGCGCCGGGCATCCAGAGCTCCCCGGTGACCTCAGCCGTTCGGACTCCGGACGGAGGGGGCTACTGGATCCTCCTGGCCGACGGAACCGTGTACAACTACGGCGACGCCCATACCTCGACGGTGCGAGCGGCCTTGGCGGCTTCAATCCCGCCGCCGCGATCTACGGCACAGCTGATGGTGGTGGTTACTGGGTGGTGTCGGCGAGCGGCGCGGTGGACTCGTATGGAGACGCACCCAATGACGGCGGTACGGCGGCCTCCCATCTGAACGCTCCGATCGTTGCTGCGACCGGATGGTGACCGTGGCCGCGTCATCGTGATCATGCATCCTCAGCGCCGGCGACGCCGTTACTTCAGTCGTCCTCGGCGAAAGTCACTTTGGCAAGCGGACTCTGCGCCACCCACTCATCCAGAACGGCTTTCCGGCCATCCGTCATCACTCTGACGCCCGCGGCGGTTGAACTCCTCGACAAACACCGCGAGGACGCGTCGTCGCTCCGCCGGTTCGACAATGACCGTGGCGGTTGCCGGTAGGTCGGCAACGACTCGGTGCTTCAGGTGGAAGGTGACATTCGGGTTCGCCGCCAGATTGGCGAGCCAGTCTCGCGTCGTCGGCGCCGGGATCCCGCTCAGGTAGACCTCCTGCCCCAGCCGGTAGAACACGATCTCAATCCGCCGGGGTTTGCCGGAGCGCCGACCTGTGGTCGTGATGTCGATCGTTCGATCTTCTATGGCCGAGCTGGCGTCGATGGCCAATGCGGAGCGTACTTCGTCTCTCATTGCGGATGTGCCGGATTTGCCTTACAGGCGGTAGAGCTTGCGGGCGTTGTCCCCCATGACCCGGGCCTGGGTCTCGGGACGCAGTGCACCCATCTTCTCGGCGACACTCTCGACAGGCGCAGGGTAGAGGCAGGTCGGGTGTGGAAAATCGGTTTCGAACAGAATCCGCTCATCACCGACGATGTCCATCACATTCTGCAACTGACCATGGCCCTCTTCGAACCAGAAGGTCGCATACCAATGCCTGGCGAAGTACTCCGAGGGCTTCCGCTTCATGGCCTTGAAGTGATCGGGGGCGTTCTCGGAGAGCTCGTAGTCCATGGTCTCGAGGATGAACGGGATCCAGCCGATGCCACTCTCGACGGCAACCATTGTGAGATCGGGGAACCGGTCGAACACGCCGGAAAAGATCGTGTTCATCACCACGCGGGCACTGTTGAGGAACAACATGGCGCCACCGATGGCAGGCTTGACGTATTCGTCCTGCGACGCCCAGAAGTAGTTGCCGAAGAAATCCATGGCGGTGTTGCTCGAGCCGATGTGGAAGTGCACGGGCATGTTGAGGTCCGAGCACACCTGCCACAGCGGGTCCCAGTCCCGGCTGGCCAGGTCAGGTGATCCGGCATCCTGGGGGTCCGACGTCATGTTGATGCCGCGTAATCCGAGCTCGGCCGCCCTCTTCGTTTCCTCAATGCAAAGGTTGACGTCCCAAGCCGGCATCAGGGTCATCGGAATGAAGCGGTTCCCCGAAGCCTCCATTATTTCGGCCATGGCGTCGTTGTAGATCTGTAGACACATGATTCGGAGTGCCAGATCCGGAATCATGTTGTTCAGCGTTGACCCACCGAGGCCGACCACGTTGGGGAACAGGACCTGGGCGTGGACCCCGATTTCGTCCATCAACCGCAGGCGGGCCTGCGGATCAAAGGCACCCTCGTGCACCCAGTCGAGGCCCATCTCCATCGAATCGAGGAAGGGGAGCTTCGAGCTGTCGCGCGCAACGACGCCCCCACCGCGGGCGAACCCGATTTCGTTACCGTCGACGATCCACGTCGGGAGCCCTTCGCGCTCTTCCATGTGGAAGACGCGATTCTCGTAGCCCTTCGGGGCTCGGCTGGTCCAGAGATCGTAGGGCTCCGTGTAGTGGGTGTCTGCATCAATGATCTTGAAGCCTTCAGCCAGCGCTGCCATATGACCTTCCTTCAGCTTCGAGTGTTCGTGAGCCCTCGGACCGCCAGTCTCGCGCCCTCGCCACTCGCCGCCAACCTGGTGCGGGGACAAGGAGAGCAGGGGCCGTCACGCAGGCGACGGAGCCGCCACTCTGATCCGCCGGTACGAGCCGCCAGGGGCACTGAATGTTCTCGCCGCCCGATACCGGTCCGCTCATTTGTAGCCGTCACACACAATGCCGACAGGTTGCTCACATGAATGACCTGCACTCTTGATGCCTGAGCTGAGGAGTCCTTTCATGAGTGACGACGAACCAATCGACAGGCGCCCATTGCCTTCATCGCAAAACCGTGCGTCACCCTCTCCCACCAGGACGTACGTTCCGGCCAATCCGGGGTTTCGTGGCATATCGAAGGGAGGAGTTGTTACTTTCGCATCAATCCTTCGCCACCGAATGCCGCCACGGCAGTGGCGAAGGTACGCTGCACCTCCCACTGCGAGCGCGGCCTGAACCGCCGGAGAACGTCCTTGTCTTCCCTTGTCACAGCACCGCCTGACGCACTCGACCCTCCGCTGTCGTGCCCAGCGGCGCTGTCTTTCCAAAGCGTCACCCACCGGTACGGAGCTCGGATTGCCCTCGACCGGCTGGACTTGGACGTGCCCCAGGGAGAGGTGTTGGCGCTGCTGGGACCGAACGGGGCCGGCAAGTCGACCACCATCTCGGCACTGCTCGGTCTCGTCCGACCGCAGGAGGGCCGTGTCGAAGTTCTCGGGAGCGATCCACGCCAGGCAGTGGCGGCTGGGCGTGTGGGTGCCATGCTCCAGGCTGGCTCAGGCATCGGTCTTCCCCCCGGCGTCCGTGTCGAGGAGGCACTTGGCCTGGTCCGCCGCCTCTATCGCCGGCCAGCACCGCTCGACCAGATCGTCGAACGAGCGAACATTGGTGCGCTTCTACGCCAGAGAACCGACCGCCTCTCTGGTGGCCAAGCCCAGCGGGTCCGCTTCGCCATCGCGATCGCAGGCGATCCCGACGTCGTCTTCCTCGACGAACCGACCTCTGCAATGGACGTTGAATCGCGTCAGGGATTCTGGCGGATGATGCGTGCATTCGGGGACGAAGGGCGAACAGTTCTCTTCGCCACTCACCATCTGGCCGAAGCAGACGAGATTGCCGACCGCGTCGTCGTACTCAACCACGGCAAGGTCGTGGCGGACGGCCCCGGCGCCACCCTGAAAGCAGCTGTGGCCACCCGCCGACTCCGATTCGTCTGCGACGGGCCGGACCCTACGGATTTCTCCGATCTCGAGGGCATCACCGAAGTCGAAATCCGTGGCACCTGCGTCTCCATCGACTCACTGGATGCTGACGCGACCATCCGTGATCTGGTTGGTCGTGGCGTCCCGTTCCGTGACCTGGAGGTGACCGGGGCGGGGCTGGAGCAGGCCTTCGTGACATTGACCGAATGCCGTGCTGTCAAGGAAGCCATCCTCTCCATTCCCGCGGAAGCCCAACCCGCGACCATTGTGGCTCGAGACAAATCGTGACCGACCTTTCGACCGCCCGCCCGGACCTGCCGGGTCGTCAGGACCGACGAAGCTCAGAGGACCCCGGAGCGCACGACAGCTGGCACAGCCGCCTGGGCCCGCTTGTGGCTTTCGGCCGATTCGAGGTCGGGCGGCTGTTGCGGAGCTGGAAGTTTCTCGCCATCACAATCGGCTTCCCGGTGATCTTCTACATGCTTTTCCTCGGCGACCGCACCGCGGGCAAAGTGGTGGACGGCACGGTGTCTTGGCGCATCTACCTGATGATCTCTATGTGCTCTTTCGGAGCGCTCGTGGCCGCGCTCAACGCAGCGGGCACCCGGCTGTCGATGGAGCGAGCATCAGGATGGGCCCGCCAACTTCGAGTCACCCCAATTCCAGCATGGTCGTATGTCGGTACCAAAATCGTCGCCAGCATGCTCGTCGTGCTCCCGGTGATCGTCTTGGTGGAGGTTGTCGGTGCCGGATTCGGTGACGTCCGATTGGCTGCCACGACGTGGATAGAGCTGACTATTTTGCTCTGGGTCACTTCCCTCCCTTTTGCCGTCCTCGGAGTCTTCATCGGCTTCCTGGTGACGACCGAGGCCGCGTTCCCGGTCGTGACCGGGCTGATGTTCGTCCTCGGATACTTCGGTGGGCTCTTCACTCCGATCGACCAAATGCCCGGCGCGCTCCAGTTCGTTGCCCACCTCATACCGAGCTACCACCAGGTGTCACTGGCGTTGGCGCTGGTCGACGGCCGCACCATGGCACTTACCCATTGGCTGGTCTTGGCCGGTTGTGTCGCGATCCTCGGGCTGGGCATCGTCTGGAAGCATCGGGTCGAGGAGGCCAGGGGCCTCGCCTGACCAAACTCCTCTCCGACGTCGCTGTCGACGATCGCCAGCGGGTGAACGGGACACCACACCGAGGGTGCCCTTCGGGCGTCAGAGGGCTTTCATTACGAAAGTGGCTCCCGACCCGCCTCCCATTCGGTCAGCTCGAGGGTTCGGCGCGCACCGCAGAGGTCGAGGGAACCTGTTGCACCCTACGGGTCCGGATCGGGGCCAAGTGCACGAGGGCGTTGTAAGTGACAACGGCGATCGCGACGTGCATGCACAACAACACGATGACTGCTTCTGCCGGTTGACCCTGCTTCAAAATATAGAAGTCGGGAAGGAAGAGCACGAAGGTGACGATGATCGCCAGCCTGAAAAAGACCCACCTCGGCGCCGACGAAATGCGGGTCACTACTGGCCATGCCACGCAGGCGATGACGACACCAACAATGGTCAGCTTGGAATAGTCACTGAACTGGAAGTGCGCGTAGCCCTTTGTCGAGGGAAAGACGGCCTCACCAAGCGCGACGAGGAGGGCGTCCGCAGCAAGCGATCCGACCAAGGCCACGACGGTCGCGAGAACGACACGGGCAGCCGATGGCTGCCTGTGTTTGGGAGCGAAATCGATCTTCACAACACCCAGAAGTCGATCGAACATCGTGTCAGTTGTCATTTCCCGTCTCTTCATCTGTGCGACATTTCGGTCAGGTGGCGGCGCATGCACAACGATCGCAAGCTCACGTGGTTGCTCCGGCGACACGGAGTGGCCCAGCGCCCAGCTCCACAGTAGCGAGAAAGACTTACGCCAAGATGAAGGATTGCAGGGTCCGTTCGCCGAAGGGGGATCGCCTCCATGGCCACACTTCCGCAGCGGTCAGCCCGAAATGGGTGTGGCGGTCGGAAGGCTTTCGAAGGAGGGCCGCTCTGGCGGCTCCCGCATGTCACCCGAGCCTTTTGCGCCAGGCGAGCGACGCCACCGCACCTCCATACGTGCACCGCCGAGGTCGGCTCGTCCGACACTCCACTCGCCACCAGTCGCCCGAACGACCGCGTCCGCGATGGCGAGCCCAAGACCGGCGCCACTTCCTTCATCGGTCGCTCTGTGGAAACGATCAAAGAGCAGCGGGCGCTCCTCTGGCGCGATTCCCGGACCGCTGTCATCGACGACCAAGCTGACACGGTTGCCAGAGATCGACACCGCGATCCGCACGGTACCGCTCGGTCCGGCGTAGCGGCACGCGTTATCGACGAGGACGGCCGTCAGGCGATCGATCCATTCAGGCGGAGCGTTGATCCACGGCCGATCCTGAGGCGCTTCCTGCACCGACAACATGGTCCCACTTCGCTGGGCCACGGCCGAGAAGCGATCAGCACATGCAACCGCGATGGCCGAGACGTCCACGGGCTCGTCCCCCGGGGGAGGTGGCTCCGAGTCAAACCGGGCAAGCCAGAGAAGGTCCTCCACAATGTCGCGGAGCCGCTCGCTTTCCCTTCCGACCCTCCCGATGGTGGCGCGGTAGTCATCGGCCGTCCGCTGGCTATGAAGGGCAAGCGTGACTTCCGCTTCAATGACGCTCAATGGAGTACGGAGTTCATGGGAGGCGTCAGCCGTAAATTCGAGCTGCCGCCGACGAGCGAGTTCCACGGGGCTCGCTGCCTTGATGCCGATGAGCAAAGTCCCGCAAAACACTGCGACAAGGAGAACCGGGCCTGCAATGGCCTCCAGCAGGACCAGGTCCGATTCTGTGTGGTCGACGCTCGCCAAACTCTGGCCCACCACGAACCATGCACTGCCCACGCGCTGGGCCTGCAACCGGAAGGTCTCGCTCCCGAGGTGCGCTTCAACCGACTGATTCGACGGTGACCAGTCAGACCGAGGGAGTTCCGGAGCACCCTGCGTGAGCGCCAGCACACGTCCGTTCGTGACGCGCCACATGAAAACTGGTGCGTTGTCCACGTCGTGCGCATTGTCATCGTCGTCAATGGCGGAAGCGGCTTCCGGCTGACGAGCAGCTTGTTCCAAGCGTTGTTGCAGCCGAGTATCGATCTGACCGACAAGATGATGCCGCTCCACAACATCAAAGCCCGCGACCACACACACATACATAGCGGCAATGATGACCGTCGCAACAGCGGCGACGCGGGCCGCGTGGCCGACATAAGGCCCACGCCATACCGGATGGTGCCTCACGCCGGCACCATCCGGTAGCCGAGCGCTCTGACAGATTCGATCTTGGCGCCGCTGCCGGCGATCTTGGCTCGCAATCGAGCCAAATGGACATCGAGTGTGTTGGAGCCGAGCGCGTCAGCTTCCTCGTCCCAGACAGCCAAGGCGATCGAACGACGAGACACGACGGCCGGAGAACGCTGCATCAGAATCTCCAAGAGCGAAAGTTCGGTCGCCGTCAGGCGGGGCCGAGCCGAGCCGACGCTGACCTCGCGGGTCACGGAGTCGAGCGCCAAGCCGGCCACTTTGATGACCCGAGATTGCACTGCCTCACCCCGGCGCTGCAGTGCTCGCACGCGGGCCAGGAGCTCAGAGAAGTCGAAGGGCTTGACCAGGTAGTCGTCCGCCCCCTCATCGAGGCCGGTCACCCGGTCTTGAGCCGTGTCCCTTGCGGTCAACATGAGGATTGGGAGCGCCGAGCCTCGGCGGCGCAGTCGCTGTACAACCTCGAGGCCGCTCACCTTGGGCATCCGCCAGTCGAGAATGGCGACCTCGTACTCATAGGTCTCGAGAAAGCGCAACGCCATCTCCCCGTCCTCGACGGCGTCTACCGCATACCCGCCCTCTTCCAAACCGCGTTGGAGTACCGAACGCAACCCGTCATCGTCCTCGGCGATGAGTACTCTCACGCTGCTCTGTTTACCCGCAGACCATGACGCGGACATGACGCCGCAATGGCGGATGCAGAGATGGAGCGGTCGAGGGCGTTCGTCATGTTGGCGTAAGGCCCCCTTCGTAGGGTGCAAGGTAGTGATCACTGCCCCGCTTCATGAACGAGACGCACCACACCGTGGATCATCAGTGTCAAGGCCCGGAACCGCGCAATGGATAAGACGGATTCAGGGCAGATCCACAGCTGAATTTCAGCATAACGTTACTCACCGCAGCTTCCATGAGCCGATGCTGATCACAGGACGCGGGTGAAATCCTCCCCACAGGTCAACTCCCCCGAGACCAGGCTTCGCGCCGCCACCCGGCTGCGGCGCCTGACCGGTTTTGCCATCCTGCTTGCCACGGGAGGCACGGTGGTCATCGGCGTCGCCGTCGCCAATGAGCACCCCGGGGCCAGCACATCCTCCGCAACGACGCCCACGGCGGTTCCCACCACTTCGCCCACGACCACCTCGACGACGGCTCCGCCTCCCCCCACCACGACCGCCCCCACCACGACGCCCCCCACGTCGAACCAGGGCGCCTCTTCACCATCGACCACCACCAGTGCGCCCCCAACAACAACCACCACCACTCTCCCGCCCACAACCACGACGACGCAGCCCGTAGCGACCTCAGGCGGTACGGGGCGATGAGCCCGTCCGTGACCGTCGCGCCGCAACCCTCCACGACCGAGCGAACCTTCCGGGCGCTGGGCACGACAGCCACCGTGGTTGTCACGGTTCCATCGTTGGCAGACGAAGCAGAGTCCATCCTGCGCGATGAAGTCGAGGCCATCGACCGAGCCTGCAGTCGATTTCGCCCTGATTCCGAGCTGGCCGACTTCCAGGCAAGCGCGGGCCGCACGGTCGAAGTTTCTCCGTTGCTCTTCGAGGCACTGGAAGTCGCATACTCGGTGGCAGCAAGAACCCACGGTGCCGTCGACCCGACGGTGGGCTACGCGGTGGAAGCGCTCGGCTACGACCGGGATTTTGAACAGATTCAGTCCCGTCCACTTCGGTCGACTGAACTGGTTCCTGCCCCGGGATTCCGACACCTGCACCTTGATCACACTCGGGGTACGGCACGTATTCCCAAGGGCGTTCACCTCGACCTTGGCTCGTCCGCAAAGGCTCTCGTTTCTGACAAGGCCGCAGCGCACATCGCCCAGGAGTTGGATTCTGGGGCACTCGTCAGCATCGGAGGCGACATCGCTGTCGCAGGGAAGCCACCGCCCGGGGGGTGGGCCATCGGTATTGCCGTGGATTCCGCGACCGGGCCCGACGACGTCGACCAGGTCGTTGCCATCCGGCAGGGTGGCCTCGCGAGCTCAAGCACGGAGATACGGTCCTGGCAGATGGGATCAGCACAGGTACACCACATTGTGGACCCGGCCACCGGCCGCAGCTCGAGTCCGTATTGGCGCCTGGTCTCCGCTGTCGGCGCCAGTTGCGTCGATGCCAACGCCCTCTCAACCGCCGCCGTGGTCTGGGGTGACCAGGCTCTTGAGCGGCTACGCCCGTTCGGACAGGCGGTTCGACTGTTGCGCCAGGACGGAGAGATCTTTGTTCTCGGCGGATGGCCCAGGCCCGACGCAGAACAATCGTGAACTCCACGTATCTCTGGTACGTGACCCGGGCGAGCGGGCTGGTCGCGTTGATCCTGCTTACGCTCACCATGGTCCTGGGCCTGATGACCACGAGTCGCTCCCGGGCACGCAACTGGCCCGGCTTCGCACAACAGGAGATGCACCGCCGTCTTTCGATCATTGCCGTGCTTTTCTTGGCGATCCACGTGCTCACCAGCATCCTCGACACGTACGTGCATATCGGGTGGTTCGCCGTCTTCGTACCCTTTGCGTCGCCCTACAGCCGATTCTGGGTGGGCCTGGGGACCGTTGCACTCGATCTCATGGTCGCGGTCTTCATCTCGAGTCTGCTGAGAGCACACCTGCGACCAGGCACGTGGCGCGGTATCCACTGGCTTGCTTACGCGTCGTGGCCCATCGCCCTGGCCCACACCTTTGGACTCGGAACCGACTCGAGAGAGCACTGGGTCATCCTTCTCGGTGCCGTCTGTCTGCTGTCCGTCGGCCTCTCCTTCGGGTGGCGCGTCTACGCAGATTTCAGGCGAACGGCTGCGGTGATGCCGGCCCGCGGCGCGGTGCAACCCACCCGACGCGTCACGACGACGAGCGCTGGGAGGGGTCGTCATGTGTCCCAGTAGCAGCCCTGCCCCCCCGCTGCAGAGGGAGCATCACCTTCTGGGTTACCCGAGTGACCTCCAAGGCCACCTCGACGCGCACGGTCCCCTCAATGTGGCGCGCGGCGATGGCAACTCCTGGCAACACGACCTCGTGAACAGCCTGGAGTCTTCAGGCTTGACCGGTCGCGGCGGCGGGGCCTTTCCCACATCCATAAAGCTCGCGCTCGTACACTCCGCCGGCGTCGGAGGGACGGTTGTCGTCAACGCGATGGAGGGCGAGCCGGCCAGCCAGAAGGATCAGCTGCTGTTGATCCGAGCTCCGCACCTGGTGCTCGATGGCGCCCAGTACCTCGCCGCACTTTGCCGAAGCGATCGAATCGTTGTCTGCCTCCCGGCCAGCCGCGTCGCCAGCGCCAATGCCGTGCGTCACGCCATTGAGGAACGAACGCGCTCTCGGCACGCCCGGGTGAAGGAAGAGATCGTTCAGCCGCCCGACCGCTTCATCGCCGGCGAAGAGTCCGCCCTGGTCAACTGGATCAACTCCGCCCAGTCACTGCCCGTTTTCAGGCCGGACAAGGGGATGCCCCTGCGCATCGGCAGGCGGGCTGCCCTCGTGCACAACACCGAGACGTTGGCCCATGTGGCCCTCATCGCACGGCACGGTCCTGAACCGTTCCGCGCCCGCGGGTCGGCCGAGGAACCGGGGACTTGTCTCGTCACGGTCAGTGGCTCCGTAGCCCACCCCGGAGTCGTCGAAGTGGACCGTGGCACGTCCCTGTGGGAAATCGCCCTGCGCGGCCAACCCGTCGAACCGACCCAAGCGCTTCTGGTCGGTGGGTACGGGGGGGCATGGGTCGGTCCCGAGCACTTCGGAACTCCGTATGCCTCCATTCCGCTCCGGACTATCGGCGCCGCGGCCGGAGTGGGAATCATTGTCGTCCTGGGCGAAACGTCGTGCGGCGTCGCTGAGTCCGCCCGGATCGCCCGCTACCTGGCCGGCCAGAGCGCCGGTCAGTGCGGACCGTGCGTGTACGGACTTCCGGCCATCGCCGACGATCTCGCCCTGCTGACCCACGGCCGAGGCGACGAAAGCCTGATGAGAAGACTTGAGCGTCGCTTGCGAGAGGTGAAGGGGCGAGGGGCGTGCCGCCACCCAGATGGAGCGGTCAGCCTGGTCCGCAGCGCACTGACGGTCTTTGCCAGCGATGTCGCCGCCCACCGTCGAGGGGAACCGTGCCCGTACTCGCGCCGACTCACCGCTCTCCGCTTCCCCCATTCGGTTGGCCTGTGAAAATGAGCGAACTGAAGATCACGATCGACCCTGTTGCCTGCGAGGCCTACGGCTATTGTGCGGAACTGCTCCCCGAAGCCATCACCCTCGACGAATGGGGCTACCCGATCGTTCACGACGGAGCCGTACCGGCACAGTTGATGACCCTGGCGAAGCGAGCGGTGCGGGACTGCCCGAAGCGGGCCATCTCAGTGCGCCTCAAGAGGACCCGGTAGGTCGCCGAGGCAGGCCGAACGGATACGTCGCCGCCTGATTGTGAGTGGGTCTACCATTCGCTCCATCGCACGGGCTTGCCGCCAACGGAGAACAATCGACCCCTGAGCGGGGTTGCAGGTTCGCCAATGATGCTCCCCTTTACAAATGACCGATACTGCGGAACACAGCGTGCCGCTCGGCACCATGGTGCGCGAGTGGAGCCGCATCGGGATCATCGGTTTTGGCGGACCGCCTACCCACATCGCACTGCTCCGCAAGCTGTGTGTCGAGGAACGTGGATGGATGAGCGCGCACGAATTCGAAGACGGCATCTCCGCGACCAATCTGCTTCCCGGACCAGCTTCGACACAGTTGGCAATCCTGTGTGCATGGCGGTTACGCGGGCGGCTTGGCGCCGTCATCGGAGGCCTGTGCTTCATTGTCCCGGGACTCGTCATCATCCTGGCCCTTTCCGTGGTCTTCCTTGCCGCGAACCCACCCCTGTGGATCCAGGGTGCCGCCGCCGGAGCCGGTGCAGCGGTACCTGCCGTCGCTCTTCACGCTGCACTCGGGCTCGTGCCCGCCAGTTGGCGCCGGACGGGGCCTTCCCGATCCGTCAAGCTGCGTTGGCTTTGCTATTTCGTCGTCGGGGCCGCGTCTGCGGCGACAATCGGGCCCTACCTCGTCGTCGTCCTCTTCGGGTGCGGTTTTGTTGAGATAGCCATTCGGGGCGGATTCACGAACGTCTCAGGCAGGACGGCCGTGATGTTGTTCCCGGCGAGTTCGACACCGGTGGTGACGGGCGGTCTGGCCGCCTTGTGCTGGGTCGCCCTCAAAGTTGGAGCTCTTTCCTACGGCGGCGGCTTTGTCATCATCCCGCTCATGCAGCACGACGCGGTTGTGACTTACCACTGGATGACCGGGACACAGTTCCTCAATGCCGTCGCGCTGGGCCAGGTCACGCCAGGGCCCGTCGTCCAGACAGTCGCGGTCGTGGGCTATGCCGCCGGAGGGCTCGGCGGCGGCCTTCTCGCCGCGCTCATAGCGTTCGCTCCGTCGTTCGTGTTCGTCATCGTCGGGGCTCCACACTTCGATCGGCTTCGCGCCGATACTCGGATCCAGGCGTTCCTGACCGGAGCGGGCGCAGCTGTCATCGGGGCCATTGCCGGTTCTGCTATCCCGCTCGGGCGAGAGTTGACCCACATTTGGCAGCTCGGCATCCTCGGCCTGGCCGTCCTCTGGCTTCTTGCCCTGAAGCGGAGTGTCGTACTCGCTCTCCTCGCTGCCGGGGTTCTTGGCGTCATTGCGGTGACAGCCGGTGCACCAGCGTGATCAGGTGCTCTCACACCCGTCACGTCCCGATGCAAAGGAGTCTGGCGCTCGGGCCTGAGGCCTGAGTCAGGCCTGGGCCAACGCACTCTCGATCGGATATCGAGACGGGGAACGTGGGACGGCGGGCATCTCACCGCAAATCGGCAGGGAAGCAGGCCTCCGGGCATCGAACGGGTGCAGCAACGCATGGCGGACGAACTCACCGAATCGGCCATCCCCCTACTGCGACGCGTGGGCCGCGCTGGGTACGATCACGCTTGTGCTCGCCCTCGATAACCAAGTCGTGCCGCGATGAACGTCGTCGCGACGATGCTGGGTGTGATCGTGGTGGTGCTGACCGTCGTCGACGTCGTGTTCACCATGGTTCTCCCCCGGCGACCCTCAGGAATTCGAGCAATTGAGTCTCTTGGTCAACCGGATCGTCCGGATGAGTTTCGAGCGCTTGTCCCATCTGGCGAAGACCTATGAGCGTCAGGACGCCATTCTGGCTCCGACCGGCCCGGTCGCCCTGGTCCTACAACTGCTGCTCTGGGCAGCCTGCCTGGTGCTCGGGTTTGCCCTCATTCTCGTCGGAGCGGGGTTCTCTTTCTCCGACGGTATGCTCCAGGCACTTACGGCTCTCTTCACGGTAGGAGCCGTGCACGCCGGAGGTCCGGCCGACTCGGGGGTCGATATTTCCGTCGGGGCGATCTGGGTCGTCATCGTTGCCCTGCAGATCGCCTACCTGCCCGCGCTCTACAGCTCGTTCAACCGACGCGAGGACCTCGTTTCTCTCCTGGAGAGCCGGGCCGGCGTCCCGGCGTGGGGTCCTGAGCTTCTGGCGCGCCACCAGTTGGTCGGAATCTCCGACACGCTTCCGGACTTGTACGCCGCGTGGGAGGGGTGGGCGGCCGACGTCGCCGAAACCCACACCACCTACCCCGTACTCCTCCTCTTCCGGTCACCAGAGCCGTGGTACTCGTGGCTCCTCGGCCTCCTCGCCGTCCTCGACGCCGCTGCCATGCACCTGGCGCTCGCGCCCAGTCAAGCCTCTTCCCAGGCCCGCCTGTGTCTTCGCATGGGATTCACATTGCTCAACCGGATCGCAACGACACTCGGTTGGGAGGTGGACCTTGACCCGAATCCCGATGGGCCCATCGATCTGACGTTTGCAGAGTTCGAGCGAGCGGTAAGCATGCTCGTGAGCGTGGGCTTCGTCACCGAGCGGAGCGCAGAAGAGGCCTGGGTCGACTTTCGGGGCTGGCGCGTCAACTACGAAAGCGTTGCGTATCGACTCGCTGACCGCCTGACCGTGGCGCCGGCCCCGTGGTCGGGTCAGCGGCGTCACATGCGATCGGGTCCCGTCGAACCCAGGCGTCCGCCCCAGCGCCGTCCCGGGGGTGGTGAACCATTCGTGTACGAACGTCCGCCGGTCGTCATCGAAGGCCGGCCCGGCTTTCGACGCCGCGGTCGCACCCGATCCTGACCTTCACTCGCCTTCTGTTTGGCAGACTTCGTTGATGCGACTGCTGGCGACAGAAGGACTCAGCGTGGACGTCTCAGCTGAGGGAACCGTCAAGGTCGGCCTCAATGGCGAGGATTGGTTCGGGCCGGGACGACCCTCGCTGCCTGCCGACGTCGGGGAAGCCGTGCCGGCGACCGACGGCCTCGGGGTTGCTCGGTCGGTCGTTGTCGTCGATGGGGACGTGCGCTGCTCGGTCCGGGCCTACATCGAGCGCCCACTACTCGTGTTCCGCTGCGAGGCGACCACTGAGCTCAGCGGTCTCTCGAGCGGCGCCTTCGACCAACCATCGGTCGCCTGGCCGACATTCGCGCCAGGCGACCGTGCCGACGGGGAGACGCCGGAAGGCCTCAGGGCTCTTGTCTTCCAGCACTGCGAGTTCGCGCTTCCGAGCAACGCCGGCCCATCACTCGACGGGTGGTTTCTCCTCCCGCACCGGCCTCCCACCGGCTGGCCCCTGCTGCTCACCCGGGGAGACGGCCGGACACTCCTCGTCGCCCCCCTCGACGCGTTCCACGAGCAGACGATCGGGCTGAACGACGGGACAATACGCTGCGGCTGGCACGGCGACCTGGAAGCCGTACCAGCCGGCTTCACCACCGACCTTGCCGTGCTGGCGGCCGACGGCCCTCGCGCCGCGCTCGACGCCTGGGGGCGGATGCTGCTCGAGGCCGCGGGCACCGTGCGCCCGGGACGGTGGCCCGACGCGGTCGGCTCGCGTCCTTCGTACTGGACTGACAACGGCTCCGCGTACTGGTACAGGACAGAGCCTGGACACGACGTCGCCGGCTCCATTGTCGCCGCCGTCGATGACCTGCGAGCGAAGGATGTCCCGGTCGGTGCCGTGCAGCTCGACTCGTGGTTCTACCCGCACGTCGAGCTGCGCCCGTTCGACACCGAGGAATGGGTCGTGCCGCCGAGCGCCCTCACCGCATGGGAGGCGCGGCCCGACGTCCTCCCCGAGGGCGTCTCCGCGCTGCGGAAACGGCTGCACGACCTGCCGCTCGTCGCTCACATTCGGCATCTCTCATCCCACGCCCCGATCAACTCCGAGGTCCCGACGTGGATCGACGGCGAATATGCCGCGCCGAGCACACCGGACGCCTATGCGCGCTGGCTCGACCAGTGCCTCGCCTGGGGTGTCGAGACGTTCGAGCACGACTGGCTCGTGGAGGTGTTCTTCGGCGTGCGAGCCATGCGCTCGGAACCGGGTCGTGCCACCGCATGGCAGGAGGGCATTGACGCCGCCGCCCGCGAGCGCGGCATCACACTCCAGTGGTGCATGGGTACGCCCGCCGACTTCGCGCAGACGACGACGCTGACCCAGGTCACGTCAGTACGGACGAGCGGCGATCACGGTTACATCGCGTCCGCCGGACAGCTTTGGGCGTGGTTCTGCACGACAAACGCACTGGCTCGGAGCCTTGAGCTGATGCCGTTCAAGGACGTCTTCCGGAGCGACCCCGAAGTAGCGGGGCCGAACGGCGAACCGGAAGCGTTGCTGTCCGCCCTCTCCACGGGGCCCGTCGGACTGGGCGACCGCGTCGGGCGAACGGATCCCGCCTTGGTACGACGGACCTGCCGCGGAGACGGGCTCCTGCTCAAGCCGCACACGGCGATCGCCGCGACCGACGAGTCGCTGCTTTCCGGCCCTGCCTTCAATGCCGTTCCCCTGATCGCCGAGTGCGGGTCGGAACATGAGGCCGGCCGCTGGACGTACGTCGTGGCCATGCACGCCAATCCCGCCGATGAGCCGATCTCCGGCCACATCCGGCTCACGTCTCTCGCTGACCCAGACGGCACGGCGAAGGCCCGACAGAACGGAACGAGCTCGAGCACAGTCGGTGTCGTGGCGTGGGATTGGCGCCGGGGCACGGCGACGCGACTGGCACCGGGCGCCTCTATTCCTGTTTCGCTCGAGCGGGAGGGCTGGACCTTCCACGTCCTGGCGCCGGTGCTGAGCTCCGGCCTGGTGGTGATCGGCGACGTCACGAAGTTCGTGACAGCCAGCGACGCTCGTCTCGAAATTTCCGAAACCCCGACCGGCGTACGGCTCGTGGTGAAGGGACCCAGCGAGAGCGTCACCGTCACTGGATGGGCCCAGGTCGCACCAAGGTCACCCGATGCGGCGATCGCGCACGACTTCTCGACCGGCGTCTGGAACGTGAACGTCGAAGTACCCAGTCGCGGCTGGACGACCATTCTTGTCGACGCATGAGTGTTGACGACGATTGAGCGCAGGCGGGACCCCCCGCGATGACATACCGGGGCGCCGACGCGAACGACCTCCTCGACTGCCCCGACCTGCGCACGCGCTCCTTCCTCGGGAGCCGGCCGGCAGAATCGTCGCGAGCAGCTAGAACTCGTAACCCTGCAGCAGGGCTCGGCCCTCAGCCCGGATGAAGAGGCGTTGGGCGCCGAGGAATTCCGTCGCGTAGCGCTGCTCGACCGGTCGATCGCAGTCGTGCACGAACACGTAGCCACCCGTGGTCACAAGTTGCGACGCCATGTAGATGCTCTGCATGCGGCCCGGAGCCACCTTTCCGGTGAGTTCGAAGTGCCGATCATGACCAGCGGGACCATCCACCAGGATCACGTCGAAGCACCGGCCGGCGAGCTCATCCGGCAGTTCGAGTGGAAGGGATTCGGGTCGCTGCAGCAACGACTCCCACTGGTCCAGCTCCGTGTCGTACTCCACCAAGCGGACTTGCGCGCGTGCGAGTCGCTCCCGGATCTCACCCGCCCACCCCGGATCGTCCTCGAGAAAGAGGGTCGTTCCCTCCTTGTTGACGCGCTCCCAGAAGGCAGAGTCGTTCCCGCAGCCGAACACCAGCAGCGAGCACCCGGGAATCGACTGAATTGCCTCGACGACAGGGCGCATTTCGTTGAGCTCGAGCTGGACGTCGGGAACCTCTGCCAGATACTCCGTGATGGTGGCCTCTATGCCTCGGCCAGGTCCTGAGGTTCGCCGACTTCGCGCATCGAAATCCGCCAAATGGGCCCAATGGTGCTTCCAGAGGAGGAGTTCGCTGGCGTTCGGAAACGGCCACTCGGCGGCATCGAACTGGCGCGAGCCACCGAGCGATTCGCGGAGATCGTCGAGCAACGTGAGGAGTCGACGACGCTCAGGTTCGATCCGCGCCAGCGTCCTGTATCGCACGTATTCACGAGGGATGTGGCGCGACCGCAGGCTCTCGACGGCCTCTCGTACTGCCACAGGATCTGGATCGCACACAATGCAGAACTCCGGGTCGAAATACATGTCGCGCCCGCCGATGCTCGGGGTGCTCACGACGGGGAGTCCGGCGAGCATGTACTCGAGAGAGGCGTAGTTGGCGCCTTCCATCCGGGACAGGCACAGCCCCACAGCGGCCCGGTTCAGCGCCGCATTGACCTCGTTGGCAGGGAGCCGCACCGGCAGCGCCTCATCGGTCGGATTGAGCAGGACATGGTTGGGATGCTCCGCCATCAGCCGGAGGAAGAGCTCACGCTGTTCCCGCCGGCTCTCAGCCGTGTTCGCCGGGTCGTCATAGGAGAGGTACGCCAGATTCTCGACCTGGCCCGCCAATTCGTGGCGCTTCAGAGGATCGAATCGAGCGTTGTAAATGGCGTCGAACTCAACATCGACATCGGACAGCGGTCGGAAGATCCGTTCGGACACCAAAAAATTCTTGTTCAGCAGCAAGGCCCGGAGCCCACCGGCGACGAGCCGATCGCGCTCCTCAGCGGTGTTGCAGATGAAGACGAGCTGATGGCCCGGATACCTGACCTGGTGCGCTCGAGCCGCATCGATCACGGAGGCCGCTCCCTGTGGGCTGCCGATCGTCCACGTTGGATAGAGCACGAACGCAGCCGGCACATCGCCGTAGCGCCGGCCAAAGGCCCGTGCGATGCCTATGTGCTCCTCGAAGGCGATGCCGGACAGGAAGACGGGAGGATCGGCCGAAATGAGTGCCGCCGGGCCGTAGTTCAATCGCTCCCCGTACCCGACCGTGGGCGTGGCGGGAGCGGTCGGTCCAGGTGGCGCCGCCGACGGTGAGGGCCCTTCCCACTCGGGGGGTGGGGACTGGCGCAACCGCGCGAGGGTGTTCTTGATGTCCAACGCGAAGGCACGCGGGGCCGCCTTCACCGGCGTCTCCCGGTACCGCCGCACAATGCGCCCAGCGCGATCGAACTGCAGCCGGACGGGGCTCTCCTGGTGCATGAGAACGGACCACGGAGGCAGTGTCCCGCCGTGTCCACGACGGATCACGGCGTAGAAATCCGGTGACGTGAGCCTGGATCGAAGTGCGTGTTCCACATCAGCCTCTCCGAAGGTCTCCCGCAAGGTCTCGTAATTGTCGCTGAGCATCGTCAGCAGTCCGGGCTCGGGCAGCAGGGGTCCACCGGGGCCCCGCAGATCGCTGGACAGCTGATCGAACGCCGGCCAAAAACGGTCCTGAAGGACGGAGCTGAAGGCCGCGGCCTTCTCCAGGAAGACGTCGAGGGTCTCAATGCTGTTCTCTCTCGTCCTTCGCATCGATTCGGCACTTCCGCTCTGGACGCCGGGCAGGACCTCGCGCTGGCTGTAGTAGTTGCTGCCGTGGACCCGGTAGGCGGACAAGGGCTCATCGATCAACGCCGATCCGCCGAAGACGTGACACAGGGGATTCAGGAAATTGTCGACCGCCCGCATCCAAGTCCGACGTCGATTGGATGGGCGGACGAGCTCGAGGATGCTCCGCCGGTACATGGTCGAAGAACCCGTACCCCAGATCCAACCGCTGCCAGAACCGTGGAGCCCGACCGACCGTGCGAGCTCGTGATAGCGGCCATCGGAGATCGTCGGGACCCGCGGCACCGCATCGATGCGGCGGAGACCCATCCCCGACCGCTGGGACGCGTGGTTCATCAGCTCGAAGTGGCCGGTCAAGAGCCGGCCCTTGCGGTCGATCTCCACGAGGTTGCTCGACGTCAATGCGGCACTATGGGCCAGGCCCAGATGGACCTGCACGTGCGCGGAGACGAAGTTCGGGCACAGGACATCGTCCGCATCGACGGTTGTGACGAAGTCACCGTCGAGCGTGGGAAGGACCTCGAAAAAGGCGCCCAGCTGGCCGAGGTTCCGTTCCAGATGGACGACCGAGCAACGCGGGTCGCCCGCAATTCCCTCGGCGATCACACCGCGACTGGCGTCGGTCGACCCATTGTCGACAACGACGATCTCGAGGTCGGGGTAGTCCTGCGTCTTCAAGGACTCAATCGCCTCACCGACGTAGTCGGCATAGTTCCAGTTGATGACGACCAGCGAGACCAGCGGCAGCTTCGCCACGCCGCTTGTCAGCGGGTCCACCGCTTCCTCGACCGTCGTTCCTTCCCTCCGTCGTCCTCTCCGCCGTCTTCGGCCGAGCACTTCCCGCACACTACCGAGATGCCACGGGGTGCTGAAGTTGACCCAAAGGGACGGTCGCGGCCTGGAGCGGGTCCGGAGGGCACCCCGTTGACGGCGTGTTCTCAGGGAGCGCTCGGCCTCAGGAGTCGGCCGGACTCCCTGGGCTGGGTGTGAGGGGAGGCGCGGGGACGGTCATGGCCGGAGCCTCGGTTCCGCCGTCGATTTCGAACACTTTCCCGGTGACCCAGGAGGACGCGTCCGAAGCCAGGTAGAGGACGGCGCAGGCGATGTCCTCTGGCTCGCCCGGTCGACCCATCGGCGTGCCCTCGAGAAACTGCCGGCGCAATGCGTCGTCGGTCAGAACGATGTCAAGTGAACGCGTCGCCACGCCTCCGACGTCAATGGCGTTCACCCGCACCCGCGGCGCCAGCTCGGGCGCGATGTTGCGCGTCATGCGGTCGAGTGCGGCTTTGGCGGCGCCGTAGGCGACGAACATCGTCTGCGTCATGCTGGCCGAGCGCGATGAGATGTTGACGACGGCGCCTCCGCCGACGGTGTCGACCATCTGCCGCGCCGCCAGCTTGGTGAGGGTCAACGGTGCCGTCACGTTGAAGGCGAAGGTCCGCGCCATGAACCCTTCGCTCGTGTCCAGCGCCGACCTGGGCATGGCGCCGCCGGCGTTGTTCACCAGGATGTCCAGCCGGCCGAACTCCTCGACCGCCCGCAGCACCAGGCGCTCACAGGCGGCGGCGGCGGTGACATCGGTGGGCACGACAAGGGCCCGGCGGCCGCGGGACTCGACCTGGGCGGCCACCTCCTCGAGATCGGACTCCGTGCGCGCGGCCAGGACGACGTCCGCACCGGCCTCGGCCAACCCGAGGGCGATCCCGCGCCCGATCCCCATCCCGGCACCGGTGACGATCGCCACCTTTCCGTGACGGAGAAGCGGTCGAGGATCATGCCGGGTCGGTGGAGGCCGATGCCCGCCGGTCCCGATGCACGGCAGGCGCGGCTCGGCCGGCCACCAAAGGCATTTCGAGGTACGTCTGGAGGCCAGGTGCGGCCCGGCAGACGTACGGGATGGCGTTCACGCAGTGCATGGCCGTGGCGACAACGCCGGGGTTCCTGACGAGGCCCTCCGCCACCGTCTTGGGGTGCAGCTTCTTGAAGGTGGTGAGACAGCTGGGATCGCCGGTGATCTCGACCTCGAAGCGCTCGCCGTCGGGCCCGAAGGTCCACGCCGGGTCGAGATCCTCCTCCCCCATCAGCCAGTTCACCGTGGCGGTCACCACCGGGACTCCATCAACGGTCGCCTCCCAGGTGAACCTCTGCGCCGCCACCGTTCCCGGTTCGATGGGACCGATGGGCGAGTCGATCGGCTTGGTCGCCACCGCCATCTCATGCGTGGTCTTGAGCTGCGGGTCGATGTCGAAGCCCATTTCGTCGGCGACCATGAACAGCGATTGGCGGAAGCCACCCCCGAGGGCATCGATCATGACGCTGGCGCGGGCTTCCTCCGGTGTCTTGCCGAACAGCATCCAGTCGCGCACCACGTCGGGGGCGCCATAGGTACGGATATCGGAGTACTCCTCGGCGCGGACGTGGGTGACGGAGCCCGACAAGGCCGAGATCATGAGGGGGAAGCGCTCGGTGATCCCACCCGGGTTGATGCCGGTACCGTGCAGGGTGACGCCGGCCGCCTTGGCGATCGCGTCGAATTTCTGGCGTTCCTCGGGCGGCGGGTAGAACCAGCCCAAGGGGGAGACCGCGTTCTTGCCCGACTCGAGGATGGCGACCACCACGCCCGGGTCGGCGAAGATGGGGCTGTAGAGCACGCAGTCGGCGTCAGTGGCCAGCAGCGCGTCGACGTCGTTGGTGGCGGTCACCCCCAGCTCCTCGCGACCGAGGAGCTTGCCGAGGTCGGCGCCCTCCTTGTCGGGGCTGTGCACCCAGGCCCCGGCCAGTTCCAGCTCGGGGTGCGCCAGCACTCCCTCCATGGCGGCCCGTCCCACGCCGCCGGTCGCCCACTGAATCACGCGATACGTCACAACCGTCCCCCATGCTCGTCAGATCGAACCGTGGGGAATGATGCCACTTCCGCCCGGGCGGGCGAGGAGTCGCCGGTCTTCAGCCCCCCGGGGTGTGGTGTGCCACGAGTTCGATCCACGTCACGCTGGACGGCGGTCCCTCAATGCCACCCTCGGCGAGGGCCGGACCGAGGCGACTCTCCATGAACCGGGCCTGGTGCTCGGGGGTGTCCCAGATTTCGGTCACGACGAGGTGGCCGGCCTCGTTCAGTCCCGCCGCATGGACCTGCAGCCCGTCGGGCCAGTCTCCCGTGCCGGTCGCCGGGTCGATGCCGAGCACAGCGTTGACCGCGTCATACTCCGTCGTCGTCACACCTTCGAATTCGAGGATCAGCTGTGCGGGCATGTCATTCCTCCGTGTCGGATGAAGCCTGGGGAGCCATTATGGCCCCGACAACCTCGGTGTGAACTGGGAATTCTGTGACGGCTTCGCGTCAATGCAGCCCACCAGGACGTGGAGGAGCACCTCGGCACCGGAATGCTCGACATCGTGGGTAGCGGTGACCAGGACGACCCCGCCCTCCAGCGCCAGTGCAGCGAGGCGCGCCACGCCGTCGCTGGCAGGCGGCGCTCCGAGCTCGACTCGGTAGCGGGCAGCGAAGGTCTCGAACTTGTCGGGGTCGTGCCCGTACCAGCGACGGAGCGCGGTGCTCGGCGCCACCTCCTTCAACCATTCGTCGAACGGCGCGGTCGCCTTGGCAATCCCCCTCGGCCACAGGCGATCGACCAGGACTCTGGTCGGTCCCCCTCCCGGGATGTCGTCATAGACACGGCGCAGTTCCAGCCGGGCACGCCTCCGCCCGGTCATGCTCGCCCC
>CAWACN010000003.1:0-17230 GCA_963780525.1 uncultured Acidimicrobiaceae bacterium | reverse complement strand
CCCCGGGCTCTTCCGTCCAGATTGAGGTGGGCGGTGCCGGCGGGAACGGCGACCAGCTCCAGACGATCGGTGCCGGCGGGGCGAACGGGGGCGGCGCGGGCGGGACGGGTGAAGGAGCGGCCGGTGGCGGTGGCGGCGGTTCCTCCGACGTCCTGATCGGGGGGAGTGCGCCAAGCGACCGCGCCATCGTGGGCGGTGGCGGTGGCGGTGGCGGAGCGTCCGGTCCTGGGGCGGTAGGGACCACCGATGCTGGTGCGGACGGAGGTGCCGGGGGAGCGTCGGACACCGCCGGCTCGCCGGGATTTGCCTCGACGGCCCCGGCGCCCGTGCAGTCAGCGCAGGGCGGACAGCCAGGCACCACCACCGGCGCCGGAACGGCCGGCACGGTCGAACCCTCCGGCGCCGGAGCCGGCACTGACGGGAGTGGCGCGTCTGGCGGCGCTGGTGGCAGCAATGGTGACGGTGGCGGCGGCGGTGCCGGCGGCTACTCGGGCGGCGGTGGGGGCGGGGCCGGCTTCGGCGCCAGCGGTGCCGGCGGCGGCGGCGGCGCAGACTTCGGGCCGGCGGACGCCACCATCACAGACGCCGCGCAGAGCGGTGACGGCCAGGTGACCGTCACGTACAACACCTGCGGCTACTTCCTCGGAGCCTCCGACGGTGGGGTCTTCAATTTCGGTGGGGTCGGGTTCTTCCAGTCCATGGGCGGCCAGCACCTGAACGCGCCGATCGTGGGCCTGGCGGCCACGTCCGATGATGGCGGCTACTGGCTGGCGGCCTCCGACGGCGGCCTCTTCAACTTCGGCGACGCCAAGTTCTTCCAGTCCATGGGCGGCCAGCACCTGAACGCGCCCATCGTGGGCATCGCGGCGAGTCCCGATGACGGGGGCTACTGGCTGGTGGCCTCCGACGGTGGCGTGTTCGCCTTCGGCGACGCCGGCTTCTACAGGTCCATGGGCGGCCAGCCCCTCAACGCGCCGATCGTGGGCATGGCGGCCACCCCGGACGGGAAGGGCTACTGGTTGGTGGCCTCCGACGGTGGCGTGTTCGCCTTCGGCGACGCCGGCTTCTACAAGTCCATGGGCGGCCAGCACCTGAACGCGCCGATCGTGGGAATGGCATCGTCACTCGACGGTGGCGGCTACTGGCTGGCGGCCTCCGATGGCGGCATCTTCAACTTTGGCGACGCCAAGTTCTTCCAGTCCATGGGCGGCCAGCACCTGAACGCGCCGATCGTGGGTCTGGCGGCCGCGCCCGACGGTGGCGGCTACTGGCTGGCGGCCTCCGATGGCGGCATCTTCAACTTCGGCAGTGCGCTCTACGAGGGATCCCAGGGCGGCCAGCACCTGAACGCACCCATCGTCGGGCTGTCCTCGTAACGGCCGCTGCCCGCTCGTGAAGGGGAGCGGGAGGAGGGCCGTCGGCGCTCAGCCGGCGCCGACGGCCTGTTGGACCAGCGTGACGAAGCGGCGGGTGGAAGCGGCGAGGTCGAAGCCTGCCGCCCGTCGGCGCCCGGCCGCCGCCAGCACCTCGCGCAGCTTCGCATCGCGTAGCACGCGCCCCACGGCGGCGGCGAACGGCACCGCTGACTTGTCGGACAGTACGAGCCCGGCACCGCCGACGGTCTCGGGCACCGCGGTGACGCCGTAGGCGACGATCGGGACGCCGTGACCCATGGCCTCGGCCAGCGGCACGCAGAAGCCCTCGTGGTCGGACGCCATCACGAAGACGTCGGCTGCCTGGAAGTACGCCTCGAGCTCGGCGCCGGTGACCGAGCCCGCCAGCGTGACGACGTCGGCCAGCCCCAGTTCGTCAATGAACGACCGCAGCGCCGGCTCGTAGGTCTCCCCGAGCGGTGAGCCGACGAGGTGCAGCCGGGCCGCCGGGTCGTCGGTGCGGCGAAGGACGTCGAGCATCTTGACCAGATCGTGCGGCGCCTTGTGCGGCGAGATCTTCCCGACATAGAGAAGGTCGGCCCCACCCTGTCGCTGCTTGCGGCGCGCCAGCGAACGCGCCAACTCCGGGTCGGGCCCGTCGCTCTTGGATTGCATGTCGATCAGCAGCGGGACGACGGCCGTGCCTTCGTAGCCGAGCCCCTGCAGTTCGGACTCGTTGAAGGCCGAGTCGGCGACCGCGAAGCGGCTCTGAGGGGCGAGGCGCGCCAGCTGCGTGCGGCCGAGCGCCACCTCGTAGGCCACCGCCGGCTCCCAGTCGCGCAACAGATCAGCCGGGGTGATGTTGTGGTAGTTCACCAACTTGGGCTCGCTGCGAGCGGCCAGGATGTCGAAGACGGGGCTCCCGATGGACGCTTGATACAACAGCCAGCGGTCACGGGTGGCCCGACCCAGCTCAATGACCGGCTTGCCCTCGGCCTGCACATCGGGGGTGTAACTGCCGTAGAAGATGTCCGAGTCGACGCCGGCGGCGCGTAATCCGTCCCGTAGGTGCAGGGTGTGGACGCCAATGGCGTCGCGGCTGGCGAGGGACGGAATGACCTGGTCGACCCGCACGGCCGTGCAGTGTACCGGTGCGTTCTGCACCCCGATTGCGCTTCCCTATGCACCAATTTGCGCAGGTCGCGCCGCTAGCCTTGGTGGATCGTGTTGGTCGGAACACAAGTGGCGCGCCCGTGTTCGCCGCTCCCTCGCAAAGCAGTATCGCTCGGCGTGCTCCTCCTTTCGCTTGCAGCGATGGGGCCGACTGTCCTGCTCACCCTCGCCGCTCCGGCGGCGGCCGCCATCGGCGCGCCGGACCGGGCATCGGTACCGGCGGAGATTGAGGCCCCGGCGTCGCACGTCCTGCCGGGCGACGGCACCAACGTGCGGATCGACATGACCGAGAACGACGGCCTCGATCTCATTGCGGAGGCGTCGGGGGCGAGCGGCGCGAGCGTCTCGGGCCCGGGCGTGCCTCCCGGTACTCCTGCCGTGTTGTTCCAGCCCGCCGGCACCGGTCTCTGGAACGTCTTCACCGGCCCGGGATGCTCCGGCCCCTGGGCCCAGGTCGCGAGCAGTCAGACCGACCCCACGGCGTCACCGGCGGGGGACGGGCTCCTCAAGCTGTGCATCGCCCAGCCCGGCTACAGCCCCATCGTGCGTGGCACATTGACAGCCGTGTACAACTCGGCCGGCCAGGCGAGGTCGGTCAACGCGCTGCCACTCGAGCAGTACGTGGCCGACACCGTGCCCGGCGAGTCGCCGTCGAGCTGGGCCAGCCTCGGCGGGGCCGGGCCGCAGGGCATGAACTGGGGCTTCCAGGAGCTCGAGGCGCAGGCGGTGGCCGTCCGCTCGTACGTCCTGGCCGACCTCGGCGGGTACGGCGGCTACGCCGACACCTGCGATCTCACGTGCCAGACGTACCGCGGCACCGAATATGAGACACCGACGACCATCGCGGCCGCCAACGACACAGCCGGTCAGGTGATGGTGATGCCCAACGGCAACGTCGCCACCACCGAGTACTCCGCGTCGACGGGCGGCTACACCTCGAGTGTGAACGAGGAGTCGCCGTTCACGGCCGTGCCCGACGACGGCGACGCCGTTTGTCTCGCCAACGTCGCCTGCAATCCCAACCACACCTGGAGCACCACGGTCAGCTACAGCGCCATCAACGCCGCCTGGTCGTCACAGATCGGTTCGTTCACCGGATTCGGCGGTGCCGTGTTCGATCCGGGCCGCCCGTTCAACGAGAGCTCGTTCGGGCGCGTGTCGAGCATCACGCTCAACGGGACGTCCGGGAGCACCACCATTCCCGGCACCGAGTTCTACGTCGACCTCGGACTCAAGTCGGACCTGTTCACCGTGACCTCGACCGACGGCACGAACGCGTACATTTCGGGCCAGGGCTGGGGGCACGGCATCGGCATGGGCCAGTGGGGGGCTCTCGGCTATGCCATCGGTCAGGACAACGGGGACGGCAACTGGGGGTACCAGCAGATCGTGAACCACTACTACGGTCCTGCCACGCTGCAGAACCTGCCGGGCGGGACGACCCTGGCCGGCGACCAACCCAGTGGCGGGGTCGGCGGGTACTGGGTCAACGCCGCCGACGGGGGAGTCTTCAGCTTCGGGAACGCGCAGTTCTACGGCAGCACCGGGGGCATGCTGCTCAATCAGCCCGTGGTCGCCATCGCCTCGACACACGACGCCGCCGGCTACTGGGAGGTGGCCAGCGACGGCGGCGTGTTCAGCTTCGGCGACGCGACATTCCACGGCAGCACCGGGAGCATCCGCCTGAACAAACCCATGGTGGGCATGGCCACGACCCCCGGCGGCGGCGGGTACTGGCTGGTCGCCTCGGACGGCGGGATCTTCGCCTACGGCGACGCCCAGTTCTACGGCAGCACCGGCAGCCTGAAGCTGAACAAGCCGATCATCGGCATGGTGCCGACCCATGACGGGGGCGGCTACTGGCTCATAGCCGCCGACGGCGGCGTGTTCGCCTTCGGTGACGCCGGTTTCTTCGGCTCGCTCGGTGGCGCACCGCCCGCCACGGCCCTGGTCGGCGTGGCCCCGACCCCCGACGGCGGTGGGTACTGGGTGCTCGGAGCCGACGGGACGGTCTACGACTTCGGCGACGCGCCGTCCGTCGGGCTGTCGAGCGACTCACCGGCGCTCTCCACCATGAAGAGCCCCATGACCGGACTCATCCCGGACTTCAGCGGGCGGGGGTTCGATGCCGTGAACGGCAGCGGGCAGGTCTTCGCCTTCGGGGACGCGCCCTACTTCGGAGACGTCCCCACCGCCGTGCCCGGCTACTCAGGCCATGCCGTGGGTATTGCCGCCACCCCCGGCTGACCCCGTCGCCCTGGCTGCAGCCGTGACCTCGGCGAGCCGTGGGAACTGGCGCAGGCGACCCATGGGGCCCAGGCGTCCGGCGTCGACACCGTGGTCCGCCGCATTGAGCAGGCGCAGATCACCTCGGCTGTTGCCGTAGGCCCACAACACGGGCTGTTCACCCCCGTTGTTCGACAGCAGGCCGCGTGACCGGAGATGCCCGACCAGCCGGGCGTACTTCTCTGCCCCGCGGCAGTTCTTCCCTTCGTAGCCGCCTGTGAGCAGACCGCCGCCGCCGACGGCGAGGCGTGTCGCCACGACCCCGTCGACCCCCAGTTCCTCGCCGGCCGGGCTGACATAGCACTCGGGTGAGGCCGAGACGATGACGGTGTAGTGCCCCTGGCGCTGATGCCACTCGAGCCGCCGGTGCACGTCCTCGCGCAGGTGCTTGCGCAGATGGCGGTGGGCGAAGACGGCCGAGCGTCTCTCGAGGTCGGTCACGGGCAGGCCACCGAGGAGGCGCATGAACAGCTTCTCCTTGACCTCGTCGGCGGCCGTGCCGCCGGTGATGGCGGCACGCAGGAGGGCGGGGGAGAGGCGGAGGGCGGCGCGCAGTACCGGCCAGACGCCACGCAAACTGACCAAGAAGGGGAACACGCTCCCTCCATGGACCAACGTGCCGTCGAAGTCGAAAGCGGCGACGGTGGGTCGGGACGGCGGCTTTTCCCCGTCCGCGGTGTCGTCAGTCGAGCGCAGCGCCACGGCGGCCGGCACCTCCCGCGAAACGCAGTGCTCCTTCGAGCGTCTCCCCGCTGCTGACGACCTCGCGCCCGCGGCGGGCCTCGCCGCGGGCGGCGTGCTCCTCGCTCAGTCCCCACTGCTCCAACGCGCTCATGCGGTCCGAGCGCAGGCAGAGCTGGGGCAGAGCGGCGAGTTGGTGGGCCAACGCCACGGCCGCCGGCAGCGCCGCACCCGGGGCGACCACCCGGTTGGCCAGCCCCATCGTGAGGGCCTCGGACGCCGGCACGGCACGTCCGGTGAGGATCAGGTCCATGGCCCGCCCGTGCCCGATGAGGCGCGGCAGGCGGACGGTGCCGAGGTCGCACAGCGGGACGCCGAAGCGCCGGCAGAACACCCCGAAGACGGCATCCTCGGCGGCCACCCGCAGGTCGCACCAGAGCGCGAGCTCAATGCCCCCGGCCACGGCGTAGCCCTCGACGGCGGCGATCACGGGCTTGCCCAGCGTCAGCCGGGTGGGACCCATGGGGCCGGGCCCGTCGTCTGGGATGGGCCGTCGGTCCCCTTCGGCCACCGCCTTCAGGTCGGCGCCGGCGCAGAAGGTCTCACCGGCGCCGGCGAGGACGGCGACGAACTGGTCGTCGTCGCGGTCGAAGGCTTCGAAGACCTCCCGCAACTGATCGGCGCACACGCTGTCGACGGCGTTGCGGCGCTCGGGCCGGTTGATGGTGACCACCGTCACCGGGCCGTCGCGCTCCACCAGGACGGGGTCGGCCCGGTACGGCTGGTACGGCCCCGATGAGGGATCGTCTGCCGGCGGCGAGGGACGCATGCAGGCATTCTCGCACGGCGCCACGGGGTCCTCGTACAGGGAGTGGCTGCTCCGTGCCCAGGTGAGAGCCACTTTTTTACGGCCCGGCCGGGCCGGCGGAAAAGATGACCAATCATGTCGACAATTGCGGGAACAACCGGTAGAGTCACTTTCCGCATCTCGGATCTTCATCATTTCCAGGAGGAACACATGGCAATACGACTCGGGGACACCGCCCCCGACTTCACGGCGGACACGACCGAAGGCACCATCAATTTCCACGAGTGGTTGGGTGACAGCTGGGGCGTCCTGTTCTCGCACCCCAAGGACTTCACTCCGGTCTGCACGACCGAGCTCGGTGCCTTCTCCAAGGCCAAGCCCGAGTTCGATAAGCGCAACGCCAAGCTGATCGGGCTCTCGGTCGACTCGGTCGAGTCCCACGGGGCCTGGGCCGGCGACATCGAGGAGACCCAGGGCTCGGCGCTGGCCTTTCCGTTGATCGGCGACGAGGACCGCAAGGTGGCGGACCTCTACGACATGATCCACCCCAACGCCGACAACACGCTGACGGTGCGTTCGGTCTTCATCATCGGCCCGGACAAGAAGGTCAAGCTGACGCTGACCTACCCGGCCTCGACCGGCCGCAACGTCGACGAGATCCTCCGGGTGCTCGACTCGCTGCAGCTGACCGCCGACTACTCGGTGGCCACGCCGGTCAACTGGACCGACGGAGACGACGTCATCATCGTCCCCGCGCTCAGCGACGACGACGCCAAGGGTCGCTTCCCGAAGGGCTGGAAGGCCCTGAAGCCCTACCTGCGGGTCACGCCCCAGCCCAACCGCTGAGGACACCTGCCTGCCCGATCGCTCGGGCGTGCTGTTGGAACGTGCCGGCCTTCTCGGGCCGGCACGTTCGCGTCCGAGGAGCGGGGGCGCGCTGAGCTCGGGGCGAGACGGGAGCGGGGTGAGGCTGTCACAGCTCTGCGACAGCATGGCGCCGCCGGCGCCACTGCGGCGCGGGCACGGTGAGTACACGGAGCAAGGAGCAGACATTGATGGCTGAATTGGCTGAACCCGATGTGTTCCAGCTGGCCGACCGGGCCCTGGCCCGTGTGGTGGCCCAGATCACCCCCGATCAGTGGGAGATGATGCTGCCGGCCAGCTTCGCCACCCGGGCCCGCCCGGAGCCGCCGTCCTTGCGCACCCTGATCAACTACCACGCCTACGACGACGCCTGGGTGCCCGACACGCTGGACGGGCTGACCATGGAAGAGGCGGGATCGGGCAAGTTCGACGGCGACCTCTTGGGAGAGGACCCTGTGGCGAACTTCGAGGCCATCGTGGACCGGGCCTGTGCGGCGGCGGCCGCGGTGACGGACCTCGACGCCGTGGCGCACCTGTCGTTCGGCGACTACTCGGTGCGCGAGTACCTCTGGCAGGTCAACCAGTTCCGGGGCCTGCGGGCCCATGACATCGCGCGGGCGATCGGCGTGGACCCGGCACTGCCACCCGAACTCGTGCAGGGCCTGTGGGACGAGCTGGCGCCGCACGCCGAAGAGTGGCGTTCCATCGGCGTGTTCCCGGCCGCGGTGCCGGTCCCCGAGGAGGCACCCCTGCTCGACCGCCTGCTCGGGCTCACCGGCCGTTCGCCCGATCCGACCTGAGCAGTCCTCAGTCTTCGCGCGCCACCAACTCGTCGCGTAGCTCGCGTTTGAGGACTTTGCCCTGCGGATTGCGGGGCAAGGGCTCCGAGCGGAACCAGATATGGGTCGGCACCATGAAGCCGGCCAGACGGGCCTTCACGTGCAGCCGCAGCTCGTCCGCGGTCACCTTGGCCCCGGGCCGGAGCACGACGACCGCCCCCACCTCCTCACCGAGCGTGGGATGGGGCACGCCGATCACGGCGCAGTCGGCGACGGCGGGGTGCTCGAACAGGGCGGCCTCGACCTGCACCGAGTACACGTTCTCGCCGCCCCGGATGATCATGTCCTTGGCCCGGTCCACTATGTAGATGAAGTTGTCCTCGTCCAGCCGGGCCACGTCACCGGTGTGCAGCCAGCCGTGGGTGAACGACTCGGCCGTGGCCTCGGGACGGTTCCAGTAGCCGCGCACGACGTTGGGGCCCTTGATCCACAGCTCACCCCGGACGTCGGGGCCGCGGGGGACTGTGCTGTCGGGCTCGTCGCCGGGGAAGTCTTCGGGCATGACCGCCACGTCGCAGACCGGAACGGCCGGGCCGACGCTCTCGGGCTTGGCGATGTAGTCCGCGCCCGAGTTCATGGAGGTGACCGACGAGGTTTCCGTCAGGCCGTACCCGTTCGAGGGCTGTCCGACGGGCCAGGCCGCCCTGATGCGGCGCACCAGGTCGGGCGGTGCAGGTGCGCCACCGTAGGACACGCCCCGGATGGAGGAGGTGTCGAACTTGGCGAAGTTGGGCGAGTCCAGCACCTGCATGACCATGGCCGGCACGCCGCCGAAGGTGCCGATCCTCTCGCGCTCAATGAGCTGGAGGGCACGCTCGGGATCGAAGTGATGCATCATCACGAGCTTTCCGCCCGCGGCCAGGTTGGAGACCATGACCGAGTGGCAGCCGGTGGCGTGGAACAGCGGGACGGAGAGCAAGAAGGCGGCCTGTGACTTCTCGCCGGTCGCCTCGAGGGTCGGGCTGCCGAAGCGGGTGGCGCCGCGGGTGTTGATGAAAAAGAGGCTCATCAGGTTCGTGCACATGTTGCGGTGGGTGCCGACCGCGCCTTTGGGGCGACCGGTGGTGCCCGACGTGTAGAAGATGGTGGCGTCGTCCTCCGGGTCGATGGTGAGGTCGGGCGGCAGGGCGGACTGGTCGACGGGGCCCAGGGCCAGTGCGAACGGCCACTCGGGCACCATGTCCGGGTCAGCCGTCGGCTCGGACACGGTCAGGGGCGCTTCGGGCTCGCGGCGGTGTTCGTCCGTCACGATGATGGCGCCGAGGTCGGCGAGGTCGCCCACGACCGGGCGGATCCTCTCGACCCGCTCGGTGTCGACGAAGACGACCTTCGATCCCGAGTCCTCGAGCCCGTAGCGCAGCTCCTCACCGCTCCACCACGCGTTCAGTGGGACGACGATGGCACCGGCCAGCGTGGCGGCCCAGAAGGCCATGACCCACTCGGGCAGGTTCCGCATGATGATGGCCACCCGGTCACCTTGCTGAATGCCGAACGTGTCCCGCAGCCGATGGGCCAGGGTGCAGGCGATGCGGTAGTGCTCGGCAAAAGTGGTCCGCTCGTCCTCGTAGACGAGGAAGACCGCGTCACCGTGGCCGAGCGACATGTCCATGACGGCGCGTAGCGAAGACGGCGCGTGCTTCCAAATCCGCGTGGGCACGCCGCGGATGTCCATTTCCTCCATTTCGAAGAGCTGCCCGGGGGCGGTGAGCGTCGCGTTGGCCTCCGCCATGGACATGGGCGGCGCGTCCTTGCCGGTGGTGCTCACGAGCTCTCCTTGCCGCTCGGGACGGCGCGGTCGAAGACCGCGGCCCGGTAGTACGCCAGCTCGGCCACAGACTCGCGGATGTCCTGCAGGGCCCGGTGGCCACCCTTCTTCTCGGGCGCCCGCTTATAGACAGTGGGGAGCCAACGCCGGCACAGCTCCTTGATGGTGGAGACGTCGATGGAGCGGTAGTTCAGGAAGTCCTCGATTTCGGGGAGCTCGGTGGCCAGGAAACGCCGGTCCGTGCCTATGGAGTTCCCGGCCAGCGGGACCTTGCGGGCCTCGGGAATGTGCGACTTGAGGAAGGCCAGGGTCTGGGCCCCGGCGTCGGCCAGGGTCAGCGTCGACTCCTCCATGGCGGTCAGGAGGCCTGACTTCGTGTGCATGGTGCGCACGAAGTCGTCCATGTTCGCCAGCTGCTCGGGCGTGGCGTGGACCACCAGGTCCGGCCCCTCCTCAATCAACGCCAGGTCGTCGTCAGTGATGAGGCAGGCGATTTCGACGATGGTGTGGCGCGCCGGGTCGAGCCCCGTCATCTCCAGATCGATCCAGGCCAGCATGCGCGCGCATGCTATCGGCCACCCCGGAGGGGGGAGGTTGGCGCAGGCCTTGTAATGTCCGGCGATGCTGCGCGTCCCCCTGCACCAGCTCGACGAAGAGCTGCCCGCGCCGTCCTACGCCCGGGAGGGCGACGCCGGGGCCGACCTGATCGCCACCACCGAGGTCCTGCTGCCCTGCCGCGGCGGCCGTGCCGTGGTTCCCACCGGTGTGGCCGTCGCCATCCCGGCCGGGTACGCCGGCCTGGTGGTGCCGCGCAGCGGCCTGGCCGCCCGTCACGGCCTGACCTGCCTCAATGCCCCCGGCCTCATCGACTCGGGCTTCCGGGGGGAGCTCCAGGTCATTCTGGTCAACCACGATCCCGAGCACGATTACACGGTCAGCCGGGGCGACCGGGTCGCCCAGCTGGTCCTGGTCAAGGTGGAGCAGGCCACCTTCGAACTGGTGGGGGAGGGCGGGCTGGAGGGTTCGGAGCGCGGGACAGGCGGCTTGGGGCACACGGGTACATGACGGGCGAGCACCGAGACGCTAAGAAGGGCGGTGTCATGGAGTCACTCGTCGGCATGGACGCCGCCTTCCTCTCCCTGGAGACACCCACCACGCCGATGCACGTCGGGGTGGCCCTCGTCCTGGACCCGCCCGAAGGTGCCCGGTCGCTCTTTTCGCCGTCCACCCGTTACGCGCAGATCCGGCGTGTCATTCAGCAGCGTCTCCATCTGATCGCCCCTCTGCGGCAACGAGCCCTCAGGGTCCCGCTGGGCCTGCATCACCCCGTCTGGGTCGACGACCCGGATTTCGATCTGGACGACCATCTCGGCCGGGCCAGCCTGCCCTCGCCCGGAGGCCGGGCCGAGCTCGACGCCTTCGTCGCCGGCATCATGAGCCGCCAGTTGGATCCGGACCGCCCACTCTGGGAGATGCACGTGGTCGAGGGCCTGGAGGGGGAGCGCACGGCACTGGTGGCCAAGGTGCACCACGCCATCCTCGACGGGGTCAGCGGCGCGTCCGTGTTGGCGGCCTTCCTCGACGTCACACCGCGGACCCGCATTGTGGAGCTCCCACCCGAATGGGACCCCGCTCCCTTGCCGTCCAACACGCAGATGCTTCGCCACGCCGCTTCGTCGTTGGCGCGGCAGCCGGGATCGGCCCTCAGTACCCTGCAGGCCGGCGTGGAGGCCGTGGCGGATCTGGGCATGCACAACCGCGAGCTGGCCGGACGGGGGGAGCAATCACCGCCCGGGTTTTTCGCGGCGCCACGCACCTCGTTCAACGGTGCGGTGTCGAACCGCAAACGCTTCGCCGGCCTCTCCGTGCCGCTCGAGGACGTGAAGCTGGTCAGCCGGACGTTCGAGGCGACGGTGAACGACGTGATCCTGGCTTGCGTCTCGGGCGGGCTCAGCCGTCTCCTGGCCGATCGCGACGAGCAGGTCGACGGAACGCTTGTCGCCATGGTGCCCGTCTCGACGCGGGCGGAGGGCGAGACGGAGGAACTGGGCAACCAGATCTCGGGGATGCTGGTGTCGCTGGCCAGCGACATCGACGACCCCGTGTCCCGGCTCGACGCCATCGCAGAGTCCACTCGAGTGGCCAAGGAGCAGGAGAAGTTGCACGGGGGTCGCTTCCTCGGCGACCTGGCCCAGATTGCCCTGCCGGCGTTGGCCTCCCGGGTGGCCCGGGCGGTGGCGGGTGCACGCCTCTTCGACAGAATGCGGCCGCCCTTCAACGTGACGGTCTCGAGCGTCAAGGTCCCCGACCTCCCCCTTTTCCTGGCCGGAAGCCGGGTAGCCGAGATCTACCCGGTCGGCCCCATGGCGGAGGGCATCGGCCTCAACGTGACGGCCTTCTCGTATCTCGGGAGGGTCTCCTTCGGCTTCTTGGCCTGCCGCCGCCTCCTGCCGGAGCTCGACGAAGTGGCGGTGCACGTCGACGATGCCCTCGGCGAGCTCGTGGCCTGTGCGCTCGACGCGCGCGGGGCGACGGCATAGGCCTCGGGCCGCTCCTGCGAAGACCCCGAAGCGTCGCCGCTGCGGCACGACACATGGGCTCAGAAGATGGTGCGGGGGTTCACCAGCCGCGGGACGCCTGCGTGCAGATCGTTCTCAGGCGTGTGCGAGGTCTTGATAGTGGCGCCTCCAGATCAACCGGTACACACGGGACCAGCGTGGAATCGATCGCAGAATCGGTATGAACGGAAGGAAGAGCAACGCGAGGGACAACCCCATCATGATGACCCAGACCTCGAGATCGCCGTTCGAGGACGCATTCATGGGTGGGACCTGGTACCACATGGTGTAGAGCCACAGCCAGGCCTGACCGGGGTAGTTCCCGGTCTCGTTCATCATGCCCCACTGATCACCCTGGAGATGCTGGCTACCGGCGCGATCCTCCAGATACGCTGCCGTCCGCCAGGAAGAGGAGGGGTTTGGTGTAGTCCGTGTTGTAGAACTGCCCGTTGCTCAGAAGAGTGCCGTCGAGGCCACCCGTCTGCGCCATGGCGGTCAGTGAGCCGACGATGACGCCGACGGGGCCATAGCGGCCGGCCGGCACGTGGAGCCGGCCCCGGACGTCGGTGGCATTGGCCACCGCCTTCTCGTAGGCGGTCGTCCATGCTGTTTGCTGCGCAGCGGGAGCGCTCTCGTAGGCAGTGATCGCAAGCTGGGTGACCGGTTGATTGGGCAGGGTACGCAGCGGGCCGATCACAAAATCCTGCGCCGTGTCCACGGGCTGGTGCACGCCGATCCATTGAGCGGGCTCGAAGAAACCGATGTGCTGTGACGCGTCCGGTGTGGTGTTGTACGGCGGCCCGTAGGTTGCGGTCCCGCTGGACCCGTCCAGCTCGGTGACCGTCGTCTGGGCGAAGTCGACCGGGTCCACCGCCGACCACGTCTTCAAGGTGACCGCGGGCTCGTCTGGCGAGGAGAAGACGACGGCGAGGACTGCGATGAGCACGGCGACCGCCAGAAAGGCGACGAAGGCCTCCTTGAGGATGTCGTAGGGGATGTACGCGCCCTTCCACTCCTTCACGTCGCGGTCAGGGTTGAAGCGCCGACGCCCGCGGGTTCCCCGGCTCATGCTGAGCCCCGTTCCGCCGCAGGCTCGTCGTTCTCGTCACCGGCGCCGGCGCCCGTGACGTCACCGTCGGTTTCGGACGTGAGGTCGAAGGGAGGGACGATGCCACGACGCCGGACGAGCAGGACATGGAGGCCGACGATCAACGCGACGACGATCGGCAGCAGGACGATGTGCCACATGAGCATCTGGCCGAAGTTCAAGACATTCCACACCGCGCCGGCTCCGGTGGCGTTGATGCCGTCCTTGGCCTGGGTCGATATCCATTGCGAGTCGAAGTTCTGCTGCGACAGATAACCCGTGAACGCAGCGCCGACCGACGCCAGGAACGAGACGACCCCGGTGGCCCAGGTCAGGCGACGGTTACCCCGCCAGGCCGCCATGAAGAATTTGCCCCAGAGATGGATCACCATGAAGAAGAAGAACGCCTCCACGCTCCACAGGTGCAGTGAGTTCACGAAGTGCCCTGTGGTGGAGACGTGCCACCAGCTCGGTCCCATGACTGCGAGGATGCAGCCGGTGAGGATGACCCAGGCCAGACTGACGACAGTCAGGACTCCGAACACGTAGATCCAGGAGGACATGTAGGCCGGCTGGCGGTCGGGGAGCAGACGGTCCGGCGGGAAGGCCACCTCCGCCGCCCCCCGCACCTTGGCTGTCCATTGACGGGACACCTCGGTTGCGGATGTGTGTTCCGGTGACCGTGCGGGGGTTCCGGTGTCGATGCTCACTGGCCACCACCCTTCCGCCGTGGGAACGGGAGGAGGATCGCCAGCACGAACACGATCACCATCAAAATGATGACGACGAAATTGGCGACTGAGATCTGAATGAAGCCCCAGTGGATGTAGTGACCCGATCCGTTGAGGTTGATCAGTGCTCCGAGCAGGACGACAAGGGCCATGGCGTCACCGTACGCCTGAACCTGAGAATGTCCTTAGGGACCTTTGTCCTAATCCTCAGGACATTTCTCTCTCCAGAGATGCGTAGCCGTGCTCAGCGTTTGGTTGCCCGCCAGCAGTAGGAGCGCATGGGGACCGCAATGACGTCGAGACCGGCGAACGCTTCGGAGGAGTCAAGAAAGCTCGTCATCGCCTCCAGATGTTCCTGGCGGGTGTGTTCATCCATGGCGATCACGGCGCTAGGACACGCCCCGGATGGAGGAGGTGTCGAACTTGGCGAAGTTGGGCGAGTCCAGCACCTGCATGACCATGGCCGGCACGCCGCCGAAGGTGCCGATCCTCTCGCGCTCAATGAGCTGGAGGGCACGCTCGGGATCGAAGTGATGCATCATCACGAGCTTTCCGCCCGCGGCCAGGTTGGAGACCATGACCGAGTGGCAGCCGGTGGCGTGGAACAGCGGGACAGAGAGCAAGAAGGCGGCCTGTGACTTCTCGCCGGTTGCCTCGAGGGTCGGGCTGCCGAAGCGGGTGGCGCCGCGTGTGTTGATGAAAAAGAGGCTCATCAGGTTCGTGCACATGTTGCGGTGGGTGCCGACCGCGCCTTTGGGGCGACCGGTGGTGCCCGACGTGTAGAAGATGGTGGCGTCGTCCTCCGGGTCGATGGTGAGGTCGGGCGGCAGCGCGGCCTGGTCGACGGGGCCCAGGGCCAGCGCGAACGGCCACTCGGGCACCGTGTTCGGGTCAGCCGTCGGCTCGGACACGGTCAGGGGCGCTTCGGGCTCGCGGCGGTGTTCGTCCGTCACGATGATGGCGCCGAGGTCGGCGAGGCCGCCCACGACCGGGCGGATCCGCTCGACCCGCTCGGTGTCGACGAAGACGACCTTCGATCCCGAGTCCTCGAGCCCGTAGCGCAGCTCCTCGCCGCTCCACCACGCGTTCAGCGGGACGACGATGGCACCGGCCAGCGTGGCGGCCCAGAAGGCCATGACCCACTCGGGCAGGTTCCGCATGATGATGGCCACCCGGTCGCCCTGCTCGAATGCCGAACGTGTCCCGCAGCCGATGGGCCAGGGTGCAGGCGATGCGGTAGTGCTCGGCAAAAGTGGTCCGCTCGTCCTCGTAGACGAGGAAGACCGCGTCGCCGTGGCCGAGCGACATGTCCATGACGGCGCGTAGCGAAGGCGGCGCGTGCTTCCAAATCCGCGTGGGCACGCCGCGGATGTCCATCTCCTCCATTTCGAAGAGCTGGCCGGGGGCGGTGAGCGTCGCGTTGGCCTCCGCCATGGACATGGGCGGCGCGTCCTTGCCGGTGGTGCTCACGAGCTCTCCTTGTCGCTCGGGACGGCGCGGTCGAAGACCGCGGCCCGGTAGTAGGCCAGCTCGGCCACAGACTCGCGGATGTCCTGGAGGGCCCGGTGGCCACCCCTCTTCTCGGGCGCGCCGCTTGTAGACATCGGGGAGCCAACGCCGGCACAGCTCCTTGATGGTGGAGACGTCGACGGAGCGGTAGTTCAGGAAGTCCTCGATTTCGGGGAGCTCGGTGGCCAGGAAGCGCCGGTCCGTCCCGATGGAGTTCCCGGCCAGCGGGACCGTGCGGGCCTCGGGAATGTGCGACTTGAGGAAGGCCAGGGTCTGGGCCCCGGCGTCGGCCAGGGTCAGCGTCGACTCCTCCATGGCGGTCAGGAGGCCTGAGCGTCGTGTGCATGGTGCGCACGAAGTCGTCCATGTTCGCCAGCTGCTCGGGCGTGGCGTGGACCACCAGGTCCGGCCCCTCCTCAATCAACTGCCAGGTCGTCGTCGGTGATGAGACAGGCGATCTCGACGATGGTGTGGCGCGCCGGGTCGAGCCCCGTCATCTCCAGATCGATCCAGGCCAGCATGCGCGCGGCATGCTACCGGCCACCCCGGACGGGGGGAGGTTGGCGCAGGCCTTGTAATGTCCGGCGATGCTGCCGCGTCCCCCTGCACCAGCTCGACGAAGAGCTGCCCGCTGCCGTCCTACGCCCGGGAGGGCGACGCCGGGGCCGACCTGATCGCCACGCACCGAGGTCGCTGCTGCCGTGCCGCGGCGGCCGTGCCGTGGTTCCCACGGGTGTGGCCGTCGCCATCCCGGCCGGGTACGCCGGCCTGGTGGTGCCCCGCAGCGGCCTGGCCGCCCGTCACGGCCTCACCTGCCTCAATGCCCCCGGCCTGATCGACTCGGGCTACCGGGGGGAGCTCCAGGTCATTCTGGTCAACCACGATCCCGAGCACGACTACACGGTCAGCCGGGGCGACCGGGTCGCCCAGCTGGTCCTGGTCAAGGTGGAGCAGGCCGCCTTCGAACTGGTGGGCGAGGGCGGGCTGGAGGATTCGGAGCGCGGGAGCCGGCGGCTTCGGGCACACGGGTACATGACGGGCGAGCACCGAGACGCTAAGAAGGGCGGTGTCATGGAGTCACTCGTCGGCATGGACGCCGCCTTCCTCTCCCTGGAGACGCCCACCACGCCGATGCACGTCGGGGTGGCGCTCGTCCTGGACCCGCCCGAAGGCGCCCGGTCGCTCTTCTCGCCGTCCACCCGCTACGCGCAGATCCGGCGTGTCATTCAGCAGCGGCTCCACCTGATCGCCCCGCTGCGGCAGCGGGCCCTCCGGGTGCCGTTCGGCCTGCACCACCCCGGTCTGGGTCGACGATCCCGGATTTCGATCTGGACGACCACCTCGGCCGGGCCAGCCTGCCCTCGCCCGGAGGCCGGGCCGAGCTCGACGCCTTCGTCGCCGGCATCATGAGCCGCCAGCTCGATCCGGACCGCCCACTCTGGGAGATGCACGTGGTCGAGGGCCTGGAGGGGGAGCGCACGGCACTGGTGGCCAAGGTGCACCACGCCATCCTCGACGGGGTGAGCGGCGCGTCCGTGCTTGGCGGCCTTCCTCGA
>CAWACN010000002.1:0-95086 GCA_963780525.1 uncultured Acidimicrobiaceae bacterium | reverse complement strand
TCAGCGGAGTGGCCCCTCCGAGCCCTTGGGCCGGGTGTCCTACGGTCATCATCGACCAGCAGGTACTCCAAGAGCCGTCTGCTGCCCTGGCCACGTTGCAACAATCCTGGTCAGAGCGCCGATCCCTGGTGGTGGAGCTCGCCGTCGACTCCAAGCACCTGCAAGAACGTGAGACCTGCCGTCTGCCCGTCCATGACCTGAGTCCCCGTTTCGAGTTCACCCGAGAACGTCTGCATTTCCTGCTGTGGGCCAACAACTACGACGCTCGCAGCGGAGAACCGATCTGGTGGCACGGGCGCAAGGCCGTCAGGCGTTTCGCCACCCAGGGGGTCACGGACTCGGGGCTCGCCGACATCGAACTTGCTGACGGAACGCCCCTCTTCGTCGACGGTGGTCCCTTCGCCCCCACCCGTGACGCCACCGGGATCCGAGTGGTCCACCGCTGGAACACGGAGTCGGGATCACTCTCAACGGTCGGGCACCGCCCGCCAGAGGCTGACCTGGCTGCCGACCAGCTCGCGGCAGTCAGCCATCCCTCTGGTGGGGCCAGGGTCATCGCCCCGGCCGGCTCGGGGAAGACCCGGGTACTGACGGCGCGCCTCCGCTACCTCATAGATGAACGCGGTGCGGAGCCATCCACCGTGACCGTGCTCGCCTACAACAAGAAGGCGGCGGACGAGCTCCGCGAGCGATGCGGCAGTCTCGTCACCGCACGAGGTCCCCACATCCGGACACTCAACAGCGTCGGACTCTCCATCTGCAACGAGTTCGGCGGTCGAGGACGCATGGACGTCCTGGAGGAGTCGCGGGTACGAGACCTGGTGCAGAGCGTCTTCGATGTCCGTCGACAGACCAACACCGATACCGTGCTCCCGTACATCGACGCACTCTCGGCCGTTCGTCTGGGCCTGACGTCTCCGGCCGCCGTCGAAGATGAAATTCCGGATGCGAATGGCCTGGCCGGCGGCTTCGACGCTTACCGAGAGGCTCTTGTCGATGCGGGCGCCGTCGACTTCGACGAGCAGATCTACCGCGCCATCGAGATCCTCCTCCGTGACCCTGCGGCGCGGAGCGCAGCCCAGTCCCGCTGCCGACACGTGCTGGTCGACGAATTCCAGGACCTGAACCCCGCCCACATGCTGTTGATCCGGCTCTTGAGCGCCCCGACCTACAACACCTTCGGTGTCGGTGACGACGACCAGGTCATTTACGGCTACGCAGGAGCGACCCCCGAGTACCTGATCAATTTCGAGGAGTACTTCGCGGGGGCGCAGGCCTATGCACTCGAGGTCAACTACCGATGTCCGCCCACGGTGGTGGCGGCGGCAAAGCATGTGCTCTCCTACAACGCAGCCCACGTCCCGAAGACGATCACCACACCGGAAGGAAGCTCCGATGCCCTGCCGGAGTTCGGCGGTCCGCTCCGTCAGCACGGGCCCGTCGCCGTCATGCACGCCGACGCCGAGCTCCTCGCTCAGACTGCCGTGGCCGCCATTTCGGCATGGCGTAACGCTGGTGTCAGCCCCAGTGAGATTGCCGTCCTCTCAAGGGTCAACTCGACGTTGCTCCCGGTTCAGGTCGCGCTTTCCGAGGCCGGCATCCCGAGCAACGCTCCGCTGAGTGTCGACGTGCTGAAACGAACGGGCATCGCGACCACCCTCGCCTACCTGCGAATGGGGCTGTCGCCTGATGTGATCCGAAGGGAGGACATCGCCCAGACGATCCGGCGACCCTCCCGGGGGATTGCCCCCAACGTGACCAAGATGCTGTCGGAACGGGCCATGACGTCAGTCAAGGACATCAGACGCTTGGCCGGCCGTCTGTCCGGACGAGACGTGGCAAAGCTTTCCGACTACGCGGACTCGATCGATTCCGTGGCGGACGCGTGCCGGTCCTCAAGCGCGGCCGCGGTCCGGGCCGTCCGGGCGGATGTCGGCCTGGGTGAGACCATGGACGTGTTGGACTCATCCCGACGAGAGGCGGACCGGTCGACTCATGCCGACGATCTCCTCGCGTTGGAGTCATTGGCGGCGCTCCACCCCGACGCCGCCTCCTTCGAGCCGTGGCTTCGGGCAGCCCTCGGGACGAGACCCCTCGAAGGACCGTCGGTTCACCTGTCGACAGTCCACAAAATCAAAGGCCGTGAGTGGGAACACGTGATTGTCTACGGCGCCTCGAAGGGGCTGTTCCCACACCGGCTGAGTGACGACGAGGAAGGGGAACGTCGCGTTTTCCACGTGGCCTTGACACGCGCCATACGGCAGGTTCTGGTTCTGGCCGATTCCCGAGAGCCATCGCCCTTTGTGCCTGAGCTCCACGGGACCAGAGCGCACACCTCCGTTGTGCGGGGACGGAGGGACGGCCGCAACACGGCCGGCTCGTCCGGAGGCCGGTCGACCGCCCTGACAAGCGGGCTTCGCGGCCAATCGGAGCCGAGACGGCGAGGACCGCGGACCACCCTCCCTCGGCCGAGAAGAACCTCACCGGTCGTCACGGCTGAGTTCGGGCTGGTGCTCGAGCATGGCGGCCATTCAGGGACAGTGGTCGACCTCACCGAGTCGGCGGCCATTGTGGAGGTGGGGAAGGCTCGACTCAGAGTGCCCTTCGGCTCGGAGGTGCGGGTGCAGGCGACCACCGTGCACCTCGTTTCGCCGGCAGAGGGTTCCGAGTCCTCGGGCCCGGACGAGAAGTTCGTCAACGCCCTTCGGGCGTGGCGTTCCGAAGCGGCGAAACTTGCATCGGTTCCGGCCTACGTCGTATTGAACGACGCCGAACTCGTCGGGATCGCGACCAGTCGGCCCAAGACACTGGCCGAATTGTCCCGGTGCAAGGGCGTGGGCCCCATCCGACTCGAGCGCTGGGGAGACGAGCTCCTGGCCGCCCTCGACGGGGCCGACGAGGTGAGCATCGAGGCCCACGCCGCCGAGGGTGCTCAGAGATAGCCTGAGACGGAGGATCCTTCCTCGGCCGCAGGAAGGTCTCGAGACCGACGGAGGAAGAACGTGCCCGCAGATGCCGCCGTGAAACCCTGGACTCTCCGCTCCACACTGATCGCCGTCTCCGACCTGGAGCGATCGGTCGCGTTCTACGGAAAACTCGGGCCCTTTCACGTCATTGCCGAGGGGGACGGTGTGGCCGTTCTCGGCGATGTCGCACCCACGTCAGCCGTCCTCCTCCTACGCGAAACACGCAGCCTGCACCAAACGCGCCATGGCCAGCAGTCGCTCGGACTTCGATCGATCACCTTCAATGTCGGATCGATCGCCGAGCTCGACCGGATCGAATCCGCCCTGCGGAGCCAAGACCACTTCACCGACCGTCGGCGCATTGACGACGGCGCATCCGAGCTCCTACGGGGTCGGGATCCGGACAACCTCCCGCTGGTCTTCGTCTCCTACGCAACGGACACAGTCGGGCCCGAGTATTACCGGTCGATCGTCAACCTGATCTACTCAATGGACGCCTGAGCCGGCTCTGAAGCATCCCCACCGGGTCAAAGACCAGGTCGGACGGAGCGCGAGAAGGGAGGCGCAGGCGCGGGGAGGCGGGCGGCTTCGCTGAAATCCGGCGTCACCGGACTGGTCTGCCACCGAATTGCAACTGGTCCGGGCACTATCTCGTCAAGCGTCGCCGCCGAAACGCCGATTTCACAACGTGGCATTGCCGGCGGAGGGTCGCAGAACACGGGCGGGCGCCTGCCGATCCAGGCGCGATGTCGTTCTGGGCACCGTGGCTGTCGTGCTCATCTGCGTCGTCTGCCTCCTCACCCGGAATACCGGCGAACTGCTGCCGCTGGCCATCTCGGTCGAGGTGGTCCTGGCGTTGGCGTGCTTCGGGCGCGCGCTCACCGGGCACGGGGGACGCCGGGCCTCACTGGCACTTGGCGCCGGACTGCTCGCCTGGGCTCTCGGCGGAATCGTCTGGGCCCTCGAGTCGCCCCCTTCGATACCCTCGGTAGCCGATGTCTTCTCCCTCGCCTTCTACCCCTTGGCCGGCGTGGCGCTACTCCTGCTGGTGGGTCCCGAACTGCGGCAAGGCAAGGCGAGCGTCTGGCTCAATGCTGCTGTCGCCGCGCTGGGCACTGCGGCCATCTGCTCTGCGTTTGCGTCCGACACGGTCGGACGTCTCGGCGGCTCATCTGCCTCCGTGGCGGTGGGCCTCGCCTATCCCATCGGTGACATCGCGCTGCTTGCGCTCGCCCTCGGAATCGCCGTCGCGGCGCCGAGTCATGCGGGGCGGACCATGCTGTTCGCCTTCGGGAGCGCACTCATGGCCCTCGGGGGCATTGTGTCTTTGCACCAGCTCTCCCTTGGCGCGCATCAGTCCGGAGCTCCGCTCGACCTCATTTGGCCAGCAGCCATGATCGCAATGACCGGCTCGCTGTGGCTTCGTCCCCCGCACGGCCAACGGTCACCACGCGTCCAAAAGGCGCTGGGGGTGGCCATCATCGCTCTCGTGCTCGTGGCCTGCCCGGTGATTTTGGTGCTGAGCAACTTCGAGCAGGTCAACGAAGTCACCCTCGGGCTCGCGGGTGCCAGCGTCATGGTGGCGGCAGCCCGCATGGCCATCTCACTCCGTGAACAGCGGGCCCTGAACGACTCGAGACGCCATCAGGCGATCACCGACGAGCTCACCGGGTTGGGCAACCGACGTGGCCTTCTGGACGAGCTCGACCAAGCTCTGGCCGCGCTGCCCGAAGGGGTGTCCCAGGCGGGCGGCCTCGCCCTTTTGCTGATCGATCTCGATCACTTCAAGGAAATCAACGACTCGTTCGGCCACCAGACCGGAGACGCGCTGTTACGTCAGATCGGACCGCGCATCCGACAAGTCGTCCGCCGCAACGACCTGGTGGCACGCATGGGTGGCGACGAATTTGCCGTCGTCCTCTACGGGGCGGACGCCTACAAGGCAACGACTGTCGCACGACGCATCACCACCCTGCTTGAACAACCCATTGACGTCAGCACCGCCAGCCTGCATGTCGGCGCCAGCATTGGAGTTGCCCTGGCGCCCGAGCATGCTGCGAGCGCCGAGGACCTGATTCGCTGCGCTGATATCGCCATGTACCGAGCCAAGAACGAACGGGGCTCTTTCGACGTCTACGAGGCTGCACTCGACGACGAAGCCGACCGGTTCGCTCTCATTGAGGACCTACGGGTCGCCATGCGCGAGCACTCCCTCGCGCTGCATTACCAGCCGATCATCGACTTGCACAACGGTGAGGTGCTGACGGTCGAAGCCCTTCTCCGATGGCCCCACCCCACGCTCGGCCTCATCCCGCCCGAGCACCTCCTCGCTCTCGCCGAAGAGAGTGGGCTCATCCAGTCCCTCGCCACCTGGGTCTTCGAAGAGGCGGTCGCCGACTGTGCACGGTGGTGGCACGACGGTCACCGGGCCGCGGTCGCGGTCAATCTTCTGGCCACCGACCTCTTGGATTCGTCCCTGCCGAAGCGTGTCGGCGAATTGCTGGCGCAGGCTGGACTGCCGACCGACGCACTGGTTCTCGAAATCACCGAAGGCATGGTCGTCGCCGACGTCACCCGGTCCAAGCGCGTGATCCAGAGCCTCACCGATTCGGGTATCCGGGTCTCGATCGACGACTTCGGAACGGGTTTCTCCTCAATCTCACATCTGAACGAGTTGGCGGTCGGCGAACTCAAGCTGGACCGCACGTTCACCTCGCGCCTGCAGATCGATGAGGCGGGCGGGCGGGACGAAGACATCGTCCGCTCCATCATCGATCTCGGACACGCCCTCGGTCTGCGCGTCGTCGCCGAAGGGATCGAACGGCTCGCCTTCATCGACATGCTGGCCGCCCTCGGGTGTGACGCCGGGCAGGGCTACGCCATTCAGGCCCCGTGCCCCGCCGCCGAGATCGACTTCGCCGGCGCGATCCGTTCCGGCGTCGGTCTTGCCGTCGACCCTTGGCCGACCTTCAACCCGGCGTCGGACCCTCTCGCTCCCTGACGATCGCCGGAGCGGTCCGCCGCGGTGAATCGACCGTGTGCGTGTGACATCGTCAACCGTCCCCGAGCTCCGCCACCGGGCGCGGCGGTAGGGTCACGACGATGCGAGTGCTATTGGTCGCGCCGCCGGGAGCGGGCAAGGGGACACAAGCCGAGAAGCTGGCCCGTCACTATCAGGTGGCGCATCTGTCCAGCGGAGAGCTGTTACGTCAAGAGGTGAAGGCGGGGACAGAAATCGGGCGACAGGCATCCGACTACCTCCGGCGCGGGGACCTTGTGCCGGACGAGCTGATCTTCACAGCGCTGGCCGAGTCAATCATTCGGGCGAGCCGCCAGGGTGGTTATGTGCTCGACGGCTTTCCCCGGAACCTCCGGCAAGCGAAGGAGGCATACGAACTGACGAAGGAGGTCGGGGGGATTGAGCTCCAGGCCGTGATCCAACTCGACGTCGCCCGTCAGGAACTCCGACGACGGCTGCTGGCGCGAGCAGAAGCTGACGGTCGGAGTGATGACTCCGAGGAGATCATCACCCATCGCTTCGAGGTCTACACCGTCGAGACCGAACCGCTCCTCGCGTTCTACCGTGCGCGCAACCTTGTCCTGGAAATCAACGGCGAGCAGGACGAAGAACGGGTCTTTGCGGACATCGTCAGCTTGTTGGAAAGCCACTTGGCGGCGGGGCGGCACTAGTCGCCGGCCAGCGGCCTGGTGGGTGAACGCCCGCTCAGAGTGTGCCGACAACCAGCCAGGAGAAGACTGTCTTGACGGTCCTGGTCTCTGGGTGATCGCACTCCCGCCAGTCGATCCGTGAGGCCCGCATTCGTCGTTCATTCGCGCCCGGAGCGTCTGTTCATGCGAGAGTCTGACGACCGAACAGGAGGACCCAATGAGTGACATGCAGATCGCACCGCCGGTGAAGGCACGGCATCACATCAAGAAGGCAATCAGTCTTCGAGGTCTGAACGAGCAGATCAAAAGAGCAGACGGAATCAACGCCAAGATCGCCGTCTTCCTCACCAACATTGTCGGATCGATGTGGTGCGCGTATGCCTTCGCCGTCATCGCACTGATCGGATTGCGACCGGCTTTGCGGCCCGGTGGGGAAGGGATCATCGCGTGGATCGCCCAGACCTTCCTTCAGCTGGTACTGCTTTCGGTCATCATGGTCGGCCAGAACGTGCAGAGCGAGGCCAGTGACGCCCGATCACAACACACCTATGACGACACGGTCCAGATCCTCGATCGGCTGGACATTCACACCGAGGGTGGCCTCAAAGATCTCGCCGAGCTCATTGAGCGCGTGGAGGCTGCCGTGAAGCCGCAGACCGCTTGAAACGGCCGTCTTCTCAATCCTCGAGGGCGACGTCGAACCTGTCGTAGTAGAAAGCGAAATCCTCTCGAATCGTTGCCGGGTCGAGTCCGTAGGTCTCAGCCTTGTAGCTGTGTGGCCCGGAACGCTCCTTTGAGCTCTCTGCCCAGAACTCCTGCATGCGTTGGCGGGCATCGACGCTGAGTTCGTCTCCGAGCTCGGCGTAGAGCTTTGCCACAGCGGTCAGCGGATCGCGCTGTACCTCCCCGAAGGAGACGTCGAAGAAGCGATCCTCGTTGCCGCTGTCCCGAAATGTGATCAGGCGCTGCAGCGAGTAGCGCCAGAGCTCCGAATTGTGGGCCCCAATCGCCAGTGGATCGGGGTTCGTGGTCAAAATGTTCGACAGCGCCTCGAACACGGCGCATACGGAGGGCAGCACCTTCCCGACGTCACGGTGGGTCATGACAAACCACGCGTCGGGATAGACCCGATTCAAGGCGTCAATCGAATGCATGTGCGCCGGCGTCTTGAGCCACCACCGCTCCGGCGGACAGCGCCACTGCAGCAATTGCAGGACACGCCGGTGGTAGCGGTAGGCAGGCTCCATGTCACACGCGAGGAGCCAGGAACTGTAGGAGGGAATGCTCGCCATGCCCTCGAAGAGCTGTGATCTGAAGTCGAGGGCCATGAGGAGGATGCACTCTTGTGGGCCGGTCGCCGCTGTCGGCAGCATTCCCTCGAAACCGGGAAACATCTCGTTGGTGATATCGATATTCACCTGGGTCGCGGCAATCCGCGGGTCCGAATGCTCCGTTGCCGTCTCGGGCGGCGGACAGGGATTCCCCGCCTCCCACGTGCGTAGGGAGCGCCTGGCGGTATCGCTGGCCAGAAGGAAGCTCAAGGCCGTGGAGCCTGTCCGGGGAAGTCCCAGCCCGAACAGCGGCGCCACGATCTCCTGCTCGCCGATCTCGGGGTGCCGGGCGTACCACTGCTCGACTTCGAGCCGGTTCACCAAGAGGCTCACGATCTGGTCGGTCATGACGCTCTCGCCCAACTCGTTGAGCGCAGATTCCCTCGTGACGGAGTCCACCAGGACATTGAGGCCCTCTCGCCAGGTCTCCCCGCCGAAGTCATCTGACCCCGTCCGGGCCACCGCGGTCTCAACGAGTTGCTCGACTTGTATCCCCATGGCCCCCTGTCCCCCGCCGCAGACTGTGATGCGACGATGAGACACTACGGGACCGCACCCCTCGTTTCCGAATTTCGGGGTCCTGGACATTCTCGTTGCCCCGCTGGGCGAGAACCTTCCTTCGCCAGCACACGGCGGTGCTGGGTGCCGAGCAGCGGGAAAGGGGGGCCAGCCAGGTTTCGAGCTACGGCACCTTTGGTGAATCTCCCGGCGTGCTCTGGTCGACGCGAAAGCCGGTCGACACGTACTGCTCCGGCCTCCGTTTTCCTTCCAGCGCAATGGAGGACAAGACCTCCTTGTCCGCTGCGGTGAGCGGAGGCTGGACCATGCCCCTGGGCCAGAGGTGCCGGACGCGCACCACGTTGAGTTCGGAGGCGTACAGGGTGACCTGGGCCGCCAAGTAGAGAAAGCTGATGAGACCGAGAACGAGCGCGAAAGTCCCGTATTCCTTGCTGGTGTTCCGCAGAGAGTGCTCGACCAGCAGGCCGCCGACATATTGCAACAAGGTCCATCCCACGGCCCCGACGATGGCGCCCGGCACCATGTCCCTCCACGGAATCTGCTTGGGGGTCAGCAGTCTGAAGGCGACAATGAAGAGACCGATGTTCACGACGAGCGAGACCGCCACCGCGCCGACAACGGCCCAGCCGCCATGGTGCCCGATTGTGACGAGCCCGGCCAGCACCGTGCTGACGAGCAGAAACAGGCCGAGCACGAGCATCATCAAACCGGTGCGCCCCAGACGAGCCAAGAAGTTCGGGCGGTTCACGCCCGGGATATTCCAGATTTCCGCCTGGGCATACTGCGCTGTCTGCAGTGCGCCCTGTGATCCCCACAGCACGAACAAGATCCCCACGATCAATCCGAAGACACTGCGACCCTGCAGACCATGGATGTTCGAGCTGAGCTTGGTCCCGACAACGGGGAATTGCGAGAAGGCCGAGTTCTCCACCCGCTGGACGAACGAGTGTTCGGAGCCCTTGAAGAATCCAAGGATCGTGACCAGAAGGAGCAGAAGCGGGAACAAGGACAAGAATCCGTAGAAGGTCAGCAACGCGGCCAGCGAACCGCCGCGATCGTCGCCGAACTTCTTGAAGACGCCGACCGCGAAGGCAAGAGGCCGGACACCTTGTTGCGCCTTGTCCGCCTTCCGGGCGAACCGCTCAATGACGTTCATCAGTATTCCGCCTGTCGCACGGAGCTCCCCGCTGACGTACACGTGAAGTCAGCTCCGTCGGCATGACACTCTCCTCTCCAGAACAACGTTCGTTCTCTCATACCCCGTGTTGCAACGGCCAACCCGACACTATGGGTACGGTGGTGGCTGGTGACGCCAGGATCCACGGGTCGACGCAGTGGAAGCGACGGGGAGAAGCTCGAGCGCTACCGCGCCAAGCGGGACCCAAAGAGGACGCCCGAGCCGATGGGCAAGCGACCACCCGAGCGGCCGTCACGGCAGCGATTCGTGATTCAGGAGCACCACGCCCGGAGCCTCCATTGGGATCTCCGTCTCGAACGCGACGGCGTGCTGGCCTCGTGGGCCCTCCCCAAGGGCCTTCCCGAGACGCCGGAAAAGAACCACCTGGCGGTGCACACCGAGGACCATCCCCTGGAGTACGCGACCTTCGAGGGTGAGATCCCGCAGGGCGAATACGGGGGCGGCCGAATGACGATCTGGGATACCGGTCACTACGACGTCGAGAAGTGGTCGGACTCCGAGGTCAAGTTCGTGCTGCACGGCGCCAAGAGCACAGGGAGTTTCGTGCTCTTTCAGACCAACGACCGCGATTGGATGATCCATCGGCACGGCTCTTCCACCCGGACCGACGACATGCCCGATTCCGTCAAACCCATGTTGGCAGTGTCGGGAGACCTGCCGACGGACAGCACGGGGTGGGCGTTCGAGATCAAGTGGGACGGGGTCCGCGCCATCCTCTTCGTGGAAGGAGGGCGGGTGCGGGCCCACAGCCGGAATGACCTTGACGTCACGGTCTCCTTCCCGGAGTTGGCCGATATCGGGCAGTTTCTCGGCATGACGACCTGCATCATTGATGGCGAGATCGTGGCGCTGGGTGAAGACGGCCGACCCAGCTTTTCGAGGCTGCAACAGCGCATGCACGTGTCGAATCAGCGCGAAGCGAAGCGTCGGTCTCTTTCGGACCCCGTCACCTTCGTGGCCTTCGACCTTCTCTACGTCGACGGCCATTCGCTGCTGGACGCGCCCTACGACGAGCGACGAGACCGGCTGGAATCACTGCATCTCTCCGGCGAGACCTTCATCACGACTGACTCATTCCGCGAAGTCTCCGGTCAGGACATCCTCACCGCGACGGTGGCGAACGGCCTCGAAGGGGTCGTCGCCAAACGACGATCTTCGGTCTATCGGCCCGGTCGGCGCAGTCCGGATTGGACGAAGGTCAAGTCCTTCCGCACGCAGGAGGTTGTCCTGGGCGCCTGGACCGACGGTCGCGGTGAACGACGGGAGAGCCTCGGCGCCCTCCTCCTCGGGATCCCTGACGACGGGGGTCTGCGCTACGTCGGCAAGGTCGGAACCGGGTTCAGCGCCCGTGCGCGTGCCGAACTTCTCAGAGATCTCAAGCCCCTGGCCACGGATGACAACCCGTTCGTCACGGTGCTGCCGAGCTCCGATGCCGGTTCGGCCCACTTCGTGCGTCCTGAGCTGGTGGGAGAAGTCGAATTCGGCGAATGGACCACGGCCGGCCGGCTGCGCCACCCCACCTGGCGAGGCCTTCGCCCCGACAAGTCGCCGCAGGAAGTCGTGGCGGAGTAATGGCGAAGTCCACCCGTACGACGATCGCAGGCCGAGAACTCTCGGTTTCGAATCTGGACAAAGTGCTCTTCCCGCAAAGCGGGTTCACAAAGGGTCAGCTCATCGACTTCTACGTGCGCGTTGCCCCGGTCATGCTGCCCCACCTTCGGGAACGACCCCTGACCATGAAGCGATTCCCCGATGGTGTCGAGGGCAAGTCGTTTTTCGAGAAGCACATTCCGTCGCACGCTCCCGAGTGGGTGCCTTCGGTGGACGTCCCGGCCAGCGACGGGCAGGACGTGATCCCCTACGCAATGATCAATGACCTGCCGACCTTGGCCTGGGCGGCCAACCTCGGCACCATTGAGCTGCACGTGCCCTTATGGCACGTCGGCAGGCGTCGCAAACTCCCTGCCCCGCCGGACCACATGGTCTTCGATCTCGACCCCGGTGAGGGGACATCCATCGTCGAGTGTTGCGTCGTGGCGGGCTACGTCATGGACGAACTGACGCAGCAAGGCATTGAGTCGTTCGCCAAGACAAGCGGATCGAAGGGACTGCAGCTCTATGCCGCGGCCGAGCCGAAAGCGACCTGGGACAGCCTGCGGGACCGCACCCACGAGATCGCGCGCAAATTGGAGTCCGATCATCCCGAGCTCGTGGTCTCCAACATGCGCAGATCGTTACGCCGAGGCCGCGTCCTGATCGACTGGAGCCAGAATCACCCGGCCAAAACGACGGTCGCCGTCTACTCGGTCCGGGCGATGCCGACACCGACGGTCTCGACGCCGGTCAGCCCTGACGAGGTGCAGCGCTGCGCCGCGAAGAAGGACCCGCGGATCCTTCGCTTCGAGACAGACGACGTGTTGCGCCGCATAGAGAAGGATGGAGATCTCTTCGCGCCGCTCGGCCTGTCCTCACCTTGAGACCACGATTTGTACGGCTTTGCGAGAGAAATCCACATGCATGGTGAAAGCTGTGGAGGGAGTGCGGTCTCGTGCGCGGGAGCACGGATTTCGACAAGACCAGCGCGCCATTCGAGCGGCGCTATCGGGAAAATCGCCGCGTAAAACACCGTCGCCAGCCGCTCGGTCTCCCGTCGTGTCCGTCGCGCAAAAACCGCGCAATCCATGTCAGAGGTGCGACCGTTGGATCGGTTCGACGAATCCGCCGCAGGTCATGCGTACACCGAAGCGCGCGCACATCGACCACGCCGGGACGCCACACCGGCTTTCTCTTCACCTTCCCTCGGGCCTGGACCCAAGGACCCCCCTCGACCGGTGTCTTTCTGGCGCGCCGCCCCCGGCCAGGTTGGGCGCTCACGAGAAACCTTCCCGCAGACGGACGCCGGCAAACCCCGTCTCGGCCGGATCCGGCGATCAGGCTCTGTCGATGGCGCGAAGGCGACGGAGGACCTCGTCGACCACGTCTGACGTGGAAGCTTCCCCACCCAGGTCGAAGGTCCGGATCCCGTCCGCCGCTGCGCCCAGAGTGGCCAGGCGGATCGCGGCGGCCGCCCTGGCCACCAAGGTGTCCCCTCGTGCTGCGTGAGTCGAGCACGGCGGCACAGGCGAGGAGCATCGCCATCGGGTTGGCCACGTTCTTGCCCTGAAGGGATGGTGCTGTCCCGTGTGGTGCCTCCGCCATGGCCACCACCGGTTCCAGGTCGTCATTCAGGGCCAGCAACACGGACTCGGCCCCGGCAATGGAGCCGAAGAGGGCCAACACCAGATCCGAAAGGCAGTCACCGTCCCGGTTGAGGGCCGGGATCACCAGCGGTGAAGCGTTGGACTCCGTGAGCAGCCCTGCGTAGGCGGCGTCGATCAGCGTGGGTCGATAGGGCACGTCCGGGTAGCGCGCCGCGGCGGCATCCATCTCCTCCTTCAACATGCCCTCGTAGACAGTGGAGACGGTCCACTTCGGACCTCCGTACACGCAGGCATCCGTTTGGGTTGCGGTGCGGAAGGAGAACTCCGCCACTGACCGGCACGTGGAGCGGTCGATGCGCTCCGTCCGCCACGCCGCTCTCCCCGGTACTCCCGGGATCACCGGTGCGGTGCTCCTCCGCCCCGTAGGCGTCACCCACGGCCATTCGAACGACCACGATCGGATGGACGACGGAGGCCGGCGGCGCGACGCCTGGGATGCGCCTGCCTGTCCGCACAATGACCGAGCCGCCGACGCCCTCCCGCAGAATGCGATTGGGACTGCCGACATCGCCTGTCGTTTCGGGAGTGATGGTGGCCGCCTTCAGCCCCAAGCCCGTTTCTCGCATGGCGTCAGCGGCCTGGTGCACGACCTCGTTGGCGGTCGCCCGCCGGTTCCCGAGTGAGAGGTCGAACCGGAGCAGTTCGAGGCCGAAGCCGAGCACTCCGGGGTCCAGCACCCGCAATGCCTCTTCCAGCAACTCCTGCCCGGTCTCGTCGCCGTCACAGACAACGATCTGGCGGCCCGGCGACACGACGCTCAGCGTACTGGGGGGAAGTGCGTCCACACCCGCGTCGTTTACACCCCGTGCGCCACCGTTCAGTCCCAGGCGCTGCGCGTCGGCGGCATGCCGCTCCTCCCGTCCGGCCCCGGAACGACGCCCAGCACCTGATGGATGGAGATGCCGCCGTCTTCGAAGCCGTTGGCCGAGGCGGCCATATAGAGCTGCCAGACGCGGGCCCGGCGCAGCCCCACGTCGGCCACGGCCACATCCCAGTGCTGCTGGAGGTTCGCAACCCAGGCGCGGAGGGTCTTGGCGTAGTGCTCGCGCAACGACTCCACGTCGCGCACCTCGAACCCCGCCTGCTCCATCATCAGGACGACCCGTCCCACGTCGATCAGCTCCCCGTCGGGGAACACGTAGCGACCCATGAAAGTACGCGGGCCGATGCGCGACCCGCCGACACTCGAGATCGCATGGTTGAGCAGTCGACCTTCGGGGCCGAGCAGCCGGCGCATCGTCGCGAAGTACTCGGCGCTCTTTGCGCTCCCGACGTGTTCGAACATGCCGACCGAGGCGATGCCGTCGAACGTGCCGTCACCGACGTCCCGATAGTCCTGCAGCCGGATTTCTATCTGCTCGTCCAAACCGGCGGCGGCGACCCGGTCCCGGGCCCACCGGGCCTGGGCAGGGCTGAGCGTGACCCCGACCACCCTGGCGCCGTAGCGCCGGGCCGCGTGCAGGGCGAAGCTCCCCCACCCGCATCCGACATCGAGGATTCGCTGCCCAGGCCGGTCGGCCAATCCGAGCTTCCGGCAGACCAGATCGTGTTTCGATTCCTGGGCGTCCTCCAGCGTCCGGATACCCGGGGCGAATCGTGCGCACGAGTACGTCATGGCGGGACCGAGGACCATGGCGTAGAAGTCGTTGCTGACGTCGTAGTGATGTTGCACCGCCTGGGCATCCCGATTGCGCGAGTGCAACCGGCCCCTCGGCGCCGCCTCTTCGGGCGGGGGCGGGAGCGGCCGGCCGATGACCCCCAGACGGCGCGCCGCCTGCATCGCCTGCCAGGGCAGACGAGATCCAACGTGCACTCGGTCGGGAGCCGCAGCATGCAGGGCGGCCAGCAATTCGAAGATGTCACCCTCGAAGGCGATGTCCCCCACGACGAAGGCCCGAGCGAGGCCAAGTTCACCCGGCGCCCACAGCAAGCGCCGCACCGCATCGGGTGAGCGCACCTGCACGGTGTCGCCCGTCGCCGGTCCGAGCGCGGAGCCGTCCCAGAACTCGAACCGTACCGGTGGCGGGCCACCGAAGAAGTGGGTGAGGAGGGGAGCCACCGACGTCGCTACCTGCCGCCGGGGGTGTCATCGCCGGTCTGGGACTGCTCGAGCCGCGAGAGGCGCGGCCGGGAGATGAGGTCAGAACGCATCACTGTCTCCTGGTCAACACTGTGTCGAGGTCAACTGGGCTCATGTTATGCCGCACTCCGAGCCGATGGCGCGGGGATCCGGCGAGGAGACGACACACCGGCGTCCCGCCAATCCGAGGCCGTTGCGGGCCGCGACAAGTGTCAGGATGGGCGCCCCGGGCTCTTCGCCCGGCGGCGACGAGAGGATTCCAAGTGGGCGAGGCCGAGCACCTGAACAGCCATCAGCGAGACACGATGGCGCAGATCTTCAACCACCCGCTGAGCCACAACATCGAATGGCATGCCGTCCTGTCACTGCTCAACTCGGTGGGGACGGTGCAGGAGACGCACAAGGGTCATGTGCTCGTCACGATCGGCGACGAGAGTGACACCTTCGATCCACAGCGCCACAAGGACATCGACGCGGAGCAGCTGACGGATCTTCGCCGGCTGCTCCGCAAGGCCGGATACGGTCCCGGCGAGCCGGCCGAGTAGGAATCTGACTCGCCGCTCCGACCGTCCACGAGAGAGACTGGTCGTCATGAGGGTCCGGGAGTGACGCGACCTGTCCTGGCCGCGGACGTCGGCGGAACGAAAATGCGCGCCGCCCTGGTGGGCCCGGAGGGCGACATCCTGTTTCGCCGATCCCTCCCCACCCCCGCAGACTCGGACGTGCCGGCCGCGTTCACGAATCTCGTCGCAGGCGTGGCCTCCGAAATCGGTTACGGGACGGCCTCCCACGCGGTGGTCGGACTTCCGGGCGCGGTCGATTACGAAGCGGGGCGCTTCTTGTGGGCGCCGAATCTCCCGCCGCAGTGGCCGGATCAGCTGTCGGAAGCCGGCCTGAGCGCCCAACTGGGTCTTCCGGTCAGCATCGCCAACGATGCCGACCTCGCCGCCGTCGGGGAAGCCTGGTTCGGCGCCGGTGCCGAGAGCACGGCCATGGCCTACCTCACGGTCTCGACCGGCATTGGTGCCGGTGTCGTCAACGGTGGTCGGATCGTACGGGGCAAGCGATCGCTGGCCGAGGTCGGACATGTGGTCATCGACTGGCGTGCGTGGCGTGACGGAGAACCGAGCACCGTCGAGGAACTGGGGTCGGGCAGTGGCGTCGCCCGACAGGCGCGGGAGGCGGGCCTGGGGGCCGTCAGCTCAGAGGCGATCGAAGCCGGCGCCGCCGCCGGCGAGCCTCGGGCGGTCGCGATCTGGGAGCAGGCCATCGCCGCCTGTGCCGCCGGTGTGTCGAATTTGGTCATGTCCTTCTACCCGAGCACGGTCGTCATCGGTGGCGGCATGGGCAGGCAGGAGGCGTTCTTCTGCCCACTGCGCGCCATGCTGCTGCAGCGACCCGGCCATCATCCGGGCGACCTCACCATCGTCCGCTCCACCCTCGGGGACGATGCCGGACTGTCCGGTGCGGCCGCCTGGGCCCGGGCCACTGAACAGGGCTGACCCAGGGCAACGCCCGTTCTCAGCGAAAGCCCAGCATTCTCCTGAAGACCTCGGTATGGTTCTCGAACTTGAAACAAAACTGCAACATGACCCGCCACATACGGGTAAACCGCAGTCAGCAGGGGGCTCGTCCAAACGGGCGAACCAGGACCAAAGGAGACAATGTGCGATTCAGCAAGGCAGGCATGCTCGGGGGACTCTCCCTCGTGTTGTCGGCAACGCTGGTCAGCGTTGGAGGGGGAATGGCTTCGGCCTCCGTTCGCGCAAGCGGGCCTTCCAACGTTTCGACCAGTTCGTTCACCAACAACTTCACCTTCATGAAGCAGTTCAAGTCCTTGGCCGCGGCCGGCAAGGGGAAAGTCGCCGCGATCATGCCCGACACGGTCAGCTCGACGCGCTACGTCGAGTTCGACCAGCCGGACATCACGAAGGCGCTCCAGACAGCCGGCTTGAGCTCGTCTCAGTACGTGGTGCAGAACGCACTGGGGAGCGACACCACGCAGCTGACCGACGCGCAGACCGACATCTCGAACGGTGCCACGGTGCTGCTCGTCGACCCTTTGGACGCCGGTGTGGGAACGCAGATTGAGACCTACGCCAAGACCCGTGGCGTCAAGGTGATCGACTACGACCGCCTCACGCTCGGTGGGAGCCGCGCCTACTACGTCAGCTTCAACAACGTGAAGGTCGGCCAGGTCATGGGCCAGGGCCTCGTCAGCTGTGTCGCCGCCTGGCACATCAGCAAGCCACAGGTGGTCGTCATGCACGGCGCGGTGACGGACAACAACGCAACCCTGTTCGCGCAGGGGTACGACGGCGTCATCAACAAGTACTTCAAGTCGGGCAAGTGGGTTGCCGTGGCGCACACCGCCGGAACGTGGGACCCGCCGACGGCCGAGACGGAGTTCCAGGCCATCTTCACGGCGCACCACAACGTCAACTCGGCACTGATCCCGAATGACGAGACGGGTGCTCCGATCATCACGTACCTGCAGTCCCTCCACGTGAAGCCCAAGACCTTCCCGACCACGGGACAGGACGCCACGCTGACCGGCCTCGACAACGTGCTCGCGGGCTACCAGTGCGGCACGGTGTACAAGCCCATCTACCTGGAGGCTCAGTCCGCGGTCGCCCTGGCGCTGTACCTGCGGGCAGGGGTGAAGCCTCCGGCGTCACTGGCCAATGGCAAGACCGAGGACACCACTTCGAACGTCAGCGTGCCCTCAGTCCTCCTGACCCCCACATGGGTCACCACGAAGAACATGAACGCCACCGTCGTGAAGGACAACTTCGTCCCGGCATCGCAACTTTGCGCCGGTTCGTACGCGTCCGACTGCGCAGCGGCGGGCATCTCCGGGTAACCGGGCGCAGACCGGCACGCCGGTCTGGGTAATGTCCAACCAAACGAGGTAACTTCCAGGCCGACCCCCGGTCCCCGGATTCGGGGCGGGGGTCGGCTGCTGGAAGCAACGAACTCGATCCGTCGTCGCGATGGGGGCCTACAACATGACCGAGGGTGCTGACACCGCTCCTGGAACTCCGGGGAGTGAGCAAGGTGTTCGGGGCAGTCCAAGCCCTCAGTAAGGTCAACCTCTCCGTTCCGGCGGGCAAAATCACCGCACTCGTCGGCGACAACGGGGCCGGCAAGTCCGTCACCATCAAGACCATCTCCGGGCTCTGGGAGCCGACGGAGGGTCAGATCCTCTGGGAAGGCAAGCCGGCCCATATCCACAGCCCGAACGACGCCGAGGCCTTGGGGATCACGACGATCTACCAGGACCTGGCGCTGTGCGACAACCTGGACATCGTCCAGAACCTCTTCCTCGGGCACGAGAAGCTACGGCACGGGCTCCTCGACGAGACCGCGATGGAGATTGAGGCGCGCGAGGTGCTGGCCGACCTCCACGTGACGACCGTGCGGTCCATCCGCCAGCCGGTGGCGTCACTGTCCGGAGGACAGCGCCAGTCCGTTGCCGTGGCCAAGGCTGTTCTTTCCTCCGCCAAGCTCGTGATCATGGATGAGCCCACGGCCGCGCTCGGGGTGGCCCAGACCGAACAGGTGCTCGGGCTGATCAAACGGCTGTCGAGTCAGGGCACGGCCGTCATGATGGTGTCGCACAACCTGGTGGACGTCTTCGCTGTGGCGGAGCAGATCTCAGTCCTCTACCTGGGCCGGTTGGTGGCACAAGGACCGGCGTCCGACTTCGATACGCAGATGGTGGTCGAGTACCAGACAACAGGTCAGTCAACGCGGGCGAATGCGCCGGGGGTGGAGGCACTATGACCGACACGGTCGACGACCAGCCGGCATCGGGCACCGACCCCGAGGGTCAGGCCGCGACCTCTGGAGCGGCCCTCGGCTCCGCCATGGCGCCCGAAACCCTCGTCGCATTGACGCCGGACGCGGCCAACTCTCTCGGCGACTATCTGCGTGCCTGGTGGATGCGGATCCGCGGCGGAGAGAGCGGTGCGATCCCGATCATCATCGGGCTCATCGTCATCTGCATCTTCTTCGAGGTGAAGTCGAGCGCTTTCTTCAGCTCCGCGAACATCGTCAACCTGTTCGTCCAAGCAGCATTCATCATTCTCCTGGGCATGGCCGAGCTCTATGCACTCATTCTCAGCGAAATCGACCTGTCCGTCGGCTTCGTCGGCGCAGTGGGTGCCGCCATCGCGTTGGCCCTCATGGGAACGCCGGCCGACTGGCCGTGGTGGGCGGCCCTCATTGTGGGCATGGCCGCCTGCCTCGCCATCGGGGCGTTCCAGGGCACATTGATCACCAGGCTGAGGATCCCGTCCTTCGTGGTCACGCTGGCAGGGTTGCTGGGTTGGCAGGGCGTCCTCATTTACGTCTTCGACACCGACAAGGGCGCGACCGGTGGCGTCATCAACGTCACGAACGGCGTGATCGATGACCTCGTGAGCGGCAACATGACCCCGGCCGCCGGGTGGATCTTGCTTGTCGTGGCAGTGGGCCTCTTTGCCCTGACCTCCATCCTCACGCACGGGTCGACGGCGATCGCAGGGCCTGAGTGCGCCCCCTCTGGGCATCACGCTGGCGACCGTTGCAGCCGTTGCCGTGGCGGGGTTCGCGCTCGTCTTCATCTGCAACCTGAACCGCGGTGTGCTGACACCCGTGCAGGGCGTGCCCTGGGTCATTCCATTCCTCGTCATCGTCGTGGTCGTCCAGTCCTTCACGCTCGCAAGGACTCGGCTGGGGCGCTACATGTACGCCATCGGCGCCAGCCCCGAGGCAGCCCGCCGCGCCGGCATCCATGTGGCCCGGGTCCGCACCATCACGTTCGCACTCTGCAGCTTCGTCGCAGGTCTGGCCGTCGTGGTCTACGCCTCACGCCTGGGATCTCTCTCCGTGGGCTTCGACGGAGGTACGTATGTGCTCTACGCCGTGGCCGCAGCGGTCATCGGTGGTGCCAGCCTGTTCGGCGGGCACGGCAAGCCGATCCATCCGGTCCTCGGAGGACTTGTCATTGCCGCATTGACCAACGGGCTGGCGCTCCTCAACGTCACCACCGCTGTGACCGACATGCTGACCGCGGCAGTCCTCCTCGTCGCGGTGGGCGTCGACTCCACGTTGCGCCGGAGAGGCAGAACAAGCGAAGTCTGAACTGGGAAAGCCGCGGCGAGCCATTCGCGCCCAGCGAACGCTGCACCTGATGGTCGCGTTCGCCACAGCTCACCTTGGCGCTTGGCTGGGGCGGTTCGGCGTTCGGCTCGTCCGGGTCGACGACTGTTCCCGCTGCAGGCCCCTCTTGGACCGTCTATCACGGCGACCCGGAAGGGACCGGCGTCGCAGCAGCCGTCAGCTCGGTCGACGTCTCCTCGCCCGAGTGGACGTCTCCGGCGCTCGACGGTGCACTCTACGGAGAGCCGCTCGCCTCGGGCGGACAGGTCTTCGTGGCCACCGAGAACGACACGGTGTACGCCCTCTCGGCGACGAACGGCAGCGTCGCCTGGTCGACGCACCTTGCCACACCTGTGCCGTCGGCGTCGCTCCCCTGCGGTGACATCTCTCCCACTGTCGGGATCACCGGAACGCCGGTGCTCGACACGGCGCGTGGTGAGGTGTTCGTGGTGGCTGACGAGATTGATCAACGGGAAACCGGCCCACCAGCTGGTCGGACTGAGCTCGGCAACGGGGAAGGTCGAGTTGGACCAGAACGTGGACCCGGCGGGCTCCACGCCGGCCGCACTCCTGCAGCGGACGGGCCTGACCCTCGACGCCGGCCGGGTCGTCTTCGGGTACGGGGGGAACTATGGGGACTGCTCGACCTATCACGGTTGGATCATGTCGGTGCCCGAGGTGGGTGGCACACCCGACGGCGTTCGCCGTCGACTCGGCAACCGGTGAGAGCCAGGGTGCCGTCTGGATGGGCGGTGCGGCCCCGGTGATCGACGCCGGCGGCAACATCTGGGTGTCCGTCGGCAACGGCTCGGTCTACTCGTCGAGCCACGCCTACGACGACAGCGACTCCGTCTTGGAGCTCTCACCCTCACTGTCGCTGTCGCAGTTCTTCGCGCCGTCGTCGTGGCCTTCCGACAACGCACGCGACCTGGACCTGTCGACCGGTGTCGCACTGCTGAGCGACGGACAGGTCATGGTGGCCGGGAAGGCCCGCATCGTCTTCCTGCTGAACGGGGCGGATCTGGGCGGCGTCGGCGGCCAGCAAGCTGAGCTCGCGGCACGCCTGCGGCGACGACATCGACGGCGGAGTCGCCGTCGTGGGCTCGACCGTGTACCTGCCTTGCTTGAGCGGCCCGATCGCCGTGCAGGCTTCGGACTCACCTCCAGGGCTCCGACTGCTCTGGAGCTCTTCGGTCGGCGGCGGGCCTCCGATCGTCGCAGGAGGACTCGTCTGGACCATCGGGTCGAACGGCGTCCTCTACGGACTCAATCCGTCAACCGGCACGGTCGACAGCGCAGGCGACGATCGGCACCCCCGCCAATCACTTCCCGACCCCGTCCATCGGCGCCGGCCTGCTGTTGGCACCGTCGTCGAACCGCGTCGTGGCTTTCTCTGCGTCGACGGCGACAGCCTCAGCGACCACAACAACGACGACACTTCCCGCGCACGACGGTAACGTCCTCGACTCCGACCGGACAACCGCCTGGACGCCAACCCCTGGGTCATCGCTGCAGCCGTCGTCGGGCGGTCTCGGCGTCCTCGCAGCAGTGGCCTGGCTGTTCCGCCGACGTCGGAAGGCTGACAGCAGCGCCTGAATCGCCCAACTGGGCAGCGGTGGGCTCGGGTTTCGATACGAGGGTCGTCAGGAAGTCGGGCGTTTCCGAACGATTCCCCGAGCCCGTGCGGGCCACCGGTCAGCGGGCGGAGAGCAGGATCTCGAGGACGGTGCCGAGACCGGCCACGACCAGAGAGAGCGAGACGATGACGGCCATCACCTGCACCAGCGGCCGGTGCATCCGCTCCCAGTCGCCGACGTCAGCGAACTGGTCGAGCTCGGTGCTCTCGACGTCAGCCCACGCCGGTTCCTCGGGCGGGCGGTCACTGAGCGGTCGCGGCTCCCGGGTGGCGAGGTACCCGATGAACGGGCCCAGGCCCTCGGGAAAGTGCGGCTGCGGTGGTCCAGGAACATGACCCAGCATCGGGGCCAACGTTAGCCCTGCGTGCATGGTCGCGAGCGGCCGAGCGTCTACCCTCGACTCATGGACGAACCCCAGAAGCTCGGCCTCACCGCGGCCGAGTCGACCCCCCGTTTTCCCCGCGAAGCCAAGCCGCCCCAGGGTGCGCCCAACGTCATCGCCATCGTCCTCGACGACACTGGATTCGGCCACCTGGGTGCCTTCGGCTCCGACATCGGGACGCCGCATCTGGACACCTTGGCGGCCGGTGGTGCACCGTTCAACCGCTTCCACGTCACCTCTCTCTGTTCGCCGACGAGGGCTTCGTTCTTCACCGGGCGCAACCACCATGCGGTCGGAATGGGCTTCCTGGCCGACATCCCGTTGGCCTTCCCGGGCTATGACGCCCGGCTGCCCAAGTCGGCCGCGACGCTCCCCCGCCTGCTGCGCGATGCCGGCTACTCAACCATGGCGGTCGGCAAATGGCACCTGACACCCCGGTGGCAGCGTTCGGCCGCCGGGCCGTTCGACACCTGGCCGCTCGGCCTCGGGTTCGAGCGCTACTACGGATTTCTGCAGGGCGACACCAACCACTGGACGCCGAACCTCGTCTGCGACAACCACTACACGGAGCCCCCTCGCCGGCCCGAGGAGGGGTACCACCTGAGCGAAGACCTGGCCGACCAGGCCGTCCGGATGGTGCAGGACCAGCAGCAGGGGGCGCCAGGGAAGCCCTTCTTCTTGTATTTCGCTCTCGGAGCCATGCACGCCCCGCACCACGTGGCGCCCGAATGGGTCGACCCCTACCGGGGACTGTTCGACAAGGGGTGGGACGCCTGGCGGGCCGAGGTGTTCGCCCGCCAGGTCGCGACGGGCATGGTGCCCGAGGGCACCGTGCTGACCGAGCGTCCCGAGTGGGTGCAGGCGTGGGCGGACCTGCCCGCCGAGGACCGTCGCATGTTCGCTCGCCAGCAGGAGGTCTTCGCCGGCTTCTTGACCCACACCGATGCGCAGATCGGCCGGGTCCTCTCGTCACTCGAGAACCTCGGCGCACTCGACAACACCCTCGTCATGGTCTTCTCCGACAACGGCGCCAGCGCCGAGGGAGGCATCGCCGGCAGCGTCAACGAGCACCGCTTCACCGCGCACATCCGAGAGTCCATGGCCGACAATCTGGCTCACTACGACGACTGGGGTGGGTTCAGTACCTACAACCACTACTCGTGGGCCTGGGCCTGGGCGGGTAACACGCCGCACAAGCTCTGGAAGCGCTACACCTGGCTCGGCGGTACCCGCACGCCGCTGATCGTCCACTGGCCGGGCCGGATTGCCGAGGCGGGCACCGTGCGGAGCCAGTTCGCCCACGCCATCGACCTCATGCCGACGATTCTGGCCGCCGTCGGCCTCGACGTCCCCGACCAGGTCGACGGCGTGGCCCAGCAACCACTGGACGGCGTCAGCCTCCTCTCCACGCTGGAGGACCCGACCACGCCCGAGCTGCACCAGACCCAGTACTTCGAAATGATGGGCTCGCGCTCCATCTACGACGAGGGATGGAAGGCCACCACGAACCACATCAGCAGCGGCATCCTCGACGAGGAAGAGCTCGCCATCGGCAGCCGGAGTTTCGACGAGGACCGCTGGGAGCTCTTCGACCTCTCGGTGGACTTCTCCGAGTCCACCGACCGCGCCGATGAGGAGCCCGAACGGATACAGCGCATGCGCGACCTCTGGGATGACGAGGCACGACGCAACAACGTGCTGCCCATTTCGGACGGCCTCGTCGACCGCTTCGGGGGATTCATCCTCCCGGTCTGGCCCGCCGGGCCGACGCGGACCTTCCGCCCCGGCGGTGGTCCGGTGGCCGACGAATCGGTCCCGCTCCTCTGGGGAGGTTTCGACATCACCGCCGACATCGATACCGACCGCCAGGGTGCGGGCGGCGTCGTCTTCGCTCTGGGCGACTGGTTCGGGGGCTACGCCCTCTACCTGGTGGAGGGCAGGGTCCACTTCACCTTCGCCCGGGCCGCCGACGCGCTCGAGCTGATGATGGCTGCACCCCTGTCGCTTGGTCGCCACAGCATCACCGTCTCGTACTCGGTGGGCGACGGTGGAGGACTGGGCCGCATGGTCCTGTCCGTCGACGGCGCAGAGGTCGACGGCACGGCCGTGGAGGGCATGCTGCCGCTGGCGGTCCAGCACGGCGGGGCGGGTTTGCGTCTCGGTTGGGACAGTGGCTTCCCGGTGTCTTCGCGCTATGCGCCCCCCGCCCCCTTCGAGGGGACGGTGCACGGGGTCCGCGTGGACACAGCCGGGTTCGCGGCGGCCCGATTCGGCCGACGAGGTGCGCGACCGCACTCCACGCCGACTGAAGCCCTGGGCTGCTCAGGGCAGTTCGCCCGCCGCCTCACTCACCGTGGGCACCCCCGCCAGCTCGCTCAGCTCTTCGATCCCCCAGGACCCTGCGCCGACGCCATCGGCGGCCGCCTGCATGGCCAGCCGCTGGAGGAGCGCGTTCACCGGAGTCGGCACACCGTGGAGTCCGCCCAACAACACGATCTCACCGTTCAGAAACTCCGCCTCAATCGAGCCCGTTCCCCGGGCGAGGCTCTGCCAGCTGGAACCCCCGCGCCACTCCCCCGACGCCGTCGGGGCCATCTGCAGAAGATCGCCTCGGCGCTCCCGGTCTTCCTCTGCGCTGACCACGTCGATCCCCGCCGCGGCCAGAGCCTCCTTGCCTTCGCGCTGGGCCTCCCGCGCCAGCGGCCCGAAGCGGCCCTCGGGTCCGGCCAGAGCCTCCACCGCGTTGGCCAGGTTCATGAGGAGCTTCCGGTACTTCCAGCGCATGATGTCCGGACGGGCCACGGATTGGAAGGTCGACGTCGCGATGGCGTCCGCGATGGCCTGGCCGTGCTCCCCCAGACCGGACGGAAAGGCGCCCAGGTCGAGCATCCCCGAGACGGGAGCCGAATGGATCTGTACGACGCCGGGACGGAGCTGGGTGGCGGGGCACATGACACAGATCCCGTAGGTGTGCGGAAAGTGGCGCAGCACGCGGCGCTCGTTCTCGACGCCGTTCTGCATGCAGACGACCGGCGCGGCCGGCGGCGCCACCGCCGTGAGCTGTGTCAGCGCGTGGTCTGTGTGCTGCCCCTTCACCGCCAGCAGCACCACCGGGTCCCCGTCGGTATCGGCATGCCACTGCACACGGGCCGGATCCTCGACCACAGGGACCGGGAGCGTGGCGGTTCCGTCGGGCGCCTCGAGAACGAGGCCGGACCGCAGTCCGCGGCCGTGGTCTCCCCGTGCAACCAGCGTGACGTCATAGCCACGTTCGAACAGGCGACCGCCCACCGCGCCGCCGATGGCACCGGCCCCCACGACGACGAAACGCATGGCTGCACTCTGCCACGGGGCGCATGCCAAGCTGGCGCCGTGGCGTCGTTGAATCCAATGGAGCGTGCGGCCGCACTGGGCGGCTCTGTGGCCGGCGCCCCTCTCCGTCTCGTCGGCGGCCTGGCCGCGCCGGCCCGGGGCGACATGGCGCGCACCGTGCGGCGCGCCATCGGCATACGGGAAGAACGGCCGCCCATCGCCACCGATCCCGACGACGCGTTCCTCCCACCAGACGGCATGGCTCGCAGGGTTCACGGCGACCTCCCGGCCATGCTGATCGGCGGCGTGAGTGCCCTGTTGCTCCAGACCCTGCACCCGCTCGCCATGGCGGGAGTGGCAGAGCACTCCAGTTACCAGGAGGACCCCCTGGGCCGGCTCCGGCGGACCGCCTCCTTCGTCGGCACCACGACCTTCGGCACCGTCGCCGAGGCGGCCGCAGCCGTCGACCAGGTCCAGCGCGTGCACCGTCGCGTCAAGGGCATCGCCCCCGACGGGCGGCGCTACTCGGCCGACGATCCTGAGCTCGTGACGTTCATTCATGTGGCCGAGGTCGCCAGTTTCCTTGGCTCGTCACAGCGTTACGGGAGTCGGCCGTTGACACCCGAGGAGTGCGACCGGTACTACGAGGAGGTCGCGCCGGTGGCACTGGCTCTCGGCGCGACCTGGGTGCCACGCTCAAGCGCCGAGGTGGAGAGCTATCTCCTGCGCCTTCGGCCCGTGCTCTACGCGGGACCGCAGGCCAGGGTCGCACGTGATTGGTTGTTGCGCGGCGTGGCCCGGCGTCCGTCCGAGCGGGCGGTCTATTCGCTGGTGGTCGCGGCCGCGGTCGGCGTCCTCCCGCCCTGGGCCCGCCGCGAGCTCGGGTTGTCCATGGCCGGGCCGATCGACCTCCTGGTCGACACCGCCGCGGTCATGCCGCTGATGCGAGGGCTGTCCACCGCGCTGCGTTGGATTGTGACGCCGCCCGGCTGAGTCGGGTCAGGTCACCAGGGAGAGGCCACCGTCGACCACCACGACCTGTCCCGTCACATAGCCGGAGCGGGCGAGTGCGAGGACCACCTCAGCCACATCCTCCGGCTGTCCCGAGCGTTTCAGCGGGGCGACCTGGCCGACCAGATCGCGCACCGCGTCCCAGTCGGCCGTCCAGGGCGTGTCCACCAATCCGGGAGCGACGGCGTTGACCCGCACCTCCGGACCGACCACCTTGGCCAGCAACACGGTCATGTGGTTCAGCGCGGCCTTGCTGGCCGCGTAGGGAATGGAGGAGCCCGTCGGCCGCACGCCGGCCACCGAGGCCACGTTGACCACGGACCCGTGGGCTTCGTGCAGCGCCGGGAGGGCGGCCACCGTCATGGCCCACGTCCCGAACACATTGACTTCGAAGATGCGCCGCCACACGTCGACCGAGGCCGCCGCCACGTCGTGATGCGGGATGACGGCGGTGGTGCCGGCATTGTTCACCAGCGTGTCGAGGCGGCCCCACCGCTCGAGTGCGGCGGCCACCAGTCGCTCCGGGACCTCCGGTTCTGTGATGTCACCCTGGACATAGTGCGCATCGGGGAGCGCGGCCGCAACCGCTCTGCCCTCTTCGACCGAGCGCGCCGAGTTGATCAGGACGGCGGCGCCCTCGGCGGCGAATGCACGTGCCGTGGCGGCGCCGATACCGCTCGACGAGCCCGTCACGGCGACGACATGCCCCTTCAGGGGAGGGCCGCTCACCGCGCCACGATCACCGGGGCTCAATGCCCCAGCGTGCGGTCCATTCACGTCCGGGCTGCAGCACGATCACGTCGGTGCCGGTCCGCAGTGCGTTGGGCGGGCAGGTCATGGGCTCAATGGCGACGCCCCGGCGGCGGCGCTGGAGCTCGCCCAGTGTGTCGCCCGTGTACACCATGAGGTACGGAAAGCCGGCGTCGACCCACAGGGCGGCTCCACCCACGCCTCCCGGAGCGTCCAGCGTGGCCCGGGCCAGGCCTTCGGCGTCGCGCTCGAGGGTTGTGTAGGCGGTGTCGAGCACTGCCGGGCCGACGTAGCGCGGTGTGGAGAAGTCCCGTTCGGTGCCTTCCACGGACGACAGCACACCGGTCGGGAGGCCCCGGTCGTCCATGTCGAGGGTGTGGCGCGCCGGCACGTGCAGGATCGCACCATCGACGGTCTCCGCTCCAGGTGCGAGGTACGGATGGAAGCCGAGGCCGAAGGGGATTTCGCTCTCCTCCAGCGACTGCGCCCGCGTCGTCACCGTCAGGCCCTCCCGACCCACGTGGTAGTCGATCTCGAGCAGGAGGGAAAAGGGATAGCCGGGCGAGGGGTGGAGCTGCAGGCGGAGGGACAGTTGGTTCTGGTGCCGGGTCTGCAGGGTCCAGGGCATCCAGCGGACCAATCCATGAATGGCGTTGTGGCGCTCCGGTTCGTCCAGGGCCGCCTGGGCCCGCACCCCGTTGAACTCGAAGCGCCCGTCGGCCAGACGGTTGGGCCAGGGGGCGAGCACCTGGCCCCGGCCCGAGTGGGACCACTCGTCGGAGCCGAAGCCGTCGAGCACCGTGGTCGGGTCCGACCGAGTAGGCCCGGAGGGTGGCGCCGACCTCGCAGACGACGACCTCCTGGCTGCCGTGGCCGATCCTCCACTGCTGGCCGGTCGGAGAGGCGATGGAGATCCTGGGCGAGGGGGCGGGCATTGCGACTGAATTGAAGCAGACCAGGGCCCCGACGTGGGTGAGGGGGGGAGGGCGAATGTGACGACCCGGTGACACCCGCCCGAACGGGGGATGGCCGGGCCCGGGCCCGGCCAGGGCCGGCGGTAGGGTGAGCGGACCGTGAGGATTCTCGTCACCAACGATGACGGTGTGACCGCCCCCGGGCTGGCCGCGCTCACCAGAGCCCTGGCGGCCTGGGCCGAGCGGGCGGGCGGCAACCCGGCCCACGAAATCATCGTGGTGGCACCGAGCTCCAACTACAGCGGCGCCGGCGCCGCCGTCGGCTCCGTGACCGATCACACGACCATCCCCTACCAGCGCGCCCACGTCGAGGGCGCCGAGGACGTGGAGGCCTACGGCCTCGACGCCTCCCCGGCCCTCTCGGTCATAGCCGGCGCGCTCGGGGCCATCGGGCCCAAGCCCGACCTCGTGTTCTCGGGCATCAACCACGGCGTGAACGTCGGGCGCTCCGTGCTGCACTCCGGGACGGTCGGCGCCGCGCTGACCGCCAGCCAGCTCGGCATCAGCGCCCTCGCCGTGTCACAGCGCGTCGGTGACGGTCCCGACCCGTGGGAAGCGGCGGCCGACCTCGCCGTTGCCCTCATTCCACTCCTGGTCGACGCGCCCGTGCGCACCGTCCTCAACCTCAACGTGCCCCACCTCCCGTTGGCCGAGGTCCGCGGCCTGCGCTGGGCCCGGGTGAGCGGAGCCGGGCTGATCAAGTCGGCCCAGGGCACCAACAGCTGGGAGGCCCCCAACGTCGAGGAGATCGAGGGGCCGGCCGCAGCCGAAGCGGCGCGCTCGGTCATGGAGGGCGAACCCGACGAAAAAGGCGAGATCGTCCTCACCGTCGGATCCCCCTTCCCGCATTCGGGTGATCTGGGCCTTGCTGACTCAGGTGCCGAGGACGCCACGCTGGTGGCGCAGGGCTACGCCGCCTTGACGGCGCTGCGCGGACCGCGGGCCGACGAGGACGAGGAACTGCTGGCCACGCTCGACGACGGGCTCGGTCCGGCCCTCGCCGCCTTCGACTTCAAGGCCTGAGCGGCCAGCCCAGCCGCAGTCGCCGACCCTCAGTCGTCCTCCCCCGGGGGCCGGCGCCGCTTCTTCGTCTCGGAACGCCGCCGTTTGGCATCGACCCTGCGCACCTGCGAGCCCTTCGTCGGCCGGGTGGGTGCGCGGGTCGGCTGGACCCGCAGGCCGGCATCGAGCTTGGTGGCCAGCCGTTGCAGCGCCAGTTCACGATTCCGCGCCTGCGAGCGCGACTCCGACGAACTGGCCCGCACGACCGGGCCCACGCGTTCGAGCAGGCGGGCCCGCTGGCGCGGGCCGAGGGTGTGGGAGGCGTTGACGTCGAACTGGACCTCCACCCGGCTCAGCGTCCGGTTGGCGTGCTGCCCGCCCGGACCGCCCGACGTCGTCGCGCGCCAGGAGATCTCGGAGAGCGGCAGGTCCAGTCCCCGGTGCACGTGCAGCACTTCGTCTCCGGCCACACGACGAGCGTACGGGCACCCGGGTACGCTCCCGTGCCATGGACTACCGACACCTTGGACGCTCGGGCATGCTCGTCTCCGCCCTCTCGTACGGCAACTGGATCACCCACGGAAGTCAGATTGAGGAGGACGCGGCGGCGGCCTGCGTGAAAGCCGCGCTCGACGTCGGCATCACGACCTTCGACACGGCCGACGCCTACGCCATCGGCGCGGCGGAAGCGGTGCTGGGCCGGGCGCTCAAGCACGTACGGCGCGAATCGGTGGAGATCTTCACCAAGGTGTACTGGCCCACCGGGCCCAATCCGAACGACCGCGGCCTGTCGCGCAAGCACATCATGGAGTCCCTCCACGCGTCCCTGGAGCGGCTGCAGACGGATCACGTCGATCTCCTGCAGGCGCACCGCTACGACTACGCCACTCCGTTGGAGGAGACCCTGCGGGCCTTCGACGACCTGGTACGCCAGGGCAAGGTCCACTACATCGGGGTCTCGGAGTGGACAGCCGAGCAGATCGGGGACGCCCTGCGGCTGGCTGACGAAATGGGCTTCGACCGCATCATTTCGAGCCAACCCCAGTACTCCCTCATCTGGCGGGTCATTGAGGCCGAGGTCGTCCCGCTGTGTCTGAAGGAGGGCATCGGCCAGATTGTGTGGTCCCCGCTGGCCCAGGGCGTCCTGACCGGCAAGTACCTCCCGGGCCAGTCCGGCCCGCCGGCCGGCTCACGGGCCACCGGGCCCGAGGGCGGCGAAATGAGTTGGCTCCTGCGCGACGAGGTCCTCGAGCCGGTGCAGGCGTACGCCGAGCTGTGCCGCGAGGCGGGGTACTCCCCGGCGTCGGTTGCCCTGGCCTGGGTGCTCAGCAATGAGAACGTCAGCAGCGCCATCCTCGGCGCCAGCCGGCCCGAGCAGATTGCCGAGAACGTCAAGGCGCTCGACGTCGTGCTCGAGCCCGACTTCGTCGAAGCGATTGAGAAGGTGCTCGAGCCCACCACGTTGTTCGACCCCGGCTTCACGCTCAGCCCCGAAACCAGGCCCTGACCCCCGGGCCGGGTGCTTCAGCCCGGCCCGTCGAAGCGCGACCTGAAGGAGCGCACCGCCAAGGTGGCGTGGGTGCGGTGCTCCTCGAAGACGCGGGTGTACCCGGTGTGGGCGATGCGCCACCCCTCACCCGTCTTGCGGTAGCGGTCGGCGTAGAACGCCGTGCCGGCGATCTCGAGGTCCGCTGCGGGCACGATGACCCGGTCCTGCAGGTACCAGGTGCCGTCCGCGCTGGTGTCCGAGGTGAAGGTGATTTCGGGGTGATGGCCGTGGTGCTCGGTGACCATGCCGCGGTCACCCAGGACCTCACTGAGCCAGGTGACGATGGCCGTCCGGCCCGAGAGCACCGTCTTGCCGTCCTCGTAGGACGCGGTGGCGTCATCGGTCAACAGGGCACCCAGGTCGTCGAACTGCTTCAGGTCGAGCGTCCGGAAATAGGCGTACTTCAAGCGACGGATGGCCTCGAGCTCGGCCTCGGTGTCCACGGGTGCACCCCTTTCGATCTGGCCCGTGAAGGCCGCGGCCAGGGTACTTTCCCGGGGAGTTGGCGGGCGGAGCCATTCGGGACCAGCATGCCCGGAGTGCCCGGGGAGAGAAGACGCCAGCGCATCGCCGTGTACGGCGTCTGCCGGGACCACGAGGGCCGGATCCTCCTGGCCCGGGCCTCGCCCGCCATCACCCTGCAGGGTCGCTGGTTCCTGCCGGGGGGCGGCGTGCACCACGGCGAAGACCCCATCGACTCGCTGACCAGGGAGATGATGGAGGAATCCGGGCTGACGGTCACTGTCGGCCCGTTGCTCCACGTCCTCTCGGACGTGCGGACGATTCCCGACGGCACCAGCCTCCATTCTGTGCGCATCATCTACCGGGTGGACTCGTGGTCGGGCGCACTGCGCCCAGAGGTGGGCGGCACGACCGATGCCGTCGGATGGTTCACCACCGAGGAGGTGAGGACGATGCCGCTGGCCGAATATGTCCAGATCGTCGTGGACCGGCTGCTCTGAGCGCGACCGCGGACGCCGACCGCCGACACCATGTGGTGATCATCGGCTCGGGATTCGGCGGGCTGTTCGCCGCCCGCTCCCTCAGGCGCGCGCCCGTGCGCATCACCCTGGTGGACCGGACCAACCATCACCTCTTCCAACCCTTGCTCTACCAAGTCGCAACCGGGATCCTCTCGGAGGGACAGATCGCTCCCGCCATCCGCGACGTCTTCCGCAACTATCCGTCGCTGCGGGTGATTTTGGGCGAGGTGGAGGACATCGACCTCGACTCCCGCGAGGTCCACATCGACGAGTTCGGCAAGCAGATCAGTGTCGGCTACGACAGCCTCGTCGTGGCGTGCGGCGCCTCGAGCTCCTACTTCGGTCACGACGAGTTCCGGGCCAACTCGTGCGCCATGAAGACGCTCGACGACGCTCTGGCGCTGCGGGGCAACATTTTCGGCGCTTTCGAGCTGGCGGAGGCGGAGACGGACCTCCAGGAGAGGCGGCGCCTCATGACCTTCGTCGTCGTGGGCGGCGGTCCGACCGGCGTGGAGATGGCCGGGCAGCTCCGTGAGCTCTCCCGGCGGGCGCTGCGACGCAACTATCGCATGATCGATCCCGTCGACACCCGCGTCGTCCTGGTGGAGGGCGCCGACGGCCTCAACCGGTCGATGGGGACCTACCTCTCGCGCATGACGGCCCGTGACCTCACCCGCATGGGCGCCGAAATCCACCTCAACGCCACAGTGACCAACCTCGACGACAAGGGTGTCGAAATCACCAAGCACGACGGCTCGACCGAATGGATCCCCGCGGCCACCAAAATCTGGGCCGCCGGCACGCGTGCGGCCAGTTTGGGAGCCACCCTCGCCGGCGCGGCCGGGGCGGAGACCAACAAGGCCGGCCAGGTCGTGGTCAGTCCCGACTGCTCGCTCCCCACCCATCCCGAAGTCTTCGTGGTGGGTGACGTGATGTCGCATGGCGACCTGCCCGGCGTCGCCGAGGTGGCGATCCAATCGGGGGCGCACGCCGCCCACTCCATTGTGCGCCGCCTGGAGGGCAAGCCGACCAAACCGTTCAAGTACCGCGACCTCGGGACGCTCGCCGTGATCTCACGGTTCACCGCGGTCGCCAAGATCGGGCCGGTCAAGGTCGGCGGGTTCCCCGGATGGCTGCTGTGGCTCGTGGTGCACATCACCTTCCTCACCGGCTTCAAGAACCGGTTCGGCGCGCTGACCCGCTGGGCCGTGAGCTTCGTCGGTCACGGGCGCTACGAGCGGGCGTTGATCGGACGCTGGGTGGCCCGGACGAGGCGCCCCAGCGGCTGAACGTAAGGTTCCAACCGGAACAGACGACGACCAGGGGGATCGACTCATGCCCATCAACGTCACACCCATTGCCGGACTCAGCGACGACATCAACGACATCCGGCTGCGCACGGCCCGCATCGTCAACGAGAAGATCCTGCCCAACGAGTCCGTGCTCTGGCACGCACGGGGCCGCGACGTGTCCGAAGCCGAGCGAGCCGAGGCCAAGGCCCTGCGCGGCGAGATCCAGGCGAAGGTGAAGGCCGAGGGGCTCTGGGCGCCCCACCTGCCGCCCGAGTACGGCGGCATGGGCATCGACTTCATGGCGCACGCCTACATGAACGAGATCCTCGCCTACGCCGTGGGCGCGGCGTCGCTCTTCGGCGTCGTCGCCCCGAACTCGGGCAACCAGACCATATTGGTGAAGTACGGGACCGAGGAGCAGAAGCAGAAGTGGCTGCTCCCCCTCATTGAGGGAACCATGCAGTCGGGATTCTCCATGACCGAGCCCGAGAACGCCGGCTCCGACCCGCGCTCCATTCAGACCACCGCCATCCGCGAGGGGGACGAGTGGGTGATCAACGGGCACAAGTGGTTCACCTCAAACGGTCTGGCGGCCGACTTCTTCATCGTCATGTGCCGGGCCAAGGAATCCAAGGAGGACGACGGGCCTGGTCGCATGGTCCAGATCATTGTGCCGACCGCGAACCCCGGCGTCATCATTGAGCGCGGCATCGGCATTTGGGGCGGCGCCAGGTCCGATCACTGCGAGGTCCGTTACGACCAGGTCCGCGTCCCCTACGAGAATTTGCTGGGTCAGGTCGGTGACGGGCACCGGGCGGCGCAGGATCGCCTCGGCGCCGGCCGCATCTTCCACTGCATGAACTCGGTGGGGCAGATGTGGCGCGCCTTCGACCTGATGGTCGAGCGCCTGTTGACCCGCGAGGTGCACGGCGGGCTCCTCAAGGACAAGCAGTTCATGCAGGGCTTCGTGGCCGACAGCTACATGGACCTCCAAGCCGCCCGGCTGATGACGATCCACGCGGCCGAGAAGGTCGACAAGGGCGACCCGCAGGCGCGGACGGAGATCAGCTCCATCAAGGTCTTCGTGCCGGCGGCGTACAGCCGCGTCGTCGACCGGGCCATCCAGGTCTGGGGGGCGGCGGGCGTGACCAGCGACCTCCCGCTGGCCCAGATGTATCTCGGGGCCCGCACGCTGCGCCTGGCCGACGGCCCCGACGAGGTCCACCGCATCCTCATCGCCAAGAACGTCCTGCACCACTACGAGAAGGGCGAGAGCTGGGACTTCGCCGGCTGACGGTCGCTCCGAGAAGGCCAGGTGGAGTGCCCGGGATCGTTCAGGGTGTCGGCTCTCGGGGAGCGGCCCGTCCAGACGTCGCCAGCGACACCAGGTCCCGCACCCGCACCTCCCGGGCCCGCCGACGCACGGCCGCCTCCACGTTCCCCTCGGGGACGAGCAGGCGCAACCCGCCGGGATGGATCCTGAAGACGAGCGGCGTCTGGAGCTCGAGAGCCTCGCCGTCGATTCCGGCGTAGGCCTTCCCCGAGCGCGACCGCACTTCGAAGGTGTCACATTCGAATTGGTAACCCGACCCACTGGCCGAGCCTTTGCCGACCAGGGCCAGGGTGATGACCTCCGCAGTCTGTGCGCCCGTACTGGCACTCACGGCGAAGACGCCGAGGCGCCCTGAGTCGAGGCGACGGCGTTGCGAGACGTCGAGGGAGGGTCCGAGCACGTAGGGGTTGTTCGACACCATGATCAGGAAACAGCCGTCGACCTCCTTGCCGTCGGGTGTGACGAACTGGAGGTCGAAGGGCTCCCCGCCCTGGCCCAACATGTCGGGCAACAGGCGGCTCGTCGTCTCGGCCTTGGCGTCCCGGTATCCCTCTTGCTGGACGATGGAGGCGTAGGCGCCGAGCGACACGTTGTTCACGAAGAAGCGCCCGTTCACGGTGGCGAAGTCCACGCGGCGTTCGACGGCATCGGTGAAGGCGTGGAGGCTCTGGCGCGGATCCCGGCGGTCGAGGCCCAGGTCGAGAGCAAAGTGGTTGCGGGTCCCTGCCGAGACGCAGACGAACGGGAGGTCGTGCTCCACTGCGATGGACGCCACCAGCGCCTGCGAGCCGTCCCCGCCGGCCATCCCGAGGCAGTCGGCCCCGTCGGCCACGGCGCCACGAGCCAAGTCTTCGAGGTCGAGCCCGTGGTCGAGCAGGACCGTCTCCACGCCCAGGGAGTTGGCCTCGGCGACGAGGCCGAACTTCTCGACCTTGCCGCCACCGGACCACGGATTGCAGAGCAGTGTCGCGTGGCGGGGCCGCGGTGCATGGTGGACGTCGGCGATTCCGGTCAGGCGCAGGTGAGAGTCGAACGCCGCCTGCGCCGCGAGGACGGCGAGGGCGGTCAACGCCAGCGCCACAACCAGCAACACGAGGGAGGCCAGGTCCTCGTTGCCGGCCCGGAGCAGCGCCACCACCTGCACGACTGCGCCCAGGAAGAGAGCGAGGAAGCCGACGGCGCGCCGCGGCATGCGTTCGGCGACGACCCACCACCCGCCGATGATGCTCAGAGCCAGACCGAGCGAGACCGACGACGAGGAAGATGCCGTTCCGCGCCAGGAAGATCACCAGGACGGCCGCCAATGCCACCCCCGCAGCGAGCGACACTATCGCCCAGAGGCGGGCGGCTCCGGCCCTTCGCCCCTGATCCTCCTCACCCGTACGATCCTCTGACACCCTGCCCCCGTGGCCTCCCGAAGCGGGCATTGTAGGTTCTCAGCTGGGTCAGCCCGATCAGGTCGACGCCTCCGGCGCAGCTCGAGCCGGGCCGTGCGCCATGGTGGCCGGCGTGGTGCGGGCCAGCACGGTCGCCGCCACGCACATGACCGCGAAGGCGATGAAGCCGACCGTCAGGCGGAGTGCGTTCTCGGTGAAGACCTCGGCGAAGACCCAGACGCTGAGCACAATGCTCACCATCGGGTCAACGAGCACAATGCAGGGCTGAGAGATGCTGAGCGGGCCGACATGCAGGGCCGTCTGGTCGAGCAGCTCGGCCGCAATGCTGACAACGATCAGCGCGTAGACCGGCCAGTGGGTGAACATGCCGAGTGGCCCGAACTGCGTGAGCGTGTCGGTCATCGCCTTTATGTACGTGGCGACGAGCGCCCACAGGATCGCCGTTGCCGAGCCCAGCGCCGCCGCCCTGCGCACCGGCGAGCCGCGACTGCCGATCAGGGCCAGGATGGCCGCCGCCCCGACCGTGGCGACCGTGGCCCCGACCCAGGCGGAGCTCGTCGGCTGTGCTTGCCCTCCCGTCGGCTCCGACACAGCGACGAAGAGGGCCAGCGCACCGCAGGTCACTGCGGCGGCCCACCACGTGAGGTTGCGGATCTGCTGGCGGATCCACAGGCGGCGTAACACCAGGGCGAAGACCAACTCGGTCACCAGCAGAGGCTGGACCACCGACATCTGCCCGTTGTGCAGCGCGAGGGCCTGGAAGATGAACGACCCGGCGAGGGCCACCCAGCCGAACAGCCACAACGGGTTCGACACCAGGTAGCGGACGAACTGCCATCCCTTGGAGTGGCCCGGATCACTGGTGCTGGCGATGTGCTGCGTGATCATGTTCAACGCGTTGGAGAACGCCGCCGCCAGCGCGAACAGGATCGTCACCACGGGCGGGCCGCAGCGGTCAGGTCAGTCGGGCCGTGCACACCCAGCCGAGGTCGTACGTGCGCACCCGCACCGAGCCGAAGCCGGCGGCGCGGAGACGGGGCTCCAGCTCCACCGGGTCGATGGGGTTGTAGGTGTCGTCCTCGTGGAAGGCCGCGCTGCCCTCGCTGTAGACGCCGTCCGCCGCCACCAGTGTCGCCGCGGGAACGAGCACCCGGGCCAGCTCGGCGAACACCCGGTCCTGGGCTTCGGCCGGCGCAATGTGATGGAGCATGTGGAACGATGCGGCGCCCGTGAATCGCTCTGCCTCGAAGTCCAGCGCGGTGGCGTCGCCGACGACGACCTCCACGTTGGTCCCGGCCATGCGCTCGGCCAGGCCGGCCGCCAGGCCCTCGTCGAGCTCGACCGCGGTGAGATGCGCCGTCTTGGTGCGCAGGATGTCGGTTGTGAACCCGGGACCGGGGCCGATCTCGATGGCGGCGTCGCCCAGCGTGACCCTCTCCAGGGCCACCGGCAGAATCGTCTCGTGCACCAGCCTGCGCCAGTCGTCGCTGGCGCAGTACTCCATGTGGCCCGGGTTCATGGCGGGACGGTCAGCCGGGCGCCTGGACCTGATACTCGGCCTTCCACCAACGCGCCGTCCGCACTTCCTCGGGATCGGTGCGCAATGAGGGGTCCTGCCCCAGGTCCGCCGGCGTCGGTCCGACCCGATCGGCCACCGGCCGGAGCGCGTCCAGGTCGAAGTCGTAGCAACGGGCCGCCGTCTCACCCAACAGCTTGCGGGCATCCTCCACCGGGATGCCGCCGAAGTCGCCGCGCAGGCGCTCCTGCGTGTGGGGCCAGGTCCCTTCGGGGTGGGGGTAGTCGGTGCCCCACATCACGACGTCGCAGCCCAGGACGTGACGGCGGCGGATCTCCTCACGCGACATGGTGGACGCACCGATGAAGATGTTCTCCCCGAAGTAGTCCGAGGGCAGCTTGGAGATCTTCCCCTTGAGCAACGCGGCCATCTTCTTGGTGGTGTGGCCCCCGCCCATGTACTGGTCCCACTTCCACATCATGTCGGCGGCCCAGTAGGCGGCGGCCTCGGTCACCACGTACTTCAGCCGCGGGAACCGCTCGAACGCGCCCGAGAACAGCAGGTGCCACATCGGCCGGGCGGCCCACCAGACCACCTCGGCCAGGTAGATGCCGACGTTGTCGTTGTACTCCTCCTGAGGCGCCTCACCCGAGTGGGTGTGGACCGGGAAGCCGACCTCCTGGCAAGCCGCCCAGACCGGGTCGTAGTCCGGATGGTTGTAGGGCTTGAGGTCGTGCCACATCGTCGGGACCATGATGCCGCGGATGCCCGGCTGCTCGGCCAGCCACTCGATCTCGGCCACCGAGCGCTCGACACTGTGGGTGATGGGCACCAGCGCGATGCCGCCGTGACGCTCGGGACTGCGGCTGCACATTTCGGCCAGGAAGCGGTTGTGCGCCCGCGCCCCGGCGAAGGCCAACTCGGGGTCGGCGATGGAGCCCGCCGAGAGTCCGGCCCCGAAGGGCGGTGAGGCCATGCCCGTGATGGCGTCGGCGTCGGCGAACATGACCTCGGCCGTGACGCCGTCGGCGTCGAGCTCCTTGTCACGCTGGTCGATGTCCCAGGCGCCGCGCAGGCCTTCCTCGTTGTCGGTCTCCCAGCCCATGATGTAGTCGTAATTCATCTTCAAGAGCTCGTCGCGGTTGGCGTGCCGCTCGGCCAGGTACTCGTCGAACTGCGGGTGGTACTTCGCGTCGAGGTAGGGCCGGTAGCCCTCGGCGGGCAGACCGGCATGGGCGTCGGCCGAAATGATGAGGTAGCGGTCGCTCATCGTTTCGCCCCGAGCACCGAGAGGTCGTCGTAGCGCTGATGGATGAACGGCTCGACGCCCGCCCGTGGCACCGGCCCGATGACCCGGCCCACCTGCGTGGAGGCCCGCTCCGTCCAGTTGATGTCCACCATTCGACGCACGACGAGGTCCGCGATCGGGTCGAGAGGCGCCTCTTTGAGGATGAGCTCGCCCTCAATCGCCTCGTGCAGCCGGGTCCGCTCCGTCTTCTCCCCGTAGACGAGCAGACGGATCCTGGTCGAGCACGCCCGCCTCCTCGCACGACGGAGACAGCTTGAGCCAGAAGTCCGTCTTCTCGAGCTCGTAGTTGTCGCGGGTCGCGGTCACGGTACCCGTGATTTCGCAGATCACCGAGCCCATGCGCGCAATGTGCGCCGATACGTTCGCCCCGTCGCGGGTGACCACGACCTCGGCCAGCTTCTTGGGCTCGCCGTTGATTTCGCGGCCGCCGATGAGCGACTGCTCCGTCGTCATCGGCATGAGGATCGGGTACTCCCCCAGCCGGTCCTCGTGGCGCGCCTGCACGCCGATCCACCCGGCACCGAAGACCGGCAGGCCCGGCATTTCGACCCGGGTGATGGTGATGCGCACCAAGGGCTCGGGCCCCGGCTCGAGCGGCGGCGGCAATATGGCCGCAATGATTTCGGGGTCGGTCTCGTAAATGGCGGTGACCGCCTCGGACCAGATGTCAGCCTTCTTGGCCTCGATCTCGCGGTTCACTTGGTTGGCTCGGGCGCCGTAGCGGACGGTCATCAATGCTCCTCTCAGCTCACCAGGCACGCAGGATCTGCGTGGGGTCGAACGCGTTGCACGTCGTTGTGGTCGGCCAGTCCTCCGGCGGCAGCGGCTGGGCCACCTCGGCCACGGGCGGACCGATCCGATCGCCGATCGTTCGCAGCCGGTCGAGGTCGAAGCCGTAGAACGACGCCGCCGTCGACTCCACCATGGAGCGCACCTCGGGCTCGGCGATAGTCGGCGAAGGCCACACGGAGCGCCTCGGTCGTGAAGGGATAGCTGCCTTCCGAGTGCGGGTAGTCCGCGCCCCACATGACGTGGTCAATGCCGAGGTCCCGGCACAGAGGCGCCTCGCTCGGACGCAGGAAGCTGGCACCTATCCAGAAATTGCGGGCGAAGTACTCCGTCGGCGTCATCGTCATTTTGGCCGCGGCGGCACCGAAGAACTTCGCCTCGGCCGCGTTGGCCATGGTCATGCGGCCGTAGAACCAGTCCAGTGTCTCGAGGCCCCGCGGCAGCCAGGCCACACCCTGCTCGGTCACCACGAAGCGCAGCGTGGGGTGCCGCTCGAGCACGCCGGAGAAGATGAGGTGCCAGACCGAACGGTGGCTGAACCAGGGGATCTCAATGAGCATCATGGACCGCGCCGCCTCGTGCTCGCCGTAGTCGGGCAGCGCAGTGCCGCCGTGGATGTTGATGGGCACGTCGAGGTCGGCACAGACCTGCCACAGCGGCTCGTAGTGGTCCTCCCACAGGGGCGGCAGCGGCGAGTTGGGCGGGATCGACGGCAACAGAATGCCCCCGAAGGGGTCGAAGGTCTCGGCGGCCCAGCGAACTTCGGCGACCGCGTCGTCGATGTCGTTGGCGAAGACCTGAATGATGCCGGCCCGCCGGCCCGGCGTGGCGGCGCAGAAGTCGGCCAGCCAGCGGTTGTGCGCCTGGACCCCGGCCCAGCGCCGCTCGTAGTCCTCGGCTGTCGGGGGCAGCGCGACCAGGTTCCCCTCGCTGAAGAAAGGGGGCACCGTGTTGGGGAAGAGCACCTCGGCCGCGATGCCGTCGGACTCGGTCTCGGCCAGACGCCGCGCGCTGTCCCAGTTGCGGTAGGCGATCGGCGCCAGCAGGTCGGCGAACGGATTCACGTACTCGGCGGCCCATGCGTCGAACTCGTCGTGCCAGCGGCCGGCCAGGTACGGGCCGGTAGTCCTGAATGTCGCCGCCGGCGTGGCCGTCGGCCGAAATGACGGTGTAGCGGTCCGGTGGCGTCGCTGTCACCGTCATCAGGTCAGTGCCGCCGGGGGCAGCTGCCCCGCTCCGATGGCGTCGGCCCGACGGTGCAGCATTTCTGCCGCCTCCGGGAGCCCGTACCCGATGATGAAATCACCCCGCTTGACCCCGTCGACACAGAAGCGTCCGAGCTCTTTGAGGTCCATCAGCTCGGCCGGGTGACCCGAGGCCTTGAGCTGCTCCCTGAACTCCTCGAAGGTCGTGCCCGGAGCGGGCGGGCGCGGGCGCGTCCGTTGGAGCGTCTCGGGGCGGTTGCGCTGGGCCGTCCAGAGGCCCGTGTCGAGCAGGCCCCCCGACGGATAGAAGACGGCGGCCCGCAGCTCGGTGCCGGCGGCGATGAGCTGGTGGGCCAACGCCTCGGTGAGGCACGAGATTGCCGCCTTGCTCGAGGCGTAGACCGACGCGTACGGGACCGGGGCGATGCCGCCGTCCATGCTCGACGTATTGATCACGACCCCGGGCTCCCCCGAAGCGATCATCCGCGGGACGAACGAGAGCATGCCGTTGGCCACGCCGAAGACGTTGACCGAGAAGCACCAGGTCCAGTCGTTGGGCTCCTGCTCCCAGGGCCGGCCGCCGCCGCCTGACGTCACCCCGGCGTTGTTGAAGAGGAGATGGCAGGCGCCCTCCTGCCCGAACACGTCTTCGGCCAGCGCCTCGACCGAAGCCGCCGACGAGACGTCGGTCACGACGCCCCGGACGCTGCCGAGGTCGGACAATTCCTTCACTGCGACCTCGAGCACCGGGGCCTCGACGTCGGCAATGACGACGCGTGCCCCGTCCTCGAGCAACGATTCGGTGATGCCGCGGCCGATGCCCGCTGCTCCCCCGGTGACGACGGCAACCTTGCCGTTCAGATCATCCAACGTGTGCCCCCACTTTTCTGACGCCCCGTCAGCTGCCCACCATATCTCCCCTGGACCTGATGTTTCAGACTGGAGGCACGGCGCCGAGGACCGCGCACAAAGTTCGATCAATCCCCCGTGTCAGCTGAGGGAGTGCTGTAGCGTCGATCCCCTGATCCGGCACATGGAGGAGGCGGCCATGAGACAACGATCCAGGTGGGTGGGAATCGGTGCGGCGGTCCTGGGACTGACGCTGGCCCTGGCCCCGCTGACGGCGGCCTCCGCCAAGAGCACCAAGACCAAGGGGTCGGCGCCCCACAGCGCCATGTGCAAGACGGTCAAGTCCGAGCAGAGCGGTTCGAGCGCGGCGTCGAGTGCCATTGAGAAGGCCATGACGTCGGGGAACTACGCCGCCGCCAAGCAGGCATTGCTCAACTCCTTCAACGTCGACTTCAACCAGGTCCAGAAGGCTCTGGGTGTGATCAAGGGCGCTCCGCCCAAGGTCCAGGCCGCCTTCAAGGACCTGCTCTCGTACGTCAAGCAACTCCGGACGGCGATCCAGAACTCCACCAGCGTGACCAGTCTCCTCGCTTCCTTCGAGACGCCTGGCCAAGAACCCGAAGCTGGTGAGCGACGGCACGACGATCTCGAACTGGTACACGTCGGTCTGCGGCGGAACCTTGACGACGACCCCGCCGACGGTGGCCTCTCCCTAAGGCCCGACGTCGGAGGCGCAGGTGCCCGAGAGACCGCCGGAACTCCGTGTGGCGCGCCCGGAGGAGGCCCAGCCGCTCGACGAGATGGCGATGGCCCGGGCCTGGCTCCAACACCTGCGCGACAGCGCCATCTTCAAGGTCGAGGGCCTGGATCAGACCCAGCTGCGCTGGAAGCCCGCACCGACTGCCAACTCACTGGGCGTCCTTGTCGTCCACCTCGGCTACACCGAGCGGCTCTGGCTCCGTGCCGTCGCTGCCGGCGAGGAGATGGACATGGCCTGGCGGGCCCAGATGTTCGACCTCCCGCAGAACTGGGGCGCCGAGGAGGCCGTGGCCTTCTACCGGGAAGAGAGCAGGTTGGCCGACATGGTCCTCGAACAGGTCGCCTCGCTCGACCTCCCCTCCCGGGGGGACCTCCGGCCGACGACGTTCCGCTGGGCCGTGTTCCACCTGATTGAGGAGACGGCCCGCCACGTCGGGCACATGGACATCACCCGGGAGCTCCTCGACGGGAGTATTGGGCGCTGAACCCCTCCCCGGCACCACGAGACCCCATTCGCGTGCGATTCTGGTGGGTGAAACAGGCGGTACCGTGCAGGAAGAACCCCGGTGTCCCCCGGGGCGATGCGGGACCGCATAATGGGCGGAGTTCAAGTTCGGGGCGTGGGAGGTCGAAGAACGGCCATGGACGTGCAAGCCGACGAGGCAAGGCTCAGGCCTGATCCGTCCGCTACGGCCGTCGTCGAACAGCCGGTGACGGACAGCCAGGGGCAGCTCTTCCGCGACGCCTACCCGACGTACGCCGACACGGACAGGATCCCTGCGGTCTCCCGCGGCGCGGCGGCGCCGGGACCTTCCCGTTGGCTCCGCGTCCTGGTCGTTCTCGTGGCCCTGGTGGTGGTCGCCGCCGGTGCGACGCTCGGGCTCGTGAAGGCCGGCGTCATCGACAAGAACGGGTCGGGCGGCTCGGGCGCCTCGAAGACGACGCAGCATCAGCCTGCGGCCGCGACATCCAAGACGCCCCTGGTCACCCCGGTCTCGACGGGGAACGGCACGGCGATCTACAAGATCGACATCGCCGCCTACGCCGTGACGGTCACGACGTCGACCGGCCGCTCCTGGGTGAGCATCGGCGCCACGGGTCAACGCCCGGCTTTCGCCGGCATTTTGAACCCCAACAGCTCCCAGAAGGAGCTCCTCCTCGGTCCCTCGACGATCGACGTCGGAGCCGGTGGGACCAAGGTGATCGTCACGTCGAACCAGCGGACCCAGACCCTGACCCCGGTCTCGGCCCCCTTCAGCTACTCGTTCGTCCTCAAGAACTGAGCCCCGGCAGGACCTCCCCGGGCGTCGAGGTCGGATCGGGTCCGAAGTGAAGGCTGCGGGCAATCCCAACTGACGCCCAAATGATCCCGCTCCTCCCCGGTGCAGGTCTTCAGGAATCGGTGTCGCCCGTCGATGCCTGAGCCGTGTTCACGCGTGCTGCGGCGTCCTCTGGCCCGACTGAGCCTGGGCGGGCTTGCCCTTCTCACCCTGGCAATCGGGATTGCGTCGGCGGCCGACGCCGGCGCAGCCGGTGCCCAGGGCACCACGTCCTCGACGGGCATCCCTTCGGACAACTACTGGTTGGCCGACGCCCAGGGCGCAGTGTGGGACTTCGGCAACGCCGGCGCCTTCGGTTCGGCGGCCGGCCTGCCCCTCAACCACCCGATCATCGGCATCAGCGCCACCAATGATCACCAGGGCTACTGGCTCGTCGCCTCCGACGGCGGCATCTTCTCCTACGGCGACGCCACCTTCTACGGTTCCACCGGCTCCATCGCGCTGAACAAGCCGATTGTCGGACTGACGCCCACGCCCGACGGCAAGGGCTACTGGATGGTCGCCTCCGACGGCGGCATCTTCTCCTACGGCGACGCCACCTTCTACGGTTCCACCGGCTCCATCGCGCTGAACAAGCCGATCGTGGGGATGACCGCAACGCCCGACGGCAAGGGCTACTGGTTGGTGGCGTCCGACGGCGGCATCTTCAGCTTCGGTGACGCTGCCTTCTACGGTTCGACCGGTTCCATCCGCCTGGCGCAGCCGATCGTGGCCATGTCGCCCACACCGGACGGCAAGGGTTACTGGATGGTGGCCGCCGACGGCGGCATCTTCAACTTCGGTGACGCCACCTTCGCCGGCTCCGCGGCCGGAGGACCCGGCCTCGACCCGGCCGAACGGGTGGTCTCGACCGCCTCGGGTCACGGCTACTGGGTGGAGGAGCAGAACGGCACGGCCTACCCCTTCGGCGACGCCGTGGGCGCTCCCCCGACCGAGGCGCTGATGTTCGCGCCGGCCACGCCAGGGGACAAAGCAGTCCTCTTCGCCTTCGCGCAGCTCGGCAAGCCCTACATCTGGGGCGGAAACGGGCCGGTGGGTTACGACTGCTCAGGCCTGGCATTGGCCGCGTGGGAGAGCGTCGGAGTGGGCTTCGCCCGCGTGTCCGACGACCAGTACAACACCGCGGGTCAGCCGGTCGCGCTGAACTCGTTGTCAGCCGGCGACCTCGTGTTCTGGGGTACCAGCCAGACCGACTGGACCACCGTGTACCACACCGCCATTTATGTCGGCGGGGATCAGATCGTGGAGGCGACGGGCGACCATGTGCAGCTGAACTCGCTCGGCCAGTGGGGCTCGGGCGATCTCATGCCCAACGGACGCCGCCCGTAGGCCACGCCGGGGTCATTGCTGCAGCGTACGAATCCGATGACGCGACGTGCCCCGCCGGAACTCACGGACGGAGAGTGGATCCACTCAGCCGGGATTCAGGTATTCCATCCGAGGGAGGACTCCTTAAGGGTCGCACCGCACGTGTCGATAGACAGCAGATGGGGGATCAGGCGGGACCGTCGCGCCGGTCGAAGTTTTCAGGAGCGCAACGGGCGACGGGAAGAGGCGAGCAGGGGTTCACACTGGTTGAACTCCTCGTTGTGATCGTCGTCCTGGGCATACTCGCCGGCGTCGTCGTCTTCGCTCTGAGCGAGGTGAGAGGGCAGGCGTCGGTGGCGGCGTGCAAATCGGATGCCGCGAGCGTCCAGACCGCGGTGTCAGCCTACGAGACCCAGCACAATGGCGACGCGCCCACCAGCATTGGCCAGTTGGTGCCGGACTATCTGCATTCGACACCGTCGAGCCCCGACTACGCCATTACCGTCGTCGGCGGCACGGTCATGGTCGCTGCGCCGTCGTCTGCCACTGCGGTCTCCGCCGACACGACGCCGAGTCCTTGCAACAATGCGGGGAGCTCCGGGGTGCGGCACAGGCGGCCGCGGTGACATCGACCACCAACCTCCGCGGCGGACGCAGCTGCGGGGGGCGTGACGACGACGTCGACCACAACCGCCCCCGTCTCGAACGGTGTGACCGCCACACCGACCACGACACACATACGGCGGGTACGGCGGTCAGGACATCCTCACCGTGAGCAACCCGAAAGCGATCACAGCCCTGACCATCACCATCAAAGTGGCTCAGACGACCGGTGTGACCCCCAACGGCGGCTACAACAGTTTCGCAGGGGGGATCGCCACGACGACGTATGGGACAGGGAGCGGGAGCGGAACCCTCACCTCCACCTACGTGCTGAACGCGGACCACAGCATTGCTGCGGCCAGCCCGAGTGGTTCCTTTGCGGCCCAATACGGCGGAACGGGGTCGGCGCGGGTCCAGACCGGCGACACCTGGACGGTGGTCAGCACCTCGAACGGTGTGACTTCCACCCTCAGCGGCCACTTCTAACCGGTCCCTCCAGATGCGCACGGCGAGGAGCTGTCAGCGCGACGACGGGTCCCCGCCCCCCATGGCGTGCCGCCGGACCAGCGCTTCGATCTCTGCCGGCGAGTAGCCCAGTTCGACCAGGACCTCATCAGTGTGCTCACCGAGGCGGGGCGGGGGCCGGTGTGACGCCGGCCGGACGCCGTCGAGGTTGAGCGGGGTGCCCACGACGCGCAGGTCCGGGACATCGGGGTGGGGCAGGGGGACGAGCATCCCGAGCGCCGCCAGTTGTTCGTCCTCGACGAAATCCGCCACCGAGCGCACCGGCGTGCACGGGACCGACCGGGCCCGCAACAGTGCGTGCCACTCCACGGCGGATCTCTCGAGGAAGCGCGCTTGCAGGAGGTCATGCAGCGCGTCCCGGTTGGCCACCCGGTCGGCGTTCTGCCGGTAGGACGGGTCCGTGGGGAGATCCGGGAATCCCATGGCGTCGCAGAGCCGTGCGAACAGGTCGTCGTTCGCGGCAGTGACCATCAGGTCGCCGTCGGCCGTCGCGAAGACCTCGTACGGCGCCAGGAAGGGCGCCCCACTCCCGTGCCGCCGGGGCTCCTCCCCCGAGCCCAGGTAGCCGGCGATCAGATAGGACAACCACCACGCCGCCGTCTCGTAGAGGCTGACCTCGACCAGCCCGCCCTCTCCCGTCTCGTCCCGGCTGCGCAGGGCCGCCTGAATCCCGACCGAGGCCCACATGGCGGTGCCGAGGTCGATGGCCGCGATCGGGAGCCGGGCCGGCGGCCCCTCGGGGTACCCCGTCAGCGACATCATGCCGCTCTCGGCCTGGAGGATCGGGTCGTACCCGGGCCAGTCGCGCTTGGGCCCTCGCGACCCGTACGCGCTGATGGAGCAGTAGATCAGCCGAGGGTTGTCACGGCGCAGCGAGGCGTCGTCGAGACCCCGCTTCGCCAGCGAGCCGGGACGAAAGCTCGAAATGACGACATCGGCCCTCGCCGCCAGCCGGCGCACGACACCCTGGCCTCCTTCGTCGTCGAGGTCGACGGCGACGCTGCGCTTGCCCCGGTTGGCGGCCAGGAACGTCGCGCTCAGCCCGTTCCACTCCGGGGGGCGCCATTGCCGGGTGTCGTCGCCCGCGGTGGGCGATTCCACCTTGATCACCTCGGCGCCGAGGTCCGCCAACAACATGGAGCAGTAGGGACCGGCGAAGTTCCGCGTCAGGTCGAGAACGGTGATGCCGGCGAGCGCGTCAGAAGATGCGGGCATGGAGGTCTCCGACGGTCATCGGGACATTTAAATCTGATTCGCGCTGCCTTCCAGTGACCCTCGCAGCCTTTGGATCGCTTCGGGTACGACACTCCACCACATCCATCGCCCGCGTCGCTCACCGACGATGAGGCCGGCATCGGCGAGCACCCTCGTGTGGTGCGAAATGGTGGGCTGACTCTTGCCCAGGGGACCCTCGAGGTTGCAGCTGCAGACCTCCCCTGCGCTCCCCACGATGGAGAGGAGGCGAGGCGCACCGGATCACTCAAGGCCGCGAAGAGCGCCGCGAGCTCGGTGGCCTCGGCATCGTTCAGCTGTCCTGCCGTGATCGGCGGGCAACACGTGTCCGCCTTGGCGCCTGCAGCTCTCGGCATGGGCCCTCCCTCTTCCCTGGTGTCGTATTGACGGTTCATCGATCTATCGGGCACACTGTCCATATCGATAACCGTCAATGTACCGGAGGATCCGTGGCCAGAGTCCAGCTCGCCCTCAACGTCTCCAACCTCGGTGAGGCCATTGACTTCTACACGAAGCTCTTCGGCAGTGCTCCGGCGAAGGTGCAGCCCGGCTACGCCAACTTCGCCGTGGCCGACCCCCCGCTGAAGTTGGTGCTCATTGAGGAGGCGGGGACCCGCGGCACCGGCGTCGCCGGCGCGCTCAACCACCTCGGCGTCGAAGTCGCGACGTCCGACGAGGTCAGCAATCGCCACCCTTCGCCTGAGTGGCCAAGGAGCTCGAGACCAAGGAGCAGCAGGCAACGGTCTGTTGCTTCGCTGTCCAGGACAAGGTCTGGGTCGAGGACCCCGACCACACGCCCTGGGAGGTCTACACCGTGCTCGCAGACGCTCCGGCCGAGAGCACCCGCGTTGGCGATGGGACGTGTTGCCGCGTCCGCTGACGTCGTCGACGGCGTCTCCCGGCTCCTGCTGCTGACCTTCGGCGGACCAAGGCGAAGCATGCGTGAGGTCACGCTTTGGCGCCGCCTGAGTCGCCGAGTTCCTGGGCAGTGCGTTCTCTGGCCATGTTGGTCATCGGCTCGGGTATCGCCGCGCAGCAGCTCTCTCCCGGGCAACACCGGGCTGCAGCTCCTCGAGAATGCGGCCGCCACCGCGAACCGGCCTCTTCGCCATCATTTTGATGTTCGGCGCCGTCTCGGGCGCCCACTTCAACCCGATCGTGTCCTTCGTCGACGCAGCCTTCGGCGGGCTTCGTTGGCGCCATGCCGCCGCCTACCTGCCGGCCCAGGTCGCCGGGTGCGTTCTCGGCGCCATCGTCGCCAACGTCATGTTCTCCCGAGCGGCCCTCGAACTCTCCACCAAGCACCGCGCCTCGCCGGCCCACTTCCTCTCTGAGGTCATCGCCACTCTCGGGCTCATGCTCGTGATCTTCGCCCTGGCCCGCTCCGGACGGTCCCACAGCACGCCCGCCGCGGTCGGCGCCTACATCGGAGCGGCGTACTTCTTCACCAGCTCGACGAGCTTCGCCAACCCGGCCATCACCGTCGGACGCTCCCTGAGCAACACCTTCGCAGGGATTGCGCCCTCGTCGGTTCCGAGTTTTGTCGGGGCCCAGATCCTCGGTGGGCTGGCCGCCGTGGGTCTGATCTGGGTCCTCTATCCGTCGATGACGAGCGAACAGGCCAGCCGGGTGCTGCTCCCCCACCAAGACCTCGCCGCCGAACCTCGCGTCGACCGAAAGGAAGCCCTCCCGTGAGCAAGGGACGGCCCGCAGTTCTCTTCCTCTGCGTGCACAACGCCGGGCGATCCCAGATGGCCGCTGCACTTCTCGACGGCGCGCGCCGGCGAGCGCATCGGCGTCCATTCGGCTGGTTCGGCGCCCGGCGAGACCCTCAACCCAGCCGTGGTCACGGCGATGGCGGAGCTCGGCCTCGACATCTCGGACGAGAAGCCCAAGAAGCTGACCGATGAGATGGCGCTGGGAGCCGACGTGATCGTGACCATGGGGTGCGGCGACGAGTGCCCCGTCTATCCCGGCAAGCGGTACCTGGACTGGGAACTCCCCGACCCGGCGGGCAAGCCGCTCGAAACGGTCCGGCTGCATTCGTGACGACATAGCCCAGCGGGTGGGCCGCCTCATGACCGAGCTTCTCGGGGATCCCGGCGGCGCCGGTCCCGAACCGCCTGAGCGAAGGCCTCGACGCGCTTATCGCGGGGCCCATTCGTGCCGACATCAACAAGGTCACACACCACTGGAGTACTGGCGCGGTCGCCAGTCAGGGGGACGAGAACACGGTGCCGACGCTGCTTCGACAGATGCTGGCGCTGTTGGCCGGCTTGGTTCTGATGGCCTGTGGTTTCGTCACGCTTGCGGGGTCACCGCCGGCCTCGGCCGCCATCACGGTCACGCCCGCGCCCAACCCGTCGCTGCCAGCGAGCTGCGGAATAAGCCTCGCCCTCGATTTCGACCTCTCGAACTCCATCACGGCGCCTCAGTTCACCCAAATGCGCCAGGCCTCCATCAACCTGGTCACCTCGCTGCAGGGCACGCCGTCGCAGGTCGGCGTCTACAGCTACGCCACGTTCGCCCCGGCCACGAACGGGTCGGGTGGCACGGTGAACCATCCGACCGTTCCCGGTACCCAGCCCGCGGCCAACTTCGCCCTTCCGGCGACACCCATCGCCACGCCGGGCGGCGCGACGACGGTCAACCAGCGCATCGCCGGGCTGACCCGGGTGGCCTCGGCCTCCGGGGGGACGAACTGGGACCAGGGGCTGTCGCAGCTGGTCCGCACCGGCCAGCCGCACTACAACGCAGTGCTCTTCATCACCGACGGTGACCCCACCACGTGGGGACCGAACAACAACGGCAGCGGCACCTCGACCGACGACACGACGGTCAACGCCGCCATCACGTCGGCCAACGCCGTGAAGGCGACCGGCACCCGCGTCATCGCCGTCGGTGTCTCCAACACCACCGGCCCCTCCGTGCAGCGCCTCCAGTACATTTCGGGACCGGTTCGGAACTCCGATTACTACGTCACCAACTGGGATGCCCTGCAGGACACGCTCGTCTCCATCGCCACGGAGGCGTGCCAAGGGACGGTCACCGTCGTCAAGCAGATCCGCAACCTCGACGGAACGACGAGCCCGGGAGTCGGTTGGACCTTCTCCGCCACGAACACTCGCGGTCCGGTCACCCCGCCTTCGGCTGTCACGTCGAGTAACGGCACCGTGAACTTCACCGTGCCCGACAACAGCAGCGCCACCATCAACGAGACCCAGCAAGGTGGCTACCAACTGGTGCAACAGAACGGATCGAATGCGGTCTGTACCTCGGGGGGCAACCCCATCGCCTCGACCAACAGCGGCACGACCGGATTCAGCGTGCCGATCGGCTCCCGCCAGATCCTGAGCTGCACCGTGGTGAACTCGCTGATCCCGGCCACGTTGACCCTGCACAAGACCGTCGACAACCCCTTCGGTGGTGACGCCGACCCGGTCGACTGGACGCTCCAGGCCGCGGGGCCCCAGACGATTGCGGGGCCCGACGGCTCCACCGCGGTCACCGGCGCCAAGGTCGCACCGGGGACGTATCTGTTGTCCGAGTTCAACGGACCGGACGGCTACAGCCCCTCGGCCTGGTCGTGCACGGGCGCGAGTGTCAGCGGCAATTCGGTGACCCTGGTGGCCGGCGCCACGGTGAGCTGCGGGATCACGAACACGGAACTGGGCGTGCCCGTCCTCACCCAGGACAAGACGGTCGACGCCGCGACGGCCCATGAGGGCGACACCTTGACCTACGCCATGACCGTCGGCAACACCGGCACGGCCGACGCCACCGGCGTGACGGCGACCGAGACCCTGCCCGCAGGCGTCACCTTCGTGTCGGCGACGCCATCGACGGGAACCTTCAATGCCGCCAACGGGCTGTGGACCGTGGGAACGGTCGCCGTGGGCGCCACCGAGACCCTCACCGTGACCGCGACCGTCAACGCAGGCACCGAAGGCTCCACCGTGGTCGATCGCTTCGCGGTGAGCCCGCCACCCGGCGTCGGCCCTCCCGCAGGTCGAGAACCCGTGCTCCGACGACCCCGCACAATCGTGCGCCAGCACCGACATTTTGCCGCCCCCCGGATCACCCGAGCTCGTGCAGTCCAAGAGCGTGGACGAGACCACGGCGGTGCCCGGCGACACCCTCACCTACACCATGGGGGTGGCGAACGACGGGACGGCAGACGCCACGGGTGTCACGGCCACCGACACGCTCCCTGACGGCGTGACCTTCGTGGCGGCCACGACTCACGGTGCGGGCACCTACGACTCCGCCACGGGCGTCTGGAGCATCGGGACCGTGGCCAGCGGCACGTCGGTGACCCTCACCATCACGGCCACCGTGAACGCGGGAACGGCAGCCAGCACCCAGATCAACCGGTTCATCATCACCTCCACCGGAATCCCGGTCATCGTCCTCGACGCCTGCTCGGACGTGCCCACCGAGTCGTGCGCCTCGACGACCATCCCCGGCGTGCCCAGGTTGGTCCAGAACAAGACCGTCGATCAGGCCAGCGCCCCCGTCGGTGCGACGCTCACCTACACCATGACCCTGGCCAACACGGGAACCGGCGATGCGACGGGCGTCGTGGCCCAGGACGCGCTGCCGGCAGGCGCCAGCTTCGTCAACGCAGACACCAACGGGTTCGGCACCTTCGACGCGACGACCGGCGCCTGGAACATCGGGACGATCGCCGTTGGCGCCACGGCAACGCTCACGGTCACTGCGAACGTCGAGCCCCAGGCGGCAGCGTCGACGCTCGTGAACGCGTTCCAGGTCGTCGAGCCCCCCGATCCCCCGCCGCTGGTCGTGGACAATCCCTGCCCGAGTCCCGACGAGGAGTCCTCGTGCGCCACCACCACGGTGCCGGGCATACCGCAGCTCACCCAGTCCAAGGCTGTCGGTGCCGAGACCGCCGTCATCGGCCAGACCCTGACCTACTCCATGTCGGTGGGCAACACCGGCTCGGCCGATGCCGCCAACGTGAGCGCGCAGGACCTCCTGCCGGCGGGGGTCACCTTCGTCGCCGCCGACACCGGTGGCATCGGCTCCTACTCGTCGGCGTCCGGCGTCTGGACGATCGGGACCGTCCCCCAGGGTGCGGCCTACACGCTGACCGTCACGGCCACCGTCAACCAGGGAACCGACAACACGACCCAGATCAACCGTTTCGCCGTCACTGCTCCTTCCGGTGATCCGTCGCCGGTCGTGGAGCAGCCGTGTGCCGACAACGCGGCGCAATCGTGCGCGACGACGTGGATCCCGGGCACGCCGCAGCTCGTGGTGGGCAAGACCGTGAACGCCAAGAGCGCCGCCGTCGGCGCCAGCCTGACCTACACCATCACGATGACCAACGCCGGCACCGGGGATGCCACCGACGTCGAGGTCCAGGAGCTGCCGCCGTCGGCGCTGACACTGACGGCGGCCAACACGAACGGGTCCGGCACCTTCGACCTCGTCACCTTGCTCTGGACCGTGCCCTTGGTGTCTCCGGGGGCCACTGCGACGTTGACGCTGGTCGGTACCGTCGGCACGGGCGCCACCGGAACGCTGACCAACCGGATCAGCGTCGTGGCGCCCCCCGGCTCGGGCCCCACCGTCATCACCGATCCCTGCACCGACAGCCCGGGCCAGGCCTGCGCGTCGACATCCATCACCACGGCGGCCGCAGTGGTGCCCGCCGGCGGGACCTTGGCCGCCACCGGTCTCGACGTGCCCGGTCTCGTCTCCGGCGCCGCGCTGTTTGTCGTCCTCGGCATGCTGGCCTTGGTTCTTTCGCGTCGGCACGCTCGAACCGCCTCCGATGAGCTTCCCCTGCCGCCAGAGCAACGGAGACGTTGACCGAGGAGACGAGAGCTCCGCTCTGCCGGCGGCGTGGGTCGGCGGGAGTGCCGGCCGTCTGCGACCGGCCCGCCACCGGACTCGACCCCGGCATTGCTCGAATGTGCCCCTGACCGTGCCTGTCGCACTTCGACGAAGTGGCCTCGGTCAACCCGAAGGACCCGCCTGCCGATATATCTCTCGACAACAAGAACCAGCACGCCCCGCCGTTATCGGACCGGGGCCGCACAATGCAGAGGCGGACAGGAGCCAGCACATCGAGCGAACGGGTGATTCAGGACCTGACCTTTGGGGGAGGACAGGTCCTTCGATGTGACAACGGCAAAGAGATAGAGGTGGCGGGGCCTTGGAACCTATTGCTGGCACGGACGAAGTTCTCGCGGCCATTGATGCGGTCGTGGAGACACTCACGCACAACCAGGCACGGACCGACGCGATCCTGAAACGTGCAGCCGACATCCGGGCCCAGCGCCTGGCCGGCCGCTCGTACGCCGACATACTGGAACATTCCGATCATCCGCAGCTTGTCGAAATGCTCACACTCACCGTCCTGGAGTTGCACGACGTCGGACACCGACTGCGGACGGTCCAGGCGTGGGCCCTTCGACAGGAAGGCCTCAGCACCCAACGGATCGCGCAGATCTACGGAGTGTCACGGCAGCGCATCATGGCGCTCCTCCGATCGACCTCAGGCACGGACGCGGCCACGGACGCGCAAAGCGTCCGTCAGTTCCACGACTGATCTCGACCACGCGTCACGCCGGCGACAGGCAAAGCTGGCTTGCGTCTCGCATCTTCGCTTTGCACAACAATTCAGGCAGTCTTCCATCGGGCGCGTCGGCTGAGCATCGCCCCAAGGACAAGGACCGCTCGCGCTGGGCCGCGCCCACCCTCGGTTGCACAATGGTTTGGCGAGAAAAGACAAGAAACCTGCGAAAACCACTAGTAGTAACGATTGTTGTCAAGTGCATAGTTGCGCGAACAGCAGTGGAGGAGGCGGAGCCCCATGGGATCCGATCGAACGCCGGGGGGCGCCCAGGAAGCCCTCTCATGTCGGCGCGTTTCGCACAATTCTTGGACGGTCACTCGCCTCGACCATGGGCTGGCTGACGTCGTCACAACGGGTGGCGAGCGGATCCGGGTCTTCGCTGCACCGTCGAGCGGTCAGTGACACATTCTCGTCCTCGTCATTCGCACCGTTCGCCTCTTCGCTGCCATTGGCAGCATCCCGCCGTGTCGCTCGCAAGGGGCCGCGCCACTCCGAGACCTACCGGACGGGGGCGATGAGCTCACGATCCATACACCGACGTTCGGCGATCGCACGATCACCGACTCCACAAGGATCATCCACGACGACCACGCCAAGCGGTCGCGTTTCGTCTGGTCCCTGACCGCGGCCGCGCTCGTCGTGCTGGGCTCCTTGGCCTCGGTCATCGGGGCATGGCAGGTGCGCACGGTCGCCAATCAGAACGCCCGGGCGACCTTCTTGGCCTCAGCGACCCAGATCGCGTCGAGGCTCCAACTGGCCATCATTCACGAGCAGGACCTCATCGTCGGCGCGGGTTCGGTCTTCGTGCGGAACCCTCAGACGACCGAAGCCGCATTCCTCCAGTGGACTCGGTCCACCCGGGCCTTCGAGCGCTATCCCGAGCTCCAGGGCATTTCGGAAATCACCATGGTCCCGGCCTCGCAGCTCGGCGCATTCGCGGCGCGGGTCGAAGCAGATCCTCCGGGGCCGCTCTCTGCGACGGGCACGCTGCAGGTGTCCCCGTCCGGGCTGCGGCCTACTACTGCCTGCAGACAGTTGCGCAATCGCGCAATCCCGCGCTGGCCGTTCCCGCCGGAGTCGATTTCTGTCGCACCACCCTCGGATCGGAGCTGCTGACAGCGCGGGACACCGGGCAGGCCCTCTATCTGCCGTACAAGACGGGCAAGCTGAACGAGCTGGCACTGGGGAACGCCATCTACAGCGGTGTCTCGACACCGGACACGGTTGCCGCGCGGCGCGCCGCACTGATCGGCTGGACGGGCATCGAAATTCTGCCGAAGGTCCTGCTCTCCATTGCCCTGAGCAACCATCATCAGACTGCAGTGTCCTTTCACTACGGCGCAGGGTCGTCGAAGGTCACCTTTTCGGACGGCGCCGCCCCGGCACACCAACAATCGGCAACCGTCAACCTCCACAACGGATGGAAGGTGGAGGTGCTCGGGCCCGCCACCCAGCGAGGCCTCCTGGCCGGTGGACCGTCCTCAGGGCTCTTGTTCGGCGGCATTGCCTTCGCGCTCATGCTCGGCCTGCTCGTCTTCGTGCTGGGCACCAGTCGTTCGCGCGCGCTCGTGCGGGTCGAAGAGGGCACCAACGAGCTGACCTTCCAAGCCTTCCACGACGCACTGACCGGACTTCCGAACAGACCTCTGATCCTCGACCGCATGGCACAAATGCTCGCCCGGGCCCGTCGCCGACCCCAGCTGGTCTCGGCGCTCTTCCTCGATCTGGACAACTTCAAGGAGATCAACGACACGCTGGGACACCGCGCCGGCGACGAGCTCCTCATCGGCGTCGCCAACAGGCTGACGCGACTCCTCCGGGGGGAAGACTCAATCGGGAGAATCGGGGGCGACGAGTTCATCGTCTTGACAGCTGGTGCAGCGAACTCATACGCCGCCGAGTCGCTCGCTGATCGGATCCTGCAGGAGCTGACGCGGCCGTTCGATCTCCCGAGCGCGGTGTCACCGGTCACGGTGAGCGCAAGCATCGGCATCGCACACGACACGGGAGATTCGCCCGACGAGCTGTTGCAGAAGGCTGACATCGCGCTCTATCACGCCAAAGCGGCGGGCAAGCTTCGGTTCGCCGTCTACGCGGATCGGATGAAGAGGGCTCTCGATGATCGGCACCGACTGGACATGGAGCTTCACGCCGCCGTCACGAGAAACCAGTTCTTCCTCCAGTATCAGCCGACGGTCACGCTGGCCACCGGTCGGATGGCCGGAGTGGAGGCATTGCTGCGCTGGAACCATCCGACCCGGGGAGTACTGCAGCCAGACGAGTTCATCTCCGCTCTCGAGTCAACCGGGCTCATCGCCCCGGTCGGGCGATGGGTCCTCGAGACGGCCTGTCGGGCCGCAGCGGGCTGGGATGCCCTGGGCCACGGGATCACCGTTGCGGTCAACGTCTCACCGAAACAGCTGCAACAGGACACCATCATCGACGACGTCGAGCGCGCCTTGTCTTCGAGTGGATTGGATCCCACGTTGCTCGTGTTGGAGCTCACGGAAACCACGCTCATGCGGGGAGCGGATGACATGATCTCCCGGCTGCTGGAGCTCAGGCGGTCCGGGGCCCGCCTGGCGATCGACGATTTCGGCACCGGCTTCTCCTCGCTGGCCTATCTCCAGCAGTTCCCGATCGACGTCTTGAAAATCGACCACTCCTTCGTGTTCGGGCCTGACTGCGACGACCAAGTCCCGAGCGATCATTCAGACGTTCGTGCAACTGGGCCAGGCGTTGGACCTCGAAGTCGTGGCCGAAGGCATCGAGTCCGAGGACCAGCGAGCCGAGTTGCAGGCGCTCGGAGTGGACACGGGCCAGGGGTACTACTTCTCCCCCGCCCTTGACGCCGACGACGTCCTCCGCGCGCTGCACGGTCCGCGCTCCACCGCACTCGAATTGCTGGAGAGCAGACCATGGCGCTGATCCACGGCCGACCCGAGGCGATCCTGACGAACTCCGAGCAGGGCTACCGCTCACTGTTCGAGGCCAACCACCTCCCCATGTGGGTCTACGACGCCTCCACCACCGAGTTCCTCGCGGTCAACGTGGCGGCGGTCGAGCTGTACGGCTATTCGGAGGAGGAGTTCCTGACCCTCCGCCTCGCCGACATCGGCGCCGATGCACAGCTCGCCGAGGACCGCGCCGCCATCGTCGACGGCCGGCCCCTCGGCGTCGTCGGGCCCTACGTCAACTGGACCAAGGAGGGGTCGCGGATCCAGGTCATCATCAGCTCACGTCAGATCGAGTTCTCCGGCCGCCAGGCCCGCTTCGTCGTCGCCGAGGACGTCACCGAACGGCAGCGGGTCCAGACCCTCCTGGACCGGTCCGAGCGGCTGGCGAGCATCGGCGAGCTCGCCGGCGGTATCGCGCACGACTTCAACAATGTCCTGTGCCTGATCGCGCCCTACGCCGAAATGGTCGCCGAGGCCGTCACGCCAGAAGCCGTGGCGAGCACGCCACCGATCACGACTACTGGGAAGCCGTCCGGTCGGACGTCGACCAGATCCTCCTCGCCGTCGAGCGGGGCGCCGAGCTCGCATTCAGGCTCCTGGCCTTCGCCGGCCGCGAGGTCTTCCAACCTCGGGCGCTCAACATCAAGAGCGTCGTCGACGAAGTGGCGGCACTGCTGGAACGCTCACTGGGTGAGCACGTGGAGCTGGTCGTCACGGTCAACGAACAGACCTGGCCGATCCTCTTCGACCCCGGCCTCCTCGAGCAGGTCCTCCTGAACCTGGCCGTCAATGCCCGCTACGCCCTGGCCGACGGCGGCACGCTCACCATTGAGGCCGACAACATTCCCGGACATGGACCGGCGAGCAACCACGTGCGGATCCGGGTCACGGACGACGGGGTCGGCATGTCGGCCGACACGCTCGAGCGCGTCTTCGAGCCCTTCTTCACCACCAAACCACTCGGCGAAGGGACCGGCATGGGCTTGGCCTCGTCCTACGGGCTGATCACCCGCGCCGGCGGCACCATCGGGATCGAGTCAGAGCCCGGTCACGGCACGACAGTGACGATCATCCTCCCGGCGGGCGGAGAGGTGATCGGCGACGGACCCGTCGCGTCGTCCCTCCCGCAGAATCCGGGCGGTCACGGCGAGACGATCCTGTTGGTCGAAGACGACGATGTCCTTCGCGAGGCCGTCCGCAGAATGCTGTCCAAGAATGGGTTTCACGTCTTCCCCTGCGCCGACGGCTCCGAAGCGCTCCATGTCCTGAGCCATGCCCGAACCCACTTCGACGTGCTGCTCACCGATGTCGTCATGCCCAAAATGCTCGGCCCAGAGCTCGCTCACCTCGTCCGGGACGTGCAGCCCGATGTCCGGGTGCTCTTCATGTCGGGCTACGCCGCCGGGGCCCTCGGTCCCACCAATCGCCTCGACGAGGGCTGCGTCCTCCTGCGCAAGCCCTTCGGGCACCACCAGCTGCTCACCAAGCTCCACGAGGTCCTCGGCTGGGAACCGGAGCAGATCCTTCCCGATGCTGCTCCCGGCACCGGGGTGCGCTCCATGGCGGACCTCGACGACGCCTCGGCCAGTTAGGCCTCGTCGCGGGTCGCGGCTACGAGCACCCGCTGGTCGACCCGCAGCTCCCGCACACGTAGCACGAGCCCGCCCGCTGCATGGTGTTGCCGCAGCTGTAGCAAAGGGGCGCATCGAGCTGCTGCGCCCGGGCCAGCGCCTGGGCCGCCGGCTCCGCACCGGCCCGTCCGCTGCTGAGGCCGTCCTCGACCAGCCCGACCGTCGGCGTGGCCGACTCCTCCACACCGGGCAGCGTCGGCTGCATCCGCTCCCGGTTCGAGAGGATGCCGAGCTCCGTCCGCTCCTCGAGCGTGAGGAAGTCCACCGCCATCCGGCGGAAGATGTAGTCGATGAGGCTGGTGGCGATGCGGAGTTCGGGGTCGTCGGTGATGCCCGCCGGCTCGAACTTCATGTTGGCGTACTTGCGGACGAAGGTGGCCAGCGGCACGCCGTGCTGGAGCCCGAGGCTGATCGAAATGGAGAAGGCGTCCATGATCCCGGCCAGGGTCGACCCCTGCTTGGAGACCTTGATGAACACCTCGCCCGGTCGGCCGTCCTCGTACTGGCCGACCGTCACGTAGCCCTCGCAGTCGGCCACCCGGAACGAGAACGTCTCCGAACGCCGCCGCCGGGGCAGGCGCTCGCGCACGGCGCCCACCACCACCGACGACGTCACCCGCTGCTGCTCGGACGCAGCAGCGCCGCCTCGAGCTCGGCGATGCGGGCCGTGACGGCACGGTCGCGGGCCTCGGCGTCGGAGCCGGCCGGCGCCGTGTCGCCGCCGATGGCGTCGGCTTCCTTCTTGGTCGTCGACAGCGGCTGGGCCACCTTGCAGTTGTCCCGGTAGATGGCCACGGCCTTAATGCCGAGGCGCCAGGCGTCGATGTGCAGCTGCTCCACGTCCTCGACGGTGACGTCCTCGGGCATGTTCACCGTCTTGGAGATGGCGCCGCTGATGAAGGGCTGCACCGCCCCCATCATGCGGATGTGACCCGAGTAGTGGATGGTGTTGTCGCCCATGGAGCAGGCGAAGACGGGCAGGTGCTCGGGAGCGATGTGCGGCGCGCCCAGGATCGACATGTTCTCGTTGATGTAGCGGACGATGTCCTCGGCCTGCTCGACGCCGTAGCCGAGCTTGGCCAGCGCACGCGGCACCGTCTGGTTGACGATCGACATGGTGCCGCCGCCCACCAGCTTCTTGGTCTTGACCAGACCGAGGTCGGGCTCGACCCCCGTCGTGTCGCAGTCCATCAGCAGGCCGATGGTCCCGGTCGGCGCCAGCACGGAGGCCTGCGAGTTGCGCACGCCGTAGGCCTCGGCCAGGTCGACCGCCCGGTCCCAGGACTCCTGCGCCGCCGAGAGCAGTTCGGGCGGCACGACGTCCTCGTCAATGCGGGCCGCCTCGGCCTGGTGCATGCGCAGGACGTTGAGCATCGGCTCGGCGTTCTCGTGGTAGCCGGCGAAGGGGCCCATGCGGGCCGCCGTCTTGGCCGACGTGGCGTAGGCGTGCCCCGTCAGCAGTGCCGTGATGGCGGCCGCCCAGGCCCGCCCGGCGTCGGAGTCGTAGGGCAGGCCCTGGGCCATGAGCAGCGCGCCCAGGTTGGCGTAGCCGATGCCGAGCTGGCGGAAGGCCCGCGTCGTGTCACCGATGCGCTCGGTCGGGTAGTCGGCGTTGCCGACGATGATCTCCTGCCCGGTGAACACGACCGCCACCCCGGCCTTGAAGCCCTCCACGTCGAACTCGTCGTTCTCGTCGAGGAACGTCAGCAGGTTCATGGAGGCCAGGTTGCAGGCCGAGTCGTCGAGGTGGACGTACTCGCTGCACGGGTTGGAGCCGTTGATGCGCCCCGTCACCGGCGCCGTGTGCCAGCGGTTGATGGTGGTGTCGTACTGCAGGCCCGGGTCGGCGCACTCCCAGGCCGAGTGGGCGATCTGGCGGAACAGGTCGCGGGCGGGCACGGTCCGGATGACCGAGCCGTCGGTGCGCGCCGTCAGGTTCCAGTCGCGCCCGTCAATCACGGCCTCCATGAACTCGTCGGTCACCCGCACCGAGTTGTTGGCGTTCTGGTACTGGGTCGAGTGGCTGTCGGCTCCGTCGAGGTCCATGTCGAAGCCGGCGTCCCGCAGCACGCGGGCCTTGCGCTCCTCGATCGCCTTGCACCAGATGAAGTCCTCCACGTCCGGGTGGTCGACGTCGAGGATGACCATTTTGGCGGCGCGCCGCGTCTTGCCACCGGACTTGATGGTGCCGGCCGAGGCGTCGGCGCCGCGCATGAAGCTGACCGGACCGGAGGCCGTGCCCCCGCCCTTCAGCAGCTCGTGGGAGGAGCGGATGCGGGACAGGTTGACGCCGGCGCCCGAGCCACCCTTGAAGATGATGCCTTCTTCGGTGTACCAGTTGAGGATCGAGTCCATTTTGTCCTCGACGGACAGAATGAAGCAGGCACTCCCCTGCTGGGGCACGCCCTGCACGCCGATGTTGAACCACACCGGCGAGTTGAACGCGGCCTTCTGGTGGATGATGAGGTACTTGAGCTCGTGGTTGAAGACCAGGGCCTCCTCGTCGTCGACGAAGTAGCCGTCCTTGATGCCCCATGCCGTCAGCGTGTCGGCCACGCGGTCGGCCACCTGGCGCAGCGACCACTCGCGCTCCTCGGTGCCGAGCGTCCCCCGGAAGTACTTCTGCGACAAAATGTTGGTGGCGTTCACGCTCCAGGACTCGGGCACCTCGACGCCCAGCTGCTCGAAGGCGACCGTGCCGTCCCGGAAGTTCGTGATGCGGGCATCGCGGCGCTCCCAGGTCACCTCGTCGTACGGGTGCACGCCTTCGGTGGTGAAGTGCCGGCGGATGCCGATCTCGGATCGCTGGGGGGCGATGGCCATGGCGCTGGGGTCCTCCTGTGGTCTCGTTCGGGGTGTCGCTGCTTGCCTGCGGTTGTTCGGTGTTCGTTGTTCTTGCCTGCCGGGCGCCGCCGTCACCCCCCCCCAAGTCCAGCGGAGCGGTGTGTCACGGCCTGTCTCCCGATCCTGCGCCCAGAAGGGGGTTGAGTCGCCTCACCACAACATGTTGTGGTTGGCCCCTCCCCGAGACACGAGATGCTGTGTCATTACAGCACTGTAGTTACGTCCTTGTCAACCAAATGCCTGCACTATTCCTGCAGGTCACGGGCCATTCGCGATTGTTTGCGCGCGAGGGACGCCCAGAAGGGCCGCCAAGGCGCCGAATAGCCGCGAACCGTTAGCCTCAGGGCCTCATGGCCGGGGTCGTGGTCGCCATCGATGCCGGTACGACCGGCGTGCGCGCCCTCGCCGTCGATGCCCGGGCCCGGGTCGCCGACGTCGCCTACCGGGAGCTGACCCAGCACTTCCCCCGCCCCGGCTGGGTGGAGCACGACCCCGACGAAATCTGGGGGGCGGTCCGGGACACCTTGGCCCAGCTCGGTACCCGCCTGGCGCAACGGGGCGACACCGTGGCCGCCATCGGCATCACCAACCAGCGCGAGACCCTCGTCGCCTTCGACCGCTCGACCGGCCGCCCGCTCCGCGCGCCATCGTCTGGCAGGACCGGCGCACCGCCGCCCTCTGCGCCGAGCTGACCGAGGCGGGTCATCTCCCGTTCGTGCGGGCCACCACGGGCCTCGTGCTCGATCCGTATTTCAGTGCCACGAAGGCAGCCTGGCTCCTCCGCCACGGCGACCTCGCCCTGGCCGCCGACGACCCGAGCCTCTCCTTCTGCACGGTGGACAGCTGGGTGCTGTGGAACCTGACCGGTGGCACCCGCGGTGGCGTCTACGCCACCGACCCCTCCAACGCCAGCCGCACGCTCCTGCTGGACACGGCCACCCTGGCCTGGTCCCCCGAGCTCTGTGCCCTCTTCGGCGTGCCCCTGCACACGCTGCCCGAGGTGCGCCCGTCAGCGGGCCGCTTCGGCAACGCCGCGCTGGGCGACCTCGGCCCCGCGGCGGCCGTCCTCGACGGCGTGCCGGTCTCGGGCGTCCTGGGCGACCAGCAGGCCGCGCTGTTCGGGCAGGCCTGCTTCGACCCGGGGATGGTGAAGGTCACCTACGGCACCGGCAGCTTCGCGCTGGCCAACGCCGGGCCCGACCGGCCGCCCGCCGCCCGATGGCCTGACGGTCAGCTGCGCCTGGGATCTCGGGGACCACGCCGACGACGGGCGCGGTCGCGTCGCCTACGCGCTCGAGGGCTCGACCTTCGTCTCGGGCGCGGCCATCCAGTGGCTGCGCGACGGGCTCGGCATCATCTCGTCCGCCGCCGAGGTCGGCCCCTTGGCCGCATCGGTGCCCGACAGCGGAGGGGTCACGTTCGTGCCCGCGCTCACCGGCCTCGGGAGCCCATGGTGGGATCCCCACGCCCGCGGCATCGTCACCGGGCTCACGCGTGGCGTCGGCCGCGCCCACCTCGCCCGCGCCTGTGTGGAAGCCATGGCGTTCCAGGTGCGCGACATGACCGATGCCATGGCCGCCGCGTCACCCCGCCCGCTGTCCGCGCTGCGGGCGGACGGAGGTGCCGCCGCCATGGACCTCCTCCTCGCGCTGCAGGCCGAACAGAGCCGCATGCCGGTGGCGCGACCGGCCTCGCTCGAGTCAACCGCACTCGGCGCCGCCACCGTGGCCGGCCTGGCCGAGGGGATGTGGTCGTCGCTGACCGAGCTGGCCGGGCTCTGGCGTGCCGAGACCGTCTTCGAGCCCGAGCTGCCCGTCGAGCTGACCGACGCCCTGCACGCCGGATGGCGCCGGACGGTCGAGAAGTCGATGGGATGGGCCGACCCCGAGCCCGGGTAACCCCGACCCTGACGTTCGAGCCCAGCCCCTGGTCAACGCCGAAAGCACTTCATGTTGAATAAAACAAGGGAATCCTTGTTATATTCAACCGAAAGAGCGGACCCGCCGCTCGGAAGGGTGGGCAGCCATGAGCGTGGCAATCGTGACAGGGGCATCTCGGGGACTCGGGGAGGCGTTGGCGACGGGACTGGCCCGCACCGGCTGGTCTGTCGTGGTCGACGGCCGTGACCCCCTGACGCTGCAGGCGGCGGCGGACCGCATCCGGGCCGCGGCAACGACGGGCGCCAGGGTCGTGGCCCTCGCCGGCGACATCACCGACGAGGAGCACCGTCACGACCTCACCGCCGCCGCCTTCGAGTTGGGAGGTCTCGACCTCCTCGTCAACAACGCGGGGACGCTCGGCACCTCGCCGCTCCCCTCGCTGGCCGACTACCCGCTCGACGATCTCCGCATCGCCTTCGAGGTGAACGTCGTCGCGCCGCTCGGTGTCGTGCAGGACGCGCTGCCGCTCCTGTTGGACTCGCCGCACCCACGCCTGCTCAACGTCACGTCGGATGCCGCGGTGGAGGCCTACGAGGGCTGGGGTGGCTACGGCGCCGGCAAGGCCGCCCTCGAGCACCTCGGTGCCGTGCTGGCGGCGGAGTTCCCCGCCCTCACGGTGTGGTCGGTCGACCCCGGTGATCTGCGCACGGCCATGCACCAGGCCGCGTTCCCCGGCGAGGACATCTCGGACCGTCCCGAGCCGAGCACGGCGGTGCCGGGTTTCCTCGAACTCATCGGCAGCGCACGCCCGAGCGGCCGCTACCGCGTCGCCGAGCTCCTCTCGACCGGAGCGGTGGCATGAGCGCGCTGACCGTGCCGAGCCTGGAGCACCCGACGCCGGCCCGGCTGCCCGAGCTCCACCCGCTGTCCTTCTCCCTGCCTTCCGAGCTCGAGGCGCCGGCGCCCCCCGAATACCGCGGCATGACGCGCGACGCCGTCCGCATGCTGGTCGCGACCAGGTCCGACGGCGCGCTGGTGCACTCCACCTTCTCCGAGCTCCCCCGCTTCCTCGACGAGGGCGATCTGGTGGTGATCAACACCTCGGGCACCCTGGCCGCCGAAATAGACGGCACCGCACCCGACGGGTCGGCCCGGCAGGTGCACCTCTCGACACAGCTGCCGGCCGGGCTGTGGACCGTGGAGGTCCGGCGCAACGGGGAGGCCTCCCTCGACGCGACGGCGGGCGACCGCATTGCGTTGCCCGGCGGAGGCCAGGTGTCCCTCTTGGCGCCGTACTCCCCCGGCCCCGGTGGCGTCGGCGTCCGGCTCTGGGTCTCCAGCGTCGAGACGCCCGAGCGCCTGCACCGCTTCCTGGCCCGTTACGGCCGGCCCATCCGCTACGGCTACGTGCAGGGCAGCTACCCGATCGGCGCCTACCAGAACGTGTACGCCACCGAGCCGGGCTCCGCCGAAATGCCGAGCGCCGGTCGTCCCTTCACCCCCGAGGTCCTGACCCGCCTGGTGGCCAAGGGAGTCGGCGTCGCACCCCTGCTGCTGCACACCGGTGTCGCCTCCCTCGAGGCGAGCGAACCCCCCTACGCCGAGTACTTCCGGGTCTCGCTGCCCACCGCGCACCGCATCAACGACACCCGCCGCTCCGGCGGACGCGTCATCGCCATCGGCACGACCGTGGTGCGTGCGCTCGAGTCGGTGGTCGACGATCATGGCCACGTGCACCCGAGCGAAGGCTGGACCGAGACGGTCGTCTCGCCCGAGCACCCCGTGCGCTCCATCGACGGGTTCCTGACCGGCTGGCACGAGCCCGAGGCCTCGCACCTCGCCATGCTCGAGGCGATCGCCGGACGGCCCCTCCTCGAGGCGTCCTATGCCGCCGCGCTCGAAGAGGGCTACCTGTGGCACGAGTTCGGCGACGTGCACCTGATCCTGCCGTGAGCCGTTTGCCATGAACCCCGAGCCCGAATCGCCCCTGCAGCAGCTGCCGACGACCCGGCGGGCCATCCTGAACCTGGTCAAGCGCCAAGGCCCCCTCGACGCCGTCGCCGTCGCCGACGCGCTCGCCCTGACCCCTGCCGCCATCCGGCTGCAGCTGAGCCACCTCGAAGAGGACGGCCTCCTGTCGCACCGTGACGACGTCGCCGAGGGCGCGCGCGGGGCCGGCCCCGACACGTGTACGAACTGACGTCGGCCGCCGAGGCGCTCTACCCGAAGCGCTACGGCGACCTCACGACCGAGCTCCTCGGGTATCTCGGCGGCCCGGGGGCCACGCAGGTGGACGAGCTCTTCGAGCAGCGGCGCCAGCGGCGCGTCGCCGGTGCCCTGCCGAAGACCGCGCACCTTCCCTTCGACGAGCAGGTGGCCGCGCTGACCGCCATCCTCGACGAGGACGGCTATCTGGCCGAGGCGGAGAAGCTGCCCGACGGCAGCTGGCGCATCACCGAGCACAACTGCGCCATCCTCACCGTGGCCCACGGGTTCTCCCAGGCCTGCTCGAGCGAGCTCGCCTTCATCCGTGATGCACTACCGGGTGCCGCGCGTGCGCCGGGTGGCGCACCTCATGGACGGCGCGCATGTGTGCGCCTACGTCGTCAGCCCGCCGGCGTCGTCGAGTCCGCCGACCTGATCTCGACGACGGACGCGCCGTCCACCTCGTGGATCTCGCTCCGCAGCAACTCGACCAGGTGGTCCCCGCCGATCTCGACGATGAACTCGTCGACGGCGTGACCTTCGTCCCGCTCCAGAATGTTGATCGCCACGATGTCCCCCCCGACTGCCCCGATTCTGCTGGCCACGAGACCCAGGGCACCGGGCCGGTCCGGCAGCGCGATTCGCACGACATAGCCAGCCATGGGCCACAACTTAGGCGGTCAATGTGAACCGCTTGTTTCAGATTGCTTACGAATCACCGCTGCTGGGCGCTCGCTCAGGCAGGGACCTCGGCCCCTCAGGCAGGGGCCACGCCTGCCCGCCCCGGGACGTACTCGTCGACGTAGGGGCGCTCGGACAGGGGGGCGATCTCGTGCATGAGCCGGTCGGTGAAGGCCCGGCACTGGGTGTGGTCGTGGTTGGCCAGCGGGTCGCCGGGGTCCTCGGGCGGATCCATCTGCATGGGCTTGCCGAAGCGGATGATGACGGTCTTGAAGGGCCGCATGAAGTTGGAGTTCACCGGCTGCACCTCGACCGTGCCGACGACGCCCACGGGGATCACCGGGACGCCGCATTCGCGTGACAACCTCGTCACGCCCGTCCGCCCCTTGTGGACGTACGGGTCGAGGCTGCGGGTGCCCTCCGGATACAGGCCGAGGATGTTGCCCTTCCCGAGCACGTCGTTGCGCGCCGTGTCCAACGCCCGCTCCGACGCGCTCCCCCCGCCTCGGCGGATCGGGATCTGCCCGGCGGCCCGGAAGAACCACGCCGTCTTCCACGAGTCGAAGTACTCCGCCTTGGCCAGGAACGTGACCTTGCGCCGGACCACCAGCGGGATGAAGAAGGAGTCGCAGAACGACTGGTGGTTGGCCGCCAGCACGGCCGGGCCGTGCTTGGGGATGTTCTCCCGCCCCTCGACCTTGACGCGCCACAAGACGAAGAAGATCGGGGTGAGGATCGCCTTGAGCACCCAGTACGCCACGGGCCAAAGGTACCCCCGGTGGGCGGCCCCCGCACCGGGTGCCGCCTGTGCTCAACTGCACTGCCGGATACCCGCCGGGCGTGGAGGTGCGCAACATGACAAGTGAGACCCTGACCGCCGAGCCCTTCGTCTCCGGCCTGTTCTTCGGCGAGTGCCCCCGCTGGCACGAGGGCCGGCTGTGGTACTCGGACTTCTTCGACCACGCCGTCTTCTCCGTCTCGCCCGACGGCGAGCGCCGGGTCGAGGTGGACTTCGACGGTGAGCCGGCGGGCCTGGGCTGGCTCCCCGACGGCCGGCTCCTCATCAACTCCCGCCTCGACCGGGTCATCCTCCGCCGCGAGCCCGACGGCACGCTCGTCGAGCACGGCGACCTGCGGCCCTGGGCCACCTGGCACGCCAACGACATGGTGGTGGCCTCCAACGGGCAGGCCTACTCGGGCAACTTCGGCTTCGACCTCGACGGCCTCCTACGACGGGACGGTGGACGCCAGTGCCATCTCCACCGCGTCGCTGATCCGCGTCGACCCCGACGGCACGAGCCACGAAGCGGCCGACGATCTGCGCTTCCCGAACGGCACGGTCATCACCGAGGACGGCGCCACGCTCATCATCGCCGAGAGCCTCGGTGGGCGGCTGACGCGCGTTCGACCGTGCGGCCGACGGCACGCTGACCAATCGGCGGGAGTGGGCCTCCCTGCAGCACGTCGCGCCCGACGGCATCTGCCTGTGCGCCGACGGATCGGTGTGGGTCGCCAACGCGCTCGGCGCCGAGTGCCTGCGCGTCGCCGAGGGCGGCGAGGTCCTCGAGCGGGTCACCACGTCCATGCAATTGCTTCGCCTGCATGCTCGGCGACGATGACCGCCGCACGCTCTACCTGGTCACCGCGGCCGACAGCGATGCCGCCGTGGCCCGGGCCGCCCGCAACGGTGCGCTCGAGAAGGTGCGGACGACCGTGCCCGGGGCCGGCCTCCCCTGACGCAGCGAAGGCGGCGCGTACCGCGTCTACCCCAGCTTCGTCAGGGCGGCGCGCAGGTGGCGCACCGCCTGGCCGATGCGCTGCTCGTTCTCGATCAGGGCGAAACGGACGTGGCCGTCCCCACCGGGACCGAAGCCGACGCCCGGCGACGTGGCGACACCCGCCTCGCTGACCAGGTACTTCGAGAACTCCAGCGAGCCCATTTCGCGGTAGGGCTCCGGAATGGGCGCCCAGACGAACATCGTTCCCTTGGGCGGCTGAAGGTGCCAGCCGATCCGGTTGAGACCGTCGCACAGCGCGTCGCGCCGGGACCGGTAGATCTCGTTGATCTCCTTCGGATAGTCGGGCGCCTCGTTCATGGCGACGATGGCGGCGATCTGAATCGGCTGGAAGGTCCCGTAGTCGAGGTAGGTCTTGAGCTTGGTGAGGGCCTGGACGATCTCCGCGTTGCCGACGACAAAGCCGACGCGCCACCCGGCCATGGAGAACGACTTGGTCATGGTGTAGATCTCCACCGCCACATCGGAGGCGCCCGGCACCTGCAGAATGGACGGCGGGTCGTAGCCGTCGAAGCCGAGGTCCGCGTACGCGAAGTCGTGCACCAGCACCACTTCGTGCTCACGCGCGAAGGCAACCAGGCGCTCCATGAAGGAGAGGTCGACGCAGGCGGTGGTCGGGTTGTGCGGGAACGACAGGACGATGACCCGAGGCTTGGGCCACGACTCCTCCCAGGCCTTCATGAGCCCGTCGAAGAAGGCCTCACCCGGGTCCGGCGCGTCGTCCGACTCTGCGTCAGGCCCCTGCAGCAGCACCTGGCGCACGTCGGCCCCGGCGAAGAGCGGGCCCCAGATGTGGATCGGATACGACGGTGAGGGCACGAGTGCGGTGTCGCCCGGGCCGACCAGCACCCACATGAGGTGCGAGAAGCCCTCCTTGGCCCCGATGGTGGTGACCACCTGCGGTCTCGGGGTCGAGCTCCACCCCGAACTTGCGCTGGTAGAGATCCGTGATGGCACTGCGCAGCTTGGGGATGCCGCGCGACGCCGAGTAGCGGTGGTTGCGCGGGTTCTGGGCGGCCTCGGCCAGCTTGGCCACGGCCACGTCGGGCGAGGGGAGGTCGGGATTCCCGAAACCGAGGTCGATGACGTCGCGCCCGCTCCGCCGCGACGCTGCCTTCAAGTCGTTGATGGTGGCGAAGACGTAGGGCGGCAACCCGTTGATGCGGCGGAACTCCATCGGGAAAGTCTAGGACCGGGGTCGTGCGCCGCCGGACCACGCCTCAGCCCAGCTGGTGCGCCGCCGCCGCCAGCTCGTCGACGTCGACGGGCCAGCCGAAGATGGCCCACGTGGCGCCCGCCTCGTCCAGCGCCCACAGCCTGTCGGCCAGCGGCGGCGCGGCCGACGGCGGCGGCCCGGCCCACGTGACCTCCACTCCCGGCGGCCCGGCGACCCGCGCCGCCACCAGCGCCGGCTCGGCGTCCCAGACGTTCAGCGCGGCACCGATGGCCCGGGCCTCCTCGGTCCGCCCCGCCGGTCCCCCCGCCACCCAGACCGCGAGGCCCGCCTCGACCAGCCGGCGCCCCACCTCCACCATTTCCGCCCGGCGTTCCACCGCCGGTGCGAAAGGGATCCCATAGGCGCGGTTCTCCTCCTCGCTCAACCGGTCACCCGTGCCCAGCCCGGCGATCACCCGTCCCGGGGCCAGGCCCTCGAGCGCCAGGAACTGCGAAACGAGCACCGCATCGGGCACCAGGCCGACACGGGCCACCAGGGTGCCGAGGAACGGGCCGTCCGGGCGAGCCGTCGGAACGGCCGAGCATGCTCGCCAACGCGCCGAGCAGGGGGAAGGGTGCCAACGCCGGCCGCTCGGGTTGGCCGATGGGCCAGATGTGGTCGTAGCAGAACAGGCCGTCGATGCCGGCCTCGACCGCGGCGGTGGCGGCGGCGAACGCCTCGTCGGGTGTGTCACGGAACGTCGGCAACACGACGCCGGTCCGCATCAGCCCAAGCCGCCCTGCCGCACCGCCAGTGCGCCACCGACGGCCCCGGCCCGCTCGCCGAACGCCGCCGGCGCGATCACCGCGGCCGGGCGCCGGTCGCCTCCCTCCACCAGCTCGGCGTAGGCGGCGCGCGCCGACTCAATCAACAGGTCGCCCGCCTCCACCACACCGCCCCCCAACACGAAGCACGCCGGGTCGAGCAGGGCGGCCAGGTTGGCCAGGCCGAAGCCGATCCATCCGCCGACCTCGCGAATCACCTGCTGTGCGGCGGGGTCGCCCGCCGCGGCCGCGGCAGAGACGTCCTCGCCCCGCACGCTCTCGGCGTCGCCGCCGGCCAGCCGGACCACCTCGCCCAGGCGCCCCGCCAGGGCCGCCTCGCGGGCGAGGACACCGAGCCCGGCGCCCGAGGCGAAGCGCTCCCAACAGCCGCGGCGCCCGCAGGGGCACGGAGGGCCGGCCGGGTCCACCACCATGTGGCCGATTTCGCCGGCGAAGCCTGCCGCACCGACCTGGACACGCCCGTCGACGACGAGGCCGCCGCCGATGCCCGTCCCGAGCGTCACCATGACGACGTGGTCGTAACCCCGGGCGGCGCCGATGCGATGCTCGGCCAGCACGGCGAAGTTGGCGTCGTTCTCAATCAGCACCGTCCGGCCGGGCAACCGGTCGCCGATCAGCTCGTTCCAGTCCACGCCCTGGGCCTGCGGGAGGTTCGGGGCGAAGCAGAGCCGGCCCTGGCGGTCCACCATGCCGGGCGCACCGACGCCCACCGGCAGAAGGTCCGTGGCGCCGAGCTTCTCGTCCAGGTCCGCCACCACCCGGGCCACCGCCTCGGCGACGTGACTGCCGACGATGTTGCGGGTCCCCCTCGGGGTCGCCACCCGGGCGTCGGCGACGATGTCGTCGGATGGGCTCAGGGCGACGCCGAGGACCTTGGTCCCGCCGATATCGATGCCGTAGGTGACGTCGGCGGCCGTCGGGCCCCCGTCGCCGTCGGGAGTCACGAGGTCGACTCGACCCGCGCCTTCAGCTCACGCATGGCGGTGGCCATGATGCGGCTCGTGGCCCGCATCTTTATGAAACCGGGGATGGGCACCCGCAGCTCGGCCTCGAGGTGGTACGTCACGTCCGTGCCCCCACCCTCGGCCGGGGTCGAACACGTAGCTCCCGTCCAACTTGGTCGTGATGTCGCCCTGGGTGAGCTTCCACGCCAGAATGTGCGGCGCCTCGGCGTAGTCGTAGCCCAGCGTGTAGCTGGTGCTGCGCCCGAAGGCGGCGGCCCGGAAGGTGACCGAGAGCGGGCGGCCCTGGTCGTCACGCTCCTTGATCTCGACCTCTTTGATGTCGGCGGCCCACTCGGGGTAGCGCTCGAGGTCGGCCGCGACGGCGAAGCAGCGCTCGGGCGGCGCTCCTACCGAGATCTTCTCTGTGGCTTGATCGGCCACGTCGGGATGTCCTTCCTGTCGATGCTGCCTGGGCCGGCGGTGCGTCAGATTGCCACTCCGGCCAGCGCTTCGGCCAGCCTAGAAGCGAGAATGTCGTTGTCGAAGGATTCCGACACCCTACGTCGGGCGGCCCGTCCCATTCTGCGACGGCGGTTGGGGTCGACCAGCAGGCTGCGCAGGGCCTCGGCCACCGCACCCGGATTTCCGGGGTCGGCCACCACCAGTCCGGTCTCGCCGTCGAGCACGGCCTCGGACGCCCCACCGCTGTCCCCGGCCACCTGGGGCACGCCGGCGGCGGCCGCTTCGAGGAAGACGATGCCGAAGCCCTCCTGCTCCAGACCCAGCCAGCGGTTGCGGCAGGCCATGACGAACACGTCGGCCGCACCGAGCAGGGCGGCCCGGTCCTCCTGGCTGACCCGGCCGAGCACCTCCACCCGCACCGCGCTGCGGCGCGGCCAGGCGTCGCAGGTGGTCCAGCTCCCTGCCGTCGCCCGCGATGGCCACCACGAGGTCCGGATAGGAGGGGGCCAGGCGGTCCGCCGCAGCAATGAGCACGTCCATGCCCTTGCGCGGCACCAGGCGGCTCACGCTCGTGAGCAGCGGGCCCTCGGCGGGCAATCCGAGCCGGGTGCGCGCGGCGCGGCGTTCGGCCGCCTTGAGCGGGACGATGCCGCCGACGTCGACGCCGGGCGGGATTTCGACCAGCGACGCCGTGAGGTCCGGCACGACGCGGCGGGCCTCGGCCGCCGGGTAGCGGCCGGCCGACACAATCAGCCGGGCGTCGCGCAGCACCCGGGCCAGCGCGGCACGCGAGCCGGGCAGCCGGCCCGGCACCGTGATTTCGGCCCCGTGGAGGATGACGCCGTAGGGGACGCCGAGGTGCGGCCCGAGGAGGCCGAGTGGGAGCGCGGGATCCAACAGCACGAGATCGACCTCGTGCTCTTTGACCGCGGCGCGTACGGCGGCCAGCGCATCGGGCGTCGGGAAGAAGAGGATCTTGCCGGGCACGCGTTGAATGCGGATGCCACGCTCGGCCTGCGCGGCGTCGAAGGCGTCGGCCCCTTCGTCAGACGACGCGGTGAGGACCACGAACGAGGACGGATCGAGCCGGCTCCACAGGTCCCACAGGTAGTTCTGAATGCCGCCGACCTTGGGGGGAAAGTCGTTCGTGACGAGAAGGTGGCGCTTCACCGCGCACCTCCGGCGCCATGGAGCGGGCCAGCCGTCGTGCCGTGGTGCTCAGCCGGCCTGCGTGTTCGTGCTGAAGCGCAGACGTCGGCACCAGACCGGCGCGCTCGAGCATGCGCATGGCACGCGCCTCGTCGGCGTCGATGACGACGGCGTCCTCGGGCTCGCGCTCCAACAGGAAGCTGACGACACAGTCGTCGCAGGCAGCGGTGCCACGCAACGTGCAGCAGTCGCAGTCGATCGTGAGATCGCCCGCAGCGTCGAGCCCGATCGGCTCGACGTCTGGCGTCGCGAACGACGTCGGCTCACCGTGGAGCGCGGTGACGTTGGAGAACTCGATGACCTTGGCAGTGTCCCTGGAAGTCGGCATGTCGTTATCCCTCTCTTTTGGAGGAAAGCATGCCGAAAGGGTGTGACAGCGTCCCGCATGGTCAGTCAGCCCGTACGCAGAGCCTGCAGGGCGGTCTGCAGCGTCTGCTCGAGGCCCCAGGCCACGCTCTCCGTGCGCACGCCGTCGGCGGCGGCGACGGTCAGGAACGGCGGGCCCTGCACCCGGTAGTCCCGGTAGGCCTCGGTGCTCATCACGAGTTCCAGCCCGGGCGTGCCGTGAGCATCACCGGCCAGGGCCTCGATGGCCTCCGGGCTCTCCTCCCCCGGGCCGCGCGTCACCACGACGAGGCGGGCGGCGCCGGCCAGACCGGCGTGCAGCTCGCCCAAGCCCTCCCACAGGTCGCGGCAGCCGAGGCAGGCCGCCGAGAGGAAGAGGAGCAGAACCGGCGCGGCGGCCTCCACCACCTCAATACGGCAGGGAACGCCATCGGGGGTCACGCCGACGATGTCGTGGGGCGTGGTGGTGGGATGGCCGGTGTGGGTCGGAATGGGACGGAGCCGGCGCAGAATCTCGGCCGGCGGGTCGTTCACGAAACCTGCGACGACTCGCCGGGCTCAGCCAGCTCCTCGAAGGACTCGCCGGTGATCTCGACGACGCTGCGCCCGTGGCCGCACCAGCGGCAGACCACTTCGTCCACGCTACGGGCGAGCACCTGCTCGTCCTCGACGACGAGGTCGCCCCCGACGCGAGTAGTGGTGGAAGGCCTTGGTCTTCTGCGAGATGGTCACGTCGAAGCGGGTGAGGTTGCCGCAGCCGTCGCAGCGGTATGTGGGGTCGCTCACCGTGCCCACGGTAGTCCGCTGGCCGGGCGTGGCTCTTCCGGTCAGGCGCTGCCCACGACCTGGCCGACCTGCGAGCCTGTGACCTTGACGCCGTCCATTTCGGCGCCGACCGGCGGGGCGGTGGCGCTGGCGTGCTCCTCGGTGTCGTACACGGCGATGGACATCCCGTGCGAGTCATCGGTGCGGACCCAGTAGCCAGCCACGAAGCCCGGGCTCGCCTTCACGTTGGGGATCATCTCGTCGAGGCCCTTGATGGCGGCATCGGCGTCGGTGAAATCGACGGTGATGATTTGTGCGTGCATGGGACCCTCTTTCGTTGGGAACCTCCAGACTCCCACCTCGCCGGGACGAATGCACCGGGTTGCGAGTACCCAGGCCGCCGCTTCCTTCGGGACCTCAATGCGGTCGGACCTCAACGCGGTCGGACCTCAACGCGGTCGGACCTCAACGCGGTTCCGGAACCTAAATGCGGTTGAGCAGCTCGCTCTTCTTGGCGGCGAACTCCTCCTCGGAGACGATGCCGCGGCGGCGCAGGTCGTCGAGCTCTATGAGCCGGTCCCGGATTTCGAACGCAGGTGTGCTCGGGGCGGGGCTCGGCGGTTGGGTCGCGGCGCCCCCTCCCCCGCCGTCGGCCGTGTCGACGGTGCCGCCGACACCGAAGGGCGGCGTGTCGTGCGCGTCGTCGTACTCCGCGTGCCCGGTCGTGGTCGTCGTACCCGTCCCGGTCGGCGTACGGAGCGCCGTAGCGGTCCCGCGGCTGCATGTCGGCCGGGATGGCCTCCCGGCGGCCGCCGCCCACGATTTCGTTGATCTGCGAGTTGATGACGCGCTGCACCACGGCCGGCTTGCGCATGTACTCCAGCGTCAACGAGTCGTCCTCGCCCTGCACGTCAATGATCAGCGAGCCCGTCCCGAGCATCCGCTCGATCAGCTCCTGGCGGATGTTGACCTCGGTGATCCGCTGCAGCCGCAGCTGCACCGTGTCACGCCCGAGGATGCCCTGGCGCACCAGAATCCGCGTGGAGGTCAGCGCCACCACGTAGGAGCGCCAGCGGACCAGGCGGCCGACCAGCCACAGGCCGGGGATCAGGGCGATGATGAGGATCGGGTAGTTGGTCCAGCCCGGTGCCTTCTGCCACAGGATCACCAGCACTATGAGGGCGGCCCACACGCCGATCGACGTGAACAGCGGGCCGAAGAGGAAGATCCAGTGGGGGCGCAACTCGGCCAACAGCTCCTCGTCATCGTTGAGGAACCTCCGCGGCAGGGCCATCGAGCCAGCGTACCGGTGGCCATCGGCCCACCCGGGGCACTGTGGACGTCACGTTCTAGGGTGGCGTCATGCCCTATGCCGAGGTGGAGCCCGACGAGGTCAAAGCACGCATCGCCCGCGGCGAGGACGTGTTCCTCGTGGACGTGCGCGAGCCCGACGAGGTCGAGGCCTGGGCCTACCCCATCGGGATCAACATCCCGCTCGGTCAACTCGGCGACCGCCTCGACGAGATCCCCCGCGACGTCACCGTCGTCGTGGCCTGCCATGTGGGGGGCCGTTCCGCCTCGGCGGCGCAGGCGCTCAGCGACGCCGGTTGGTCGGCCGAGAACCTGACCGGTGGTGCGGTGGCCTGGGCGGCCGGGGAGCCCGACGCGTAGGCAGGTCACCGCGGGGCGCGCACGGCCCGACGCGGCGGGACGCCTGTCCAGTAGGGCTGGTGGGGATCGAACCCACGACCCAGGGATTATGAGTCCCCTGCTCTGACCACTGAGCTACAGCCCCAGAGGGGTTCTAGCCCACGCAGGGCGAAGACACAGACATTTCACACTGCGGCAACCTCCGTGACGAATACTCCCGGCACCATGCCGTCATGGACGGCGAGGGCCTCGACGGCATGCAGGGCCACGTGATCGTCTGCGGCCTGCAGGGCGTCGGACTGCGCGCCGTCGAACAGTTCCACCTGAGTGGCACCCCGGTCGTCGTCATCGACGACGATGCCGATCCCCGCCGCTGGCGGACCCTCGACGACTGGGGTGTGCCCCATGTCCGGCGCCGTGCCCACCGGGGTGAGGGGTTCGACGAGGCCGGCCTGTCCCGGGCAGCCGCCGTGGTCTGTGTGGAGGTCGACGAGATCCACACGCTCGAGACCGCGCTGCGGATCAAAGAGCTCCGCCCGGATCTTCCTCTCGTGGTGCAGCTGGCCAATCCCTCGGTGGCACAGGCACTCGAACGGGTGTCGGGCCCGGGCAGCGTGCTGGACGTGGCGTCGCTGGCGGCGCCTTCCTTCGTGGAGGCCTGCCTGCTCCGGCCCTCCCACGCCATTGAGCTGGCGGGGATCGACTTCGCCGTCGTGAAACTCACCGTCGAGAACAGAGAGGCCACGCACGACACCTTCCGGGCCCACTTCGGTCACCTGGCCCCCGTGGCGATCATGCCTTTCGGCGGTGCCCCGATGGAGATGTGCCCGGGCCGTGACCACCCGCTCCACGCCGGGGACCGCGTCGCCGTCCTCGGCACGGCGGACGAGCTCCAGGGCATGGGCATCTCGACCACCACACCGACGAGTGGTCCGACGCGCTCGGTGGGACTGGGTCGCCGCATCCGCCTGCAGGTGGGCATTGCGCTCGAGGAGGGCAACCGCGCCCTGGCCATTGTGGCCTCGGCGCTGCTGGCTCTTCTCGTCGCGGCGACGTTCCTCGTGCACTACGCCTTCCGTCCCGACGACAGCACGCACCACCTCGGCTTCATCGCTTCGCTGTACTTCACCGTGGAAACCGTGGCGACCGTCGGTTACGGGGACTACAGCTTCGCCCACCAGAGCACTTGGCTCATTGTGTGCGCCATCATCCTCATCGTCCTCGGCGTGGCTCTCGTCTCGACCGCGTTCGCCCTCTTCACCAACATTCTGGTCAGCCGTCGTATTGAGCGGTCACTCGGCAGGCGCCAGGTGCCCGGCATGGTGGACCACGTGATCGTCATCGGCCTGGGCGCGGTGGGCATCAGCGTGGTCCGCCGCCTCGTGGCCGAGGGGGAGTCCGTCGTCGTCATTGAGCGCGACGCCGACAACCGCTACCTCTCGCAGGCCCGCGCCATCGGTGTCCCGGTCGTCATCGCCGACGCCACGCAGTCGCAGACGCACCGCATGGTGAACATCGCGGACGCCAAGGCCGTCGCCGTGCTCACGAGCCGTGACCTGACCAACATTGAGACGGGGCTCTCGGTCCGTGAGTCGTTGGGCGAGCGCTGGGACGACGTCCCCGTCGTCCTGCGGGTCTTCGACCGCGAGCTGGCGCTGATGATGGAGCGGAGCTTCGGCTTCCAGCACGTCCGCTCCACCTCGGCGCTGGCGGCGCCCTGGTTCGTCGGCGCCGCCCTCGGGCTCGACGTCCTCAGCACGTTCTACGTCGATCAACAGCCGTTCCTGGTGGCCGGCCTCACCGTGGCACCGAACGGTGGCCTGCAGGGCCTCGCCATGCAGGATCTCGGGTCGCGCACCCGGGTGATCGCCCTCAGCCGCGCCGCCGACGGGGTGCTGGAGCACCCGCCCCGCCGGGGCACCGTCTTCGCTGCGGGCGATACCGCGTTCCTGCTCGGTCCCTACGAGGAGCTCCTCGGGGTCCTGCAGCGCGATCAGACACCGGTCTGAGGACTCGGCATCATGGTGCGCCGTGACCATGGTCGAGGAGGAGACGCCCGGCTCCTCCCTCGAGGTGCCCGTGCCCGCAGCCGCCACGCTCCGAGCCAGGCCGGCCGCGTGGTTCGGCCCGTGGGTCGTGGTCGCCCTGTCAATGGCGTGGGGGCTGTGGGAGCTGCGGCCCGAGCTCCGGGCCGTCCCGTACCTCGACGACAGTTCCCTGCACCAGCAGATGGTGCGCTCAGCCGCGGCCCGTATCAGCCAGGGCCATCTTCCCCTGACGAGCTGGTGGCCCTACCTCGGGCTCGGCTCGCCGCAGTTCCTGCACTACCAGAGCCTGCCGTCCATGCTCTCGGGTGTCATCGGGACCTTCGTCGATCCCGACACCGTGTTCCGCTGGTCGCTCTACCTGCTGTTGGCGCTGTGGCCGATCACCGTCTACTGGAGCGGCCGGCTCTTCGGGCTGAGCCGCTGGACCGCGGCGTCGGCCGCGGCGGTGGCGCCCTTCCTCGCCTCGGCCGCCGGCATCGGCTACGAGACCAAGGCCTACGTCTGGGTGGGTTACGGCGTGTGGACGCAGCTCTGGGCGGCGTGGACGCTCCCGCTGGCGTGGGGCTTCACCTACCGGGCGCTGTCAGGGCGGCGCGGCGCGTCGGCGTTCTGCGCCGTCCTCTTCATCATGCTGACGGTCGCACTGCACTACGAGACGGGCTACCTGGCCTTCGTGCCGCTGCTCGTGTGGCCCTTCCTGGTGCCGTCGGACCTGTGGCGTCGACTCGGACGCGCCGTGGCGCTCGGCGCCGCGGCCGCACTGGCCTCGGCCTGGGTCATCGTCCCCGTGCTGGCGCAGTCGCACTGGGCGGCGCGAAACCAGGTCCTGGAGGGCACCGGGCTCGAGAACGGCTACGGCGCCCGGCAGATGCTGTGGTGGCTGGTGACCGGCAACCTCTACGACAACGACCGCTTCCCGGCCGGCTTCCACGTCTACCTTCCCGTCGTCACCGTGCTGGTGCTCGTCGGCATCGGCGTCTGCATTGCGCGCTGGCGCACCTCGGTCGCCGGCCGCGCCCTCGTGACAATGTGGGCGGTCACGCTGGTGCTGTCGTTCGGGCGCACGACGTTCGGGTCCTTCTACGAAGTCCTCCCCGGCAGCAGCGACATCTTCATCCGCCGCTTCCAGATGGGCGTGCAGCTGTCGGGCATCCTGCTGGCCGGAGTGGCGCTCGTCTTCCTGGGCCAACTCGTCGTACTGGGCGCAACGGCCCTGTTCCCCGAGGATCGCCGCGGCTGGGCCGTCCGGCCGGCAGGCCGGGGCCTCGTGGCCGGGCTGTGCATCGTCGCGCTGGTTGTGGTGCTCTTCCCGGCCTGGAGCGACCTCGACACCTACGACGGCCACAACGCGACCAACATCGGCCTGCAGGCCGAAGCCGACTCCGAACAGGGGCCGCAGCTCGACCGCCTGCTGGACTACGTGCGCGCCCATCCCATGGGCCGCGTCTATGCCGGCTCCCCGACCAACTGGGGCGAGGACTTCGTGGTGGGCGCGGTGCCGGTCTTCAAGTACCTGGAGAGCAAGGACATCGACGAGGTCGGCTACACGCTGCGCACGGCCTCGCTGATGACCGACCCGGAGTACTTCTTCGACGAGAACAACCCGGGCGACTACCCCCTCTTCGGCATCGGGTATCTCATCCTCCCCTCCGACATGACGTCGCCGGTGGAGGCCGACAAGGTCGGTTGCTCGGGGGACTACTGCCTCTGGGCGCTCCCCCATGGCGGGTACATCCACGTGTACGACACCACCGGGCGGCTTGCGGCCACCCGGGCCGACGTCGGCTCGCAGAGCACGGACCTGCTCGGGTCGCCTCTCCTCAACGAGCAGCGCGACCTCACCGTCGCCTTCAACGGGCAGGCGGCTGCACCGCCGACGGCGCCCGACGCGTCGGGATTGCAGGGATCGCCGGGGCGTGTGGTGACCGAGCACGCCGACCTCGCCAACGGCGCGGCCCGCGCCGTGGTGCACACGACGCGCCGGGCCACCGTCGTGCTCAGCGCCTCGTACGACCCGGGTTGGCACGCCACCGTGAACGGCCGGCCCACCCCCACCGTCATGGTGGCGCCGGCTCTGGTCGGCGTCGTGGTCGGTCCGGGTGTGCACACGGTGGCGTTCACCTACGACGGCTTCGGGTCCTACACCGCGTTGTTCGTCCTGGCGGTCGTGGTCCTGCTGGTGGTCGCCGTGGGACCGGCGCTGTGGCGCCGGCTGCGGCGATCGACGGCGGTCGACGCCTCGGGGACAATGGGGGGCCATGACGACCCTCCCCAGCCCTGACGCTCCGCTTTCCTCCTCCGCCACGGCTCCGGCGGACACCGTGGTCGAGTTCCTGCGCGCGCTGGCGGCCTACGACGTCGAGCGCGGCACTCGACCTCGTCGCCGAAGACCTCGTCTACGCCAATGTGTCCCTGCCCACCATTTACGGGCGGGAGCGGCTGGAGCGCATCGCCCGCCCCTGGCTGCGGCCGGACCGGTTGGGCTTCAACGTGCATCTCAACCACGTGGCGACCGAAGGCGATGTGGTACTGACCGACAGGGTCGACGAGCTGAACTGGGGCCGATTCGCCACCCGGTTCTGGGTCTACGGTCGCTTCGTCGTCGGTGCCGACGGGAAGATCGAGGTCTGGCGCGACTCGTTCGACTGGTTGGATGTGACCCTCGGCAACCTGCGCGGCCTCGTCGGCCTGGTGTCCCCTTCGCTCAACCGCCGGATGCCCGCCGATTGAAGACGGGCCCTCGGGGTGGAGCCGGCACATGCCGACCCCACCGCTCGGGTCCTTTTGCAGCGGTCCTTTTTCAGCCGTCCTTTTGCAGCAGTCCCTATTGGAGATAGCCCTCGACGGTGCCGGCCGGGCGCTCGCTGGCCGAGTCGGGGTCCTGCCCGGCGTTCCGCTTGGCCCGGCGCTGGCGCAGCGTGTCCCACAGCTGGTCGAGCGTCACCTCGAGGTCACGCTTGCGCTTGAGCTCGTCTTCGCTGAGCCCTTCGCCGACGTGCGCCTCCTCGAGCTGCTGCTCTTCGGCAGCCAGCTTGTTGATGCGGTCCACGATGTCCTTGTCGTCCATGGTCGCCAGTCTGCCCGGCCTCAGGCCGCTGCGCCCAACGAGGCCGCGTCGGTCTCGCCCGACGCCTCCGCGCCCGCCCCGGACAAAGCCGGGGTGAGCACGTCGGCGATGGTGGCCGCCAGGTGGAACGTCATGACGTCACGCACCTCCTCGGGGACATCCTCGAGGTCGTTGCCGTTGCGCTCGGGCAGGATGACCTCGGTCAACCCGGCCCGGTGCGCCGCCAGCACCTTCTGCTTGACGCCACCGATCGGCAGCACCCGGCCCTGCAGGGTGACCTCACCGGTCATCCCGACCACCGAGCGCACCGGCACGTCGCGCAGGAGGCTGACCAGCGCGGTCGTCATGGTGACACCGGCCGAGGGGCCGTCCTTGGGGACCGCACCCGCCGGCACGTGCACGTGGAACCGCTTGCCGGCGAAGACCGTCGGGTCGATCCCGAGCTCCTCGGCGTGCGAACGCACGTAGGAGAGGGCGATCTCCGCCGACTCCTTCATGACGTCGCCCAGCTGGCCCGTGAGGGTCAGACCCTCGGGACCGTCCGAGACGCTGGCCTCCACGAAGAGGACGTCGCCGCCCGCTCCGGTCACGGCCAGCCCGGTGACCACGCCGGGCACGCTGGTCCGGTCGGCCGCTTCGAAGAAGAAGTGCGGCCGGCCGAGCCAACCCCGCACGTCGTCAGCCTCGACGACGACCGGGGCCTGGCGCTCGCCCGAAGCGAGCTTGGTGGCCACCTTGCGCAGCATTTTGCCGAGCTCACGCTCCAAGTTCCGCACACCGGCTTCCCGGGTGTAGTCGGACACGACCGCACGCAGCGCCTCGTCCGTGATCTGGACCTCGTCCTCGCGCAGCGCGGCCCGAGTGAGCTGGCGGCCCACCAGGTGGTGCTTGGCGATGGAGACCTTCTCGCTCTCGGTGTACCCGTCAATGCGGATGACCTCCATCCGGTCGAGCAGCGGCCCGGGGATGGTGTCGATCACGTTGGCGGTGGCGATGAACAGGACCCGCGACAGGTCGAGGTCGACCTCCAGGTAGTGGTCACGGAATGTGTGGTTCTGCGCCGGGTCGAGCACCTCGAGCAGCGCGGAGGACGGGTCGCCCCGGTAGTCCGCACCGATCTTGTCGACCTCGTCGAGCACAATGACCGGGTTCATGGTCCCGGCTTCGCGCAGCGCCCGCACCAGGCGGCCCGGCTGGGCCCCCACGTACGTGCGACGGTGGCCGCGGATTTCGGCTTCGTCGCGCACCCCGCCGAGCGAGACGCGGACGAACTTGCGCCCGAGGGCGTTGGCCACGGACTCGCCGAGCGACGTCTTGCCGACGCCCGGAGGCCCCACGAGGGCCAGGATGGCCCCTGAACCGCGACCGTCCACGGGTGCGAGCCCGCGCTCGGCCTGCAGCTTGCGCACGGCCAGGTGCTCGAGGATGCGCTCCTTCACGTCGGCCAGACCATCGTGGTCGGCCTCCAGAATGCGCGACGCCTCGGGGATGTCGAGCCGGTCCTCGGACTCGGTGCCCCAGGGGATCTCGAGCACGGTGTCGAGCCACGTGCGGATCCAGCCCGTCTCGGGGCTCTGGTCGCTGGTGCGCTCGAGCTTGTCGACCTCGCGCTCGACCGCCTTGCGGACGTGCTCGGGGAGGTCGCGTGCCTCAATCTTGGCCCGGTAGTCGTCGGGGTCCTCGTCGCCGCTCTCGCCGCTGATGCCGTTGAGCTCCTTGCGGATGGCGTCGAGCTGGCGGCGCAGCAGGAACTCGCGCTGCGTCTTCTCCATGCCCTCTTCGACATCGGTCTTGATCTTCTCGCGCAGCGTCACATCGGCCAACGTGTCGCGGGCCCACCCGAGGACGAGACGGAGCCGCGCTTCGACGTCACGCGTCTCGAGCACCTCGACCTTCTGCGTCAGCGAGAGGTCGGGTGAGTACCCGGCCATGTCGGCCAGCCGACTGGGCTCGTGGATCTCCCGAAGCTGGGCCGCGATGCGGCCGGCACCCCGGCTGTGGAGGATGTTCTCGAGCACGGCGCGGTACTCGCGGGCCAGCTCGTTGGCGGCCGGCGTCGGCTCGGGCTCGTCGAGGGGCTCGGCCTCGACCCAGAGGGCGTCGCCGGTGCCGGGGACCCCGGTGCCGATGACGGCACGCCGGTCACCCCGGATCACCACGGCGGAGAGCCCGCCGGGCAGGTCGCCCTCCTCCATGACCTCGGCGATCACGCCGACGGCGGCGAAGCGGCCCTCAATGTGGGGCACCAGGAGCAGTCGGCCCCCGGCGGAGCGGGCGGAGTCCACCGCGGCACGGGCCTCGTCGGACTCGAGCGCCATGGTGAAGACCATGCCGGGCAGCACAACCCCTGAGGTCAGTGGCAACAATGGGAGCGTCACGTTCTCGTTCGTCATCAGGTGTCCTTTAGTAATGCCGTAATGGCAATTCCTCTGACTGGTCAACCATATGGGTGGGGAGGGCATTCCCGAACGGCCCCGACCCCTGGTCAGGTTGCTGTAATCCTGTAATCGGGTGGCTCTGCAGCCTCAAGAATATGGGTGGCGAGACCACTCCGAAGCGGGGTCCGGCCAGCCGCGAAGGCATACGCTGAGGGCGTGAGCGGCACCGAGACAGCCCCCAGCCCGGGCGCAGCGGGGAGCACGACTCTGGCCCCGGCCCGGCCGGATCCCGACCTCGAGGACGGCGACCACGACCGGATGGCCCACATCGTCCTGGAGGGGTACACCCCCACCAAGGGCAGGAAAAAGGGCAAGTTCGTCTCGGCCGGGCCCTCCGTGGTCGAAGGCATCGTCAACGGGACCGCGGTGCGGGCCCTCTGCGGGAAGGAATGGGTGCCGGGCCGGGACCCCAAGCGCTACGGCCTGTGCCCCACCTGCAAGGAGATCGCCGAGGGCATGGGCTGGAAAATCCCCGCCAGCTGATCCCTCCACTGCACTGACCTGGCATTCGTGCCGCCGACCCTGAAGGGTTGGCTACCGTCGCGACAGCGCGACAACCCGTGGCCGCAGGCGGGCCGCCCGAAGGGAGCACGGTTGGCACAGGTGAGCTTCGACGGCGTCACCAAGCGCTTCGGTGACACCACCGCTGTCGACAACCTGACGTTGCACATCGCCGACGGCGAGCTCCTCGTGCTGCTCGGCTCTTCGGGCTGCGGCAAGACGACGGCACTGCGGATGGTGGCGGGCCTCGAGGAGGTCACCAGTGGCACCGTCTCCATCGGCGAGCGGGTCGTCAACGACATCGACCCCAAGGACCGTGATGTCGCCATGGTCTTCCAGAGCTACGCGCTCTACCCGCACCTGACGGTGGCCAAGAACATCGAATTCCCCCTCCGCCAGCGTGGCGTCGACAAGGAGGAGCGGGCGGCCAAGGTCAAGCGGGCCGCCGACACCCTCGGGCTGGCCACGCTGCTCGACCGCAAGCCCGGGCAGCTCTCGGGCGGCCAGCGCCAGCGGGTGGCGCTGGCCCGCGCCATTGTGCGCGAGCCCCTCGTCTTCTTGATGGACGAGCCGCTGTCGAACCTCGACGCTGCGCTGCGCGTGCAGACCCGGGCCGACATTGTGTCGCTGCAGGCGTCGCCTGTCGACGACGACCCTCTACGTCACCCACGACCAGGTGGAGGCCATGACGATGGGCGACCGCATCGCCGTCATGAGTGAGGGGAAGCTGCAGCAGGTGGCCGCGCCCGAGGCGCTGTACGCCCGGCCGGCCAACTCGTTCGTGGCGCACTTCCTCGGCAGCCCGGGCATGAACCTGATTGAAGGGATGCTCGTCGAGAGCGGTGCGCCCGGGGTCGAGGGCGCCCGCCAACGCGGCACGTTGAGCGTGGCCTTCCCCGGCGCCTCGGTGCCCTTGCCCACCGAAGTGGCCGACAGCGTGCGCGGCTCGGGACCCGACGTCGTGCTCGGCCTGCGGCCCGAGTCGCTCCAGCTCGGCGACGACGGGGTCATCGGTGCCACCGTGGTCATTGTGGAGCTGCTCGGCGCGGAGACCCACGTCATCTGCCAGAGCGAGAGCGGCGCCCGCATCATTGTGCGCCAGAGCGCCTCGGCGGCCAAGCCGAAGATCGGCGAGTCGGTCCGCATCGCCGTCGACCCCGACCCCGCCTCGTATCACCTCTTCGACCCGGCCCAGGGTGGCGTCCGGTTGGGGACCGCGGCGTGACGGTCGCCAAGGCCCCGTCGTCGCTGCGCGCCCGGAAGCGCAAGCAGGCGCTGTTGGCCTACCTCCTGATCCTGCCGGCCCTGCTGGTCTTCGCTGTCTTCTCCTTCTATCCCTTCCTGCGCAACTTCAAGCTCATGCTCTACGAGACGCCGCCGGTACCGGGCCTGCCGGCGCACTATGTCGGGCTGCACCAGATCATCCCCACCATCACCTCGACCCAGTTCACCCAGAGCCTCGTCACCACCCTGATCTTCGTCCTGCTGGTGGTGCCCATCAGCCTGGTGGCCGGGCTGGCCCTGGCCGTGGCGGCGCACCGCAAGCTCAAGGGCATGGCCGGCTACCGGGTGATCTTCTCCTCCACGGTGGTCAGTTCGGTGGCGGTGGCCTCGGTCGTGTTCGGCACGCTGCTCAACCCGGTCGTCGGTCTGCTGCCGTGGCTCGGCATCAACCCGAACCCGCCCGCCCTCGAGAGCACGACCTGGGCCCTCCCGGCGGTAGCGCTCATCACCATTTGGCAGTTCCTCGGCCTCTCCTTCATCATCATGCTGGCGGGCCTGCAGTCGGTGCCCGACGAACTCCTCGAGGCGGCGCGCATTGACGGCGCCGGGCCGTGGACGCGCTTCTGGCGCATGACGGTGCCGCTCCTCTCCCCCACCATCTTCTTCGCCGGGGTTATCTCCACCATTTATGCCTTCCAGGCCTTCGGCGCCATCGACATCCTGATCGGGAACCAGTACGCGCAGCGCCTCCACACCAACGTGCTGATCTACAACATCATCAACACCCTGCAGGTCGACAACAACGCCGGAGCCGCTGCCATTCTGGCCACCGTCCTCTTCCTGATACTGCTCATCCTGACCGTGCTGCAGATGCGCTTCTTGGAGCGGCGGGTGACCTATGCCCGCTGACGTGCTCGAGACCTCGGATCCGGCCCCCATTCCGACTCCGGCCCGCCGCGACCGCCCATGCGCCGCACCGCAAGCCGCGGCGCGGGCTGCGCACCGTCGGCAGCTACATCCTCTTGACCGTCGGCGCCATTATCATCCTCTTCCCGATTTACGTGACGATCGTGAACTCGCTGCTCCCGGTCGATCAGCTGGTGCACCAGCCACCGCCGCTCTTCCCCACCGACCCGCAGTGGCACGACTACAGCGCGGCGTGGAACGGCGGGCAGATGTCGAAGTACATGGCGACGTCGGCGATCATGACGGCGATCATCGTGGCCGGCCAGCTGGTGACCTCGGTCCTCGCCGCCTATGCCTTCGCCTTCTTGACCTTCCCGTTCAAAAGGACGCTCTTCGTGCTCTGCCTGTCCACGCTCATGATCCCGCTCGAGGTCACCTTCATCACCAACCTCGACACCATCACCTCCTTGCACTGGTTCAACACGTACGCGGGCCTGTCGATCCCGTTTCTCGCCACGGGCTTCGGCATCTTCTTGTTGCGCCAGGCCTTTCTGCAGATCCCGCGCGACCTGCAGGAGGCGGCCCAACTCGACGGCTACGGGCACCTGCAGTTCATGTTGCGGGTCGCCGTGCCGCTGGCCCGCCCGGCCCTCGCCGCGCTCGCTGTCTTCTCGTTCCTCGGTGCCTGGAACCAGTACCTCTGGCCCCTGGTGTCGACCGGGGGCACCACGCCGCTCAACACCGTGCAGATCGGCCTGAAACAGTTGCTCGGCACCCAGGTCTCCACCATCCCCGTGGCCTTGGCCGGTGCCGTCATCGCCTTCGTTCCCCTCGTGATCCTGCTCCTCGTCTTTCAAAAGCAACTGGTGCGCAGCCTGACGGCGGGTGCGGTCAAGTAACACGAGCGTGACGGGCCGTGCGGCGACACGGCACTCCCGTGCCCGGATGCTAGGAAAGGGGGCATGCGGACCCTTCGCCTCTCCCGTTTCACCGCCGCAGCGCTCGTCGTCACGACGTTGAGCGGCACCGCCGCCACCGCGGCCCTCGGAGCCGGCACGCCAGCCGGCGCGGCCAGTCTGCCCTCATGCAACCTCAAGACCCTGGCGAACCACTCGGGCTTGGTCAACATCACCTTCTGGGAGTCGGCGTCGGAAGCCAACCTCACCGTGTTGCAGGGGATCACCAGCGCTTTCAACTCCTCACAGACCAAGGTGCACGTGACCCTGGTCACCCAGGCGGGCTACGACGACACCTGGAACAAGTACACCGCAGGCCTGTCCAGCGGTCAGCTGCCCGACGTCGTGCAGCTCGAGGACCAGCGGACTCAGGCCGCCATCGACACCGGCTCGTTCCTCCCGGTGCAGTCCTGCATGAACGCGGCCAAGTACTCGACGAGCGACTACCTGCCCCGGCCTCTCGCCTACTGGAAGGTCAACGGCGTGCAGTGGGCAATGCCCTTTGCCGTGTCGGCACCGATCCTGTACTACAACCAGAACGCCTTCACGAAGGCGGGGCTCAACCCCAACAGCCCGCCGGCGACGCTGACCCAGATGGTGGCCGACGCCAAGGCGCTGAAGGCGTCGGGGAGCGGCATGGGCCTGGTCCTCGATCCGTGGCACCTCGAGACATGGCTGGCCTCGGCCAACCAGCTCTTCGTCAACAACAAGAACGGGCGCAGCGGCCGCGCCACCGCAGCGGTGTTCAACAACAAGACCTCGGTGTCGATCTTCAGCCAACTGAACACGCTGGTGCGTTCGGGCTACGCCACGACCAACCCGGCCACGGGGCCCGACCAGTACGACAACCTGCTCGGCATCGGGAGCGGCAAGTACGGCATGACCCTCGAGACCTCGGCGGCGCTCGGCACCGTGACCCAGCTTCTCGGCGGCGGCAAGTACGCCAACGTCAAGTTGGGCATCGGCGCCTTCCCCGTCTACAGCTCGTCGGTGCAGGGGGGCATTGAGCCCGGTGGGTCGGGCGTCTTCATCTCGAACAAGTCCTCCGCTCTCGACCAGGCGGCGTCGTGGCAGTTCGTCTCCTACCTCATGAACACGCAGAGCGTGGCCACGTGGGCGGCGGGCACCGGCTACATCCCCGTGCGGAAGTCGTCGGCACAGACCGCGACCGTGCAGCATCTGTGGGCCACGAACCCCGGCTACAAGGTGGCGTACAACGAAATCAACAACGGGGCCAACACGCCGGCAACCTCCGGCTCGGTCATCGGGCCCTACGCCGAGGTGCGCAACGACGTGCTCAACGCCGAGATCTCCATGTACACCGGGGGCGTGAAGCCTGCCGCCGCGGTCAAGTCGGGGGCGCAGAACGTGACCAGCACCATCTCGAGCTACAACAGCCGGCTGGGGTCGTAGGGGCGCTGCGCGACGACGCCCAGCGCTTCGCCATCGGCCACCTCGCCATCGACGAGCAGTTCTACGGCGCGGCGGGGCTCGTTGCGCTGACCGCTCGAGACCGCCTATAGGTTTGCGAAACTATAAACAAACCTGTTGATAGTTAACAGCGTCGTTGATAGTTTTTGGAGCACATGCCGGGCTGCACCGCAGGGGATTGGCATTCCCGGGTGATGCGCCGAGGGGGCAACGAGGAGGGCGAGGACTTCTCCTGAAGGGACCGCCCAGGCACGAACCCGGACTGGGGTATCCCTTCTCCTTCCCGCCACATCGGCACGTTGGCGCGTTTCCTCAATAGAGCCAAAAGTCACAAGGCGCGACGAAGAACCGCAGTTCAGGCGGGGGCGTCGGTAATGTCGGCCTCTGGGCGGTGCGCTCCGGGTGGGAGTCGAGCACCGCTAAAGGGACGAAACGCCATGGTCGCTCAAGACACAGACACGGTCGGCCTGGCCGGCCTCCGGGTCCTCTTCGCCCGCAGTTCGGAGGGTGTGCTCTTCTGCACCCCCGATGGCCGGATTACCGCAGCCAACGCTGCGGCCTGCGCCATGCTCGACATGAGCGCCGAGGAGATCTGTGCCCTCGGGCGGGACCAGCTGGTCGATCAGGAGGACCCCCGCTGGACCCTGGCTGTGGCCGAGCGGGAGCGAACGGGATCGGCGGTCGGCGTGGCGCGCCTGCGCCGTGGTGACGGGCGCTTCATTGAGATCGAGATGAGCACCGTGCAGTTCCGGGCCGAGGACGGTGCGTCCCAGACGTGCTGCATCCTCCACGACATGACCGGGCGCCTCGCCATTGAGCGAGAACTCGAGGAACTGAGCGCGCGCCTCCTCCGGCTGTCGCGGGGCGACGAGCTCACCGGATTCATCAACCGGCGCGGGCTCATCGCCTCGGGCACGCAGCTCCTGCAGTTCGCCGACCGTCAGAACGCGCCGGTGCACGCGTTCTTCGTCGACGTCGGCAACGTGCAACAGCTCAACGAGCGCTTCGGCCATCAGGCCGGTGACGCCGCGCTGCAGGCCGTCGCCCGCGCCCTGTCGGTGACGTTCCGCAAGAACGACGTGCTGGCCCGTATCGGCGGCACGCAGTTCCTGGTCCTCACCCTCCAATTCCAAGAGTCCGAGTGGGCTGCTGTGACGGGCCGCATGCGCGGGCACCTCAGCGCTCCCGCCACCCGCGAGTTCGTCGGTGGCCCCATTGAGGTCTGCTGTGGCTGGACGACGCGCCAAGCCGGCGAAGGCACCTCGCTCGAAGACCTCATCGCCCGCTCCGACTGGGCCATGCTGGAGTCCCGGGAGGGCCGCCGGGCCACTTTCGGGCCGGGCTCGGGCGCCAAAAGCGCTCCACCCGCCGCCTCCTATTCCACCCGCAACGCCATGCCGCCACCCCGGCGCCGCTCCTGAACAGGACTTTCTGGCGCTCTGGCTCTCGTGCCGGCCCATTCCCGACCTATACGCCTGGATTTAGTAATTCAGGCGTATTAAGGTGCGCAGATGGATAGAAACCCTCTGCAGCCAGCCGCGCCCCAGTGCGCCCCCAACCCGCCGCCTCCGGCTCGGTCGCAGCGCCGCCATCGGTGCCCTGGCCCTCTGCGGCCTGGCCTTCGGTGCGCTGCCGGCTGGGGCCTCGGGCGGCTCGGTGAACCTGGTGGCGTACTCCACCCCCAAGCCCGCCTACAGCGCCTTGACCGCCGCCTTCGCCAAGACGAAGGCCGGCGCGGGAATCACCGTGTCCTCCTCCTTCGGCCCCTCGGGCACCCAGGCCACCTCGGTGGTCGACGGGCTCCCCGCCGACCTCGTCAACTTCTCGCTGGCCCCCGACATGAACAAGGTCGTCAAGGCCGGCCTCGTCTCGAGCTCGTGGGACCGCACCCCGACCAAGGGCATGGTGACGAACTCCATCGTCTCGTTCATCGTCCGGCCCGGCAATCCCAAGCACATCACCACCTGGGCCGACCTCATTAAGTCCGGCGTCAAGGTGATCACGCCCAACGTCTTCAGCTCGGGCAGCGCCAAGTGGAACCTCATGGCGGCGTACGGTGCGCAGCTGTCGCTCGGAAAGTCGACGGCACAGGCGCAGCTCTACCTCTCGAAGCTGCTGAAGAACGCCGTGGCGCAGCCGGCGAGCGCGAGCGCCGCGCTGCAGACGTTCCTCTCGGGCGAGGGTGACGTTCTCCTCGACTATGAGGACGACGGGCTGTACGCCAAGAGTCAGGGCGAGCCGGTCAGCGTCATCACGCCACCCCAGACGATCCTGATTCAGAACCCGATCGCGGTGACCAAGTCGGCCAGCCCCGCCGCCAAGGCCTTCCTCGCCTACCTGCTCTCCCCCGCCGGCCAGACCGTGTGGGGCAAGCAGGGCTACCGGCCGGTGCTGCCGGCGGTGGCGGCCAAGTTCAACTTCCCCAAGCCCAACACGTTGTTCACCATCAACAAGGTCGGCGGGTGGACAACGGTCAACACGAAGTTCTTCGATCCGACGACGGGCATTGTGGCGAAAATTGAGCAGTCGCTCGGCGTCTCCACCGCCAGCTCGTAGTCACCGGTGAGCAGCACCGGCATTCCCGTCGAGGACCTGGGTCTCCCAGGGACGGCCGGCGCGCCCGCTGACCGCCGTCCGGGGCGGGGACGCCGTGCTGCACCCCCGGTCCTGACCGCGGCGCGCCGCGTGGCCGGCCGTGTCGGCGGTCCCGCGCTGGCCGTGACCTACCTGTCCCTGCTGGTACTGCTGCCTCTGGCCGCGGTCGTGGCCAAGGCCTTCAGTGGCGGGTGGAGCACGTTCTGGGCGGAGGTGACCAACCCGCTGGCGGTCTCCGCGCTCGAGCTCACGCTGGCCCTCTCGGCCATTGTGGCCGTGGTCAATTCCATCGCGGGGCTGGCCATCTCGTGGGTCCTCGTGCGGGACGACTTCCCCGGCAAGCCACTCGTCAGCGCACTCATCGACCTCCCGTTCGCACTGCCCACCGTCGTCGCCGGCCTCACGCTCCTGACGCTCTACGGCGTCGACAGCCCGCTCCACGTCGACCTGGCCGGGACACGGCTCGGCGTCGCCGCCGCGCTGCTCTTCGTGACGCTGCCCTTCTGCGTGCGCAGCGTGCAACCGGTGCTGGCCGAGCTCGACGCTGAGACCGAAGACGCCGCCGCCTCGCTGGGGGCCACGCGGCGCCAGGTGCTGTTCCGCGTCATCCTCCCGAGCGTGCTGCCCTCGGTGCTGGCCGGCGCCGGCCTGGCCTTCGCCCGCGCCGTGGGCGAGTTCGGCTCCGTCATCCTCATTGCCGGCGGCATCCCCAAGACGGAGGTCTCCTCGGCCTACATCTTCGGGCTGGCCCAGAGCGATGACTTCACCGGCGCCAGCGCCGTCTCGATCGTGCTGGTGGCCATCGCTCTCGTGGTGCTGCTCGCCATCGGGTGGGCCCGCCGGCGCTTCGACATCCCGGACACCGTATGAAGGGCTCCCCCTGGCGGCTGCCGCTGCGCTATGCGGTGCTCGTCTATCTGGCGCTGCTCGTCGTCGTCCCCGTCGGCGCCGTCTTCTACCACGCCTTCTCGCCGGGGCTCGGGAAGGCGTGGGACGCCTTCACCACGCCCGACGGCCTGCACGCCCTGGTGCTCACGCTGCTCGTGGTCGCCGTCGCGGTGCCGCTCAACACCATCTTCGGGGTCGGGGTCTCGCTCATCCTCGCCCGCCACCGCTTCCCCGGGGCCTGGCTCCTCGATGCGCTCATCGACATCCCGCTCGCCATCTCCCCGGTCATCATCGGGCTCTCGCTCATTCTCGTCTACGGCCACACCGGCTGGTGGGGCAACTGGCTCGCTGCGCGCGGCATCACCGTGATCTTCTCCGTGCCCGGCATCATCATGGCGTCGGCCGCGGTTTCGCTGCCCTACGTCGTGCGCGAGGTGCTTCCGGTCCTCCAGGAGATCGGGACCGAACAGGAGCAGGCAGCCCGCACACTCGGTGCCGGTGGCTTCACCGTCTTTCGCCGCATCACCCTGCCCAGCATCCGCCGGGGCCTCGCCTACGGCGTGACGCTGACCACCGCCCGTGTGCTGGGCGAATTCGGGGCCGTCTCCGTCGTGTCGGGCGCAATCGCCGGGAAGACGCAGACCTACACTATTTACATCTCGCAGAGCATCGACAACCTCCAGCCGCAAGCCGCGTACGTCGGTGCAGTCGTCCTGTGTTTCGCTGCGCTCATCGTCTTGAGCCTCCTGACGCTGACCGACCGCAAACGCGATGCCTGGCACGGGAAGGCGGCAGCGTGAGCATCGAGGTCGAGTCCATCTCGAAGCACTTCGGCGATTCGGTCGCGCTCGATGACGTGTCGCTGGAAGTGCCGACCGGGTCGCTGACGGCGCTGCTCGGCCCCAGTGGCGGCGGGAAGTCGACCCTGCTGCGCATCATCGCCGGCCTCGACACGGCCGACAGCGGCATCGTCCGCATAGAGGGTGAGGACCTGACGCACACGCCGGCACGCAGCCGTGGCGTCGGCTTCTGCTTCCAGCATTACGCGCCGTTCCGCCACCTGACGGTGCGGCGCAATGTCGCCTTCGGGCTCGAAATACGCCGCCGCCCCAAGGCCGAGGTCAAGGCCCGTGTCGACGAGTTGCTCGAGCTGGTGGGCCTGGCCCACCTCGGTGAGCGCTACCCCTCCCAACTGTCGGGTGGCCAGCGCCAGCGCATGGCTCTGGCCCGCGCCCTGGCCATTGAGCCCAAGGTGCTGTTGCTCGACGAGCCCTTCGGCGCGCTCGACGCGCAAGTGCGTACCCAGCTCCGCCTGTGGTTGCGCGACCTGCACGCAACGCTGCCCGTGACCACGGTGCTGGTCACCCACGACCAGGAGGAGGCCATGGAGGTGGCCGACCGCCTGGCCATCATCAACCACGGCCGCTTGGAGCAGGTGGGCGCCCCGGCGGACATGTACGACAACCCGGCCAACGAATTCGTGCTCACGTTCTTGGGCTCTGCCACCCGCCTCAACGGCCAGTGGGTACGCCCGCACGACCTGGTGGTGCATCCGGTCGCCGAAGGCAGGCCGAGCGCATCCGCGATCGAGGGCACCGTGGCGCGCGTGACGTACCTCGGCTTCGAGGTCAAGGTGGACGTCGACCTCGCCGACGACGACGCGTGCTGGGTCCAACTCAGCCGGGGCAGTGCGGCCGAGCTCGGCTGCAGCCGGGGCAACGGGTCTGGGTGGTCGCGGGCGGACGCCGACGACCGCCCGGACCGACTGCCGAGCCTCACCGCCTGATCCGCTCCGTCCCGGAGCCCGGCCCGCCGGCCTCGGTCGGATCCGAATGAGCGCCGAAAGCACACGAGTGTAGTTTCACCCTTGGCGTCCCCAACGATTGTTTTCGGGTCCTCTGGGCCCCAATTCAGCATTTTTTTTGTGGACAAGTTGTGGGTCACGGCCGCCCGCGGCACGCCAATTCCGTTCGTAAAACGGCCCTATCTCGCAACCGTTCCCGGCAATTCACCAGGTGACAGGGTTGCAACTGGTTGCAAGCCGGTTGCAAGTTGGGCGAAACTTGTGATTGGGAAGGAGGGCACCGGTTGCACGGTTAACCGCCCCCCTTCTCGCTACGTGTACCGACGTGCGAAGGAGGTGGTGACGTGAGAGGAATTAAGGGACGCTGAGATATTGCGAATGTATTGGAGGCGTACGCCCTGTCCCGACACAGGTAAGGGGCGTTGCCTTCGTGCCTTTCGTATTTTCGACACGGCGGGTCGCCGCCTTTAGCGATTTGTTTACGCTAGGGCGGCGCCCGCCGCTGTCGCGCCAGAGCCACAGGAGAACGAAGCCGACATCCATGCCAGGGCCTGACATTCTGCACAATGGAGGGATCGGGCTGGGGCTGCGGTGAGCGTGCGACGCCGGGCCAAGCACCGCATCCGGAGGAAGAGGCTCGGTCGCCCATTTGCCCGCCTTTGGGTTGGCTTCACCCTCGCCAGCTCCGGTGACGGAATGGCGACCGGGGCGGTTCCCGTGCTCGCCGTCGTCGTGAACCCGCATCCCTTGGCCGTCTCGAGTGTGATTGCGGCGGACAGCCTTTCGTGGCTCCTGCTGGCACTGCCTGCGGGCGCGTTCGCGGACAAGTTCGCACGAGGCCCCCTGATGGCCGTGACAAACCTGATACGCGCAGCAGCTATTGCAATCGGCGCGCTGCTGATCATGAGCAAACCGGATGACCCTGTTCCTCTTGATCCTCGTTGTGCTGGTCAACGGGGCGGCGCGGGCGACTCTACGACCCCGCGCTCCAGGCCGTTGTTCCCGATCTCGTTCCATCCGACGCGCTCGAATACGGCAACGGCGTTCTGATCAGCACCGAGGCAACCACGGAGAACCTGGCCGGACCCGTCGTCGGGACCTGGCTTTTTGCCATGAACAAGGCGGTACCGTTTTTCGCCGACGCCATCGCGCTGGTGTTGTCCTGTCTTCCCCTCGTCGGCTTCCGCTCGAAGGCCCCCACATCAGACGAGTCCTCACCCTCCATGTGGGCTGGTGCCCGGATCCTTTGGGGCGACCCCCGCCTGCGCATCCAGATTTTGCTGGTGACCGCCTTGGCCGGCCTGCAGGGAATGGAGGCCGGGGTTCTCGTACTCCTGGCAACGACGGAGTGGGGAGTCCGCGAGGGCGCCTACGGGCTCTTCCTCGCCGTGGGCGCGGCCGGAAGCCTGTTGGGCAGCTTGGCGGCAAACTGGCTGGTGAGGAGGTTCGACAGCGGCCGGACGCTGGTCACTGCATGCTTCGTCTCCGGCGTCGGCTACCTGATCATGGCCGCCGCGCAGGGCTGGCAACTGGCGGCTCCGGCCTTCGCCTTGGGAGGCTTCGCCGTCGGTGTCTTTGTCGTCGTGTCCGTCGCCCTCCGCCAGAGGCTGACTCCCGCCGAGGCGATGGGGCGAGTCGGCGCGGCGTCTCGCGGCATCGTCTGTGGCGCGGCCGCCGTCGGCGCCATCGTCGCCGGCGGTGTGGCCGCCCTCGCCGGCCTCCGGGTGCCCCTGTTGCTGGCCGGGACGTTGCAGTGCGCCGTCGCGGTGCTCCTGGCCCGTCCGCTCGTCCGGAGCCTCCGGGAAGGCATGTCCCGCTCCGTGGAGGCCGGCACCACCTCCCCCCCCAGCGGCCCGGCCTGACGATTCCCCTCCTCGACAGCCCCAAACACCCAGTTCAGGCCCACTTTTGGGCCATTGGTCCACACGGCACGTCACCCCGGGCTGGGACGATCCGATCCTTGCAGCCCTGGGCAATCTCAAGTCTTGAACAGATTCCGCCGATATCTGGAAGGTGTTCGGGGATGGC
>CAWACN010000001.1:0-51377 GCA_963780525.1 uncultured Acidimicrobiaceae bacterium | reverse complement strand
CGTGATGGGCGTCCCAGACCGGGTCGGGGACGTCACCGAAACGGAGGCCGAGCCGCGTGTAGAAGGCGCGGCTCGCATTGACGTCGTGCACCACGAGATTCATCTGATCCAGGCGGATCGCTGCCACGGCGCCACCGTACCGCCCTCTGCCGGGCTGTTGCAGCGGCGTTCGCCTCGAAGCGCTCAGCCGCCGGCGGTGAACCCTGCGCCCCCGCCGGCACCGCCGATGCGCTGGCGGAAGCTGCCGCCAGCGCCGAAGCCGGCCCCGCCGAAGCCCGCACCGCCGAAGCTGCCACCACCGCCCAGTGCGTTGGTCAGATCGGTGTTGGACGAGGGGACGGCCTCCGCATAGTCGGCCAGGACGACGCTCTCGCCCTTGCTCAGACCCGACAGGACCTGGGTGTAGGTGTCACCCACCATCCCGAGCTTGATGACCTTTGTGGTCAACTGACCCTTGTCGGTTTCCAGGACGAAGGAACGGGTACCGGTGGTCTCGACGGCCGAAGTGGGCACTGCCAGCACGTTGGTCACGGATCCGGTGTCGATGACGACGTTGGCCGTCGAACCCGTGAAGAGCGTGTCGTTGGACGGCGGCAGGTCGACCACGACCGGGTAGCTGTATTCCCCGCTGCTCGACTGCACAGGGCCGACCTGGGAGACGGTGCCCTCGACGGAGCCGCTGGTGCCGTCGACCTGGACCGTGGCGGTCTGACCCACCTTGACCAAGGGGACCTGCGAGCTCGTGAGGGTACCCTCGACCTCGTAGGACTTGGTGCCGATGATGGTGATGATGGTGGTGCCAGAGTCGGCGCTCACCGTGTCGCCCGTCGCGATATCCACGGAGACCACGGTGCCGCTGATGGGGCTGTTGAGGGTGGCCTCGGCGAGCGACTGCTCGGCGTTGATGAGATCGGCCTTGGCGGAATCGATGGAGGCCTGATCCGACGCGATCTGCTCAGGGGTGTCGCTAGTTCCCCCGGTGGAGCCCGTGCCGGTGGAGCCCGTGCCGGTGGAGCCCGTGCCAGCGCCGGTGCCCGTACCAGAGGAGCCGGTGCTGGTGATGTCCGCGACGTCGCTGGCCGTACCGGCGCTGGTTGCACCGATGGCGTGGCCGCCCTGGGTGGGGGCGGAGCCGGGAGTGGTGGTCGAGGCGGCCCCACCCGATGACTCGGCATCGAGGGCCTGGCCGAGTGCGGTCTCGTCCTTCGACACGGCGGTCTGATCCTTCGACACCTGCTGCTCGTCCGAAGAGACCGTCTGGAGTGCGGCCTCGCACGTCGTCTGGCCCGTAGGAGTGCTGGTGTTGGCGCTGGTGCAGTCTTTCTGGGCCTGGGCCAGGTCGGCCGCTTCCTTGTTCTGGTCCGTCGAGAGGGTCGACTCGTCGCTGGTCAGGGCAGCCTGATCGGCGGTGACGGCGGCGTCCTGCCCGTCTGTCGTGCCGCGTGCCGGCGTGGTGGTGGTCGTGGTGGTGGACGAGGGGGTCGAGGGGGTGGCGGTGGGCGTCTTGGCGGCAGAAGCCGAGGAGGAGCTGGTCTGGCTGTCCTCGTCCTCGGTCAGCTTGGCCTCATCGGCTGCGACGGTGGATTGGGCGGACGACACGGACTCGCTCAGCGCGGTCGTGTCGAGCGTGCCGAGCGTCTGCCCCGCCGTGACGACCTGGCCGGGCGTCACGGCGACCGTGGCGACCTTCCCGGCCACCTGGAACGAGGCCGAGGCGTCATTCACCGGCTCGACAGTGCCGACCACGCTGAGCGTCGTACCGATGTCGGCCCGGGTCACGGTGGCCGTGCGGTAGCCCGCGCTGCCACTCCCGACTTCGGCCCAGGCGGCCGCGCCGCCGCCCAGCACGACGACGGCCACGACCGCGCCGATCAACACAGCGCGCCGGTGGCCGGCACGGCCCCAGCCCGAGCGTGAGCCCGACTTAGGCACCCGTGCCCCCGCCACCGCCGAAGCCGGCTCCGCCACCGCCGGGACCGCCGAAGCCGCGGCCGCCGCCGAACCCGCCAAACCCGGAGCTGCAGGTCCCTTTGGTCGCGGTGATCCGAACCGTGTTCGCCGTGACCGACCCGTTGGTCGCCGCTGGGCCGAAGGCGCTGACGCAGTCACCGACCGCGAGGTCGGTGGACGCGGCGGTCTGGGTGGCGCTGACAGTCGTCGAACTCGACGTCGTGATTTTGAGCGTCTGCGTCTTTGGCGCGGTGGGCTTCTTCGTCTTCGACGAGGAATTCGTCGTGGGGCGGGTGAATGACCCCGGACTGACGCTGATACCCGACACCGTCACGGTGGACCCGCTGACACCCGTCACCTTGCCCGAGGCGATGGCCACGTTGGCAAACGCCTTGCGGAAGTTGGAAGATCCCCCGCCACCGAAGCTCGGACGCGTCCCGCCTTCAGCGCCGGCACCACTGCCACCCGTACGACCGGCACCGCCGCCCCGGAAGGTGCCGCCGCCGGGAAATCCACCGCCGGCACCCCCTGCCGCAGAGCCGGAGCGACCGCCCAAGGTGCACGATCCGGACGAACTGGCCGTGTTCACGGTGATGGTGCGCGCCGCAATCGTCGTCTTGGACTGCTTGGACGGCGTGCCGTTCACCGTGACACAGTCGCCGGCGACCAGCGTGCTGACCGCTTGGGTCACCGTCTTGGAGAACGTGGTGGTCGTGCTCCAATTCACCGTGGTCTGCCCGGAACTCGCGTTCTGGACCTCCATGCTCGATCCGCTGAGGGAAGCCACGCTGCCCGAGGCGCCGACGGGTGCGTTGGCCGACGTCGTCGCCGCTCCGGCCGCCGAGGCCAACGCAGTGGCGGCGAGCAGTGCCGTGGCGCCCGTGCCGGCCAGACGCATGAGGCGCCGACGGTTGCTGGTCTGGCTGGTCAGTGACTGCATCGTCCTGATTCCTCTTTCTTTTCCTTGGGTTTCTTTTCGTGTGCTGATGAATGGAGATCTGTGCATGCGATCACTCGCTGCGGAGAGCATCGATCGGGGCCAGCGTGGCCGCCCGGCTGGCCGGGTAGACGCCGAAGAGGACGCCGATGGCCAGTGCGATGACCAGTGCGCCCACGGCGGCAGTGGGGCTGCTCGAAATCGGATCCCCGATGAGGCCGGGGAGCCACAGGACGCCGAGCAACCCGGCCAGCACACCCAACAACCCGCCGACCAGTCCGAGCACCGAGGCCTCCACCAGGAACTGGCGGCGGATGACCCGCGGGGTGGCCCCGAGCGCCTTGCGCAGCCCGATTTCGCGGATGCGCTCGGTGACCGACACCAGCATGATGTTCATGACGCCGATGCCGCCCACAATGAGCGAAATGGCGGCGATGCCGCCGAGCAGGATGGTCAACGTGTGGTCCACCGACGTGTTGGCGGCAATGAGAGAGGCCTGCGAGGTGATCGTGAAGTCCGCATCGGCCGTATCGGTAATGCCGTGCAGTTGGAGCAGGAGGTGATCCGCCTCCTGATAGGCGCCGGTCAGGTCAGTCGAGGAACGGGCCTGGACGGCAATGGAACTCACCGCGTTGCGCGAGGTGCCACCGAAGATGCGCTCGGCGCCCGTCGTGATCGGGATGATCGCCGTGTCGTCGGGGTCCGTGGTCGACGACGAGGTGGACGACCCAGTCGACGTCAGCACGCCGACGACGGTCAGCGGCACCCCGTTCACGTCGACGGTCTGGCCCACCGGGTCCCCACGGCTGAAGAGCTCCGAGGCCGTCGTCTCACCCAGGACGACGGTGGCGGACAGGTCTTTCACGTCCTGATTGTCGAGAAAGCGGCCCTGGGCGACCGTGCGGCCACGTACCGTGAGCCACGACGGTGTCGTCCCCTGCACGGTCGTCGTCGCCGTCTCGCTGCCGGCAGTCAGGACTTCGGAGGAAGAGGTGATGCCGGCCACCGCCTTGATGTCAGGTGCGTCGACGGGGGAGGACAGTGCCGCGACGTCCGACATGGTCAAGGTGGAAGCCGATCCCAACGCCTGGCGGATGCCGGAGGTAGAGGTCGAGCTGCCCGGGGTGATGGTCAGGACGTTTGAGCCCAGCGCGTTGATTTCGGAGGTGACCTGTCCCGAGGCTCCCTCTCCGAGCCCCACGGCGATGATCACCCCGGCGATGCCGATCAGGATGCCGAGGACCGTCAGGAAGGAGCGCAGCCGGTGACTGCGCACACCGTTGACGCCCGTGCGGAACGTCTCGAGCCAATTCACCGGACACTCTCCAAGTAGCGCGAATCGTTCTCGGTGAGAAGGCCGTCACGGATGCCGACGACGCGACCGGCGGCTCCCGCCACCTCCACGTCGTGCGTGATGAGGACGAGCGTACGGCCGGCATCGTGGAGTTCGCCCATCAGGCGCATGACATCGGCCGCCGACTTCGAATCGAGGTTGCCGGTGGGCTCGTCGGCCAGGATCAGATCCGGCTCGGTCACCAGCGCGCGGGCCACGGCGACGCGCTGTTGCTGGCCGCCCGACAGTTCACCGGGCCGGTGGTTGACGCGACCGGCCAGGCCGACCCGGCCCAGCGCCTCCATGGCCCGTTCCTTGCGACTGGCCCGCGGCACGCCGGCATAGACCATCGGGAGCTCGACATTCTGCCACGCCGTCATGGACGGCAGCAGGTTGAACTGCTGGAAGACGAAACCGATGCGCCGGTTGCGCACCTCCGCCAGCGCAGTCTCGCTCATATGGCTGACGTCCTCGCCGGCCAGGTGATAGCCGCCGGAGCTCGGCACGTCGAGGCAGCCGAGGATGTGCATGAGAGTCGACTTGCCCGATCCCGAGGGCCCGATGATGGCGACATACTCACCCTGGTCGATGGAGAGGCTGACGCCCCGGAGCGCGGCCACGCTGATGGTGCCGGTTCGGTAGACCTTGGTCACCCGCTCCAGCTCAATCACGCTGTCCCGCACAGGAGGCGTCCCCTGAGGGTCAGTGACGGTCATCCACCGGCTCCCGCGCCGCCGAATCCGCCCCCACCGGTGAAGCCGCCTGCTCCCGTGATGCCACCGGCACCGGTCCCGCCGAAGCCACCACCGCCGCCTCCGAAACGACGCGCCGTCCCCCCGGCGCCACCCCCGAAGAGACTGCCGGCGGCGCCGCCAGGCGCCTTGAAGGTGATCTCGCGCTCGAGCACCTTGTCGCCGGGCTTGACCCCGCTGGTGATCTGCGTCTCGCCGTTCTCGGCAGCGCCGACCGTCACATTGGTGACGACGTGGCTCCCGTTCACCACCTTCGTCACTGTCGCCTGGCCGTTCGTGCCGTAGGAGAGAGCCCCCGTTGGGACCTCGGTCACGTCGTTGAGCTGCTTCACAATGATGCTGACGGTGGCAGTGGCTCCGGCATAGAGGCCCGTGGGATTTCCCGTCACGTCGATGACGACCGGGAAGGTGGTCACGTCGGAGCTGGTGGTGCCGATGAGGCTGATCGATCCGACCGTGCCGTAGACCGGCGTGGTGTCGCCGCTGGGGGTGATATCGACCTGATCACCGTCGGCGATTTCGCCTATTTCGGTGTCGTCGACCGTCGCGTTCACGATGTAGGAGTCCGTCCCGATGACCACGATCTGGCCGGTGGAAGATCCCGAACCGCCGGTACCCGTGGCCGCACTGGAAGCGCTGGAGGCCGCACTGTTGTTGCCCGTACCGCTCCCACTGGAGCCTGACCCTGACCCGGTCACCTGCTGGCCCGTCGTGAGATCGACCGAGGCCACCGTGCCCGAGATCGTCGAGGTCAGGGACGCGTCGTTGAGATTTGTCTGCGCGGTGGACAATGACGACTCCGCCGATGTCACTGATGCTTCGTCCGAATCGATCGAACTGGTCGACGCGCTGGATGCTTCGTCACTGGAGAGTCGGTCTTCTGCCGCGGTGAGTTGCGCCTGGGCCGCGGTCACCTCCTCCGACAGGGCACCCGTGTCGACCGTGGCCAACACCTGCCCGGCGGTCACCGTCTGGCCCGCTTTCACGTTGACGCCGGTGACGGTGCCCGAGACCGCGAAGTTCAGACTGGCCTGGCTCGCCGGCTCGAGCGTTCCGGAACTCGCCACCGACTGCTGAATGGTGCCGGTGGTAGCTGTCACGGTAGTCGTGGTCACCGTCAACCCCGTCGCCGGCGTCGAGCCCGAAGTCAGCCACAACGTCAGACCGACGGCTCCGGCGACCAGGACGACCAGGACGCCGACGATGGGCCAGCGGTAGCGACGCCAGACCGATGACGGCTCGGGTGCCAGGACGTTCTCGTCGTCGAGCGGCAATTCCTGCGTCAGGTCCACCGGGTTCTCAGGCGCCTCGACTGCTTCCGTTTTCGCCATGGGGCCAGTTCAGACCGGTGATGTCACAGTCAGCAGAATTCCAGCTGTGAGCCCGCTTGGGGTTCTCTTTAAATGCAGCCTAAAGTTGCTGGTCAGGGCGCTGTAAGCCGGTACAGGGCTCTACGCCACCACACAGCCGGGGCCGAACGCTCTCACGAACCCGTCCTTCAGGCTGGGGTGCAGACAGCGGTCCGATGGAGTGCGAAAGCCTCCACCCTCCCCACCCCGGTCGGGCAGCTGCAGCGGCACCTTCGGGGCGGCGGGGATCGCACACCCCGGCGCCCCGGAGGAATGCCGCTCGGGTCAGGCCGACGCGGGGACCGTCGGCACGGCATACTGCGCAGCCGTGGGGGAGGGGAGCGTGCGAGCAGTCGAGGCAAGGCCGGCCCGGTGAAGCAGATCAGGGTCCATGGCCCGGGCGACGTTCGTCTCGACGACGTCCCGCCGACGCCACCGGGTCCGCGCGACGCCGTCGTCCGGATAGCGGCCTGCGGGATCTGCGGCACCGACGTCTCCTTCGTGCACATGGGCGGCATCACCGGGCAGCCGATGCCGCTGGGCCACGAGATGGCCGGCGTGGTCGACTGGGTCGGTGGCGAGGTGGACCTCGTCGCGCCGGGCGACCGGGTCATCGTCCACCCGGCCGACGAGGAACTGGGCCGGCTGGGCAGCGGAGCAGATGAAGGTGGTCTCACCCCGCTCCTCCTGGTGCGCGAGGCGGCCAAGGGCCGGCGCCTGTTCCCGGTCCCCGACGACATGAGGTTGCAGGTCGCTGCGCTGACCGAACCGGCCGCGGTCGGTATGCAGGCGGTGAACCAGGGCGAGGTGGAACCAGGGGACCGGGTGGCCGTTGTCGGGTGCGGCCCGATCGGGCTTCTCGCCATCGCCACGCTGGCCGACCGGGGCGTCCGCGACGTGGTGGCCATCGACACCAGCCGGCGCCGCCTGGAGCTGGCACAGCAGTTCGGGGCCGCCCACGTGATCAACCCCCTCGAGGCCGAGCTGTGGGACGAGCTCGCACGCCTGCACGGCACGGCGCCATTCATGTTCGGCCCGACGCCGGCCACCGACGTCTTCATTGAGGCCTCCGGATCCGACCGGATGCTCGGCGAGATCATTGAGCGAGGGCGCGACGGCGGACGCATGTCGCTCGTGGCGCTGCACTACGCGCCCGTCCCGACGAACTTTGTCCAGATCCTGATGAAGCAGTTCACCATCAGGGGGTCGTTCGAGTACCCAGCCCGGTTCGAGGACGCCATTGAGCTCCTGGCGCGACGCGACCTGTCTGACCTGATCACCCACACCCTCCCGCTCGAGGAGTTCGACCGGGGATTGGCCCTCCTGGAGGGTTCCAAGGACTGTGGGAAGGTCATGATCACCTTCGGAGGCGACGAATGACCAACCAGCTTCGGTTCGAGTTCAGTGGCACCTCTGTCCTGGTCACCGGCGGGACGAGTGGCATCGGACATGCCATCGCCGCCGCCTTCGCCGGCTCCGGTGCCCACGTCACCATCACCGGCACACAATCCGATGCCGGTCAGTACGACGTCGACCTGACCCCCTTTTCGTACCGGCCGCTCGAAGTGCGCGACCACGGGGCGGTGGAGGCGCTGGCAGCAGAATTCGCAACACTCGACGTGCTGGTCAACAACGCCGGCGCCAACTTCCCCGATGGGCGCGACGAATGGGACCCCGACGGCTTCGCCGCCGCTCTGGATCTCAACGTCGAAGGTGCCATGCGCCTGACCACCGGTCTGCGGGCGGCGTTGGGCGCCAGCGTCATGACCGGAGGTGCGAGCGTCGTCAACCTCGTGTCCATGACGGCGTTCCGTTCCACCACCATCGTCCCCGGCTACGCGGCGGCGAAGGCGGCCCTCCTCACACTGACCCGCAACCTGGCCGCCCACTGGGTCGGCGACGGCATCCGGGTGAACGCGGTCGCCCCTGGCCTGATCGACACCCCGATGACCGCGCCGATGCAGGCCTTCCCGAAGTTGCTGGAGGACGAGCTGGCCCGGGCCATTCTGCCGCGGATGGGCACCCCCGCAGAGGTGGCGGCGGCGGTCCTCTTCCTCTCGAGCGAGGCCGCTGCCTTCGTCACGGGGAGCACCTTGGCCGTCGACGGCGGCTACCTCGCCAATTGAAGGAGGCGTGATGAGCGACCTGATTGCCATTGACGACCTGGCGAACCCGGTGCTCAACGACGTCCAGCGGATGGCCATCGACTACGGGGAGTCGAAGACCACGGTGCTCACGGTCGATGCCGTGTGCGACGCCGCCACGAAGCAAACGGGCCTGACCGACTTCGGGGACGAGGGTTTCACCGTTCGCCTCGGGCTGCAGCTGGCCGAGATGGACGACGACGAGGAGCGCACCGGGATCGGCCGGCTCATGATGTTCGGGGACTGCGTCCGAGCCGCAGCCAACCGCCTGCGCGTGCACGACCTGCTGACCCGGCACCCCGACATTCTCGAGGTCCCCCTCACACAGCCGATCATTGTGGTCGGACTGCCACGGTCGGGGACCACGCACCTCGTCAACCTCCTGGCTGCCGACACGCGCTTCCGCTCCATGCCCCTCTGGGAGTCCTACCAGCCCGTGCCGGACACCGACGAGCACCCCGAGGGAGACGGGGTCGACCCGCGCTGGACCCGTTGCCAGGGGATGTGGGAGGCCATGCAGGCTGCAGCGCCACTGGTGGCGGCCATGCACCCGATGGAGCCCGACCACGTCCACGAAGAGATTGAGCTGCAGATGCCCGACTTCTCGAGTTACACACTCGAGTGGGTGGCCCGGGCGCCACGGTGGCGCGACCATTACCTGGCCCAGGACCAGACGCCGCACTACGCGTACATGAAGTCGGTGCTCCAAATTCTGCAGTGGTTCCGCCCCAAGGATCGCTGGGTCCTCAAGTCGCCGCAGCACCTGGAACAACTCGGGCCGCTGCTCCGCACGTTTCCGGACGCCACCGTCGTGGTGACCCATCGCGATCCGGTGGCTGTCGTCCAGTCCACCATCACCCTGGCCTGCTACGGCGCCCGCACCGCGTACCGCACGACGCGACCGGAGTGGTACCGCGACTACTGGACCGAACGCATCGGGACATTGCTCGACGCCTCGTTGCGCGACCGAGCCCTCCTGGCGGAAGATCGCACCGTGGACGTGTTCTTCGACAGATACATGGAGGACGAGCTCGGCACCCTCGAACGGGTGTACGCCTGTGCCGGCATCGCCCTCACCGAGCAAGCCCGTACGGAGATCTCGGGCTATCAGGTCGCCCACCCCCGGGGCAGGGAGGGGAGGGTCACCTACGACCTCCGCCGGAACTTCGCCGTCACGCCCGACGAGGTCCGGTCGCGCTTCGGGGCCTACCTCGAGCGTTTCCCGGTCCGGACCGAGGTCCGATGACCATGGGCGACCAGGTGGACGACCTCATCGACACGCGGCCCGGTCGCGAGCTGATGCAGCCGGTCTACGACGACCCCGCGCACGAGGTCGCCGACGGGATCTACCGGTCGGGTGGGTGCACCGCCGCCTACCTTCTGCTGACCGCCGGCGGGCGCGTCATCGTCAACACCGGCATGGGGTTCGAGGCACCGCACCACAAGAAGGTCTTCGATGCGATCCGGCCCGGTCCAACCCACTACATCGTCACCACCCAGGCCCACGTGGACCACGTCGGCGGGGTCGACCTCTTCAAGGAGGGGGCAACCGCCTACGTGGCCCAGCAAAACAACCAGCTCTGCCAGGCCGACGACGCGCGGATCCGAGAGCTACGCATGAGGACCGCCGGTATCTGGTTCGACACGCTCGGAACCGATGCCCGCCGTATCGCGACCGAGAACCCCGGCGTCTCAATGCGCCAGGCCGAGCCCGTGCCCGACATCACCTTCGATCGGTTCCTCGCACTCAATGCCGACGGCCTGCACCTGGAACTGCACGCAGCCGTGGGGGAGACGATCGACAGTGCGATCGTCTGGCTCCCTGAGCGCCGCACCGCATTGATCAGCAATCTGCTCGGGCCGCTGTTCCCGCACTTCCCGAACCTCAACACCCTGCGGGGGGACCGGTACCGCTTTGTCGAGCCGTACCTCGAAAGCGTGCGCACGCTGCGCTCCCTGCGGCCTGAAGCCCTGGTCACCGGAAGGCACGATCCGATCGTCGGCGAGGAACTGATAGATGCCAGCCTCGCTCGATTGCACGACGCGGTGGCCTACGTCCACCAGAAGGCGCTCGAGGGGTTCAACGCGGGCATCGACGTCTGGACTCTGATGAAGCAGATTGAGCTGCCCCCCGAACTCCGGGTGGGACAGGGCTACGGCAAGGTCTCGTGGGCGGTGCGCACCCTGTGGGAGAGCTACGTCGGCTGGTTCAGGCTGCAGTCGAGCGCCGAGCTCTACCCCGACAGCACCGGTCGTGCTCTGGCCGAGCTGACCGACCTCGCCGGGACCGACGCTGTACTCGACCGGGCGGAAGCGGCCCTGGCTCGAGGCGAGGCCCCCCTGGCCATCAGGCTCGGCGAGGCCGCCGTGGCAGCCGAACCCCACTCAGTCCGCGGCCCAAGCGGTCCTTGCGGCCGCTCACCGCTTCCTGCTCGAGCACGGCGGGAACATCAGCTTCTGGGAGAACGGATGGCTGCGCGCCCAACTCGCGCGCTGGGAGCCCTGAAAGACCATGGACCACTACCACGTCGGGATCGTCGTCACGGATATAGAGGCCGCAAGCACCAAGCTGAGCGGCCTCCTTGGCATCACCTGGGGGCCGGTCATGCACCTCGATGCCGTGGAGTACCGGGACGAAGCCGGACAGGATGTCGTCCTGCCGACCACCATGCGGTACTCCACGGGGACACCGTGTCTGGAGCTCATTTTGGAGGTCCCCGGATCCGTCTGGGTCCGGAACGAATCAAGCAACCTGCACCACATCGGATTCTGGAGTGACTCGTTGCCCGAACAGAGCGAGGCCTTCAGCGCAGCCGGATGTCCGTTGCAGTTATGCGGGCGAGCCGGTGGCACAACACCGACGTCGTTCGCATACCACCGGGACAACGAACTCGGGATTCGCATGGAGCTGGTCGACGGCTCCATGCGCGACGTGATGCAATTCCTCTTCGAACCCGAAGCCTGACGAGAGGGGTTCTCCCAGTTCAATGCATCAAACCACTTCCGGCCGTTCCTGACGTACCGCCGATAATGTTCATTATGTTAAGTCACGGATGAATTTCAGGGAAGGTCAGCCGGCGGACCCGACGGACCAACCCTCCTCCGGTACCGGCCTCGGTGGCCGCCACCCGAGAGGCAAAGACGACGAAGGCTGGGATGCGGGGCACGCAATGCGAACCGCGTGACAGCTGGACTGGCGCAGCCGGTCGGCGCCCATTCGAAAGGACGGACAGGTGCCCGGCGCCGGATTGGCGGATCTCCCACGCCTGGACCCGTATTGCCGACAGATCCTTGGCGGTAAGGGCCAGCCTTCGAGTTTCGACGGCTCCTGGGGACGCTGGGCAGGCTGCCGCAGCTGGGGACCGAGCTTTGATCGCCAGAGAATCCGATGCAGAGAAATTCACAAAAGGGATTGATTCACACGTTCGAATTAGCTAAAGTGACCGGCACTAAGGGCCCTCGGTTAAGGGTTCAAGGTTCAAGCGGACGAGAAGGCGAAAGTCCAGCTAAAGGGCTTGTGGCTGGCACCTAAAACGAGTACTGTCCCCGGAATGTCCGGGGACTTTTGCGCGGGCGCTTTTGCGCGTACTTTGGGGGAGTCCCGGGCAGCGTGAGTGTGCCCGCTCCCCCGCCCGATCCCGAGGTTGCCGCCGAGCAGGCGGCGCTCGATCACGCTCTCTCGTCCTTGGGGACGATGCGCCAGCGAGCGGAGAAGCTACTGGCGGACCTGATTGCCGCGGGGAATCCGGATCTGGATTACGTGGCCGCCCTGTCCCAGCGGGTGGCGCTGCTGGCCGACAGCCCACGGCCCTTGCTCTTCGGACGCATCGACGAGGAGGACGGCCCGACCTGGCGGATCGGCCGGCGACATGTGGAGGACACCCGATCGGATCCCGTCGTCATCGACTGGCGGGCCCCCGTCGCCGTTCCCTTCTACCGGGCCAGCGCCAAAGACGCCCTCGGACTCACCCGCCGGCGCCAAATCATGGTCGATCGTGGCGCCGTCATGGCCGTCGCCGACGACCTCTTCGGCGCTGCCGGAGACGATGCCGGCGCCACCCGGCTTCGGGGCGGCGACGCCCTCCTGGCTGAGCTCGAGCGGGCCCGCACAGGCGAAATGCTCGACATTGTCGCCACCATCCAGGCCGAACAGGACGAGATCATCCGCGCCCCGCTTCCTCAGCTCCTGACCGTGCAGGGTGGCCCTGGCACGGGAAAGACGGCGGTCGGGCTCCACCGGGCCGCCTTTCTGCTGTACAACCACCCGCAGCTCAGTCGTGACGGCGTGCTCGTCCTCGGCCCCAGTCGGGCCTTCCTGCGCTACATCGCACAGGTCCTGCCCGCACTGGGCGAAGAAGCTGTCGTGCAGACGACAATCGGCGATATTGCGCCCAAGGCGAAGGTCCGCGCCGAAGAGCCGATGGCCGTACGCCGGATCAAAGGTGATCCGCGCATGGGTGAGCTTCTGCACCGCGCGTTGGCTGGGAGGCGCCGACCGTTGGAGAGTGACGTCAGCCTGCGGGTGCGCTTCGCCCGGGCGACCCTGGAGCGCGAACGAATCAACGACCTGGTGGCCTCCATCGTCGCACGCCCTGCGCCCTATAAATCGGGGCGCCTGGCCCTGAAGTCGCGTCTGGTGAGCGAGGCACGCACCCTGTTCCGCTCCTCTGGCCGGCTCGGAGCGGACGAGGCGTGGTTCGAAGGCGAGCTCACCGCGTCCGAAGAGTTCCGGCTGCTTCTGGACACGCTGTGGCCCACTGTCTCCCCCACGACCCTGGTCCGCGACCTCCTGTCGTCGCGCGAACAGCTGGAGCGTTTCGCCGCCGGATTGTTCGCCACCGAGGAGTGGGGCCTGCTCCTGCGGAACCGGGGCTCGACCGTCTCGTCCACGGCTTGGAGCCCGGACGACCTGGCCTTGCTGGACGAAGCGGCGTTCCTCACGGGCGGCCGGAGTCGCTCGTACGGCCACATTGTGGTGGACGAGGCCCAGGACCTCACCCCGATGCAGTTCCGCATGATCGCCCGACGCGCTCCGGCGGGCTCCGTCACGATCCTCGGCGACCTGGCCCAGGCCACTGGGCCGTGGACCTACGCCGACTGGGACGAGGTCAGGAGTCATCTGCCCGACTCGGCCCCACACCACCACGACGAGCTCACGCTGGGCTATCGGGCGCCGGGCCGCGTGCTCAATTTCGCGTCTCGACTGCTGGCCACCGCTGCCCCCGGGATCGAACCCACCTCATCGATCAGGCTCGGCCGTACCGATCCGACCATCCGGCAGGTCCGCGAGAACGAGCTGGCGGCAGCCGCATTGGAGGAGGCCCTCGCACTCGCCCAGGACTACGCACTCGTGGCCGTCGTGGTGCCTGAGGACCTGGTGCCCGAAGTGGCCCGAATCGCCCGGCGGAAGACGCAGGTCGGACTGCTCGAGCGAGACGCCATGACCCGGCCGATCACCATCGTCCCGGCACCGGCCTCCAAGGGCCTCGAATTCGACGCAGTGGTCGTAGTCGAACCGGCAGCGATCGCGGGAGACGACCGCCGCGGTCTGCGCCTGCTCTACGTCGCCATGACTCGTCCCATTCAGCATCTCAGTGTGGTGCACGCGCAGCCCCTCCCCTCCCCTCTCGCGGGCTGAGCGGAGGAAGGTCCCCTACGATCGAGTGCATGGCATTCGACGTGGACGGCAAGGTGGCTCTCATCACTGGAGGAAGCAACGGAATCGGTGAGGGCGTGGCCCGGCATCTGGCCGGGCACGGCGCCCGCGTGGTGATCGCCGATATCGATGTCGCCCGCGGCCAGTCCGTTGCTGACGATCTCGGGGGCCGGTTCATCCGGACCGATGTCACCGACCCGGCTGCCAGCACCGCTGCCGTTGCGCTCGCGGTCGAGGAGTTCGGCGGTCTTGATATCGCCCACCTCAATGCCGGCGTCACCTCGTGGTGCGGCATGGGGGACGACTTCGATCCTGAGGCCTATCGCCGTTCGATGGCCATCAACCTCGACGGCGTTGTCTATGGCATTGCAGCCGCCCGGGCCGCCCTCGCCGCGGGTGGTGGCGGCACCATCGTGGCCACCGCATCCATGGCAGGCCTGGTGGCCACTCCGTTCGATCCGATCTACGCGGCGAACAAGCACGCGGTCGTCGGCCTGGCGCGCTCGCTCGGCCAGGTCTATGAGCCCGACGGCATCCGCATCCATGCGCTGTGCCCGTCGTTCGCTTACACCAACATCATCAAAGGGTCGGAGCAGACACTGCTCGACATGGGATTCCCGATCATTGACGTCGCCGATGTCGTGCTCGCGTTCCAGCGCATTCTCGACTCCGAGTCAACGGGCCAGTGCTGGTACGTCGTCGCCGGGCGCGACAGCGAGCCGTTCCGGTTCCGTCGGGCCCCGGGGCCGCGGGGCGACTGACCCCGATCTGAACCCCCCGGAGCGCCGGAGCGCCGGAGCGCGCGGGATCATGCCTCGAGCGCTCCGCCCGTCATGTGCCAGAGGACGTTGACGGCCGACGGAGGGAGGCGCGCGAGCGCGGCCCGCCGCGCCCGGTCGACGGATGTTGGGCCGCCGTACGGCTCGCCGCGCGACTCCACGCTGCGTCTTTTGCGCTGCTCGGCCATGGCGAGGACCCCCTCCAGATGGGCGGTCCATGCCGGACGGGCCAGGGGCTCGAGCTCCCCCGCCAAGCTGTCTTCGCCCTCCGCCCGCAATGTCCTCAGGAAACGGTGCCGGTAGCGCCGGACGGCGAGAATCTGGGCCAGAGGCGCGGCGCTCAGTTGCGCCTCGTGCCAGCGCCAATTCGCGGTGATCTCGGACGTGGCGACGAAGCGGTAGTGACGGGCGAGCCGCAACCACAGGTCGAAGTCAACCGCGATCCGCTGTTGCTCGTCGTAACCACCGATCGCCTCCAGCGCGGAGCGACGCATGATGCTGCTCGAGCCGGCGTGCAGCCAGCTCTGGAAGGCCTCGCGGAGAAGCTCGCACGGTTCGCCGGGTGGGATGAGGCCGGAGACCACCTGATCGTCGAGGCCGAAGCGCTGCAGCGTGCCCGAGGCGGACGCCGCCTCGGGGTACCGTTCGAGCAGTCCTGCGACCACCTCCACGTGGTTGGGCCGCCAGGAGTCGTCGGCGTCGAGCCAGGCGATGGCGTCGCCGGCGGCCGCCCGCCAGCCCACGTTGCGGGCGAATCCGTGGCCCCGGTTGTTGCCCAGGCGTATCACCGTGGCGCCGCACCGCTCCGCCACCTCTGCCGACCCGTCGCTCGACCCGTCGTCCACCACCAGCACTTCCTGGACCGGCCTGGACTGCTTTGCGATGGACGACAGCGCCTCCTCCAGGTAGGTGGCCGCGTTGAAGCACGGGATCACCGCCGAGATGCGCAATGCCCTCGGGGGCGCAAGCGACGTTTCGTCCGTCACGCGCGTGATTGCGACCGGTCTCCCAAGCCCGAAGCATGTCGGGGACACGCCGTGCGCTGCCAATCAGACGGTCGTGGCCCTCACCCGGGCATTGCCCTAAAATCGCGTGCGCGACACCGGCGATGGGTCCCGCCGGGGGGCACAGCCCCGAACCGCCCCGCGTGGCTGATGGCTCCTGACAACCCGTACAGGAGGACATCACCATGGACGAGCCCCAGCACCCGCCCCCGGACCATGTCACCGCAGCGGACCACGGGGACCCGCTCGACCAGGCTTCGCTTCCGCTGTTCGGCCTCTCGGCCGCCACCCTGGCCGCCATCTTCGTGGGCGGCGGCCTCGGCACGGTCTGCCGCTACCTGCTCGACGCCCACACCCGCATTCCGGCCGGCGGTCTGCCCTGGCTCACCCTGACCATCAACCTGACCGGCTCTCTCGCCATTGGGCTGCTGATTCCGCTCACCGAGCACGTCAGTCTCCGGGCACCCTGGGTGCGGCCCCTGCTCGTGGTGGGGTTCCTGGGTGGCTGGACCACCTACTCGACGCTGGCCGTCGACGGCGTCCTCCTCGCCAAGGGCGGCGATCTGGCGACGTGCGCCGTCTACCTGGCCGCCACGGTCGTCGGCGGCTTCTTCCTGGTCGTCGCCGGCCACGCAGTCGGGCGCCGGCTGGTGCCGGCATGAGCTCCTCCCCCACTCTCGGCCTGGCCCTGGTCGTCGCGCTCGCGGGCGGCGCGGGCGCAGTCCTCCGCGCGTTGTTGATCCACCATGTCGGCATCCGTCGCGACGACCCCCTCCCCGTCGGGACGATGGTGGTCAACGCGTCTGGCTCACTTCTGCTTGGCATCCTGACCGGGCTGTCGCTCTACCACGGCCTTGGATCGCACCTGCTCGCCGTCGTCGGGGTCGGGCTCTGCGGCGGGTACACGACCTGGTCCACGGCCAGTTGGGAAACCGTCCATCTGCTGCATACGGGCCACCGCCGGTACGCAGTCCTCTACAGCGTGGGTGGCCTCGCCGTCTGCCTCGCGGCAGCCGCCGCCGGCATAGGGCTCACGGCGCTCTTCTAGCGCCTCAGTCCTCGAAGGCCTCCGGCGGTGGGCAGTTGCAGAGGAGATTGCGATCTCCGTAGGCCTGGTTGATCCGGGCCACCGGAGGCCAATACTTGGCAACTGTCTGGCCCGCCGGGTAGACCGCCGTCTCGCGGTCGTAGGCCCGCTCCCAGGTCGATACCAGCGCCGCAGCGGTGTGCGGCGCTCCGCGCAGGGGGCTGTCCGCCACTTCCCAGCGACCTGCGGCCACCTCCTCGATTTCCGCCCTGATGGCGATCATGGCGTCACAGAATCGGTCGAGTTCGACCAGGTCCTCACTCTCGGTCGGCTCCACCATCAGCGTTCCCGCCACGGGAAAGCTCACGGTGGGCGCGTGGAATCCGTAGTCGATCAGCCGCTTGGCGACGTCGTCCACCGACACGCCGGTCGACTTGGTCAAACCCCGCAGGTCGAGAATGCACTCGTGCGCCACCAGGCCGTGCTTCCCCGTATAGAGGATCGGAAAGGACGGGGCCAGCCGCGCCGCCACGTAGTTGGCCGCCAGGACGGCCGACTTGGTCGCGTGGGACAGGCCCGCGGTCGACAGCATCCGGATGTAGGCCCAGCTGATGGCCAGAATGCCCGCGCTGCCGAAAGGCGCCGCACTGACAGGGCCGATGCCCTCACGCTGTGCGGGACGCGGGTGCAACGGGTGCGACGGCAGGAACGGCACCAGATGCTCGGCGACGGCCACCGGGCCCACCCCTGGGCCCACCGCCACCGTGAGGGATGCAGAACGTCTTGTGCAGATTCAGGTGCGAGACGTCACCGCCGAACTTCCCCGGCTCTGCCAGACCGAGAAGCGCATTCAGGTTCGCGCCGTCGATGTAGACCTGGCCCCCGTGCTGGTGGACCAGAGCGCACATTTCGGTGATGCCCTCTTCGTAGACGCCGTGCGTCGAGGGGTACGTCACCATCATGGCGGCCAGGCCGTCACGGTGCTCCTCGCACTTCTGGCGAAGGTCCTCGAGGTCCACCGTGCCGTCACTGAGCGCCCCCACCACCACGACACGCATGCCGGCCATGACCGCAGATGCCGCGTTGGTTCCGTGCGCACTCGACGGAATGAGGCAGACGTTGCGACCCTCATCTCCCCGTGATCGGTGGTATGCCGCAATGGCCAGGAGCCCGGCGAACTCACCCTGGCTTCCGGCATTCGGTTGGACGGACACCTTGGCGTAGCCGGTCACTACGGCCAGCCATTCCTCGAGCTCGTCGATGAGCGACAGGTAGCCGGGCGTGCTCTCCATCGGTGCGAACGGATGAACGTCCGCGAACCCCGGCAAGCCCACCGGCTCCATCTCCGTCGTCGCGTTCAGCTTCATGGTGCACGAACCGAGCGGGATCATGCCCCGGTCCAGCGCGAAATCCTGGTCGGAAAGTCGGCGCAGGTACCGGAGCATGGCCGTCTCGGAGTGGTGCTCCGAGAAAACGGGGTGCGGAAGGATCGGGCCGCGGCGGAGCAGTCTGTCGGGCAGCGCGGTCTCGGCGCCGCGTCCCCCACCCCCCGCCCCGAAGGCCTTGAGGACGGAGGCGGCATGGGCCGCGGTGGTCGTCTCACCGCACGAAATCCCGACATGGTCCTCGTCGACGAGCCGCAGGAGCACCCCGCGCTGGCGGGCGTCGGCGACGATGGCCGCCGCGGAACCTGGCACTTCGACCATGACCGTGTCGAAGAACTCCCTATGGACGAGTTTGAAGCCGGAACTCTCCAGACCCGCCGCCAGGTCCACGGCGCGGCGATGGACGCGGCGAGCGATGCCGCGCAGCCCCTCGGCGCCGTGGTAGACGGCGTACATGGAGGCAACGACCGCCAACAGGACCTGGGCGGTACAGATGTTGGAGGTCGCCTTCTCGCGACGGATGTGCTGCTCCCGCGTCTGCAGGGCAAGCCGGTACGCCGGGCGGTCCTCGGCGTCGATCGAGAGCCCGACCAGACGTCCGGGCAGGTCGCGTTCCAGGCCGCCCTTGACGGCCATGTACGCCGCATGCGGCCCCCCGTACCAGAGCGGGACACCGAATCGCTGGGAGGAGCCGACGACGACGTCAGCGCCCCACTCCCCCGGCGGCTTGAGCAGCGTCAGCGCGAGGAGGTCCGCCGCCACGGTCACCAGCGCCCCTTTGGCGTGCGCGTCCTCTGTCAGAGCCTCGAAATCACGCAGCGCGCCCGAGCAACCCGGATACTGCTGGACCAGGCCGAAGTAGTCGCCATCGGGTGCCTCGGCGCTCAGGTCGACCACATCCATGACGAGGCCCAGCGGCCCGAGGCGTGTCGCCAGCACGGCGATGGTCTGGGGCAGGCAGTCGGCGTCGACGATGACCCGCTTCGACGCACTGGTGGAGCGGCGGCGCATGAGTGTGACGGCCTCGGCCACCGCGGTGCTCTCGTCGAGCAGTGAGGCGTTGGCCGTGTCGAGCCCGGTGAGATCGGTCACCATCGTCTGGAAGTTCAAGAGAGCCTCCAACCGGCCCTGGCTGATCTCGGGCTGATACGGCGTGTAGGCCGTGTACCACGCCGGGCTCTCGAGCACGTTGCGCCGGATGACCCCGGGCGTGATGGTCCCCGAGTAGCCGAGGCCGATCATCGGCTCGGCAATGGTGTTGCGAGCGGCCAACCCGCGGAGTTCGGCGAGCACCTGTTGTTCGGAGACGGCCGGAGGGAGACGGAGCGTGCCGAGACTCCGCACGCTTCCCGGAACCGCGGCATCGACCAGCTCGTCCAGCGACTCGTAACCGAGAACCTTGAGCATCCCCTCCTGCTCCTCGTCCGACGGGCCGACATGGCGTCGCACGAAGTCCTCGAAGGGCTCGAGTGCCTCGGATTGGTTGCCAGCCTGCTGCTCGCTCACGGGGATCTCCTCATGGGTTCAGCGCGTCAGCGCGGAACAGTCGGACGTCCTCCCCGCTCTGTCACTGGACCTGAGAGCCTCACCGCGTGCTGCACGGCTTCCACCTTCGGTGCAGGCATCGTCACCTGCTTTCCAGAGTTGCCTCGCCGGAGCGGTATGTCGGCCTGAGAGTTTCTCGGGGAGAGTTGCTCCTCCGGCGTCCCCTCGACTGCGTGCAACGGGGACTCTGGCGCTCCGGTTCAAACGGCGTATTCAGTTGTGCCGCCCACACTACCGGACCGGTCATGGCGGCCCGGTTGGGCGACAGCGGGCTACTCGCTCTCTTCCCTGACGGGCCAGAGAGGCGGCCGCACCAGCCGGCCCGGGAGTTCCCGGCCGCGCTGGACGATGGTGATGGCATCCCCGTCCAGCAGCCGCGCATCGGCCTCGACGAAGCCCAGTCCGATCCCCCGTTCCCGCATCGGCGAGAAATTGCCACTGGTCAGGATCCCGACCTGCTCCGCACCCTCGTACAGCAACGAGCCGTCCCGCAACGGCTGCCGCCCGTCCGCCACGAAACCGCGCAATCGCCGCGCCGGACCGTTCGCCCGCTCTTCTTCGAGGGCGGCGCGGCCTGTGAAATCACCCTTGTCCCACCCGACCACCCAGCCCAGGCCGGCCTGCAGTGGGGTGATGCCCGGGCCGAGCTCGTGACCATGGAGTGGGAGCCCGGCCTCGAGGCGCAACGTGTCGCGGGCACCCAAACCCGCCGGCACGACGCCCTGCCCGAGGACCGCGTCCCAGAAGTCGACGGCCACCTCGGCGGGAACAGCGCACTCCACACCTTCCTCGCCGGTGTACCCCGTCCCCGCCACCAGGCAGGTCGCTCCGGCCCATTCGAAGCGCCGGACCGCGAACCGATGGACGGTCGCCGCCTCGGACGACACCTGTTCCAGGCGAGAGCGGGCCTCGGGGCCCTGGATCGCGATGACCGCCCTCTCTCCTGTGACGTCGCTCCCTCCGATGGCGGCGACGACATCCGAGGTGTTCGAGGCATTCGGCATCACATCGAACCGCTCGTCGTCGACCCACCACACGATGAGGTCGTCGACCACGAACCCATCCTCGTCGAGCAGATGCGTGTACTGCGCTCGGCCAGGTTGGATCCGAGTCAAGTCGTTGCTCAGTGAGTGCTGCAGGTGATCGAACGCGTCGCCGCCGAGAACGCGCACCGTCCCGAGGTGACTGACGTCGAAGGCGACGGCCGTGCTGCGACAGGCTCGATGCTCGGCCACCGTCCCCGAGGGATAGGCCAACGGCATCTCCCAGCCGCCGAACGGGACCATCTTCGCCCCGAGCGCGACGTGCGAGGCGTGCAGCGGCGAAACCCGGAGCGGAGTGTCGGCGCTCTCGTCGGTGTCCACCCAGCCAGACTACGCCGCTCCTGACAGCAGTCCGTGGGACGCAATCAGCGAAGCGAAGTCGCGCTGGTACACAATGGAGATAGGCACTTCGGGGTAGAGCTCGCGCATGCGCCGAACCTTCCGGTTCTTGCGGGTCACCAGTCGTTGGTCGGCAGTCGTCAGCTCAATGAACACGCCCCGGCGAGGGAGATAGAAGTCCGGGCGGAACCCCGACACGGGAGAGCCATTGGCGTCCCAAGCCAGTGGGAACTCCACCGGCTCGTATTGCCAACGTTCGCCCGACAGGTCGAGAAGTGTGGCGAACTGCCGCTCGGAAGGGTGGGCGAAGCGGACCTGCCCTGCGGGCACGCAAGCCGGATGGTGGATGCGCCCGACACGCGCTGGGTCCGTCGAGGTCACTCCCCCGAGGCCCGCGCAACCTGTACTCGGGAGGGACGGGATTTGGCCGGAGCGTCCTTGGCCGCCGCGTCCAGGCTCACGATGTCCGCGTCAAGCTCCTCGACCACGCCGGCCAACGGCACGATGTTGAAGACACCCTGGCCGCCTGCCAGCAGATCGACGACCTCACCGTTGGAGCGGGCCAGCACCGAGCTGGTTCCCGTCAACACGAGGTTGGCCGAGGCCAGGTCCGAGCCCAGATCCTCCCGCAGGCATTCCACGGCCCGGCGGGCCGACTGCAGGGAGACCCCGGAGTCGAGCAGTTGCTTGATCACCTTGAGCTCCAACACGTCCGAATAGGCGTAGACCCGTCGCGAGCCACTGCCCTTGGCCGCCGCCACTGTCGGCTGCAGCAGGCCGGTACGGGCCCAGTAGTCGAGCTGCCGGTACGAGATCCCCACGAGACCACACACCTGCGGCCCATGAAACCCCCCGACATGGGGTACGGCGTCGTCGACCATCACACCTCCCTGCAATCCCACTCCTGCGCTACCACTCCAGCTGTCACTGTAGTGCATGGAGGACGACACAGCAGTAGTTACGAAGGCGTTATTCGGGCGGAATCCCCGGCTCCGTGGGCCAGACGACCACCGTGCCGAGCACGGACAGGCCAACCTGCCGCCCGGGCTCGATCGGCGCGCCTCCGGTGACCCGCACGACCAGGTCGGGCAGGCCTGTCCGCTCCGGCCGGACTCGCACCACGGCATCGTGCCCGTAGTACTCGTAGCTCTGCACCGTCGCCATGACCCCCCCGTGCGTGGCCTCCCCCAGCCTGATCTGCTCCGGCCGGACCATGACCTGGGCCTTCCCCTTCGGAGGCGACCCGTTCCCGGCGGCCACGGGCAGATCGCCCAACGGGGTACGTGCCAGGTCCCCATGGAGCTCCCCTTCGAGGACGTTCGACTCCCCCAGGAACTGCGCCAGCTCCACGTCGCCGGGCCGCCCGTACAACCCCGCGGGCGTGTCCAGCTGGGCGATGACGCCTCGACGGAGGACCGCCACCTGATCGGCCATGGAGAGTGCCTCGTCCTGATCGTGGGTGACCAGAATGGACGTCGTCCCGGCCTGGCGCAGCACGGCGTGGACGTCGGAACGGACCGATGAGCGCATGGCCGCGTCGAGCGAAGAGAAGGGTTCGTCCAACAGGACGACCTCGGGTCCGATGGCGAGGGCGCGGGCCAGGGCGACCCGCTGTTGCTGCCCGCCCGAGAGTTGATGCGGGAAGCGCCGACGGTACCCGGACAACCCCACCAGCTCGAGGAGTTCGTCGACTCGGCTCCGGCGTTCTGGGCCCCGGGGAAGACCGAAGGCGACATTGCGCCCCACGCTCAAGTGCGGGAACAACGCGCCCTCCTGTGGGACATACCCGATGCGACGCCGGTCACTTTGCACGAAGCGACGCCCGGCATCGTCGACCAACTCTCCTCCGATGCTGATCTGTCCTTCGTCGGGCCGCTCGAAGCCGGCCACAATCCGCAACAACGTGGTCTTGCCACTGCCCGAAGAGCCGAGAATCGCGGTGAACGAACCGGCTGGCACGGCCAGATCCACCCCACGCAGGACAGGTTGAGGCCCAAAAGCCTTGGCGGCGCCGGTGATGCGAAGGTCTTTCACGTCGACGTCATTCTGGTCTGCAGGAGCAGGCCGGGGGGCTCTGGGGCGCTCGGGAGGCAGTCCCGGTCCGGGCCGGCTGGCGGTCGAACCAGCGGCCGAGCACATAACCCGGCACTGCCGCAATGAGCACCATGACCGCGGCATAAGGGGCTGCCTGGGAGTACGAGACGTTCGACTCGTAGGCCCAGAACTGGGTGGCCAGCGTCTCCACATTCGTGGGGTGGAGGACGAGGGTCGCGGTGAGCTCCGTTGCCGTTTCCAAGAACACCAGAGCGAAGGCGGCGACCAGCCCGGGCGCCATCAGCGGCAGCGTGACCCGCCACAGTACGGAGCGCCGGCTCACCCCGAGGGAACCGGCCACTTCTTCGAGTCCGACCGGCGCCCGTGCCACGGCCGCCCGGACCGACACCACCGCCAGAGGAAAGAACATGATGGCGTAGGCGAGCACCAGCAACGGGGTCGATTGGTAGAAGCGGCCCTGGAGGAGGTGCTCGGTCACGTAGGTGAGGCTCAACGCGATCACGAGGCCGGGCACCGCGAGGACCACCAGGTTCGATCGCTCCAAGCTGAGCACCTTGCGCCTCGGGAAGCGCACTGACAGGAGGGCGATCGGTACGGCAGCGAGCGTGGCGACGACACCGGCCGCGGCGGCGTACCCGAACGTGTTCAACGTGGCGTCGGGCAGGGAGGCTGCGGCGGGCAACGTGCTTGTCCCTCCTTTCAACAGCAGATAGACGATCGCTCCGACCGGGACGCCCAGCGCCAGAGCCACCAGAAGGCCGAGACCGCCGAACGCGACGGGCCGAAGACCACCCAGCGACAGGGGTCGGATCTCACGGGCGGCGCCGGCGCCCAGGCGCGCCGCCCGACCGTGCCCTCGCACCGTGTCCTCACTGGCGAGCAGCAGTGCGCCGAGGAGCACCAAAATGAGTGACAGCGCGCAGGCGGCCGGCTGGTTGAAGCCAACCTGGAACTCGTTGTAGATCTCGGTGGTCAGCGTCTGGTAGCCGAGGATCTCGAAGGCGCCGAACTCGGCCAGCACGACCAACCCCACCAGGATCGCTCCGCCGAAGATGGCCAGGCGGGCCTGCCCCACCGTGACGGTCCAGAACGTCTTGACGCGGCCGAGCCCGAGGCTGCGTGCCACCTCCTCCTGTGCCGGGTCCGCCCCGCGCAGGCTTGCCGCCACCGGAAGGAAGACCAAGGGATACACGGCCAGGGTCATGACGAGCACGGCGGCCCAGAACCCCGCGATGGACGGGAAGATGGCCTTCCAGCCGAAGCTCACGACGAAGTCCGGGATGCCCAGCGGAATCACGACGAGGATGGCGAGGAGGCGGCGGCACGGGACATCGGTCCGCTCCACAGAACCACGCAGCCAGGGTGCCGACGACGGCACTCAGGACCGTCACGACGAGGACCAGCGACACCGTGTTCCAGATCAGCGTGGCGGTCAGGCTTCGGAACAGCAGTCGATGCAGCTCGGCCCACCCGACCTGCGCCGCCTGGACGATCAGGAAAACCAAGGGCAGCAGCACCACCACTGACACCAGAACGGCACCGGCGATCAGGAAAGGCGGCAATCGGCGCCGGCCGCCGTGGCGGCCGGGAGGCGGCAGGCTCTCCATCACGGCAGCGGATCCTCGTGCAGCAGGTCGTTCGACAGGCCGCCCGTGCGATGCTTCGAGCCCGGCGCCGAGCACATCACGCTCGCTCCCATCGTTCCTGCTTTCCTGCCCCGAGGTTGGTCCGTGAGGGAAGACCGAAGTTAGGGTGGCCTAACGAACACGTCAAGCCCGGACCCGCGGGACCCGGTCCACGGTCACGTTCCTGCGGGCGCGCCCCCGGCAAGGTCGGCCCGGCCCTCCAGGGGGCTCGAGGGTTCAGCATGGAAACGAACAGGGATGCGTCCCGATCGCCGAGCCTCGGCACCGGCCTCGACGCCCAGTCGCATGGCCCGCGCCATTGCCACGGGGTTATGGGCCCGATTGACTGCCGTCGCCACCAAGACGCCGTCGCAACCCAGCTCCATCGCCAGAGCCGCATCCGACGCCGTGCCGATGCCCGCGTCGAGGATCACCGGGATTTCGACGGCGTCACGGAGCAAGGCGATGTTGTGCGGGTTGCGGATCCCCAGCCCGCTGCCGATCGGCGAGCCGAGCGGCATGACCGCGGCGCAGCCGACCTGCTGCAGGCGAAAGGCCAGGACGGGATCGTCGGTCGTGTAGGGCAGCACGACGAAGCCGTCCTCGGCAAGCTGTTCCGCCGCGGCCAGGAGCTCGACCGCGTCGGGAAGCAAGGTGCGGTCGTCGCCGATCACCTCCAGCTTGACCCAGTCGGTACCGAACGCCTCGCGCGCCAACTTGGCCGTGAGCACCGCCTCGGACGCGGTCGAACAGCCCGCCGTGTTCGGTAACACACGGACGCCCAGGTCCTGCAGGACCGAGAGCAGCGATCCCCGACCGGCGGCCTCGACACGGCGGACGGCGACGGTCGCCATGGCGGTTCCTGACGCCTGGAGGCTGGCGGACAGCACGTCGAGGCTCGTCATCCCACCCGTGCCGAGGATCGAGACGCGAGCCGAGCGCCTCCCCGGCGATGCAGAGTCCGCCGTCGGAAGGGTCGGGCGTCGCAGGACCGGCTTCGTTGCGGGTCACCGGACGACGATACCCCGGCGCCCGCCTATGGTGGCTCGGTGCCGGACCCGACGCCGCCGACGGCGCTGACCATCGCCGGCTCCGACTCGGGCGGAGGTGCGGGTGCCCAAGCCGACCTCAAGACCTTCGCCGCGTTGCGGGTGCACGGCACCTGCGCCTTGACCGCGGTGACCGCGCAGAACACGGCCGAGGTGCGCGGTGTCGTCGCCCTCGAGCCGGCCTTTGTGCGCCAGCAGGTCGAGACGGTCCTCGACGACTTCGACGTACGGGGCGTGAAGACCGGCATGCTCGCCACCGCGGGGATCGTGACAGCGGTGGCTGATCTGGCCGCCCGCGGACTGCTCCCGCAACTGGTGGTGGACCCGGTCCTGGTGTCGTCCACCGGCCACCCACTGCTGGAGCCCGAGGGAGTGACTGCGTACCTGCAACTGCTGCTGCCTCACGCACTGGTCGTCACACCCAACTTGCGGGAGGCCGCCGTGCTCGGCGACAGGGACGTCGACTCCCTCGGGTCGATCGACGCCAGGATTGCGGTGGCTGAGCGCATCAGGTCGACGGGTGCCCGCTACGTCGTGGTCAAGGGGGGCCACCTCACCGACTCGGCTGATGACGTCGTGGCCGGGCCCGAGGGGATCGTCGTCCTGCCGGGTGAGCGGGTCGTGACGGGAAACGACCACGGCACGGGCTGCTCCCTCTCCGCCGCGGTGGCCGCGTCACTGGCCAGGGGGGCCACCGTGCCCGACGCGATCACCGAGGCCAAGTCGTTCGTCGCACGAGCCCTCGCCGGGGGCGCAGCCTGGCGACTGGGCGCCGGGCACGGCCCCCTCGACCACTTCGGGTGGTCAGCGGCCCCGTAGGCTTGAGGCCGCCATGAGCGACGAACACGAACCGCAACGACCTCCGACCGCGGGGGGAATCTCCATGCGGCCCGCCATGATCGTCGTCGGCCTGGCTGCGCTGATCCTCGTGCTCTTCGTCACCATCGGCATCGTGTCCACCCAGTCCCCGGCGGCGGTGAAGCACTCGAAGACCGAGGTGGCGGTACCGGGCGTCTCGCTGCGCGCCGTGCACGGGGCCACGTCGCTCTCACAGATTGCCAGTGGTGGCGAGCCACCCAACAACATCCTCAACGCCGTCGACCTCCCGGCCGGCTCGGTACGCGTCTCGCACCAGATCAACACCGCTGGGGCGGGCCAATACGATGCGCAGGTCACCTTCAGCTCCACCGACTCGCAGGCGGCCCTGATCGACTTCTACGCCGCCGACATGAAGTCCCAGGGCTGGCAGATCTCCGACCAGGGCGCAGCCAGGAACGACCCGGGTGCGCTCGAAGTCCTGGGCAAGCTCGCCGGCTCGGACGGCTACTACTGGCAGATGGGTGCGACCGTCGACGCCACGACCTTTCCTGTCGGTGGTCCTCCACGTGGGACCACCCACTTCACCGTGCGGCTCTTCCAGGCCTCTGATCCCGAATAGACGCGGCGCCGGGCGCGGGCGCAGCGGAAACGGTCAGTTCGATCCGACGCCGACGACTGCATCCAGCGGGTTCGATGCGAAGGAGATCGGACGGCAGGGCGGGTTCAGCGAGCAGGTAGGCCCACACGAAGAAGTTGATCGGGTAGAGCAGGTAGCCGATCCGCGGATCGGGCGCCAGCAGAATCAGGGCGGACATCACCACTCCGGCGATCATGCAGACCTCGGCCGCCGTGCCCGGCGTTCGCCGGTAGAGATGGCGAGCCAGGAGGACCGCCAGGATGATGGCGACGGCCAGGGGCAGCGCGCGGCTGAGCGACGGGAACTCGCTCACCAACACGTGACCGGGCAGCGCGCTGGCCGCAGTCGTCGGGATCTTGCTCAAGCCGAGCGGGAAGAGCACGACATCATCGATGAGCGCGAAGGGTCCCCGCAGGGCGAAGGGGAAGATGGTCGGGACGGCCACGATGATCATGCCGGCCAGCATGGACAGCGGGCGGCGCTCCCCGTTGCGCCCGCGGGCCGCGAAGAGGGCCAACACCGCCAGCGGCCAGGCGGTGAATTTCATGGCGGAGGCGATGCCGAAGACGACACCCGAGGCGAAGGGTTGTCGCCGTTGCGCCAAGACGATGGCCAGGAGCAGGAACGCCACGACCGGGATGTCGTCGCCCCCGGTCGCCAGTGGCAAGGAGGCAAGCGGAAGGATGACCAAGGTCTGAATGGCGCGTATCTTTCGTCGCCCGGGCGCCCGGCACACGTAGAGGGCCACGCCGGCGACGGCAAGTGTCGTGAGACAGAAGAAGATCCGGGCATCGCTCAGCCCGTTGTTCGGCCAGATCTCGCTCGGAATCCCCGCGACGGCCATCAGCGGCAGGTAGGGCAGGAATCCCTCGAAGTCCGGCTGGCCGGGAGGGTGGTACCTGACGGCGTGGTGGAGGCGCACCGGCACGACGTACGGATCCTTGTCGTGCACGAGGTCCTGACCCCCGACTTCGACGGTGACCACCTCGGGTTGCTGGTGGGACCCCGCCACGTGGTCGAACCGCCACAGGATCTCGAAGCCCATCGGAATGGCGAGGGAGCCGGCGAACACGCACGCCGCCAAAATGATCCGCGTGCAGCCAGGCGCGCCGGTGCTGGCGCTTCGTCAGCGCGTGCCCGGGCTGGCGCCGACGGACGCGGCGCAGCGTCCCGGCCAGGACGGCGGAAGCCACCGCACCGAAGGCGAACGGGAGGAGCGCCATGCGTCCCCACACCTGGTACAACGCGTTGGTCGACGTGTAGATGGTCAGGAGCGCGAACAATGCGCTCACCCCGTAGAGGAGTACGTCGCCCACTTCGGGGGAGATGCGCTTGATGCGCCCCCATACCCGTTGCCACTGATCGGCCAAGGGCACGGCCCAGGTCGGGATGGTCGTCGCGGAATCGTTCAGCATGGCCTCGCAAAAGCCTCGCACACGGGAGGGAGACGGGAAGGAACCCCCGCGATCGATCCTAGAGGTGAAGGTGACGGAGGTAGAACGCCAATTCGGCTTCCAAGCATGCGGTCAAGGTGTCGGCCCGGCGGAAGCCGTGACCTTCACCCTCGAAGAAGGCCAGGTCACACGAGGTTCCCGCCGCCGTGAGGGCAGCCCGCATGCTCTCTGCCTGCGCCGGCGGCACCACGGGGTCGTCCGTGCCCTGCAGCAGCAGGACCGAGCCCCGCATGGAGCCGGCACGGTGCACGGGCGAGCGCTCTTCGTAGAGCGCCCGGGACCCGGGCAGCGGCCCGATCAGCCGGTCCGTGTAATGGGCCTCGAAGTCGTGCGTGGTCGCCACCAGCCCGAGCAGATCGGTGACCCCGTACCACGACACGCAGGCTCCGAACCCCTCCCCTGCGGCCAGCGCATTGAGCGCCGTCATGCCACCCGCACTGCCGCCGCGAATGGCCATCCGCTCCGCGTCGATGTCACCACGCTCCGCCAGGAACAGCGCCGCGTCGAGGCAGTCCTCCGAGTCGGCAACGCCCCATCGGCCCCAGAGGGCGCAGCGGTACGCGCGCCCGTAGCCCGTGCTGCCCGCATAGTCCACACAGGCCACGGCAAATCCTCGTGTCGTGAAGAACTGCAACGTCAGGTCGAGCCCGGCCTGGCACGACGACGTCGGGCCGCCGTGGCACCACGTCACCAATGGGGGCGCGAGCTCGGCGGGGCCGCCCGTGGCGCTCAGCATGGGGCGGAACAGCGTGCCGTGGACTTGGCGCCCCGACCGGCCGGTCAAGGTGAAGGGCTCCCCCACCGCCACATCCTCTCCACCCAGAGCCACCGCGGCCGGCGGGCGCAGGGGCCGGGCCCCGCTGTCGGGGTGCCAGAGCCAGACGGTGGATGGTGCGTCGGGTGTGCTCCCGATCAGGGCGAGGCCCTCCCCATGCGCGCACAGCGCGGCGATGGAGACGCATGGTTGCGCCAGCGGCTCAGGGTGTCCCTGGGGATCCAACCGGACCAGCGCGTCCCGCCCCGCGGCGGTCATGCGGGCGACGAGCGCCCCGTCGGCCGTCTCGGCCATCGTCTGCTGGCTCAGCACCCAATCGGGTCCGTGGAACTCGGCTTCCATGGCCGTGAAGGGCTGCGGGTCTTCCTCGGGGCCAAGACGACCCGAATGCCGGTAGGGCTGCCACCAATCCGACCGGTCCGAGACGAAGCGCAGCGACCCGTCCCGGGCCCAGGCAGGCTGGCCCACCGATTCCGTCCCGCCGCCGGCCACCCGCTGGGGGGGCCCCGATGCCTGGAGCGTCTCGTGCTGGTGCTCGGCGCAGGCGGCCCGACGGAGCGGCAGCAGCAAAACGGTCGAGGCATCCCAGGGCATGTCCGGGTGGTCCCAGGCGACGACGGCGAGACGGTCTTCGGCCGGGTGCGGGCGCGGTGTGCCGAAGAAGTCGTGCCCGTCGAGCAGGGTGGTCTCGCAGGGCGATCCGACACGCGTGGAGAGGGCGACCACACTGCGCACCGGTCCGGCCGATCCCTCCCGGTGCGCCTCACGAACGGCCAGCACCCACTCGCCGTCGGCCGTGGCGCAGAGTCCTCCGTGACGGTGCACTTCGTTCGCCGGCGGTGGCCCGCTCAGGGGCGCGGGTGTCGGCCCGTCCGCTGCGGCGCCGTCACAGAGCCACACCCTCTGGTCCGACTGGTCGACGTAGGCGAACGCACCCGCGGACCGGCCGGGCACCAGGCACAGCGCGCCGCCGCCGTACTCGTTGACCCGGCTGCGAATGCTGACGCCGTCGGGAGAGTGGTCCGCCAAGCCATGGGCATCGGCCCGCACGACGACGGTCCGGCCCCCCTCGGACGGGCGGGACTCGAGCCAGAAGAGCGCAGCGCCGTCCGAGCACAGGTCCGAGAGGGACACCTTGGCCCGGGCCACGTCCGCTGCGGCAAGCGGAGAGGCCCATCGCCCATACCCTGCGGTCGTGGTCACGCTGCCGAACGTACCCGGTGCAGGCGGACGCGACGGAAGACGGCGGCCCCGCCCTCTACAGTGAGCCCGTGCGCTTCGCGGCCTACCTGCTCTCCAAGGCGGGAGCGGTTATTCGGCCCGCGGTGGTCGAGCTGGCCGACACCGACCTTCCCGAGGGCGAGGTGCTCGTGCGGGTCGAATGGTCCGCCATCAATTTCAAGGACGCCATGGTCACCCGTCCCGGGAACCGCGTGGCGAGGGTCTTCCCGCTCGTCCCCGGCGTCGAGTTGACCGGCAGCGTGGAGGAGAGCACGAGCCCCGAGTTCACGCCCGGACAACGAGTGCTGGTGCAGGGCTATGACCTCGGCGTGGACCGCCATGGTGGCTTCGCCGCCTACGCGCGGGTGCCGGCCGACTGGGTGGTGCCGCTCCCGGACTCCCTCACGTGCCGCACCGCCGCCATCATCGGCCTGGCCGGCGCGACCGCCTTGTTGTCACTCCGCCGCCTCGTCCACCACGGCACGAAGCCCGAAGACGGGCCCATTCTGGTGACCGGTGCTTCCGGCGGCGTCGGGAGTGCCGCGGTGGCGCTCTTGGCCCATGCCGGTTTCGAGGTCGTGGCTTCTTCGGGCAAGACAACGGAGCACGACTACCTGCAGCAGCTCGGGGCCACCCGCGTCGTCGGGCGTGAGTTCACCGAGGACGACGGCCGGACCCTGGGTCCGCAGCTCTGGGCCGGTGTCGTCGACTGCGTCGGCGGGAGGGCGCTGTCCGAGGCACTGCGGACGGTTCGCTACGGCGGCGCGGTTGCGGCAAGCGGGCTGACCGGAGGCAACGAGCTCGCGACGACCGTCTATCCGTTCATTGTGCGTGGCGTGGCTCTTTTGGGGATCGACACCGTGGCCACGCCGATTGAGGAACGCCGAGCGCTGTGGTTGGACATGGCCGACGCCTTTCCGCTGCAGCACTGTGAGGAGATGGTCAACGAGGAGATCGGCCTCGACAGCCTGACCGCTGCACTCGATCACGTCCTCGATGCCGCCGTGCGGGGCCGGATTCTCGTCAACCCCGCCCTGACGCACACCGCGCCCGGATAGTCCGGGTCGTCAGGACCCGGCGTAGACGGGCGAGACCTTGATGGTCCCGTTGCCGCAAGGCCCGATCGCCAGCTGGAACGTCGGGGAGGCCGTTGTTGATCCGGGCATCGTCACGGAAGCGGACTCGGAAGTAGGGCAACTTGTCTCAGAGCCGACCGGCACGTCCGAGAACTGATACGCGAACTGCGCCGTAGAGGACGGAGCCACCGAGACGGACGAAGGCGGCGCATTCGCCGCGCTCGAGACCGAGACCGTCAGGCCGTTGACCATCGTGACCGTGAGCGGCGCCCCGCTTCCGGAGAAGAGCGCCACGGTCGGGTAACCGTTCACCGTGCACGCGGTCGCACCGGTGTTGGTGACCGTGATCAGGCCGGTGATCGTCCCTGCTGCACCCTGACCCTGGCCGGGCGACGCGGTGATGTGGCTGCACGCCGTCGAGGTCGCAGCGGTGGACGTCGTGGTCGAAGCGCCCGTCGTGCTGGTGGTGGTCGGGGCCGACGTCGTGGACGTGGCGGCGCGCGTGGTCGTCGTCACGTTCTTGGGCTTGCTCGGACTGCTGCTGCACGCGGCGAGCACAACTGCTGCGCACGCGACGAATGCAAGCGCCCAGCGAGGAGATCTCACCCCTCGAAGTCCTCGGGCCGGACGGAGTCGAGGAACTGCCTGAACTGACCGACCAGCTCGTCGGGCGTGTCGTCCTCTTCTTCCTCGGCATCGAGCGCGAGGATGATTCCCTCGGATTCCATCAGCTCGTCGGACACGAAGAGCGGCGACTCGGTCCGCACGGCGACGGCCACCGCGTCGGACGGCCGGCTCGAGACGATCGTGCGCTCCTCGCCGCGCACCAGGTGCAGTTCGGCATAGTAGGTGGACGCACGCAATTCGGTGATGATCACCCGCTCGACGCTGATGTCGAGGGCGCCGAGCATGTCCTTCATGAGGTCGTGGGTCAGCGGACGAGGCATCGTCACTCCCTGCAGGGCGTAGGCGATGGCCGTTGCCTCGGGACTCCCGATGAAGATCGGCAGCGTGCGCCCCTCACCCTCGGTCTCCTGCAGCAGGAGCACCGGCGTATTTGATTGCAGGTCCACCCTGACGGCGCGGAGCAGCACACGGACCATTACTGAAATGTAGCGCCCGATTCCGGGCCCGCGTCACCCCCCCAGGTGGCGGCGGAGTGACTGGCGCAGAAGGGTGGCCCGCATCGATTGTCCCAGCGCAGCCAGCTGATCGGCCCCATCGACGGCCCGCTGGCGAGATTCGGGGTTCCTCTGCCGCAAAAGAGGGATCACGACCTGCTCAATGAGACCCAGCTCGCGATCGGCCGCGTTCCGGTAGAGGCGCAGATGGCGCGGCTCAATCCCGAAGGCCCGGAAGGCTGCCGCCAGGTTGGCCACCGTGAGGGCATCCTCGTCGTAGGTCTCGATCCCAGCCACGCTCACGCACTCGACGAGGCCGAATCCCTTGAGCCCTGCCAGCTCGTCCGGGGAGAGGCCACTGGCGGCGCACAGCTCTTCGGCCGACAGGCTCGCACCGGTGACCATGGCCACGGCGGGACTCGATGCGCCCGCCGCCGGGGTCTCGCTCGTCTTGGCGTCACTGGTGCGCGCGCTCGCCTCGCTCTGTGTCTCGACCGCCCGCGGCGGCAACGGTGCTTCCGACGGTCGCGCCAGCGCGGTGCCGTTGCCACGGGCGGCCGGCGTGGTCGCCGCCGAGGTCGGTGTCGAAGTTGGAGACGGCGCAGGAGGACGTACGACCAGTGTCGCATCGGCCCGTCGTTCCTCTGGCGTCCGGCGCGACGGCGTCGGTCGCGGTCGTCGCGTTCTCGCGTGGGGCGGCTGTCTCGGCGGCGGCACTCTTGACCGCCTCGGCTTCGGCCACCACCTGCAATCCGGGCCGCGCCTGCTTGTCCTCCGGGAGACGCGCCGCCCGCCGCGACGCGTCGGCCAGGATGCGCGCCATGGCCTCCTCGTCGGCCTTGGTCGGTTGCTCGTGCGCAAGCCCCGACGCGCCGACCGCGACCGCGTGTGCGGGTTGCGCGACCTTGCCGTTGGGCTGCTCGGCTCCGACGTCGTCACCGAGATCCCCGTCAGCCAGGCGGTCACGGATGACCTTCAACGGCAGGAAGTGCTCCCGTTGCTGGCGGAGGACCCAGCGCAGTCGCTCCACGTCGTGGTCAAAGAATTTGCGATACCCCGAGGGCGAACGCTCCGGGTTGACCAGGCCCTGGCTCTCCAGGAAGCGGATCTTCGAGATGGTGACGTCGGGGAACTCCTCCCGCAGGAGGGTCAGGACGTCGCCGATGGAGAGATAGGTTCGGGTGCTCACTCGTTGCCCGCCACCAGGTAGACGAGCTTGAACTTCCCGATCTGCAGCTCGTCGCCCGGGGCGAGCCGCACCTCGTCGATGCGCTCCCTGTTCACGTAGGTACCGTTCAGCGACCCCACGTCACGGACCGAGTAGCCCCCGTCGGCAGGGGAGATCTCCACATGGCGGCGCGACACGGTGATGTCGTCGAGGAAGATGTCGCTCTCCGGATGACGTCCGGCCTTCACGATGTTCTCACCCAGGAGATAGCGCGCCCCGATGTTGGGACCACGCGTGACGACGAGCACGCCGGCACCGTGCGGGATTTCGACCGAGGTGACATCGGGGTAATCCTCATTCGTCTCACCCTCGTCGGTCGGGTGGAGAGTGATGGTGGCGTCATCGCCGTCCGCGAGCAGCGCCTGGCCGCACGAGGAGCAGAAGTTGACGCCCTCGGGATTGCGGTGCCCGCAGTTGTGACAGAACACGACGTCCACGGTACCCCACCGAACGAACTACTTCTCCAGCCCTCATCAGACCCCTGAACGCCAGGTCAGTCGGCGATCAGGTCACCGTAGGCGACCGCGTCGAGGAGGCTGCCCGGATCCGCATTCGCCGCGAGCTCCAGTTCGCAGAGCCAGCCTTCGCCGTAGGGATCCTGGTTGATCGTTTCCGGCCCGGCCGCGAGCGAGTCGTTCACCGCCGTCACCGTGCCCGCGAGCGGCGAGTAGATCTCCGACACCGACTTCGTCGACTCGACCTCACCGAGCTGCCCCCCGGCCTCGACCTCGCTCCCGACCGCGGGCAAGTCGACAAACACGATGTCCCCCAGCGCGTCCTGGGCGTAGTCCGTGATGCCGATCCGCACAGTGCTTCCGTCTTGGCGGACCCACTCGTGCTCCGGTGAATAGCGGAGGCTCTCGGGGACGTTCATGGGGGGCGACCATACCGGACCACCGGCAGGCGCCGCAGGCCCGATGTTCAGGGCAACGTCCGGGCGACGCGCTCGGCGTAGGTCGCCACCAACGCCTCGGACGACACCAGGTCGGCCCCCTCGGCCCAGACGTGCGTGACCGGATCCGCGGGGTCGGGCACGACGAGCGCCCAACCGTCGTCGGAGACCACCTTGATGCCATCGACCAGAACCAGCTCGGCCCCCTCGTCGGTCAGCTGCTCCATGAGTGTCCGCATGACCAGGCCCTTCTGCTCCATGGGGGTCGGCACCTCGGCCTCCACGATGGGCATGCCCGGAATCGCCTGGACGATCTCGGCCAGGGATCTCGGGCTGTCCTCGAGCAGCGAGACCAGGCGAGCCAGGGCGGCCGCGGCATCGAAGGCCGGCAGGAACGCCGGGAAGACGTACCCGCCCCGCCGGTCCGACGCGAAGGACACGCCGTCCGACGCGGCCGCCTGGAGCAAGCCCGACGGCGACAACGGCGTCAGGATCAATTCGACTCCGCGTTCTCGGCAACGGCGGACGGTGCGATCGCTCGCGGTCACGGGCAGTGCGACCCGACCGGCTCTCACCGGCGTTGGTTGACAACTCAATGAAGGCCATGATCGCCTCGTCGTCAGACAGCACGTGCCCCGTCCCGTCGATCAGCGTCAATCGTTCGCCGCCGGCGTCGATGACCGCACCGAGGTCGGCACCCGAGCCCCGCACGGCGTCCGCCACCCGTGCCTCGCTCACCGCGCTGTCCAGTGCGATCATGCCCGGCGTCTGCGCATACGGATTGATGCTGAGCACGTCGGCGCTGACCTTGGACAAGAGATTGGGCATGACGAAATTGGCGGCGCCGTAGGAAAGGTCGAGAACGAGCTTCACCTGGTGCCCGGTGCCCCGGCGCAGCCCGAACGCCTCGACGATTTCCTCCGTGTACAACTCGATGGTGCGGGGCGAGAAGTCGATGTCCCCGATTTCGCCGGCGGTGACGCGGCGGAACTCCTCACGGTGGTACATGCGCTCCACACGGCGCTGATCGCTCTCGGAGAGATCGATGCCCCGTTCGTCAAAGAAGCGGATCACGACGGACTGCGGGTCGTCGGGGCTGAGCCGCACCGTCAGGCCCGCCCGGTTGCCGCTCCGACGCACGTGGTGCTGCGTCACCGGCACCGTGGCCAACTCCAGGTCGTTGACGTTGACGCCGACCGAGTTGCACCCCACCATCAGGGCCCGCTTGAGCACCCGGGCGACCCGGCTGGTGTCGCGCGAGGCGGTAATGGACGAGCCCTTCTCGAATCCCGAGGCCCACGCCTTGGCCAGGCGGACCGCCAGCTCGGGACTGATGTCGACATTGGCGATGCCCTGGACGCCCTCAGGGCCGAAAAGGGTTCTCGAACCGCCGGACTCCCACACAATCGAAGCGTTGACCTGGGCGCCCGCCTCGACGACCTTGCCCGGATAGACCTTCACGTCGCTGCGGACCTCGGCGTGGGCGCCGATCAGGCACCCTTCGCCGACCACGGCGCCGGGCTCGATCCTGGCGCCGGTCCTGAGGTCGCACGACCGGCCCAGCACCGCGCCCTCGACCCGTACGGCCGGACCCAGGTAGGAGTTCTCGCCGATGACGGAGCGCTGCGTCTCGACCCGGGCCCCGATCTGCGTGTTGGCGCCCACGGTCGAGTACGCCCCGAGCACCACGTCCTCGTCGACGGTGCAGTTCTCGCCGACGAAGGCCGGCGAGTCGATCCGGACCGACGGGTCGATGGAGGAGCCCTTGCCGATGAAGATGCCTGGTCGGAGCTCGAAACCGGCCACGTCGACGTCGACCTTGCCGTCGAGGATGTCCTCGTGCGCCTTGAGGTAGGCCGCGGTCGTGCCGACATCCTCCCAGTAGCCGTCGGCCACGTAGCCGTAGAGGGGCAGACCCGCCTCGAGGACGGCCGGGAACACCTCGCCGGAGAAATCGACGGACCGGCCCTCGGGGATGTGGTCGAAGATCTCGGGCTCGAGCACGTAGATGCCCGTGTTGATGGTGTCGCTGAAGACCTGACCCCATCCCGGCTTCTCCAGGAAGCGCTCGATGGTCCCGTCTTCGCGTGTGATGACGATGCCGAACTCGAGGGGATTCTCCACCGCGCCCAGCGCAATGGTGGCCAGCGCCTCGTTCTTCTCGTGGAAATCGATCACGGAGGTGAGGTCGATGTCCGTCAGGACGTCGCCGGAGATCACGAGGAAACGCTCGGTCAGCTGCTCGCGCGCGTTGCGCACGGACCCGGCGGTGCCCAGCGGCGACTCCTCGGTGGCGTACACCATGGAGACCCCGAGCTCGCTGCCGTCACCGAAATAGCTACGGATGGCGCTGGGCAGGAAGGCCACCGTCACGACGATGTCGGTGATGCCGTGACGCCGGAGCAGCGACACGATGTGCTCCATCATGGGGCGACCGACGAGGGGGAGCATCGGCTTGGGCAGGTTGGAGGTCTGCGGGCGCAGGCGGGTCCCCTCGCCCCCGGCCATGATGACGGCCTTCATACGGTGCTCCCCTTCATACGGTGCTCCGGCGCGCCGCTCGTCCTTGGCGCAGGGCACGCCGGGCGGGGGCGATGTAGCTCCCGGCCGCCCACCAGGCGAGCGAGAGCCCGATCAGGCCCGTGACCCACGCAATGATCCGGATCGGTTCCTGCCAGCTGGCCGTGCCGTCACCCAGGAGAAACGTGGGGTAAGCGAACATGAGTCCGAATGTGCCCGCCTTGCCCACCCACAACACATCGATGCGTGCCGCGCCGAGGGAGGCCAGCAGCAGCACCATGACCGACACGAGGACCTCGCGCACAATGGTCGCGAGGCCGAACCAGAGCGGCACGGCGCCGTAGACCATGATGGAGATCACGGCCGTTCCCACCAGGATCCGGTCGGCCGTCGGGTCCAGCACCTTGCCGAACGTCGACACCTGGCCGTAGCGCCGGGCGACGAAACCGTCGACCCAGTCCGTGGCGCCGAGAGCCGCCAAGAGGACAGCGGCCGCGATCTGGCGGTGCGCGCCGAAGAGCAGCCAGAGGTAGAGCGGGATGCAGAAGAGCCGTACCAAGGTGATGACGTTCGGAGCGGTGAGGATCCGGTCCAAGCCATCGTCGTCCACGCCAAGAGTCTAGGGAGTGCCCCGCGACAGGCCCGTCTGACCGTGTGCCAGAGTGACAAAGTGCCGCGTTTCGAACCGTTCCAGGGCCTGCGCTACAGACCCGACGTCGCTCCGCTGGCCCAGGTCATCGCCCCGCCGTACGACGTGATCTCGCCCACCGAAAGGGCCCATCTGGCCTCACGGCACCGGGCCAACGCCGTGCTGGTGGAGCTCCCCGAAGCCGACCTCTCCGGACGGCGCGACCGCTACGCCGTGGCCTCCGACCTGTTCACCAGATGGCAGCAGAAGGGTCTGCTCGTCGCCGACCCGGTCCCGAGCCTCTACCCCTACCGGATGACCGATACCGCCGGGCGGGTCACGACAGGGGTCATCGGGGCGCTCGGCCTGACCGAGCCCGGAGCGGAGAGCGACATCCTGCCCCACGAGCAGACCCTGCCCAAGCCGAAGAGCGATCGCCTCGACCTCCTGCGCGCCACGCGGGCCAACCTCTCCCCCATTTGGGGACTCTCCATGGCGTCCGGGGTGACGGCAACCTTCGACCCGACCGACGACGACCCGGTGGCCGACGTCCTCGACGACGATGGGGTCCGGCACCAGCTGTGGGTCCTGAGCGACGCCGACACCGTGGCGGCCGTCGCGGCCGCGCTGGCCACGGCGCCGGTCGTCCTCGCCGACGGGCACCACCGCTACGAGACCGCCCGCGCCTACCAGGCCGAACAGCGCCAGGCCAACGGCGGCGCCCCCGGGCCCTACGACCTCGTGATGGCCCTCGTCGTGGAGCTGGCCGAAGACCAGCTCACCGTCGGAGCCATCCACCGCACGGTGAGCGGCCTGCCCGAGGACTTCGACCTCGTGGCCGCGCTGGCGCCCTGGTTCGACGTCGTCCGGGCCGGCGCGGCCGACGACCGCACGCTCGGTGCGTTGGCCGACTCGCACTCGCTGACCCTGGTGACGGGCGGCCATGCCTACCTGCTGCTCCCTTTGGCCGAGCTGCTGGAGCAACAGGGCAACGACCTCGACTCGAATCTCATCGCCACCGCGTTGGCGGCGCTGCCGCCCCACGAGGTGATGCACCGTCACAGCGTCGCCGAGGCGCTCGAGGCCCTGCGGGACGGAGAGGGCCAGGCGGCCTTCCTGCTCCGCCCCGTGACGGTGGCGCAGATTGACGAGTGGGCCAACGCCCGGCGCCGCATGCCCCCCAAGACGACCTTCTTCAGCCCGAAGCCGCGGACCGGCATGGTGTTCCGGTCCCTCGATCTGCCCTGAGGTGACCCCGTGCACGACTCGGTGACCATCCACATGTCCGCACCGCCCGAACAGGTCTGGGACCTCGTGAGCGACGTCACCCGGATCGGGAGCTACAGCCCCGAGACCTTCGAGGCCGAGTGGATCGACGGCGCCACCGGGCCCGTCGTCGGCGCCCGGTTCCGGGGCCACGTGAAGCGCAACGGCATCGGACCCATCTATTGGACGACCTGCACGGTTTCGGCCTGCGAGCCGGGCAGGACCTTCGCCTTCGGGGTGGGCGGGGCGGACAAGCCCCCTCTGAACGTCTGGCGCTATGACATCGCTCCCTCCGAGGGCGGCTGCGACGTCACGGAGTCCTTCACCTTGAGCCCCACCTTCGGCCTCCGCCTCTACTGGGCCCTGTGGGGATGGTCGCGGGGCAAGGTCAACCGCTCGGGCATGCGCACGACGCTCGAGCGGATCCGGGACGAGGTCCAGGCCGCTCCCGCGGCCTAGGCATGGAGGACCGCCCGACCACCCTGCTGCATCTCGAGCTCGGCGACGCCTCGCCGGAGGCGTGCGCTGAACGGGCGTGCGAGCTGGCCCGGCGCGAGGGCGCCGAGCGCGTGACCTGGTGGGAGAACGGGGCCTTCGAGCGCACCGACCTGCCCATGCGCATACGCGACGGCAGGACGCTCCTCGTCACCGAGGCGCGGCAGGGCTACGAACCTCCGCCCCCTGCGCCGGACGTCTCAGCGTCCCACTGCTTCCGCCGCTACCCCCGACCCAGCCAGGGCATCCTCACCGGCGGTCCGACCCTGGGGCTCATGATCGTCTGGATCAGCCCGCGGACCCCCGACCTGGCCGCAGGGCCTGCGCGACTGGGGCGACTTCGTGCACATCCGCCACATCGCGGCGGCGGCCATCCCCGGCTTCACCCAGATCTCGGTCTACGAGAACACCGCGGCGGAAGATCCGCAGTACATGCACTTCTACGAGTTCGACAACGCGGAAGCGGAGGCCACGTTCGCCACCATGATCGACCACGTGGCGCCCCGGCTCGGGGGCTCGGAGAGCCCGGCCTACGCCGAGTGGGCCGACTGGCGGCCGCCGGGCGGCCGGCTCTTCTATTGCAACACCTTCACCCGGCTGGGCGAAGTCGTCGCTTAGTCGACCGTCCAGCTGGAACCGGACCGGAGCAGCGCCTCCACGTCACCGAGCCCACGCTTGCCCTGGGCCTCGGTGATCTGCTCGGCCATCTGCGACCCGTACTCGGGCCGCTCGACAGCTCGGAAGACGCCGATCGGGGTGGGCTCGTAGGGACCCCGGGCCAGCCGGGACAGTGCGAAGGCGAGACCGGGATCGTCCCGCTTCTCGTCGTGGACCAGCAGGGCGTCCGGGCCCACCTCGGCCACCGACACGATTTCGAGGCTCCCGTCGGCGCGCTGGACCACGCCGCGTTCCTCACCCTCGGCACCGAACACAATCGGCTGGCCGTGGTGCAGCGGGATCAGCATGTTGGAGCGGACGTCGCGACTGGTGATCTTCTCGAATGCGCCGTCGTTGAAGACGTTGCAGTTCTGCAGGACCTCCACGAAGGCGGCGCCGTTGTGCTGGTGCGCCCGCCGGAAGGTCTCCTGCATGTGGGCGCGGTCCATGTCGTGGGTCCGAGCCACGAAGGTGGCTTCGGCGCCCAGGGCCAGGGAGACCGGGTTGAACGGCGTGTCGACCGAGCCGAACGGCGTCGACTTGGTGACCTTGGCCACTTCCGACGTCGGGGAGTACTGACCCTTGGTGAGGCCGTAGATCTGGTTGTTGAACATCAAGATGTTCAACCGGACGTTGCGGCGCAGCGCGTGAATCAGGTGATTGCCCCCGATGGACAGCGAGTCGCCGTCACCCGAGATGACCCAGACGTCCAGGTCGGGACGCGTGGTGGCCAGCCCGGTGGCGATGGCCGGCGCCCGCCCGTGAATGGAGTGCATGCCGTAGGTGTTCATGTAGTACGGGAATCGGGCGGCGCAGCCGATGCCCGAGAGGAACACGGTGTTCTCGCGGCGCACGCCGAGGTCGGGCATGAGCATCTGGACCGCCGCCAGAATGGAGTAGTCGCCGCAGCCGGGGCACCAGCGGACCTCCTGGTCGCTGGTCCAGTCCTTGCGGGCGGTAACGGGGATGGCGGTGGCGGTGGCGCCGTTGGACTCGCTCATGACTTCCCTCCGAGCAGCGCGGTGATGGCTGCTTCGATCTCTCCGACTCGGAACGGCACGCCCTGCATTTTGGACATGGTCTGGGCGTCCACCAGGTATTCGGCACGCAGGATGCGACTCAGCTGGCCCAGGTTCACCTCGGGGACGAGCACCTGCGTATAGCGATGCAGCACGTCGCCCAGGTTCGACGGCAGCGGGTAGAGGTGGCGCAGGTGGACATGGGCCGCTTTCATGCCCCGGGCCCGGATCCGCTTCACACCCGCGGCCACGGCGGCGTAGGTGGAACCCCAGCTCACGAGGAGCAGCTGGGCGTCTCCGGTCTCGTCGTTCACTTCGACCAGCGGGATGTCCTTGGCGATGCCGGCGATCTTGTCGCGACGCAGGTGCACCATTCGCTCGTGGTTGACGCCTTCGTAGGACACGTTGCCGGTGCCGTCGGCCTTCTCGAGCCCGCCGATGCGGTGCTCCAGGCCGGGCAGGCCTGGCGGCGCCCAGGGACGAGCCAGGGTCTCGGGGTCACGCACGTAGGGCCAGAACGCCTCGGTGCCGCCGTCGTCCACATGGTTGGGCTTGGTGGCGAAGTCCGGCTCTATCGGCGCGAAGGAGTCGAGGTCGGGCAGGCGCCACGGCTCGGCTCCGTTGGCCAGGTAGCCGTCGGAGAGCACAATCACCGGGGTGCGGTACTTGATCGCCAGGCGGACGGCTTCGATGGCGATGGCGAAGCAGTCGCTCGGTGTCTGGGGCGCCAGGATCGGCAGCGGCGCCTCGCCGTGGCGGCCGTACATGGCGTGCAACAGGTCCGCCTGCTCAGTCTTCGTCGGGAGCCCGGTGGACGGGCCACCCCGCTGGACGTCGACGATGACGAGCGGCAGCTCGAGGTTGATGGCGAGGCCCACCGTCTCGGACTTGAGGTCCAGGCCCGGGCCGCTGGTCGTGGTCACGCCGAGGGAGCCTCCGAACGAGGCGCCCAGCGCGGCGCCGATGCCGGCGATTTCGTCCTCGGCCTGGAAGGTGCGGACCCCGAACTCCTTGCGCCGGCTCAGCTCGTGGAGGATGTCCGAGGCGGGAGTGATCGGGTAGCTCCCGAGGAACAGGGGCACTCCGGCGAGCCGCGAGGCGGCGATGAGGCCCCAGGCGAGCGCCTGGTTGCCGGTGACCTGGACGTACTCGCCCTTCTCGAAGGCGGCCGGACGGACCTCGTAGTTGGATTCGAAGAGCTCGGCCGTCTCGCCGAAGTCATAGCCGGCCCGGAACGCCCGGGTGTTGGCGTCGGCCACCTGGGGCCGGCTGCCGAAGCGCTCGCCGATCCACTGAATGGTCGGCTCGACGGGACGGGTGTACATCCAGCTGATGAGGCCCAGCGCGAAGAAGTTCTTGGAGCGCTCGGCGTCACGGGGCTTGACCCCGGCCTCCTTGCAGACCTCCTGGGTGATGGAGGTCATCGGGACCTCGTAGACCGTGTAGGCCGCCAGGGAGCCGTTCGTCAGGGGGTTCTCGGCGTAGCCGGCCTTGGCCAGGTCGCGCTCCTCGAAGGAGTCGCTGTTGACGATGAGCACCGTCCCCTTGGCCATGAGCTCGATGTTGGCCTTGAGGGCGGCCGGGTTCATGGCCACCAGCACGTTGGGCGAGTCGCCCGGCGTCAGGATGTCATGGTCCGAAATGTGCACCTGGAAGGCGGACACACCGTTGACCGTGCCGGCAGGGGCCCGGATTTCGGCCGGGAAGTCGGGAAAGGTGGACAGGTCGTTGCCCATGAGGGCGCTGCTCGTGGTGAAGCGGTCCCCGGTGAGCTGCATCCCATCGCCCGAGTCACCGGCGAAACGCACGATGACCTGGTCCAATACCTCTGTTTCGTGTTGCGTTCCCGATGCCACGGGCTGCCTCGTCTCATGTCGTGGACGTCGAGAGTTTTGGCTCACTCCTGCGGGCCAGCGCACCCTGCCGCGACGGCGCGCGACACTCTGCGTCCGAATTGCTCGTTGCAGGCGATCTTAACCCCGGCCCACGGGGGGCCTTCTTCATGCAGTCTTCATCTGTGGGCTGAGGCGGGCGGAGCGGCCCCGTTCCCAGCTCAGGCCCCCGGATCAGGCGCCCCGTTCAGGCGACAGTGACGTCTTTGTTGAGGTAGACGTCCTGGATGCTGTGGATGAGGGCGGCGCCTTCGGCCAGCGGGCGCTGGAAGGCCTTGCGGCCCACTATGAGGCCCATGCCGCCGGCACGCTTGTTGATCACGGCGGTGCGGACGGCCTGGGCCAGGTCGCTGTCGCCCTTGGACTCGCCGCCCGAGTTGATGAGGCCGATGCGGCCTGCGTAGCAGTTGACGACCTGCCAACGGGTGAGGTCGATCGGGTTGTCGGTGGTCAGCTGGTCGTAGACGAGCGGGTCCGTCTTGCCGAAGTTGACGGTCGTGTAGCCGCCGTTGTTCTCCGGCTGCTTCTGCTTGATGATGTCGGCCTCGATGGTGACGCCCATGTGGTTGGCCTGGCCCGTGAGGTCGGCCGAGAGCTCGTAGTTGACCCCGTCCTTCTGGAAGGCCGAGTTGCGCAGGTAGCACCACAGCACGGTGAACATCCCGAGCCGGTGCGCCTCGGCGAAGGCCTCGGCCACCTGCTGCAGCTCGCGGTCCATGTCGTCAGAGCCGAAGTAGATGGTGGCGCCCACCCCGACCGCTCCGAGGTCGGCGGCCTGACGGACGTCGGCGAACATGATCTGGTCGTAGGTGTTGGGCACGTGCAGGAACGCGTTGTGGTTCAGCTTCACAATGAAGGGGATGCGGTGCACGTACTTGCGCGAGGCGAGGCCCAGCGTGCCCAGCGTCGTGGCCACGGCGTTGCACTCGCCGGCCAGCGCCAGCTCCATGAGGTTCAGCGGGTCGAAGTAGGCCGGATTCTTCGAGAAGCTCGCTGCCGCCGAGTGTTCGATCCCCTGGTCGACCGGGAGGATCGAAATGTAGCCGGTGCCACCGAGGCGTCCGTGGTCGAACACCCAACCGAGATTGCGCAGGACCGTCGGGTTGCGGTCGCTGTTGACGAACACCTCGTCGAGGTAGTTCGGGCCGGGGAGGGTGAGGTGTTCCGCCGGGAACGCCTTGGCCGTATAGCCGAGAAGGGCGTCGGCGTCGTCGCCGAGAAGCGCCTGGAGGTCGGTGCTCGAAGTGCTCGTGCTCATGGCGCTCATGCTACCGGAGGGTCACCGGCACTCCCGGGGGCACCCGCGCGCAATGTGAGCGCCTGTCACGCCGATGACGCCTGAAATTCATCACAATTCCGCCCCTCTGACGCATTCGTCGGCGATCCGGCCCGTACGCTGACCAACGCCATTCGGGTTTTGATGAGGCGACGTTTGAGCGAGCGGAGGCCATGAACGTTCTCGAATCCCGGGAGGGCAGGCCCTTGCGCCTGCGCCCCTGGGTGCTGCTGGTGGGCGCGGCGGTCGTCGTGGCGGCCGTGGCGGTGGTGCTCGCGCTCAGCGGGTCGTCGCCGTCCAACTCCGGCTCACCGAGTGCCCGGGGAGGATCCGGAGGCTCCGGTTCGGGTGGTTCATCAGCTGCCTCCTTCGCCCTGCAGTCGGCGACCCCGGCCGCGGGGAGCCAGAACGTGCCGCCCAACACGCCCATCACGTTGACCTTCTCGGCCCCCGTTTCGCTGCAGAAGGTCGCCCCCACGCTCTCGCCGAACATCGCGGGCAAATGGGTGCAGTCGAACGCCACGACCCTCACCTACGACCTCGACTCGCCCCTCATCCCCTACACCCAGGTGGTGGTGACCATTCCGGGTGGGGCACACGGCCTGCTGTCGAAGGACGGCGCCACGCTGCGCACCTCGCACACCGTCGCCTTCGGCGTGGCGGCGGGCGACACGTTGCGGCTCCAACAGCTCCTGGCCCAGCTCGACTACCTCCCGGTCGGCTTCGCCCCCAGCGGCCCCGCCCCCACGCGGGCCGACCTGGCACTGGACCAGCAGGGCAGCTTCTCGTGGCGCTGGCCCAGCCTGCCGACGCGAGCTCACCTCGCAGTGGACCCAGGGGACCATGAACGAAATAACCAAGGCGGCAATCGAGGACTTCGAGAACCAGAACAGCATCGGCGTGGACGGTGAGGCCGGGCCCACGGTGTGGACCGCGCTGCTCAACGACGTCATCAACGACAAGCCCAGCGCCACCCCGTACGTCTATGTCCTCGTGAACAAGGTCGTCCCCCAGACCGCCACGCTCTGGAACAACGGGACGGTCCAGTACACCGTCCCGGTCAACAGCGGGGCGCCCGGCGCCGACACCACCGACGGGACCTACGCCGTCTTCGAGCACGTGCGCTATTCGGACATGAAGGGCACCAACGTCGACGGCTCCACCTACAACGACCCCAACGTCCCCTACGCCAGCTACTTCAACGGAGGTGACGCCCTGCACGGCTTCATCCGAGCCTCCTACGGGACGCCCCAGAGCAACGGCTGCGTCGAAATGAGCTACGCCAACGCCGCGCTGATCTGGCCGCTGACCCCGATCGGGACCCTGGTGACCGTCGAGGGCCCGAACTTCGGAACAGCCCCGCCCCCGACCACCACGACGACCACCGCACCGGGTGCGACGACAACGACAACAACCACGACCACCGCTCCCCCGGCTCCTGCGGCCACGACCACGACGGTGGCGGCGGTTCCGGCGGCGACCGCGGGGTCGACGCCCTAAGCGGCAGAAGCTGCTGCAGCCCTTCGGTCAGCCCTTCTTGGGGGCGGGCGGTCCGGTCTTGGTGGAGGTCGAGGTCTTGGCCTTGGTCCGTCGTGGTGCGCGGGGCCGGCGCTCGGGCCCCAGGCCCCGGAGGCGCTCCGCCACGTCGTAGGCCTCGGGATCGGTGCGGAACACCCGCTCGAAGTACTCCCGCGCCTTGGGGAGGTCGCCGGCCCGCTCGTACAGATCGGCCAGCAGGTACCACTGGCGGACGTGACGCTCCGAGGGGTTGCGCAGGGACTTCGTCGCCCCCGCGGTCGACAGCATGGCGATGGCCCCGTTGAGGTCGCCCGAGTCGGCCAGCGAGGCCGCCGCCACAATCCGGCCCTCGGCCAGGACGTCGGGATCGGGCGAGCTCTGCCGGAGCTCCGCCCACAGCGCGGCCACCTTCTTCGGCTTGTGCAGCGCCCGCTGGCAGTCCATCAGCACGGGAATGTGCTCGGTCGAGTCGCTCAGGCGCCCGAAGGCCTCGAGATGGCCGGCGGCCATGCGCCAGCGGCCGGAGCGGTAGGCGGCCAGGCCCGCCAGCTCGCGCACGGCGGCCACGCCCGGGAGCCTCGTCGGCCACGGGCTTGATGGCCCGCAGCGCATCGGGGAAGCGATTGCGCTCGTAGGCGCCGTAGGCCGATTCGGCCCGATCGACCAGGTGCTCGCGGTGGCGGGCCGTGGCGATGTCGGCGGCGTTGCGGATTTCGGTGGCGATCTCGGGGGGCAGGGCGTGCTTGTGCCCGAGCGACGCGATGGCCTCGGCAGTGCCGGCGGTCGACGCGCCAGCCCCGGCGGCCGATGTGCCCCGGCGCTTGCGGCGCGGCGCATCGTCGTCCTCCCACTCGCGGGCGCCGTCGTCCCGGGTCCACTGCGCGGCCGGCTTCGGCTTCGGCGCACCGCGCCGGCGCTCGGTCTCGGCCGAGTCGTCCCAGGCGCGCTCCTCGTCGCCGCGCCGGTTGACCTGGTGGGCCCCTCGGCGGGCCACGTTGCCCCACCCCGCCGCCTTGCGGGGCAGCGGTGGCCGCTCCTCGCGGGGCGCCCGATCGGTCCGGGGCCTGTCGTCCCGGCCGCGCTCGTCGTCAGGGCGGCGGCGCGGGGCGCCGGTCCGCGGTGGCCCCGACCGGCCGGCGGCCGACCGCGGTGCGCCGGCCCGTCCCGCCCCTGACCTCGGGCGGTCCGTGCCTGTTCCGGCGCCTGTTCCGGTGCCCGTGCGTGGACGGGGGCCGGCCGACCGGGGCCGACCCGCCTGGCCGGCGCTCTTGCCCGAGGGCCGCGACGGCCGTGACGAGGAGGCTGCCCCGCTGCGACCTGCTCCGGCTCCCGTGCCGGCGCCCGTGTTCCGGGAACCGGTCCCGGCGCCGCCGGGCTTGGCGGGGCGACGTGTCCCGCCGCCGCCGGTGCCGGCGGATTGACCGCGGCGAGCAGCACCTCCGGTGCCACCTGCCGCCGGACGCGCCGCCGCTACGCGAGGACGGCCTGCCCGTCCCACCCCGGCTCCCCTGCCCCCCGCCGGCGGGTCGAGCCGGACGCCCGGACCCGCCCGACCGCGCCGAGGAGGCGCGGCGATTCGGCTGGGAGGAGTTCTGCGGCATCAGGTGATTCTAGGGGTCCGGTCGCGCACCGGGTGCACGCCGTGGGTTAGGCGCCGAGTCGGCCGGGGTCCGCCGACCTCGTCGACGCCACGAGGGCCGCCACCACCACGCCCATCAACAGGGTGGACAGGCCGATGCCCAGCCCGCTGGCCAGACACCCCGAGCACGAGCACGAGCACCGACGCAGCGCACACCAGCCGTGACGCGGCCGGGCCACTGCGACCCCAGGCGGGCCTGCAGCACACCGGTCACGACGAAGATACGCCGCCACCGGCACGGCCACCGCCAGCCCCGCCGTGGTCGCCGTCGTCGACGACAGCGCGCCGTGCGAGCCCGCCGCGGCCAGCTGGAGCCCGGCCCCCAGCGCGCCGAGGGAGGCGAAGACGACGTAGTGGCCGTAGCCCCAGAGGAAGGCGAGCTGGCGCGACATGCGCAGGCCCTCCTCGGCCGGGTTCTCGAAGTACCACCACCAGATGGAGAAGACCAGCGAGCACGGCGCCGGCGATGACCGCCACCAGCCCGGCCGAGAAGCCGTGCGACGGAGCTGGCGCTGTGCAGCGCCACCGTCACCGCGGCGATGCACTCCCCCAGCACAATGAGCGTGAACAGCCCGTAGCGCTCGGCGATGTGGCCGGGGTGCCACGGGGTACCGCCGCCGTGCGCGGCCCGCTCGGCGTAGGCGGGCACGAGCATCTCGCACGGCGGCCAGCACGGTAGAAGGCCCACAGCCCCGCCTGCTGCGGGAGGAACAGCCGCAGCACCCAGCCGACCTGCAGGATGCTGATGCAGACCGCGTAGCGCAGGGCGGCCGGCCGCGCCGCGGGGTCGCCCGAGGCGGCCCGGAGCCACTGGGCCACCATGGCCACGCGCATGACGACGTAGCCGATGGTCATGGTGGTGAAGTTGCCGGTGCCGAAGGCGCTCGTCGACCCCGGCGGCCAGGATCAGGACCCCGACGATCTGCACGAAGGTCAAGAGGCGGTAGAGCAGGTCGTCGACGTCGTAGGCCGAGGCGAACCAGGTGAAGTTGACCCAGGCCCACCAGATGGCGAAGAACACCGTGAGGTAGCCGACGATGGCCGTATGGAAGTGGCCGGCCCCCAGGGCGGCGTTGAGCTGGTCGGCCGCCTGGGAGACCGCCACCACGAAGGAGAGGTCGAACAGCAGCTCGAGCGGCGTCGAGGCCCGGTGCTCCTCGTCAATGTCCCTCGGGCGCATCGGGAGCACCCGGAGCCGGCGGCTCGTCATGGGCGGCAGTATCGCAGCGCTTCGAACTCCCGTTTGGTGACCCGGGCCAGAGACGGTCTCAGAACGGGTCCAGAACGTACGAAACCCCCTCGAGCCGAAGCTCAGAGGGGGTTTCGTGAGAAATCCCGGCGGCGACCTACTCTCCCAGGGGGCCTCCCCCCAAGTACCATCGGCGCGGGCGGGCTTAACTGCCGTGTTCGGAATGGGAACGGGTGTTTCCCCGCCGCCATGGCCACCGGAAACCTTGCACTCAGCGGGGCACGTCCATCCGTCGACTTATCGACAGACAGGGCCACGCCTGAGGCTGCGTTTCCGCAGCCCCTGAGCGTTCCAAAGCGAGCACGAGCGAGTAGATCTCCAAGCCCTCGGCCGATTAGTACCGGTCGGCTGAATGCATTGCTGCACTTACACCTCCGGCCTATCAACGTGGTCGTCTAGCCACGGGCCTTACCAGGTTAACCCTGTGGGAGATTTCATCTCGAAACGGGCTTCGCACTTAGATGCTTTCAGCGCTTATCCCACCCGTAGGTCGCAAACCAGCCGTGCCCTTGGCAGGACAACTGGCACACGAGAGCTACGTCCGTCCCGGTCCTCTCGTACTAGGGACAGCCTTTCTCAAATCTCCTACGGCTGCATCGGATAGGGACCGACATTTCTTGTTACCGCCGACCAACTCGGTCGGAGGGCCAGGACATTTCTGCCTGGCTCTGCATGTCGCCATGCAGATCGGACCATATCTTCACCTTCAGTTCAGTGAAGGTGCTTGGCATATGGTCTCTGAGGATTCTGGACTCTGAGCCCGGTGAAGTCGTCTATATCGACCACCACCGTTCATCTGAAGCGCCTCGGAGACAAGTCTCTCAAAGCCCTTCTCTGCGAGATGTTCACCCCTTGCCATCGCTCTCACGATCGCAGCGAAGGTGTTGAACTCATCTTGCTTACAGCTCAGTAACGGATTTCGTTCGAAGAAGGGAATCACTCTTTCAAGGAGATCCTGCCGTCGACGAACAACCAGCACGTACGTGTGGTCATTCGATCCACGATGGTTCTCTCGCAGCAATCCACAACCCAGAAGCTCTCGCGCCAGGTCCAAGACCTTGGCTCGAGCGACATCTTGGCTGATTCGAAACTCCGGCACGAGTTGCCAACCGGCTCTCGTACTGGGATTCCGTTGGATGGCCACGTGAAAGCATCCTTCTCCGTCTACAAATCCGGCTATATACGACTCCAGTCTTTCCTGCTGATTGACCGCACCTGACACATTTTCACTGCCCTCACCGTCCATGCCCGCATCGTATGTAGCGGGTGTCTCATGACCTTGAAAGAGCGAGTAGTGCAGGATACTTACGGTGTTTCCAGCAAATAGCCAAGTTTATAGACAGCGCGGTTATCCACTGTCTCACGACGTTCTAAACCCAGCTCGCGTACCGCTTTAATGGGCGAACAGCCCAACCCTTGGGACCGGCTTCAGCCCCAGGATGCGACGAGCCGACATCGAGGTGCCAAACCTTCCCGTCGATATGGACTCTTGGGGAAGATGAGCCTGTTATCCCCGGGGTACCTTTTATCCGTTGAGCAACGGCGCTTCCATAAGCAACCGCTGGATCACTATGCCCTGCTTTCGCACCTGCTCGACTTGTAGGTCTCGCAGTCAAGCTCCCTTTTGCCATTGCACTCGACAGCTGATTGCCAACCAGCCTGAGGGAACCTTTGGGCGCCTCCGTTACATTTTAGGAGGCGACCGCCCCAGTCAAACTACCCACCTGACGCTGTTCCTGATCCGGATCACGGACCGAGGTTAGAGTCCCGGCACTAAAAGGGTGGTATTTCAAGGTTGACTCCACACTGGCTAGCGCCAATGCTTCAAAGTCTCCCACCTATCCTACACAAATAGTACCAAAACTCAACATCAAGCTATAGTAAAGGTCCACGGGGTCTTTCCGTCCTGATGCAGCTAACGAGCATCTTTACTCGTACTTCAATTTCGCCGGGTCTGTGGTTGAGACAGTAGGAAAGTCGTTACGCCATTCGTGCAGGTCGGAACTTACCCGACAAGGAATTT